>JBGAIM010000001.1:0-722832 GCA_044225555.1 Limisphaerales bacterium | reverse complement strand
AATCGTCCCCCGGCTACACCACCGAGAAGCTGTTTGAAGCCATGCAGGCCCGCTGCGTGCCCCTCTACTGGGGCAACTCCCGGGTGCATGAGGAGTTCAATCCGGCGAGCTTCCTCAACTATTCCGATTTTCCAAGCGAGAAAGCCTTCATTGAGAAGATCATCGAACTGGACCGCGACGACGACAAGTATTTCGAGTATCTCCAACAACCCTATTTCTACAATGACACTCCCAGCGAGTTCTTCAATGAAGCGAAACTCCTGAGTTTCTTCGAAGAACTCATGGCCAGCCCGATTCGACCGGTTTCGCAGCGGAAGAGTTTCTTCTTCGGACGCTGGTTGCTCGTCAAGAAGAACAGTTTTTCCCAAAACTTTGGAGGTGACAACAACTCCGGACCGTAGGCGGCGCTTAGCTTATTTCGAGGAGAGGAACGACGCGGAAGCATCCCGGACCGCCTGGTAGCGCCGGTGCTTCTGCCAGGCGTTTGAGTGTAACGACCCGAAGGCCGCCAAAATGCGATTGAGAAACAGCCGGCAGCGCGCGCGGCGCAGGTCCCGTCGGACAAGCTGCGTGGCATCTTCCGGCGCATAGTGTTTTTTCCAGAACCGGTGGATCCCATTCGTCTTGCGGCGCCACATTTCGTAGGGGTCCTGATCCTGCTCGCTGCCGCCGCCGATGTGCCGCACGGTGACGCGGTCCACAAATCCAATCTCGTGACCGAGTTTGCGCAGGCGCAGACACAAATCCGTCTCCTCGCTATAGAGGAAGAATTCAGGATCGAAACCCTGGAGCGCGGCAAACACGCCCCGATGAATAAACATACTGGCGCCAATGACCCACGCAATTTTCCCGGGCAAGTCTGCAAAATTATTCCGCGCGTGAGACTGCCCGGGATAACTGGTCGCTGGCGGCGATTCGTCCTCCGCCGTCGCAGAAACAACCCGCGTTGCCGCCAGTCCCCAGTGCGGATGCGAGTGAAGGGCGCGACCCAGCGTTGCGAGGGCGTCACGCTGTTCCAGTTGAGCGTCCGGATTCAGGAAATAGATGAACTGGCCGGAACTGGACTTAAACCCCTGATTGCAGCCTCTGCCGAAGCCGACATTTTCCTTGTTGGCCATCAGGTTTACCTTGGTCCCAAAACGACAGACCTGGTTCACGGTGTCGTCCTGGCTGGCATTGTCCACGACGATGATCTCAACGGCGACGTTCTGCTGGGCAAGCACGGATTCGAGACACGCCCGGATGCAGGACGCGGAGTTGTAGGTAACAACAATTACCGACACAGTGTCAAGGTCTCGTTCGGGCGATTCCGGTGAAAGCGACATGTTTCGAATCAGTTGTCGAACAACTTCCGCACTTGCTCGAGTTCCACGGTATAAGACCCGAGCTTTTCACTCATGGCTGGATGCCATTCGTCGGGGGCTACCCCAACGGCACTTTGATATCGCATTCCCAGCCTGGTTGCGAGGCGTCCGTACAGCGTGCCCTGATGCTGGGGATGAAAGAGCTCGATGACCCGGATGCCTGGCGGCGCGAAAACAAGGTTCGCAAACGCCGCACCGTGTGGCCCGGCCACGAACGAGGCGCCGGCAAAAGCTGCGACCTGCTCCCGGAACGAAAGCGTTTCCAATTGGAGCGAGGTGAACCCTTGTTCGTGGAAAAAACTCTCGATCTGAGCTTCGTTCGCCAACCGTCGTTTCGGTGAGTTGCGTCGGGACAGATAAAGCCGTGCGCCGTGTCCGACCGGTTGGATTTGAGGGAGAAACGACGAGCGTAGAAATTCACACATCCACGGCGCAATCTGGCCCTGCCGTGCCGTGGGCATCGGTGGCACGAGCAAGCGCTCAGCGATGGTGATTTGACGCTTGGAACACCGCACGGCGCGTTCCGGTGGAATGCCCAACAAAGCCAGTGAATCCAAGTCAAACGACCGGACGGGACCGTTGATCAGAAATGACTCCACCCGGCTCCACTCGACACCCGCCAGTTGCAACAGGTGCAGGCGAGGCAGGCTGTCGAAAAGCCAGTGGTAGTAATTGGTGCCAGCGGCGGCGGCGATTGCGGCGACCGTACCGCGAAGCCGCCTAGGCCGTCGCAGTCGCAATTGTTGCAGGGCCCAATGCGTTTCGGGCGTTTCAACTCCGAGCAAAACCTGGAGTTGGCCGAGCACATCGTCATCCCGAGTGGCAATCAACCGCAGGTCACCAATTACCTTTCCCTGAGGGAGGCGCGCAACATGCCAACGACCGGGATTCATGTCCGGCTGGGCGGGATCGGCTGCGAGCAGCGGCGGCAAGCTGAACAGGGCGGCGCGGTTTCCGGAAGCCTCCGCCCAATCGCTGACCGACTTAAATAAGCGGCGCGGCTGCCATAGGAAATCTCCCAATAGAGACATGTGGTGAACTTCCGATTCAACCGCCGCCGGTTGTCATCCATCGGGCAGGTTGCCGCCGGTGACGTTTCAGGAATAACCACCGGCCCAGCGAGAACACGCTTCGCGTGTGGGCGACCGGTTTGATGGGGGTGGTGAAGGCCCGTTCAAAAAAATCCAGCAGGCGACCGTGATCAAAATATTGATTGGGCTGATCGTTGTGAAAATAAGGTTGGCGAAGATATTCAAGATACTTCGCGTCATCCTGGTCGAGTTCGATGATTTTCTCAATCAACGCTTCCTCGCTGGCAAAGTCGGCGTAGTTCAGGAAACTGCGCGGGTTGAATTGCTCACCAATCAGCGGATCGCCCCAGTAAATCGGGAGCGACCGCGCGGCCATCGCATCATAGATTTTTTCCGTGGTGTAACCGGGTCGGGCCCGATTCTCAAAAGCGATGTTGAATTTGCAGCCCCGCAGGAAGGCGATCTTCCTGACCTGTCCTCCGGGAATGGGGCCGCCGATGTTGTTCAGGACTTTGCCCCCGGAGTCCACGCGTTTGTACTTGGACAGTTTGTGGAAAAAATCCACGCGATGGCGATTCCGGCGCGGATGATAATTGCTGACGATGAAACTACAGAAGCGGGTTTTCTGGGCCAGGATGTGTTCCGCGTCTTCACCTTGCTTGATGAAATCCGCCGGCTGGCTGCACGTGACGTACGTCGGCAGATGCAAATGCCGCGCGTTCTCCAGCGTACGGCACGTCACCGAATAGTCGCACACCTTGAAATCCGGCAGGCCGGGTTCAATGGAGACAAAAATCCGCACCCCCGAGTGCAGGCGATGTTCGTGGCCGTAGGGACCGAAGAACAGGAAGTCCGGCTGATCGCAAATCCGGACCTCGAAGCGCTCGCGCAGCAGATGAAAGTAAAAGTTATCTGTCTTCGCGAAGTTTGGGCTGAAGTCGCAAAAATCAATGTTGACGGTCTTTTTCAATCCGTGTGGAAAGACTTTACGCCAGCGGGCCCGGGCGAGACAAACTTAAAGCGGATGACTACCCGGTTTCGCCGCGGCCGGCAGATGCTGGTCCAGCCCCAACGCGCAGCGAACCTGTCGCGTGCGGATGACTTCATTGAGCCGCGCCATGCTGGCGGCGTGGTGATCGCGTGGGGCTTGGGGGTGATTCAGATGAAAGGTAATCGCGCGGCCATAGACAAATTTGCGTTTGCGTCCGAGGTGATAGAGCCGGGTGCCAACATCCGAATCTTCGCCCACACCCCAGCCCGTGTAAGCCTCGTCGTAACCATTGACAGCAATCAGGTCATCCCGCCAGAACGCCATGTTGCAGCCGATGATCCCGCGTTGGCGCGTGTCATGACGAATGATGGCCCAAGGCCAGCGGATTCCTTTGGGCGCGCCGGTGATGCGACCGGTCAACATCCAGAGCCCCACCGGCGTTTGGCCCGGTTGAAATTGTGGGACGAAGGGTTCCTGCACAAAGCAACGTCGGCCCTGAACCCAACAGCCCCGTTCGGCGAGGGCAAAGTGATCGGCGATATACTGCGGATGCGGCACGCAATCACCATCGGTGAAAACAAGGTAGTCGCCTTTGGCGGCCGCAACCGCTTTGTTCAGGATGATGGTCTTGCGAAAGCCGTCATCGGCGTGCCACACGTGCTGTACCGCCGCCCGTGAACGGGCGAAGGCTGCAACAATCTGGCGTGTCGGTTCGCGCGATCCGTCATCAGCAAAGAGGATTTCATCCGGCGCACGGGTTTGTCGGGCCACGCCATCGAGTACCTGCTTCAGTACTTCGGTCTGGTTGTAGAGGCTGATGACGAGGGAAAGTTTCACGACTTCGCTTCGCGTTGCTCCGCACGTGCCTCCAGCACCTTCGTGTAGCGCGTGACGGTGGAGAAGGCATTCATCCAGGCGATGTAATAGCCGGGCCACCCATCGAGAAAACCGAGTCGGAGAAGATAGGCGCGGAAGAATTTCCAGAGGGGCCGCACGGCCAGGTCCAGAAAGCCCGTGGTTCGCCCCCGGGCCAATTGATTCTTCACAAAGTCCGTGCTGTAGGGTCCGATTTTGGCGAGCGTACGGTCAATGCTCTCGTTGCTGAAATGCCGCAGGTCACTCCGCAGCCGGCCCAGTTTACCGCGCACTTCGAGGTAGGGATGCGGATCAATGCCCGCCCAACTGCCGGAATCCCGTTTCCACAGACGCCGCACGCGATCCGGGTACCAGTCGCCATGTCGAATCCAGCGGCCGCAATACAGCGTGCAACGGGGGAACTCAAACGCGACGAACGGACCGGGATGCGCGAGAGCCTGGCGGATTTCATCCCGCAACTCCGGCGGCACTTCTTCGTCCGCGTCGAGCGAAAGCACCCAGGGCTGGGAAGCTTTTTCCAGAACCGATTTCTTTTGAGCCAGGAAGCCTTTCCAAGGCTCCCGAAATACCTTCGCGCCATGGCGAACCGCAATTTCCTCCGTGCCGTCATGCACCTCCTCGTTTAGCAGCACGATGATTTCGCTTGTCCAGGCGGCGACACTTTCCAGAGCCCGCCCAATCCGGTGCGCCTCGGCGCCGGAGATGAAGCATACGGAGATGGGCAACGGTGTTGCTAAGATTTTCGGTTCGAGCATGGAGAAATGGCCGGCACAATTCGAAAATCACCCGGTCCTTCAACCAGTCCGGGGAATGCGCCCGCGCGCCCGCCAAAAAAACTTTCTGGTCAACCGGGGTCGCCGGACTTCGGGCAGGGCGCGTCGGATTTGAATGTTTTTGAGATTCATTTGCTCGTTCGAGAGCGTAAGCCAAGAATGTGCTTAGAGCGAAAGTAAGGCAAGCCTCCTCGCTGTGGCTGCCTCGGCGCGGCGCCGCGCCTTTTCCGGCCGGTGCTCCCGCACTCCTTCGTTTTTGACTCGACATGATTCCCGGGTTTGAAACGATGGCGGTTATCCAGATGGCTTCGTCGTCCGTAACCGAAATCAACAGGCTCGAGCATTGGCCACGCGCCGCGCGCCCAGCCCTTTTGATGGCCGTGGCGTTATGGGTCATCCCCATGGTGGTGGTCAGTATCATGGTAGCATCGCGCCCGACGCACCGGACGGTCACCATAGACAGTTATCATTATGCCGCCAGTCATTGGTGGGTTGGGCAGAGTCTTTATGCTGGACCCGGCGGGATGAATTATCTGCCACATTTTGCGATCTTGTTCAGCCCCTTTCACGCGCTGCCCTTCGCGCTGGGCGAAGTGCTCTGGCGGTTGCTGGCGGCGGTTGCTTTGGCTGGAGGGCTCTGGCAGGTGGTCCGTGCGCTGTTCCGAGCGGCCCCTGAGCGCCCGTTCTTGTGGGCAACACTTTTGTCGATGCCGCTCTGCATGTCGGCATTGCGCAACGGCAATGCCAACGCGCAGTTTGGCGGCGTCACCCTGCTGGCTATCGCCGCCATTCTCGGCCATCGGTGGTGGTTGGCGGCCGCGTTGATTGCGCTGCTAACCGCGATCAAGCCGCTGGGGATTGTGGTGCTGATGCTCGCCCCGATCTTTTACGCGCCCCTGCGCTGGCGACTACCAGTGGCACTGCTGGGGTTGGCGCTGTTTCCGTTTCTCTTTGGTCGTCCGGATTACGTTTGGTCACAATACCGGGACGCGTGGACCAATCTCCAGGCCTGCGCCGTCGTCACCGAGCACCGGTTTGCCGATATCAATGGGCTGTTGCGCACCTTCGGCACTCCGCTGAGTCCTGGCGTTTCCAAGCTGGTCCGGGTGCTGGCAGGAGGGCTGACCGCCGGTCTGTGGTGGCTGGGCGCCCGTCGCCTGCGCGAGCCGTTGCCAGCCTTGTGGCTGTACGCTCTGGCCACGGCCTACCTGATGTTGTTCAATCCGATGAATGAGGCCAACAGCTTCGCCATCCTGGCGCCGGCCCTCGGTGCCTGGGCGGTGTGGTTCCTGTTTGACCCCGAATCCCAGGCGGCCCGCTGGCGTGGCTGGGTTTTGGTGGGAATGGCTCTCAGCATGGGTCTCCTGCCGAATATCGTCCGGCCGCTCTTCGGAAATTATTTCGCCCTGTTCTGGCACCCGTTCGTCACCATTGTGTTCGTGATCCTGCTCGCGCACTTTACCTGGCAGCCGGCCGTGCGGAACGGAGGGCAAATGACCATCCCGCCGCAGCCGGGCGCAACCCCGTCCGCCGCTGGAAGCGGTTGAACGGCGGCCTCGATCTTTTCAGCCCGTTATGCCCAGTCAAATAGACCTGTCGATTGTCATCCCACTCTTCAATGAGGAGGAAAGCATTCCACCGCTCTACGAGAAGCTGACAAAAACGCTCGCGCCACTGAAATTGGGCTACGAAATCATTTTTGTGAACGACGGCAGCACCGACGCCACCTATGCCGCGCTCTGCCGGGTGGCCGCGCTCGACAAGCAGGCCAAGGTCATCAATTTCCGCCGCAATTTCGGGCAAACGGCGGCCATGGCGGCGGGCTTCGACCATGCCTGCGGTCGAGTCATCATCCCGATGGACGGCGACCTGCAAAACGATCCAGTCGATATCCCGCTCCTTCTCGCCAAGTTGGATGAGGGCTACGACATTGTAAGCGGCTGGCGAAAGGGGCGGCAGGACAAGGAAGTATTGCGCAAGCTGGCCTCGCGCATCGCAAACCGGCTCATCGTCATGATGACCGGCGTGAAGCTGCACGATACCGGCTGCTCCATCAAAGCTTACCGGGCGGAGATTCTTAAAGGCACCCGTCTCTACGGGGAGATGCATCGTTTCATACCCGCACTGGCCAACCTGATGGGCGCCCGCATCTGCGAGGTTCCGGTCACCCACCACGCTCGCCAGTTCGGCCAAAGCAAATATGGGCTCAAGCGCAGCTTCAAAGTTGTCCTGGACCTGATCACCGTGAAGTTCCTGGCGGATTTTTCCACCAAGCCGCTGTACATGTTCGGTGGCATCGGCGTGGCGCTCTTCGCGGGCGCGGTGCTCGCCGGGGGTGAAACACTCTGGGAAAAATGGGCCTGGGGAGTGTATGTCCACAACAATCCTTTCATTTTGATCGCCGTCCTGCTGGCCACGCTGAGTGTGAATTTTGTCATGATGGGGTTGCTGGCCGAGCTCATCGTGCGTACTTACCACGAATCGCAGGGCAAGCCCATTTACCACGTGCGCGACCTGAAGAACTTCGACGAACCATTGGCGGACGCTCCGGCGACCGGAAACCCCGGTCGCGCACCACTTCCCGCGAAGTTCTAACCCAGCATGTGTGGCATCGCCGGCATTGTTGAGACCGACGGCCCGGTGGATCGCGTGGCGCTTGCCCGCATGACCAACGCCCTGCGTCACCGGGGACCGGATGACGAGAGTTATTACGTGGCCGACGCCACCGGCAGCGTGGCCTCCTCGGTGGGATTTGGTTTTCGCCGGCTTTCGATCATCGACCTGAGTGGAGGGCGGCAGCCCATGTCGAATGAGGATGGATCCCTCTGGATCGTTTGCAACGGAGAGATCTACAACCATCTCGAGTTGCGCCAGGAATTGGAGGCGCGAGGCCACCGCTTTCGCACGCATTCTGACGTCGAGACCCTCCTGCATCTATATGAAGAAGTCGGTCCGGAATGTGTGAATCGCGCGAACGGGATGTTTGCGTTCGCGATCTGGGACTGCAAGAGCCAGTGCTTGTTCCTCGCGCGCGACCGCCTGGGCAAGAAACCGCTCTATTACCGGGACACCCCGACGCAATTCCTCTTCGGCTCTGAGCTCAAGGCCCTGGTGCAGCATCCCGACTGCCCCCGGGAACTGGACCACCGCAGCCTGAGCCGCTTTCTGGCCTACGAATACGTGCCCGCGCCCCACTCGATCCTCAAAGGCATTCGCAAACTTGCGGCCGGTCATTCGCTGCTTTGGAAAAGCGGACAGAGCCGCGTGCAACGGTATTGGGACCTGAAGTTTCCTGACCGCAGCTCAGGCCGCACCGAGGCGGAGTTGGCCGAGGAACTGCGCGAGCGCCTCAAGCAAGCGGTACGCCTGCGGCTTATCAGCGATGTCCCGCTCGGTGTGTTCCTCAGCGGTGGCATCGATTCAAGCTCCCTTGTAGCGATGATGGCCGAACTCAGGCCTGCGACACAGGTCAAGACTTTCGCGATCGGCTTCGAGGAGAAATCCTTTGATGAGTCACAGCATGCGCGTCGCGTCGCGGAGTTCTTTGGAACTGACCACCACGAGGAAGTTCTCCAAGGCCGGGCTTTGTTGGACATGGTGCCGGAGGTGGCGGCGTTTCTCGATGAGCCCTTTGCCGATGCCTCGGTCATTCCGACCTATCTGCTCTCGCGCTTCACGCGGCGGCACGTGACGGTCGCCCTCGGCGGCGACGGGGGGGACGAACTGTTTGCCGGTTACCCGACCTTTCTGGCCGATCGGCTGGCTCGGCTCTACCGTATGCCGAGGTTCGTTCACGAGCGTCTGGTTCGACCCCTGGCTGAAAGGCTGCCGGTTTCGCATGAGAACTTCAGCCTGGATTTCAAATTGAAGAGCTTCCTGCGCGGCGTCGGCTACCGTCCGGAGTTCCGAAACCAGGTGTGGCTGGGGTCGTTTACCCCCGAGGAGCAGAGCACGGTTTTGGCCGGCGATCCCAGCGAGTTGGATCAATACGAGGATATCCTGGAAGCGCAAAATCATTGTTCCACCGCTCACCCGGGGGAGAGGCTGATCTACGAGTACTGCAAGTTTTATCTGGCCGAGAACATTCTCGTGAAGACGGATCGCGCCAGCATGGCGTGTGCGCTCGAAGCGCGCGCCCCATTCCTGGATTACACTTTTGTGGAGTTCGTGAACTCGATTCCCTTCAATCTCAAATTGAGAGGCACCAAGACCAAGTTCATTCTCAAGCAGGCGATGCAAGGCAAGCTGCCGTCGGAGATCCTCGCCCGAGGCAAAAAGGGGTTTGGCATCCCGGTCGCCAAATGGTTTCGCGGCGAGTTGCGCGACCTGCTCCAAGACGCCCTCGCCGAACCGCGGCTCCGGCAACAGGGCATTTTTCAACCGCGAACTGTGGCCCGATTGCTGGAAGAACACCTGCGGGGAACCAAGGACAATCGCAAGCCGCTGTGGACGCTGTTTATGTTCCAGCAGTGGCTCGACCACCATCTCAAAGACGCGGCGGCTCCGGCCAACCCGGCGGCGCTCCCGGTGAATCAAGTATGCCAATCGCGCCCTTGACCACGTTCTTCGAGCAGACCCGCTCGGCGCGGAAGCTCATTGTGGTGGCCCTCGGCTTTCTGGGCGATTCCATCCACCTCATCCCGGCCTTGTGGGAAATCAAGCGCAACTACCCGGCGGCGGAGCTGCATGTCGCGGCCACACCCCTGGGCTGTGAGATCATCCGGCTCGTTCCGTGCGTGCACCGGATCTGGCCGGTGGCGCGAAATCCGCGGCAGTCGAACTGGCGGCGGGATTGGGAAACCGTGAAGGCCATGCGCCGGGAACGCTTCGATTTCGCGATCAATCTCAGCAGTTCGGATCGAACCATTCTTTGGACCGCCTTGACCGGCGCGCGTTACCGTGTGGCTCATACCGGACCGCGAAAGCAATTCTGGCGAGCCTGGTTGATTCCAAATTGGGTGCCGCGCCAGCCCGCAGAGATGCCGATTAGCGAGCAACACCTCAAAGTGCTCGCGGCATGCGGACTGAGTTTGTCTGCGCCCCGCTGGGATTTCTCGCTGCCGGAGGAGTCCAAACGCAAAGCCGAATCGCTCCTGCCCAGCGGGGCGATCCATTTTTCGATCAACGCCAGCAGTCGGCTCAAGGAATGGCCGATGGAGAACTGGATCGGATTGGCAAAACAATTGTTGGCGGGCAATCCCCAACTGCGGTTGGTCGCCACCGCGAGTCCACAACCTCGCGAACAGGAGCGGTTGCAATCCCTGACCCAGGCCATTGCGAGCGAGCGGCTGACCGGTTTGAGCGGTTTGAGTATCGCCGAACTCGCGGCGGTCTTGCAGCGTTGCCGGCTGCACGTGGGGGCGGATTCCGGCGTGCTGCATCTCGCCGTCGCCGTGGGGCTGCCCACTGTTTCGTTGTTCCGGGACTATCACGATGCCAGCGCCTGGACCCCCACGGGGCCGGCGCATCACGTGTTCCGCGCCGCCTGCGTTTGTGTGAATCAGCCGAAGCAACCGTGTGCGGAAACCCAACGCGCCGATTGTCTCAGCCGGATCGCGGTTCGCGCTGTCGAGGCGGCGGTGTTCGAAAAGCTGGGAGCGTCCGGGGGCGCGGCGTTGGGTAATAATAAACTCGCCTAGCGCGCGCGCGGTTGCGCATATTTTTCCTGCGGATGACTAAATTCATCAAACACCTGGCCGTACTCGTCAAGCCCTACCGCTTCCGACTCGGGCTGGGCGTGTTCATCGGCATTTTGGCCGGACTGGTGGAGCCGCTGGCGATTGTCGTTTTCACCGGAGTGTTTCACCTCATCTTCTCCCCGGAAAAAGTGTCCGTGCCGAAGATGCTGAAGGATTTGCCGGACTTCGCCCGCGATCTGATTCCGCAGGTGTTCCTCGACTGGCTGACCGCCGCGCAACAAGCGCTGGCGTCCGAGGTGAAAACAAACTCCGGCGCGGTGATTCTCCTGGTGAGCGTGATTCCCCTGTTTGTTTTCCTGCGCGGTTTGCTGGGCTACCTGAATTCGTACTGTCTGCAATGGGTGGCCATCCGGGCGATCACCGACCTCCGCGTGCGGCTGTTCGGTCATCTCATGAATCTGTCGTCCGGCTTCTTTGCGCGCACCAACACCGGGGAACTCATGGCGCGCACCATGAACGACACGGGCACCCTGCAAAACATCATCAGCAAAGCCACGGAGACCATCGTAAAAGATCCCGCCACGCTGATCGGCCTGATCGTGTTGTTGCTGTGGAAGGATCCCAAGTTGACCGGCATCTCGCTGGTGGTCATGCCGCTGTGTGTCATTCCCATTGCCATCTACGGCCGCAAGGCGCGACGCAGTGCCCGCGGCATGCAAACGCAACTTGCCGAGCTGTCCAACGTCATGGTCGAATCCTTCACGGGCAATCGGATCATCAAGGCTTACAACCTGGAGCAAATTGTCGCTGAACAGTTCCGCGCCGCTTCCGCGAAGGTCGTCGGACTTTACATGCGGCTCGTCCGGGCGAACGAGACGCCCGGGCCGTTGCTGGAAACTTTTGGCGCCATCGGGCTGGCGCTGGTGTTCCTTTATCTGGCCTTTCAAGGCCGGAATCGAGCGGACTATGCCGATTTCCTCACGATGTTGATGGCCATGTTCTCGATGTATCGCCCCATCAAACAACTGGCGCGGCTCCAGAACAATCTGTTGCAGGCGCAAGCTGCAAGCGAACGCGTCTTCGAATTGCTCGAGACGCAGTGCAGCATTTCCGAGCCCGCTAATCCCCAGCCGCTCAAGGCCGCCGGCGCCGAGGTGACTTTTGAAAACATCGAGTTTGCTTACGGTGAGAAGACGGTCATCAAAGATGTCAGTTTGCAGGTGAAGGCCGGCCAGTTGGTGGCGCTCGTGGGTGCCAGCGGTTCCGGCAAAACCACGCTCACCAATTTGTTGCTCCGTTTTTATGATCCGCAGAAGGGTGTGGTTCGCATCGGCGGCCTGGACATTCGCGAAGTCTCCACGAAGGATCTTCGAAGCCAGATCGCCGTGGTGACGCAGGAGACGATTTTGTTCAACGACACGGTACGGAACAATATCGCCTTTGGCCGACCGGGGGCCTCGGAGGCGGACATCATTGAAGCGGCCAAGCACGCCCATGCGCACGAGTTCATAGTCGAGAAACCGGAGGCCTATGACACGGTCATCGGTGAGAAAGGAGTGAACTTGTCCGGCGGACAGCGGCAGCGGCTGGCGATTGCGCGAGCGGTCATAAAGAATGCCCCGATCCTCATTCTGGATGAAGCCACCAGTGCGCTGGATACAGAGTCCGAGCGGGCTGTGCAATCCGCCTTGGATGAGTTGATGAAGGGCCGCACCACGCTCTGCATCGCCCATCGGCTATCCACCATCTTGCACGCCGACATGATTGTGGTCATGGATCAAGGCCGGATTGTCGAAACCGGCACGCATGATGAACTGGTCAAACGCGGTGGCGTTTACCAGAAATTGTACGACCTCCAGTTCCAAGTGTGACAGTTGGCGAAGTTGCTGGTGGTTAAACAGGACCAAAAAGCGTCAGTTTCGGCGGTTTTCGCTATCATTTCCCAAGCCGGGAATTTCCTCTCTCGCTGGCGAAAATCCTGCTTCCCAAGGAGGTTATGCGTTTCAATTTCAAGTGGATCGTCGCCATTGGCTTGGCGCTGGGCCTTGCGGATGCCTGGTGGGAACACTCCGTTTCCAAGCGGGACCGGCTGGGCGAAGACGCAGCGTCCAACGCCGAGACGGTGAAGGTTCGTGCGCGTGAAACCGCCAAACCGGTGGCCGCCGCCGTGACTCCCGCAGCCACCCCGGTGGCCAACTGGCGGACCGGCGTGAGCGATGTGTTTGGATCCGGTATGTCCCCGACCGAGCAGGCGAAAAGTTTGCTGGCCCAATTCCCCAACCTGCCGCCGGCGGGACAATTTGAAACCGCCCATCACATTTCGAATCTGCTGCCCGATGAGGCCTACGGAACGTGGGCCGGCTACCTCACCAACTCAGCCATCTCGCCCGAGGCGCGGAAGGTCATCTACGCCGACCTGCTGCACCGGCCCAATTCGATCAAGCTGCCCATGCTGCTGCAATTGGCGCGTTCGCCCGCGGCACCCGATTCCGCCAGCGCCGCACAATTGCTTCGCGCCACGTTGCGGGAGGATCATGGCTCGGACTGGAGCACCTGGTCGCTGCGGATTCAGGCCTGGCTCAAAGCCAACCCCGACCCGGCGCGTCCCGGAAGTTCCGGAATGACCGTCGGTAATTGAAACACTTTCCTACTGGTGACGCATCCGCTAGTTTGCCCACCGGTTTTTACGACCATACAATCGAAATCAAATGCACGATAAAATCCCGTATCTCGACCTACCCGCGCAAATCCGTCCGCTCCGCAAGGAAATTGACGCCGCCATCGCCCGCAACCTGGACGCCTGCTCGTTCTGCCTCGGGCCGGACGTCGTTCAGTTCGAAAAAGATTTTGCCAAATACTGCGGCGCGGAACATTGCGTCGCGTTCAACAGCGGCACCTCGGCATTGCACGTCGCCATGTTGATCCTCGGCATTAAACCGGGCGACGAAGTCATCTCCACGCCCCACACGTTTGTGGCCACGAGCTGGGCGATCTCTTATGTCAACGCCAAGCCCGTCTATGTGGACATTGACGACGCCACGTTCAATCTAGATCCCGCCCTGATCGAGAAGGCCATTACCCCGCGCACCAAGGCCATCGTGCCGGTGCATCTCTACGGACATCCGTTCGACGTGGACGGCATCATGGCGGTGGCGAAGAAGCACAATCTGCCGGTTGTGGAAGACGCCTGCCAGGCGCACGGCGCGAAGTTCAAAGGCAAGACCATCGGCACATTTGGGGCGATGTCCTGTTACAGTTTTTATCCCGGCAAGAACCTCGGTGCCGCGGGCGAAGGTGGTGCGCTGGTTACCAACAACGCCGAGTACGCCAAGCGCGCGCGCTCGTTGCGCGAACACGGCTCGACCGTGCGCTACTACCACGACGAAGTGGGCTTCAACTACCGCATGGAAGGCATCCAGGGCGCGGTGCTCGGCGTGAAGCTGCCGCACTTGAACAGTTGGACTGCCGGTCGGCAGCGGGTGGCCAAGCGTTACGCGGAATTGCTCAAAGACACGCCGCTCAAGTTGCCCACGCAGGCGAATTGGGCCGAGAGCGTCTGGCATCTCTACGTCGTGCGCCATCCGAAGCGTGACGATCTCAAGAAACATCTCGAAGCCAACGGGGTTGGTTGTGCATTGCACTACCCGCTGCCGTTGCATCTGCAAAAGTGCTATGCCGATCTCGGCTACAAGGAAGGCTCGTTCCCGGTTTCGGAAAAGGCCGCGCGCGAATGTCTCAGCCTGCCGATCTTCCCTGAGTTGACCGACGCGCAAATCCAGCGCGTGGCCGACGTCATCAAGGATTTCTTCAAGAAAAACTGAATCCGGTAGCAGCCGACGTAAGGAGGCTCAAACTTAGAGCCGGAGACAAAGTGGCCGAGCGTCGGCGCGGTCCAACCGGAGCGTGATGCGAACCTCCGCGAGGTCTTGCAGTGCGGCAGCCCTCTGCCGCTTTCGTGTCGCCTGACCAGTGGTGAAAGAGCGGCAGAGGGCTGCCGCACTCCAAGACGCTGCCGCGCCATTCGCCCGCGCCTAGGCTACTCTGAGCCTCGTTCCCTCGGCTGCTACGGTTGAGACTTAAATCCCCGCTGCCAGAGTTCGAAGTGATACAAGGCCACCGCGACGAGCGAGTGGCCTATTTTATTTTCTGCGACGAGCTTCGGAATGTTCGCCACTGGGACGAGGCGCGTGATGATGTCCTCGCCGTGATCGAACTGCACCGGATGCACGCAGCGGCAATTCTCCACGATGACGGTGTAGCAGGTGTTGCTCATGATGGCGGGATTGGGAAAGACCTCGCCCAGGATGCGCGACCGTTCGCCTTCGTAGCCGGTTTCCTCGCGCAACTCACGCACACCGGCCGCCACGGGTGAGGCATCGGCCTTGTCAATCATGCCGCCGGGAATCTCCAGTTCCACCGTGTTCGAGCCATGGCGATATTGCTCCACCATCACGAGCTGCTGCTCCGGCGTCACGGCGATGACGTTCACCCAGTTGGCGCATTCAATGACAAAGAAATCGTGCTCGGCCTGCGTGCGCGGCGAGGTCTTATGATCCGAGCGGATGGTGAAGATACGATAGTCCGCGAGTTGCTTCGTGCGGTTGAGCTTCCAAGGTTTGATCATGGCTCGTCGAGAGTCGGGACACGCGCGCCAAAAGTCAAACCGCGAGGTGTCGTAAATCTTCTTGCACTGATCGTATCGAGGCGGTTTCCTTGCAAAACCACGCGCTTACAGTTACGCACTGAAGATTCATCAGGCGCTCAGTAGCGGTAAAGGTCGGCTGACTGGATCAAACAACCAAATATGTTTCGCATTCTGTCATTCAGCTGCTTGTTGTTGAGCATCGGCAGCATCGCCTTCATAACACTGAATTACGTTGATCCTCCAGTAACCGATCCACTTGTATTTGGTTTTGTTAAGAGCAACCGATATTTGCCACAAGGGGATTCGCTCCGCCGTGAGGAGTTATATTCTCCGTTATCGGAGCTCTTAGCAGAGGACCGACAAGGCTACAGCAGCATACTGTACTTGTCAGGAGTGGCGTTGCTATCTGCCGTCGGCTTGTATTCTTCAACTGCGCGTCTCGGAAAAAAGCTCAAGTCGGGTGCAGCCGCGAGCACCACTGGCTGATTAAGCGCCTGGCGAATTTGCGCTCACCATTGCAGACCCTTTTTGGCGGTGACTCAGAAGCCCTTTTCCTTCGCTGCCCAGCCTTGTTTCATCAAACCCAGCAAATGAGTCAACGCTTCGTCATACGTACGGCCTTTCTCGGTCGCAAGCTGCTGAGCGCGTTTATCCAGTTGCGCGGCCATCTCCGAGGATTTGTCCGCGGGGCAACCGAGAGCGACGAGTACTTGGGCGAGTTCGGATTGGCTCATAAAACGAAAACGCGGATGAAGCTTGCGCCTCATCCGCGACGAAAATAGCCGGCTTACTTGACGGAATCGGCCGCCACGATGGTGACGCTTTCCACGTGCATCCGTTTGAGCGGGCGATCGCCGGGCGCGGTTTTCGTGGTGGCAATTTTCTCCAACACATCGTCGCCTTTGATCAATTTGCCAAACGCGGTGTAT
Source organism: Limisphaerales bacterium (assembly GCA_044225555.1). Lineage (GTDB taxonomy): Bacteria > Verrucomicrobiota > Verrucomicrobiia > Limisphaerales > JADLHS01 > JADLHS01. The sequence continues at coordinate 706,584 of JBGAIM010000001.1, read as the reverse complement.
TGCTTGTCCAAGAATCGCGGGTCGCCGTGGCAGATGAAAAACTGTGAGCCGGCGGAATTGGGGTCGTTCGAGCGCGCCATCGAAAGCACGCCCCGGGTGTGCGCCTTGTCGTTGAACTCGGCCTTGATCTGGTAGCCCGGGCCGCCTGTCCCCCAACTGCGTTGCTTGGCTTCGTCCTTCGTGTTCGGATCGCCGCCCTGGATCATGAAATCCTTGATCACGCGGTGAAAACATGTGCCGTCGTAGAATCCCTGCTTCGCCAGTTTGGTGAAATTCTCGACGTGGCCCGGCGCGACGTCCGGCCAGAATTCGAGGACCATTTCGCCCTCGGAGGTTTTGATGATGGCTACTTCGCTCATAGTTATCGGAGTTATTTCTTTTCGTTGGCAGCGGGAAGAATCGTCGCGGACTTGATGTAGTCCAGTTTTGGAAACGCCTGTTTCAAGTAAGCGTTGCCCTCCATCTGAGCGCGTCCCTGGACCTCGCGACGGTTTTCACCATATTCGCCATTGATTTTGTCCACCACGTCCATTCCCTCAATCACCTTTCCGAAAGGCGAAAAGCCCATGCCATCGAGATTGGTGTTGTCACCGAAGTTGATGAACAACTGGGTGGTGCGCGTTCCAGGGCCGGCGGTGGCGAAGGTGATTGTGCCGCGAGTGTTGCTGCCCTTGACTGGATCGTCGGAGATGTTGGCCTCCCGCCACTTTGCCGAGATTTTGGGATCGCCATGGATTCCGAATTGGCACATGAACCCGGGAATCACGCGGAAGAACGCGATGTCCTTGAAATAGCCGGAGCGCACCAGGTTGTAAAACCGGTCGGCCCCATTGGGCGAAAGCGAGCGCGTGACTTCAATGGTGAACTTTCCCTTGGTCGTGTCAAACTGCGCCTTGAAGGTGTCGGGCGCCTTCTCAGTGAGTTTGGTCGGGTCGGAAAAATCCGGCGCGGCGGAGGCCGGTTTGTCCTCCTTCTTCTTGTCCTGGGCACTGGCCAGGGTCAACCCCAACGCGAGGCCCATGACGCCAATCAAAAGCAATTTTTTCATAGGGGCGGGAGAGTTTCATGAATGAAGGGCAAAGTCACGCGGAATTGCAGCCGCAACGTGAGCAAAAATTGCGCGCGTTTTCGGGCGTGATTTTCCACCTTGTCGTGTAACCAATCTGCTTTTCCCGCGTCTCAATCCTCAGCCGCTGCGTCATGAAGACGCGGCCGAAAAAGGAAAGATCGAGACAAGTTATGAAAATGCACAAGCTCAGTTTATTGGCCGCGTTGGCGGCGGGCGCGTTAATCGCCCTCACTCCCGCGGTGCGCGCTCAGGACAAGAAGCCCGACCAACCCGCTGGTGGTCCGCGAGCGGGTCAACGGGGAGAAGCGGTCAAGGAACGCCTGGCCAAGATTGCCGAGGAACTCAAGCTCACCGACGAGCAGAAGACCAAGGTCGAAGCGGCCATGAAGGAACAGGCCGAAACCATGCGCGGTTCGCGCGATGCCACGCAGGAAGAGCGTCGTGAAAAGATGCAGGCCGCCCGCAAGGCTTTCGAGGGAAAGATGAAGGAGATCCTCACGGCCGACCAGTACACCAAGTGGGAGAAGATGCGCCAAGAGCGCGGTCCTGGCGGTCAGGGTCGTCGTGGCGGTCCTGGCGGTCCTGGTGGTCCCGGAGGCCCCGGCGGAGATCGTCCGCAAAAGAATTGATTGGAGAGTAGCAGATCCAAAAGGCAAGGGACGGCATGGGCCGTCCCTTTTTCTTTGTCAGCGTCCGATCGGACTCGGAACTCAGAATAGATTGTTCGCCAGGATGCCCAACACGCTCAACGGCCCCTGGTCTTCCAAACCTTCAGTCGCCTTGTCCACCTTCTGCAGGGTGAGCTTGGCGTTTTTGTAGAACTCCTGGTCGTTGACCAGTTTGCCCACGGTGCCATCGCCATGGTTGATCTTCTGGAGGATTTCCTTGAGTTGCGTCATCGAGTCCGTGGTTTCTGCGTAGAGTTTTTCGTCCTTCACCATTTTACCCAGCGAGCCCTGGCCGGCGTTGACGTCGTCAATGATCTTCCGGGCGCCGCCGAGCGCGACTTTGATTTCATCGCTGGTGGACTGCAGGTTGGAAACTGTGGTCAGGGCGGTGTTGTAGAAGGTGTCGTCAAAGATCATCTTGCCCACGGTGCCTTTCCCCTCGGCAATCTGGACGGACATGGCGCGCATGTTGGCGAGGGTGGCGGTGAGCGGGCCGGCATTCTGTTTGATAAAATCCGTGAGCGGCCCGACGAGGTTCTCGATGGTGTCGCCGGTGAGGCTCTTGGTGAGGTTTTCAACCCCGGTGGCGACGTTATCGAGCTTCTGCATGATGACGCTGAGGTCGGCCTGTTCCACGGAGTTCAGCGTGGTGCCGTCGGTGGCAGCGGGCGCGCGGCCGGAACCGAAGTCCAGCGCCACAAAGTTCTGCCCCATCAGCCCGGCGAACTTGATCGAGGCGACGGTGTCGGTCCGAACCGGGGCGTTGGCGCGCAGTTTCATGGTCACGCGCACTTTCTTTTCCTTGGTGTCGAGTTCGATCTTTTCGACCTTGCCGACTTCCACCCCGGCGAGTTTTACGCGGTCGCCCAGTTTCAACTCCTGGGCGGAGTTGAACAGGGCGTCCACGTGGAGGCCGGCCTGGAATTTTTCAAAGCCACCGACGATGAAGGTGATGAAGAAGGCCGCCATGACGATGAGGGCCACAAAGAGGCCGAGACGGGTTTCGAGCGTGTTTTTCATAGGCTGGTTATTCGCGTTTGAAGTCTGCGTTAAGAAACTCGCGGATGATGGGATGATGGCTGCGCCGGACCTCCTCGGGGGAGCCCTGCGCGATGATCTGCCCTTCGTGAATGACGGCGATGCGGTGCGCAATGCCAAAGGCCAGATCGCGGTCGTGGGACACGACCAGGGAGGTGACGCCGGTGCGCTGGTTGAGGTGGAGGATTTCTTCGCCGATCACGACGGAGGAAAGCGGGTCCAACTCGCTGGTCGGCTCGTCGTAGAGAATCAACTGCGGTTCGATGACCAGGGCGCGGGCGATGGCGACACGCTTCTTCATCCCGCCGGAGAGTTCACTGGGTAGTTTGCCTTCCGTGCCCTTGAGGCCCACGTTCTCCAGTTTGTCGGCCACGATGCGTTGGATTTCCGCCCGCGGCTTGAGGTGATGTTCGCTCAGATAGAGCCCGACGTTTTCACCGACGGTCAGGGAATTGAGCAGGGCGCCAGACTGAAAGACCATGGCCAGGCGATACTTGCTGCCGATGCCGGCGGACTGGACAGATTCACCGTTGATGAGAATCTCGCCGGCGTCAGGGGTTTCCAGGCCGATGATGTGCCGGAGCAAGACACTCTTTCCGCTCCCGCTCGGGCCCATGATGACGAAGATCTCGCCGGGGTGGACTTCGAGATCGACGGCCTTGAGCACCTCCTGCTGGCCAAATTTGCGGGACAGGCCGCGGACCTGGACGCTGACACCGGTGTGGGAGTTGGTGGCGGCGTTCATTACTTCAACAAGATGCGCGTGAGCACATAGTCAAACATCACGATGATCACGATGGAGTTGACCACGGCCTTGGTCACCGAACGCCCGATACCGCGCGGGCCGCCGCGGGTCACGAGTCCTTGATGGCAGGCCACCACGCCGATGATCCAAGCGAAGCAGAAGCTCTTGAACACACCGTTCAGAACATCCTTGATGTCCACCACATCCTTCATCGTTTCAAAGAAGGAACGGATGGGGATGTCAATCTGCCCGGTGACGTTCGCCACCACCGCGCCGCCGAGCCAGCCGACCAGGATCGAGAAAGTGACCAGCATCGGGAGCGCAATCGCGATGGCCACCATGCGCGGCAACACCAGGTAGTTGATCGGGTCAATGTTCATCGTGCGCAGGGCATCCACTTCCTGATAAACCTGCATGGAGCCGATCTCCGCCGCCATGGACGAACCAATGCGTCCGGCGATGAGAATGGCCATCATGATCGGCGACAGTTCCTTCGCCATCGCAAAGCCCACGAGACCGCCGACGGCGTTATGCAATCCGCGTTCGACCAGAACGGGCCCGGTCTGCAAGGCGATCACCCCACCCAGGAAGAACGAGAGGATACAGACCATGAGCAGACTGGCGTTGCCAATCTCGTAGAACTGCTCAAACACCTTGTGGCGCTGCCGCCAGGTCAGCGGGAGCGCGAGCAGGGTGCGCCAAAAGAGGAGCACCATTTCACCGATGTTCTGGAACATGATCGGAGCGGTCTTGCGATTTTTTCAGCGGGAGATAAAACAACCGCCAGCGTTTGGTTTCAGCCGTGGATTCATACTGGAACAAGCCAAACAGAAGCGAGCCTTTTCTGGTTGTCGGCGAGATTTCGCGGCGATAAAGATTCCAGAGCAGGGACTGGCTGCGCTCGCCTTTGGCCGGATTCTTTTCGTCGCGCCAGACGGTCCAGAGCGGCGAGTAGTTGCGCTCGATGCTCTTGCTCATGGGCAGGAAAGTTTCGAGCGGCGCGAGCACCTGCAGCCGGGAAGTGCCATCCAGGTTGTGACGATGCACAAACAACGGCCAGAGATCGGTGCGCGAACGATACTTTCCCGTCTCCAGATTCTTGTCCCGCACGTGCTGGTAGAGAAACAGGGCGATGCGCGTGCGGTCACGGTCGAGCGTGCTGGCGTGAATGCCGTTGTATTTGTAGAGCGGCCAGAGATAAAAATTGCTCTCGATGGAATCGCTGTGCGCCTGCCCAAAGAACGGCCAGACGCGGTTCGCCGTCTTGCCCTCACCGCGAGCGAACACGATGAAGGGCCAGGGCGCATCCACCTCGTGGTATTTGCGGGCGCGATCGTCGGTAATGGTCAAGCCGATCGGCGTCCCATAACTGATGGAATCCCGCTGGGGCGAGCGGTAGCTCCGGTAAAAGGGAAAGGCCACCAGGGACTGTTCGTGGTTCTCCCCACCGATCTCGCGCTCCTGCTTGGCGTAAAACGGCCACATGACGAAGCGCAGGTCGTAACCCGGAGTGGTTTCCAGATCGCCCCAGTCATTGGTTTTGGTGGTCACGTCCTTGTGCTCCCGGCCCACGAACGGCCAGAGTTGCCAGCCCTCGAGGCCATCACCGTACCGCAGGTGATAGAAGGGATAGAAGTAATTGTACGTGGTGACTTCTCCCCGGCGCACATCCAGGTAGCGATAGCGCGGCGACGTAAACGCGTCCTCCGGCAGGGGACTGGCCCGCCCGCGTTTGACCGTCTTCACATAGAATGGCCACATCACAAATTCCATCCGGCTGCGGAAAATCCGGTTGCGGACTTCGCCGTAGAACGGAAAAACCGCCGTGTAATTCTGGGTGGGGTCAATGGCCGAACGCTGTTGAAAATAAAACGGGAAAAGTGTGACACGATGGATGCCCGCCTCCGCCTGGTTTTGTCCGCCGGAAAAACTGAACAACTGACCCAATTGCCAGCGATATTCCTTCCCGAACCGGTCATAGGTCAGCGCCGGGTAGAGGAAATCGTATTCCTCGGAATCCGTTGCTGGAATGGTGGCATGGGAAAAGAACGGCGGCAGCGCGAAGATGTTTTCAAATTCGGTTTTCGTTTCGTAGAAGAACGGGCCCGCAGCCTCGGTGCGTTCGCCCGGCTCCAAAGTGAGTTCATGACGGTCAAAGAAAAATCCGGCGTGGATATCTTCGGCGCCGAGGGTGTTGAAACTGCAATTCAGAATTACGGCAAATGCAGCCAGTAACGGACGCGAGGGATAGTCCCCAAGCTTCCGAAATATCCGCCGAACCCAAAAACTCAATAACGATAAAGACAAGTCCCTTTGCCTCGTACGGTGTGGCAAACATAGAGATTGACTTTGATTTCGGCTCATTTAATTTGTTTTGCGCAATTGAGGTTTTGCCTCGGCGTGAGGTTTTTCACCTCGGTTCCTCCCGACCCAGTGTCGATTGTGCATTATCGGCACTGGGTTGATTCTTTCCTCCCTCACGATTTCGCGTCATCAACGTCAACACCGCGGGTAAAAACGTCAGTCCCGCCAGCATACACGTCGCCACACCCGTGGACATGATCAACCCAAGGCTCTCGATGCCGCGATGCTTCGCGAGCACCAGACTGCCGAAGCCGGCGATGGTTGTCAGTCCGGAAACCAAGACCGCTTTGCCCGTGCTCTTGGCGAGAATGCTGGGCGAATGTTCCTCGGCAAACCGGTTGAGGATGTGAATCCCATTGGTGACGCCGATGCCGATGACCAACGGCAGGGTCATGATGTTCGCCGGGTTGAGGGGAATGTTGAAACAACCCATGATGCCCGCCAGCCACACCGAACCAATCAGCACGGGCACCAACGTCAGCAGCACCAGACCAAGGCTGCGGAAATGGATGAACACCAGCAGCGCAATTGCCGCGAGCGAATACAGCGCCGCGTACTCGTAACTGACCTTCAACAGCGAGGTATATTCCAGCAATTGCACCGGCGTGCCCGTCACATTCGGATCAATGGTGCGCAACTCCTTCACGAACTCCTCCTGATTCGCGCGCTGCCAGACATTTTTCTTGGGGTAAACCTGCAGCAGATGTTTGCCCGTCACCCCGACAAACCGTTCCCGCAGGGCGGGTGGCAAATCCTGAATGCGCAGCCGCTCACGATTGTCCTGGGTTTGCAGCGCCTCGAACGTCTCCCGCAAATCCTCGAACAGCGCCCGTTGATAATCGCCCAGCTTCTGCGCCACGGCCTCCTGCCCGGTCGGGCCGAGCCGGAACATCTCCTTGCGCAGGGTGTCAATAGCCCGCTTGAGCGAATTCAGCTTGGCCGCGATTTCCGGGGCATTCTTTTCCGCCTCCTGCTGGGCGAGCCCGGAATAGCCGCGTAGCGAGAACAGGCTTTGGCTCAATTCCGGCACATTCACTGGACTTGTATCGGCGGGATTGAAGTGGATCGAAGTGAGCCCCTCCTTGATCTCGCCGATCAATTGCAACTTGTTGGTGGAGTTCTCGGCGAGAAACTTCGCGATCGACTCCACCTTGGCCACGGTGGGCAACTGCTCGATCCGCTTTTGCAACTCCACCGCCTGGGTGACAGAATCAGTGGTGACGGCGGCGAACAGCAGCGAACGGCCGTTGGAATTCGTGTCTGACTCCGACGAATTAATCGCGGCGGCGCTGAGGAGCTTCTCCTCGAACTCCACCGCGGGCAGTCCCGCGCTCTGCATGTTGAGCAGGTTGTAGTCGAAATACACCTTGGGGAGCTGCGTCGCACACAGCGCGCAAAAGCCCACAGTCATGACGATCACGAGCACCGGGCGCTGCAACCACAACCTTTCGATGCGCTCGCGGGTGTCCACCGGACTGGCCTGCTTGTGATCAATCACATTCTGCCGCCCGCGCAGCAGCAGCACTGGCAGCAACGTCATCATCGGCACGAGACAGACCAGCAGGCCGCCGCCGCAGATGATGCCCATTTCCTGGATGCCTTTGAAATCCGTGAACCACATGGCCAGGAAGGCGCCCGCCGTCGTGAACGCGCCGGTGAAAATCCCCTGGCCCGTGAACACCAGCGCCTTGGTTATGGATTCCTCCTCGCTGTGCCCATGGCGCAACTCCTCCTCATAGCGCGTGACCAGATGCACACCGAAATCAATTGCCAGTCCGATCAGAATCGGCACGAACGTGATCGTCAGAATGTTCAAATGCCCAACCGTCGCCGTGGTGAAGCCCATTGTGTAGGCGATGCCCACAATCAAACACAACGTCGCCTTGAGCGGTCGCCCGGTCTCGTTGTAGCCGTAAATGAAAATCAGCGCGCAGATGATGAGCGCCACGATGGTGGCCACGGTGGTGTCCCTCTGTGACTGCTGCATCTCGTCCAGTTCCAGCACCGGCTCGCCTGTTAGGCCGGCATTGACGCCCGTCACTTCGGTCCGCGTCTCCTCCAGCAACAGCCGCATCCGATCCATCGCCGCGCGATTCAGATTCGCCGTCAACGCCTGCGCCGTGGCCAGGTAAATCCGGCCTTCGGCAAAGGTGATGTAAACGTTCTGTTCCGCCTCCTTGCCCGCATCGAACAGCGCGAAAATGCCCGGCGACGGCGGCGTGCCGCTGCGTTTGAGACAGGCCGTCGCCTGCGAAACAATGCGTTCCAGCGCGGGCAGCGTGCGCACCAGCGAATCCGTCTGCTGGTTTTGTTCGCGCGACGCCGTCCGAAACTGCGTGTTGATCATGTCGAACAGCGACACCAGATTCGTCGTGCGCGTGAACGGCTTGATGAACGGCTGGTAATCCTGCAACCGCTGCTTCAGCGCCGCGAGGTCCTCCTCCGGCACGAACAACAGCGCCTTCGAGCCGAGCATCTTCAGGTCGCCCTTGTAGAAAATCCGCGCGAACAGGTTTGTCTCCACCATTTCCTCCGCACCGGGCCGCACCGGGATGCGGATCCGCGCGGCTTCGAGCTTCGCGCCCAGCCGCTCGACGAACTGCCGGTTCTTCTCCGAGTTCTCGCTTTCCACCACCACCACCAGATCGTCCTGCGTGGGGAATTCCTTTTTGAACTGTTGAAAAAGCTGGTGATACCGCTTGTTCGCGCCAACGAGACTGCTCCGGGTCGTGTCGAACTTGAGAAAGAAAACCGTGTAAAGAATGCAGAGGACGAACAACACGATCTGCGGCCAGAAGAACCAGCTCCGATGATGGATCACCGCCCAGGCCAGCTTGCCGAGCAGTCGGGCCGGGAGATTGTCAAAGCCCGGCGTTTTCATGCGCGGGCCTCCAGCGGACGGATGTTTAATGCTCGGTTCACTCGGCAAATTCCGCGTTGGAGTAAACCTCCTTCACGTCGTCATGCTCCTCCAACGCCTCGATCAGCCGCGTCACCGCTGCCGTGTCAGCACCACTTACTGGTGCGGTGGCCAATGGCAGCGAGGTCACTTCCGCCGAGGCGCACTTGATACCTTGGGCTTCAATCTGTTTGTGAACGGCTTCAAACTTGGCCGGCTCGGTCAAAATCTCGAAGCCCTCCGCCTCCGCCTTGAAATCCTCCGCGCCCGCCTCCAGCGCGAGTTCCATCAACTGATCCTCGCCCGCCGCGTCGCGCGCCACGGTGATCTGCCCCTTGCGGTGAAACAGCCGGCTCACCGCGCCAGCCGTGGCGATGCTGCCGCCCGCCTTCGTCACCAGGCTGCGAATCTCCGCCGCCGTGCGATTACGATTGTCCGTGCTCAATTCCACCAGCAACGCCACCCCGCCCGGCGCGTAAATCTCATAGGTCAGGTCCTCGAACGTCGCCCCGCCGTCGTCGCCCAGGCCCTTCTTGATGGCGCGCTCGATGTTGTCCTTGGGCATGCTGGCAATCCGGCAGCGCAGCAGCACCATGCGCAGGCGCGGGTTCATGTCCGGATCGCTGCCGGCGATCCGGGTGGCGATGGTTACTTCACGCCCCAGCTTGGAAAAAATCCTTCCCCGCTTCGCGTCAATCGCGCCTTTGAAGTGCTTGACCTTTGCCCATCTGCTGTGACCCGCCATGTGCTTTGGTGAAATTGGTTAAAGGCTGACTCGCGTAGGCGACACGCTCTCCCCCGATTGCGCCGTCTTAATCATAATCTTACTCTTAATCGTAATCTAAATCTTGACCCCAATCCTACACCGGACGTTCAACGGAAACCGCCGTTCCGTAGCACAGCACCTCCGTGATGCCGTTGCCGATCTCCGTCGCGTCGTAGCGCACGCCGACGACGGCGTTGGCGCCGAGCTTGCCCGCGTGGGCGAGCATCTGGTTGAAGGCGTCCTCGCGCGCCCGCTCGCACAATTCCGTGTAGAGCGTGATGTTCCCGCCGAAAATGCTTTGGATGTTCGCGCCGATGTTGCCGATGATCGAGCGCGAACGCACCACGATGCCGCGCACCACGCCGTACGACTGGGTTACGCGATAACCCGGCAGCTCGAACGTGGTCGTGGTGAGCGGATGTGTCTGGCTCATGGGCCAGATTCAACACCAGACCGCGCAGGCGAGAAAGCTCTTTTCGTGGCGCGCACGCCGCAGAGATCGGGTGAGTGGACTGGTCGGCTAAACAAACCTGCAGTCCATCCGTATGTTAGCCAGCGAATCACTGCAAAGGCTCGTGCAACAAATCATAACGAACCAAATCTCCGATACTCAATGGCGGACCGGAATCTCCGGTAAAGACTTCATGCCTGTCATCTCGGAACGGACGCAGCGAACTCAACTCGCTGGCAGAGCGGCTCGCAAGCTCCTTGATGATCATCTGATTTCCATCGCGGTAAATGTAATACGCGACACCCGGAAATGAGCCATACTCCGCGTAAGGAAACGCCTTGAGCGTCCCCAGCAACTCACGCGCTGACATGTTGGCCATGCGTGGACGAATGGTCGGCAAAAGCTCATGTGCGAGGTCAATCTCTCGTGCCGAACGTGAGCGGTTGGTGTGTCCAATCTTGGGAAGAGTCTCCCATTTGTCCGCGGGTAAATCGCGCTCCGCCTGCCTGACACGAGCAACAACGCTCTCTGGCATCAAAAGCTGGTCAAGAACCGACGGGCTGGCGGAGGATGCCGCTGTATCGGGCCGACGTGGACTACAACCAACGAACCAAGCCGCCAACAGAGCGAATTGTAAGAGGCGCACCATAGCTGGCTAACATCTAAGTAGGCCTTAGGTTTTGCAGCCTATCTCGGTTCATGCGTGGACACTAATTCGGGCGCAGGAGCCAGTCCAGCAGGCTTTTGGCTCCAAAACATGCCGGGAACCTGTTTGGCAAAGGCGGCACATTCATGAAGCCCCTCGCTCACCCAATCCGGAACGAAATCCGGACGATGACTTCGCGGCCAAAGCTGTGTTGCAGGCGGTCGAGGATTTCCTTGCGGCGGTAGCGGACGATTTCGCTCAACCACACGTTGTTGTCCACGTTCACAAAGAGCGTGCCCTTGTTCAATCCCACCGGCTGCGCGTGCGCGGTGATGGTCGGGTCAATGAGGTTGTTCCACACCTTCACGATCTCGACTTCCCACTGGCGTTGCTCGACCCGGTAGCCACTCAGCACCTTGGGCAGGAGGTCCCCGGCCCGGCGGGCGCAGACCGCTTGCGCGATCTCCAGCGGGGTGACGTCTGTGCCGCGCCATTGAGCGAGAACGCGCTGTTTGGCGGTGCGTTTGAGCGGGCCGCGCGGCGGAAGGCGTTTGGGCGGAGGCAACATTTAATTCGGATCTTAATCTTAATCCTACTCGTAATCTTAATCGCTCTCGCTATCGCGCGGCGAGGATTAAGAGCAAGATTATGATTACGATTAAGATTATGAAGTGGACCCGGCCGGTTCGGCGGCGGCTTCGGCCTCAGTTTCGGCGGGCGGCGGGTGATGCCCTTCCGGATGTTCATCCAGCACCAGCACGCCGTGCGGCGGGAGTTCGAAATTGCCCGAGAAGGTCGTGCCGGTGAGGAAATCGTGCATGGGCTTGTAGAACTGCACGCGCACGGGAGTGCTCTGGTGGTTGAGCAGGAAGAAAATCTTCGCGTCGTCGGTCTGGCGCAGGCTGACCTCGACGTTCTCTGGCACCTTGAGGAGCGGGTGCAGATTGCACAACTGCCGCAGCCACACGGTGAGGTCGTTGTAGAAATGCTGGCCGCACATAGTGCCGACATAAACCGCCTTGCCGAGGCCGAACGTGTTGATGGTCACAGCCGGCCGGCCCGCGTAGAAGTCCTTGGCGTAGGTGGCCAGCACCTGACATTCGTGCGGTTCGATGACATCGCACCAGATGCGGGCCAGGTGCAGATGGCTGGTGGGGAACGTGCCTTTGAACGTGAGATGGTTTTCCTCGCCCGGCGGCAACATGTCGAACTCCACCACTTCGAGCCCGAACAGGTCGGTCATGTTGTGCGGGTAACCGTTGTCCGGTGCGATGTGATGCGCGTCCACCAGCCCCGTGTTGCACGTGCCGACGAGCGTGCCGCCGTTCTGGACGTAGAGCTTGAGGCGGTCCGCCTCGCCTTCGGCCAGCAAATGCAGGGACGGGGCAATGACCAGCCGGTACCGCGAGAGGTCTTCCGTGGGGCGCGCAAAATCCACCGGGATATTTTTGTCGTGCAGCGAATTGTAGATGAGCTGGATGTGTTCGCGCAGGCTGAAATGCTTGTTCGGCTGAAAGGGCTGCTGGAGACACCAATCGTTGTCGTGCGTGTAAAGAATGCAAACTTCGGGCGCGACGCGGGAATTCTTCAAGGCCGGGGCGAGCAGTTTCAACTCTTCGCCAATCTGCGCGACCTCACGGTAGATGCGGGAATTCTTGTTGAGATGATGCGGCATGACGGCCCCGTGGAATTTCTCCGAACCGATGCGCGGTTGCCGCCAGCGGAAGAACAACACGGCCGTCGCCCCGCGCGAGATCAACTGATAGGTGAACATCCGCAAATGGCCGGGCCGGATGACGGAGTTGACCTCCTGCCAGGAGACGTTCCCCGCCTTTTGCTCCATCACCCAGAAGCCGTAATCGCCGTCGGGCGTGCGCACGTCGGATTTCTTGAGCGAGCGCAGCATGTCAATTTCGCAGGCGAGATCGGCGGACTTGGGTTTGATGGCGGAGGTGCTTTCGATGGAAACGAAATCGAGCGCGTTGGCGAGGTCGAAATGATCGAAGCGATGGCGCAACGCACGGAGGTTGGTGGTGACGGGACACTCGGGCGTGGCCTCGCGCAGGATGTCCGCCTGCATCCGGATGAACGCGACGATGGTGTCGCTGCAAAAGCGGCACCAATCCACGGCTAGGGCCGGGTTGTGGACGGTGGGCGCCATCATCGGCATCGGAATCTGGTTCCAGTCCGTGACAACCTGTCCCCAATGGCGCAGCCCCATGAGGTTGTTGGCCTTCTCGATGGTTTCGTATTTGAGCTTGAGCCAGTTCTGCCATTCGAGGCGCGAGCCTTCGTTGAACGACGCCTCGGTGAAATGGCTGCCCACGCCGTTGTCAATCTGCCACGCGATGAGCTGGGGATGATCGCCGAGGGCCTTGGCCATCTCCTGCACGATGCGCTTGGCATGATTCCAATAGGCATCACTGTTGAGACAGACGGCCCGGCGCGTGCCTTCGTGTTTGACGAGCCCGCGTTCGTCGAGCGGCAGAATCTCCGGATGCTTCTTCGTAAGCCAGAGCGGCGGAGCGGCGGTGGGGGTGCCGAGGACGACCCGGATGCCATGTTTGCCCATGACATCCATCACGCGGCGCAACCAGGCGAAATCGAACTTGCCATCTTCCGGCTCGCACAGTCCCCACGTGAATTCGCCGATGCGCACCACGTTGAACCCGGCGGCCACCATCAGCTCGGCATCCACCTCCCACTGTGCCTCCGGTTTGTCCGCCGTGCCTGCGTAGGGGAAAACCCACTGTTCAGGATGATAGTCAACGCCGAAATACATAAAGCACCTCTGGTTGCGCTGTTTGCGTTAGTGTGGCTTGCCGATGGCCGAATTTAACGCCGTTCCCCATGGCGCTGCAAATGAAAATTTGCACCCGTAAAATGACGGGCGCCTAACGCTGTGGAAAAATCTGGTAGAGCAACAGGTAGATCACCACGCCGGTCACCGAGACATACATCCAAATGGGCCAGGTCCAGCGCGCGATCTTTTTGTGCAGTTCAAACTTCTGCCGCGCCGCCCGGCTCACCGTCAGGATGACCAACGGGACGATGGCGACCGCGCCAACGAGGTGGGTGAAGAGGATGATCAGGTAGATCGGGCGGAACCACGCCGGCTCCAGAAACCGGGTATGGGCCTCGCCGTACGCCTGCTTCATCGCGTAGTGATAGTAGAGGTAGCAGACGAGAAATGCCGTGGATGTTACCAGGGCCGCCACCATGCAGTTCCGGTGCGCCGTCTGGTTCCCGCGTTTGATGAACACAAAGCCCGCCGTCAGCAGGATGGTGCTGAGACTGTTAAGCCCGGCATTGACCGCGGGAAGATCGGTGAAACTCATTTCTCCCGCTCCAACGTGCGGACGGTTTGCAGGATTTCGGATTGCACATTCGTCCACGCGACGCCCTCGCCGTCGGTCTCGAACACGCCCCGCAACCGCGCCAGCTTGTCCACCACCACAAAGATGGTGCTGTGGATGAACAGGTCGTCGTCGTTGACTCGTTCTCCGGGTTTCTTCTCGATGGCGGTGAGTTTGAGACCATCCACGGCCAGCGCGGCGATGTCTTTCTTCGCGCCGGTGAGAAACCACCAGCGATTGCTATCCGCGTTGAAACGCGCGGCGTAGTTATTGAGCACTTCCGGCGTGTCGAACTCCGGGTCGGTGGTGAGCGTCACGAGCCGCGCCGAACTGGGGGTTGGCAACGCCGCTTGCAGCGACGCCATCTGGCGGGTCATGCGCGGACATGGGCCGGCACAGCGGCTGAAGATGATGTCGGCGACCCAGACTTTTCCGCGCAAATCGGCCAGGGTGATGGCTTGCCCAAATTGATTGGTCAGGTTGAAGTTGGCGATCTGTCCGATGTCTGGCCGCTCCGCCGTCGCGCGGCGACGGATGTCCAGGCGGGCCAGCAGGAAGGCGAAGGCCACCAGCAACAGCACCAGGGCGATGCCAATCCAGATCGTGCGCGAAACTCTTTGGGATGCGTCGTCCATACGCGGCAAAGTGTAGGGTGGATTCCGCATGCGCGCCAAGTCAATTGACCGCCGCAGACATTCCCGGGCTTGAGCCTGCGCGGGTGATCTGCCAGCCTGCGGCATGGCCAAGAGCAAACACAGGCTGCTGCAAGGGGCGCGCGTTTATCTATCCGGCCCGATGGACTTCGTCGCGTCGCGCACGGCCGAAAAACAATTCGGCTGGCGCAACCGGGTCAGCCAGTTTCTGCAAGAGCTGGGCGTCACGGTGTTTGATCCATGGTTCAAGCCGGACGTCCGCGGCCTGCACGAATACGGACGCGAGGATGTGAAGAGCGGCGATCGCATTCGCGAACGCTGGACGTACGCCGGCGGCAAAAAGGGCGCGCAGGCGCGCGCGTGGTGCGCGAAACAATTCTGGGAGACGTTGCACATTGACCTGCGCATGGTGGATACGAGCGACTTCACCATCTCCTATTGTCCAACGAACATTTACAGCGTCGGCACGCCGCACGAGATCATCATGGCCACGTTGCAGCACAAGCCGGTGTTGTTTGTCAGCCCGCCCATCCTGTTTCCTTCGCTGCGCAAATTGCGCGAACACTTGAAGGACGACCCGGCGGGGGCGCTATTGCTGGAACAGCTCGGGAATGAAATTCCGATCAAGGAAAATCCGCGCGGCATTCCGAGCCTCTGGTATATCCCACTCGTGGGCGGCGAGAATTTCTTCGACGGCTTCGGGTTTGCGCGCTATCGGAAGCGCTTTGGCTGGAGCACGGAACTCCCGATTGACCGCCACGAGCAGGAGTTTCCGCCCCGGCGCCCGTTGCTGCCGTTCGTCGAAAAACTCAACAAGCGTCTGCCCAAGAAATGGGACAGCAAACTCAATCGTTTTGTCCCCGACGACGACTGGCTGCTGTGGGATTTCAACACCAAGCAAATTCGCGGCAAGCACGTCGAGTCCATCCGCCGGTGACGGACCCCGATCACCATTTGCGCTGATTCCAATTTCTCCCTGCCATGCTCAACGTCGCCACGCTGAATTCCTATCTGGCCGCCGAACTTCCGGCTGCGCTGGAGTTGCTCCGCCAGATGGTCGGCATCAACAGCTTCACGCTCAATCGCGCGGGCCTCCGGCAGCTCGGCGAGTACACCGCCGCGTGTTTTGCCCCGCTGGGGTTCACGGCGGAGTTCGTGCCCTCCACCAATGCGAGGTTCGGCGACCACCTGGTGTTAACCCGCCCCGGACGCGGGTCAAAAAGCGTTGCCATGATTTCGCACCTGGACACCGTGTTTCCGCCGGAAGAGGAGTTGCGCAATGATTTCCGCTGGCAGGTCGAAGGGGATCATATCTTTGGTCCCGGTACCAATGACATCAAGGGCGGCACGGTGGTGATGTGGCTGGTGTTGAAAGCGCTGCAAACCCACGCGCCCGCCGAGTTCGAGGCGACCACCTGGAAACTCCTATTGAACTCTTCCGAGGAAATGTTCTCGCCGGACTTCGGCGATCTGTGCCGGGCGCGATTTGATCGGGACACCCTGGCCGCGCTGGTCTTTGAGTCGGAAGGCCGGCTGGGCAACGAACATTTGATGGTGGTCGCCCGCAAAGGCCGCGCGACTTGGCGCGTCACCGCCAACGGACGCGGCGCCCACGCGGGCAGCAGTCATGGCCAGGGGGCCAATGCCGTCGTACAACTGAGCCGGGTCATTGATCGCATCGCGGCGCTC
Source organism: Limisphaerales bacterium (assembly GCA_044225555.1). Taxonomy (GTDB): domain Bacteria; phylum Verrucomicrobiota; class Verrucomicrobiia; order Limisphaerales; family JADLHS01; genus JADLHS01. The sequence continues at coordinate 690,240 of JBGAIM010000001.1, read as the reverse complement.
AGCGATTCTACAAAGGAGCTGACGGTCAACGTCGCCACCATCACTGGCGGCACGGTGTTGAATCGTGTGCCGCACGAAGCCGTCGCAGAAGGCGAGTTTCGCGCCTTTTCTCCCGCGGTCTATGAGCAGACCAAAGCGACCCTGCTTGCGCTGGCCGGGCCGGGCGATGTGCGCGCCCGGACGGACCGATTTCCCTGCTACCTCAAGGTCGAGATTCTCACCGAGAGCAACCCGTGGCCGCGCAACGCGGCAACCGACCGGTTGTTCGAGTGCTGGCGGCAGGCGGGTGAACTGGCTGGTTATCCCACCAATCTGCAGGAGCGCGGCGGCTTGAGCGACGGCAATTTGATCTGGGACGCGGTGCCCACGCTCGACGGCCTTGGTCCGTGGGGTGATAACAGCCATTGCTCGGAACGCAGTGCCGACGGCTCGAAACTTCCCGAGTACGTCGAACGCAGCAGCTTTGTACCAAAGGCGGCGACGAACACGCTCGCCATTCTAAAACTTCTGTCGTCGTAAAGGGTCGAGCGGAAAATCCCCGGGCCTCCCCCGGGAGAAAAGGGCGACCGGCAGGAAATCCTCGTAAGATTGTTGGGCAAGGTTTCTTGGCTTCGGGACGTTCCGTTGTTTACGCGTTCCCAATTTGCCGCGTTGGCAGCGATGGCACGGAGCCTGCAATAAGGGAAAGCCTGCTAGGACGTATAACGTATATGAAGTTCAAAATCGAAGTTGGCGAAGTCGAAAAACACCTGGTCGAGTTCAATCACAACCAACTCATCGGCAGTCTGCAAATCAAGGTGGATAAACAGACCATTTTCCAGAACACCCGCCTGCTCAACGAACCGGTCGAGGAAGTCTATCAGTTCGTGGTCGGCCAGATGGAAAAAAAGGAAGTGCGCATAGAAAAGCTCCGCAAACAGCTCTTTGGTCATCGCAACGCCGTTTATGTGAACGGTCGTTTGGCCCGCGTTTACGACGGGTTCTGAAGAATATCCCGGGCCTGAAACCTTAGAACTCCGGCGGGTTCATGGCTTCTTGCGGGTCGCGGCGTTGGTGCTGATTCCGACTGACGCGGATTCTGTCTCCGCTAGGAAACTGTCGAGGATGGAGAGGTAAAGACCCACCGAGCCGCTGGCATCGTCGCCCGCTTCCTTCTCAAGTTCACGCAACTGGGCGGCGGCGGATTTCGCCTGGGCGCGCAGGTCGCTCATGGACATCTTTCCCGTGCCAAGATCATTCAACATCTGGTCGAACTTCTGATTCACCTCGGGGCTGGTAGTCGCAAGGAATTGCGCGCGGACCTGGTTCACCAGATTGCTCTGCGTTCCCAACTGACGAATCGCCGCTGACAGATCGGTGGGCGAGTTGGTTTTTGCCGACGTGACCACGGGAGCGGCATTCGTCGCCGGAACTGCTCCCACCGCCACGCTCGTTACCTGACCGCGTGAAAGATTTACCACTCCGAGCACGTCACTTTGCAGCACGACATTGGTGGCCGAAAAAGAAAGAACTTTGCCATTGTAGCGGTCGCCGTTTTGCATGACGACCTGATCGGCGCCCGTGTTGGAAGTCGCGGCGGTGGCGAGCGTGAGCATCAAGCTGAACCGGCACGCGAGTGAAGTCATGGTTGCCATGAGCCAACCCTAACGCGAGCCGCGCCCGGATGCAATGAGCGGCATGCTGGGGAATTTGGTCGTGGCCGAGCGGGGCGGCTCAGGTCTTCGTAAAAAAATTCCGCTGCTTTTCAGTAATGGGCAGCTGGAGTTTTTCCATCACTTGCAGCATGTCTTCCCAGACTCGGCGTTTCTCGCTCATGGCCTGGTTGCGCAACAGGTAGGCCGGATGATACGTGGGCATGAGCGGGATGTTGCGATAGGTCTTCCACGTCCCGCGCAATTTCGTGATGCCAATGGTTTTGCCGAGCAAACCTTCCACGGCCGTCGCGCCGAGGGCGACCAACACCTTCGGCCGGATCAAATCAATCTGCTCGTGCAGATATGGAATGCACGTGGCCATTTCGTCGGGTGTGGGCTTGCGATTGCCGGCGGTTTGCCCCGGCGTGTCGGGCCGGCACTTGAGGATGTTGCCGATGTAAACGTCACCACGCTGAAGGCCCATCGCCTGAATGATCTTGGTGAGCAACTGACCCGCCTTGCCCACGAAGGGTTCGCCCTGTTCATCTTCATCCGCGCCCGGTGCTTCGCCGACGAACATCAGGGGCGAATCAATGTTGCCCACGCCGAACACGACGGTCTTGCGCGAGGAGGCAAGGTTCGGACATTTCACACACGCGAGCGTGCGCGTCCGCAGTTCAGCAAAAGCTGCCGCCTTGGCCGCCGGGTCAAGTGGCGGTGCGGTGGGCGGGGGCGCTTCACCGGACAGGGCGAACAGCGCGGGGGCTTCAGGTGCCGGCGGGACGCCAGATGCGGGAGCGGGCTTGGGCATGGGAGCAGGTGCGAAAGCCGAGGGTCGGGGCGCAATGGGTTGCAGCGGAGTGGGGCGGGGAACGGGTTGCGCCAGCGTCCGGAGTGTTTCCGGCGAAACAGTCACATGCCGGGTGCCGCGCGCCTTCATTCCTTCGAGGTGTTGGATGGTGGCGTCGAGCAACTGGTCGTAATCCGCTGACATCCGGCGCATCCTAAACTTTGATGACGCTTTTGCCAGTTGCATTTTTGCCGTGCCCTTGGACAATTGCCCCATGCAAAAGCCAACAAGTTTGTTTGTCGCCGTGACCGCAGTCGGCATTTGGGCGGGAATTCCTGTTTTCGCGGTGGAGGGTTTTACCAACACCCCTTTTGTTCCCGGGACGCAGTGGCATATGCACGACCCGGCCCGGCCCCAACCACGCGTGGTCACTCCCGGGGCGACGTTCAGCCAGGGGGCGGCTGCGCCATCCGATGCGGTGGTGCTTTTCAACGGGAAAGATTTTTCCAAATGGGAGGGGGAAAAGGGCGAGGTGAAATGGAAGATCGAGAACGACTACATGGAAACGACCAAGACCGGGCGCATCCACACCAAAGACGAGTTTGGTGATTTTCAACTGCATCTCGAATTTGCCACGCCGGCCAAGGTTGAAGGCAACGGTCAGGGGCGGGGCAACAACGGCGTGAACATATTTGGGCGGTATGAAGTTCAGGTGCTGGATTGCTACAACAATGTTACCTATGCGGACGGTCAAGTCGGGGCGCTCTATGGTCAGACTCCGCCGCTGGTGAACGCCAGCCGCCCACCCGGCGAATGGCAGACCTACGACATCCTCTTTGAATCTGCGCGTTGGGATGAAGCCGGCAAACTGATCAAGAAGGCCAACGTCACCGTGTTGCTCAATGGCGTGGTATTGCATCACAAACGGGACTTCATTGGTAACACCGGCTGGAAAGTCGTGGGCAACTACGATAAACCGCACCCACCGAAGGGGTTCATTGAACTTTACGAGCACGGTAACCCAGTCCGCTTCCGTAACATCTGGATTCGCAATTTGGGCGAATACGACAAGCCCTAGTCGCCAAGCAAACTCTTCCAAAACCTTCCGTGCCTGCTCGGGCCGGAAGGTTTTTTGTTGGTTGGGGCAATTTTGCAGCTCCACCGGGAATTCTCCGGGTGGTAAACCAGTACCCGCCCAATTGTCCCTGCGCTTTTATCCGGTACAGTAACTCCGGGTGATTCAACACGTTCAAGGCAGGAGAGAGATGCAATTCAACCGTCGGGCCCGTGCAACTTCCCACCCCGGGTGCATCCACAACTCCCGCTCTCGCTTTTCGCCGTGAACCACGGCGGAGTCAAGCCGTCACGGGGGCGCTGGCGGCTTGCGACTGACCTGCTTGTGCCACTCTCTCCGGCGCAGGCAGGTCAGCTCGTTTTTTAGCCGGACTGATTTCCAGCGGGAGGAAAGATTAAGGATTTGCGTCAGGCCAATTCCAAGGCATCTTTCCTCGGAAGCAAACAGCGAAAGAAACACCATGCGTGCGTCCGATTTAGTGAAAGCCACCGTCGCCTGCGGGCTCCTGGCGTATCTCGTGTATGAATTCCCGAAGCTCGGCCAGGGCATGATCATTGCGACCTTGAGCCTGCTCTGGTTGTCGTACCTTTATAGCACGGTCATGAGCCGGCGGCTGCGTTGATTCGCCGCCCGGCGGATTCGACAGCCCTCGCGAATCCTAGCGCGGGGCGATTTTACTTTTTCTCCACCGGATTCCCGGCCGCCTGCCAGGCATTGAAACCGCCGTCCAGATGGACAATGTACTTGAACCCTTGCAGCTCGAGGTGCGGCAGGCATTTGGTGCTGCGAGCACCACTGGCGCAGTGCAACAGGTAGGGTTTTGATTTATCGAGTTGACCCAGCTGGGCGACGAAGTTGGTGGCGTAGTAATCAATGTTCGTGGCGCCCGCAATGTGGCCGGCGGCGAATTCCTTCGGCGTGCGCACGTCGAGCACGATGAGTCCTCCTTGAGCGACCAGTTTCGCTGCTTCCGGCGCCGTCACGTGCTTGATCGTGTACGGCGGGAAATTCGTTGCGTCGCCGGCCAGAACCAAGCCCTGTCCCAGCAGAAGCAGGACAATGAAGGCGATCCGGGCCCAAGTCTTGTTAATCAGGTTTGCGCTCACAAATCCGAGTTTGCCCGGCGGCGCGGCTTTTGCAACTCCCACCTCCGCTTCCGGTGGCAATTTAAGTCTGGAGCATTCCCCAGCGACCTCCGTCCAACCTGTCATGAAACGCACTCTGGCTTTCTCACTCGGGCTGGCCTTGGCTGGAATCTCCCTGCTGCCCCCTCAGTCCCACGCCGACGGGCTGATCGTCGTCCACGAATCCCACTGGCTGCCCATTCCGCATCCGCCCAACCCCATTCCGCCTTGGCCGCCGCGCCCACTGCCACCGCCGCCCCGGGTTTATGCCCCGCTGGAAGTCGTCTATCACCATGTGGACGTGAAGATTGACGGGCAGATCGCCACGACCTCGGTGGATCAAGAGTTCTACAATCCCAACCACCAGCAACTCGAAGGCACGTACCTGTTCCCCGTCCCGCGAGGCGCGCAGATTGACAAGTTCAAGATGGACATTGGCGGCAAGATGGTTGAAGCCGAACTCCTGCCCGCCGCCAAGGCGCGGCAGATTTACGAAGACATCGTGCGCAAGGCCAAAGACCCTGCGCTCCTCGAGTACGCCGACCGCGACGTCTTCAAGGTCCGCATCTTTCCCATTGAACCGAACAGCATGAAACGCGTGAAGCTTTCCTACACGCAATTGCTCAAGGCCGACGGCGGATTGGTGAACTACACCTACCCGCTCAACACGGAAAAATTCTCCGCCAAGCCGATCAAAGACGTGAGCATCAAGGTGGAGATTGCCAGCGACCGACCGCTCAAATCCATTTACTCGCCGAGCCACGCGATTGATGTCAAACGGCACGGCTCGAATCGCGCCACCGTCGGTTTTGAAACCACCGATGCCCGGCCGGACACCGACTTCGCGCTCTATTTCGCGCCCGAGAAGGATGAACTGGGTGTGAACCTCGTTGCGCACAAGGTCACCGGCGAGGACGGCTATTTTCTGTTGCTGGTTTCGCCCGGCATGGAGACGAAGGACAAGAAAATTGTGCCCAAGGATGTGGCGTTTGTGCTCGACACCTCCGGCTCAATGGCCGGCAAGAAACTGGAGCAAGCCAAGAAGGCCTTGCAATTCTGCGTGGAGAATCTGAACAGCGGCGATCGCTTCGAGATCATTCGTTTCTCCACCGAGGTCGAGCCACTGTTCGACAAACTCGTGACGGCGAACGATTCCAATCGCGACCAGGCCAACGAGTTTATCAAGGAACTGAAGCCCATCGGCGGCACGGCCATTGACGAAGCGCTGAAAAAGGCGCTCGCCTTGCGCCCCGACCGCGACGAAGGCCGCCCGTTCGTCGTCATCTTCCTTACCGACGGACGACCCACCATCGGCACCACCGACGAAGAGCAAATCGTCGCCGGCGTGAAACGCGCGAACGAAGGCCGCACCCGCGTTTTCTGCTTTGGCATCGGCACCGACGTGAACACACACTTGCTGGATCGAATCACCGAAGACACGCGTGCCTTCAGTCAATACGTCCTGCCCGAGGAAGATCTCGAGGTCAAAGTTTCTACCTTCTTCTCCAAGATCAAAGAACCGGTGCTCGCGAATCCCACACTCAAATTCACCGGCGATGTGCGCGTGACCAAGCTCTATCCTTCGCCGCTGCCCGACTTGTTCCGCGGCGATCAGCTTGTGCTCGTGGGTCGCTATTCCGGTCGTGGCGACGCGGCAGTCATCCTCGCAGGCACGGTCAATGGCGCGACGCGCAAGTTCACCTACGAAGTAGATTTCCCACGCAATGATGACGAGCACGAATTCATCCCGCGCCTTTGGGCCACGCGCCGCGTTGGTTACTTGATGGATGAAATCCGCCTGCGCGGCGAGAATACCGAGCTGCGTGATGAAGTTACCGAACTCGCCCGCAAGTACGGCATCGTCACGCCCTACACCGCGTACCTCATCGTCGAGGACGAAGCCCGGCGCAACGTGCCACTCTCGATGCAGTCGCTGCCGCAATTGAACAGTGATTCACTGGCCCGGCGCGAGGCCGCGGCCAACTGGGATTATTTCAAGATGGACAAGGACGGCAGCAAGGCAGTGGCCGGCGCCCGCTACGGTTACGAACTTAAAAATGCGGCCGCCCCAGCCGTCGCCGCCACCAGCGGCACGACCGAGGCAAATCGCGCACTCGGGTTGGATGCGGCAGGCAGACTTGGCGGAAGCCTCGCCACGGCCACGCCCGCCCCAGCCGAAGAAGGCAAGGTCAAGCTCGCCGAATATTCACAACAGGGTCGCTTTATCGCCGGAAAGAATTTTTACCAGAACACCAGCAACCAATGGGTGGACGAATCGGCCCAGAAGATCCAAAACGCCAAACGGCAACGCATCCAGTTCAACTCCAAGGAATACTTCGAGTTTGCCGCCAAGGACCGACGCGCGTTGCCCTGGCTGGCACTGGGCAACAACGTGCAGTTCGTCCTCGATGACACGCTTTACGAAATTTACGACACGAATTGAATCATCCACCAACGCCTCACATGAAAACGAAAACATTGTTCACGTCCATGGTCGCCTTCGTCTCGACCGCAGCCCTCTGCTCTTTCGCCTTTGCGAAAGAGCCAGAGAAATCCAAGGCCAAGGAAAACCCGAAGCCACTGGTGCAGATCGCCATCCTGCTCGACACGAGCGGCAGCATGGAAGGGCTTATCGAACAAGCCAAGAGCCAGCTCTGGCGCATCGTCAACGAGTTTGCCAAGGCCAAACAGGGCGGTGTCGCCCCGGAAGTACAGGTGGCACTCTACGAATACGGCAAGAGCAGTCTCGCAGCCGCGAGCGGTTGGATTCGGCAGATTCAACCGCTGACCACCGACCTCGATAAGATCTCCGAGGAACTGTTCGCGTTGCGCACCAACGGCGGCGACGAGTATTGCGGCTGGGTCATCAAGGACGCAATCAACGAGCTCGTGTGGAGTCCCGAGTCCAATGTTTACAAGGCCATTTTCATCGCGGGTAACGAGCCGTTCACGCAAGGCCCGGTGGACTACGCTGTGTCCTGCAAGGCTGCCATCACCAAGGGCATCATCGTGAACACGATTCACTGTGGTGACGAAGCCACTGGCATCAACACGAAATGGAAGGACGGCGCCGATCTCGCCGATGGTCGTTACTTGATCATTGATCAAAACCGCGCCGTGGTGAGCATTGATGCCCCGCAGGACAAGGAGATCGCGAAACTGGGCGTGGAATTGAACAAGACCTATATCGCCTATGGGGTCGCGGGTCGCGCGGGGGAAGCCCGCCAGAAATTGCAGGATGTGAATGCCCTGTCACTCGCTCCAGCCTCGGGCGCAGCAGTGCAACGCTCGGTTGCGAAAGCGTCGGCCAATTACCAAAATGCCTCGTGGGATCTGGTAGATGCCGCCAAGGAAAAGGACTTCAAACTATCGGAGTTGAAAGCTGAAGACCTCCCGGCTGAAATGCAGAAAATGAATGCCGAAGAGCGCAAAGCTTACCTCGAGAAGAGCGCGAAAGAACGAATTGATTTGCAGGCGAAGATCAACCAACTGAACAAGGCGCGGGAGCAGTATGTCGCGACCCGAATGAAGGAGATCGCTGGAACCAACACGCTGGACGCTGTGGTCGTCTCCGCCGTGCGCGAACAAAGCGCGAAGCGGAATTTTGTCTTCGAGTGATTCGGTTCAAGGGTTGGGTGACGGCGGCTGGAGGTGCACAATGGTGGCGCCCCAGCCGCCGAAATGTTCGCTGGCCAGGTGAAACTCCGCCACGCTCGGGTGCTTCTCCAAAATGGCGTGAACCGTCTGGCGCAATTGCCCGATACCTTTGCCATGGATAATCCGCACCCGCAGAATGCCACGCGCCCGGCATTCCGCCAAATAATCCAACACGAGGTCCTTCACCTCGCGCGGTTGGAAGGTGTGCAGGTCCAGCACGCCGTCAATCGGGAGTTGGATTGGTTCGTCGTCCACGGCGAAATTCAACCACGAATTCACCCGCGTGAACACGGATTTCCGAGGAGCACTGGCGCTCGGGCGACTTTGCGCTATGCTGCGCGCGGATGAAAATTCGGAAAGCCAGACCCACAGACGCGACCATCATCGCCACGTTCAATCGTAATCTCGCATGGGAAACTGAGAAACTGAAATTGAACCGCCGCATCGTTGATCGCGGTGTGCGTGCCTTGCTGAAGGACCCCGCCAAAGGTATCTACTTTGTAGCCGAGCAGGACGGTGCGGTCGTCGGACAGCTCATGATCACTTACGAATGGAGCGACTGGCGCAACGGCAACATCTGGTGGATTCAAAGTGTGTACGTCGCGTCCGAGTTCCGGCAACAGGGAGTGTTTCGCAGGTTGTTCCAGCACGTTGCGAAGCTTGGCCGCTCGCGCCGCGAAGTCTGCGGCCTCCGTCTCTACGTGGAAAAGAACAACCGCCGTGCGCACAACGCCTATGAACGCCTCGGCATGAAGCACACGCACTACGAGATTTACGAAACCGCTTTTCGCGCCCTCGAATCGTGAACGTCGAACTCATCAACACTGGGAGCGAGCTGATGCTCGGCCGCGTCCTGAACACCCACCAGCAGTGGCTTTGCCGCCGTCTCGCAGATCTCGGCTACGTCGTCTCCCGGCAAGTCGCTGTGGCCGACACAGGCAAAGATATTGAGACTGCTGTGCGCGAAGCTTTGACCCGCGCTGATTTGATCATCACCACCGGCGGACTTGGCCCAACCTCCGATGACATCACGCGCGATCTCATCGCGCAAATGCTGGGCAGGAAACTTACTGAGGACCCGAGCATCGTTCAGCACATCGAACAGTTCTTCACTTCGCGCAAACGCACGATGCCCGCCAGCACGCGCATCCAGGCGATGGTGCCGGACGGCGCGATTGTCCTCGCGAATCCGAACGGCACCGCGCCCGGGCTCGCCATGGGGGTGAACCCCAATCCTTTCCGCACCAACGGCAAGCCAAGCTGGTTGGTGATGTTGCCCGGACCGCCGCGCGAACTGCGACCGATGTTCAATGACACCGTCGCGCCACTGTTGTGTCGAGTGCTCCCACTGGACGGCGAATTTGTTTGTCGCACCCTGCGCACCATTGGCATGGGTGAGTCGCTCGTCGCCGATAAGATTGAAGGTCCGTTGCGTCCGTTCGTGCAACGCGGCATGGACCTCGGCTACTGCGCGCGCGTGGGGCAAGTGGATGTGCGTCTGGTAGCGCGCGGCGCGGACGCTACAAGATTGGTGCAAGAAGCCGAAGGCGTGGTCCGCCAACACTTGAACAAAATCATCTTCGGCACGGACGACGACGAATTGGAAACCGTGATTGTGCGCCTGCTCACCGAGCGCAAACAAACCCTGGTCCTGGCGGAGTCCTGCACGGGTGGCGGTCTGGCGAATCGGATCACCAATGTTCCCGGCGCATCGGCCGTATTGATCGCCAGCCTAGTCACCTATGCCAATGAAGCGAAACAGAAGATCCTCGGTGTGAAACCGGAGACCCTCGCCGCTCCGAGGCAAAGCCTGTCGGCACGGTGTTCCTCGGGCTTGCTGCTGCGGACGAAACCATCGTACTGCGCCAGTTCAACGCCTTCGACCGCGAGACCTTCAAACTGGTGACTTGCACCCAAGCCCTGGAAATGCTGCGACGCAAACTCATTGGTTGACACAAACGCCCGGCTGGCGGGCTGATTCACCCGTCGAAAGCCGCGTCTCAATACTTACGCCGCCGCCTGATCTTGCTTGCGGCGCACGACGGGCTTGATCTCACCCAGCACCACCGCCCGCGTGATCTTGATGTCGAGGATGTCGCCGCTTTCGGGCACGTCGTACATCACTTCGAGCATGATTTTCTCGATCAGCCCGCGCAATGCCCGCGCGCCGGTGCCCTTCTTGTGCGCCTGCAACGCCAGCTCGCGCAACGCGTCGTCCGTGAAGTGCAGGTCCACGCCCTCCATTGCCAGCAGCTTGGCGTATTGCTTGGTGAGTGCGTTCTTCGGCTCGGTGAGAATGGAAACCAATTGTTCCTCGGTCAGCTCGGCCAGCGTCGTGGTCACCGGCAGGCGTCCGACGAACTCGGGAATAAAACCGTAGTTCAACAAATCCTCTGGCTCGACGTGCGTCAGGATTTCATCGCGCCCCACGTTGGCGACTTCTTCCGCCTTGCTCATGGCGCCAAAGCCCATCGTGTTCCGACCCATGCGACGTTGGATGACTTTTTCCAATCCCACAAACGCCCCGCCGCAGATGAACAGGATGTTGGTCGTGTCCACCTTGATGTATTCCTGCTGCGGATGCTTGCGTCCGCCCTGCGGGGGAACATTGCAGGTCGTGCCTTCGAGAATCTTCAGCAGCGCCTGTTGCACGCCCTCGCCACTCACATCGCGCGTGATGGACGGCCCTTCGCTTTTGCGCGTAATCTTGTCAATCTCGTCAATGTAAATAATCCCGCGCTGCGCGCGCTTCACATCGTAGTCGGCGCTTTGAAGCAGGCGCAGAATGATGTTCTCCACGTCTTCGCCCACGTAACCGGCTTCGGTCAGCGTCGTGGCGTCCGCAATTGCGAATGGCACATCGAGAATCTTCGCCAGCGTGCGGGCGAGCAAGGTCTTGCCCGAACCCGTCGGCCCGATCATCAAGATGTTGCTCTTCTCGATCTCAACTTCCGCGTGCGGCCGCGGCGGGCTCGGCTTGGTGGCATCTTCGCTATCGGTCAGCACCGGCTCGGGCTGGATGCGCTTGTAGTGATTATGAACGGCGACCGCCAGGGTCTTCTTCGCGTGCTCCTGCCCGACGCAATGCAGGTCCAGCTGGCGCTTGATCTCCGCCGGTCGCATCACGGTGAAACGCGGCTGACGCTTCTGCTCCTGCAGCTGCGTCTCGCGATCGAGAACGTTTTTGCAAAGAATGATGCAGTTGTCGCAGATATAGACGCCCGGGCCGGCGACCAGCTTCTTCACTTCTGCGTGCGATTTGCCGCAGAAGCTGCACATGGTGATGTTCGTCGGGCGCGCCACAACAAGTCGTCTCAGGAAGCTTTATCCGCGCCAACAATCTCTTTCCGCGACTGAACCACCTGGTCCACGAGGCCGTAGGCCTTGGCTTCCTCGGCGGTCATGAAGTAATCGCGGTCGCAATCCTTCTCCACCTGTTCAATCGGCTTGCCCGTATGTTTGGAGAGGATGCCATTCAAAGTCTGCTTCAGCTTGAGCATGTGTTTGACACGGATTTCCACGTCGCTCGCCTGCCCCTCGGCACCGCCGAGCACCTGATGGATCATGATGTTCGAATTGGGCAGCGCAAACCGCTTGCCCTTAGCCCCCGCCGAGAGCAATACCGCGCCCATGCTCGCGGCCTGGCCGACGCAATACGTGTTCACATCGCAGGTCATGTATTGGATCGTGTCGTAAATCGCCAGCCCTGCGGTGACGCTGCCGCCGGGCGAGTTGATGTAGAGATGCACGTCCTTCTTCGGATCGGACATCTGGAGGAACAACAACTGCGCGATGATAATGTTGGCGACGTTGTCGTCCACCGGCGTGCCGAGAAACAGGATGCGGTCCACCAGCAACCGCGAATAAATGTCCCAACTCCGCTCGCCCCGACCGGTCTGTTCGACCACGATGGGGACGAGAAAATTATTTGCGTTCGATTCTTTGCTCATCTGGCGCGCAACGTAGCGGAGCGGCATGGCAGCGTCAAGAAATGCACGGAATACGAGGAAAGACCCGACTCTTGGCCCGGGGAACATTCAACATTCAACGCCCGACTTTCAACACCCAGGGCCAAAGAAATTGCAGTCACTTCGAAGTTGGGCGTTGAACGTTGCATGTTCAATGTTTTCCCATCCCACCCACTTGGCTATTGGCTATCGGCCTCGGGTAATTACACTGCTGCCCGTGAGCATTTTGGAAGAACTGAACTGGCGCGGCCTCGTGGCCGATTGCACGGACACGGCTGAGTTGACGAAGAAACTCGCTTCGCCCACGACGTTGTACTGCGGCTTCGATCCGACCGCAGAAAGTCTGCACGTCGGCAATCTCGTGCCGCTGCTCGCACTGAGCCGTTTCCAAAAACTCGGTCATCATCCCATCGCGCTGGCCGGCGGCGCGACCGGCAGCATCGGCGATCCCAGCGGCAAAACCGCCGAGCGCCAGCTCCTCACCAAGGAAGTGCTCGATAACAACATCGCCAAAGTCCGCGTCCAACTCGCCAAGCTGCTCGACTTCGAGACGAAGCAGAATCCCGCGCGCCTCGTGGACAATGCCACCTGGACCGCCCCGGTAACCTTCCTGGAATTTCTGCGCGACATCGGAAAGCATTTTTCGGTCAACCAGATGGTCGCCAAGGAGAGCGTTCGCGCCCGCATGGAAGACCGCGAAGTCGGCATCAGCTACACTGAGTTCAGCTACATGCTGCTCCAGGCATTTGACTTCATGGTGTTGAACCGCGACTTCGGCTGCGAACTCCAGATTGGCGGCAGCGATCAATGGGGCAACATCACCGCCGGCATCGAACTCACGCGCAAAAAGCTCGGCAAACAAGTTTACGGTCTGACGCTTCCACTCATTACCAACGCCGACGGCTCGAAGTTCGGCAAGAGCGTGAGCGGCGCCATCTGGCTCGATCCGCAACGCACCAGCGTTTATCGCTTCTACCAATTCTGGATCAACACCGACGACCGCGACGTGATCCGCTACCTGAAGTACTTCACATTCCTGTCGCGCGAAGAAATCGAGTCGCTGGAGAAACAACACGCTGAGAATCCCGGAGCTCGTGTTGCCCACAAAGCTTTGGCGAAAGCGACGACTGATTTGATTCACGGCTCCAGCGCGACTGCGGAAGCCATCCGCGCCAGCGAGATTCTCTTTGGCGGCGAGCTGGCCGGTGTGAGTGAAACCACTTTCAACGACATCGTGGGCGAAGTGCCGACCAAGGAAATCGAGAAAACAAAACTCGACGGCGTCGGCCTGCCGCTGGTGGAACTGCTCGTCTACTCCGGCCTTTGCCCGTCAAAAGGCCAGGCTCGGAAAGACATCGAAGGTGGCGGTGTGAACATCAACAACATCCGCGAAGCCGGTGCCGCTCGCGCCGTAACCAGCAACGACCTGCTCTTCGGCAAGCACATCCTGCTGCGCAAGGGGAAGAAGAATTACGTGGTCGTGACCGCGCGCTGACGCGAACCTGCAAACCTCCATGGATGTTTTCATCATCGTCACGGTCTTGTGGGTGTTCTCGGTCTGCCTGCACGAGTTCGGACATGCGTGGGCGGCGTACCGCGGCGGGGATTACACCGTGCGCGAGAAAGGTTACCTCACGCTCAATCCCCTGAACTACACCCATCCGGTTTACAGTCTGCTGATGCCGGTGGTCTTCATGATGATGGGTGGCATCGGCTTGCCGGGTGGCGCGGTTTACATCGAGCGCCACTTGCTGCGCTCGCGCGGTTGGGACACCTGGGTGTCACTGGCCGGACCGGCCATGCAATTGCCGCTCATCATCCTGATCAGCCTGATGTTCAAACTCGGCTGGTTGCAAAACGATCCCGGCAGTCTCGCCTCGGTTTCGCTCGGCTTCCTGCTCCAACTGGAGATCAGTTCCCTGATCTTGAACTTACTGCCCGTGCCGCCGCTGGATGGGTTTCAAGCCATCGCGCCCTGGCTGCCCGAAGAGACCCGGGAGAAAATGTTCGCGGTTTCCAATCAAGCCATCTGGATTCTGTTCCTCGCGCTGTGGTTCATTCCGCCGCTGAATGCCGCGCTATGGAACAGCGTGTATTTCTTCTGCGACCTGGTGGGAGTGGATCCCTACCTCGGCCACATCGGGTGGAAAACTTTCCGGTTTTGGGAACGTTAATTGTCCGGAGGTGTCATTGGCTGCCGGCTTTAGGTGCGGCTCGCACAGTATTCGTTCCGTAAACCAGCCGCGCTTTTTCCGCATCGGTGGCGCTGATCTGGTTTTCATCCCACTGGCCGATGACGCGGTCGTAGTTCGTGCCGACTGGATCAATCACCGCGCATGGGCTGCTGCCGTCGCCGTCCTTGCATTCGGATTCGCACGCGCCGGCCCAACAAACTCGATAATGCATGATGGAACGGTAGTCGTACGTGGTGCTACTCACGATCCAGTTCGTTTGCGGAATCCAATCATAGTCATGCTGCCGGCCGGGTTTGATGTTCTGGTAGTTGATCGTGACGAACTCGTCGCGGTCCCAGCGCTGATGTTCGTGATGGAAGCCGAGGACGTGACCCAACTCATGCGCCGGCATCCACTCCGCCTGTCGCCACCAGAACGCCGTGATGTTCACTTCGACGCGTTTGCCTTTGATGAAGCCGTCGTGACTCGTGTTGTTCCCCGCGTTGGTGTTGCCGGTGAAGAACACGTATTCCACCTGATTCGAGCGCGGCACGAAGCTGATTCGCGCTCCCGTGTCCATCCAGCGTTGCATCGCGCGCTTGGCGAGGGCCTGTTGCGATTCCGTGAGTTTTGAAATGTCATACGGAATAATGCCATCCGGCCAGGGAGTCGGTTTGGTAACATTGGCCGCCTGCTGCGCCGGGTCAGAATCCGCCCCAGCCATCCGGACCGTCAGCGAGACGAAGGAGACACAAATCCACACCAAAATGGAAAGGGGGCTGCGCGGGTGAAAGTGGGAGTTGTTCATTTTGCGAGAACCTTTTTTACGAGCTGATCGTCACCGTCGTTGGGCGCGGGTGTCAATCCGAGCGTGGCACAGAGGAGATTGTAAACGTGAACATTTTCCACCGGCGCCAGCACCACGTTGTGGCGAAACGCCGGGCCGGTGGCGATGAAGATCCCACCCATCGCAGCGAGTTCCGGATCGAACCCATGCGTGGCCTTGAGCAACGTGCGCCCCGCCTGTTCCGCCGCCGTTCGCTGCGTGTTGTACCAACCTTCGTCAGCTACCAACACCAGCGGTGGAATGCGGTCATTGTCGCGGAAGTGAAAACGATTGGGCATTTGCTCCCGACGATAGACATGGAAGTGTTTTTCCTGCTTCTTCAACACGGCATAGAGCGCATCCACATTTCCATCCAGCGGACGTAGCCCAGCTGTTGCGCCGGAAAAATCCACCTGCACTTTGCTCATGTCCACGAAATCGCCCAAAGTAATCACGCGCTCCGAACTCAATTCCGCCATGCCATGATCGGAAACGACGACGAGATTCACCACCTCAGCGAGCTTGAGCCGGTGGAGGCCGTCCACGAGTCGGCCCACGGCATTGTCCACCTGTACGATGGCTTCAGCCAATTGCGGAGCATCCAGGCCATCGTGATGTCCGGTAGAATCCGGCTCGTGAAAATACAATGTCACAAAACCAGGCCGCTTGTTCGTGGCGTCCAGCCAGCCGAGCACTATATCCACGCACTCGGTAAAAGTCGTGTTCTTGCTGAATGGCCTCCATTCCGTCGGGCGCACGCCGCCAATTTCCGCCTGCGATCCCGGCCAGAACATGCATTTGGCTGTGCGCCTTTGTTTGATGGCGGTCACCCAAATGGGTTCGCCGCCCCACCAGCGCGATTCCAATGAACCCGCGTTGAAGGCGTTAAAGTGTGCCTTGAAATCCGGATCGTAAAAGTTGTTGCCGATGATGCCGTGGTGCTCGGGATAAAGTCCCGTGACGAGGGTGTAATGATTGGGAAACGTCTGCGAGGGAAACGCCGGAATTAACCGCTCCGCTTGAACGCCTTCCCTCGCTAGCTGGAGCAGGTTGGTCGGCTGAAACTTTTTCAAGTAGTCCCAGCGGAATCCATCGAGCGAAATGAGAATCACGGTTCGCTCGCGGGGCAAAACAGTTTCCACAGCAGGAACGTCTGTTGCCAAAACGAACAACAGCGCAAGGCCGAACCTAACTGCCAGTTGCCGCCACCGAATTATCATCCCGCAATTCAATCAGGTTCAACAGTTGACGTATAGCGAGAACGTGGTGAGCAAACTTGCCCCGGCTCGCGAAAGGATTATCGTGCCATCATGAACCCCGCGATTCTCCGAAACGCAAACCGGGCGTTTACACTGATTGAACTATTGGTGGTCGTCGTGATTATCGGAGTGCTGATAGCCATGCTTGCCCCTGCGCATACTGGCCGTCCAAAAGCCCGCAATCTGGCGTGTATGAGCAATCTGCAGCAGATCGGCATCGGCCTGTTGTTGTACGCCAGCGACCACCGGGACCAATTCCCCTGGCAAATATCTACAAACTCCGCCGTGTCGCGCGAGGCCGTGGAATCGCGCCCCGCTTCCGAACATTTTGCGGTCCTGACAAATTATTCCCTGCCACTTGCCACTTTTGTTTGCCCGACCGATAGAGCCAGGGCTACGGCAACCAACTACTCGGACTTTGACAACGCCAACCTCAGCTACTTCGTGGCGTTGAGCACAACTATGATGAACGGATCGAATGTTTGGCGACTAATTCTCGCTGGCGACCGGCATTTGTCTGTAGACGGGCAGGTCGTGAAGTCTGGTTTCTGCGCTCTTAACGAGCATTCCAGCCCCGGTTGGACGAAAGAGTTGCACAAGCCCGAAAACAATCTCACGCATGGAACTCTACTTTTTGCCGACGGTCATGCCCAATTTGTTCCCGCAAAGAATCTGCCGAAAATGTTCAAAGACCAACCCGTCGCAGCCAGCCGCCTTGTGGTTCCCTAGCTCTTTGCGCGATCGTCAAATAATCCCAACTGCCTGCCGCCCGGGCGGCGAAACGACGCCGTTGAGAGTTGAAGCTGGCTGTCGGCGATCCCTGCCCGGCGGCACGCAACATTGAACATCTGCTCGATCTGGCCGGCAAAGATGCCTTCGCCGGTCATGCGCCTGCCGAACTCCGCATCATTCAACTTGCCGCCCCGCAAAGCGCGAATGCGGTTCAACACCTTCCCCTGCCGGTCCGGGAAATGCGTCGCCAGCCATTGCTCGAACAGCGGCGCGACGGCGAACGGCAGACGCAGTGTGATCGTGCCGGCGAATTGTGCGCCAGCCTCCGCCGCTGCTGCGACGATGCTGGGGATCTCGTGGTCCGTCAGACCGGGAATGACCGGGGCGACCATCACACCCACGGGCACGCCGGCGTCCTTCAGTTTGCGGATGGTGGCGAGCCGGGCGGCGGGCGGCGAGGTGCGGGGCTCCAGGACTTCGCGCAGGTCCGTGTCGAGCGTGGTCACGGAGATGTAAACCACCACGGCATTGTGCCGGGCGAGGTCGGTCAGCAAATCGAGATCGCGCGTTACCAGGGCATTCTTCGTCACGATGCCGACCGGATTGCGGAACTCGGCGAGCACTTCCAGACAGCCGCGGGTGATTTTCAATCGGCGCTCGACGGGTTGATAACAATCCGTCACGCCGCTCATGGCGATGCATTGGGATTGCCATTTGAGTGAGGAGAGTTCCTCCCGCAGCAACTTTGGGGCATCCAACTTCACCATGATGCGCGTTTCGAAATCCAGTCCGGACGAAAAGCCGAGGTATTCGTGGAAGGGCCGGGCGTAGCAATAGATACAGCCGTGTTCGCAACCGCGATACGGATTGATGCTGTAGGTGAAGCCAATGTCCGGGCTGTCGTTGCGATTCAAAATCGTTTGGGTGCGGTCGTGAAAGAACTTCGTCGTGGGCAGCGCGTCTTCCTCGGGATTCCAGTCCTCATCGCGCTCCAGCTGAATCGGCACGAACCGATTCGTCGGATTGCTCGCCGCGCCGCGCGCGGGCAGCGGAGTTGTGTGGTCCGGATTCACTGGTCGTCGCAAGTTAGTGCGCCGGTCAGCCGGCGGCCACGAGGAATTGTTCACACCCAAGACTTTGCCGGATGCACCCGGACAAATACCGTCCAACCCGTCGAACCGGCAACAAGCCACGCTTCATCTTCGCCAAAATCAGCAAAGACCGGGGGCAGTCCAATGTCCGAACGTGGAATGGTCAAAGAATCTCCAATCAGGCGTCGCATGGGTGAGGGACGGATTTTGGATGTGAACAAGCTTCCGCAAGCGGGCCGCGCGCAAGGCCGGGCCGGAGGGGAGGTTTTGTGCTGACCGTCGGCAAAAACCAGCCCGCCGCCACGGTCTTTGCCAGCCGCGGCAAGCTCGTGCCGCAACGACCGCCGCTGGTGGGCGACTTGTCGCTGCCCGGCGTCAAGAAGTCGTTGCTGGGCGTGGACTATTATCACTTCAAGACGAACGACGATGGCGATCTCTATCTGACGCGGTTTGGTCTGCCCTTCCGCGAACAGTTGCAGCCGGAGAACTGGTATGCCAACGAGTGGTTCGAGTTGAAACGCGAGCGGCTCGCCGGCACCAGCACGGTTTATCGCGTGCCGACGCGCACGGTGAACGGCAAGGCGCTGACTCTGGTCGTCAAATGGTCGCGTGTGGGTGAAGTGGTGCCGCTCGACACGTTCACGTTCAACAAATTCATCCATGCCGAGTTCAACAGTCCGTTCGAGGAATTTTCCCTGCTGATGGAGTTGCGCAAGGGCGACAACGGCCCGCGCGGCATTCGCATCCGCACCCAGCGGCCCATGGCGATCTACGTGCCGGGCCAGCGCATGCATGACTGGCAGACCGGTCGTTCCGAGGACAAGATCCGCGCGAAGGTGGCGCGGCATCCGGGCGTGGAGATTGACATCCTCCGGCAATACGTCGTGGTGTTTGGCTGGATCAAAGGCCGGGACGCGGTGGAGACGGCGGAGGAATTCGCGATCGAGGGACGCCCGCGCACAGAGTTTCTGGCGCACACGACGAGCCTGGTGGTGCATGAACTCTGGCAGAAGGGTTATCGGGTCATTGACATGAAAC
Organism: Limisphaerales bacterium; assembly: GCA_044225555.1. GTDB lineage: Bacteria > Verrucomicrobiota > Verrucomicrobiia > Limisphaerales > JADLHS01 > JADLHS01. The sequence goes on along the minus strand of JBGAIM010000001.1, from coordinate 670,872 downwards.
CGGCACACGTGATCCTGCGGCCACACGCGGACAAGTCCCTGCTGCGTGAACGCAACGGGCAGTTTGCTTATGCGCTCGTGGATTATGAACTGCTCGAACGCACGCCGGAACACGAGCAGGCCGTGCGCACGGCCAATCGCAAACTCTACCTCACGCACATGGCGAGGCGGTTTGATGCGGATGCGGCCAAGCCGCTGCCCGCACATCTTCAGGCCACGAATATTCTCGGCGTGGATTATATTTTCGGCCACGCAGAGAGCACGGGTGGTCTGCTCTGGGTAGCAGGCAAGGACCCGGACTTGTTCAATTATTTCCTCCCCGAACGCTGGCGGCGCACACCGAAACGGAAACTGTCCCAGCGCAATCAGGTTTACTACACGCGCACCAAGGACAGCATCAATCTGGTCTGGAAAGTCTCGCGCATGGGCGATGTGCCCGCGTTGGCCAATCCAGAAGCCAACAAGGAAGCGGCCAAGGATTATGGCTTCAACAGTCCGTTCGAGGAATTTGCCTTTGCGCTCGAACTCAGCCGCAACGGAGTAAACACGGTTTATCCGCGGGCCATCTACATGACCGGTCGCGCGCAGAAGACCGAGCAGGAAACCGGCGACGACCGTCGTTACACCTCACTCGCCGACCTGCATTGTCCGGATGGCGAGCCGGCCATTCGCAAGGGCTGCGACTATGTCACCATCTGGGGTTTCTGGAACGGACCAGATACGTTGCTGGCCGAATACGACGGGCGCTTCTATCGCGCCATCAACGCCAAACGCGCCTGCACTACGAAACTGATTTCTTCGGCGCAGCTTGAAGAATTGACCGAACTGAAAGCAGCCCGTATGGCGCGTGGCGGCTTTGAGGATTTGAATCCCAAGCCGGACCACCTGCTGATCTCCTACGACTCCGCCCAGAATCTCGTCCTCGACAACACGGGCAAGCCGGAGCTTCGACTATGCAACTTCGAGCTGGTGCGCCGGCTGCCTGTTTGAATTGACAGGTTTGTCGTATCGGGTGGAATTCGCCTTGAAGCAGCCGGATCTCGCGATATGTTCGGATCGCGCTTGCCCATGAAAAGCTTCCCCGATCTTAAGTACTGCTCGCAGCCCAGCCCTGAACACGACTCGCGGCGGGCGTTCACCCTGATGGATTTGCTGGTGGTTCTCGGTGTTCTGGCTGTGCTGGGTTTGGTTCTGTTGCCGGCCATGGCGGGCACAGCGGAGCGAAGTCAGCGTGCAAGATGCCAGGACAACCTCCGCCGGATTGCCCTGGGCGCGGCGATTTATGCCGGGAATAACAATGGCAAGATCTTTACCTCGCGGAACATCGCCGGGAGCACACCACCGATTTACGTTCAGCTCGCGATTGATCCGCCGAATGCGGCGCGCGCCGGTTCGGTAGGATTATCCCTGGAAACGAATGGCGTTTGGACCTGTCCCAGTCGGCCGGGTTTACCGGCTTTGGAGATTCAATATCCTCAATACAGCATCGGCTACCAATACTTCGGTGGAATTTCGTGGTGGAGAAACTCCGCTTACGACGGCGTCTCCCGCAGCCCGACAAATCTAAACACGGCCCAACCCCACTGGGCATTGGCGGCGGATGCAGTGATCAAGGTCAATGGCGCCTGGGGCGGAAGCGATCCGGCTCCAGCCTATACAAATCTGCCCCAGCATCGCGCTGAGAATTCGGCAGTGCCACAGGGCGGCAATCAGGCTTTCGTGGACGGGTCAGTACAGTGGATTCAAGCGGAGAAGATGAATTTTCTGAGCAGTTGGGCGACGCCATCCCGCCAGTGCTTCTGGTACCAGGATCCGAAGGACTTTCCCACCACCCTGAAGAATGTGCTCCCAGCTCTAAGCTTCCAGCCATGAGCACGAACACAAACTGTTCCTTTTTGAAACTGACGCTGCTCGCCACCGGCGTTTCACTGGTTGCGGCTCTCACGCAAGCCGCGCCGGTCGGACAGGCGACTTCTTTTGGGGCGCGCGTCATGCCCGCTGAATCGGTTGGCACCCTTTACACGAGTCTTTCCGCCGGGTTCGATCACAGTCTGGCGGTTCGTACTGACGGCACGGTGCTGGCCTGGGGAAATAACTTCTCCCGGCAATGCACGGTGCCCGCCTGGTTGAGCAACGTGGTCGCGGTGGCAGCGGGCTTGGGCGATTACAGCATCGCGTTGCGCAGCGACGGCAGCGTGGTGGCGTGGGGCGGGAACGACGTCGGGCAGACGAATGTCCCGGCCAGCGTCAGCAACGTGGTGATGATTGCTGAGGGCGAGTTTCACACCCTCGCCTTGTTGAGCAACAGCACTGTGCAGGCTTGGGGATTGAATGCTTATAACCAAACCGCTGTCCCCGCCGGATTGACCAATGTCATCGCTGTGGCGGCGGGAGAAGTTCACAGTCTGGCGCTCCTGGCGGATGGCTCGGTGCGAGCGTGGGGCGCAGGCACGACACAGACCGATATCTTTCCCAACTACGGACAATCCATCGTCCCGCCGGGATTGACGAACATCACGGCGATTGCCGCTGGCGGTGGACACAGTCTGGCGTTGCGCTCGGACGGCACGGTGGTGGCGTGGGGCTGGAATCGCGATGGGCAGACGAATGTTCCCGCCGGACTCACTGGGGTGAAAGCCATCGCCGCGGGTGGCCTTGAGGAAATCGGGCATTGCGTCGCATTGTTGAGCAACGGCACGGTGATCGCATGGGGGAATAACGATTTCGGACAGACAAACGTGCCGGCCGGCCTGACGGAGGTGATTGCGATTTCGGCAGGCGCTTTCTACAACCTCGCGTTGCGCGGCGATGGCAGCATCGTGGGTTGGGGCGATGCACAAGCGGACTACGCCACGCCGCCGGGAGCAGTGCGCGGTGTGACGCGGTTGAGTGCCGGGCCAGTTCACAACATAGCTTTGAACGCTGACGGCACAGCCATGGCTTGGGGCGATGGTTACGCCGGTTTCACGGGGCTGCCAACCGGTTTGAGCGGTTTGACTGATGTAGCGGCAGGCGTGGCACACAACCTTGCTCTGCGCAACGACGGCACGGTGGTTGCCTGGGGCGACAACTCGCACGGCCAGACCAACACCCCGCCTGGCTTGACGAATGCGGTGCGAATCGCCGCTGGTTACTACCACAACCTGGCGCTGACCGACACGGGCCAGGTCGTGGCTTGGGGCGCAGGCGCAACTAACAATGGCCCCTTGCCGCACCGCGGCCAAGCCATCGTCCCGGCCGGATTGAGCGGCGTCCATGACATTGCAGCGGGTGCTCTGCACAGTCTCGTCCTCCGGACCAACGGCACGGTGACAGCCTGGGGCAACAATTCCCAGCGGCAGACGAATGTCCCCGCTGGCTTGACCGGCGTTGCTGCAATCGCGGCGGGCTCGCTCCACAGTTTGGCGCTCACGAGCAATGGCACGGTGACAGCCTGGGGCTGCAACCTTTCTGGACAAACCAATGTCCCCGCTAGCTTGAACAACATTGTGGGCATTGCGGCTGCCGGTTCGCACAGTCTAGCGCTACGGAGCGACGGCACGCTCGTCGCCTGGGGTGGCAACACTTACGCGCAAACCAATCCGCCGACAGGATTGGATCACGTTGCGCGAATCTCCGCCGGAGAGAACCGCAACCTCGTATTGCCGTTGCGGGTGCAGATTGAAGACATCAGTTGCAACGGTGCCAATGCCGTGATTCGCTTCCACACCTTCGCGGGTTATCAGTATGAAGTTGAAACCTCCACCAACCTGGCAACGCTGCCACCCAATTGGACGCCGCTAGCCGGCAGCAGTCTCGGCGGCACTGGAAGAACCGAGTCCGTCGCCGACACGAACGCACTGACAAAAACGGGAATCCAATTCTACCGGCTCAAGGAAACTCACTAAGGCGAGGAGCACCCGTGAATTCCTGTTTCACGGCATAGGCCGGGGATTTGGTTTTCTGGTTTCGGATTCCGCGACGAGTCGGTAGGCTCGCGCTCATGCTGAACTACATCTGGCTCGGCCTCGTGGTGGCGGCGGTGTTGATTGCCGGCTTCCACAATCTCACTGGCGCCGACGCCGGCACGCTCAAGGAGATGACCGACAAGGGATTTGAGATGGCCAAAACCGCTGTGATGGACATCGCCTTGCCATTGGTCGGCATCATGGCCCTGTGGCTCGGGATCATGCGCCTCGCGGAGAAGGCGGGCCTCGTCCAATTTCTCGCCCGCCTGATCCGCCCCGTGATGAAATGGCTGTTCCCCGACGTGCCGGCCGAGCATCCGGCGATGGGTTCCATGCTGATGAACATGGCGGCGAATGTTCTCGGCCTGGCCAATGCCGCCACGCCGCTCGGCCTGCGCGCGATGAAAGACTTGGAGACGCTCAATCCGCGTCCGGGCACGGCCACCAATGCGATGTGCACGTTCCTCGCCATCAATACGAGTTCCATTCAACTGCTGCCGGTGACAGCGGTGGCGGTGCTCGCGGTCGCAGGCTCGGTGCAACCCTATGCCATCATCGGCACGGCGATCATCGCGACGACTTTTTCAACCATCGCCGGCATCACTTCGGTAAAGCTGCTCGAGAAGTTGCCGGGCTATCGGTTGCCGCCACTCACGGAAAGCGAGCAGGCCGAAGGCCGAGGGCAGAAACCTGAATCAGTAGCGAACGCCACGACCACCACCAAGGAGGAAGATCCAGTTGCCCCGTTGAACTGGCTGGGTCTGGGGGCGCTCGGTTTGTTCTTCTTTTTCTTTGTCGCCCTGTTGGTTGTGATCAGTTTTCCGGAAGTGCTGAATCGTCCGCTGACGGCGGAGATGCAGAAACAAAATGGATTTGTGCGATCGTTGAACACCATTTCGCTGCTGGCCGTACCGTTCCTGTTGTCGTTCTTTCCGCTCTACGCGGCGTTGCGACGGGTGAAGGTGTATGAACAGTTCGTCGACGGCGCGAAAGAGGGTTTTCAAGTTGCCGTCACAATCATCCCCTATCTGGTGGCCATTCTGGTGGCGGTGGGCATGTTTCGCGGGGCCGGTGGAATTGATCTCATTACCAAGGCGCTGAAGCCCGTCCTCGACTTCGTGCATTTCCCAACGGAGCTGGTACCGATGTGTCTGATGCGACCTTTGAGCGGGAGCGGCACGCTCGGGATGTTCACCGAACTGGTGAAGCAGTTCGGGCCGGACAGCCTCATCGCGCGCACGGCGGGAACAATCTTCGGCAGCACCGAGACGACGTTTTATGTCATCGCGGTCTATTTCGGCGCCGTGAGTGTGAAGCGCACGCGGCACGCGGTGCCCGCGGGTTTGATCGCGGATGCGGTGGGCATCATCGCCTCGGTCTTCATCTGCAAGGTGATGTTCAAGTAATTTGACCGAGCAATCAACTTGACGCGCCAGTGCAAGCAAGGGTAAACCACCGTCGCTGTCTCAATCGGAAGTTCACGGGTCGCCACTCGAACCAATCAACATCATGAAAAGAAACCACCTCGTCCGGCTGCTCCTCGCCCTGACAGCGATGGTCGTATCGCCGCTCCCCGCCCAAGATTCCAAGGACCTGGAGCCGCGCGCGCTGCACGGCCCCGCCACAGCGCGTTTATCCGATATCGCGCAACTCCCCGTGCCGGCCGGCTACATGTTTCTCGATGGCAAGACGACTCGAAAGATGATGGAGGCGGCGGGCGAACCGAGCAGCGGCAATGAAGTTGGTTTTCTCCGTCCCACCAACGGTGGCTGGGCGGTGTATTTTGAGTACGACGACGTCGGTTACGTGAAGGATGACGAGAAGAACAAACTCGACGCGGCCAAGTTGCTGGCCGCCATCAAAGCGGGCAACGACGAAGGCAACAAGGAGCGCAAACGCAACGGCAACCCGCCGCTGATCATCGTCGGTTGGGAACAGGAGCCAAAGTACGACGAGAAGACGCACAATCTGACTTGGGCCATTCGCGCCACGTCCGAGGGGCAGCCAATCCTCAATTACAACACCCGTCTGCTCGGTCGCAAGGGGGTGATGGAAGTGGTGCTGGTTTGTGACCCTGAGAATTTGAATACGATTCTGCCGACCTTCAGCAGCGTGTTGGGCGACTACAAATTCAATGCCGGCGGGTCCTACGCGGAATACAAACCCGGCGACAAGGTGGCCAAGTACGGTCTCGGCGCACTCGTCCTCGGCGGCGCCGCGGTGGGCGCGGCCAAGTTGGGTCTGCTGGGGCCGGTCATCCTGTTCTTCAAGAAAGCCTGGAAGCTGGTGATCATCGCCTTCGTTGCCGTCATCGGCTTCTTCAAGAAGATCCTCAACAAGATCACGGGTAATCGCGAGGACTGACCGGGTTTCATCCGCCTCACCGCCATGAGCGATGTGCAGTGGTTGTTCGTCGTACTGGCGGGGTTGTACGTCGGCGAATGTCTCTGCTGGCTGCGGCGGGGCGGGGCGGCCTTCAGCACCTGGCTGGGGCGTTCGTGGCGGGCGCAACATCCGGGCGCGCTGGCAGGCAATCAAGCTGGCGGATTTGTCATTGCTTCGGCGTTGCCGCCGCTGGGTGCGCTGTTCGTCGCGCATCAGCCTCCGCTTTCGCTTTCCCCCGACGGCGTGCTGGCCTTTGTGGCCACGAACGTGAATCCCGGCTGGAGACCCTCACAAAGCGGACGCTTCATGAGTTGGAAGGATCTGCGCGAGGTCCGGGTGCGCGGGAAAAAAATCCTAATCAATACCGAACTGTTTTTGGCCGCCGCCACTCCAGGTCTGGCTCGCCAACTGGGGTTCGAACTGAAAAGACTCGCAGCCTTGAAGTCCGGGGAATTTGCCCCCGCTATCATTCAGCTCGCAAAGGCGTCGCTGGACCCGAAGGAAATCGCAGCTCGCCGCGCGGAATGGCGGCCGCGTGCGCGCCCGATTCGCTGGCTCGCCAATGTTTTGGTCGTTTACGTGCTGGGGATCGCCCCGGTCTTGATCTGGCAGTTTGGTTTCCTGCTTTGCTGGTTGTGGTTGTTGCTCGGACTGCTGGCGCTGACGATCACGACGGCCACGCTCTTCGCCCGCGCCCATCGCGCGCTGTATCCGGAGGCGCACGACGAAAGATTTACGCACACGCTCACCATTGCTCTTGCCCCCACCTCGGCTATGCGGGCGCACGACGCCTTGTCGCGTCCGCTGCTGGAAACGTTTCATCCGCTGGCAGTGGCCAAAGTTTTTTTGGATGAACGGGCCTTTGTTGAATTCGCCCGGTGTATTCTGCGCGACCTGCGTCATCCGGCGCGGCCGATTTGCCCGAATGAATTGCCGCAAGCGCAAGCGACGGAGCTGTTCTTCCGGCGGACGTTGCTCGCGGCGGCCGAGGGGTTTCTTACGGCCCAAGGCATCAAGCTGGAGGACTTGTCCCGGGCGCCCGCGCCGAGCGACGAATCCTCGCGCGCCTACTGTCCGCGCTGTGAGGCGCAGTTCACGAGCACCGACGGTCGGTGTGCGGACTGTGGCGGGCTGGAACTGGTGGCTTTCCCGAAGGCCAAGGCTTGACGCGCTCCCGAACGAACGGTGGTCTTGCTCGACAAAGTTTCCGGTGACTGCCAATTTAGGGCGTGCTAGCGGACAAGCTGGAAAATTTGCGCGGGTTGTTGCGCTCCTACGGTTCGTGCCTCGTCGCCTATTCGGGTGGCGTGGATTCGGTGTTTCTGGCCAGAGTGGCGCACGACGTATTAGGTGAACGCGCGCTGTCCGCCATTGCGGATTCTCCCAGTCTGCCGCGTCGGGAGCTGGAGGAGGCGCTGGCGCTGGGGAGGCAATTTGCCTTTCCCGTCCGGGTGGTGCGCACGGCGGAGTTTGAGAATCCCAGCTATCTCGCCAATCCAAACAACCGTTGTTATTTCTGCAAGCACGAGCTGTTCGAGGAACTCGTGCCGCTGGCGAAGGTGGAAGGGTTTGCGGTGATCGCTTACGGCGAGAACGCGAGTGACGTGGGCGATTTCCGACCAGGTGCACAGGCGGCCAAGGAATTTCAAGTGCGGGCGCCGCTCAAAGAGGCTGGCTTGACCAAGGCGGACATCCGCGAGTTGTCGGCACAACTGGGCCTGCCCACCGCCGACAAGCCGCAGATGGCCTGCCTGAGTTCGCGCATCCCTTACGGTGAACCGGTGACGCCGGAGAAGTTGCGCATGATTGAGCAGGCGGAATATGTTTTGCGCGATCTTGGCTTTTACGATGTGCGCGTCCGGCATCATGAGGGGAGCTCCAAGTTCCAGGTTCCAGGTTCCAAGTTGAAACTTCTGGGCGCGGATCCGCGCGAACTCGAAACCTGGAACCCGGAACCCGGAACTAACCTCGCCCGGATCGAAGTCGGCCCGGCGGAACTGCCGAAGCTGCTGGCCAACGGAACTTCGGTGCGGGTGGCGGAGGCGTTGAAGCAGATCGGTTACGCCCAGGTGACGGTGGATTTGCAGGGTTATCGGCGGGGTAGTTTGAACGAAGCCAAAGGTGCACTGCTCACACACGGTAGTGCAACGGAAGCGAAGATTTAGGGCCGCCCGGTGAAACTTTTGGCCAACAACGGTTTTAACTAGACAGTTTATGCCGCAGTTTTCCTACAAAGCCCGGCGACGATCGGGCGAGGTCGTGCAAGGCGTGCTCGAGGTGGCCGACCGTCCCGCCGCCCTCGCGCAAATCGAGCGGCTGGGACTATTCCCGGTGGCCGTGGACATGCCCAAAGGCGGCGCGGCGGCCAAGAGCGAAAGGCCCGCCGACGGCAAGGCCTCTTTCACCGCGATGCTGCCGCCGGCGATGCGCGAAGCATTGACACGCAAGCGTAAACCCAAGTTGCAGGAACTGGCCACGTTCACGCAGCAACTGGCCAACCTCCTCCAAGCCGGCATGCCGTTGACGGTCGCGCTCAACAGCATGACGCATCTCGAGACGAAGGGCATCCCCAAGGAAGTCAGCGCCGGGTTGCGGCAGGAGGTCATGGAAGGGCGCGGCCTGTCCGAGGCCATGGGCAAGCAACCCCTGATCTTCAACGATCTTTACGTCAACATGGTGAAGGCGGGCGAACAATCGGGCGCGTTGGTGGATGTTTTGCGGCGCATGGCCAATCACTTTGAACGTTACGCGGAGGTGCAGAGCAAATTGAAGTCGGCCCTCATATATCCCGTGATGGTCTGCGCCGTGGGCGCGGGCCTGATGCTGTTCTTCATCTACTTCATGCTGCCGCAGTTTGAGAAGATGTTTTCCGGCTTCAATGTGGAACTGCCGGCGCCGACGAAATTCCTGATCGGCGTGGGCTATGTCTTCACGCATTACTGGTGGTTGCTGCTGTTGCTGCTGTTGGCGGCACTCATCATTTTCCAACGCTTCCGGCACTCGGTCGAGGGCAGCCAGCGGCTGGACCGCTGGATGTTGAAGCTGCCGATCGTCGGAAAAGTGGTTTGCCTGAATTACTACGGCCAGTTCGCCCGCACACTTTCGACGCTGCTTGAAAACGGCGTGCCGGTGCTCACGGCGCTCAAGATCACCGAGCAGGTCATGTCCAATGGCGTCATCAAGGAAGCCATTTCCAAAACACGGGACGCGGTGACGGACGGCAAGACGCTCGCCCAACCGCTGGCCGCCAGCAAGGTGTTCCCGCAGTTGATGGTGGACCTGGTGAAGATCGGCGAGGAAACCGGCGATGTGCCCGCCGCCTTGAAGAATGTGGCCGACACCTACGACGGCGAACTGACAATCGCCTTGCGGGTGATGATGACGTTGATCGAGCCGATTCTGATCATTTTCATGGCGTTGGGCGTTGGCTTCCTGTTGTTGAGCGTGCTGTTGCCGATGTTCAAGCTGATCTCGAACATCAGTGGCGGGATGGGGAATTGACGATGAAGACTTCGCGCTCCAGTCGAGCCGGCTTCACTTTGATCGAGATCATGGTGGTGGTCGCCATCATGGGACTCATTCTGACCATGGGCATCCCCAGCATCTACCAGCTGGCCAAAAAGGAAGGCATGCGCCGCGCCGTGTCGGACATGAAAGACGTGCTGACCAACGCCCGGGCCCAGTCGATCATCACGGGCCGGGAGGTGAAGTTGAAGTTTTATCCGATGGAAAACCGGTTTGAAATCGTGGCGGGTGGCGCAACGGCGACGCCGACGGAGCATCCCGCACCCCTCGAGACAACCACCGAACCCGCTCCCAACAAGACCACCGCCGGGGCGCTACCAGCGGATATTTCCTTCGGCATGCTCCAGGTCAACTTGCTGAACTACCGTCAGTCCGAGTGGACGTGGGTCCGGTTTTTCCCCAACGGAACTTCCGATGAATTGCGACTGGTGTTGGTGTCGGACCGCGGAGACGTCCGCGGAATTGAATTGGAGCCCACCACGGGTCTCGCGCGGACAATCAGCGACCTGATGGAAATCAGGAACTGGGAGTAGCCATGAACCGTTCAAGCCCCGCCGCAACCCCGCCCCGGCAAAGTCGAAAGCGTTCGGGTTTCTCGCTGTTGGAAGTGATGATTGCCCTGGGGATTTTCTTTATCGCGCTGTTCACGATCCTCGGCTTGATTTCACAACTGCTGCGCAACGCCCGGGCGTTTCAAAACAAAAAGTCCGCCGACGCCGGAATGGTTCACGCGTATTTTCTTTCCGTCACCAACCGCGTCACCGAGGGGCTGGAAAGCGGTGAGTTTAGCGACCTCGCCGAGTTCAACGGCCAGTATCGCGACTACGCGTGGGAAAAGGAAACGACCTTCTTCGCGTCGAACGGCTTGTGGCAGGTGGATTATCGCGTGATCAACCGCCGGCTCGGCACGGTGGAGTCGGCCATCAGCACGCTCTATTTCGATCCCAACACCCAGCAAGGCGGTGCCGGCGGTGTCGGCGGCCTTGGGATGCCCCGATGAAAACGCGGCCCACAACTTCAGCACGGCGCGCCTTCACGCTCATCGAAATCATGATGGCACTGGCGATCTTCGGGCTGTTGCTGGCCGCGATTTACGCCAGTTGGACGCTGATCATCCGGTCGGCCCAGATCGGCCTCCAGGCTTCCGCGCGGATTCAGCGGGAACGCATTGCCCTGCGCACCATCGAGGAATCACTCGGGTGCGTCCGGTCGTTCGAGGCGGACCGGCAGCATTACGGATTTGTCGCCGAGAATGGGGATGGCGGCTTCCTGAGTTTCGTCGCGCGGCTGCCGGAATCATTTCCGCGTGATGGCCGGTTTCCCGATTTCGACGTGCGCCGCGTGACTTTCTCGATTGAAAGCGGCCCCGACTCGCAATCGCAACTGGTCCTCCGCCAGAATCCCATTTTGATGGAAATGGACCAAACCGAGCGGGACAAGCCGCTCGTACTCGCGAAGGGCGTGAGCAAGATGGCGTTCGAGTTTTGGGATGATCGCAAGAAGAGTTGGGTGGATGAATGGACGGCCACGAACCAACTCCCGAAGATGCTCAAGCTGACGCTCGATTTCAACCGGCCCAGCCCGGGGGGTTATGCCTCGTCCCAGCGCGAGGAGGTTTCGCGGATCATCCAGTTACCTTCCATCATGGTGCCCACCTCCGTGCAAAGGCCCGGCCAGCAGCCCGGGCAACCGCCGGGAATCCAACCGGGGCAACCAGGCCAGCCGGGCCAACCCGTCCCCGGTCAGCCAGGGCGGCCGGGAGGGCAATCGGGCCTTATCCGATTCTAATGAGAGTCCTGCGCCAATCACCGGTCTCCGGCATCGCGCTCATCATCGTGATGGTGTGCATCACGGTGTTGTCCATCCTCGCGGCGGGGTTCGCCTACTCGATGAAAGTGGAGACGAAGCTCGCCATGAACGCGAACAACGAGTCCGAGTTGATTTCGCTCGGCAAATCCGGCGTGGCCCTCGCGCAATGGGTGCTTGCCCAGCAGATGACTATTTCCCAGGAACCTTACGATTCGCTGAACCAGAAATGGGCTGGCGGTCCGGGCAGCATGATGACCAGCAACAGTCCGCTCGCCGATGTCGTGCTCGACAACATCCAGCTCGGGCGCGGCACGATCTCGCTGAAGATCGTGGATCTCGAACGCAAGGTGAACATCAACATGGCCGACCAGGCCATGCTGGATCAGGCAATGCGGCTGGTCGGGGTGGATGCGGGCGATGCGGGACCGATCACCGCATCGATACTCGACTGGATTGACCCGGACAAGAGCCAGCACGTCGGCGGCAAGGAAGGCGATTACTACCAGTCACTCGATCCGCCCTATCTGGCGAAGGACGGGCCGCTGGACGATCTCTCGGAACTCTTGCTTGTCTATGGCATCCGCGAAATGCCGGAAATCTACTGGGGCGGATTCGCCGCGGAACGGCCGCAGGCAGCCGCCCAGAACCGGCTCGGTCTTCAGCCAAGGCCCGGGCAACCCGCGGGTTACGGAGTCGGTTTGGTGGAGCTGTTCACGCCGCTTTCCACCGGCCGCCTCAACCTCAACACCGCTTCGCAAACCACATTGCAGATGATTCCGTTTGTGGATGAAAACATCGCCGCGCAAATCATTCAATGCCGTTCCGGTCCCGATGGCGTGGATGGCACCGAGGACGACACGCCGTTCCGAAATCCCGGCGAGGGCCTGCTGTGCGGCGGCCTCAATCGGGGCGTGGTGGGCCAGGTGCAACGCTATTGCGATGTGCGCAGCAGCACGTTCGAGGTGCAGGTGGACGCGCAGATCAACGGCTACCATCGCTACTTTTTCGCCATCCTCGCGCGCAAGAGTCCGCGCGATGTCCAGGTGCTGACCTTCAACTGGAAGTTTTCCCCGCCGGCCACGAGTCCCAACGCGAGCCATGCAAGCGCTCGTTGAAGATTTCCTTCAATACCTCCGCCACGAACGCGGCCAGGCGGAACACACCCAGCGCACTTATGCCGGCCTGTTGGGCAGGTTCATCGCCTGGGCGGAAAAGGAAAAGCTGACGGACTGGCAGCAGGTTGGACTGCCCCACCTCATGTCCTTTCTACAGCACGAACGCGAACGGACGGTCGCGCATGAACCCAAGGATTCCACCCGGCGCTTGAGCGGCGAGAGTGTGTACCTCGAAATCGCCGCGCTTCGGGCCTTCTATCGCTTCGCGGAGAACGAGAAACACCTGCCCGCGAACGTCGCCGAGCATCTCTCCCTCCCCCGCCGTTGGAAGCGCTTGCCGAAATCATTGACCGCCGCCGAAATTGACAAGCTCCTCTCGCCGGCACCGCCGGCCACGCCGCAATCCCTGTGCGATGACGCCATTCTCGAACTAGCCTACGCTTCGGGGTTGCGCCGTTCGGAGTTGTGCGGCCTGCGATTGGAGCAACTGCATCTGGACGCCGGCTTCCTCAATGTGATTGGCAAAGGCAACAAGGAACGGGTCGTGCCCGTCGGCAGCCAGGCCATCGCCGCTCTGAATCGTTACTTGAACGATGGCCGGCCCAAACTTGTGAAGCCGCGCTCACCGGCCAATGTCTTCCTCACGCAACGCGGCACCGCGTTCGCCCCCATCACCATGTGGGCGCGGATCAAGCGACGGGTTCGGCGGGCGGGCGTTTCCCGCAACATCACGCCGCACATGCTGCGACACAGCTTTGCCACGCATTTGCTCGAACACGGCGCGGACCTGCGCGTGATCCAGGAGTTGCTCGGCCACGCCACCATCAGCACAACCGAACTCTACACGCATGTCACCGGCAGCCGCCTGCGCGACATTCACCGGAAGTTCCATCCGCGACCGTAGCCAAGAATGAAAAAGCCGCGCTGGTTTTCCAGCGCGGCTAAATCGAACGAATCCTCCTACCGGCGGACGCCGAAATTCAATGGCGCGCTCGGCATTTCGTGGGCGCAGGGTTGATTGGTGGGCGCATCCGCCTGACGATCATTTGGCGTGACAACCTGGTTTGCCACCATCCAGGCTTCCACTTCCTCGCCGCTGATGTCCGGCAACATGTGGCCGTTGATCTCGACGCACGGGCTGAGCATCTGTCCGCTCTTTTCGATCATTTCCTGACGTTGGACCGGGTCGTTGATGATGTCGCGGTCTTCAAAAGGCAGATCGTATTTGCGGAGGACGGCGCGCACGCCGTTACTCCAGCCGCAGGACGGTTTCAAATAGGCAATGATTTTTGGCTTGTTCATAATCTTCAATAACTCCGCCCATAATGCCATAACTTCGCGTGACGGCAATAGGCCAAAATCTGCCACGCTCGAAAGGTTCGCCATATAACCGCCTTTGCTGACTCAGGACTTTAGACTTCCACCTTGAGCCTTTAGACTTCGTTCCCATGCGCGTCCTCATTGCCCCGGACAAATTCAAAGGCACACTGACCGCCCGCGAGGCTGCCGAGGCCATTGCGCTCGGCTGGCGTAGGGTTCGTCCGGAGGATTCGCTGGAATTGTTACCCATCAGCGACGGCGGTGATGGCTTTGGCGAAGTCATGGGCCAACTGCTGGAAGCAAAACCCCGGCAGATCAAAACCGTGGACGCCGCACATCGTTCGTGCGCGGCACGGTGGTGGTGGAGCCAGAAAACCAAAACCGCCATCATCGAGTCCGCACGGGTCATCGGGCTGGCAATGTTGCCGAAAGGGAAATACCACCCGTTTGCTCTCGATACTTTTGGGCTCGGCACCGTTCTGCAGACTGCGCACCGGGCCGGGACGAAAAAAATCATCGTCGGCATTGGCGGCAGCGCGACGAATGACGCGGGATTTGGCATGGCCCGCGCCCTGGGCTGGGAATTTTTGGATCACGCCGGCCAGCCCCTTGAATCATGGACTCGACTCGATGCCTTGGCGGCGGTCCGCAGGCCAGGCCGCCCGGCGGCCAAAATCATTGTCGCTGTGGATGTCCGGAATCCGCTGCTGGGAAGCCGGGGCGCGAGCCGCGTTTACGGCCCGCAAAAAGGTTTGCGCGCTGAAGATTTCGACCACGCCGAACGCTGTTTGCGACGCCTCGCGGAAATGTTGAAACGGCAACACGGTTTGGATTTCGCGCGCGCGCCCGGGGCCGGCGCCGCCGGCGGCCTTGGCTTTGGCCTGATGGCTTTTGCCGGCGCAACATTCCGCAACGGCTTCGATTTGGTGGCCGCGCACGCCGGGTTGAAACGCCGGTTGCTTCAAGCCGACCTGGTGATTACGGGCGAGGGTGCGATTGACCAGACGACGGCCATGGGCAAAGGCTGCGGGGAAATCGCCAGCCGTTGCGGCGCACACCGAATTCCCTGCATTGCGCTCGGCGGCAGGGTGATTCGCACCACCGCCACGAAAAGATTGTTCTCGCTGCTTGGCGGGTTGACCGATTTAACCACGCCAGCGGAGGCGATGCGAAATCCCGCGCTGTGGTTGACACGGTTGTCCGCAAAAACCGCGGCGAACTTGGTTTGCAAACCGCCGCCACCCCGTTAACTTTGCGGTGTGAACACGGAGTATTCAGTCGCCGCACATTGGCAGCAGGACTTCGACGAAGCGAAGCTGCGCGAGTGGGCGGAGGAATTGCGGCAACAATTGCGCGCCCCGCACGTCTCGCTCGGGCTTGTGTTCATGACGCCGAAATATTTTCCCCAGGCGAAACAGATTTTGGAAATCCTCCGGGTTCACGCGCGCATCCCACTGCTGGCCGGCTGTTCCAGCACGGCGCTCGTCGTGGGCGACGAAGAGATCGAAGACAACGCCGGCATCGTCCTGGCGCTCTATTCCCTGCCTGGCGCCAAGCTCGCTGGGTATTACTTTACGCAGGCCCAAGTCGAGGAATCCAGCGCCGGCGACAACTGGCGCCAACAAACCGGCATCGGGTCCGACCAGACCAACGGGTGGCTCGCCTTCATTGACCCGTTCCATCTCGACTCCGAGTCCTGGCTGCGCAGTTGGAATGAGGCCTACCAGAATCTGCCGGTTTACGGCGGCCTGGCGAGCGGTGTGTTTGCCGATCAAACCACCCAGGTTTATCTCAACGGCGAGGTTTACGAGGAGGGCGGCGTCGCAATTTCCGTGGGTGGCGACGTCAAACTCGCCGGCGTGATTTCCCAGGGCTGCACGCCCATCGGGGACACCTGGACGCTCACGCGTGTGGAGCAAAACTTGATTCACCGCATCGCGAACCGGCCCGCCTACGAGGTGTTATCGGAGACGGTGGGACAGATGACATCCGAGGATCAACGGAAAGTGCGAGGCAACCTCTTCATCGGCCTGGTGGTGAACGAGTATCTTGAGGATTTCCACCGCGGCGACTTTCTCGTGCGCAATCTCATCGGCGGCGATCCCCAAACCGGGGTGCTCGCCGTGGGCGCCATGCCGCGCGCGGGTCAGACGATGCAGTTCCAACGCCGCGACGCCGCTGCCGCCACCGAGGACATGAGCGAACTGCTGGCGCGGACTCACATTCAACTCGGCGGCGCAACCGTCTATGGCGGCTGCCTCTGCTGCTGCAACGGACGCGGCAAGCACCTCTTCGGTCAGTCCGGCCACGACGCACGGATGGTGCAAAAACAATTCGGCGAGATTGGCCTCGCCGGCTTCTTTTGCAACGGCGAGATCGGCCCGGTCGGCGAGAAAAATTTTCTCCACGGCTACACCGCCTCGCTGGCGTTGTTCGTGAAGAAGTGAGAGTGAAGCTTCACCTTTATGGGCCGCGTTCTCACAATCAAACGAGCAACAGGCAAACCGCCCATTTCACCAGCAGAAATTGAACGCCTTTTGAAAGAGGATGCGTCGCTTGAAGAATTCGCTCAGGTTCGGACGATTTATTGGACCAGTCCCAGTGGCGTTAGTCGATGGATCAGCGTTGGGATAGACCAACTGGAGACAGAAGACGTGCGAGGCGACGAGGATGTTCAGTTCCTCGACAAACTTCAAAGCATCGCACTCAATTTGGATGCGCAGGTTTTTGAGTCGAAGCGAATTGATCCATCGCTTCCAAACGTGCCGGAAGCACAGCGTGTTATCCACGACCCTGAGTTGTGTTATTCAATGACCAAATTCATGGCCTCTTACGCATTGGTGGAGGCTTGTGAGGACAACCCCAGCGTTACAATCGAGGACATGTTACGATGTCTGGATTACGGAGGAGTTATCGCTGAAAACGGTGCGCGATGTCTATACGTGCGCACTGGCCGCGATGGACTAGGATGGAAATCCGCAGGCTGGAATGATTTGCCGTATGTTGTTAAGCGAGCCGATTGGGAAGCTTACCTGCGCGAGCATTATCGAAATGACATCGACTAACTAACCGCAGCCACCTTCACGCCTTCTTCCCAAATTCCCGGTCCAGCGGAATCAGCAGCACCACGAGGAAGCTCGGAATCGTCGCCAGGATCACCCACAGGAAGAAGTGCTGGTAGCCGATGATCTCCTGCAACCAGCCGCTCCACATGCCGGGCAGCATCATGCCCAGCGCCATGAACCCGGTGCAGAGCGCGTAGTGCGCGGTCGAATGTTTACCGCGCGCGATGTAAATCATGTAGAGCATGTAGGCGGTAAAACCAAAACCGTAACCGAATTGCTCCACCGCAATGGCCGTGCTGATGAGCGCGAGATTGTCCGGCTGCGCGTAGGCCAGATAAATGAACGCCGCGTCCGGCAGATGAATGATTAAAACCATCGCCCAGAGCCACGCCTTCAGTCCGTGCCTTGCGGCCACCATGCCGCCCAGAATTCCGCCGCACGTCAATGCGATGATACCGATCGTGCCATAGACCCAGCCCACCTGGCCGGTGGTCAAACCCAGTCCGCCGACTTCGCGCGCGTCGAGCAGGAACGGCGTGACCATCTTCACCAGTTGCGCCTCGCCAAAGCGGTAGAGCAACAGGAACAACAGCAGCGCGACGATCTTCGGCTTCCGGAAGAACGAACCGAACGTCTTGAAGAATTCCTTGATGAACGCCGGAATGTTGTGCGCGTCACCAGGCTTGTCACTGACCGGATGCGGCAGGATGAATCTGTGCCACAACCCAAACAGCAGGAATAAACCGGTGAGGACAAAGAATGTGACCGTCCATGAAAGCGGGATATTGCCGGAACGGATTTCAAACACGGCGTTGGTTTCTGTTCGGAGTTTGGGATCGAGTTGAATGACGACGAAAGCCGGTTTGTTCCAATTAGTGTCATCGAAGACCAGCCGCGATCCTTCAGCCAGGAACACGCTTTTGTCGCCAGACGCAAAGGTGGGCGTGATGACGATTTCTTTGCCTGGTGGTTGGGACAGCTGCAGCGAGACCATGCCGATGTTGCCGGCAACGTCGCTCTTAATTGCGTCGCGCCCAAAACGTTCGCGCAACCAAGGCTCCAAAACGGAAGCAAACCAACGGAACGGGGCGGTGATGGCATTACCGATGCCGGTCATCACTCGGGAGAAGATCGAAGGTGGCCCCTCGGGCGTTCGCTGTTTAATTCGATAGAAGCCATTTTCTGTGTTGTTGCTTTTAACCATCGAAACCAACCCGGTGATTTCTGATTTCGTTCTCGGCTGTGGAGTAAGCTGAATCTCCGCCGGTTCAACCACCACGCGCAATTCGTTCTCCTGCGCCGCCGCCATCTTGAATTGGGAGGGATCAAAGGACTGAACGAGGGCCACGCCAAGCTTCGCTTCGACTGTGATCTGCTGCTTTGGCAAACCCGTGTTGCTCTGAATCAGCCCCGCCAGGATCACCAGCAGTCCCTGCCCGAAAATCATCGAGATGCGAAAGAACGTGCTGCGGATGCCAACAAAGAACGCCTGCTCCCTCTCGGTCGTGGCCAGCAGGTAGTAGCCGTCCGCCGCGATGTCGTGCGTCGCGGAACTGAACGCCACCAGGTAGAACAAGGCCAGCGAGGCTTTGAAAAAGATTGGCAACGGCAGCGTGAGCCCCACGGCGGCGAAGCCCGCGCCCATCAGCAGTTGCATCGTCCAGATCCACCAGCGGCGCGTGCGCAGAATATCCACCACCGGACTCCACAGCGGTTTGATGACCCACGGCAGATACAGCCACGCCGTGTAGAACGCGATGTCGGCGTTCGAGACGCCGAGGCTTTTGTACATGATGACCGAAACGGAATTGACGACCGCGAACGGCAGCCCCTGCGCCAGATAAAGCGAGGGCACCCACATCCACGGATTGCGACTGGCCGCTTTGGATTCGGTCATGATCGGGATCCACCGCGCGACTTTGCGCCGGCGAACAGGACGCTACGTAGCAATTCACTTCGGCGCGGGGCAAGCGGCAAATCATGTCGCTTCATGTGTGGCCGCCAGTTCAGGCCTTCTAAATTTGGTTAAGGGACTGGATGGGATACTAATTCTTAAGATTCACTTTTCTTGAACTGCGGCTTGCACGCGGGCCGGCCATGGGCTTTCTTAGACCGCAATCAGTTCGTAGCCATGAAAACGAATCCCTTCTTCGCTCTTGCCTTTCTGTTTGTGCTGTCGTCGGTTGAAACACACGCGGTCACCCGTAGTTGGACCAACACCGCCGGTGGCAACTGGTTCGCCTCCACTAACTGGACGCCCAACGGCGTGCCCACGGGCGTGGATGTCGCGTTCATCACCAACAACGGCACTTACACCGTCACCATCCTCACCGGCGCGGTCACTGTCGCCACCATCAACCTCGGCGGCGCCAGCGGCACACAGACGTTGCTGAACGGCACGACGAGCGGCCTTGCTGTAACCAATGCGGGTACCGTTCGCGCGAATGGCATTCTTTCCGTCACCAACGGTGGCCTGCAAGGTAACGTCACGGTTCAATCTGGTGGGCAATTGAATTTCTCCGGCGGTTCGACCAAGAACATCTTTTCGTTGACCCTGATCAATCAGGGAACGGTCAACTGGAGCGGCGGCCATCTCCAGGGCGGCAGCACGCCCACCACCGTCATCAGCAACGGCGGCCTGTGGCAGATCACCGGCGACTTCAACTTCAGCAACCCCTATGGCGGTCCGCCCATGACCTGGACCAACTCCGGCACCCTCCGCAAATCCGCCGGCAGCGGCACCAGCGCCATCAACGACTTCAACCTGTTCAATCAAACCGGCGGCGGCATTGATACTTTGGCCGGCACGCTTTCCTTCAGCGGTTACACCAACAGCGCCCTCGGCGGTTCGCTCACCACCACCACTCCCGGCATCCTGAACATCGCCGGCGGCACGTGGACCGACGCGGGTGGCAGCGCCTCCGGCACGGGCATCAGCCGCTTCAACGGCGGCACACTCAATCTGCGCACCAACATTATCCCGGGACTCTTGTTGACCGGCGGCGACGTCTATGTCACCGGCACGAATACTTTTCAACAATCTGGGGCGATCACCAACCTCACGCTCGACGGCTCACGGTTGAAGGGGACGAATCGCATCGGCAACGGCATTCTGTTAGTCAACAGCGGTGCTGTGGACGGACAACTAACGGTTCAACCCGGCGGCCAGATGACTCTGGCGACCAGCACTACCAAACTGTTGCATTGGCTGACGCTGATCAATCAGGGCACCGTGCTTTGGAGCGGCGGCCATCTCAGCGGCGGCAGCACGCCCACCACCGTCATCAGCAACGGCGGCCTGTGGCAGATCACTGGTGACTTCAACTTCAGCAATCCATACGGTGGCCCACCCATGACCTGGACCAACTCCGGCACCCTCCGCAAATCCGCCGGCAGCGGCACCAGCGCCATCAACGACTTCAACCTGTTCAATCAACCCAGTGGCATCATTGATACTTTAGCCGGCACGCTTTCCTTCAGCGGTTACACCAACAGCGCGCTGGGCGGTTCCCTCACTGCTACCACGCCCGGCATCCTGAACATTGCCGGCGGCACCTGGACCGATGCGGGCGGCAGCGCCTCTGGCACGGGCATCAATCGTTTCAACGGCGGTACACTCAATCTGCGCACCAACATCATTCCCGGTCTGTTGCTCACGGGCGGCGACGTCTATGTCACCGGCACGAATACTTTTCAACAAGCTGGGGCGATCACCAATCTGACCCTCGACGGTTCACGGTTGAAAGGAACCAACCGCATCGGCAACGGCATACTGTCGGTCAACAGCGGTGCCGTCGATGGCCAATTGACCGTCCAACCCGGCGGCCAGATGAATCTGGCGACCAGCAACACCAAACTGTTGCATTGGCTGACGCTGATCAATCAAGGCACCGTGCTTTGGAGTGGCGGTCACCTCAGCGGCGGCAGCACGCCCACCACCGTCATCAGCAACGGCGGCCTGTGGCAGATCACCGGTGACTTCAACTTCAGCAATCCCTACGGCGGTCCGACCATGACTTGGACCAACTCCGGCACCCTCCGCAAATCCGCCGGCAGCGGCACCAGTGCCATCAACGACTTCAACCTTTTTAATCAAACTGGTGGCATCATTGAGACCCTGGCCGGCACCCTTTCCTTCAATGGCGGCGCCAACAGCACGCTGGGCGGGTCGCTCACTGCTTCCACCCCTGGCATCATGAACATCGCCGGTGGCACCTGGACCGACGCGGGCGGCAACGCCTCGGGCACGGGCATCAACCGTTTCAACGGCGGCACCCTTAATCTGCGCACCAACATCATTCCGGGACTCCTACTGACCGGTGGAGAGGTGTTCGTCACCGGCACCACCACCTTCCAACAAGCCGGCGCCATCACCAACCTCACGCTCGACGGTTCACGGTTGAAAGGAACCAACCGGATCGGCAATGGTGCATTGACGGTCAATAGCGGCGCCGTCGATGGCCAATTGACCGTCCAACCCGGCGGCCAGATGAATCTGGCCACCACGGCCACCAAGCTGCTGCATTGGCTGACGCTGATCAATCAGGGCACCGTGCTTTGGAGCGGCGGCCATCTCAGCGGCGGCAGCACGCCCACCACTGTTATCAGCAACGGCGGCCTGTGGCAGATCACTGGTGACTTCAACTTCAGCAACCCCTATGGCGGCCCGCCCATGACCTGGACCAACTCCGGCACCCTCCGCAAGAGCGCCGGCAGCGGCACCAGCGCCATCAACGACTTCAACCTGTTTAATCAAACCGGCGGCGTCATTGATACTTTGGCCGGCACGCTTTCCTTCAGCGGTTACACCAACAGCGCCCTCGGCGGTTCACTCACCACCGCCACTCCCGGCATCCTGAACCTCGCCGGTGGCACCTGGACCGATGCGGGCGGCAGCGCCTCCGGCACGGGCATCAACCGTTTCAACGGCGGCACCCTTAATCTGCGCACCAACATCATTCCCGGTCTGTTGCTCACGGGCGGCGACGTCTATGTCACCGGCACGAATTCGTTTCAACAAGCTGGGGCGATCACCAACCTGACCCTCGACGGTTCACGGTTGAAAGGAACCAACCGGATCGGCAATGGTGCATTGACGGTCAATAGCGGCGCCGTCGATGGCCAATTGACCGTCCAACCCGGCGGCCAGATGACTCTGGCGACCAGCACCACCAAACTGTTGCATTGGCTGACGCTGATCAATCAGGGCACCGTGCTTTGGAGTGGCGGCCATCTCAGCGGCGGCAGCACGCCCACCACCGTCATCAGCAACGGCGGCCTGTGGCAGATCACCGGCGACTTCAACTTCAGCAACCCCTACGGCGGCCCGACCATGACTTGGACCAACTTCGGCACCCTCCGCAAATCCGCCGGCAGCGGCACCAGCGCCATCAATGACTTTGGCTTCGTCAATCAGGCCTCAGGCTTGATTCAAACCGATACCGGGGTTCTCCAACTGTCCACGCCCATCACGAACGCCGCCGGTACCTTGCGGTTGAACGGCGGGCGCCTCCAGAGCGGCGGCACTTACGGCTTGAGTGGTGGCACGCTCGAAGGTGCGGGTGCGTTTGGGGCTAATGCCATTACGGGCGGCATCGTTACTCCCGGTCAGGCCGGCCCGGGGTTGATTGGCTTCAACGCCGGCTTGAACCTCGGCGCGGGCGCAACACTTTCAATGTCCGGCACGGGCACGACTGGCGAATTCCACCTTGTCCGTCACCTCTCTCCCATCGGTCGCGGCCGGCACAACCTTTGTTCTCATTCTGAATGACGGCGCCGACGCTGTCTCCGGCACGTTCAATGGGCTGGCGGAGAACGCCCTCGTTCCGGTGGGCGCGCAACCCTTCCGCATTCATTATGCGGGCGGCAGCGGCAACGATGTGACCTTGGTCCGCGATTCCGGCGCCATTGTGCTCGGGCCGTTGTTGAGTGGTGGTGCTTACAACAGCGGAACGTTTCAACTCCTCGGTGCGGGCAGCAACGGCGTGGTTTACCGGGTGCAAGCCACTACTAATTTCCTGCAGTGGACGAACATCGGCTTCGCCACCGGCGGTGTCAGCGGGAATTTTCTGTTCAACGACACCAACGCCTTCCGCTACCAGTACCGTTTCTACCGCACGACAAACTGATGGAGCGCCGATCTCGGGATCGGCTCGTAGGTGTTTACGCCACGCCCGATGCGGGCCGAACCGCTCCATTCAAGCCTTAAACGGTTTCACAGCCTCGACGCAGCGACCGCAGATCGTCGGATGCTCGGCGTTCGAACCAATGTCAGTTTCCCAGTGCCAGCAACGCTCGCACTTCTGGCCGTCAGCTTTGGCGACCGTGGCGAACACGGTTTCGCCGCCGCCGTTTGCGAGTTCGACTTGCGAGACATTCAGCAGTTCACGCAACGAATCCAGATTCAACCGCGCGTCTTCAAGCAGCACGCCCTTGCCGTTCAAGGTCAGCTTGGCTTCGAGCGATTTGCCGATTTGTTTCGCCTGACGCGCCTTCTCCAGTTCCGGCAAAGCCAGTTCGCGCAAGACAAATAGGTTCTTCCACGCCTCAACTTCCGCCTCCGAGCGGGAGAAACCAGTCGGTTGCCAGGTCGCGCCATGCACTGATTCGCCGGGCTTGCCCGGCACGAACTCCCAGGCTTCATCCGTCGTGAACGCCAGCATCGGCGCCAGCATCCGGCAAAGCCCATTCACCATCCGATACAGCGCGGTCTGCGTCGCGCGACGACGCGGAGAATTCGCCGCGTCGGTGTACATGCGGTCCTTGATGACATCGTGATAGATCGCCGAAAGCTCCACCGCGATAAACTGACTGACCTTTTGATAAACGACGTGAAATTCGTAGTTGTCGTATGCGTCACCAACTTCCTTCTCCAACTTCGCAAACTCGCCAAGAATCCAACGATCCAATCCGGTGAGCTTGTCATCCACCACCCTGTGCTGCGCGGGATCGAAGTCGTAGAGGTTCGAAAGCTGATAGCGCAGCGCGTTGCGGATGCCGCGATAGGTTTCGCCGACCTTGTTGACGCGCTCTTCGCTTACGACGATGTCGTTGCGGAAATCCTGCGACGCGACCCAGAGTCGCACCACATCCGCGCCGTATTTCTTCACGTATGCTTCAGCGGTCTGCGGCTTCTCGTAACCACCTTGTTTGCTCTTGGATATCTTCTCGCGGTCCGCATCTACCATGAAGCCGTGCGTCAACACCGTGCGATACGGCGCCGCGCCATTGCCCGCGAGCGACAGCAGCAGCGACGATTGAAACCAGCCGCGATGCTGATCGCTACCTTCGAGATACATGTCGGCCTGCCAAAGGAACGCCTCGCCCTTTTGATTTCTTAAGTAGTAAGTGAGTTCGTGACGAGTTGGTTGCCCGTCTGGTACCCATTCGTGTAATTCAGGTCGGCGCATCAATACGGAACGCGACGACGAGCCGGAATCAATCCACACGTCGAGCGTGTCGTTGGATTTGGCGACGGCATCCGCGCCTTTCCAATCCTTCGGCTTCACTGCCGCCCAAAGTTCGGCGACGGATTTCTCGAACCACACGTTCGAGCCGTGTTGTTCGATCAACGCGGCGGCGTTGCGGACGATCTGCGCGTCAAGGATAGCTTCGCCCTTCGCGTCATAAAATGCGGGGATCGGGACGCCCCAAGTGCGCTGGCGGCTGATGCACCAGTCGGGCCGCGACTGCACCGCACCCTTGATGCGATTGACACCCCAGTCAGGAATCCAGCTCACGCGGTCAATCTCGGAGAGGGCTTGCTGACGGAAGGTAGGGCGGCGTTGCTGCGCCGCCTCGGATGTTTGGGCCGAACAGCAGCTCGGCCCTACCTCATGATCAATCTTGATGAACCACTGGTCCATCGCGCGGAAGATGATCGGCGTCTTGCTGCGCCAGCAATGCGGGTAGCTGTGATGATAATTCTCCTGATGCAACAGCGCCTTGCGGACGCGCAACTCGTGCAGCACGGCTTCGTTTGCGTCGCTCTTGCCGTGTTTGGCGAGCGTGGATTTGCCCAGCATCTCGGCGGGGAATTGCTGTTCAACGGGCAGATCGTTCGTGTAAGTGAGCGCGCCGTCGTCGTTCACCGGCGAATAGATCGGCAGGCCGTGGGCGCGACCGATGTTGTAGTCGTCCGTGCCGTGTCCGGGTGCGATGTGAACGAAGCCCGTGCCCGTGTCGTTCGTGACGAAGTTATCGCCGGCGAAAAGTTTGCCGGTGCGATTGCAGAACGGGTGTTGATACTCGACGGATTTGAGATGCTCACCGTCGAGACTGCGCACGATCTGATAATCCTGCCAGCCGCATTTCTCGGCGATGGCTGAAAGCAGCAGGGCGGACACGATGAATTGTTCCTCACCAACTTGCACGAGCGAGTAGCTGAACGTGGAGTTGTAGGCGACCGCGAGGTTCGCGGGCAATGTCCACGGCGTCGTCGTCCAGATGACGATGTTCACGCCGGGCCGACCGACGACGGGGAATTTCACGAACACGCTCTGACTGACGTGATCGGCGTATTCAACCTCCGCCTCCGCCAACGCCGTGCGCGCCGGGATGCTCCAGTAAATCGGCTTCTTGCCGCGATAGACGAAACCCTTCTCGACGATGTCCGCGAAAAGCCGCAGTTCGTCGGCTTCGTATTCCTTGTTCAGCGTGAGATAAGGATTTTCCCAATCGCCGAGCACGCCGAGCCGTTTGAATTGCGTGCGCTGGAGATCAATGTATTTGCGTGCATAGGCGTCGCAGGCTTTGCGGATGGTCGCGGCATCGGCGCTCGTGTCGCCGGCTTTGCGCATCTCGGACGTGACCTTGAACTCGATCGGCAGCCCGTGACAATCCCAGCCCGGGATGTAGGGCGCGCTAAACCCACGCAGGGTTTTGTATTTGACGATGATGTCCTTGAGAATCTTGTTCAGCGCCGTGCCGATGTGCACGTCGCCGTTGGCGAAGGGCGGGCCATCGTGCAGGACGAATTTCCCGGCATCCTTTCGCGCGGCCTGGATTTGCGCGTAAAGATTGGCGGCTTCCCACTTCTTCAAGCGTTCTGGTTCGCGCGTGACCAGATCGGCCTTCATCGCGAAGTCCGTGCGCGGGAGATTGAGTGTGTCTTTGTATTCCATCGCTGTTTCTCAGGAGCACAGACGGTAACAGACGCCTTGAAACGGGTCAATGAACGCGCGAGCCCGGTCTTAATCGTAATCTTAATCTTGCTCTTACTCTGTCCGGCGCATTGTCCCTTCCGGCTAAGGCGGGAGATTAAGATTACGATGAAGATTAAGAGTAAGAAAGGAAAGTCAGCTCCTCAGCAACGCCGCCGGATTAGTCGTGCCGAGGCGCGCTGCGCCAGCTTCGATCAGTTCCAGCGCGGTCTGCATATTGCGGATGTTGCCGACCGCTTTTACCGCGATCTTGGCATCCAGTGCATCGCGCAGGGCTTTTACGTCGTCCACGGTCACGCGTGTGTCGGGCCAGAAATCCGTGCCGGTGGAAACGGCCTGCACGCCGGCATCACTGAGCATCGCGCAGGCAGAGGCTATTTCCGCCCGGGTGAGTGCGCGGGTCTCCAACACGGCGCAAACGTGGCGTTCGTCCGCAGCTTCCATGACGTCATGCAGTTCCCGCAACGCGGCTTTGTGGTTTCCGTTCTTGAGATGGTCCAGGTTGAGCACGAGTTCGAGTTCCTGTGCTCCGAAATCAATCGCCACTTCCGCTTCGTACCGCTTCACGTCGCTGTCACTCGTACCCAGTGGGAATCCGATCAACGCCACGGTCTGCACGGGGCCGTCTTCGAGCCCGGCGGCGGCCAGCGCCACGCGCGAGCCGTTCACGCTCACGGCGCGAAACTTCTTCGCCCGGGCCTCGGCGCAAAACGCGGCGAATTCCTTCGGCGACGCGGCCGGTTTCCAGAACGCGGCGTCGAGGCGAACCGCCATTTCTTCGGGTGAAATTGGTTTCATGAAAAAAGCGGCGGCGGGAACCTTCCCACCGCCGCCGCCGGTAACATTGGTTTACTTCAAACCGACAAGATAGCCGAAGCGCGCCCGGAACTTGTCCGGCGTCAGGGAAACCGCGCTGGCCAGCTTCGCCAGTTGCGGGGCGTCCTCGAAATCGGATTTCTCCAGTCGGATCATGTAGGCCAGCGCGCACTCGTAAGATTCGCCGTCGACGTTGACCTTGCGGACGTTGAAGCGCTTGGTCTTCGGGTTGAGCATCGTCTCGAACTCCAGCGGATTCAGTTTGCCGTCAATGAAGCTGATGATCGCGCCGTATTTGCCGGCCTCCGGCGAAAGAATGAACTTCACTGCGCCGTAACCGAGGTCGCGGGTGTATTCGCCGTCGAACGGCACGGGGTCGGCGCAACGCAACTCGTAGCCAAGGTCTTTGTCGATGAGTGTCATTTTCAGGCCGAGTTCCTCGAGCCGGTGCGAGACGAGGTCTTTCATGAGGCGTCCGAATTCAATTTCGCCGAGTCGCAGATGGCCGTGGTCATCACGAATCACCTTGCCATAACGCTCGAGATTCCCACCAGGCACGGCGCTGACGAGGCCTTTCTCGCCCATGGATTCGATCAAGCCTTCGGCCAGCACGGCCACGCCGTAATTCGAGCCAAGGGCTTTGCGTTTGATAACCGAGCCGATGATCGCGTCGGCGACCGCTTCCGCCGTCACGGGTTGATCGCGAAATTCCTCGGGAATGATGGTGATCGCCGCCGCCGCCGCCTTGCCGATACCGAGCGCGAGATGTCCGGCCGCGCGGCCCATGCTGATGATGATATACCAGCGCGACGTCGTGCGCGCATCCATCGCCAGATTGCGCAAAATGTAAACGCCGTTGTGCCGCGCGGTCTCGAAACCGAACGTCGGCGTCGAACCAGGCAAGGGCAGGTCGTTGTCAATCGTCTTGGGCACATGTGCGACGCGAATCTTGCCCTCGGCCTTGCGATAAACGCTGCTGGCGGAAAACGCCGTGTCGTCGCCACCGATGGTGACCAGCGCGGTGACGCCAAGCTTTTGGAGCACGTCGAGCACGTTATGCATGCTCGTCTCGGACTTCGCCGGGTTAGTGCGGGCCGTTCCCAGGATCGAGCCGCCGCGCAGATGGATGGACTTGACGTCATCGATCGTGAGTTTCGTATAGTGCTGCGTGTCGCCGGCGGCGAGCCACTTGAAGCCGTCGCGAAAGCCGATCACTTCAAAGCCCTGGTTGATGCCTTCGATGGTGGCGGCGGAGATCACGCCATTGATTCCGGGTGCGGGGCCGCCCCCGACCAAGATTCCCAATTTTCCTCGTTTCATAAAACTAGTCATATTTCTGGTTCGTTTTCAAAAATCGGCGGCCTGCCGCATTATCATACGGCGACCACCGAAGCATTAGTTTGCGCAGAAAACCCGGCGCAGGTCAAAAAGGACTTATGCTCCTATATTGCCAAAATCCGGGCAAAAAATTGCCCCGGCGAACCGGGGCTGGATTCTTCGGAAGCCGTGAGGCTAAGGCGTTTTATTTCGGAATCAAATCGCTGACCAGCGCCTTCTCTTCCTTCAGTTCGTTCTCGGTGATGGCAATCTTGCCCCGGCTGAATTCGTTCAGCGCCACACCTTGGACAATCTCCCACGATTTGCCGTTGCTGCGGATCGGATAACTGAACATCAACCCCTTCTCGATGCCGTAACTTCCGTCCGAGCAAACCGCGACGCTCGTCCAATCGCCGGCCGGCGTGGGATTGATAATGGAGCGAACGGTATCCAAGGCGGCATTGGCCGCGCTGGCCGCGCTCGATAGGCCACGCGCCTTGATGATGGCCGCGCCGCGCTGCTGCACGGTGGTGATGAAATCCTTCTCCAGCCATTCGGTGTGCTTGATGACATCCGGCACGGGTCGCGTGCCGATGCGCGCGTTGAAGAAATCGGGATACATCGTGGCGCTATGGTTGCCCCAGATGGCGAGGTTGCTCACGGCGGTGATGTCCACACTGGCCTTCTTCGCGAGTTGCGCCTTGGCGCGATTCTCGTCGAGCCGCGTCATGGCGAAGAACCGATCGCTCGGCACTTTGCGCGCGTTGTTCATGCAGATCAGCGCGTTCGTATTGCACGGATTACCGACGACCAGCACACGGACATCGCTCGCCGCGTTCTTTTCAATCGCCTTGCCCTGGCCGATAAAGATTTTGCCGTTGATCCCCAGCAGGTCTTTCCGCTCCATCCCGGCTTTGCGGGGAACGCTGCCGACCAGCAGGCACCAGTTCACGTCTTTGAAGCCTTCATCCAGATTGCCGGTGGCAACGATGCCCTTGAGCAAAGGAAAGGCGCAGTCGTCAATTTCCATCACCGTGCCCTTGAGCTTCTCCTGGATTTCCGGCACGTCCACTTCGATCAGGTGGAGGATGACCGGCTGGTTCGGCCCGAATACTTCGCCCGTGGCGATGCGGAACAGGAGGGAATAACCGATTTGGCCGGCGGCGCCGGTGATTGCGACACGAATTGGATTTGCGCTCATAGCATTCAAGAGCGCCGAGTATAAATTGCCAATGCCCCCGTGCAAGCCCCGATGCGGCAACCTCAGGGGCCAGGCTGGCGCAAATGGAAAAAAGCCATGTTCAACGGATAGTTCTCCGGATACCGCGCCAGCATGTCCTCCAATTTCATCAACTTCCACGGTTGCCGCGGATTTGCGCCATTTTTGGTGAACACCACATCGTCGGCAATGAAGACCGCACAGTGAATCGGCACCCCATCGGGCCGGGTGAGAAATACGAGATCGCCGAATGTCGGTTGTTCCACCAACTGATACTTTTCCTGCAACTCACGCCGCCACACGCTGTCATCAAAGTAACGGTCGTCCGGTGGGTCGTTACAGAAGTTGAAGGCCGACCAGTAACAGTCCGGTGCGCGCTGCCCGGGCGCGAGCGGTGTCGGATAGGAGTTCACCCGCTTGCGCGCAAACGGCGGCAGCAGGTGTACGACATCGATGGAGATGCTGTTGGTCACTTTGGTCAACGATTCCAGCAGCGGGCCGATGTCCTTCACGTGCCAGCCCTGCCCCCAATAGGCGGTCAGCGCCCGCGTATCGGTGTCCGGGCGCACGCGCACCTTCATCAACAAGGCCGAGGCGCGGGAGAGCGCTTTGATCAACCGGCGGCGCTCCGTGGGATCCACAATGCGACGGCTCAATTCAGGCAGGTCCGAGACGCACAAGGCGGCGCCGCGTTCATACACCACCCGCTTTACGAGCTCACGGGTGGCCTCGGACAAACCGCTGTTGCCCAGCCAATCGTCGAGGCCGCCATGCCGGTACGCAAACGGCGCGGCGTGATAATCGTTGCGTTTCGATTGGGCGAGCCGCGAGTAAATCGCCGTCCGCGTTTCCTGCGCCAGGGTTAAAATCAGATCGCCCGATGGCTCGAAAGCGAGGCCGTCAGGCTCAACCACCCAGCGGCGGGCGTCGTTGAGCTCCGCGCGTTGGGCATCGTTGAGGTTGCAGGTGGCGAAGAACTGGTTCAGTTGCTCGCGACTCGTGGCGGGGAAGAACCAGCGGGTGGGCTTTATGATCTGCTCCTCGCCGTCCACAAATTCCTCCGGCAATTCGAGGTTGATGCGAATGTACTCCAGTTCGCCCCAAGGTCCGGGCCGCCCGGCAAAATACGGTTCGCGCGGCGCTTGGTCTCCGGGCCGGGCGGGATGCGGCGCAAAATCCGTGGCCCGCGGGGCCTTGGCCGGCCACCAGAGCAGAAGGATCAAACCCAGTTCAGCCAGGCACAGCGCCAACAGCAGCCGGATGACGTATGGTGGGCGCCGTTTGCTGGAGCCGGTTTTCGACCCGGCGGACTGGTCTGACTTACTCACGGTGGGCCAGGGTAGCGGCGAAGCGCCGCAGTGGGCGGGGCCACGTGCACAGTTGGACAATGATCACTTCACGGCATTTTGCGAGTCCGGCCGCGGCAACGCAAGAGTCGCGTGGAACTCCCGTATCAGTAGAGCAAGAAGGGTCGCCGCGCTTTGCGGAACTGCTCCTCGCCGGCTTTCCATGAAGAAACGATCTCGGCCGCCGATTTGCCCGATTGCAACGCCAGGCGCGTGGCGTCCGTGCCGTTGACCTTGTCGAACATGTCGAACTTCTTGTTCGCTTTTTGCGCTTCGGCGAAGAGATCACGCCCAGCGACTCTTTTCAACGCCTCCAGCGCGTAATAGTTGATCGCGGTCAGCGGCGCATGTGCAGGATCGGTGAAATACAATTGCACGCCGCTGACGATCTCGTCGTGGAACGCTCCGTAGTACGGCTTGTAGGTAACTGGCTGAAAGCGCACCCCCGGCAGCTTGTAATCATTCATCGCCGCCGCCAGTTGTTGCGGATTCACATTGGTCGCCGCCACACATTGAAAGGGCAGGGTGTAACCCACACCAATGTTCACGCCGCCAATTTCACCGAGCATCCCCGTCGCCACCTGGAACAAAGGTGATTCGCCATGCGGCACGTGGGGCGACGTCGGCACCCACGGCAACCCCGTGTCGCGCCAGACCATCGTGCGTTTCCAGCCTTTCATCGGCACGACGGTGAGCTTGCAGCGATTCGTGATCCAGCCTCGGTCATTGATCATTCGCGCCAGTTCGCCACAGGTCATGCCGTAGGCGTACGGCACGTCCCAGCGACTCACGAACGAACGCCGACTCTCCTGCTCCACCATCGGTCCTTCAACGCGCACGCCGCCGAGTGGATTAGGGCGGTCGAGCACGATGAACTCAATCCCCGCCGCACCGGCGGCTTCCATCGCCACGCCCATCGTGCTGATGAACGTGTAGGAACGACAGCCCGTGTCCTGCAAATCGTAAACGAGCGCATCCAGTCCCTCGAGCATTTCCGGCGTGGGCTTGCGGGTGTCGCCGTAGAGCGAATGCACCGGTAATCCCGTGCGCGCATCCGTGCGACTGGCGATCTTGTCCCCCGCTGGCACATCGCCATAAATCCCGTGCTCCGGTCCGAACAAGGCCACCAACTTGACCCCCGGTGCATTGCGCAGCACATCAATCGTGCTCTCCAATTGACTGTTCGCGCCGGAAGGGTTGGTGATGAGGCCGACGCGTTTTCCGGCCAGCGCCTGGAACTTGGTCTGCACCAGCACCTCGTTGCCCAGCTTCACACGCGACTCCGCCAGCCCGCTCTGGACAAACAGCGGTAGGCCCATCGCCACGAGTATTCCGATTCGCCAAAGAAATTTCATTGTTGCTCGCGCCGCATCCAACTTCGCTGTGCCGTGAGGATGAGGACATTGCCATTCTAGTTACGTCACGCACCCGGGCGAGACTCCGTTGTGACATGTTCGTGTGAAGGGAGGTAGCAGTGCTCGCGCTGCGAGCACTCCGCCCGCGTAATAGCGGGCGGTCCGGCATTGGCACGCGCTACCATAACGTGAAGCCTTGCGCCGCTGGTACGCGGCGCTGGTTTTCGCAGCGCGAAAACCTCCACCTCATTTTCCGCATTGAGCCGCTTCCCTCAGAACAGCTATGCTGCGAGGCAATGAACGTTTTCGTCACGGGTGGCGCGGGCTACATCGGCTCGGTCTGCGTCGAGGAACTCATCAATGCGGGCCATCAAGTCACCGTTTTCGACAATCTCACTGAAGGCCACCGCTCAGCGGTTGATTCACGCGCCAAGTTCATCGAAGGCTGCTTCAGCGATGCTGCGTTGATCAAGAAAGCCGTCCGCGACGCCCAGGCTGAAGCCATCCTGCACTTCGCTGCCAACGCGCTCGTCGGCGAATCCATGACCAATCCGGGAAAGTATTTTCGCAACAACGTCGCCAACGGGCTGAACCTGCTCGACGCCGCCGTCGAGTTCGGCGTGAAGAAATTCGTGTTCAGTTCCACCTGCGCCACCTACGGTCCACCGGATCGCGTGCCGATGACCGAGGATTTGCCCCAGCGCCCCATCAATCCCTACGGCGAATCCAAGCTGATGTTCGAGAAGATGCTCATCTGGTATCAGCAACTGCACAAACTCGACTTCGTGGCGTTCCGCTATTTCAACGCCGCCGGTGCGAGCGAGAAGTTCGGCGAACATCATCGCATCGAGTCACATCTGATCCCGAACATTCTCAAAGTCCCGCTCGGCCAAGCGAAGCAATGCGAGATTTACGGCACGGATTATCCGACGCCCGACGGCACGTGCATCCGCGATTACATCCACATCATTGACCTCGCGCAGGCGCATATCCTCGGCCTCGCACCCGGCAAGACCGGCTTCTACAACCTCGGCAACGGCGATGGCTACTCGGTGAAACAGGTGATTCAAACCTGCGAAAAGATCACCGGCTCAAAGATTCCGGCCGTGGAAAAACCCCGTCGCCCCGGCGACCCGCCCAAGCTCGTGGCCGCCGCGAACAAGGCCTTCACCGAACTCGGCTGGAAACCGAAATACCCGAAGCTCGACGACATCGTCGCCACCGCCTGGGCGTGGCATAAGCAACATCCGAACGGGTATGCGGATTGAGTTTGCGGGATAAGTTGGTTTGTGGCTCGCCCTCATCCTGACCTTCTCCCCGGGGAGAAGGAACAGCGATTGGGCGTCTCTGGCTTGCGATTAGTTCCTTGGCAAATCCAGCGCCAGATGTTCGAAAGAGACGGCGATGGATTCTCCCTCTCCTCGGGGGAGAGGGCCGGGGTGAGGGCGAGCATTGACGCTAACTTCCCTCGTTGGCATGAGGAAATCCGCTACCGCTTGGGCGTAACACAAAAAGAATCCGCAAGGTTTTCGTGGATTGGAAGGTCATTCCTTCGATTTCCGTTCAAAGGCTAATGATTGAAATGCCAACAACTCACATCCACAGTGGTCGGCTTGACGGCCAACTGAGAGAGGTTTAGGGTCGGCTGCATGTTTCGGCCACAGCAATTCTCGAGGCGCTTTGCCATAATGGCAGCGTTGCTGATGCTGGCATGTAGCTCAATCGCCCCGCTGAAAGCCGCTGTCCTTACAAACAACATCGTGCTCACCCGTTACCTCTTCGGCGATGATGCAATATATCAAGTCACGCAGCCCGGTGATAAGGGACTGTTTGCCCTTGGAATCACAACCAACAGCCCAGGTCACTATACAATCAGCTCCGCTGGGATTGCGGAATTATACTCAGTCCATAGTGCTTACTTCGGCTTGGAATTCACTCCTTCATACGTACAGGGCGATGTTCCATTGCTCAATAACTCAGCAAGTCCTCCTTGGTCGTTCCAAGTGTCACTCGCAATTGGCCAGAGTGTTCTGCTGGCATATTGGGATGATCGCTATGATAATTTTCCCAATCCATCAACTTTCATGATTCCCGACGAGTCCGATGGCTACGGTTGGTTCCGTTTGGTGCGGACGCCGACGGGGTTGGATATTTTGGATAGTGCGACGGCAGTAGGAGGAGGCATCGTGGTTGGCACTTACTCTCAGATACCGGAACCAACTATCGGGTCGCTACTAACTATGGCGGGCCTTACAAGCCTCGCTCTGAGGGACAAATTCCGGAATCGTTCTTAATAGAAAACTCCCGCATTGACCACTCTGTCGATGCGGGAGCACCTATTATTCGCCGCCTCCTACGCCCCAAACTTATCAAACATCTTCGCGTTGGCCTGCATCAGGCGGATGAGGAACTTCGCCGGGAGGATGCCGAGCGACCCGTTGTTCGCGCCGGTCTCGGTGAAACGATCCAGCTTGTCCGCGCCGCTCACCGCCGAGGTCAGCAGCAACGGTTGCGGATGCCACGAGTGGCCTTTCAACGCGCACGGCGTCGAGTGATCGCCCGTGATCGCCAGCACGTCCGGCTTTTTCTTCAGCAGAATCGGCAGCGCGGCGTCGAGGTCTTCGATGGCCTTCTTCTTCGCGCTGAAGTTGCCGTCCTCGCCCGCCTTGTCGGTGTATTTGTAGTGGATGAAGAAAAAGTCGTAGTTGTCGTACTCGGTCAGGTAACGCTCGAATTGCTCGGCGATGGTCTGCGGCCCTTCGATCTTCTTCATGCCGACGAGTTGCGCGAGGCCCTTGTACATCGGATACACCGCCAGGCACGCCGGCTTGAGGAGGTAACGCTCTTCGAACAACGGGATATGCGGCTGATGCGCAATGCCGCGCATGAGAAAGCCGTTGGCGGGCTTCTCGTTCTTCAGAATCGGCAGCGCCTGCTTGTAGAACTCGGCGATCAGCTTGGCCACCTTCTTTTGCTTCGCGTTCTTCGGGTCGCGCGGCTTCACGGTCGGGATGGCGTACCCTTCGCGATTCGGATCCGCATCCGTGAGCGGACCTTCCAATCCCTTGCCACGGAACACGACCACGAACCGATGTTCCTTGCCCGCCTGAATGATCACCTGCGTGTCGCCGATCTTTTTGATCTTCGCCTTGAGCAGCGCGCAAAGCTTCTCACACGTCTCCGTCGGGATGCGACCCGCGCGGCGATCGGTGACAATGCCTTTGGCGTCGAGCGTGGCGAAATTCGCGCGGGCGCAAACGTCGCCGGGCTTGAGTTCCACACCCAGCCCGAGCGCTTCAATGACCCCACGACCCACCTGAAACTCCAGCGGGTCATAACCGAACAACCCGAGATGGCCGGGCCCACTGCCGGGCGTGATGCCGGGTGCGACGGGAATCATGCGGCCCTGCGCGGCGTTCTTGGAAAGCGCGTCCAGGT
This sequence comes from Limisphaerales bacterium, assembly GCA_044225555.1. Taxonomy (GTDB): domain Bacteria; phylum Verrucomicrobiota; class Verrucomicrobiia; order Limisphaerales; family JADLHS01; genus JADLHS01. The sequence goes on along the minus strand of JBGAIM010000001.1, from coordinate 635,055 downwards.
TCGGCGTGTTCGCGGCTTCGAGGGGCGTCAGGTAGCTTTGTTCTTTGGTGGCCAGATCGCCGAGGCCGTCGAGCACGAGCAGGACGAGTTTGGCGTTGGGTTTGAGTGTCAGTTCAGAATAAAGAGCGTCGAGGTTCATGGTTCAATGTCAGTTCAAAATTCCCGGCGCGGCCAATAGCGACCACGCGCAGAGTTCATGATGCGGACATCCCCCGCACTGTGCAATGTGGATTTGTTCCCAATCCATTCGCAGAATACTCAGCATCACGGATCCTGTAGCTGTTCCGACGCTTTCTGGCTCGCAGAGGGCCGAAAATCTATTACTGTGTGGCCGATATGAATTGGGCGTCTCTTCGGGTGTTTTGCCATCGGGCAAAGAGCGCCGTTTTGATCCTTGGCGTTCTTGCCGCACTGTTCATTCACCCACCCAAGACGCATGGCGAACTTTCCACCGCCGCCCCTTTGGGATTTTTCACCAATCTCAGCTCGCGGCTCTTGCAGTCTGAATGGGGGCTGAACCTGAACCGCATTCAGATCTACCCAACGAACCAATACACCCCGGCAGTTCATCGCCTGCTCCAAGTCACGGCCAACATTCTCGACGCCACGACAAACCGGTTTAACACGAACTATCCTTACCTGCCGAGTGTGTTCCGCCCGCTGTTCACCAACGACAATAGCTACATCTACATCTGTGGTTATGAAGAGGAAACCGGGCTCGGTTACACCAACGCATGGCGTGATCTGAACAGCCCGACCGACCGCGCCGCATTGCAGCCACGAGACTGTGTTTATGGAATTCCGGTAATCATCGGCGCGAAGAAGGGTTTCCCAAACTTCAACGAGTTCGCCGTCGATACCGTGTTCCAGATTACGCGTCGGCTTCAAATCGTCCGGCCAACAACAGTCGCCCCACGCAGCACTTGGCAGACAAATCAGATGTTTGTTCTCGGCATCTCCAACATCTTTGGTTTGGAGTTGTGGAATTCGTACCGGAGCAATTACACCCGCGGAGTGGATCTATTCGCCGATGTTTTGTCGTCGGTAGTGCTAACGAATAACTTCGGGCTCTCTCTGACTCAGCGATTCTTTTCGCAGGCGAGTTTCGCTGTGGCCGCGAGCAATTGGACCGGGGCCGGATCGTCAGCGATGCCAAATCTCAGCTCGTTTATCGTCCCGATTCGCACCAACGACATTTTCTTGCCCGACTCCGTTTATCAACACGTCGCGCAAAGCTTCACCACCAACTTGCTCGCTCCCTTTGAAACTGGTGTAGGTTTCCCGATTCCGAAGTGGTGCATAACTGTGAACAATCGCCTGCGCGTCTTTTTGGTGGATCAGGAAACCCAGCGGCTGGTGGATTTCGTGACGCTGGAAGGACTGAACAGCACGATTGATCTTAGTGAAGCCATTCGTGATCCTGACAACGCTATCGGATTCGACGGTTTGTGGAGCACGAACCTCGTCGTAAACCAATCTCTGCCACAAGGTGTGTTCAACCAGATGGATGTTGCTCTTGGGAACGTCGGAGGAGACTGGCGCAGCTACGGACTGAATCAGCCATACGGCAATGACCAAGGCTTCGCCATTGATTACTTTCGTGCTCTCTATGGCTTGTCGCCCTTAAAATACTCAGGAATCAGCAACACCAGTCTTGTCCAAACTTGCCCGCTCACTCCGACGAGACGGATTTCTGTTTCTCGCTCTTGGCAGGCCAATGATCCACTCGTGCACCCAACGTCAACCGATTTGCAGAACACGAATCTCATTGCGCGTCTTGCGCTTTCCCAGCCGGTCCAAACACTTCGCAACATCGAAATCATCAACGATCGCTATTCGCCTTGGGGCGGAAACCCGGTGAATGCGGGCGATGACTCAAACCGCTACAATCCCGCCATCAAAGATCCGTTGATCCGCAACTCAGATTCCTGGAATTTTCCAGACGCTGAGCCATTGAGTTTTGCCATGCTCGGTCGCGTTCATCGCGGGACGCCTTGGCAAACGATCTATTTGAAGTCCACCAACGCCAATGCATCTACCTGGCTGGATTGGCTGCACGATGGAGATGCGCAGAGCGCACAACTCACGCACCCAACCCGTGATTGGCACATCGCCGCGCTGATCGCTTCGCTCCTCAACACAAATTCGCCCCAGCAACTACTCTCAGTAAATGCATCGGACCAAAATGCCTGGCTGGCGCGTCTTGACGGTCTAAACATACAGACGAACACCTCAACCGACTCCTGGTTGCAGACTGGGAAGTCGCCCACATTCGATTCCCTCACGATTACCTCCAATTCCGCCCAAGCAGCCAGCGTGGCGACCGGCGTTGCCACCGCTCGCGCTACTCAGGTTGGCGGCTCGTTTCGAAACCTGGGAGATGTCCTGACCACGCCCGAACTCTCGCTGGCTTCGCCGTGGCTAAATCAAAGCACTTTGATTCAAGCCCAGCGTGGAATCACGGACGAAGCCTACGAGCGGCTTCCTTCGCAACTGCTGCCACTCTTGCGCGCCGACTCCGTGGGCTCGGTCGTTCAGAGCAACGGCAACTGGCACCTTCAGTTCACCGGCTTCGAAAATTACCCTTACGAGGTTGAGTCGTCTGGCGACCTTTCGAACTGGACCGCCATCAGCACGAACTATCCGACGAACGGCGTCTTTTCCATTCCGCTCAATCCGGCGGGCAATCAGTTCTTCCGTTCTCGGTTACTGCCGTGAACTGTTTCTCTGATTTGCTCTGGCTGGAATCGTAGGCAAACTGTTTACAGATGGAACTGCGTGAACTAGCCGAGCAGGTGTTGTTTGCCACGACACTGGAGAAAAAACTCCAGTGTCCGGCGGCGATCACCGATGAACGACCCGGGCCGGCGGTAGAAACGCCCGCGATGCCGGGTCGGCCCAGGGAACTGATCTTCAAAGTCACCGGCACTTCGCGCGGCGAGTTTCCGGGGACTCAACATCTCGAACAACAACGCGAGCGCGGCCGGCTGTTGCATTTCTTCGCAAATCACGAGTTGCTCGCCACGGAGTTGATGGCACTGGTGCTGTTGAAATTTCCCGATGCGCCCGCCGCCTTCCGCAAGGGCGTGCTGGAAACGCTGAAGGACGAACAGGAACACACGCGTTGGTACGTCGAGCGGATGAAGGCCAGCGGCATCCAGTTTGGAGAACTGCCGGTGAGCGGTTATTTCTGGCGCGCGGTGTCCGGCATGGAAAGCCCGATGGATTACGTCGCGGGCCTGAGCCTCACTTTCGAGCAGGCGAATCTGGATTTTGCCCGGCACTTCTGCAACTGCTTTGCCGAGGTCGGTGACGCGGATTCCGCCAAGCTGCTCCAAAAGATTTATCGCGATGAGATTGGCCACGTGGCGTACGGCCTCAAATGGCTGCGGCGTTGGAAGAACCCCACTGAGAGTGATTGGGATGCTTTTTGCCGGCATCTCAAGTTCCCGCTGTCGCCGAGCCGGGCCAAGGGATTCGCGCTGAATATCGAGGGTCGGCGCGCGGCGGGGCTGGATGCAGATTTCATCGAGCACCTGAACGTCTTCTCCCAATCCAAAGGCCGCACGCCGACGGTTTTCGTTTTCAATCCACTCACCGAAGCACGCATTGCTGGTGGCAAAGGATTCTCGCCCACCAAGCACCAAGTGCAACTGGTACGTGATCTCACCAACCTGCCGCAGTTCCTCTGTCGGCAGGATGACATTGTGGTGGTGGATAAAAGGCCCTCAGTGCATTTCTTGAGTGGACTGAAGGAAGCAGGCCTCCTGCTGCCCGAATTCGCCGAAGATGTTGTAACGCTTACCGAACGTAAGCTGGGTGGATTGCGTCCGTGGGCCTGGGGACCGGACAGCGTGGAACTGTTCACGCCACTGTTCGCCAACATCACTGCTACCCAACGTCCGACGGATCATTTGTTCAATGAGCGCATTGCTCAGCTCTACACAAAGGCGTGGAGTGCTGCGTTGCTTAGAAAGATATTGCCTTTGCTTAGTCCAGAACCGTGGCTGTGCACGGAATTTGAGGTCGGCGTAATGCCCAACTCTGTGAAGGCTGTCCTCGAGGCGATAGCGGCAATTCGCTCACGCGGGCATCACAAGGTCGTGCTGAAGGAATCCATCGGTGTGGCGGGCAGTAACGCCCTGCGGCTGTTTGAGCCGGAACTGACCGAAAATCAAAAGCGCTGGATTGCCAACGTGATTGCTTCCGGCCGAGAGATCGTGGTCGAGCCGTGGCTGGAGCGAGAACTGGATTTCTCCGTGCAACTGGAGATGAAGGCCGCAGGCCTGGAACTCGTTGGCTACACCGGTCTGCTCAACGATGCGAAAGGTCAGTTCATTGGCAACTGGGCCGAACCCAAGTTCGAGCGCAAACTTCCCGCTGGAGTGACTTCGTCGCTGGGCGTCGTGCCGGCGGCGGGAAATCCAGTTCAACGTCTCTATGAAGAAATCCTGGCGGCACTGGAGTTGGCGTTGCGCGCGGTGGATTTCCTCGGCCCGCTGGGAATTGATGCTTTCGTTTATCGCGATGCCACCGGATTGGGCCGGCTCAAACCGATTGTAGAAATCAACCCGCGCTACACGATGGGCCGGGTTACGGTGGAATTGATGTCCCGCGCCGCCCAAGGCAGTCACGGGCTGTTTCGCCTGTTCAACCGTGCCTCTTTGCGCGCTGAAGGATGTGAGGACTTTGTTTCGTTCGGCCAGCGGCTGCGCGAGAAATTTCCGCTGTCTTTCTCCAGCGATCCCGCGCGGCGCATTGCCGAAGGTGCAGTCTGTTTGAACGACCCACAGCAGGCCCAGGTTTGTCTCGCCGTGTTCCAGGTGTTTCGCTGCGCTGCGGACCTTCAGCGCTGTGTGGGAATCGCGTCGGGCGCGTTCGTGAAGGACTCGCGATAGGGCTGCTTGGCTTGATAAAGTCTCTGGCGGGCGCTGAGCGCCGTCGTGTTGGTGTCGCCGCTTTGCGACAGCAGTTGCAGCGCCTGGTCAAGGGTTTGCAACGCTTCGATGAATCGTCCCGCTTCGGCATACGCGGAGGCCAGCGTATCGAGCACGAACGGATCGTTGCCGCCGGTCAGTTCCACGGCGCGCTTCGACAGGGCCACGGCCTCCACGGCATGACGCGCTTGGCCATCGAAGTCGTTGGCTCTCACACGCGCAAACCATACCAGGGTTTGCATATGATTTGGGTCAATGCGCAGAGCCTCCTTGAATTGGCCCACGGCCTCCTGACTGCGACCTTGGCGGAGCAGGGACTTGCCCATGAGATAGGCCGGGCGCGGGTCGTTTGGCGCCAGTCGTTTGGCTTCATCGAAGTGGAGTTTCGCTTCATCGAATCGGCCAAGCTTCACCAACGCTGAACCGTAGTTGAGGTGAACCAGCGGCGAGTTGCGATTGAGTTGCAGGGCCATGCGGTAATGTTCCAATGCCTTCCCGGTTTCGCCGGACGCGTCGAGCACATTGGCTAGATTCACTTGCGCCTGAACACGGTTGGGGTCGAGTCGGGCGGCGATCTCGTATTGCGCCCGCGCCTCCGCCAATCGGCCTTGTTGCTCCAAAGCCACGCCCAGATTGATATGCGCCACGGGGTTGTCCCCAGTCACTGCGATCGTGCGGTTGAAGATTGTCTCGCTGTCTTTCCAGTAGCTCAATTGCCTGGTCGTCGCCGCCAGACAGGCCAGCGACACAATGCCAGCAACTGCGATAGCGATCTTTGAATTCGCCGCGGAATTCGTGGCCCACGACGCGATCTCGAAAACAATCGCCACGAGCAGGCCAATCTGCGGCAGGTAGGTGTAACGATCCGCCATCGCCTGTCCACCGACTTGCACAATGCCAATCACCGGCACCAGTGTGCCGACAAACCAGAGCCAGCCTACGAGCAGATACGGTCTCTCCTTTCGCCATTTCCAGGCAACGACTGTGACTCCTAGAATCACAACGGCGGCGGCAGTGACCTTCCCCAGGGCAACTGCTTTTGGCAGCGGGTAGAGCAATGCCAGATTCATCGGCCAGAAAGTGTCGAGGAGATAACCGCCGCAGGCCACGACTGCGTTCTTCAATCGCAGGTCAAGGGGAACGTGCTCCAACGCGACCACGGCTTCGGCGCGTTGCGCCAGCACCGTCAACACGCCGGAAACCACCACCAGCAGAAAGAATGGTGCTTTCTCCAGAACCAACCTCTGGCTGGCCGCTTGAGAATTGCCGTTGTTGAATCGCCCCAACGGCCACCAATCCAACAGCAGCATCACAAAGGGCAGCGTGACCAGCATGGGTTTGGCCATCAGTCCGAGCGCAAACAGTAACAACGCCAGCCAGTAGAAGCGGGAGGTCCGATGGCCGTTTGCGAATTCCCTGGCGTGCTTCGTGTAAGCCAGCAAACACCACAAGCCGAAGAACAAGCTCAAGACGTCCTTGCGTTCGGAGATCCAGGCGACTGATTCCACCCGCAACGGATGCCAGGCAAATAACGCCGCCACGATGGCCGCCGGCCAGAGTTTGCCGGTGAGTTGAAGCAGGAGCACGAAGACCAGCACTGCGTTGGCGGCGTGGATCAGAGCGCTGACGATGTGTTGTGCCCCGGGGTTCAGGCCAAACATCCCGCAGTCCAGCATGTGCGACAACCAGGTGATCGGATGCCAGTTGCTGGCGTGAAAGCTGGTGAAGGCCCATGCGACTCCTTTAAGAGTGACGCCTTGTTGAACCAACTGGTTTTCGGTGACGTAGTCCGGGTCGTCGAAGACAATGAAATCATGTCGTCCAGCGGGCAGATAGACCACCAAGGTGATCAATGCCAGCAGCAGGCCGATGATTCGCGGACGCGCCATCCGCTCTTTCTATGCGAATTACTCCACTCTGCAAGCGCAGAGGTTCGTCAGCTCAGCCGCATTGGCATGACGACGTAGAGGAACGGGCCGTTGATCTTGAGCACACCCGGGCTCAACTCATCAATCAGCTCAATGAACACCTCGTCATTGGTGAGCGCGTTCAGTGGGTCGATCATGTACTTCGGATTGAAAGCAATCGCGATTTCCTTGCCTTGATAATTAACCGCGATGCTTTCCCGCGCTTCGCCGACTTCCGGGCTGTTGGCCGTGATCGCCAGGTTGTGTTTGCCGAAAGTCAGTTTCACCGAGTTAGCCTTCTCGCTGGTCATGATCTCGGCGCGTTTCAAGGCGTGGAGAAATTCTTCGCGCGGCAGGCTGATGCGTTCCTTGGTCTCGGCGGGAATAACCTGTCGGTAGTTGGGATAATTGCCCTCAATCAGCTTGGTCACGATGACCACGGAGAATCCCTTGTCGTCGTTTAATGTAAACTCCGCCTGATTCTCGGCATATTTGATGGTGACTTCGCCTTTGTCTTGCAACAGACGGTTGAGTTCATTCACGGCCTTTGCAGGAATGATGAATTCTCCCTGACTCTTCTCCGAGACGTCCACTTCCTCATCCACCAAGGCCAACCGGCGTCCATCCGTGGCCACAATCGTCATCTTGTGATCTTTGAGGCTGATGAAAATCCCGTTCAGCACATAACGCGCTTCGTCCGTCGAGATCGCGAACGAGGTCTTCTTCATCATCCCTTTCAGCTTGTCCTGGGTGACGGTGACCTTCTTGTCCTCCTTGAACTTCGTCATGGGAGGGAATTCATCCGCGGACAAACCGTGAATCTTGTAGAACGAAGGGCCGGACCGGACGCTGCACACGTTCTTTTCGTCCACTTCCATCTCGATCTCGCCGCCGGCCAGTTCGCGCGCAATGCCAAAAAGCTTTTTCACCGGCAGAGTGACCGAGCCGCCCTTCTTCGCGCTGGCCTCAACGGCACAGGAAACCGTGACATCCAGGTCGGTCGCCGTGAATTCCAGACGATTGTCTTCGGCGCGCATGAGCACGTTGGAAAGGATCGGCAGCGTGGTGCGCGTGCTCACGACATTTTGGACAGCTTGCAGACCGTTCAGGAGCTGTTCCTTCGAGATGGTCAGGTTCATGCCGGGCTAATAGATGTTTCTTTTCTTCAAAAACGTATCCGTATTAAGGCGTGTGAATAAGGCACACAAACTTCCATGTCAAGGAAGCCACAACGACTTGCGCAAGGAGGAAACCGAAATTCGCCGACCAACACCAGCCAAAAACCGAAAACTTATTCGCGCTGTTCACACAATCGGCACGTCATTCACAGGAACTGCCGGATCATTTCACACGTTGTGCGCGGCTTATCACTTTTGGCAACACCTGCTCGACCAGTTCGACTTCCTCCAGGGTTGAATCCCGACCCAGCGAGAAACGAACCAGTGAATTTGCCAGTTCGCGCCGGACTCCCAGTGCTGAAATCACATGGGAAGGTTCCAGCGACCCGGCAGAACAAGCAGAGCCGCTCGAAGCACAAATACCTTCCATGTCCAAACCCGCCAGCAAAGCAATGCTATCCGCGCCTTCGACGAGGAATGAAACCGTATTGGCCAGTCGTTGGGAGCGTGAACCCACGAATTGAACCCCGGGAAGCTTTTCAATCAGGCCCAACAAACGGTCACCCAGCGGGCGGAGGAGGTTGGTGTTGAAAACTGGCGTGGGCACAAAGCGCTCCAGCGCCTCCACCAGGCCGGCGATCGCCGCAAGATTCTCCGTGCCGGCGCGGCGCTCATGCTCATGGCCGCCGCCGAAAAGAATCGGGTCCGGGTGCAGGGGCGAGCGGATGTAGAGCAGTCCCGCGCCCTTCGGCCCGTGAAACTTGTGGGCGCAGACGGAGACCAAGTCCGAATTGAACTGGTCAATGTTTGCGAAGGGTTCCTTGCCAAACCATTGCACCGCGTCCGTGTGAAAAAGCACGCCGCGCTCGCGGCAAATCGCGCCTAATTCCGCGACTGGTTGAATCGTGCCGATCTCATTATTGGCCGCCATGATGGAAACCAGCGTCGTGTCGGCGCGAAGTGCGCCCTTCAAGTCTTCCGGCGAAATGCGGCCTTCCGAATCCACCGGAAGCCGGGTGACCTGAAATCCTTCCTTGGCTTCCAGGTAATCAAAGCAATGCAGCACGGCGTGGTGCTCAATGGCCGAAGTGATGAGGCGCTTTCCTTTTTTGGCCAACATGCGGGCCGCACCGAAGATGGCCAGGTTGTTACTCTCCGTGCCGCCACTGGTGAAAATGACCTCGCTGGGCTTGCATTTCAGGACCCGCGAAGCCCGGTCTCGGGCCTCATCGAGTGCCGCGCGGGCGAGTTGGCCGACGTGATGGACGCTGGAAGGATTTCCCCAAACTTCACTAAGGAGAGGCAGCATCGCCTCACGGACCTGCGCATCCAGGGGCGTGGTGGCGTTGTAATCGAAGTAAATCGTCCGGGGCATGATTAAGCAGCAGGAGCGCCGGCCTCCGGCACGGCCCGAACTGTCTTTTGCGTATCAACGCGCCGTGCCCGGAGGCCGGCGCTCCGTAAAAATGCGAAAGCACAGTTCATATTCAGTAAACGGCAGTCTCGCTTCCAAAGCCTGGCGGGATGTTCTTAGGATCGGCAAAACGCTCCTCCAACCACGGGTCAGCGGAGTTCGAATAACCACGCACTTCCCAGAAGCCGAGAATGTCTCGGTCCATAAAGGTGATTTCGCGAACAAACTTCGCGCCTTTCCAGGCGTAGCGTTTGGGAATGATCACGCGCGCCGGTCCGCCATGTTCCTTGTCCAGCGGCTTGCCGTTCCACGAATGGGCAATCAAAACGTCGTCGTCCATGCAGACCTCGATGGGATTGTTGGTCGAGTAACCATCGTAGCTCTTGAAGAACACGTGCGAGGCTTCTGCTTTCGGCTTAACGAGGTCGGCCAAAGTGAAAAACGCCACGCCGGAGAATTGCATGTCGTATTGACTCCAAGTGGTGACGCAATGAAAGTCGCTCACGTCGGTGAACTGCGGCAATGCCATAAACTGTTGCCAGTCCAAAGTCACTGGATTCTCCACCTTGCCGCCGATCTTGAGTTCCCACTTGTCCAACGCGACTTCCGGCTGAATGCCGAGATCGAGCACGGGAAAGTTGTGGACCTGCCGCTGGCCGGGCGGGAGTCGATCCTTTGAGCGAACCGTGGGCTTGGCTTTGCCAGCCATCTTGGCGGCCCAACGCTCTTTCGCAGCAATGTATTGTTCTTTCATGAACGAGCGCAGGATAGCGCAACCGGGACAAAATGAAAGACGGGGCAGAGGTTGGAATTACGGCAATGACTTGCGCCAGTTCAACGCGGCCTCCGACAGCCGTTTCGTTACTGCAGCTTGCGATTCAGCAAGATTGTTCTGCTCGGCTACGTCCTTGGCCAAGTCGTAAAGCTCCGCGCCTGTTCCGTCCGCATGGATCAACAACTTCCAGTTTCCGTCACGCACGGCGACGTTCGGGCTGCGGTCTTTACCTTCGGGGAAAGCAAAGGAATTCGTATTGCGTCCGTATTCCCAGAACAACGGCGCACGACGCTTGGTCGTTTGCTTTCCCAACCAGGTGGCGGAGAAATCTTCACCGTCGAAAGCCACGCCCGAGGGCAACGGCACATTGGCGAGGGCACATAGTGACGGAAACAAATCCACCGCGCATAACACCGACTGTTCATCCAGTCGTCCCGCCGGCATGTGTCCCGGCCAGCGCACGATGAAAGGCATCCGTATGCCGCCCTCGTAAAGACTCAACTTGCTGCCCCGAAACGGCGCGGAACGACGGCCATTGAAAGTCGGCAACGCGCCATTGTCACTGGTGAAAACCACGAGCGTGTTGTCATCAATCCCTAGTTCCTTCAAACTGGCGAAGAAGCGGCCGAACTGACGGTCGTATTCGTCCAGCACGGCGCGGAACTTCCGCTGCTGCTCCGGGCCGTTGGGATATTCCGACAACCGCTCATCGCTCGGCACCCAGGGCGTGTGGACATCGTCGGGCCAGAGATTGACGAAGCACGGTTTCCGTCCTTTGTTCCGCTTCAGGAAATCCAGCGTCTTGTCCACGAAGAACGCGGTACGATCCCAACGTTTCACCTTGTCCTGGGGCGACCAAATCCAGTTTGTTGCCGTGATATCCGGATGCGGCTCAGGACTTTCGTAAGTGCTCGCGTGTTCGTCGAAACCGTAGGCACTGAACGGCGGCGCGTTCGTCACATCGCGTCCACCGCCCATGTGCCATTTGCCAAAATGCCCAGTCGCGTAGCCGGCGGACTTCAGCGTGCGCGCGATTGAGGGAGCTTTGGGATAGAGAAAATCCGCCTGCTCACAAGCTGCATTGCCTTTGCGTGTCTGAAGATAACTCGCAATGCGCCAACGCGCCGGATACATGCCGGTGAGAATTCCCGTGCGCGAAGGCGAACAAATCGGCGATGCGGAATAATACTGCGTGAAGCGAATTCCCTCCTTCGCCATGCGATCAATGTTTGGCGTCGGTGCGAACTTGCCTCCGTAGCAACCTATATCGCCGAACCCCATGTCATCGGTGAGAATAAGTACTATATTGAGGCGCTGGCTTTCCGCGGCGGCACAACACAGGCAGGAAAGCAGAACCAGCAGCAGGGACTTCGCGGTTGTCATGAACGAGAGCGGGATAACATGGCAAAAACAGGCCGGCAAGTGTGGAGCGCGGTTTCTGACCGCAGAAAAAAATGGAGACAGGCGTGACGCCTGCCCTACACTTTGCGCATGTTCAAACCCGCAGACTTGTTTGACCTGAGCCAGACTGAGCATGCCGCACTTTTCGAGGGCGTGGAATACGCGTGGGAAGCGCTCAAGAAAATCAAAGCCTACGTCGAGGCGAACGCGAAACCGTCCCTGCACAACAAAGTCGAGGGCGTCGCATACATCGGTGACAAGGTTTTCATCGGCGAAGGCACAGTGGTTGAAGACGGCGCGATGATCAAAGGCCCGGCCATTATCGGCAGGAACTGCCAGATTCGTCACAACGCCTACATCCGCGATCACGTCATCGTCGGCGACGGGTGCGTGGTGGGCAATTCGTGCGAACTCAAGAACGTGCTGCTGTTCAACAACTGTCAGGTGCCGCACTTTAATTATCTCGGCGATTCTATTCTCGGCTACAAAGCGCACCTCGGCGCGGGCGTGATTGCCTCCAATCTCAAATCGCTGCCCGGCAATGTGACAGTGGAGAAGGACGGTGTGCCGTTTGATACCGGCCTGCGGAAGTTTGGTGCGCTCATCGGCGACGGCGCGGAAGTGGGCTGTAACAGTGTGTTGAATCCCGGCAGCATCATCGGTCGCGGCGCGGTAATTTATCCCGGGGTGAACTGGCGCGGTTTTCTGCCCGCGAACAACATCGCCAAGAACAAAGCGGCGATTGAGGTTGTCGTCCGGCGACCAAGGGAGTCGTGAACGCCTCGGCGCCAGGCGATCTTCCAACTGAATAACCCTCATTTGCCTTTCTCCTTGCGGTTTTTGTCCGGGAAGCGGTTTCCCCTTGCTCTGGCCTTGCTGACGGCGAAGCTTGGCCAAACACCCAAGCCATGGCCATGTTCGACACCAAAGGCCAGACCGCTGGTCCAGCCGATCGGAAATCAGGCGCACTGGAAAAGTTGCGACGTCTGAACACGGCGCTGCGGCATCAAGAACCGGATCGCGTGCCCATCAGCGATTTCTTCTGGGGCAGCTTTACCGAGCGCTGGCGACGGGAACTGGGTCTGCCGCCGGATGCCAATCCCTATTACCACTACGACCTCGACTGGATTGTCACCGTCCCGAACATGGATCCGTGGATTCGGCCGTTTGAAACGCTGCGGGAAACGGCCGAGGAAGTTGTCGTCAAGACCGGCTTCGGCGCGATCATGCACAAGCATTTCGAATTTCCCATGCCCGAAATGCGCGATTGGGAAACGGACTCCTTCGAGAAGCTGGAGCGTGCCATGTTCGATGATCCGGCCGATCGGAGACGGTTCTTTGAGCGCGGGGACAACCAGATTGCCGGCGTGGGGGACGGATTCCAGCGCGACACGCCGCCGTGGATTGAGTCCGTCAAATCGCTCCGCCCGGATTTTCCGGTTTACGGCAGCATCATCGAGGTGAGCGAATGTCTGACGCGATTGATTGGGCAGCAGAACGCCATGTTGTGGATGGGCGAAGAACCGGAACGGATGGGGGCGGTCATCAACCGCATCGGCGAGTTCTACTTCGAAATGGCCCAGGCGGAGATCGCGGCGGGTGCGGGATTGCTCGATGGCTTTGTGATCTGGGGCGACGTGGCCTACAAGAAATGCACGTTCATGTCGCCCCGTTACTGGCGGGAGTATTTCAAGCCGTGGGTGGCGAAGATCGCCGACCACGCGCACGCCCACGGCCTGCCGGTGATTTATCACGGTTGCGGCAACGTGAAGGCCATCTTTCAGGATTACGTGGACATGAAGATCGACGCCTACAATCCGCTGGAAGCCAAAGCGGGCATGGACGTGGTGGAACTGCGGCGGCAGTATGGCCACCAAATCGGCTTCTGCGGCAACAGCGATATCCAGGTTTGGGAAACCGGCGATCGGGAGGCGATCCGCCGCGAAGTATTGCGAAAGCTCAATGCCGCGCGCGGCGGCGGGTACATTTTCCAGTCCGATCATTCCGTGAGCAGCAACGTCTCCGGCCAGACTTACGATTACATCGTGAAGCTGGTGCGTGAGTTTGGGAACTACCCGCTCCAGTTGCCCGAGGAATTCCGTGAGGCGATTTGAGCGATGAACCCCGTTGCGTCCAACCCGCTGCTGGGAGTGTTTCTTCACGGCGTTGGGGCGCTGTTTGCCGCCACGTGTTACACACCGCAGAAGCAGGTGAAGCGCTGGTCATGGCAGACTTACTGGCTGACCCAGGCTTCGTTCTGCTGGTTTCTGCTGCCCCTCCTCGGCGCGGCGCTGACGATACCCGACCTGCTCACGGTGCTGGGGGAGGCGCCCCGCAGCGCGATGCTGAATTCCTTCCTGCTGGGGGCGGCCTACGGCATCGGCGGAACGGCCTTCGGCATCTCGATTCGTTACATCGGCTTTTCGCTCACCTATGCCATCGCCGTCGGGCTTTCGAGTGTGCTGGGCACGCTGATTCCGCCGCTGGTGAAGGGGACGCTGGGTGCCACGCTGAGCAAACCGGGCGCGGGCTGGATTGTGGGTGGCATTGTCGTCGGCACGGTGGGCATTGCACTCGCTGGCGTTGCGGGCCGGTTCAAGGAAAACGACCTGACGGCGAAGGACGCGAAAGGCGAATTCTCCCTGGTGGAAGGTCTCGGGTTGTCATTGCTGGCCGGCGTGCTTTCGGCGGTTTATGGCTTTGCGCTCGAAGCCGGCGAGCCGATCGCCGACGTGGCGTCCGCCCATGGCGCCGGCATGTGGCGTGGCAATGTGGTTTACATCTTTTCAAACACCGGCGCGTATCTGACCACGGCAATCTACTGCCTCTATCTGCACGCCAAGCACAAAACGATTGGAGAGTTGGTCGAGCTCCCCGCGGGACCGGAAAAGGCCAGCCTGCCCTTGAACTGGGCGATGGCCGTGGTGACCGGGGTTTTTTGGTACGGGCAGTTTTTCTTTTACAACCTCGGCCACGTCCGCATGGGCCACTACAAGTTCACCAGTTGGGCGATTCACATGATCATGCTCGTGTTGTTCAGCAACCTGGTCGGAGTGGCGTTGCGCGAATGGCGCGCGTGCCGCCGGGTGACCCACGGGACCATTGGCCTGGCGCTCGCGATCCTGGTGGGTGCCGTCTTGCTGCTGACCTACGGGAACTACGAAGCCGAGGAACGAACGAAGGCCAGCGCCTCACAACCAGCGGAGTAAACCCAATGAAACGCTATGGTTCAGTCATCGTGGTCCGGCCGGAGAAACTGGCGGAATACCAAGAGCTCCACACGGCGGTGTGGCCCGAGGTGCGGGAGATGATCAAGGCGTGCCACCTCCAGAATTACTCGATCTTTCTTCGCCGGCTCGCCGATGGGCAGCACTACCTGTTCAGCTATTTCGAATACACGGGGACGGACTTTGCCGCCGACATGGCGAAGATGGCGGCTGATCCCAGCACACAAAAATGGTGGGCAGTCTGCAAACCCTGTCATCAGCCGCTGGCAGATCGCGCCCCCGATGAGTGGTGGGCCGGCATGGAAGAACTGTTCCATCTCGACTGAATCGAAACCGGGTGCGAAATGCACGCCAACAAGTTCAATGAGCTTGTTCTAGCCTCGCCCCGGCGGGTGGCGATGCCCATTGCGGTTTATCCCGGCCTCGCGCTCACCGGTGCGACACTGCAGGACATTGTCACCAACCCCCAGGCGCAGCTTGAGGCGGTGGCGGCGTTGCACGAGCGCTATCAAACGCCGGTCGTAATCGCGGCGATGGACCTCAGTGCGGAAGCGGAGGCCTTCGGCTGCGCGGTTCAGATGGCGGCGAATGAGATTCCTTCGGTCCTGGGCAGGCTCGTCACTACCAAGGCACAAGCGGACCACTTGACGATTCCGCAGCCCGGGGACAAGCGGACCGCCGTCCACCTTGAAGCCGTTCGCCGGTTGCGAAAGCAGTTGGGCGCGCCGCTCCTGCTGGGCAGTTGCATCGGCCCGTTCTCCCTCGCCGCGCGCATCGTTGGCGTGAGCGAAGCCATGGAGTTGACACTCATGGAACCGGAGTTGATCCACCGCGTACTGGAGAAAACCACCGCATTCCTGTCGGCGTACGGCCGCACGTTTCGCGCCGCGGGCGCCAGCGGCGTGATCATGGCCGAGCCGGCGGCTGGACTGCTCTCGCCTGCGAGCATGACAGAATTCTCCTCGCGTTACGTCCGGCAGATCAACGACCAGATCGGCGGCGAGTTCACGGTGATTCTCCACAATTGCGCCGCGAAAAGACTGCATCTACCCGCGCTCCTGGCCACGGGACTGAATACATTCCACGTCGCCGCGCCCATGGACATCGTTTCCGTGCTCACGGAGATCCCGGCCGACGTGGTCCTGTGCGGGAACCTCGATCCCATGACGGTGTTCGATCAACTGAAGCCCGCAGAAATCGAGCAGCGGGTCACCGACCTGCTCGCCGTCACCCGTGGGACCGCAAACTTCGTTGCGTCTTCCGGTTGCGATCTGCCGTCAACGGTGGCGCTGGGCAATTTGGATGCCTTTTATCGTGCCGTTGACGCCGACCTGCCCGTCGCGGCTCGCGCCAAAAAGCAGGCAGCTTTCCACAAAGGCTGATGAGCCTGCTGGCCTTTTCCAGTTAGACTTTTCCATTGAACAAATCCACTGCCATGCCAGACCTCCAATCACTCCACGACGCGATTTTGAAAGGCGATGCCAAGACGGCCAAGGCCACCACGGAGCAGGCAGAATTCATGGTGCCGGCGATGAACGAAGTCGGGCGGCGCTTCGAGTGCAGCGAATATTTTGTGCCCGAGTTGTTGCTGTCGGCGCGAGCGATGAAGTCGGCGCTGGAACTGATCCGCCCATTGCTCGTCGCCAGCGGGGCGAAACCGGCCGGGCGGGTGGTGATCGGCACAGTGAAAGGCGATTTGCATGACATCGGCAAGAATCTCGTGGGCGCGATGCTGGAAGGTGGCGGTTACGAGGTAATTGACTTGGGAGTGAACGTGACGCCGGAGCAGTTCGTGGCCGCGGTGAAAGAGAAGGGAGCGAACATTGTGGCGATGTCCGCGTTGCTCACCACGACCATGCCAGCGATGCGAACGACCGTTGAAGCGCTCAAGCAGGCTGGGGTCCGCAGTCAGGTGAAGGTTCTGGTTGGAGGAGCGCCCATTTCACAGCGGTTTGCGGACGAGATCGGCGCGGACGGATTCAATGAAAGCGCGGCGGGCGTGGTGGGCTTGGTCAGACAAGTCGGGGCTTGAACTCAGGTGTCGACGCAGCGACAGGCATGAACACACAACAACTCTATGACGAACGGCGGGCGCGTTATCTCACCGCGCTGCGCAATGAGAAGCCGGACCGCATTCCCATCCGCCCGTTCGTCGCCGAGTTCACCGCGAAATATGCCGGCATGACGTGCCAGCAGGTGGCGCATGATTACAACCTTGCGTTCGAGGCCGCGGTGAAGTGCGCCAAGGATTTTGATTGGGACGCCGTGGTGGCGAACATGGTTTATGTCTGGACCGGGCTCGCGCAGGCGGCCGGGTTGCGTTACTACGGCATTCCCGGCATCGGCATTCCGCACACGACGGGGTTCAATTACATCGAGCCCTCCGAAGACCAGGCCTTCATGCGCGAGGACGAATACGACGCGCTCATTGATGACCCTACCGGGTTTCTTTACAACGTCTGGCTGCCACGTGTTTCCACCGAGGTCGCCCAGATTGGCCAGCCGGCGACGTATCGAAACAACCTCGCGCTCGTGAAGAGTTCGATGGCGATGATGGTTTATTTCTACGCGTTCGGTCCGCAAATCCAGCGCTTGCGCGACGAATGCGGAACCGTTTCCGCGATTGCCGGGATTTTCAAAGCACCGTTCGACATCATCGCCGACAAATTGCGCGGCTACATCGGGCTCACGATGGACATGGCCACACAGCCGGACAAGGTGCTCAAGGCGTGTGAAGCGTTGATGCCGCATCTGGTCCACGTCGGTCTGACCAGCGCTGATCCCGCGAAGGAAGTGCCCATCGGCTTCTGGATGCATCGCGGGTGCGTGCCGTTCATCAACCCGAAGCAGTTCCACTCGCATTACTGGCCCACGCTCAAACCGTGCATCGAGGAATTCTGGAAGCATGGCCACCAGACCTTGTTTTACGGCGAGGGCAAGTGGGATCATCACTTCGACGACTTCGCCACGCTGCCCGAGCGGAGCATCGTGTTTCACGCGGACCGCAGTGACATCTTTCTCGCGCATCAGAAATTGCACCACAAGTTTGCGCTCAGCGGAGGGATTCCCAATGTGCTGCTGAGTTACGGCAAGCCGGAGGAGGTGCGCGAGTATTGCCGGAAGGTGATTGACGGCGTGGCGCGCGACGGCGGCTACATCATGGATGCCAGTGCCATCATGCAGGATGACACGAGCATCGAGAATCTGCGCGTGTTGACCGATTTTACGAGGGAGCATGGAGTGTATTCCGCTGCCAGGACCGGCGAGGCGCCCGTCCCACGACCGTGCGACGGCGCGGAAGTTTCCACGCTGGCGGGAATTGCGGATCGCCGTGCGCCGCGGATCAAGCCGGGCATTTGCCGGCCTTGGGAGGAAAAGGTGAAGGAACTTCCACCAATTACCGGCGATCAGGATTTGGTTCGGCGCGTCTGGGAAAATGTGGAAGCTTTGGGCAACACCTACATCTGGCAGATGCTGCTGAGTTTTTGAACGCAAAACATGACGACAGCATGAGCCGATTACGCCTGCATCTGGTTTCCTGCCGCGTTTTTGAGCGCGAACTCGAGGTCATTGCCCCGAGTGCAAGGACCGACTTGCAGATTCAGTATTTGGAAATGGGATTGCACGAGAAACCGGGCGAACACTTGCGCGCAGCCTTGCAGCAAGCCGTGGATGCCGTACCCGCCGCCGCGAGGGACGCGATCGCGATTGGCTACGGCCTGTGCAACCGCGGTTTGGTCGGACTGATGGCGCGGGGGCTGCCAGTCGTGATTCCGCGCGCGCATGATTGCCTGGGGATTCTGCTCGGCAGCACGAAGCGTTATCTCGCTGAACTGGACAAGGAGGCCGGAACGTATTTCCAGAGTGCCGGCTGGATTGAACACCTGCCCGCTGATCGCACGTTGCGTCCGCTCGCTGCCGGGAGTCAGGGCGGACTATCGGCAAGCAAGGCCGAACTGGTCGAACGCTATGGCGAAGAGAACGCGGAGTTTCTGATGAAAGAACTGGGCAGTCTCACCCGGCTGTACAAACGACTCGCCTACATTGCCACGCCCGTCGCCGACGGAAAGCAGCGCGAGCGCAGAGCCGGCGAAATTGCCAAACAACAAGGCTGGGCGTTTGAGAAACTTCCCGGTGACCTCGGCTGGCTGCGGCAGCTGGTGGACGGCGAATGGACGGAACAGGAGTTCCTCGTGCTCAAGCCGGGCGAACGCGTCGGCCTCCGCTATGATGGTCAATTGATCGGTGCGGAGCCGGCGTGACGGAACAGAGCGGTTGGGTTCGAAGCTGCTTTTGGTTGGATTGAGGAAACGGAATCAGTCCATATTCCGGGCCGATGATTTCAGTGGTTGAACCCCAACCCGCCGGCGCGGAACTGATCGCGCGGGTGGAGGAGATTTTTTCGCCGAGCGGAATTCTTTCCAAGGCGAGCAACTTCGAGTTCCGTCCGCAACAACAGGAAATGGCGGTGGCGGTGGCGCGGGCGTTGCAGACTCGCGAGCATCTCGCGGTTGAGGCGGGCACGGGGGTCGGCAAATCGCTGGCGTATCTCATTCCCGCGATCTTGTTCGCGCTCGCGGAAAGGAAAAAGGCGGTCATCTCCACGCACACGATCAATTTGCAGGAGCAGCTCACGGAGAAAGACCTGCCCATGCTGGCTGCGGTGCTGGGATCGTTGCCCGTGCCGGTGAAGTTCAATTTCACAATGCTCAAGGGCCGCGCGAATTATCTCTGCACGCGCCGGTTGCAAAAGGCGGTGCAACAGAGTGGCAACTTGTTCACCTCGTCCGAGGCCGAGGAATTGCAGCGCATCTACGCGTGGTCGAAGGAAACCAAGGACGGCAGTTTGTCGGACTTTGAGATCGAACCCGACCCGAAGGTGTGGGGGCAGGTGTGTTCCGAGCGCGGGCTGTGTTCGCCGAAGATTTGCGGTTACCAATCGGACTTCGGGAAGGACCACGGGATTTGTTTCTTTCAAAGGGCGCGCAACCGGATTTTGTCGTCAGACGTGCTGGTGTTGAATCACACCTTATTCTTCACACTGCTCGGCGGCGTGAACGAAGAACAGGAGGGCGGCATTCTGTTCAAGAACGACTTCGTCATCTTCGACGAGGCGCACACGATGGAAAGCGTGGCGTCGCGGCACATCGGCTTGAGTGTGTCGAGCGGGCAGGTGAGATACGCGCTGAACCGGTTGTGGAATCCGCGCACAGAGAAGGGGCTGCTCGCGACGTTGCGCAAAGGGAATGCGGTAAAGCTCGTCGCCGACATCTTGAGCGAGTCGGACAAATTCTTCGAGAACGTGGAGGCGGCGTGTGATGAACTGAGCCAGGAGGTTGGTAAATCCCGCTTCGGTTCAGCCGAGGGCGCAAAACGCCGGGAGCGCAAGTGGACCGAATTGCGCATCCGGCGCGCGGAGTTGGTGCAGGATAATGTCACGCTGCCGATTCAGCGATTGCGCGAAGCCGTGAGCGAACTGATCAAACTCAGCGATGACAAGGACATTGGACAGGAATTGATCGAGTGCAACCGGCGGCTGGGTGAGTTGAAGGTGGAGGTGGCGGAATTTCTGGGGCAACACGCGGAGGATCACGTCTATTGGGTCGAGCGAACGGGTAAAGCGCAGAAAAGTCTCGCGCTCAACGCCGCGCCGGTGGACGTGGCGGATTATTTGCGCCGGCGCTTGTTCGAGAGTGACACCAGCATCGTGATGACCAGCGCGACGTTGGCCACGAATACCAAGACGCAAAACGGTTTGAATTACTTTGCAAAGCGCGTGGGCGCGGAGTCGGCCACGATGTTGCAAGTGGGGACGCCGTTCGATTACGAGCGGCAGATGAAATTGTTTGCCGTGAAGAAAATGCCCGACCCGCGCGAGGCGGGCTATGCTGAGGCGCTCGAACACTGGATAGGACATTTCATCAAGCAGACGCACGGCAAGGCGTTTGTGTTGTTCACGAATTACAAGCTCATGCAGGAGTTGGGCGAGCGGATGCAGCCGTTCTTCGACAAGCTGGGCGTGGCCTGTTTCATTCAAGGCACCGGCACGCCGCGCTCGACGATGCTGGAGAAGTTCAAGGACGACACGGACTCGGTGCTGTTTGGCACGGACAGTTTTTGGCAGGGCGTGGATGTGCCGGGCGAGGCGTTGAGCAATGTTATCATCACACGACTGCCATTCGCCGTGCCGGATCATCCGCTCATTGAGGCGCGGATTGAGGCCATCGAGGCGCGCGGCGGAAATTCATTCAGCGAATTCTCACTGCCCGAGGCGATTTTGAAATTCCGTCAGGGCGTGGGGCGGTTGATTCGAACGAAGACTGACACCGGGATCATCGTGGTATTGGACAATCGCATTCTCGCCAAGCAATACGGCCAGTCGTTTCTCGACGCGTTGCCGAAGTGTCCGGTGGAAGTGGTGTGAGCGGCTCCGCCCTGCCGCGATGGTTCAACGGGTCGCGTTCGTGGCGATGCGATTCTGGAAGGCGTCGTAGCGGACGGTGAAGTCGAACGTGCCGTCCCAGTTCGTGTCGCGCTGTTCTTCAATCAACACTCCGTGGCGGTAGATTTGGCGGAGGGTCACGATGTTGGTCCCGTTGGGCTGCCAATCGGCTTTGGTGAGGATATCGTATTTAAAGGAATAGGTAACATCGGGCGTGCCGTTGAAATCAGTGTCTTCACGGGAAGCGACGAGTACCCCGTTTGTGTAACGCCACCAAGTGTCAACAACCCCATCGAAGTTGTCGTCCGCTGTCGAGTCGAGCCGTCGCGAGTTCCGGTCGAACTTGTACCACCCGTCAAGTTGACCGTCGAAGTTCCGATCAAGTGTCTCTTCAACGAGATAACCGTCGTGGAAGATCCAGTTTTCGTCCGCCCGTCCATCGCCGTTGGTATCGTAAGGATATGATCGAGTGCCAAGGTTCGAGGTCCATCGATATAGCAGACAGAGGAGAATGCCGGCAACGGCACCGCCGCCGATCTGAAGCAGTGCGACAATCAGTACCCCAGACCTGGGAAGTGGCGAGGCTTCGCTGGTTGGAGCGGAATTGACCATTGCCTCGAAGGCCGCGGCATCCGGCATCGCTGCGAGCAGGGCCCTGGCCGTTTCGGCGTCGGCTGGGTTGACCACTAGTTTTACGCCCTGTGCGGAGTCGAGGGCTGAGAGCATTCCACCGCAATCGTCTGCCTGCAACCAGCACGAGATTCCATTGGCTTTGAGGAGGCTGGCGGCCGATTCAGCGGGGATTACTTCCGAAAAGACTTTGAGCGTCACCTTCCCCTGTGGTCCTGGCGAAGGGTTCTGGTTCGAATCATCTGATCCCAGAGCCATGACGGCGAAAGTATCCCTGTCCAGGAACCGCGTAAAGGCCGGGAATTCGCCCAAAAACAGCTTGCTTCCGTTCGGGATTTGCTTATCCTCCACACTGCCTGAACGCCGCGTGTGCGGCTGTTCGTTGAGGCTGAGAAAAGACAGTTAAACAATCAACCTAACCTTCAACCTCCGTTGCCCCGCAACGTCGGTCAGTCCGTTAGGCAATGGAGCTTCGCCGGGGACGTGTGTCCCGACCTAGCCCCACCGTTCAGTTCATAGAATAGTTATGCTCACCATGGAAGAAGCCCTGAAGCAGAGCGCCGCGCCCATCCGCTTTGCCGCAGGTGAAATTGTCAAAGGTCGCATCATCGAAATCCGCAACAAGGAAGCGTTGGTCGATATTGGTTACAAGAGTGAAGGCGTCGTCTCCGGCGCCGAGTTCGACGACATCAAAACCGTCAAGGTCGGCGACGAAGTGGATGTGCTGATCGAAAAGCTCGAAGACAAGGAAGGCATGGTCATCCTTTCGAAGGAGAAGGCCGAGTTCAAACAGAACTGGGACAAGATTCTCACCATTTGCAACGAAGGCGGTCGCATTGCCGGCAAGGTCAAGTCCGTGGTCAAAGGCGGCTTGGTCGTCAACATCGGCGTCGAGGCATTCCTGCCCGCGTCACAGATTGACGTCATTACGCCCAAGAATCTCGCGCAGTTCGTGGGCAACACCTACGAGTTCAAGGTCGTCAAAATCAATCAGGAGCGGCAGAACATCGTTCTCTCCCGCCGCGAACTCATCGAAGCCGAGCGCACGGATCGCCGCCAGAAGTTACTGGCCGAAATGGTGCCCGGCGACATTCGCAAGGGCACGGTGAAGAACATCACCGACTTCGGCGCGTTCATTGATCTCAACGGCATTGACGGTTTGCTGCACATCACGGACATGAGCTGGGGTCGCGTGGGTCATCCGTCCGAAGTGCTCAAGGTGGGTCAGGACATTGATGTGGTTGTTCTAGACGTGAACAAGGAAAAAGAACGCGTGAGCCTTGGCCTCAAGCAGAAGATGGCCAATCCCTGGGCGAACATCGAAGCGAAGTATCCCGTCGGTACCAAGGTCAAAGGCAAGGTGGTCAACCTCGTGCCTTACGGTGCGTTTGTGGAACTCGAACCCGGCGTCGAAGGCCTCGTCCACGTTACCGAGCTTTCCTGGACCAAGCGAGTGGCGAAGCCCAGCGACATCCTCAAGCAGGATCAAGAACTCGAAGCCATCGTGCTCGGCATCAATCGCGACGAGCAGAAGATTTCCCTCGGCATCCGCCAATTGGAATCCAATCCGTGGGACACCGCCGAACAGAAATATCCGCCGGGCACCCACGTCAAAGGCAAGATTCGCAATCTCACCAGCTACGGTGCGTTCATCGAGTTGGAGGAAGGTTTGGACGGGATGATTCACGTGTCCGACATTTCGTGGACGCGCAAGATCAATCACCCGAGCGAAGTGTTCAAGAAGGGCGACGAAGTCGAGGCGCAAGTGCTGGAAGTGGACAAGACCAACCAACGCATTGCGGTGGGCGTGAAGCAGCTCTCGCAGGATCCGTGGGATCAGATTGACCAGCTTTACAAAGTTGGCGATCTGGTTGTCGGTCAAGTCACCAAGCTGGCAAGCTTCGGCGCGTTCGTCGGCTTGAAGCATGACATTGATGGCCTCGTGCACATCTCGCAGATTAGCGAGGAGCGGGTGGACAAGATCAAGAACGTGCTCAAGGCCGGCCAGGAAGTCAACGCACGCGTCATCAAGATTGACAAGGGCGACCGTCGCATCGGTCTGTCCATCAAAGCGGCGAACTATTCGCCCGAGCAGCTCAAGGCTGAACAGGCTGTGCTCGACGCACTCAAGCCCGGCGAGGACCTTGTGGCCTTGCAACATGCCTTCGACGCCGCCGACGAAGCGCGAGCCGAAGACACCAAGTAATTCCGTCCGATAGCAAAATCGGCATAGCGACAGGCGGGCTGGCAACAGCCCGCCTTTCTCGTTTTGGGCGGGAAAGCTGCAAAAATGCCGCTCAAAGACATCATCAACCTAATACCCGCCCCGAAGTCAGCTTATACCTATGCAGAATGTTTGACACTGATACAGCCCTATGATTAACTATCGCCAGTTAGCAGAAATAATTTTGGCTTAGGCCACGCTCTTTGAACAGATTTTAGGTTTTCCGGCAGGTGACTCGGTACAAGTGCCTGTCGGAGTTCTCCGGTAACCTACTGAAGTACCATTCGAAAATTCCCCGGGCCTCTCGGTCACCCCCTGACTGTTTGGCCCGGTTTTTTGTACCGGTACGCCCGATCAAGATCGGCGCAGCAAACCAGCGATGCGAGTGAACTGTTCGGGCGGAAACCCCATGGCCAGCTTCAATTGATAGTCCCGCTCCAAGATGTTCTTTATCCCTTGGCAGCGACGAAAATCTCTCCAGGAAACAAAGCCACTCGCCCAGGCAAAATGTCCATTCACGGGAACAGGATAATCACTGCCGTGGACCATCCGAGAGGACAGCGGCTCGCGCAAGCAGTCCAGCACGTGCCGGCCGCGCATCGGCACGTTGAAAGCGCTGGTGTCCCCGTAAAGATTTTGAAAACGGCGGGTCATCTCGGAGAAAACGTGAAAGTATTCCGGGTCGAACAGCCCGCTCTTAGTGCCGCTGTGGGCGGCAATGACCGTCACGCCGCATTCCAATGGCAACGTCAGCAGGCGAGGGTCGGCAAACGCGGGTCGCACCACCGGCAGCGTATGCTCGCCGCCCGTGTGAGCGAGCAACGGCAGCTTCGCTTCCGCCATCCGCTCCCAGAATTTGGTGAAGCGCCGGTCGCCACAATTGATGTTCTGGCAGTTCGGGAGGCATTTCATCAGCACCGCGCCGGCCGCCAGGCAGCGGTCCAGTTCTTCCAGAGCATCTGGTCGCGCCGGGTGAATGGAAACTGCCGGCAGAAATTCTGGATGTTTCCGCGCGAGCGAGAGGACATAGTCATTCGGAACGTAAAACGAACCCACGTCCTTCAGCACGCGTCCTTGGTCGTCATGGACCTCGTCCTGGGCTAGGATTACTGCCGCGCCAAGCGAGGACGAACGCACTTGCTCCAGCAATCGTTCGATAAACAAGCGATCAAGATCGCCGGCCATCGCACTGGCGGGCAGGCCGACATGCCGCAGCATCAACGCCGCGAGCGGCCGATGCCAGCCGGTCACGCGCAACCAGCAGCCGGTGCCGCCCGTGCCGTTGCCGACGACATGCACATGCATGTCAATCGGTTTGATGGGTTCTGATTTCGCATTCATTCGAGCGGACACCGACAGCAGCATAGAGGCCGCGAGCAACACAGCACAAAATTTTTTTGTTTCTGATTGACCGGAGGCCCCGTTCCATGGCGAGATGATACACCAACACACGGGTTGTAATCACAGATGGCAAAAGGCTCAGTAAAAAATGGAAACGGAACGTCCCGCCACGGCGGCAGCACGTCCAAATACGACGCCCACAACAAAGTTCTTTCGCAAACCTACGGCGCCTTCGCCGATTTGCGGCGCGAACTATCCGATTCCAAAGACGCCGTCTCCGAACGCCAGGACATCCTGCGCAGTTTCGCCACCTGTCCGGATTCCCAGCGTTCCTGGCTGCTGCTCGAGGATTATTTCGAAAAACTTTCCCTCTCCCGCAAAGATTTTCCAGCCACGGACTGGTGGCCGCGCATGTTGGCTGCGGGCGGCAACGGGCGGTTGGAAGAACTCGCCTTCCTTTTCCTGCGCGCCAAGCGTTCCATGCCCCCGGAACTTTCCACGCACGCCAACTTGGATCGTTTCGCCCGCGCGGAAGCCGCCGAGCACGAACACAAATTGGTGCAGGAACTGGAAAACTGGCTCTTCCCCGCGAAACCACCGCACCTCGACACCCCGCGCGCGACGCTTCGGGTGGTTTGCCTGCCGCAACCGGATGAAGCCCAACCTGCGCGCTTCCGTTTGGGGGTTCAATTTCACCTGTTCCGTCCCCGCACCGGCGAGAAAGTTCGCACCTTGCGTGACTTGATTGACCTCGCCACGCGCGCGGCCCACGAGCAGGAACTTTTCCCTCCGAACGACTGGGATTTTATCGCGTGGCTCACCGAGACGCATCGTCACCGGCAGGATGGCAACGACACCCTCACGCTGACCGACGCGGAATTGATTCACTGGCTCGCGCGCTGGGGCCATACCAACCGGCTTGAGCTGGTGGCGAACAATCAACCGCTCCAGTTCCACGGCCAGATTGCCGCCCTCGACCCCCACCTCGAAAACGGCGACAAGGAACTTTCCTTCACGCATAAACTCACCATGCCGGGAGGTGAAAAAGTTTCCATCACCGAGGTGAAGTTTTTTAATCAGCAGCCGCCGCTGGTTCTCGCCGGCAATACTTTTTATCTCCTGCGCAATGCGCCGCCCGCGTCGGTCATTGAACACTGGGCGGACAAACCCGCCGTGCCCGTGCGCCGGCTCAGCCATCGTCTGCTCATGCATCTGCGCCGCACGCAGACCAGCAACGGCGTGGACTGGGATCAACTTTGCGTGGCGCACAAGGCCGTGCCACAACTCGTCTTTGAATTGCTCGACGATACCGTGCGCCTGCGTCTCCTGGCAAAAAGCTTTCGCGACGGCAGCGTCTGGTTCTGGACCGGCCAGGAATGGCGGCCCAACGACAACAGGAAACGGCCGACGGACAAGCCGGAAATTCTCGACGATGCACGTCTGGATCCCGCGATGCAATGGCTGCGTCAACTCGACTGGTTCACCCCCGAACCCGGCCTGTGGGTCGGCGACGCCAACGAGAATTGCCTCGGCACGCTCGCCCATGCCTGGCAGCAACGGCCCGAGGGTGTGGATTTCCTCGGCAACCCTGCGTTCCATCGCTTGTTCCTCCATCCGCGGCGACTCAAACCCAAGTTGATTGTCAAAGGCAGCGGCATTGACTGGCTCGCCGTTTCCGCCGAATGGGAAGCGGAGGGAATGAAGTTGAGCAAGTCCGACCTCGAACGGCTTGCCAGTGCGAGTGGGCGATTCGTCAAATTGCCGAATTCCGGCTGGGTGGAATTGGACACCGATGCGGTCCAGAGCGCGCACGAGGCCATGGCCGATCTCGGCGTGGATGGCCTTATCGCCGCGCCGCAAAAAGTCGGAATGGAACACGTCGCCCATCTGAGCGAGGACGAATTCACCCGCTTCGCTGATACACCGGAAGCCAAGGCGCTCCGCGAACGGGTGCGCGATTTCAAGGGCGTTCCTTCCACCACCGTGCCTGCTACCGTGCAGGCTGAGTTGCGTCCGTATCAAAAGGACGGCTTTGATTTCCTCGCGCATCTCGTGCAGATCCGACTCGGGGGCATCCTGGCTGACGACATGGGCCTTGGCAAAACGCTGCAAACTCTGACGTGGCTGGCGTGGTTGAAGGATCGGAACAAAAAGAATCCCAAGCCATCGCTCGTCATCTGCCCGGCGTCCGTGTTGCACAACTGGCGGCGCGAAGCGGAACGCTTTGTGCCCAACCTCAAAGTGCTCGTGCTGGAGAGTGGCGCCGCGCGGCACAATCTCCGGAAGCAGATTCCCGAGCACGACATCATCGTCACGAACTACGCCTTGCTGCGGCGCGACCTGGAGGAACTGAACAAGTTCGCCTTCCGCGCGGTGATTCTCGACGAAGCGCAATTTATCAAGAATCCTGGCGCGCAAGTCACGCAATCCGTCAAGCAACTCAAGTGCGAGCAACGTCTCGCCCTCACCGGCACGCCGCTGGAAAACCGTCTGCTCGATCTCTGGAGCATCGTGGATTTCATCCAGCCCGGCTATCTCGGCACGCAGGAACATTTCCTCGAAACTTACGAACCGAAAGGCGGCGAAGATGCCGAGAGCGCCCAACGCATCGCGCGCCGGCAGTTGTCCGCCAAGCTGCGCCCGCTGCTGCTGCGCCGCATGAAGAAGCATGTGGCGAAAGATTTGCCCGACCGCATCGAGGAACGTCGCGATTGTCCGCTTGGCGAGGAACAACGGAAGCTTTACCTTGCCGAACTCCGTCGCAGCCGCGATCAGATCATGCAGGCCGTTGCCGAGCAGGGGCTCAACAAGAGCAAGATGCATGTGCTCGCCGCCCTCACGCGGTTGCGCCAGGTCTGCTGCCATCCGCAACTCGTCGGCAACGATTCCCCCAGTGGCAAGACCGAGACGTTGTTCGAATTGCTCGACTCACTGGTGGCCGAAGGCCAAAAAGTTCTCGTCTTCAGCCAGTTTGTGCAGATGCTGCAATTGCTGGAGAAGGAATGTCACGCGCGCAACATCAACACGCACCTGCTCACCGGCCAGACCAAGGACCGGCAGGAGGTCGTGCAGGCGTTCCAGGCAGACACCAAGGCGTGCGTGTTCCTGTTGAGCCTGCGGGCCGCCGGCACGGGCTTGAATCTCACCAACGCCAGTTACGTGGTGCTTTACGATCCGTGGTGGAATCCGGCCGTCGAAGCGCAGGCCATTGACCGCTCACATCGCATTGGCCAGACGCAAACCGTCAACGCCTACCGGCTCATCGCGCCCGGCACCGTTGAGGAAAAAATCTGGGAACTGCAACAGAGCAAAGCCAAGACCATTGCCGACGTGCTCGGAGAAGAAGGTTTTGCCCGCAGCCTCACGAAGAACGAGCTGGAATATCTGTTCTCTGAAGATTGAGAAAGAACGCGGCTTATCCGAGCTGCGCACGTTCAGTCGCCAATAATTTTCACCAGCACGCGCTTGCGGCGGCGGCCATCAAACTCACCGTAGAAGATTTGTTCCCACGGGCCGAGATCGAGTTTGCCCTTGGTGATCGCCACCACGACTTCGCGGCCCATGAGCTGACGTTTCAGGTGCGCGTCGGCATTGTCCTCGCCAGTGCGGTTGTGCTCGTATTGCGACGTCGGTGCGTGCGGTGCGAGTTTCTCCAGCCAGACATCGTAATCGTGCAGCAAGCCGTCCTCGGCGTCGTTGATATAGACGCTGGCGGTGATGTGCATCGCATTGACGAGGCAAAGCCCTTCCTGCACGCCGCTCTTGCGCACGAGCTGGGCGACGGGGTCCGTGATGTTGAGGTAATCCCGCCGGTGCGGGGTTTCAAACCAGAGATGTTCGGTGAGGTGCTTCATACGCGGGTCAATGCTGGCCCACTGGGCTGGGAAAGAAAGAAGCATTCGCAGCTCCCCTCACGCTTTGTTTACCTCACGGGAGCGGGGCATAGTTGAAACGGATCGAGCGCACTTCCTCCCGCCGCGCCACGCCCGCCTCCACTTCCGCCTTCTCTTTGACGAACACCCACAGCGGTTGCGCCACAGTGGGAATCAGCGGAAAAGCCTCCTGGACGACCAAATCCCAGGCTGAGGCCAGCCGTTCCATGTCGTCCGGCATAATGACTTTCCGGCACGCCACCGCCTGGCAGGCACAGGAGAATTGCGCGCGCAGGTTCAGCGTCCCGTAATCGTCGGTGAGTTCTTCCCCAGGGTGAATATCCCGGATTGCAATTTCGAAGTCGTAGCCGGCGCTGAGACAATTGGCCGCGCAGGAGTGGTTAAAGAAGCGTGAATGATCCCAACACAGCACCACCATTCCTTTCGCATCCACGAACGAATATTTTTCAAGAATCGTCTGATACTCCGGCGCCATTTGTTCCACTTGCTCGACCGTGAAGGTCTGGTCCAAATCATCCCGCACCCAGGTGATCGTGCCTTTGCGAATGAGCCGCGTGGCGAAAACGCCATGGCCCATCGCCTCGTTGATGAATCGCAATTCCATATCGGGATGTATCATGCGCTGATGCTTGAAGTTGACCGTGAAGTCCGGTCAAGCCCCACGAGGCTGGCTTGCGCGCCAGGGTCTTGGTCACCGTCCCATCATTGGGTCTCAAGCCGATAAAAGCGGCTGGCCGCCTCCGGGGAAAGCGGCTCCTCAAACGTGACGGGGTGCGCGGTGGGGAGGGCATCCACCACCGCCAACGGCTCCCAGCTGCCGCTGGCCAGCGATTCGCGGTACTGAATCACGTAACCTTGGTTGGCCTGGGCGGTGAACTGGAGTCGGACGGTGTTCGACGTGGTCACGGAAATGGAGGCGATGACCGGCTGGCCGGACACGGTCCAAGTGCGCGAGCGCGTCGCGCCCGCGGCTTCGCCGAACCAAGGAGCGTCCTGGTACAGTCCGGAATCGAGTTTGCCGATCACCTCCACGTAGTGCGGACCCGGAGCCAGGTTTGTGAGGGAAATGGGCGTGGCAAGGGGCGTTTCCCCGCTCCACGGACCGCCGTCGAGCCGCCACCGGTAATCTGTGTAGCCGGTCCCGGCGGGCCAGCCGGCGGCGGGGATGCTGTTACCGGCGCGATTCAAGCCAACGATCAACGTGGCGGCATTCAGGGGCGTGACCGCCGCCGGTTCACCGGAGATGGACGCACCGCTTGGCCTTGCGGCGCCCAGGTCCACGCCGTTCGGGCCGGTGCCGATTCCCGGCGAACCCGGCCGCAGTCGGAACCAATCCCTCACGATCTGCGCGCTTTGCCAGTTGGTGAAATAGGTTTCGGCCATTTGCGGAACATATGTGAGCCCCGGGTCGGCGGTGGAATTTCCCCCGCCCGGGCCGGACCACGGGAAAGGCATCAGGTTGTTCGTGAACGTGACAATGGCATTCGTGACGTTGCGGGTGAGCTGTTCGACATCGTAGATCACGTTGCCTTCGAGATAGCAGCCGGCGCCTTGCGCGGTTCCCGCATCCGCAAGTATGACAACAGCGCCCTCGGTATCAATGCCACCCTGATGGGTCTGATGCACCACGGTGTTGTTGAGCAGCGTGTAGAAATTACCCTGCTTCGCCGTCGCCGCCTGGTCGCAATCATAGAAGAAGTTACCAAGCACGGTGATGTCGGACACACTGCCGCCACTGCTGCCGCCACTGACCGCCCCGGAAGAATCAGGGGTGCCCGGGCTTTTGTGCAGGTGCAGGAAGATGTTGCCTTCAATCCACGCATCCGTGCCGTCAATGTCGAAGCCATCGTCATCGCCACCGACCAGGACGTTTTCGATGCAGTGCAGGATGGGCGCGGGCCGTTTGCCCCCGGTAAAATCCACCACATCATTGTAGCCAATGGCTTTGCCGAAAAAGTTCCGCAGGAGAATGCCCTGGCCATCGCTGCGAATGCCGCCCGTGCCATGTACCGGCTCGAATTGCGCCGTGGCTGGTGGAAAGTAACAATGGCTGATGACGAAGGAAGCGCCATCCACGGAAATGTACGGCGCTCCCGGATTGGCGAAAGTGAGATGATCGAGGAACACCGCGCCCGCCGAAACCTGGATGCCCGGCGTGCCGGTGGAGTTGGCGTTGAACTCGAACCGCGCGTGCGTGATCCGGGTTTCCGGCGAGCCAAGGCTTCCATTGATGCGCACGTTCCCCCAATAACCGCTCGCGCCGGAGCGGGTGAACAGGATGGGCTGGTCGGTCGTGCCTTCTGCCAGCAATTGGCCGCCGTTGGCGACGGTGAGGTTCACGCCGGCACCGAGGGCCACGGTAACCCCCGGCTCGATCATCAATATCTCGCCGTTGGTGACAGTCACGCTGGCATTGAGGACGATTGGACTATTGCTCGCGGCCCAAACATTGGTGACCGGTGGCGGTGGCACTTCGAGATACAAATCCGGCACCAGTATGAAATCGCTGCTGGAACTCTGGTTGAGCCCCATGATCGCCAGGGTATGCTCGCCAGGACTGAGCCAAGTGCCGGCCAACCCGAGGTCAATGACCGTCGCGGGTTGCGCTCCGCTGCCGCCCAGCGAAGATTCGTGGCTGCCGCTGGCTGGCGCAGAACTCGCCGGTTCCGTCGGGGCGCCAGTTACATTGACGCTCGCCAGGTAATTGCCGTCCAGCCAGGCGATGTAACCGTCATCCCAATCCAGTTGCAGAAACAGGTGGGCTTCCGGCGCCACGGCGTTGGTAATGGTAAACTGGCGGCGCACGTAGAGCGTGGTGTAATTGGCGGACATGTCGGGGAGCAGGGTCTGACAGTTTGCCGTCTCCGGCGCATTGTCGGCATAACCGAACCCGCCGTTCCCGCCCAGCCAGGTAACATCGAGAGCCGCCTCCGTGGCTGTCTTCCAATCCAACTGTGCCGCGCCGGTGCCTTTGCGATAACGCCAGGCATCACTGTGATTGACCAGTGGGACGGGAGCGGACACAGCCGCGATCACGGAAACCAGCAGGAGGAGCACAACCTTGGGCAGAGAACATATTTTCACGCCAGTTAGCGTAACTTGCTGAATTCTTGCGTGCAACCCTGTTGAAACAAATCCAGAAAAGAAAATAACGCCACCGGCTTTGCTGCAGAATAGTAAAGGCCTTGCTGAAACTAATCAGCAAATCGTGAAATGCCGTGACACGCTATGGATCGGACGCGTCGTGCGCTCCTCATGACGTCGCTCTGTGAGCCAAGACTGGTGACCGCGTAGCAGGATTGGGGGGAGCTTGTAGGGAGTTTTTTGTCTCTCGACTCTCGGCCTTCGACTTTCGACAATCCGGTCCGTGCCTGCCATCGAAGTCAGCGGCCTGACCAAAACCTTTCGTACCTACAAGAAGCAACCCGGCTTCGGCGGGGCCATTCGGGGGCTGTTCAAACGCGAATACGAATCGGTCTTTGCCGTGGAGAAAGTCAGCTTCCAGATCGAGTCCGGTGAACTCGTCGGCTTCCTCGGCCCGAACGGCGCGGGCAAAACCACCACGCTCAAGATGCTCGCGGGGCTGCTTTATCCCACGAGCGGCGAAGCCCACGTCCTCGGTCACGTCCCGTGGGAACGCCACGACGCCTACCGCCGGCAGTTTGCTCTCGTATTGGGGCAGAAGAATCAACTCTGGTGGGATTTGCCCGCCCGCGAATCGCTGGAGCTGAACGCGAAAATTTACGGCATCCCGCAGGATCGCTTCGAACGCACCGTGGCCGAGATGACTGAAATGCTCAATGTCCGCGAGAAACTCAACATCAGCGTGCGCGAACTTTCCCTCGGCGAGCGCATGAAGATGGAGTTGATCGCCTCGCTCCTGCATCAGCCCAAGATTCTGTTTCTCGACGAACCGACCATTGGCCTGGATGTCGTTTCGCAAAAGACTGTCCGGGAATTTCTCAAACACCACAACACCACGCAAAAGACCACCATCCTGCTCACCAGCCATTACATGGCGGACATCCAGGCCCTGTGCGAACGCGTCATCATCATTGATCACGGGAAGATTTCCTTCGACGGTAAGCTCAGCGAGGTCGTGGACCGCTTTGCCGACTTCAAACTCATCACCATACAATGCGACGGCGCGGACGGCTGCACCGATGAGGGTCTGAAGAAATACGGCGAACTGGTGGAGAAAACACCCGGCAGCATCAAGCTCAAGGTCAAGCGCGACCGCGTCATCCCCGTCTGCAAAGCCTTGCTGGACGAACTCCCGGTGCGCGACATCGATATCGAAGAAGTCCCCATCGAAGACGTCATCCGCCAGATTTTCGCGCGATAACCAGGGTCACGAGGCAGCCTGCGAGACCACTACCTTCGAGGGACATCTGCCCACTTCTCGGTGGAGTGTGGATTTCTTTGAGAAAATGTCCCAATTGCGGTCGCCCATTCGTTGTAACAATGACTGAACGGCAGCAACCCACAAGAAAGGCAAATTCATGAGCAAATTGAAGAAACCCACCCCGGCCAGCATCGTCTGGTTTGAAATCCCGGCGGACGACATCGCTCGGGCGAAGAAGTTTTACCATTCACTGTTCGGCTGGAAAATAAACCCCCTGCTGGGCGCCGCGATGCCAGACTATCAGCACATTGACACCGGCGGCGCGGACGCCTCGCCCGATGGCGGCATGCTGAAGCGGATGCATCCGGCTCACACCATTACTCAATACGTCCTTGTGCCGTCCGTGGCCAAGCACATGGCGAAGGTGGAGAAACTCGGTGGCAGCATCTGCAAACCCAAGACCGCCGTGCCGGGCATGGGTTACTTCGCGATCTGCCAGGACACCGAGAACAATTCCTTCGCCCTTTGGGAAATGAATCCTAAAGCAAAATAATTGTCATGATTTCCTCAACTCATCCGGTATAGAATCAAGCCACAAAACTTTCAATCGCCCAAACACGATGAACACGTCGAACGCAAACGGGTACTTGCTGATATCTCACACCGACGAATGGTACAAGGAACTCTCCCTCGCCGAGCTGCAAGAAGTCATCAATCAAAACAAGGCTTGGGTGGAACGATTGATGGCGCAGGGTAAGGTCAAAGGTGGCCTGGCACTCGCGCGGGTAGGCGCAACCGTTTCTGCCAGCAAACGCGTTTTTTCTGATGGGCCCTTCGCCGAATCCAAGGAGGCCATTGGTGGTACGCTGTTGTTGGATGTGGCCACCATGGAAGAAGCCATCGCTATTGCCAGGGCCTGTCCGAGTCTGCGTCATAATTCCACCATCGAAGTTCGCACTATCAGCGACGACTGTCCGCTGAATCTCCATGCGCGGAAATTGGAACAGCAACTCGCCATGGCAGATGCCTGATTCTCGATTAAAACCAATCAGTACTAGCAAACATCAACTTCAACCAACGACTAATTTATGATTACTCAATCAACCAACGGATACCTCATCATCTTTCGCGGCACGGACTGGTACCAAGGTCTTTCGCCCGAGCAAATGCAGCAGGTCGCCGACGTGAAGGCAAAATTGTCTCCGGCAAGAACCGCGTCGTGTCGGACGGCCCATTCGCGGAATCCAAGGAAACCATCGGCGGCTATTTCCTCCTCACGGTCGGTTCGATGGACGAGGCCGTCGCGATCGCACAGCAATGCCCGGGTTTGCCTTACGGCATTCGCGTGGAAGTGCGGCCCATCGCTCCGCAATGTCCGATGGTGGAGGAACTGGAATCTAAAGAACACCTCGCCCACGCCTGAACTGTCGCTCTCAACCATCAACTCTCAACCAAGAACTGACCTATGCCCAACTACGTTGACGGATTCGTTGTCCCGGTCCCGAAGAAGAAGCTCGCTGCCTACATTCGTATGGCGAAGAAGGCCAGTAAGATTTGGAAGGAATACGGCGCGCTCGATTACAAGGAATGTGTCGGCGACGATCTCAAAAGCACCTTCTGCAGGTCGTTTCCCAAAGGCGTCAAAATCAAACCCAGTGAAACCGTCTTTTTTTCCTACATCGTTTACAAATCCCGCGCGCATCGCGATGCCGTGAACAAAAAAATCATGAAAGACCCGCGCATCGCTGAGATGTGTGATCCCAACGACATGCCGTTTGACTGCAAACGCATGCTCTACGGCGGGTTCAAGGCCATTGTGGAAATTTGAACCCTTCCGTTCAACCGCCAACCATCAACACCAACAAAGACATCATGAGCAACAAAACCGACAGCCCATTGGTCCAATCCTACCTCTTCTTCAACGGCAACTGCGCGGAGGCCGTTGAGTTCTACCGCAAAGCCCTCGGCGCCGTGGTGGAGTTTTCCATGCCCTTCAAGGACAGTCCCGAGCCGCCGCCGCCCGGCATGATGCCACCAAACTGGGGCGACAAAATTATGCATACCAGCTTCCGCGTCGGCCAAACGATCGTGATGGCCTCCGACGGCTGTGGCGTGGAACCAAAAGGTTTTCAGGGGTTCTCGTTGTCGCTGTCTGTGGCGACGGAGGCCGAGGCCGAGCGTTATTTCAACGCCCTCGCCGCCGGTGGCAAGGTCTCCATGCCGCTAAACAAGACGTTTTGGTCGCCGCGCTTTGGCATGTTGGAGGACAAGTTCGGGATTGGCTGGATGGTCAGCGTGCCGGGCCAGGTGGGTTGAAAGTAATTGTCCGGATCGGTTCAACCCGTTCGTCGTAGTGATGAAGTTGCATCAACCAAAATCAAAACAACAAACGACAATGAAAACAAAAATCACCCCTCTTCTCACCGCCCTGATCCTCGCCACGACACTCGGCGCAAACGCTGGCGAAACCGAAAAGACCAAAGCCGGCTCGCCCGAATTCGAGCGCATGAAAACACTCGTTGGTTCGTGGACCGGCAAGGCCGACATGGGCCAGGGCCTGATGGACATGACCATTCAATATCGGCTGCTCGCGGGCGGCAGTGTTTTGGAAGAGCGCGTCTTCGCCGGCACGCCGAATGAAATGGTCACGATGTATTACGACCAGGACGGCAAACTGGCCATGACGCATTACTGCGTGTTCGGCAATCGCCCCAGCATGAAGATCAAGTCGGCCAACACCAAGACCATCAAGTTCGACTTCGACGCGACGTGCGGCATCAACCCGAACAAAGAATCGCACATGCACGCCCTGAGCCTCACGTTCGACGATGCCGACACGATCACGACGAGTTGCCAGGCGATCATTGACGGCAAAGAACAGGCGGAAAAGCCGACCACGCTCAAGCGCGTGAAGTCCTGAGGGGCCAGGTGGGGCTGGTCGCGCTGCGACCAGCCAATCCTGGCAGCGCGAGGATTACTACCAAGGAAACAGCATGCAGAAGATCACTCCCTTTCTTTGGTTCAATGACGACGCCGAAGCGGCGGCGAAGTTCTACACGTCCATCTTCAAGAAATCCAAGCTCGGCACGATTGCCCGTTACGAAAAGGCGGGAGAGAAAGTTTCGGGCCGGCCAGCTGGCTCGGTCATGACCGTGGAATTTCAGATTGAAGGACAGGACTTCATCGCGCTCAACGGCGGGCCACTGTTCAAATTCAACGAATCCATTTCCTTCGTCGTGAACTGCATGACGCAGGCGGAAGTGGATTACTATTGGAAGAAACTGACTGCGGGCGGCGGCAAGCCGGTGCAATGCGGCTGGCTCAAGGACAAGTTCGGCGTGTCCTGGCAGGTCGTACCGACAGCGCTCAATGAATTGATGAGCGGCAAGGACGCCGCAAAATCCCAACGCGTCATGGAAGCGATGCTCAAGATGGTGAAGCTCGATATCAAGAAACTGAAAGCGGCGGCGCGGGGGAAATGACTGGAGCGCGGCTGTATGCGAAGCATCAGCCGCAGTGCATTCGATGTTGGAATTTCGTTAGGCGGCGGGTTTGTACTGCAAGGCGTCGTCGGTAGGGCGGCGCTGCTGCGCCGCCGTTGTAACTGCGGCTAGTCTGCGACACAGCCGCGCTCCAAATCAATTTATGTCCATGCGTTCAACCAAAGCGAAACCCAAGACGATTGACGGATATCTCGCGCTGACAAGCCCCGAGCAGCGGGCCGTGCTCGAGAAACTTCGCAAAACCATTCACGCCGCCGCGCCGGGTGCGGAGGAATACATCGGCTACGGTCTGGCTGGATTCAAATTCAACGGGCGACCGCTCGTTTACTTCGGCGCATGGGAAAAGCACTGCGCGCTCTATGCCGCAAGCCCAGCCGTGCAGAAGAAGTTCCAGAAGGAACTGAAAGACTTCGAGTGCAGCAAAGGCACGATTCGCTTCACGACAGAGAAACCGTTGCCGGTCGCACTGGTGAAGGCGCTGGTAAAGGCCCGGATTGCCGAAAACAGAGGTTGAGCCACGGCACGCGATGAAACCCAAAACGCCAAAGGCCAACGGCATCGTGTCGAAGGCTGAAGTCCAAGCCGTGCTCGCGACGCTGAAGCGTTTGAGCAAGCCGCGCATTCGCGAAGAAATGTCGTCGCACTACGGCATCGTGACGAAGGATGCGTATGGCGTGCGGATGCGCGATATGCAGGACGTGGCGAAGAAACTCGGGCGCAATCACACATTGGCACTCGCGCTTTGGGAAACCGGCAACTACGAGGCCCGCACCGTGGCCGCGTTCGTGGCTGAACCCGATCGGCTCACGCCCAAGCTGATGGACCGCTGGTGTCGCGACTTCGACAACTGGGCCTTCTGCGATACCGTCTGCTTCAAACTGTTTGATCAATCGCCACACGCGCTGGGTCGGATCGCAGCGTGGGCGGGGAGAAGAGATGAATTTCAAAAGCGCGCCGCGTTTGCCCTGCTCGCCTGTGTGGCTTTGCACGACGACGAGGCGGAGGACCAAATATTCTTGAAATTGCTACCGCTGGTTGAAGCCGCCGCGACGGACGAACGCAACTTTGTGAAGAAAGGCGTGAGTTGGGGATTGCGTGGAGTTGGCGGACGGAGCAAAAAGCTTGAAACTGCCGCTGTGGCGGTGGCCAAGCGGTTGGCCGCGTCTGAAGACTCCACGTCACGCTGGATCGGCAAGGACGTGCTGCGCGCGCTCACGCCAAAGGAACTAAAATGAAATCCGCATCAGCCAACCCTCCAGGCAAAGATTTTCAAACCGCCATCACCGCCACGTTGTCGGTTCGGAATTGGGCGCGCGCGATGGATTTCTACAAGGCGGCCTTCGACGCGGTCGAGTTGTATCGCGTGCCGGGAGGCGGCGTCGGGCAATTGTCGGTGGCGGGCGCGGAATTCTGGGTGGCCGAGGAATCTCCGGCGCACCAGAACTTCAGCCCCGAATCGCTCGGCGGCTGTTCGGTGCGGATGCTCCTGATCGTGGCCGACCCGGCGGCGGTCTGCGCGCAGGCGATTCGCGCGGGCGCGACCCAGATTTATCCGGTCGCGGATGCGCATTGCTGGCGGCTCGGGCGGATTGTTGACCCGTTCGGCCATCACTGGGAAATTGGCCACCTGTTAAGCTGACGCAAACCATGACCACGGCAGAATTCCGAGCCGCCGCCTTGAAAGTGCCGGGCGCCAGGGAATCCGCGCACATGAATCATCCCGACTTTCGGGTAAACGGGAGAATCTTCGCCTCGCTCGGTTATCCCGACGGCGGTTGGGGCATGGTCA
The DNA here is from genome assembly GCA_044225555.1 of Limisphaerales bacterium. Lineage (GTDB taxonomy): Bacteria > Verrucomicrobiota > Verrucomicrobiia > Limisphaerales > JADLHS01 > JADLHS01. Next base: position 596,109 of record JBGAIM010000001.1, on the reverse strand, counting down.
AGCTGACGCCGACGCAACAAAGCGCGTTCACGAAGGAAGCCCCGAAAATGTTTGCCCCGTGTGCCGGCGCGTGGGGCAAGGCTGGCGCGACCAGTATTCATCTCGCTTCCGCCCGGAAACGCATCCTGCACAAAGCCCTCCGTGCGGCGTCCCAGAACATCATTAATCGAACCGAGTCATCAGCTGTCCTGGTCACGCATTGACAGGGAAATGAATCCAGCAGCCCTGGCCATTTTAACCCGGCTTATCTGTGGGCGGGTTCACCGCAGCAATACTGTTGTGATTCATTAGAATGGTGGCTTGCTTTCCCGCCGGGAGCGGCCTAGAAACTGTTGTTCGGGAACTGTCTTGTGCGAAAGCAAAGACGGTCGAGAATTTCTCCCCGCAGAAGCCGGGTCATGAAGATATGCGATTCTGGATCATAGCAACGATTGCGCTCGCGGCTTTGATGACGCTTTTTGCCTGGAGAGAAATCCGTTTGAGCAACAAGCTCGAAGCGTTGCAACAGGACCGGGAGCAATGGGCCGTGGAACGCCAGGACCTGCGGGAGCGGTTGAACGGCGCGGAAGCGAAACTGGACCGCACGGATATTCCGCCCTTGCCTGAAGCCACAAAGCGCTCGCCGAGATTCCAAACCGAGGTTGGTCCAGAACCTGTTCAACGGATTGCAGCATTGGAGAATCAAATCCGGGCGCTTCAGTTGGCCCTCGACCGCCAGCCGATCGGAGTGGCCATTCCCGAGTATGACCCAACTGGCACGCCAGTCGAACCGCCGCCGGCCGTCAACCGGCCACCCAGACGACATTGGGGAACCGAACAGGTAATCGGTCCACCGGACACCGTGCGTCCGGGCGATTCGCCCACCGCTTGGGCGCCGCTCAAAGCCAATTCCGGGGCCGAATGGCTTTCTGTCGGTTTTGACCATCCCGTGGAAGTGGCGCAGGTGCGGATTCGTGAAACCTATAACCCCGGCGCCATCACCAAGGTCACCGCCGTCGTGAACAACGAGCAGGTCACTCTCTGGGAAGGCGCCGCCGCGCCCGACGACAAACCCCGTGATTTTGTGGTCCCGGTCTCGGAGGCCGTGCAAACCGACTCGGTCGTCGTGCATCTGGATACAACCCGCGTGGGCAATTGGAGCGAGATTGACGCCGTGGAGCTTGTGGGCCGCGACGGCAGTCGTCAGTGGGCCAGTTCCGCCAAAGCCAGCAGCACTTTTGCCGACAAAGAGCGCTCGGACTCCGTGCTGGCTTACTAACTTCCACTCACCAGCGCTAGATAGGTCCACACGCGTTTCGACCGACAAGCGAAGGACAAAGTTGGCCCGATGCCCGATCCATTCCAATCTCTGCGGCAAGCGATTCTCGACGACGACCGCGCGCGGGTGAAGGAACTGCTCAAACTAAACCCGGCACTGGTCACAGCGCGCGCGGCGAAGCCGCTGCTCGCGAGTGAAATTGCTCACTGGATTTATGCCGGCGACACGGTATTGCATGTCGCTGCCGCCGGCCATCGGGTCGAGATCGCGAGACTGCTGCTGGCTGCTGGTGCTGATGTGAATGCAGTTGGGAAACATCGCCACAGCCAGCCGCTGCATTATGCGGCTGATGGTTATCTGGAAAACCCGGCCTGGGACGCCAAAAAGCAGGTGGCAACGATTCGTCTGCTGCTCGACGCAGGCGCGGATATTCACGCGCAGGACAAGAATGGCGCGACGCCGTTGCATCGGGCCGTGCGGACGCGTTGCGCCGCCGCCGTTCGGTGCCTGCTCGAAGCTGGCGCAAATGCCACGATGCGGAACAAACCCGGTTCGACGCCGTTTCATCTCGCTGTCCAAAACACCGGTCGTGGCGGCAGCGGTTCGGAACTGGCGAAGGCGGCGCAGCGGGAAATCACCCAGGCGTTACTGGAACACGGCGTCAGTCCGGCGCTGAAGGATGCTAATGGCAAAACTGTTTTGGATTGGGCCAGGAGCGATTGGATTCGGGAGTTGTTGAACCACGGATACACACGGATCAACACGGAGTTCATCCGTGGTTTCTTCGGTTGAGCGGCCGGGCGGTTTCGGTTACAAGGGGCGGGCGTTCACGGGTTATTTTCAAAAATAGTTGTCCTTAACACGGCGGCCCATTCGTCGTAGTGTTGAAGCTGAGTCCAATCCAAACCAGACAGGTGAAATCATGAGCAAAGTTCGAGTGTTGGTCGGCACGAAGAAGGGCGCGTTCATCCTCTCGGCGGATGGCCAGCGCCGGAATTGGGAAGTCAGCGGCCCGCATTTCGCCGGGTGGGAGTTGTATCATCTCAAGGGGTCGAGCGCCGATCCGAATCGCATTTACGCGTCCCAATCGAGCGGGTGGTTCGGGCAGATCATCCAGCGCTCGGATGACGGCGGCAAAACCTGGAACACGCCGGGCAGCAGTCCCGAGGATTTGAAAGGGCCGGAAGGTTTTCCCAAGGGCGAGAGCAACAAGTTTGTGTACGAGGGCGAAGCGGGCAAACACATGTGGTATGACGGCACGCAGCATCCGTGGGAGTTCAAGCGGGTGTGGCACATCGAACCCTCGTTGACCGATCCGGACACGGCCTACGCGGGTGTCGAGGACGCGGCGATTTTCAAGACGACCGACGGCGGCAAGTCGTGGAAGGAACTGCCCGGGTTGCGCCAGGCGAAGGGGCATCTCTGGCAACCGGGCGCGGGCGGCATGGCGGTGCATACCATTTTGCTCGATCCGAAAAATGAGAAGCGAATCTTCGTGGCGATTTCGGCGGGAGGCTGTTTCCGCACGGACGACGGCGGCGTGACGTGGAAGCCAATCACCAAAGGGCTGAAGTCGCAATTCGAGCTGCCCGACCCGAACGCGGAGGTCGGCCATTGCGTGCATCGCATCGCGTTGCATCCGTCGCGGCCGGACGTGTTGTTCATGCAGAAGCATTGGGACGTGTTGCGCAGTGACAACGCGGGCGAGCAATGGAACGAGGTCAGCGGCAATCTGCCGACGGATTTCGGTTTCCCGATTGATGTGAACTTCAACGAGCCGGATACGATTTACGTGGTGCCGATCACGAGTGATTCGCTGCACTACCCGCCGGATGGAAAGTTGCGCGTGTATCGCAGCAAGACCGGCGGCAACGAGTGGGAGGCGCTGACGAAGGGTCTGCCGCAGAAGGATTGTTACGTGAACGTCTTTCGCGACGCGATGGCGGTGGATCAACTCGACCAGAGCGGCATTTATTTCGGCACGACGGGCGGTCAGGTGTATTGCTCACCCGACGGCGGCGATAACTGGACCACCATCGCTGCGCACCTGCCGGCGGTGCTGTCGGTGGAAGTGCAGACGCTGAAGTGATGGTTGTCTGCTCTTATGCGTCCCCAACCTCTCATTTGCGCGCGTGACGTGGAAGCGAGCAGTCGCTGGTATCAGCGCCTGTTGGGTTGCAAGAGTGATCACGGCGGGCCGAATTACGAACGGCTCGTTTCCAATGGCCGGCTGGTGCTCCAGTTACATCACTGGGAGCGGGAAGATCATCATGGACGCATTGGCGACCCAAATCTTCCACCGGGGAACGGCGTGCTGCTCTGGTTTGAGGTGGATGATTTCGACGGGGCCCACGCTCGCGTCGCAGAATTGAAGGCGGAGATTGTTTTGCCACGCCATCGCAATCCTCCGGACGGTGACGGCGGACCGAACCATTGGGAAATCTGGCTGCGCGATCCGGATGGTTACACGGTCGTTCTCGCGAGTCCGGATGGAACTGCCGACGGGAACTGGAAGCCTTGAGAATCGGATTGCCGATGACCTCCGCCACCCAAGCCATCGAATTGCGACCTTATGCCCCGCAGCATTTGCTCGCATTGCTGGAGAGCGAAGAGTCATTCCTTTGCAGTTTCGGGCTGCACGCCGCACCCGGCCTGCGGGACTTCTTTTTCTCGGGCGAAGTTTCTCCCCAATGGCTGGAGCAACTCCGCACTGCCCGCGAGGCGGACACCTGGACCTTCGGGTTCGCGGTGTTGAATCCGTCGGTTGGCCAGGTAATTGGCAGCGCCGGCTTCAAGGGGCCGCCCGATGCTGAAGGAATGGTGGAAGTCGCCTATGGAATCGTGGCGGGCTGGCAGGGAAAGGGATGCGCCACAGCGGCGTTGAGCGAACTCATGGCTTTCGCGTCCGCTGACGACCGGGTGCGCGTGTTGCGCGCCCACACGTTGCCAGAAAACAATGCTTCGACCCGGGTGCTGGCGAAGAATGGTTTCACGAAACTTGGCGAGGTCATTGATCCCGAAGATGGTCGCGTCTGGCGATGGGAACGAAGCGCCAGCACCAGCTCGAAGCCGGGCCAGACGGCGATCCGCGTCGTGCTGCCATTTCATTTGAGAAACCTTGCCCGCGTTGCGGACAGTGAGGTAACGCTGGAAGTCGCGAGCCCGATCACGATTCGAGCCGTGATGGACGCGTTGGAGGCAAAACATCCCGCGTTGCGCGGGACGATTCGCGATCACGGCACTTTGAAGCGGCGACCGTTCATCCGCTATTTCGCGTGCAAGGAAGATTTGACGCTCGATCCACCGGAAAGCCGGCTGCCTAACGCCGTCGTCAACGGCGATGAGCCGTTCCTCATTGTCGGCGCGATGGCCGGCGGCTGAATGCCGGTGTCAAAACCTAAACCCTGAAAGGAAAACCCATGTTAAAGAAAATACTTATTGGACTCGCCATCGTCATCGTCATCTTTCTGATCGTCGTGGCGATGCAACCCGGCACGTACAGTGTCACCCGTTCGCTTGTCATTGCCGCCACGCCGGACGTCGTCTTCCCGCACGTGAATGAACTCAAGAAATGGGCTGGTTGGAATCCTTGGGAGAAACTCGATCCCAATATGAAGCTCACGTACGATGGTCCGGAGGCGGGCGTCGGAGCGAGCTATTCTTGGGTAGGCAACAGCGACGTTGGCGAGGGCAAGATGACCATCACCGGCAGCAAACCGAACGAATCCATCCAGTTCAAGCTCGAGTTCTTCAAACCGATGGCTGGCGTGAGCGACACGGAGTTTACCTTCAAGCCGCAGGGCAATCAGACCGAAGTCACTTGGTCCATGACCGGCAAAAACAACTTCATCGGCAAGGCCATGTGCCTGTTCATGAACATGGACAAGATGATTGGCGGGCAGTTTGAGAAAGGGCTGGCCGGTTTGAAGACGATCGCCGAAGCCCCGGCAAAGTAACACTGACGCACCGTGGCATACGACGAGAAGCTGGCCGAGCGAGTGCGCCAACATTTCAGGCGTCGCCGAATGAGTTTCGCGGAAAAGCGCATGATGGGAGGTCTGTGCTTCCTGGTGGATGGCAAGATGTGCATCGGCGTCGAGAAAGAGCGGTTGATGGTTCGGCTCGACCCGGAAATCTATGAACAGGTGTTGCAACGCAAGGGCTGCGTGCCAATGGATTTCACCGGATGGCCGATGCGCGGCTTTGTGTTTGTTAACGCGCCAGGTTTTGACACAGATGAAGATTTGAACTCGTGGCTGAAGCTCGCGTTGGAATTCAATCCCAAGGCGAAGTCATCCAAGCGGCGCCAGCGTGCCGGCAAAGGAGAAATGAAATCGCGGAGAGGAAAGTAATCATGAACACAAATGCAGAAAAATCCGATTACCTGCTGTTCTTTCGCGGCAACACGTGGGAGCAGGACCTGCCGCCCGACGAATTGAAGCAGGTGGTGACGGACTGGTATGCCTGGTTTCAACGGCTCGCGGCGGAGGGCAAATGTCTGGGTGGACTGCCATTGCTGGACACGGGCAAACTGGTTTCGGGAAAAAAGGGACACTTGGTTGCCGACGGGCCGTTTGCTGAATCAAAGGAAACCATTGCCGGCTACTTCCATATCCGCGTGGCGAGCGAGGCAGAAGCGGTTCAGATTGCGCAGCAGTGTCCGGGGTTGGAATACGAGGGCTGCGTTGTGGAACTGCGGCCGGTCGGCGAACAGAACGTGGAGCGTGTGCTGGGATTGGAACACTTGGAAGGCATCGCCAAGTCCGTTACCACCAAGGCATGAGCGCGTGAGTCAGCCCACAGAGACAACTGCAGCATCGTCCACGGTGGATATTTCCGGTCTGACCGATCATCTGTTCCGTCATGAAGCAGGAAAGTTGGTCGCGGTGTTGACAGGTATCTTCGGCATCGAGCGATTGCAGCTTGCCGAAGATGTCGTGCAGGAGGCCATGGTGCGGGCGCTGCAAACCTGGCCTTACTACGGCGTGCCGAAGAATCCCGCCGCGTGGCTGACACAGGCGGCGAAGAATCTCGCGCTCGACACCATCCGCCGCGAGAAAACATTTCACGAGAAACAGCCGCAGATCATTTCGCACATTGAACAGTGGCCAGGCGAGTCGGACGGGGGCAGATCGCCGGCGTTCGAGAATGAGATCAAGGACGACCGGTTGCGCATGATGTTCGTTTGCTGCCACCCGCTCATCTCGCAGGAGGATCAAGTGGCGCTGGCGTTGAAAACGCTTTGCGGATTCAGTCCGGTGGAAATTGCGAAGGCCTTTCTCACCACGGAGGCCGCCATTGCCAAGCGGCTCACCCGCGCCAAACAGCGGATTCGCGAGGCACAGATTCGATTTGAAATCCCGGAGGGCGAAGAATTGACGCGCCGGCTCGACTCCGTTTTGCAATCGCTCTACCTGTTGTTCAACGAAGGCTACAAGGCGTCGAGCGGCGATTCGCTGGTTCGCGAGGACCTTTGCCGTGAAGCCATTCGCCTGACCAGTCTGCTGGCGGAACATCCGGCGGGCCATCAGCCCAAGACCCACGCTTTGCTGGCATTGATGCTGTTGAACGCCGCCAGAATTCCGTCGCGCACGGACGGCGAGGGGAATTTACTTCGGCTTCAGGAGCAGGATCGTTCCCGCTGGAATCAACAAATGCTCGCGCGGGGGATGTTTCACATCGCGCAATCGGCGGCGGGCAACGAACTCAGCGAGTATCATCTGCAAGCGGGCATCGCGGCGTGTCATTGCGCGGCGCAGGATTACGTGGCCACGGACTGGCGGCACATCCTCGAACTCTACGATCGGTTGATTGAGTTCGACGATTCACCGGTCGTGGCGTTGAACCGCGCAGTGGCACTGGCGGAAGTGCATGGGCCGCAAGCGGGGATTGAGGCGGTGGAAGCCATTCAAAACCTGCAGTCGCTCGAATCCTATTACCTGCTCTACGCCGTGCTGGGTGAATTTGAGTCGCGCTTGAATCACACACGCGCCGCCGCCGCACATTTCCGAAAGTCGCTGCAACTGGCGGAAATCAAATCCGAGCAGAACTTCCTGGCGAAACGACTTCAGGCGTGCGAACAGAACGCGCCGTGAAAAGAATTTGCCGCCGCGCTTGAGCCGGTCGCCGCCTGACGCTAGTTTGCCTCCCACAGGCGCCTCCCCGCCTGCAACCCAGGATAATCATGAAACGAAAAGCATCAGCAGTGTGGCGCGGTGATTTAAAAGCCGGCAAAGGTACGATCTCGACCGAGAGCGGCACCCTCAAGGAAACGCAGTACTCCTTCAGCACGCGCTTTGAAAATGGCGTGGGCACGAACCCCGAGGAACTTATCGCGGCGGCGCACGCGGGTTGTTTCTCGATGGCGTTCTCGGCGGAGCTGGGCAAGGCCGGCATCACGCCGGAATCCATCGCCACCACCGCGACGATTACGATGGAGAAGACCGACGCCGGTTTCACGGTGACGCAATCGCATTTGGACGTGACGGCGAAAGTTCCCGGACCGGACAAAGCCAAAGTTTTGGAAATCGCCAATGCCGCCAAGGCGGGCTGCCCCATCTCGCGTTTGTTGAAGGCCAACATCACGATGGACGTGAGGTTGGAAACGTGAGTTCACGTCCGTCCGATCAACCGGCCAGAGAGCGCAGCGAAGACTGGCAGCGACTTTCCCAATTGCGCGAGGCGTTGTTCTCGTTGCACAAGACGTTGATTGATTCGGAGCGCGTGAGTTACGAGCAGACGATGGGGACGATTCCCTCGCCCAACCATTTTCTCCAACTGCTCACCAGTGATCCGTGGTTTGCCTGGCTGCAACCGTTGTCGCATCTGGTGGTGGCGGTGGATGTGGCCTTGGATGAAAAGGAGCCGTTGACCGCCGCCGGAGTTGCCGCGCTTCGGGCACAAACGGGCAAATTGCTGGTGGCCACCGAGACGGGCGATGGTTTTCCAAAACACTATTTCGACGCGTTGCAACGTGACCCCGACGTGGTGCTGGCCCACGCTCACGTGATGAAAAGCCTCAATGGCAAGAAATGATCCGCGGCCATCGGGCATGAAGTCAAAACCTTCCCAGCCCCCTGCGACGAAGTCCGCCCCCAACCGCCGCTGGGAGACCGTCATCATCTGCCTACTCCTCGCGGGGCTCACTTGGTTTACGTTCCTCCCAATCTTGGGCCACGAGTTCGTGAACTACGACGACGATGCTTATGTTTACGAAAATCGAATGGTCACGAGCGGCCTGACAACGGATGGCGTGGTCGCGGCCTTCACCAAGAGTCACGCTGGCAACTGGCATCCGTTGACAACGCTGTCGCACATGGCGGATTGTGCGTTCAGTGGCCTTAACGCCGGTGCGCATCATCGAACCAACCTGCTGTTGCACGTCGCCGCCGTCGTACTTCTGTTTCTGGCATTGCGGCTGTTGACGCTGTCCGTGTGGTCCAGTGCGGTGGCGGCGGCACTGTTTGCCCTGCATCCGCTTCGGGTTGAATCGGTGGCCTGGGTCGCTGAACGCAAGGACGTGTTGAGTGGATTGTTCTTCGCGCTGACGTTATGGGCTTATGCGCGCTACGTTCGCGAATCAAAATCCATCTTCGGCTACGTCGTTGTGGTGCTGGTCTTCGCGCTCGGCTTGATGTGCAAACCCATGCTGGTGACACTGCCGTTCGTGTTGCTGCTGCTTGATTACTGGCCGTTGCGGCGGCTGGAGCTGTCAAAGGGAATTGCCTCCGGGGCCAACCGACGATTGTTGCTGGAAAAGCTCCCGCTGCTGTTGCTTTCGCTGGTCGTGTGCGTAGTCACCTTTCTGGTTCAAGAGAATGCCCGGCAGAGCACGGAAGTGTTGCCGGTGGCATCGCGCGTCAACAATGCACTCGCGTCATACGCCACTTACATGCTGCAATTGTTCTGGCCGGTGAAGCTGGCGGTGTTTTATCCGTATCCAACAGGCGGCGGAACTTCGGTGAAAGTCATTCTGGCATCGCTGGTGTTGATCGCTGTATCCGCTGCGGCCATCTGCTGGCGAAAGCAACGGCCTTATTTGCTGGTCGGGTGGTTTTGGTATTTGGGAATGCTCGTGCCGGTAATCGGTCTGGTGCAAGTGGGGACGCAGGCGCACGCAGACCGCTATACGTATCTGCCGCAAATCGGCCTCGGGATCGCGCTCGTTTGGTTCGTCGCTGAACTCAGTGCGACTTGGCGTCACCGTGGAATTATTTTGGGAATCGGATCGTTTCTCGTGCTCGTAACTTTGAGTGCGCTCGCACGACAGCAGGCTCGGAATTGGCAGACCAGTGAAACCCTTTGGACGCACACGCTCGCCTGCACTTCGTCCAACGCCGTCGCCGAAAGCAATCTCGCCGACACGTTGTTCAAACAGGGCCGTTTGGATGAGGCTGTCGTGCATTTTCAGGCGGCTCTGCAAATCAAACCGAATTACACCGATGCCAACAACGGGCTGGGGTTTGCCTTGTTGCAAAAGGGCAACACTGAGGCAGCGATGGCCCATTTTCAACGGGCACTGGAGGTGCGACCGGATTTTGCGGCCGCGCACAACAATCTGGGCATGGCGTTGCTCCAGACCGGGCGCACGCGCGAGGCCATCCCGCATTTGGAGAGTGCGCTAAAGACGGACCCGGATCGGGCCGAGACTCACAATAATCTGGGTTACGCGTTGCTTCAGAGTGGACAGGTGGAGATGGCGGTGACCCATTACCGGCGCGCACTCGAACTCAACCCTACTTACGCGGCCGCGTGCAACAATCTGGCCTGGGTGCTGGCGACCTTTCCGCAGGATTCAGTTCGCAATGGCGGGCGGGCGGTGGAGCTGGCCAATCGTGCCGCGCAACTTTCAGGCGGCAACAATCTGATCATCCTGCGCACGCAGGCCGCGGCCTATGCGGAGGCGGGAAGATTTTCTGAAGCACTCCAAATTGCGGGGCACGCGCTCGACTTGGCCGCGACACAAGGTAACGCCGCCGTGGCTGGTACGATACGTCGGGAGATGGTCCTTTATCAGTCTGGTCAACCTTTGCGGGATCCGGTCAAGCCGTAAATGTCTCAGTTCGCTCTCGCCATTCAGGAATGCGAGCATTAAACATTTTCCGTGCTTCCTCAATCAACCCTCGCAGTTCTTGAGACGGCTTCGCCATCCGAAGGCTCACAACTGAGCTGGGTGGCAATGATCCTTCGCGAGTTTGGGCGTTCGCAGGCGACGGGTTTTGTCCTGGATGTCGTGAAGTGGACGTTGTTGGGTGCGTTGCTGGGAATTGTGCTGGGGGTGGTGAGTTGCTTCGTCTTTTCGCGACTGGGTTGGTACGATGTCCGATGGCGATTTACGCGCGGGCTTCGGTGGTCGGTGTTTATCTTGACCCTGGTGCTCTCGGCAATGCTGTTCGCACTGGTGGGCACGTGGAGTGGGGCCATCAGCGGAAGCGCGAGGGTGCTGTTGCATAGTCAATTGGCAACAGACGTCTTTCCCAAGCTCGCCGACACCATCGCGGACGGAATGGCCTGGGTGCAGGTGCAGGCCGATTTGAACGGCGACACAAGCAGCATTGAAGTGACGACGCGACTGGACGAATTCCGCGCCGGGAAGTGGGAATTACATGCCACGCGCTTCCTCCAGGAACTGGACGCGCTCAAAGAAGACACCATTACGAATGCGATCACCCGCCTCGAACAATCCGCGTTGGAACACGTCCCGCAATTCAAGGGTGGTACGGGAGAAAAACTCCTGCACCAGTTCTTCAGCCGATTGGGACGGCTGGTCGTCGAAAAGAAGGTGTCCAGTGAACTTAAGAAATATGGCGCGGACCGAGTTTATTTCGCCATCCGCGAAAACCTGGTCGGCGAGGCTGCGAAAGGGGGCAACCCGGAAACCATTGCGCGGACCGAAATCTCAGTCTTCCTGATTCGCGAGGGAATTGTTCCCGGCATCATGAAGCCGATTCGCACCACCGCACGCGCCCAGCAAATGCCGCTCCTTGGTCTTGCTTTGGCGGTCCTGATTGTGCCGCCACTCTGCCTGCGACTGGCGAAGAGCCGGTTTGGCAGAAAGCAAGATCTCCCTTTGCCCACGTCGCAGTAAGCTGTGTGAGATCGGCGCCAAGATTTGCTTGCAGGCCTGGTTATCTCGTCATGAAATGTCCCCAGCAACGCACGGGATATGAATGGGCGCGAACGCATTTTGAATCACCTCGCCGGTCAACCGGTGGATCATCTGCCGGTTATGCCCATCACCATGATGTTCGCATGTGATCGCATCGGCGCGCGCTATCGCGACTATTGCACGGACTATCGCGTGTTGGTCGAGGGGCAGATTCGGACTGCCGAGGAATTCTGTTTCGACTACGTCAACACCATGTCCGACCCGGCGCGGGAAGCGGCGGATTGCGGCGCGGTCGTCGAATATTTCGATCAGCAGCCGGTGGCCATCGTCGAGGAGCAGGCACTACTGGCGGACAAAACAAAACTGGTCGGTCTGAAAATCCCCGATCCACTTGGCGGCGGCCGGATGCACAATGGAATCAAGGCGCTCGGGTTGTTCAAGCAGCGGGTCGGCAGCGACCTGCTCGTTGAAGGTTGGGTGGAAGGCCCAATGGCTGAAGCTGCCGACTTGCGCGGCATCAACACCTTGATGACGGACTTCTTTGATGACCCTGTGTTCGTCCGTGACCTCTTTGCATTTACGGTTGACATGGAACTGCGTTTCGCGCGGGAGCAGATCAAGGTGGGCGCGGATTTGATCGGGATCGGCGACGCGGCGGCGTCATTGGTCGGTCCGAAAATTTACGAGGAGTTTGTCTGGCCCTACGAGAAGCAACTGGTGGATGGCATTCATGCGGCGGGCGGTCGCACCCGGCTGCACATCTGTGGCAATACGCGGAAGATTCTGGGCGGCATGGGCCGGCTGGGCTGTCACGTGGTGGACTTGGATTCATTGTCGCCATTGTCCGAGGCTCGTGCGCAAATGGGCGAGTCGCAGTTGTTGCTGGGCAACGCCAATCCCGTGAAGGTTTTGCGCGAAGGAACGCCGGACCTTGTGGCCGGGAGCGTGGCCGAGTGCCACGCACAGGCCGGATCGAGATACATCGTTGGCGCGGGTTGCGAAGTGCCACGCGATACGCCCCACGACAACCTCCGCGCGCTCGTCGCCTATGCCAAAAGTCACCAACCGTGACTTCCTGACTTGCGGCTGGCATCGTCTCCCCGGATCAGCCAGTGAATTGGATGGACCCCGGCAGGCTGTTCCCACGAGCGTTTTCCATCGTGGCAAGCTGACTACCGACGTCGGTCGCAACGGAGCTGATTCAAGCCAGCGCCTCGATGAGGTGGCGCAACTCCTCGTCCACCAGTCCGGGATCGCGCAGCGTTTGGGAGATTTCGGCGCGCACGGCCTCGCGGAAACGTCTGCGCATACGGTGGATTGTCACCTTCACCGCTCCTTCACTCAATCCGAGCCGGCAGGCGGCCTCGGCTTGCGATGATGCTGGCGTGTCGCCCATCAGCCACGGCTTGAGGGTCTCGAATTGGTCCGATTTTTCCGCCGCGGAGAATTCCTTTTGCATACCGGCCAGGGCCCGGTCCATGACCGTCAAGGCCCATTCGCGGTCAAAAAAGGAGTCGGGAGCCGTTGCGGCCGGATCCGCGCATTGGAAGCCCGGTGAAGTGTCGTCTCCCACCGGGGCATCGAGCGATTCCGGCACGCTGCCGCTGCCGCGTTTGAGCCGGAAGGCATGCCTGCGTTGGTCGGCGAGGAAATGCTTGAGTGCGCCCAGCAAATAGGAACGAAACCGCCCGCGGTCCGGGTCGGCCCCGCCAAACCCGCCGCCGGCCAGCACGCGGGCGAAAAAATCGTGGGCGAGTTCGCGGGCGGCATCCTCCTCCCGGCCTTCGCGGCGGAGAAAGCGCAGCACCGGCTGGTAATAGGTCTCGCACAACTCGCTCAACGCGGCGCGGCTTTCGACCGTTTCGCCCCGGGCGCGCAGGATCAAGGTCCAGCGCGTCGGGGCGAACGGTGAAGTGTGCGGGGCGGTGTTCACGCTCAGGGGTTTTGCGGCGAACCGACTTTGATCCACGCCTTCAGCGCAGTGTCACTGGAACTGCCAAACTCGAACAGGACCTTTTGCTCGCCCAGCCCCAGCCGGATGGTCTTTTGCTTCAGCGCCCTCTCGACACTGCGGCGCAGATCTTCCAGTGCGCCGCGCTGGACGGTTTCCGGCAGCAGGTACTCCACGCGCTGATGCCGGATGCCCGGTGAAGCCTGGGCGTCCAGGACAAATTCGGAGGTGCGGACCTCCGGCTTGAAACCGGGAAGGTTTGACTCCCACGGAAACGACTTTTGACAGTCGCCCTGAACGTCGTCGAGATAGTCAATGGCGAGCCAGCGTTTCCCCTCGACTTCCCGCAACTCGACGGCCGTGAAGGTGAAGTTCATCCAGCCGTTCGTATTTGCGGCCTTTGCGGAGCGAGTCAAGGGAGCGCGCACCGGCACTTTCTCAGCCGGCGTCAATTGCACCTCCTTGAATTCCGCCCAGCGGTAGGGACGGACTTGGAACTGGTACTCGCGAATGCGCGGTGGCGCCAGCCGAGGCAGGGTGAATTGACGCCGCTCGCCGGTGGCAAACTGCGTGCTGCTGGCGTGTTCGATGCCTTCGTTGTCTACGGCCAGGATCCTGACGTCCTCCTCGGGCAAGTTGTGGGTAAGCGTCAGGATCGTGTCTCCAGCTTTGTCTTCGACGGCGCCGAGGAAGGCGACTTTTCGCGTCTTGCCAAAGCGCGTGAACTCAATGCTTCGGCTGGCCTCCCGCGAATCCCTGGCCACCGTTTCCCAAGTGTCGATGGCGACTCCCACGCGGACGGTGGTCGCGAGCAGGGAGTCAGGGAATGTTGCCGTGACGAACGAACCCCCGCTTACCACCCTTCCGTTGAGCCGAGGCTGCACGCCGCTAAACCACGTTTTGGCTCCTTGGAGGTCATAAGTGCGCGAAGCATCCCGACGCTCCGAGTCGCGTGAGCGGAAGATGAACACCACCGCGCGCTCACCCTGGCCAATTTGGGGCACGGCGCCATATTTCTCGAAAGTCCCCTCGTTCGCCGGGGTGCCATCCGCCTTCCACCAGACGCCGTCCGAGGGCTCCCGCGTCATGGCCACCAGTTCGACCACCCCATCGGGCAGCGGCGCCAGTGTGCTCGCGGAATTCCGGGTTTGTTGCGGCTCGCGCAAGCGTGGCCACAGTGCCAGGGCAACGCCGCTGACGAGCACGGCGAGAAAGACCCATTTCAAAATCCCGCGTTCCTTTGCCGCCGGTTTGTTCGCCGCCCAGCGCGTGGTTGCGTAGATGGCCCAGATCGAAAATGTCAGCACACCGGCCGGGACCAGCAGCACCAGCGATTGCCAAAAAGGCGGTGTGACGTTCGAAGTCCCCGGCGCCAACAGGGTGATGCTAGGCAGGCCCACGGTGACTCCCAAGAGGAGCAGTAGCGGCCAAGTCAATGCGGCGAATACCGCCAACGGCAATCCGAGCCGCGCGCCATGGCTCGCGCGGATTTGGCTCAAGCCCATCCAACCTAGAAGGGTTCCGGCCATTCCAAACAGTCCGACGCTTGCCAAAATCAGGAGCAGCTCAAATCGGCCAATGCCTCCGCCTTGCAGGATTGCTGCACCGACGATAAGCAATGGAAGCGGCAGGCTGAGGCCCACCAGGACCGCGCCGATGATCGCCAGTTTCGACCAGGAGTTCGCGCCCGGTATCACCGCGTCGGGTGTGATCGCGATCGTGCCTCGCGGGCCCTGGGGGCGGGTGGCTGCCCGAAGAATCTGATTCAGCATCTCCCGATGCCGCCGCAGCCACACCAGCGCGCTGATTTCGAACACCATGGAAGCCAGGGCGATTGCCAGCACCACGCCATCGCCCACATTTACTTGGGGGCCGGGCGCATCCGGCAGAAGATCGGACTCCAAAATGGCGACCCACAGATAGCCGCCGATGGCGAGCACCGCCAGAATCAGGTGCAGCCAGATGGAGCACTTCAGCCAGGTGGGGGCGGTGGTGTTTAGCGCGCGCAGCTTCCAGCCGCCGATGGCCAGGAGCGTCAACACCAGGAACTCCCCGACCGTGACGAGGAAATTGACCGATCCCTCCACAAAGGCGACCAGTGCGTGATCCGGCAGGGGCGTGAAGGTGAACAGGCTCACCAACAACAACGCGGGCGCCACCAGCAGCGCATAAACAATGATCGCTTTGGCCATGCGCGGAAGCCGGGGCGGACACAGAATGAAATCTTGCGCCGGGTCAAACGCTGGGGCGGCTGCGCCGGGTTCAACCGGTGTTTGCGTGAGATGTTCGACCTTGGTCTTTACGTCGCCGGCGCTTTGGTAGCGCTTCTCCCGCTCCTTCTCCAGCGTGCGCATCACCACTTCATCCACACGCGGATCGAGCGGCGTACGTTGCGAAGGTGGCGAGAAACGGCCGATGGGTAATTCGCCCGTGAGCATTTCGTAGAAGACCACGCCGAGGGAGTAAATGTCCGCCCGATGATCCACACTCGCCGGTGTTTCCAGTTGTTCCGGCGCCATGTATTGCGGCGTGCCAATCGCCGCGCCAGTGGCGGTGAGCGCCAGGTCAGGCTTCTCTTCGCCGACCAGCTTGGCGATGCCGAAGTCGGCAATCTTCACCCGGCCCTTGGCATCCAGGAGAATGTTCGCCGGTTTGATGTCGCGATGCAGCACTCCCTGGTCGTGCGCATACTGGAGGGCCTCGCAAATCTTCGGCACCACCGCCAGCGCCGCCGCCGGCGAGAACTTCCCGGCCTGCATGGCTTGGCGCAAATTGACGCCATCCACATACTCCATCAGCAGGTAGTAAAACCCGCCCGTCTGGCCGAAATCGAAAATGCTGACAATCCCTGGATGGTTCAACCGGGCGAGCACGCGAGCCTCCCGGGTGAACCGCTCGGCGAACTGCGGGTCGCGAGCGAGTTTTTCCGGGAGCAACTTGAGCGCGACGAATCGATCGAGATTTGGCTGGCGGGCCTTGAACACAAAGCCCATGCCGCCCCGACCGAGGAGTTCGATGATTTCCAAATGTGGAAACGCGGCGGCCACCCGATCAAGCGGCGGGATTTCCAGGGTGGCTGCCGGCGGCAGGCCGGACTCGGTGGCAGTGGCCGCGCCGAGCAGAACGCATTTGGGACAAAGCCCTTGCGGCGCATCATTCGGGATCGTCGCGCCACACTTCGGACAGGTGTTTGGATTTACTTTTATAGTCATAACACCCGCTTCCTGAGCGCTTCTGACCTGCAGGTTACAAAAAATCTGCACGCTTATCCGCCCCGTCACAAGCCTTTCCCGCCCGGAGCGATTCCCCCCTCGACACGACGAATCTCGCCCTGGCTCAGCCTTTTCGCGGGCCGTTAGCTTGCCCGTGAACTGGGTGAAGATCAGTAGAATTTGTCGTGTGACGCAGGATTTTTAAAGAGGCTGAACGCCCGTTTTTACTCCCCGCCGGCGAACGGCACGGTTCCTTCCCCGGTTGCCCAAACCCCTCTGATGCGCTTCTTTCCGCGCGCGGCCGGCTCGAGGGACACCTTATTGTCGGGTCTGAAAATGTGTTGCGGTAATGGAGTTCCGTGGCACGGTAGCGGGCGGGTCTTCGGAAAAGCTCAGTGCCCACGACCCGCCGCCCCCTTTGACGCGCACTGGCGGGGCAATTCGATTTGAAGCACGACATGATGAACTGGTTCGTTCGGAAGATTGGTATCAGCCTTGGTTTTCTTTGGCTGACCGCCCCCGTCTTGTTTGGCCACAGCACGCCCGGCTCGTCGGTGCTGCTCGATTTCCACCGCGACGGCGTGATGGCGGAATTAGTCCTGCCCTTGGAAGAATTGCAACTCGGCTTCAAACAACCGCTCCTGGCTGACCCCAACAGCCTCCTCTCGAAACACGAAGTCGCGCTGAAGAAATATATTGTCGCGCACGTAAATCCAGAAACCCCCGCCGGGCAAAAATGGACCGTGACCGTCCAAAGCCTCGCGACGCAGTTTGAAAAGCCGCCGTTTGATCTGGTCGCCCAAGTGTGGATGCAGCCGCCCGCCGGCGAGTCGCCCCGCCGTTTCAGGTTCAACTACTCGGTCATCAATCATGAGGTGATGAACCACAATGCCTTCGTCTCGGTTCGGAACGACTGGGACACGGCGGTCTTTTCGGGCAAACCCGAGCCGCTCGGGAACATTCTCTTTACGATCACCGCGCTGAACAT
The DNA here is from genome assembly GCA_044225555.1 of Limisphaerales bacterium. Classification (GTDB taxonomy): domain Bacteria; phylum Verrucomicrobiota; class Verrucomicrobiia; order Limisphaerales; family JADLHS01; genus JADLHS01. The sequence goes on along the minus strand of JBGAIM010000001.1, from coordinate 578,592 downwards.
TGATCGCACAACCGGCAACTGGTGGCAGGGCTTTCGTTCCGTGGTGGACGTCGGGGTGCATCATATTGCGGAGGGAACAGATCACCTTTTGTTTCTCCTCGTGTTGTTGTTGCCCGCGCCGTTGCTGGCGGCGGGAAGTCGTTGGGGTGGTTACCGGGGACTCAAAAGCAGCCTCCTGCAACTCCTGAAGATTGTGAGCGCGTTCACCGTCGGACACTCCCTCACCCTGCTCATTGGCGCGTTGGGTTGGTTGCGATTGCCGGGCCAGCCCGTCGAAGTTTTGATCGCCTTCTCCATTTTTGTTTCGGCGTTGCACGCGATCCGCCCGTGGTTTGCCGGGCGGGAAGTTTACATCGCAGCCGGATTCGGATTGGTCCATGGCTTGGCATTTGCCGGGAGCATCGCCGAATACGGCTTCTCCCCGTGGTATCTGGCCGCGACCATTCTGGGGTTCAATCTCGGCATCGAACTGATGCAGCTCGTGGTGGTGGCCGCGACGATCCCGTGGCTGATCTTGCTGGCGCGCACGCAATTCTATTCCCCGGTGCGGGTCGGTGGCGCCATCTTCGGTGCGGCGGCCTCGCTGGGTTGGATTGTGGAAAGAACCCTGGGGATCCGGAATCCCGTGGAACCATTGGTGAACACGCTCGCGCACCATCCTTTGATTCTCGTAAGCGCGCTCGCCGCGGCGGCCCTCCTCGCGACCCGTTGGCCGGTATTCCGCAAGACGCCGGCCACGATCGACTCGGCCGAAAATCCACTTTGACCGGCTGTAAATCTGTAACGACGCTCCATGATGAATCTGACGTATCCAATGGCTCCTGCACCTTTTCCTCGACCCCGATTCTCCGGCGGTTTGGTCCATTTGCCTGGATTGGCTTTGGGTTGCTGCCTCTTGATCGGGACCGGCGCCTCCGGTCTAGCACAAGCCAACAGCCGCGAAGTTGCGGTGGCCGCGCAAGCCTTCCTGGCCACTCTGAATTCGGTTCAATCGAACGCGGTCGTTTACGCGCCCACGCTTGCCAATGCGGGGAATTGGTCGAACTTTCCTGATTACGAGGCCACGCGCAACGGATTGATCTTTTCCTCGTTGACCGAAACGCAACGCACCGCCGCCCTCGCCGTCGCTTACGCCGCCTTGAGTTCCACCGGCACGAACTTTTACGAAGAGATTCGCCAGATGGACGAGTATCTGCGCGTGACCGTCAATGCGAACAACTACAGCCCGAATAAATATTACATCGCCTTCGTCGGCGCGCCCGCCACCAACTCGCCCTGGTTGCTCCAGCTCAGTGGTCATCACGCTTCGTTCAATACCATTTACAACGCCGCCTATGCCGGCGGCACGCCGCTGTTTGCCGGCTCCGAGCCGAACAGTTACACCGTCACCAACGCCATTCACATGCCACTCGCGGCACAGTCCAACACCGTCTTTGCGCTGCGCCAGAGTCTGACCCCGGCGGCGCAACTCGCCGGCACCTACACGGAAGTTGTTTTCGGCGTGACGCCGCAGACCGGCCATGACGATAGTTTTCCCAAGAATTATCCCACGTTTGGGCGCGGTCAGCTTTACACGGCCTTGAACACCAACCAACAGGCCTTGGTCCGGACGCTGATGGAGAGCTACGTGAATTATCTGCCCGAGGAAACCGCCACCAGTCTCCTGGCTGATTACGAAAGCGCCGCCGCGCTCGCGCAGACGTACGTGGGTTATTCGGGCTCAGCCGACTTGACCCTGCTGGGTAGCTATTTCCGCGTCGATGGTCCACGGGTGTGGATCGAATTCAACGCGCGCCCCGGGGTCGCCTATCCCAACCTGGCGCATTGGCACAGCGTCTGGCGCGACAAGTTGACCGACTACGGCGCCGCGTTTGGCACCAACACCATCTCCACGACGAATCGCCTGCCCACCATCACGGAGCATCCGACCAGCCGCACCAATGCAGTGGGCACGAGCGCCACCTTCTCGGTTGCCGCGACCGGTCCGGGAACGCTTTACTTTCAGTGGCAGAAGAACACTTCGCCCATTCCCGGTGCCACGAACGCATCGCACACGATCAGCCCTGTGACCAACTCCGATGCCGCGGCCTATCGTTGTCAGGTTTGGAATTTCATGGGCTATCGCGCCAGCGCGACCGCGACGCTTTCGGTGCCCACGACAAATCCGCCGGCCATTTCTAGTTCAACCTTCACGGGCGGAGGCTTTCAATTGCAGGTGACCGGCGACGTGGGGCCGAACTACATCATCCAGGGTTCAACCAACCTCACCGAATGGGAATCGCTGTACACCACCAACCCTGCGGTAATGCCGTTCAACTGGATTGATCCGAGCGCGAGCAACCATCCGGCGCGGTTCTTCCGGGTCGTTTATCCGGCGCCCTGAGCCGCCATTGGCCGCTGCTGTCGTCCGGGCTTTTGGCCGGTCGGATTTGTAAGCTTCCCGGACAAAGCCCCTGCAAGGTGGTTGCAGTGCGGATGGTCCTCTGACATGCTGGCCCAGCATGGCGCGGAACGCATGAGTCGGAAGCTTCACTCCAATGTTCCTGGCAGGGTACTGGCGACGATCCTCTTTTTCTGCCTGGCAGCCGGTTTGCGCGCCCAGAGCACCAACCTGTCATTTCTGCCTCCGCCGGATTGGGTGCGTTCGGCCGACTGGAAGGCGGAAGTCAACTGGACGCGCCCTGAAAAATCTGAAGGCACGCGCTACCTGCTCTACGAGTTTCAAGAGCGCCCCAAACGAGCCGAGGAATTCCTGCGTGTCATCCTGCTCATGGAAAATGAAACCGGCGTGCAGGATTGCGGCAGCCTGAGTTTCAGTTTTGACCCCAATTTCCAGGAACTCATCCTGCACCGGGTGGTCATTCATCGTGGCGGAAAGGTGATTGATCGGCTGGACAAGTCCAAGGTCCGCGTCATCCAGCCGGAGCCCGGCCTGGACGGACACATGATCACGGGCCGGCAGACGGCGCTGTTGTTTGTGGAGGATTTGCGAGTGGGCGACGCGTTGGAATATTCCTACACCATCCGCGGCGCCAATCCCATCCTCGCGGGGCATTACTCCACGCGTTTCTTTACGCAGTCCGGGACGGCCTTTGAGCGCAAGTTGTTTCGCGTCGTCTGGGACAATCCCAAGCCGCTCAACCAACGGGCCCATCTGACGGAGGCGAAACCCGTCGTCCGGCCCTGGCAAACCGGAACGGAACTCACCTGGAATTTCACCAACCTGGCGGCAATTCCATACGAGGACAGTCAACCCGTCGGCTACGAGCCGTACCCTTATCTCGAGCTGAGTGATTTTGCCGATTGGAGCAGCGTCGTAAACTGGGCGCTGCCGCTCTACGCGCTGCCGCGCACCAATGGTCCAGCCGAACTGCGGGAACTGATCACGCGCTGGCAGACGTCAGCCAGATCCGCCGAGGAAAAGGCCCGGCTGGCGCTGCAATTTGTGCAGGATGATCTGCGCTACACGGCACTCGAACTGGGCCCCGACTCCTATCGCCCGGCGGATCCGGTGGAGACGTTTCAAAAGCGGTTTGGCGACTGCAAGGGCAAGGTGGCGCTGCTTTGTTTTCTGTTACGGGCCCTGCAAATTGAGGCGAACCCCGCGCTGGTGAATAGTGCCGTCCGGGGCGCGATTGCGAATCGGCTGCCGTCTCCGTTCGCGTTCAATCACGTCATCGTAAAGCTGAATCTGGAGGGCAAGCCCGTGTGGGTGGACCCGACCTGTTCGCATCAGGGTGGTTCGCTTTGGAACCGGTATGTGCCGCCGTTGGGCAAAGCCCTCGTGATTCGTGCCGGCAACCGCGCCCTCGAAGAGGTGCCACTTTCCCATCCCGACAACGCTTCACGGCAGAAGGCCACGTCCACCATCCGCATGAAGGACTATGATTCAGCTGCGGATTTTACGGTTCACACGGTTTATCACGGGGCCAGCGCCGATAACATGCGCGAGGAAATCGCGCGCACCGACCTCACGGATCTCACCAAGGACTACTTGAATTACTACGCCCGCTTCTATCCGGGGATTACCAGCCATCAACCGCTGAAATTCAACGACGACCGGCTGGCGAATGTCCTGAGCATTGAAGAAACCTATCGGGTCACGAACCTGTGGAAGCTCGACGAAACGGACCAGTTGCGGAAAGCCAGTTTCTACGCGGACAATCTTTACCGTGTATTGACCGACCCGAACACCCGCATCCGAAAGAGTCCGTTGCGCTTTTCCTATCCGTTTCAGCGGCAGCAGGAGATAACAGTTCATCTGCCGGATTCCAAGTGGAACATCCCGGATCTGGAAAAGGCGATTGATCACGATGCCTTTGCGTTCCATTTCCGCCGCAAGCTCACCGGCGCAGTCTTGCGGTTCAACTTGGAGTGCCAGACTAAACTGGCCGCCCTGCCGGCCGAACGGGTTCCCGATTATCTGTCCAAGCTCGAGGAAATGGAAACCCTCCTGACGGAAACCCTCCAGCGCCCTGACACAAAGAAACAAAACCTCGCCGCGCGCATCAACTGGCTCATGGTCATCATCGCCGTTTTCGGACTGGGTAGCACAACCGCTGCTGGTGCGTGGTATTGGCACCGCACCACCGCCACCGCTTTGGCGGAAGCAAGCCTGCCGCCGCCACTCGTCCTTGAGGACCGACAACTTCAGGGCTTGGGCGGCTGGCTGATCCTGGTCGGGATTGGCCTGTGTCTCGGGCCGCTAATCCGGCTCGGGACCATCGGGCAGAACTGGGAAGGCTATTTCTCCGTCCATGTCTGGCAGACGGTTGCCATGCCGCAGGGCGAGCTGTACCACCCGCTTTATGGCCCGTTGCTGATGTTCGAACTCCTCGGCAACACCGTCTTGCTGGCGTTGAACTTTCTTGCCCTTGGCCTGTTCTTCTCGCGGCGACGCGCGTTCCCGCGTAGCTACATCGCTTTGCTCTCGCTGAACGCGGTTTTCCTGATCCTGGATAACATCGGGTGCGCGCAAATCCCTTCCCTCGCTTCCACCGCGCCCGCCGCCAAGGCCGGCGCCGAAGGGGGGCGTGCCGTCCTCTTCGCGATCATCTGGTGCAGCTACATGCTCAAGTCCCGCCGCGTAAAAGCAACCTTCACCAAGTGATTCCTGACCGTCGTTCGACCCGCCATCCTCCCGATCAGCTTAGCCATGATGTTGCCTTTGCGCTCGGGCGTGTTCCTGCCCATGTAGCAGTTGAAGATTGGTGAGGCGGCAGCTGGCGTTCACTGCTTCAGGATGGACAATATTACTGGAAAGCGCTAGCAAGGCGAAGATGATCGAAGATCGCTCCGCCCTTGGATACTTGATCAAGGTGATTGTCATCCTTCTGTCTCATCGCAGGGTGGTTGTGGCTATTGGGGCGGGGATTCTCCTTGTGGGCGTGGGCCACGTTTCCTGTCGGCATGTCCGCGACGCGCGACGCGCGACGGCATGGATGGAGAATGAGTTTGGTCGCTTGGGCGACACCGTTGATCAAATTCTGAGCCATGAGGGAGACGGGCCGTGCGCCAGCAGCTCAAGCGCCTTTCCTCGCCGATGAATTGCGCGCTTTCAAGCCAGCGACCGTCACTTTAACTCCAGCCCACTGATCTTGAACGCGAAAGCCTGCTCGCCGATGCGCGTTTCGGGCGGCGTGATCTTCAACGCCGTTTCGTCCTGCGTGAATTTCACTTCCTGCGGACCAGTGGCGGTGAGCAGTTCGGCCTTTGCCACTTTGCCGACGCTTGTGCCGAGCGAGGTGAGCGTGAGCGTTTCGGTCGGCCAGTCGAGCGCGATGGCGTAAAGCGTGTTGCCGTTGCGCGTGAAGTGCGTTTTGCCTTCCTCGGACTTGATCCACGGGCGCGTTTTGTAGATCGCTTCGCCGTTCACTTTCAGCCACGCACCGATGGCGCGCAGCACGGCTTGTTGATTCTCGGGGATCGTGCCGTCGCCGCGCGGCGAGATGTTGAGGAGATAATTTCCATTGCGGCTGATGTTGATGACGAGGCGATCAATCAATCCGCCCGCGCCGGTCGTGCTCATGTCCTTGGTGCGATCACCGCTGCCGCGATCGGCGGTGGTGTAACCGAACGTCGGGCCGATGGGATCGTCGGGCTGCCAGACGTAGCTCGTGAGCTCCTTGGGTGCGCGACTCTGGCGTTCGAAGTCGAGGATGCTGCCAGCGAGATACGCCTGCGACTTGGTGGAGAGGGAGACTTCCTTTTTCCATTCGGCGGCGCGGTTGTAATAGTAGGCAGCGACCTTGAGTTTCAGCGGGTCGTAAAGCCGGTTGTTGATGCCGTTGTCGAACCACAGCATGTCCGGCTGATATTGATCGATGAGTTCGTAGTTCTTCAGAATCCAAAGCTCGAGAAAGCGCTGGAGGTTTGTCTCGCTGTGATTGACCCAGTAAAAATCCGCGAACGCTGGATCGTCGAGGTCGGACTTCATGCCGTCGGGCGGACGCTGATTGATGAAGGTGTAATGCTCGATGCTGTGATTCGACACGCCGAACTTGAGACCTTTCTTGCGTACGGCCTTGGCGAGTTCGCCGATGAGATCGCGCTTCGGGCCGAGCGCGACGGAGTTCCATTTACTGGCTTTGCTGTCCCAGAGCGAAAACCAGTCGTGATGCTCGGCGGTGGGAATCACATATGTCGCGCCCGCTTCCTGAAACAACTCCGCCCACGCGGTGGGATCGAACTTCGTGGCGAACTGATCCGCGAACTTGATGTAACCGAACTGGTCGAGCGGGCCGAAATTCTTGATGTGCCAGTCGCGGATGCGGCCGTTGCCATACATGTATTTCTGATACCACTCGTTGTGATACGCAGGCACGGAGTAGAGCCCCCAATGGATGAAGATTCCGAATTTGCCGTCGCGAAACCACACGGGCACGCGGTAATTCTTCTCGATGGATTTCCAGTCCGCGGCGAACGGGCCAGACGGAACAGGTGGCGTATTCGCGGCGGCTTTCTCGGTTTGCTCCACGGTCACGTGCGGCCCCATGCCGAAGCCGCGCTCCGGCGCGAAGCGCGCCTCCGAGGGCGGCTCTTGGGCGAGGGCGCTTGTGAGACCAATGGTCAGCAACAACAACCGGGCAATCGGTGTGACGCACGCTCGAATGGAAGGCATCCCGAAACTTTGTCGGATCTTTTTCCATTGGCAACATTTGGCCAACGCCAAAACTGGTGATGTCGCCCGTAGCTGCGTTCGTAAGAACGCGGCTGACTCGCTGGCCTGGAGATGATTTGCCGCACTCTCACGAGTGCAGCCACGAATCAAATCTACTCCTCCACCGGCACTACCAACTTATCCATGATGTAGTCTTTGCGCTCGGGCGTGTTCTTGCCCATGTAGAAAGTGAAGATCGGCGCTGACTCGGCGCGTGGGGCGTATTCCACTTTGCTCAGGCGCATTTGCTTGCCGATGAATTGCGCGAATTCCTTCGGGCTGATTTCGCCCAGGCCTTTGAATCGCGTGATCTCCGGCTTGCCCCCCAGTTTCGCGGACGCGTCGTCGCGTTCGGCTTCGCTGTAGCAATAGATCGTTTCCTGTTTGTTGCGTACGCGGAACAGCGGCGTCTCCAGCACATACACTGCATGCCGTCCACGTCCGCGTCGGTGGCGAGGATGACCTTCTCGTAACGCAGGCCCTCGGTGTTGTCCTCGACGTTGAGCGCCTGCATGAGGTTGTACATCTCGTCGTTCTTGTACATCACGTCGCGCTTGAGATCCCAAACGTTGAGCGGCTTGCCCTTGAGCACGAACACGGCCTGATTGTTCACGTCGCGGCAACTCGTGATCGAGCCGGCGGCGGACTGGCCTTCGCAAATGAAGACCATCGTGCCCTTGCCCTTTTCCTTCTTCCGGTCGAAATGATTCTTGCAGTCCTTCAACTGTGGGATGCGTAACGTGATCGCCTTGGCGCGTTCACGCGCAAGTTTCTTCACGTTCTGCAGTTCCTTCCGCAACTCCTGCGTGTCCTTGACCTTCGCAACGATCGTCTCGGCGATGTGCTTGTTGCGCTGGAAAAAGTGCAGCAACTCCTCGCGCACGTTGTTGACGAGTTCGGTGCGGATTTCCGTGTTGCCCAGCTTGTTCTTCGTCTGCGACTCGAAGATCGGGTCTTTCAAGCGAATGGAAACGGCGCCAACCATCGCCTCGCGCACGTCGTCGCCTTCGAACTTGCCGTTGCAATACTCGTTCACCGCCTTGAGCAAACCCTCGCGGAACGCACTGAGGTGCGTGCCGCCGTCGCTGGTGTACTGGCCGTTGACGAACGAGTAAAACGTCTCGCCATAGCGCGAATTGCTGTGCGTGAAGCAGAACTCCAGCGTCTTGCTCGCGTAATGCAGCGGGGAATAAAGCGGTTCACTGCCGTCGCTCGACAAATCCTCCATCACGAGATCCATCAAGCCATGGCGCGATTGGAAAATCTTCGGTTCCTGGCCCTCGCCCGTGTTGAGAATCAGCTTCAGCCCCGTGTTCAGGTAGCTGTAATGCCGCAGCCGCTTCTCGATGTGCTCGGGCTTAAACACCGTTTCCTTGAAAATCTCCGGGTCCGGCTCGAACTCGATGTAAGTTCCATTCGGCTCTTTCGTTTTGCCTGAATCTTCCTTCTTCAGCTTGCCGATCTTGAATTGAGCTTCGGCAAATTCACCGTCGCGATGACTGCGCACGATGAACGACTTCGACAGCGCGTTCACCGCCTTCGTGCCGACCCCGTTCAAGCCGACGCTGAACTGGAACACGTCATCGTTGTATTTCGCGCCGGTGTTGATCTTGGAGACGCAATCCACGACCTTGCCGAGCGGTATACCGCGCCCGTAGTCGCGCACGCAGACGTGCGTGCCATCAATCGTGATCTCCACGTCCTTGCCGTGGCCCATGATGTATTCGTCAATGGCGTTATCCACGACCTCCTTGAGCAGGATGTAACAGCCGTCGTCGTAATGGTTGCCGTTGCCGATGCGCCCGATATACATGCCCGTGCGCAGCCGGATATGCTCCAGCGAACTCAGCGTCTTGATCTTGCTCTCGTCGTAATTGTGCTTGGTTTTTTCGGCCATAGAAATTGTGCAGGAAGAAAGTGAAGCAAAGTGATGAGCTTTGAAAACAGAAAATCAGAGGCCAACTCAACTTAATCCGAGTTCTTTTACGAAATGGGCGTCCTCGCGATAGATTTTCCCGCACCCAAGTTGCTCGCTCACAATCTCACGGATCTTTTCAGCGACTTGCTCGCGACTCCATTGGCCCGGTGGCGCCCCAAGAAGTTTCCCTCCATGCGCTACTATCCAACGTGAAAGGCCGCCAGCATTCGCCAAGGCGGGTTTGAACTCATAACGCAATGCGCGTGTCACACGAACTGCCAGCCAACCGCAAAGCATCGCCACGAAGATTCCGAGGAATGCTGGGGAATCCTTCATGAGATTAACCATGACATTTGAAGAACCGGAAACACGCACAACGCAGACGGAAGCTGCCAGCCCGGCCCCCACCGAACCCGCAAGCATCAATCCAACAAGCCACTTTGGTCTGACCATTTCGGGCATCGTCGTCAGTCCGATGTCAGCAAGCGTTTTGCGAAGAAGCTCCCTGCGTTTTCCCAGTGGAAATAAGTTGCCGGTGGAAACATCCGGTCTGATTTCTGCGCGCTTTAATTCCGCGTTTCGGATGAGCGAAGCTCTCAAGTGGTGAAACGCCCGTTGCGTCAGACATTGCGCCCGGTCAGTGCGTCCGACTTTGATCATGACGTATTCGATGACATCCTTCGGCGTCATCATAATCTCCGCCTCCGAATCTTCGATTGCGATGTCGAAAACGTCTTCGACACGCATCACGATCTCAACGGCATCAAGTCCCATATCCGGAAATAAGATTGCAATTCGTCCTCCGGCAGGTCAAACGAGAACACACTTTACGCCGTAATCTCTGGAGCGCAGCTGTGGTCACAGCACCAGCCGAATCCCTTCCCGCATCGTATCTCTGCGTTGCGGCGTTGCCGCGGCACCAGGGCCGAAGTTCGAGTTGTCCTTAATTCGGTTTCAGGCCGAGGCGGTAGGTTTGGAAGTTCAGCGGCTGGTTTTTCCCGGCGGCCCGCCGGAGCGCGGCGACTTCGGCCTTGGTGTAATCTTCGCGGTCAATGCGGTCGCCCTTCGCATTGAGTAATGTGAGCACGCCCCCGGTGTCAGGCAGGCGGATGGGGCGCAGCTTTGCACCGCGCAGCACAACGGTGCCGCCGGCCGGGAGGCTGCCGCTCAACTTGAGTTGGTGGCCGGCGCGGTCCACGAGTTTCCAGCCCGCGATGCTGATGGGCTTGCTCTCGAAATTCGCCAGGGAGACCCACTCTTCCTGGGCGCCGCTCGCCGGGCTGATGAGCGCTGCGGCGATGTAGACCTCCACATCGTCGTCGGCCACGTGCGTGCGCCGGGTGTCGTGGTGGACGATGTCTTCCGGCTGGTTGATGTCAATGCGCTCGGGGAATCCGCGGATGTTGAGGCGGCGGCCGGCGGCGGGATTTCTGTGGTAATAAAGGGGGTTCTGATCGCGGACCACGTCGGGAAACCGCAACTCGGTCAGTTGCTCGATCTCGGTGACTGTGACTTGGTATTTGGTGTAGTTGAAAGTCTTCCGCCCTTTCAGATCCAGCAGCGCATCTGTGTCCTGGTAGATGATGAAAGCGCGGACATCCAACTGGCCGGTGCTGGAATTGACGAAACACGCCACTTTGAAAAAGCCGACCGGCACGGTGGCAGGGGTGCGCCCGGGCGGGGTGACGATGCGCGGGTGGTCGCCGAAGATCGGTCCGCTGAAAACGGTGAGGCGTTTATTCTGCACGATGTCCAACTCCATGACCCAGATTTCGAGGGCCAACCACTCGTCGCGGTTCAGGTTCTTGTGCTGCAGGCAGGCGTTGGCATAGTAGAAAGTCTGGTCGGCCGAGTCTTGAGCAACTGCTGCAGTTTCGCCCCAGGCCGCGCTCTCGCGATCGGCCATGTGTCCCTTGTCCCACGGGTTGTCGTCGCCGCCCGCGTAGTAGGAATTGTCGAGTTGCCAATCGGCGCCGACTCGCGAGTCGATCTTCCAGTCGTTGGAGCGGGTCGTTGTCCTCAACCTCGCCTGATCAATGTGCAGCACGGCAAACGCCGGCGCGCGGAATTTCTTGTCGGTGACGATGGCGTAGTTCGGGTAGATGGCAAGCCCGGCCGGGAGTTGCGAAGACGGAGGCACGAGGTCGGCGACGCGCGCCGGCGTGAAACTGGGCAAAGGAAGGGCGATGCCCAGGAAGTTTTCATCATATTCGTTCATAGTTTTGGGGTGTTGAAGGTTGACAGCCGATGATGCTACCGATTGGAAAATCCGGATGTTAATTCTCCATGCACGATGGAGGCTGGGCTGACTGGAGGAGTTTTCTCCCGCCTCGGCGCGGCGTCAACCTTATTTGAGACTTTTCCAAAAGCTGAATTCAGAGCCCACCCAACAACGGGGCCGGAGCGTCGTATCTGTTTAAGATTGCGCCCGCTCGGAGGTCGCGTTACTTCTGGAGCAAGCTCACGGACCGCCTTCAAATCTATGCATAACTGCAACTTTCCTCCGATCTATTCCTGCGGCAGTGTTGTTGCCGGACTCACGTTGTTGTTTTCAAGTGGCAACCTGCCAGGCCAGACAAATCCCGCGCCGGTCACAAGCACAACGCCCATTTCCACCAACTGGACGACAGCGCAGGACCATCGAAACATGATGGAGCAGTTGGGCATCACCAAGCTGCGGCCCGGGCCAAACGGCAACGCCAATGCCACCAATAACCCGGCCAATTACGATCCGGCAAAGGCCAATCCTTATCCTGATCTGCCGGAGGTGCTCACGTTGAAGACCGGACAAAAAGTTACCAGCGCCGAGATGTGGTGGAAGCAACGCCGCCCGGAAATCGTCGAAGATTTCGAGCGCGAAGTCATTGGTCGCGTGCCCAAAGACGTGCCGAAAGTGACCTGGACAATCGCGACTCAAGCAACGGATCGCGTCGTCGGAAACCTGCCGGTCATCGCCAAACAACTCGTCGGGCACGTGGATAATTCCAGCTGCCCTTCAATCAACGTGGACATCCAGATGACGCTCGTGACGCCAGCGAATGTTTCCAATCGCGTGCCGGTGCTCATGATGTTTGGTGGTTTTGGCGGCGGCGGTTTTCCGCGGCGGGCGGGCGAACCGGAGCCAACGAATCGGTTCAGCGCGTTTGGCGGCGGCACCTTTGCTGACCCTCCCTCAACCGAGCAGTTGATCGCCGCCGGCTGGGGCTACGCCACGATCGCTCCGAACAGCATCCAAGCCGACAACGGCGCGGGCTTGACGAAGGGCATCATCGGCCTCGTGAACAAAGGCCAGCCGCGCAAGCCGGACGACTGGGGTTCGCTCCGCGCGTGGGCTTGGGGCGCGGCGCGTGGTCTCGATTATCTCGAAACCGACCCAACCGTTGACGCGAAGCACGTCGGCATCGAAGGGGTGTCGCGCTACGGCAAAGCCGCGTTGGTCACGCTGGCGTTTGAGCCGCGCTTCGCCATGGCGCTCGTTGGTTCTTCCGGCGAGGGTGGAGCAAAATTGCATCGGCGCAATTTCGGCGAAGCGGTGGAAAACCTCACCGGCTCGGGCGAATACCACTGGATGGCGGGCAACTTTTTGAAATACGGAACTGCGGCATCCACGTTCGGCAGCAAGACCGCCAATGATCTGCCGGTGGATGCGCATGAACTGATCGCCTTGTGTGCGCCGCGTCCGACTTTTATCAGTTACGGCATTCCGGCGCGTGGCGACGCCAACTGGCTCGACCAGCAGGGAAGTTACATGGCCACCGTGGCGGCCGGCCCGGTGTTTCGACTTCTGGGCGCGCGTGACATCGGCGAAAAAGAAGATTACCGCACCGCCAAAATGCCGCCGGTGAACACCGATCTATTGGATGGCGAACTGGCCTGGCGTCAGCACGACGGCGGACACGAGGACCGTTCAAACATGAAATACTTTATCGCCTGGGCGAACAAGCTCCTCAAGTACACGCCATTCCCCACCGCGCCGGCGAAATGATCCCGGTCAAGCGCCGGGCGGCGGCAGAATTTCCAGCCCGAAGTTTTTCGCAATCTCCAGCACGCGGGGAATATCCTGCGGCAATTGCAAACCCAACGCGTTGATTTCCTCAAAGAATCCTTCGAAGCCCGCCGGTGTGATGACGCACATGAGCCGGCCGGGTGTTTTGCCGAGGTAGCGATAGGTATGCGCCACCCCGCGCGGGGCGAACAACGTCGTGCCGGGCCGGGCAAGAATCGTTTTGCCGTCAACCATGAATTCGTATTCACCTTCGAGAACCTGAAAGGTCTCGTCCTCGCGATGATGGATGTGCGGCGGTGGCCCGCCGCCCGGGACGTCGTGCGATTCAACTACACTTAATGAGCCGCTGGTGTCGCGTCCATGCACCCGGATGAGCATGGGAATGCCAAGGACGTTGACCGATTTGCCTCCATCGAAGGGAGTGTGAATGGGCTTCATAGAGAATTGCTTTTGATTCGAGTTTCGGTGGGCGATGTTCGGTAAACGTTTGTTCGCTGGCGAGCCTACAAACCTCCCGTGAAAAAACTCCCGGTGCACGGGGCAAGCCGGGAGTTTGAAATCGAAAGTTGCGATGCTATCGCATCAGCTGTTTCTCAAGATAGCTGACAACCTGACGGACGTTGGCGTCCACTTCCATACGATCTTTCACGAGGCGGCAGGCGTGCAGCACGGTGCCATGGTCGCGGCCGCCAAAAGCCTCGCCGATGGCGCTGAGGGAACTTTCGGTCATCTGTCGCGAGAGAAACATGGCCACCTGTCGCGGGAAAGCAATGTTCTCCGGGCGACGCTTGCTGGTCATGTCGGCGAGGCGGATGTCGTAGTGCTCAGCCACACGCTTCTGAATGACCTCGATGTTGACGGAGAAGCGGCCTTCTTCGTGGAGAATTTCGCGGAGCAGCCCCTCGACGACTTCGACGTTGAGTTTTTTGCCGGTGAGCGAGGCGTAAGAGGCGACACGGATCAACGCACCTTCGAGGCGGCGGATGTTGGTGCGAATGCGATTGGCCAGAAAATTCAGGATCTCGTCAGGCAATGAAACTCCCATGGACTGCGCTTTCTTGTTCAAGATGGCGAGGCGCATTTCCACATCCGGCGGTTGGAGGTCGGTGACCAAGCCCCATTCAAAACGGGAAACGAGCCGGTGTTCGAGGTTTTGAATCTCGCTGGCCGGGCGGTCACAGGTAAGGACGATCTGCTTGTGCGCCTCGTGCAGCGCGTTGAAGGTGTGAAAAAATTCCTCCTGGATGCGTTCTTTGCCGGCGAGGAATTGGATGTCGTCAATCAACAGCACGTCCGTCTGGCGATATTTCTTGCGAAATTTGACGAGCGAGTTGTTTTGAATCGCGTCAATGTACTCGTTGGTGAATTTCTCCGAGGAAACGTAACCGACACGCGCGCCTTTCTTGCTGGCAACAACATGCTGGCCGATGGCGTGGAGCAAATGGGTTTTGCCCAACCCAACACCACCATACAGAAAAAGCGGGTTGTAGGATTTGCCGGGGGCTTCAGCGACGGCCTTGGCAGCGGCGTAGGCGAAGTTGTTGTTGTTGCCGACAACGAAGGTCTCGAAGGTGTTCTTGGGATTGAAGGCCCATTCACCATTGGAAGCACTGCGGTCGTGATGCGCGGCGGCGGGTTTCGCTTTAGTGACGAGGCTTGCCTTGGGTGCGATCACGGTTGCTGGCGTCGCAGTGGTTGAGGCGACGCTGAATTTGGGTCGCAATTGTCGGGCGCCGGCCACACTCAAAACATCTTGCAGCAGCCCTTGATAGTTATCCTTGAGCCACACTTCACAAAAATCGTTGGCGACTTCCAGCACCACGCAATCGCCGTCGAACTCGACCGCTCGCAATGGTGCGAACCAAAGATTGTAAGTGTCCGCGCTCAACATGGAGCGAAGTTGTTCCTGCGCGGAACCCCAAATTTTCTCTGCTGAAGCTTGCATATATCTGACCCCGGAAGCCCTTTTTTCGAGCGTTTTATTCACTTAGCCTCAAAACTTGTTTTGGCGGACTTTCTTCGCCGCTATTTCTAACACCATTAAAATCCCATGCCATCAAAAAACTGACGCCAGATACGATCAATGATTTACCGCCTGCCGCAATCACAGCATAACTATTTAATTATCAATGTTTTGTATCTTCTGACAAAACAGCCCGCGGAACATCAATGATTCAGCGGGCAAAATGGCTAAGCGAACTGTGATCGCTGAAGGAGTTTTTATGAAAAGCCGCGTGCGCTTACGAGGACAACATATTAACTCTTGTTCGCGACTTATTCACACTCGGTTTCTCGCTAATGAAATCAAGTGAATAAACAGATTTTGGGTCTTTCAAAACGTTGCCCGCTGGCGATGAAAGTTCGACTTGCCCACACAGGCGGGCGAAACAGTATTTGGAACAATACCAGAAATGTGGAACATGGACTCGACAACTCCAGACAAGGGCGACAGTTTTTCGGTATGGCAAGAACCCCGTCAACCATGCTTCCACTCGGCACGCTGGCGGCCGCTTTTTGCTTGCCGGATACCAGTCGTAGGCTTGTTTCGATCACCGACTTTGCTGACAAACCCGCGCTGCTGGTCATGTTCATCTGCAATCATTGTCCGTATGTCAAACATGTGCGGGCAGAACTGGCCAAGCTGGCACTGGACTATGGATCGCGCGGGGTGGGTATTGTGGCCATCAATTCAAACGACGTGGTGAATTATCCCGAGGACAGCCCGACGAACATGGCAGCGGAGGCGAAATCGGCTGGCTTCGATTTCCCATATCTATTTGACGAATCCCAAGCGGTAGCCAAGGCGTATCGCGCTGCTTGCACGCCTGATTTCTTTCTTTTCGACCGAGACCGAAAGCTGGTCTATCGCGGTCAGCTTGACGACAGCCGACCCGGCAATGGGATTCCGGTTTCAGGCCGGGACTTGCGGGCCGCACTTGAGTCATTGCTTGTCGGCAAGTCGCCTGCGGTCGAACAAAAGCCAAGCCTCGGCTGCAACATCAAGTGGAAGGCGGGGAACGAGCCGGCTGAGCGGCCCGAACTCGATTACCATAAGATTTCGAATGTGCTGGTATTCCCGCCGTCAACTCTCGAAAACGGTCACGTATGAAAAAATGGATTTTGGGCAGTCTTGCGGGTTTGATGATTTTGGTGGTTGTTGCAATTATCGCTATCGGGCTGTCGCTCGACAATGCGATTAAGCGTGGTGTTGAAACATTCGGACCAGAGATCACCAAGGTGGATGTTAAGCTGGCTCGCGTGAGAATCTCGCTTCTTTCCGGCTCGGGTACCATTGGCGGGCTCGTAATCGGCAACCCAGAGGGATACCAGTCGCCTCATGCTATCAGCGTGGGCAGTTCGAGTGTGACCATTAGTCCTGGCTCGTTGTTGTCGGACAAGGTGGTGGTTAAATCTATCCGCGTGGAGTCGCCGGAAATCTCGCTTGAAATAGGACCAGGTGGTAGCAATCTCCAGCGGATTCATGCAAATTTGGGGTCGGGAGCAAGCGCGGGCTCAAGCACCAGCAAGCCTTCTGACCAGACAAAGCCTGGCAAGAAGTTACAGGTGGACGAAGTGGTGATCACTGGTGGAAAAATTACTTTGGCGGCAGCAACGTTGGGCGGGAAGTTGACCGAGTCCCCGTTGCCAGAGATTCGCCTGACGAATCTGGGCACTGGCCCCGAGGGGATAACCGTCGCCGACCTAGGAACACAGATCCTTTCCGCAGTTACCGAAGGTGCGATCAAGGTTTCCGGCAATGCTCTCACCAAAGCCGGAAAAGAAGCCATGGACAACGCTAGCAAAGGCGCCACCGATGCTCTCAACAAGACGGCCGGTGACGCCGCTGGAAAAGCAGCAAAGAGCATTGGCGATCTTCTGAACAAAAAGAAGTAGCAACCCACATCAAGCTTCGGCGTTCCCCTCCCTTCTGCGTTGGCCGGCGAATGCCAGCGCATAGGTTGGCCTTTCTTGGTCGATTGACGCTTGTTTAGAACATTTCTAAATATTGACAAGCGCCTCCCTGCTTGCCTAGATTCCTAACGTTGCAATGAGACGGACAACAGACAAGGAACTCGAGCGCGAACTCGGCGAGCGGCTTGCCACCAGCGGATTCCGCTTCACCTCCCAGCGACGGTGCGTCTATGAGGTGTTACGGCACACGTGTGATCATCCGACGGCGGAAGACGTTTTCACGCGAGCCAAGCGGTCTTTGCCGGAGATATCGCAGGCGACCGTGTACAATTGCTTGGATGCATTGGTGGCATGCGGCCTCGCTCGCAAAGTGCAGCTCGAGCGTGGCGCGGCGCGCTTTTGTCCGAACATGGAGGAGCACTGCCACTACTACTGCGACGAATGCGGTGCGGTGTTCGATGTAGCATGGTCGGACTCGACGATAATTCCGCGCCCGAAGGGCTTTAAGATTGACCACTGTGAGATTGCCGTTCACGGCGCCTGTGCTCACTGCGCAGAGAAGCGAAAGAAATAATCACGCATGAGTACTGCCACCGAGACAATTGAAGACTTGGTAAAGACCGAATACAAATACGGTTTCTATACCGATGTCGAAACCGAGTCTGCTCCGCCAGGTTTGAGCGAGGACATCATCCGCTTGATTTCACGCAAAAAGAAGGAGCCGGAGTGGCTCACCGAATGGCGGCTAAAAGCATATCGCCACTGGCTCACATTGACGGAGCCAGAATGGCCGAAAGTTCAGCATGAGAAGATCAACTACCAAGACATTGTCTATTACTCTGCTCCCAAGCAAAAGACGGACGCACCCAAGAGTTTAGACGAGGTTGATCCGAAGCTGCTCGAAACTTACGAAAAGCTCGGTATTCCGCTGCGCGAACGCGAGCGGCTTGCAGGCGTTGCGGTGGACGCCATTTTTGACAGCGTTTCGGTCGGTACTACATTCCGAAAACAGCTTGCTGAAAAGGGAGTTATCTTTTGCTCCTTCAACGAGGCTGTTCATGATCATCCTGATTTGGTGAAGAAGTATCTCGGTTCCGTTGTGCCGTACACCGACAACTTCTTTGCGGCTTTGAATTCTGCTGTCTTTACTGATGGTTCGTTCTGCTACATCCCAAAGGGAGTCCGCTGTCCGATGGAGCTTTCGACCTATTTCCGGATCAATGCGGCCAACACAGGTCAGTTTGAGCGCACCCTGATTGTGGCTGACGAAGGTGCTCATGTTAGCTATTTGGAGGGTTGTACTGCACCGATGCGCGATGAGAATCAACTTCATGCAGCAGTCGTTGAGCTGGTCGCATTGGAGAGCGGTGAAATCAAGTATTCCACGGTTCAGAACTGGTACCCTGGTGACGAAAACGGTAAAGGCGGCATATACAACTTTGTGACCAAGAGGGGTATGTGCAAGGGGCGCAATTCAAAAATCTCTTGGACACAAGTCGAAACTGGCTCGGCAATCACATGGAAATACCCGAGCTGTATTCTGCTCGGAGAAAACTCCGTGGGCGAGTTCTATTCGGTGGCAGTGACGAACAACTACCAGCAAGCTGACACCGGGACGAAAATGGTTCACGTCGGCAAAAACACCAGCAGCACCATAGTCTCCAAAGGCATCTCGGCTGGTCACGGACAAAACAGCTATCGCGGGCTGGTGGAGATTCGCAAAAGCGCGACTGGCGCTCGCAACTTCTCTCAATGCGATTCAATGCTTATTGGAGCAAAGTGCGGCGCCCATACGTTCCCCTATATCGAGGTGAAAAACTCATCGTCTTCAGTGGAACACGAAGCGACGACCTCAAAAATCGGTGAAGACCAGATCTTCTATTGCAATCAACGCGGCTTGGCGACTCAAGATGCCGTCAATATGATCGTTAATGGTTTTTGCAAAGAGGTGTTCAAGGAGCTTCCAATGGAATTCGCGGTTGAAGCTCAGAAATTACTCGGGGTGAGCCTGGAAGGCAGCGTTGGCTGAAAAACAATCTATTGGGCGTCAGCTGCAGGGTTTTCGGGCCTAGCCGACTGTGCTTTGTACTTTCGAAGCCATATCACCAAGATCGATATGTCAGCGGGTGAAACCCCGGATATCCGCGTAGCCTGGCCGATAGTTTTCGGCCTGATGTGGTCGAGCTTCTGCCTCGCTTCCAACCTTAGACTCGGCACCAAGGAGAAATCGAAGTCACTGGGAATCCCTTTTTCATCCAAGCCTCTAATTCTTTCCACTTCAGCCGATTGTCTCGCAATATAACCTGCATATTTTATCTCAATTTCTAGTTGGCGAGCTACTACTTCTGGGAGTGACTCATCTCGCTGCGGAAGTGTCTCATAAGACGTTTCAGATCGCTTGAGAATTTGAGCGAGAGTATCTTTCCCTTCGCGAGTGTTGTTTAGCCGCCCCATTTCAATCTCAAGCCTTCGGCGCTTTTCACAAAATCGAGCATACTTTGATGCTGGCAGAAGGCCGATCCCGTGCCCGAGTTCACATAGCCTAAGATCAGCGTTATCTTGTCGCAGTAGGAGGCGATGCTCAGCCCGAGAGGTGAACATGCGATACGGCTCAACCGTCCCCTTCGTCACCAAATCGTCAATCAGCACTCCAATGTATGCTTGATCGCGTCGAAGGACAATTGGCTCACACCCTGCCACCGAACGTGCAGCATTGATCCCAGCCATCAGCCCCTGCGCTGCCGCCTCTTCATAGCCGGAGGTCCCATTGATCTGGCCGGCCAGGAAGAGATTCCTGCACAGCTTTGTCTCGAGTGTTGGTTTCAGCTGCGTTGGAAGCACAAAATCATATTCCACAGCATAGGCAGGGCGCAGTATTTCGGCATTTTCGCAACCTATGATTGAGCGAACAAGCTCTATCTGAACGCTAAATGGCAGACAGGTTGACAGCCCATTGATGTAGAACTCATCGGTAGCTATCCCTTCAGGTTCAAGAAATATCTGATGGCTTTCCTTCTCGGTAAACCGCATGATTTTGTCCTCGATTGATGGACAATATCGCGGCCCTACCCCTTCGATGATGCCCGCATACAGTGGAGAAAGGTGAATGTTTTGCCGAATAATGGCAGCAGTGCGTTCGGTTGTTCTGGTAATGTGGCATGCGACTTGGGCATTTCCTCTTTCAAGTAATGAACCCTTAGGAGAGTGCCCATCAAAACTGCGGACATCACTAGGTACTTCTTGTTCCACGTGGAACGTAGTCTCATGCCAAAAACTGAAATACGGAATTGGAAGGTCGCCCTGTTGAATCTGTGTTTTGGAGAAATCAATTGAACTCCTAAGAAGTCTCGGGGGAGTGCCTGTCTTAAGCCGACCCAGTTCCAATCCGATCTTTTGTAAGGACCCGGATATGCCTGTTGATGAGGGCTCACCCGACCTGCCGCCTGCCTCTTGGCCTAGGCCAATGTGCATGAGCCCTTTCAGGAATGTGCCCGTCGTAATGATCACAGCAGTTCCAAGGAACCTTACACCAATTGATGTCTGTACGCCGATAACGCTGCCATCCTCATGCAATATTTCGGTTGTATGACCTTGTTTTACATCCAACAACGGTTCGCGCTCACAAACCCACTTCATCCTGAATTGGTAAGCCTTCTTGTCGCACTGCGCCCGGGGGGACCAAACAGCGGGGCCCTTCTTTGTATTTAACATTCTGAATTGAATTCCCGTCATATCGGTGGCGATCCCCATCTCGCCACCCAGAGCGTCTATCTCTCTAACAAGTTGCCCCTTCGCTTGACCTCCAATCGCAGGATTGCATGACATTTGGCCAATTGTATCAGCGTTCATCGTTAGCAGCAGAACTTGATGGCCTAAACGGGCAGCCGCGAGCGCGGCCTCTATTCCCGCATGACCTGCACCGACGACAATCACGTCGTACTTCTTCGGATAGATGAACATTGCTTGCTACTGATTAGTGGTTTACCGATTTGTGTTGTCGACGACCAACGACTGTAAAAACAGCGAATCGGCTGCGCATGAAGCTACTCAACAAGTCTGCACCTGCCGAAGCGACCCGATGCACAATAGACTCGAAACATATTTGTATCATACACCAAATAAAATACTTATAAATATTATTGAGCGGTGATTTCCGATCAGCCACCCGACTAAATAAAGTAGGTCATAAGGCCCTCATCGCCTGTACGGGGTGAGAGCTGTGGAAATCGAGCAGATGTAATTCACGCGTTGAAGCACCTTGACCGTCCTCACAGAATCTTCGGGCAACCGGACCAAATGTCCACCGATTCCTGCTCATCATTTGGTCGGCGGTGGTTTAGCGGAAAGGCCCATGATTGTCCACTCACCTTCTGCACATAGCCTCTAAATTCGGGGGCACACTTGACCCGCTCGCGCGACGTCCCTAGCATCAGCCGAAATTCGATGAATGTCAGTCTTGCAAAACTAGTTGCTTGCCTTGGCTTGTTGGGCATCAGCCTCTCGTCATTTGCTCAACTCGCAAATGGGGTCAATGCTGTCGTTGATGAGTCAGCGATTACCTACGGCGAGGTTGAGGCGGAGGCGCTGATGCTCGCAAGTGAATTGCTACGCCAGTATGGGCGACAACCCGCGCTTTACGAGCAAAAGATCAGTGAGGCGCGGCGCGACAGTCTGGAAAGAGCCGTGCAACAACAGTTGATCCTGTACGACTTCAAATCCTCGGGCTATGCACTTCCAGACAGCATTATTGAAGAGGTAGTTCAGGAGGAGATCAAGGCGCGGTTTGGTGATCGAGCTACTCTCACCAAGACACTTCAGGCACAAGGCATAACGTATGAAAAGTGGCGGCAACAGGCGCGAGATCGCTTCATTGTCCGGCAACTTCAGGCAAAGAACGTTTACCAAGATTCCGTCGTCTCACCAAATAAGATAGCGCGTTATTATCTCGAGAAGAAAAATGATTTCAAAGTCGAGGAACAGATCAAGCTCCGGATGATTGTCTTGAATAAACCGGTTGCGGAAGACGCTGAGCCCGTCCAGCGACTGGCGGGCGAAATCCTCGTGAAACTTAAGGAGGGAGCGGCCTTTTCCGAGATGGCAGGCATTTATTCCCAAGGCTCGCAACGCAGCCAGGGGGGCGATTGGGGCTGGGTTGAGCGCAGTGTTTTGCGCAAGGAATTGGCAGAAGTCGCTTTTTCCCTCAAGCCGGGCGAGTTGAGCGGTATCATAGACACCCCGCAGGCGATTTATCTCATGCTGGTTGAGGATCACCGCTCCGCACACAGCAAACCCTTGGCAGAGGTCCAGAGTGAAATTGAAAGAAATTTGGTGACCCAGGAGCGGGAACGGCTGCAAAGGCAGTACATTGACAAGCTCCGGAAAAAAACCTTTGTTCGCTACTTTTAAGTCTCAGCCGCACATCGAACCGGGTCGGCACGCTGGAGGGTTGGAACTATGACTGGTCGGATCGGCATTACTTTAGGCGACGTGACTGGTGTTGGCCCCGAGGTCACTCTCAAAGCTCTTGCGGCTGAAATGCCGCGGGACGATGCGCGTTACCTGCTCATCGGTGATGCGGGTCACGTGCAGCGCTCCAATGAGCAAATCGGACTCAAACTCGCGATTGAACCATATGGCACAGGACAAAACTCTGCGCGTTTGTGCCTCTGCGATCCCAGCCATGACCCGCTACCGGAGGAACTCCCGGACGGATCGCCGACCGCTGCGCGCGCAGCGGTGGCTTGGCTTGCCGACGGTGCGCGACGTTGCCTGCGGCATGAACTCATGGCTCTGGTAACCGCACCCGTCAACAAGGAGGCGATCGTTCGTTCTGGCCACGCCTTCATCGGGCAGACGGAATTCCTCTCCCAACTTGCCGGCGTTGACCGCACAGCGATGATGTTGCTTGGTCATGACGCGTGCGAACGCTGGCTGCGCGTGGCGCTGGTGACGACGCATGTTCCGATCAAGCAAGTTGCCGCCCACATCACGCGTGCTAAAGTCATGTTAGCGATCGAACTTGCGGCCAAATCTTGTCATGACCTTGGTCTTCCACGGGCGCGCATTGCTGTGTGTGGCTTGAATCCTCATGCCGGTGAAGGCGGGCAAATGGGGGACGAGGAACAAACGACCATCGGTCCCGTGGTCTTGGCTGCCCAGAAAAAAAACTATGACGTCGTCGGCCCACTGAGTGGCGACACTGTGTTCCATCATGCCTTGCACGGCGAATACGATGCCGTAGTGGCGATGTATCACGACCAAGGGCTCGCGCCTTTGAAGGCCGTCGCGTTCGATACTGGCGTGAATTGGACCCTGGGCCTGCCTTTCATCCGAACCTCGCCAGATCACGGCACGGCGTACGATATCGCGGGTCAGGGCGTGGCCAATCCTTCCAGCATGATCGCCGCGATCCGTCTGGCCAAGCAATTGGCGCGAAATCGCAACTAGACGTTCGTGATTCCAGCGCTTGCGGGGGCACCAACGGGCGGAGCCGCAATGCGCTTGACTCGCAAGCCGCTTTTCTCCGTCGCCCCCTGAAACGAGAGAATCCCGCGCTGCGCGCTCACTCCGGCATACGGATCGTTCGTGGTCAGAAGATTACCGTCCACATCGAGAAAATCACACAGCTCCGCGAGGTGCGCGGCGGCGCTGATGAGCACGCTCGTCTCGATCATGCAGCCGATCATGGTTTTCAGGCCGGCCCCGCGCGCAGCCTTCAACGCTTCAAACCCCGCGCTTACGCCCCCGGTTTTCACGAGCTTCACGTTCACGCCGTGGAAACATTCCGCGCAATGCGCGAGGTCTCGCGCCGAGTGGTACGATTCATCCGCGAACAGCGGCAGTGGGGATCGCTCCTTCAACCAAACGAGATCCTGGGGCTTGGCGGCCTGCGGCAGGGGCTGCTCGACAAATTGAATGTGGCCATCGGTCGCCAGCCACTCGAGCCGTTCCAATGCCTGCTCCTTTGTTTTCCAACCCTCGTTGGCATCCAGGCGAATGGTCTTGGTCGGCGCCACTTCGCGAAGGGCCGCCAGAATGGCCTGTTCGCCCGGTACACCTACTTTCAGTTTCAGCACGGGATACATATCGGCAGCGCGCACCTTCTCGCGAATGACCTCCGGCTCGGCAATGCCGATGCTGAAGGAAGTGACGTGATGATTCTCGCGAAATCCGAGACCGAGAAAATCATAGACGGCCTGCCGGTTTCGCCGGGCTGCACCATCGAGCAAAGCTATGTTCAAGGCGCATTTCGCCGACATGTCGCCCGGCGAAAGCGTGTCGAGGTAGTTCATGCTCGCTGCGACATCCTCGAAGGAGAGCCGGTCCGCGCTCACGCGCTTGAAGAAATCTTCCACGGTGGCCGGGGCTTCGTGGTAACGGGTGATGGGCGACGCCTCCCCGGTGCCGACAAGGCCATCACGCGTGGACAACTCCACCATGACGACCTCAAACAGGTTGGTACTGCCGCGCGCGATGGTCCAGGTGTTTGCCAGTTGCAGGCGCTCGCGCCAAAACTTGAGCTTCATCGGCATGAAAAAACCGGAAACCGGTCTGGAACGCAACCCGCATGTTCATGGCGGGGCGGCCGGCCGGCTTGGGAACCAACGAATGCTACCGGGTCAAATGACCGTCCCATGTGGAATCATCCCGCTCTTGGGAATGATGACAATGCCATCACGAATATAATACAGCGGGTGGTCGAAGTTATCCGGCTTGCCCGCAGGGGATATTTTCACGTTGTTTCCGACGCGCGCGTTCTTGTCAATGATCGCATTCTCGATCCGGCAACCCGCCCCGATTCCCACCCGGGGTGTGCCCGCTTTTTCGTGCTGCTCGATGGATTCCCGGGATTCGAAGTAGTCACATCCCAGCGCGACCACGCGATGCAGTTCCGTGCCGGAGCCGACCAGCATGCGTAGGCCGATGATGCTGTTGGAAATCTTCGCCTGGTTGATGATGCAACCATCCGAAACCACGGCGTGATCAATTTGCGCCCCGTTGATCTTGGAGCCGGGCAGAAAGCGGGGCCGGCTGAAGATTGGCGCACTCATGTCGAAGAAATTGAAGCGCGGCAGCTCAGCCGCTATGTCCAGGTTGGCTTCAAAAAAGGCGCGGATGGTTCCGATGTCCTCCCAGTACCCCTGGAACACGTACGACCAGACCCGGTGGGTTTCAATGGAGCGTGGAATGATGTGCTTGCCGAAGTCCGTGTGCGGATTGTCCAGCAACGCACGCACCACATCGCGATTGAAAATGTAAATGCCCATCGAGGCCAGGAATTGATCGTCCCCGCCGGCGATTTCAAGCTCGGTGCACCATTCAGGGGGTAACCGGAGTGAATCCTGCAACGCGGGGTCCTTGGGTTTCTCCACAAACCGCGTGATGCGCCGCTCCTTGTTGATTTGCATGATGCCCAACGCGGCGGCCTCTTTGCGCCCCACCGGAATGGTCGCGATGGTTACATCCGCCTCCGAATCGCGGTGCTGCGCCACCATCTTGCGATAATCCATTCGGTACAATTGATCCCCGCTCAGGATCAGCAAATACTCGAAGTCGTGATCGAGGAAGTGAATCAGATTCTTCCGCACCGCGTCCGCCGTGCCCTCATACCACGATGTATCGGAAAACGTCTGTTGTGCCGCCAGAATCTCCACAAACCCGCCGGAAAATTGATCGAACTTGTAGGATTGCGAAATGTGCCGGTGCAGCGAAGTCGAGTTGAACTGGGTCAAAACATAAATGCGCCGGAAGCCGGAATTGATGCACGTGGAGATGGGCACGTCCACCAAGCGATATTTGCCGGCCAACGGCACCGCGGGCTTGGCGCGATCCTTGGTGAGCGGAAACAAACGCGTGCCCTGGCCACCGCCCATGATGACACAAAGCACGTCGCTGGTATTGAGAGACTGACGGGTGATGCGGCTGGTATTTGACATACAATTCGCGATGCGGTTTCGGATTCAGGCTAGCCCCCGCTCGTGGTGGCGGCAAGCACCATCCGCGCGCTCGACTCGCGCCGACCGCTTTCCTATGCTCACTCCATGCGTGAAGCATCACTGAACTTTCTCCGAACCCTCGTTAACACCCCGAGTCCGGTCGGCCACGAAACCCGCGGGCAGCGAGTCTGGCTCGATTATGCGAAGAAATTTGCCGACGAAACTTTTTCCGACGCGTACGGCAACTGTGTGGCCGTGCTGAACAAAGGCGGTTCACCCCGCATCATGCTCGCCGGCCACGCCGACGAAATCGCGATGGCCGTGAACTACATTGACGACCACGGCTACCTTTACGTCCGCAAAATGGGTGGCGTGGATGCAGCCATTACGAAGGCACAGCGCATCGTCATCCACACGCGCCGCGGCCCGGTGAAAGGGGTGGTGGGGAACGTCGCGCCCCACTTGATGAAGCAGGAAGGAGAACCGCGACCACCGAAGATCCACGACCTCTTCATTGATATCGGCGTCAGCACGCGCGCGGATGCCGAAAAACTCGTTCGCATCGGTGACCCCATCACCCTCGTTGATGAATTCGACATTCTCCGCGGCGACCTCGCGGTGGCCCGCGCGTTCGACAATCGCATCGGGACCTTCGCCGTGGCGGAAGCCTTGCGGCTATTGACTGAATCCAGGACGAAGCTGCGCGCAGAGGTTTGCGCCGTGTCGAATGTGCAGGAGGAAGTCGGGCTGCTCGGGGCGCGACAAATTGCCTATTCGCTCAAACCCGACGTGGCGCTGGTAGTGGATGTAACCCATGCGACGGATTATCCGACGGTCAGCAAGCCCCAGCATGGCGACGTGAAAATTGGCGGCGGCCCCGCCATCACGCATGGCGGCTGCAACCATCCCGAAGTCGTCGCCCGTATCGAGGCCGTGGCGAGGGCGAAGAAAATTCCACTCCAGCACGAGGCGATGTCCTCCACCAGCGGCACGGACACGGACGTGATCTTCTGGACGCGTGGCGGGATCGCCAGCGCGCTGATCAGCCTGCCCAACCGCTACATGCATTCACCAGTCGAGGTTGTGAGCCTCAAAGACCTCGAGAAAATTCCGCAGCTCCTCGCCGCCTTTGTGCAATCGGTCAAAAAGGGCGAGAAGTTCAAGGTGAAGATTTGACGGCGGGTTGCGGCGACAGCTTGCGGCGAGCGATGTGCAAGAGGCCCAGCCCGACTAAAACCAGCGCGCCGATGCTCGGCTCAGGAATAGACGGCACAGTCTGAACTTCAACGGGCGTGAGTCCGGTCTGCGCATATTGTTGTTGCGTCTCCAGCACCACGGCGCCACTGACCGGTGTGACCAGTTGGAACAGGCCGGCCATTTTGGTGGCTGGTTCAATCTCACGTTTAGCCTTCATCCGCCCGATGGCGTCATTGGCCCAGAGTCGGGCAAGCTGCAACGAGGTTTCGACCGCGCCATCCGCTTCGGCGGCGCGTTGTGATTCAACCACCTCACGCTCAAGTCTCCACGTCCTCGTGATTCCTTGGAGCGAAGCAATCAATCGGGCAAGGTCCTCGGACAAACTTCCAGTTCGTAACACTGGTTTCAGCGAGCGAACGCCATCGAGGTTCTCAATGATCCGATCCGGGCCCGGGGTGGTTTGAATTTCGTAAAGCTTCGGTGGCACTGCCGTGCGTTCGACCGCTTGAAGCAATGCTTCCGTTGATTGCAATTTCATCGGCTGCGGTCCATGCACCCACACGATAACGCTGTTTGTCTTTTGCGCCCCGAGATTCCAGGCGTGCAACAGTGCTGGTAGATTGTCCTGCCCGCCAAGCGGACTGATTCGAGCCAGGGCCGCCGGCTCCTTCACAGTCTCGACCTGATCGGACGCGACGAGAATGGTTTTCTCTACGGTGCTGGGAACCTTGCCGAGGGCTTCTGCGATTTCCTGCCAGTGCGACTTCATCCCGACCGAGCCATCAACAACGAAGATCACGTGGGCCGGAGCGGTGGGCGACTCTTCGGTAATAGCTTGGCGGATGAAGCGATCGCCCGGACTGCGCGTGTCCTTGGTCCAGGCAAAACGTCTGGTCGCATCGCGTTTGACCCGCAAGAGCGCCTTGGGTGTGGCCAGCGCCATATCCTCCACCTGGCCGCGCAAGGCTACCTGACCGCCGTTGGAAGGTTCGAGCGCGAGCTGAGCGCAATCGGACTTCAATCCGTCCGGCGCCTGTGCCCAGACGGCGTGCGTGAATCCTTTGCGCACGGTGAAGTTGCGCTCCAACCAAACGGGCATTCGCACCACACCTTCGGCGGCGCTCTCCAAATGTAATGGCGCGGTAATCCCAAACCGGATTTTCATCACGCCGCCATCTGGCGGCACTGGGAAGCACTGCATCATCACGCGGTCGGGCCCGGACGTGGTAACCAGCACAGGGTCCCGGCGCTGTTGAATGGCAATTTTTTGGTAGGCCTCGCGCGTTTGCGAGCGCCCGGCAAAAGCCGCTTCTCGCTCTTCGCCGTTGACCCAGAGGGTCAGCCGCGAAACGATGCCGCCCGGCGGCAGGAGGATTTGCGCCCGCGCCTCGCGTTGCTGGCGCGAGTCATTGCGGAATTCCATGGTCCACTCGGTATAACTCCACGCGGCATCCGTATTGATTGTGGTGTCGAGTCGCGAGCTGTGCAGGAAAAGTCCCTTGAGCCGGCCCCCGACGTTCTCGCTCCCTTGCTCTCCGTCCCACGTCCACTCATTGAGTTCCGCCCATTCGCCGCGCCCGGTTCGTACGTTGGGCGCGGGAACGGTGTTAAACGGCCGGCCAGTAACGCGGAAGTACATCTCGCGTGCTTGCTCCGGCGAAACCCGATTTTCGCCCGCAATGAGCCAGCCCAAGAGGTCGCTGTTTTGTGCGCGGGCAGTATAACCGTAACAAGCGCGCAGCAGCGCCTCCTCGCTCCCCACAGCCCGCAGCCAGCGAATGCCGGTCAACTGTTCCTCCGTCTCGCCGCTGGCCGCTTTTTGCATGGCCACCCGCGTCACGATTCCCGGAGCTTGCATCACCAGCAACGCGAGCCATGCCAGCGCCATGCCCCGCCAGCACCCGGGCAGTTTCGCGGTCGCGTTGCCGCCGAGTTGTTGCAGCTTCCTCCGCAAGAACAGCGCTGCCACCAATGAAAGGCTGGGCGACAATGGCAACAGCCCGAAGCCGAAGAAAATCACGCCGATGAGCCCGGGCAACATCAATGGCGCAAAAATGAGCGAGTAAAAAATGGCCACACCGATCGCCGCTCCGTTAGCCCAGCCCAACCAATCTCGATGCCGTGCGCTATTGCGTTGCAAGGCCATCCAGACCAGCAGATTTGCCACCGGTACCAATGCCACGAGCAACCCATGCCAGAGGCTCGGAATCGGATCAAAGAACGCGCCGGCGCACATGCTGGTGAGAAACTCCAGGACCAACGTCGTCCCCGGCAACAAGACCCCCAACACCAGAAGGATCACACCACCTTTGGGAGCGACCGGCGTGCAAATCGGCGCGGCAGGACTTTTTGTCGTTGGAGGAGCCGGCGATTCCTGTCCCGGTTGCGGTGCTCCAATTCGCGTCAGCAAGCGGCGCACGTCCTCCTCGGTCACGACCGGCAGTCTGGCCGACTGCACTTCCGCATCAAGGTGACGGCGAAGATCATCAATGACTTCATCGGCATCGGCCCCGGTCGCCTGGAGCGTCGGGCGCACCCGGGCGAAGTACTTCTCCAATTCCGCTCTGGCTGCGTCCGTCCATTGCTGCTTCATGATCGATCTCCTTTCTTGCGCAAACTGCGCGAGCCTGCGTTGAGAGTATCCATGTATTTCTCCATTTGCTCGAGCGCCTGGCGTCCGTCCCGCGTGAGCGCATAATACTTCCGGGCCGGGCCTTCGGACGATTCCTCGAGTCGCGTGTTCACCAGCCCTTGCACCCGCAGTCGCGACAGCAGCGGATAGAGAGTCCCCTCGGTCAAACCCAGGCCCGGCACATCCACCAACGTTTTCACCAGTTCGTAACCGTAGTACTCACGCTCGGCGAGCACGCGCAAG
The DNA here is from genome assembly GCA_044225555.1 of Limisphaerales bacterium. Taxonomy (GTDB): domain Bacteria; phylum Verrucomicrobiota; class Verrucomicrobiia; order Limisphaerales; family JADLHS01; genus JADLHS01. The sequence continues at coordinate 548,589 of JBGAIM010000001.1, read as the reverse complement.
ATGCACATGTCGAGTAGCCCCTTGCGCGCCTGCACCGTCCAGTTGTCAAAATAATCACTCATGCGCAGTCCTTTCTTGGCGCCGACCAAACTCCTTGGCGCACCAGGCGGAAAGTTGAATCGCAAACGCCAGGGCAATCAGCAGGGAATTCAACATGAACAGGCGCTCGTCCGGATACCGGTTGGCTTTGGTGTCACACCACAGTTCCACCAGCGCAGTCACCGTGAGAAATCCTATCAACATCAGCGCCCGGTGAAACGGGCCCTTGATGATTGCGGCGGCATGCCACAACAAACCCGCGCACACGAACAGGACCGGCAGGCAGAGAAAGATGACGAGTTCGGACGCTTGAGATACCTGCCGGCGCTCCGCCTGGCCCGTCACTGCCACAGCCAGAACGGTCAGGGTTATTGCGGTGGAAATTCCGAGCATCCCTTGAATGCGGGGACGCTCTGCACCTGGCGCCCCCGCGGCGCGGCAATTGAAATAGACCGTGGCCAAAAGGACCGCCATACCCCCAACCATGAGCGGAAACAGCAAGTGGGTCGCGGTCGGGTCGGAACTTTCACGCGGCGAATTCTCCAGGTAGAAGTTGGTGATTGTAACCGTTAGCATCGCCAACAGGGGCGGGCAGATTACTGCCCATCCCAACTCAAAAAAGTTCCGCCCGATCCGCGGCCAGACCCGGAGGACACCCCAAAGATTTCGTGCGACAGCAACCGATCTCATATTGCAAGCTACCTTGCTATACAAGGAACTAGGTTTGAAGTCAAATAGTCTTTTAGGTTGGGAGTTACGTTGGCAAGGAGTGCGGCTGGTCGCAGGCAATGCTATTGCACGGTGCTGATGAAGCCGCTGCCGCCACTGCGCATCCAAAGCAGCACCAGCACACCGTAAAGATCGCCCGGGGTCCTGACATTGTGAAAAACCTGGTTCTGCAGGTTGACGTTGCGGATGCGATTGTTGCGCGGTTCCTTCAAGTCAATGAGCTGAATTTTTCCGAGCGAGAGATTCATGACATCCACACCCCGGAACTCTACGTCGCCTGCCAGTTTAGCCGGGTTTGCAGGCGGTTGGCCTTTGAGCGTCGAGATGTTGGTCGTGCCGGTGGAGTTTCGCACCACGGTAAGCTCCTCCAGGTTGAGGCGCAGCAGGGTGATCTTGAGTTTGCGCTGAGCCAAGGCATCCCGATCGTATTCCAGATACAATTCGCGAATGTCCAGGAAGGGCGTGCCGCCGAACTCCGGCGTGTTGCGGAGCGTCAGATTCTCGATGTTGACCACCGGCGAAAGCAGGCCGAGCGAAAGCCGGCCAATTCGCGCGTCCATGCCGGTCTGCGCGCGAATCTGCTGTTCAACTGCCGCCTTGAGAATGGCATCCTTGGAAAGCAACAGGCCCACGACGAGGCCCACCGCAACCAGCAGCAGGATGAACAGCCATTTGATCAGCCGTTTCATGGATGGAGTATGGGCCGAAGCTGCGGTTCGCTCAACCTCGAATCCTCGGCTTGCGAAAGGGCAGTCAAATCTGGCGCAACCGGGCATTCGCTCCCGCTCAAGGCCGGACGTCCTCGGGGCGGACTTCCAGACACTCGTCCTGATCCTCCCAAACAACTGCGGGAAAATGGTCGAGAAGTTTGGGCGCGAGCTCGTGCCCGGCCCGGGCGAGCAAACGCTCGGCCTGCTGGGCGGCATTCTCGTAAGCGCGGTCGTAACTGCCGGCGCTCTTGCGCTGCCGGTCATCCCAATGGGCAACGGCGTGAACCGGTTCATATTGCGCGGCCCACTCTCCGAGGGGAGTTGAGACTTCGGCGGGGATTTCGTCAAAAGGCACGAGCGTTTCACTGCAATGCTGGCAGATCAGGCCGGACTCCCGCACATCGCGCGTCAACAGCGGCAACAGGGGCGCGCGGCAGCAAGGTGACTCCGCGTAAGCCGCCGGCGGGGTTGCCAGGCGCTTGTGCCAGATCTGACGTTCATGTCCAAGTTGGGCACCCAACCGGTACGCGCCCACCAGCGGATGCGAGAGCCGCCAGGATTTGCCTTCAAGTTGTCCCAACGTTTGCGCCAGCCAGCGGCCGAGGGTCAGGTCGTCGAAATCGTGGAACACCCGGGCATACTCCTTCCAGAGTTGATCCAGCGGCGCATCGGAATCGAATGCCATTGGCGCGAGGATGATGGTCTGACGGGGTTTTGTCGAGCGCCGCCCGACGCAACTTCCGCTTCGACATTTGCCGTTTGTCACCCCACAATGCACACATGCCGTTTACTAAATTGGGTTTGTCGCCAGCAGTGCTGGACGGCGTGAAAGCGATGGGTTATGTGGATCCCACCCCCATTCAGCTTCGCGCCATTCCCCTGATCATGGCCGGACGGGACGTGATCGGCAGCGCGCAAACCGGCACGGGCAAAACGGCGGCGTTCGCCCTCCCGATTCTGTCGAAAATGGATAAGCACGAGCCTCAACCGCGCTTGCTCGTCTTGGAACCAACCCGCGAACTGGCTGCCCAGGTCGAAACTGCCGTCCGCGATTTCGCCCGTTTCACGAATCTGCGCGTGGCGGTCATCTTCGGCGGTGTCGGCTATGGCAAACAAAACGATGCCCTCCGCAACGGCGTGGATATTCTCGTCGCAACGCCGGGCCGCTTGCTCGATCATTTGCAGCAAGGCAATTGCAAGCTCGACCGGGTGCAACATCTCGTGCTCGACGAGGCCGACCGCATGTTGGACATGGGTTTCCTCCCCGACGTGCGCCGGATTCTCGAAAAATGCCCGCGTCAGCGGCAAACTTCCTTGTTCTCCGCCACAATTCCGCCCGCGATTGAAACTCTCATTCAGTGGGCGATGCATAATCCGGAAACAGTGGAAATCGGCGCCCGCCGCACGCCCGCCGAAACCGTCAAACATGTCATCTACCCTGTTTCCGATACGCAAAAAACCGATTTGCTGCTCGCGCTGCTGGACCGCGTTCACTACGAATCCGTCATCATCTTTTGCCGGACCAAGCATGGCGCCGATCGCGTGGCGCAGTTGCTCAAACGCAGCAATCACGCCGTGGCGGTGCTGCACTCCAACCGCACGCAGAGTGAACGCGAGCAGGCCTTGCGCGGCTTTCGCGACGGACGCTTCGAGGTGCTGGTAGCCACGGACATTGCCGCACGCGGACTGGACATCAGCAATGTGAGCCACGTCATCAACTACGACGTGCCGCATCATCCGGAAGATTATATCCATCGCATCGGTCGCACCGGCCGGGCCGAAGCTTCGGGCGACGCCTTTACGCTCATGGTCGCGGAGGACTCCAATCACGTTTTCGCGATTGAACGCTTCATCAGTCAGAAGATTCAGCGGGTGAAGCTGGAGAATTTCAATTACACCTACACCGCTTTGTTCGAAGCCGACAAACCCGGTCAGACCGGCGGCTACACCGGCAGCGCCCGCGCAGTCCGGGTTCACGGCGGCTACCATTTTGCCCCAGGCCGCCGCCGCCGGCGCTGATTGTGACTGCTAGTGGCGGTCTGGGAACGACTCCCGCCCCGGCTTTGCGCTTCACGCTCACCGAGCATTTGTTCCACCCAATACTACCCGGGCGGAATTCTCGCGGCGCGAGAACTCCCACCACTCAGGCTGACCGCCGCTTCCAGAAAACAAACGAGGCATCCTTGCGGATGCCTCGTTCGTGTCTAAATACCTAAACCGATTCGATGCTTACGGGAACAACAAGCGGTTGTTGTTGATGTCGCCCGTGTTCTTGAAACCTTCGCGCAGCTTGCTGATGCTGAAGCCCTGCACGCTGCCGTCGGACAGACCCACGTTACCTTGCTTGCCGTGTTGGGAATTATCCATCCAAGCCGCCCAACCATTGGTTGCAGTTGAATTGGCTGTATTTGGCGTATTCGCAGCGTAAATGTTGCCGAATCCAGACGTCGCCGCCGCGCTGTTGTTGTTCACCGTTCCAGGTCCCATCGCATGATCGCCGGTGAGCATCATTTGCGGCTGGGTTTCATCAGCGTCCACTCCGATGAAGTAGCTCACGTTGCTGCGCATGTTGAAGGCCGTGCCCGTCTGGCCAACCGGAACGCTGGTCGCAAACGTGGTCGCAACTACGCGGCCGCTGTCGTATTCCGCCGGGCAGGCGAGAATCTTCGGGGTGTTCAGTTCATTGGACATGACCGCAAAGGCCTGCCACATGTACTGACCCCAAGTGCCGGCGGCACCGGAACTGAATCCGCTCGCGATCGTGCCGGCCTGTCCAGCCGGACTCGGACCCCACGGGCCACCTTGAGCCGAAGCGACCGTCATGGGATACTTGTCGCCGTTATCAATCGCCCACTGACGGAAGGCGAGACCATCTTGCTTAAGGTTGTTGGTGCAGCTGATACGTTGCGCCTTGGCTTTCGCCTTGGCCAGCGCCGGAAGCAGCATCGCCGCGAGAATCGCGATGATCGCGATCACGACGAGCAGCTCGATGAGCGTGAATGCCCGGAGTTGTTTGCGGATGTTTTTCATAATCTTTGCGTTTTGGTTTTTTACTTTTTGGGTAAACAGTTTGCGCACTTTATTTGACACGCTTGTAGAGTCAACCCGATTTCAAAACATTTTTTAGCACCGGCAATGCCATGCCGGTTTTCTGGGGAAAAACGAGTGATTCACGCGCCGTGCGCCGCTGGTTACGCGGTATTTTCACGCATTTCGCGTGAGCCTCACGCAACCTTGAGCCCCCGATGACTTTTGGCGTTTCGACTGGAAAATGCTCTGCTAGCTTCCGCGCATGGCTTTCGACTCCTTCCGCGATTTCCTGAACACGCTCGAACAGGCGGGCGAACTCAAACGCATTTCCCAACCCGTCGCCACCGAGCTCGAAATCACCGAGATTGCCGACCGCGAGATGAAGCAACCCGGCGGCGGCAAGGCGCTGCTGTTCGAGCAGCCCACCATCAACGGAGTCGTCTCGCCGTTTCCCGTCGCCATCAACACCATGGGCTCGTGGAAACGCATGGCCATGAGCATGGGCGCGAATTCCGTGGACGAAGTGGCCAACGAACTCGGCGCGCTGATGAAAGCTAAGCCGCCGACCTCGATGAAGGAAGCCATCAAGCTCCTCTCGCTCGCGTTGGATCTGCGCCACGCCAAGCCAAAGGTCGTGAAAAGCGGCTCGTGCAAGGAGGTCATCCATCGCTACGACGCCCCGGCCTCCGTGAAGAGTTGGCCGAGCGCGCCGGACGTAAATCAACCTGCAACTTTCAACCTGCAACCAGCAACCCTGCTCAACCTGCCCATCCTCCGTTGCTGGCCGTTGGACGGCGGACGCTTCATCACGCTGCCCTGCGTCGTCACCAAAGATCCCGACACCGGCGAGCGCAACGTCGGCATGTATCGCATCCAGATTTACGACGACAAAACCACCGGGATGCACTGGCAATTGCAGAAAGTCGCCGCGCGCCATGGCCGTCGTTACTACGAGAAGGGCGAGCGCATGCCCGTCAGCATTTTCATCGGGGGCGATCCGATGTTTCCCTTCGCCGCCACCGCACCGTTGCCGGATGGCCTGGATGAATTCCTCCTCGCTGGTTATCTGCGCAAGAAATCCGTCGAACTCGTGAAGTGCGAGACCAACGACCTCGAAGTTCCCGCCAACGCCGACTTCGTCATCGAAGGCTACATCGACCCCACCGAACCGCTGCGCGAGGAAGGCCCGTTCGGCGATCACACCGGCTACTACACGTTGCCCGAGCCGTATCCCGTCTTCCACGTCACCGCCATCACGCATCGCAAAGACGCCGTGTATCCCGCCACCATCGTCGGCATCCCGCCGATGGAAGATTTTTACATGGGTGCGGCGAGCGTGAAATTGTTCCTGCCCGTCTTCAAGATGAACTTCCCCGAGATCGTGGATATCGCGCTGCCGGCGGAAGGCGTGTTCCACAACCTCGTTTTCGTCAGCATCAAGAAGACCTACCCGATGCAAGCCTACAAGATCATGCACGGCCTCTGGGGCATGGGGCAAATGATGTTCACCAAATACATCGTGGTGGTGGACGCTGAGGTGGACGTGCACAACACGAGCGAAGTGCTGTTCCATCTCACCGCCAACACCGACCCGCAGCGCGACAGCATCTTCACCAAAGGCCCGGCCGACGTGCTCGACCACGCGACGAGCGAAATCGCCATTGGCAGCAAACTCGGCTTCGACGCGACGAAGAAATTGCCGGGCGAAGGTTTCAAACGCCCCTGGCCACCGCTCATCAAGATGGATGAAAGTGTGAAGGCGAAGGTGGAAAAGATTTTCAAACTTTAACTTGGTTTGTCGTCACTCACAAATTGTGGTCATGATTTGCTTAGCCACTACAAATAGCGTTTTAGACAAGATTTTATGAACTCCTAATGAATTACTAATTGAAAATAAATTAGTAGTTTGTTAGTAATTGAACCGTGCGAAAACCAGAGATACCGCCGTCATACTGGAAGCTGATGGGCAATCTGCAAAAGCCAGACAGATTGCTGGAGATTATTCGGGCTATCCACAGCCCGACCACGGACGGTCGCTATCAACATTGGGACGAACTTAAGTATCGCAAGCCACCCGGGGGGGTGACTCATGAAGAGTGGTGGATGGCGTTAAAATTTCACCGACAAGCCGGAAGCCGGCCAATTCCCTTAGTGGATACAGCTGGTAACAATTTCCGATTTTGCGTGCCAGATTTGGTGACAGATCTTCTTCATCAAATTGATCGCGGCGGCGGGACGTTTGTTGAAATTCCCGAGCAGGTGACAAGTGCCGAACACCGGGATCGCTACGTGGTGCGTTCGCTGATGGAGGAAGCTATAACTTCCAGCCAACTTGAGGGCGCGGCGACGACACGCGAAGTTGCAAAAAAGATGCTCGCCGAAGGACGGAAGCCTCGTGACCGAAGCGAACGCATGATTGTCAACAACTACGTGACGATGCGCCGAATTCTAGATTTGCGTGACAAGCCACTCACGCCGGACATGGTGTTTCAAATTCATCGAGAGATTTCGGAGGACGCGATCGACATTCCCGACGGCGCAGGGCGCTTCCGACGCGCAGACGAGAACATAAATGTTTCAGACGTTGAAGGAACAGTGTTTCACACGCCGCCGCCAGCCGCAGAGTTATCCGCGCGTCTAGAGGCGATGTGTGATTTTGCCAACGGCAAGACACCGGATTTCTTCGTTCATCCTGTGATTCGCGGGATCATCCTGCACTTCTGGCTTGCTTACGACCACCCGTTCGTGGATGGCAACGGACGAACTGCCCGCGCGCTATTTTACTGGCAAATGCTTCATTCTGGTTACTGGCTGTTTGAGTTTATTTCCATTTCTCAGTTCTTGCGCAAAGCCCCGGTTCAGTACGGCACGGCCTTCCTGCACACTGAAACGGATGAGAACGATCTGACGTATTTCATCATCCATCAGGCCGAGGTCATACGCCGCTCTTTGAAGGAACTTCACGATTACGTCGCGCGCAAATCTTCCGAAACGCGTGTGTGTCTAGATGCTCTACAGAAACATCCTGAATTGAATCATCGGCAACAGTCGCTGATTTCACATGCAGTTCGTCATCCCGGATTCGTTTACACTATCGCCGGACATGGAGCACGCCAATCGGTTGTTTATCAAACTGCCCGGACGGATTTATTGAGTCTCGCCAAATTAAAACTGCTCGAACAGCGGAAATCTGGACGGGTTTTGGTTTTTGTTGCTCCCAAAGATTTGGAATTGCGGCTGCGTTCCAAAGGCAAATAGTCCAATTCGCTCGACTTTTTCAAAACCCGGAGTTACTCGCAAGCCGGTAGCTCTCGTCGCTGTCTGCAAATCACCTTGTTGAGTTTGTTCGATTCATTTGATTCGTAACCCAACGTAGCGACGTTGCCGCAACGTTGGGCCGTTGTTCCCATCACCCACGTCGGGCGGCCTCGATTTTGGCGACGTCGATCTTGCCCATGTCCATCATCGCAGTGAAAGCGCGTTTGGCTTCAGCTCCGCCAGGAGCGAAATCTTTGTAGAAACATCGCCCACAAAAAATCCCCAAGCCCCGTCGGGGCGGTCCTTGCGGACGGCCACCAATGCCGCTCCTGACGGAGCTTGAATCTGTCTTCGCGTTTTGAACTACAAAGATGTCGCCCCGCCGGGGCTTTTCTCGGAGCGCGGCTGTGGCGAAGCCCAGCCGCAGCACGTCCGCATTCACCAACGCGTCAGGGTTATTCCAGCACCTCCCCATCCGCCCCGCGCTGCGACTGATCCTGCGGACACAGTCGCGCTCCATCTGAGAATCACATCACCCCCCGCCGCGCGGCCTCGATCTTGGGGATGTCGATCTTGCCCATGTCCATCATCACGGCGAAGGCGCGTTTGGCTTCAGCGCCGCCGGCGGCCAGCGCGTCCATCAACACGCGCGGCGTGATTTGCCAGGAGATGCCCCAGCGGTCTTTGCACCAATCGCCCGTCCGTCATTACTGAGGCGATTTTCTTCAAATCCGGCGGACGGATAGCGTTGAGGCCATTTGGTTCACGGGGATTTCAGCCGGAAGAAAGTGGCCCCGCCGGCGGTCGAATTGGTCACCTGAAAATGATCTCCTACAATCTCGGGGGTCGCGGTTACGTTGGTCCAAAGGGCGGAGGCCGTGTCGGCGTTTGCTTCCAACTGGAAAGCGGCGAGATAATTTGTCGGCCACGACAAAATCACATTCGTGCCCGCCGGCGCGATGGAGAGGCGCGCGGGTTGTGGCGTGAAGACGTTGCCGGTAAAGCCAGAATCCGGGTCGCCGACGTTGAAAAACGCGTAAACGCTGGCGGCATCGCTGGAACAGGCGATGCCTTGCGCTGGCAGAGGTATGGAATTCGAGGTCCACGTTGCGGCTGAATCGGTCGAGGAATAGACGTTGCCGTCATTGCCCGACGCAAAAACCTTTACGCCATCCGCGGTGCAGGCCTGCGGATAAAGATAAACTCCGGCCGGCGTTCCCGCCGGCGTCCAGTTGAAACCTGAATCATGGGAGACGTAGATCACATCCGTCCCGTTGGTGCTCGCTCCGGCATAGACCGTCGCGCCATCGTGCGAACAGGCCGCCAGCCCGCTCGCGTTGGTCAACGTCGGCATCCAGCTTCCCCCGAAGTTTGATGACACCTTGAAAATCCCGGAGGCGTCCACTTGGAATAGTTTCGTCCCATCTCCGGAACAATAAGCGACGCCGCTGTCCGCGATCGGCGTCCAATTGACTCCCGAATTGGTTGAAGCGTAGATGGGCGCCGGGATATTCCCGTGAATCGTGTAGGTGTAACCGCCAATCGTCATGCGGCTGCCATCGGCTGAACAACTGACGAAGGTCCAATTCAAATTGGTGGGCGCGTCGCCCGGAATCCAAGTAGCACCGAGGTTGGTGGAAGTATAGACGGTCGGTTCGCCACCGCGTCGCAAGGTCGCGACCAGTAAATTGCCATCCTGCGACAACCCGGCAGACAGCCAGTATTGACTATTGGGCTTCGCAAGCTCGGTCCAGGTCGCGCCCGAATTGGAGGAGACGCAGGCGTCGAATTCCCTCTGAAAAACCATCAATTTCGTGCCATCACCCGAACACGCGATCTTGTCCAGCCGGCCGATGGTGTAAATCTTCGCCCAGTTTTGTGCCGCCGCCGGCCACGACCCTGTCAGCACTCCCAAAAGCAAAAGGCGGCAAAGAAATCGAATCCGACAGCGCACGGGTTTCATAGAATGCACCATTTTTGCACGCGACCCACCTGAAGCAAACCCTGACTCCGCCAAACCGTTCCGCTCGCAACCATCCCATCCGTCAATCAACACTCGCCACAACTGCACTGCCGTCGTTCCCACCACCCTCGCCGTGCGGCCTCGATTTTGGCGATGTCGATCTTGCCCATGTCCATCATTGCGGCGCAGGCGCGTTTGGCTTCAGCGCGGGCGGCCATCGCGTCGGTCAACACGCGGGGCGTGATTTGCCCGGAGATGCCCCAGCGGTCTTTGCACCAGCCGCACGCGCTTTCCTCGCCGCTGTTGCTGACAATCGCCTTCCAGTAGTTGTCCGTTTCTCCTGCCGCTGTTTTGCAGGGACTGGTTTGATTGACGATGTGACGAGGTCCGCCCGGCAAGCCGATGTCCATTCAGTGGTCCGTAATTTTGCGGGTCAGGAAAATGTTGACGCATTCAAAATCGGGTGACAAAGTCGCGTCATGAAACTCCTTGCAGCAACATCCATTTTACTCGTCTCGCTTACCACGTCACCTGCTGTTGTGAACATGCTCGTTAATCCTGGTTTTGAGGATCCGATCACTTCCGATGGTGCGCCGTTCGTTGGATTTTGGGAAGGCTTTAGCGGCGGTGGCGCTTCTGCCCTCAACAGCGCGCTGCTTCCCCGCACGGGCGCCCAAAGTCTCGGGCTATCAATCAATAACACGGTCAATACGTTTGCCGGTGCTTTTCAAGATGTGCCGGGCCTTGCTGCGGGGATGTCTTTCAGCCTCGACGGATGGCACGCGACAACTTCCAATCCGTTGGACTTGGGGGTGGAAATCCGCATTGAATGGCGCAATTCGATCAGCAACACCGAGGTTTCACGCACGCCAAATGCGACGCCAGTTCCGGGTGCGGCTTATTCAGCTTTCAACCTGGCCGGTTTGGTTCCAGCCGGGGCAGACACCGCCCGCGTGGTTTACGCCATTCAAAGTTTCTCCACCAATCCCTTGGGCAACGGCAACGTCTTCGTGGACGACGTCTCATTCAGCGCTGTGCCCGAACCCTCCTCCCTGGCCTTGTTGGGTCTTGGTGGTTTGGCGTTCGCGGCCATGCGTCGCCGGCAGGCTTGAGCCGGCAGTGACCGAATTGTAATCTTTCGCGGCTCGCCAATGCGAATTGGCGGGCCGTTTTGTTTGGGCAGATTCGTCAAAGGCCGGTCGCAAAACTCAGCCGGAGAAAACGCGGATTACCACACGCCGCCAGCATTTCTCGATTTCCCGGCGCAACACACAGGCGTCGTCCCAACTGCGCGGGAACGCCGAGAGGTTGTAGCCCATCCACAAAGGGCCGAGCTCCGGTACGGCAATCAACTCGCGACCCGGAGTAGCGGTGGCGAGCCAGGTTTCCATGACCTTTTCCATGAACGGAACGTAGTCAAGAAACTCCGGGGTCAGTTCGCCGCGCCCGTTTGTGACCGGGACCTGGCAGTGATGACCATTGAAAGGTCGAAAGTGGAATTGCTGCGCACGCTGGATCAAGTCCGGGCGTTGACCCAGTCGGGGCCAGAACGGCGGGAGCAGATGTTTGACGACGGCGAGGTGCGAGTAATCCCATACGAACGGAATCAATTCGCCGGTGGCCTTTTCGTAGGCGTCGGCGAGCGCGTAGGTTTTCTCGGGCGTTTCGGTGCAAGTGTCGCGATGCACCTCGATGGCGGTTTCCAGGCCGAGCTTGCGGCTTTCGTCGATCAACCTGCGCGCCAGGCGCAGTGCCGTTGCCGTCGGCGTGTCGTGATTTCCCAGTTGAACATTCACATGCAAGGCGCCGGCCTCTTTTTGTGAATGTAACAGCGCGCCGAACTTGTGTGCCTCACTGGATGCAAAATAGCCCACGCGGATCAATCCCAGTTTGTCTCCCAGCTTCTTGTGTTGGGGTGTCAGTTGCGTGGTGAAGCCATCGAAGCCGGCGTCCTTCACCGCGCGGAGTTTGCGTTCCAGCGTCCACTCGCGATTCCTGGTGGGATGCCAGACGAGCGTCCAGAGGTTCACGACCTGGCGCAGAACAGGCGGGATTGTCGTGACAGATTTCCGGCCCATGCGCGTCAACATGTCATGCCGTCCGGCCGCGTCCCTTGAAAGTCAGTTCCGCAATGCCTGACTTGTCGAGTTCGCCAAAACCTTCCTTGATCATGCGGTCGTATTGCTTCTTGGTCGCTGCGGCCAGCGGAAGCTGCAAACCCTGTTCCTTCGCCAGTTTAAGCGCGATGCCAGAGTCCTTGGCCGCATGAGCGGCGGAGAAAAAGCAGGAGTGCTCGCGGTTTTGCATGTCTTCGCCGTCAGTTTGTAAAACGCCCGAGCGCGCGCCGGTCTGGGAAAAGACCTCGCGCAACATCGCGAGATCAAGACCCAATGCCGCGCCAAGACCCAGTCCTTCTGCGAGAGCAGCCGTGTTCGCGTTCATGACCATGTTCACCAGCGCCTTGACCTCTGCGGCCTTACCCGCCGAACCGATGTAACGCAGCGCGCTGCCGAGCTTTTCCAGAATGGGTTTGGCGCGCTCGAAGACTTCCAGTTTCCCGCCGCACATGAGATAGAGCGAGCCCTGCCGCGCCTGCGTGATGCTCGACGCCATGCAGGCCTCGAGCGAACTCGCGCCTTTGGACTCGCATTTTTGCTCCACCCACCGGTGGGTGGCCGGCGTGACGGTGGCGCAGTTGATGAAAAGTTTCCCCCGGGATCGATTCAGCAGCCCCCCGACATAGATGCGCTTCATCGCCAGATCATCGCTGACGACCGTGACGATCACGTCGGCCAATGCGGTAACGGTCTTGAGGTTTTCCGCCGCGACACAACTCAACTCCTGCGCAAGCGATTGCGCCGCCGCCTGGTTCGCGTCGAACACCGCCGCCACAGGATAACCGCATTCCTGCAACCGCCGCGCCATATTCGCGCCCATGCGACCGACTCCGACGAAACCAATTTTTTCCGGCATGATTTCCTTTCCGGCGCGAGCGAAGCCGCCCGCACCTTACTTGAGCCAGGGCGCAATTGTTTCGCCGGCCCAGATGTCTGCCACCGGTTGACGTTCGCGCGTTACGGCAAACTTTCGCCCGTTCACCAACACTTCCGCCACCTGCGACCGCGTGTTGTAATTCGACGCCATCACGAAACCATACGCCCCGGCACTGAGCAGCGCGAGATGATCGCCCTCGCCCACTTTGGCCAGTGGCCGGTCTTTGCAGAAGTAATCGCCCGATTCGCAAATCGGCCCGACGACATCGGATGAAATGGTTGCGCCGCCTTTCCGCGTGAGCGGGACGATCTCGTGATAAGCATCGTAAAACGCCGGCCGGATCAGGTCATTCATCGCGCCGTCCACGATGACGAAATTCTTTTTGCCCGTGCGCTTCACATATTCGACGCGCGTGACGAGGATGCCCGCGTTGCCGGAAATAAACCGGCCCGGCTCCATGAGAATGCGCAAGCCGAGCGGCTTGAGCAGCGGCACGAGGCGCGCGGCGTATTTCTCCGGCGTGAGAATCTTCTTCCCATCCTTCTGCCACCATGACGCCTCCCCGCTGGCCAGGGCCGGTTGATAAACGATGCCCAGTCCGCCGCCGATACTGAAGAACTCGATGCCGTGCCGCTTCTGCAAGCGCTGCGCTAGCGGAATCACCTTGCCCACCGCCTGCTCGAACGGCGACACGGCGGTGAGCTGCGAGCCGATGTGCATTTGGAGTCCGCGCAGCCGGAGGTTCTTCAGCTTGCTGGCGCGGGCATAGACGCCTTCGATCTGCTCGAGGGCGATGCCGAACTTATTCTCGTACGTGCCGGTGGTAATTTTGTGGTGCGTGTGCGCGTCCACGTTCGGGTTCACCCGTACGGCGACCGGCGCTATTTTCTTCAACCGTGCTGCGACTTTGTTGATGCGCTGCAACTCGGGTTCACTCTCGACGTTGAACGAATACACCCCGCGCCACAGGGCCAATTCAATTTCCGCCTCGGATTTGCCCACGCCGGCGAACACGCACTTCTTCGGATCGCCGCCCGCGGCAATGACCCGCTGCAATTCGCCGCCGCTGACGATGTCGAACCCGCCGCCCAGATTGGCGATGGTCCGCAGGACGGATTGGTTCGAGTTGGACTTCATGGCGAAACAGATCAGGTGATCCACCGGGGCCATGGCCCGATCGAGTTTCTGGAAATGGTTCGTCAGCGTGCGCTGCGAATAGACGTAGAGCGGCGTGCCGAATTTCTTGGCCAAGGTTTCGACGGAGACCCCCTCGCAATAAAGTTTGTTCCCGACATAACGAAAGTCATGCATTCGGCGGAGTTTAGGCCCACGAAATGAAAGCGCAAGTTTCCGGGCAAGCACTGCCGTTGGCCGGTGGAACGATTTCTTGCCTGACCGCCGGGGGAGTGGTATTAAGCCAACACGCCAATAGACGTTTCGCGGCGCTGGAGAGTTCAGGAGCTTGGGAAAATGAGCGTATCGAAGAAGAAAATCAAAGTCCTCATCGTGGACGACCATCCGGTCGTACGGAAAGGCCTGCTGTCCTGCCTGTCATCAAAAGAACACCTCAAGATTGTCGGCGAGGCGGCCAATGGCAATGAAGCGGTGAAATTGGTCAAGGAGCTCGCGCCGGACATCGTCCTCATGGACATCTCGATGCCGGAGATGGACGGTTTGGCGGTGACGGAAACCCTGCGCAAGGAAGCCCCGCAGGCCAAGGTCCTCATTCTGTCCATGCAGAGCAATCGCGACTCCGTCCTGCGCATCATCAAAGCCGGCGCGCGCGGCTATGTGCTCAAGGATGCCCCGACGGACGAACTCGTCGGCGCCATCGAAACCGTTCACTCCGGCGAAGCCTACTTCAGCGGTCCGGTCGCCAAGATTGCCCTCAATCAATACGTCACGGACGCGGATGAATCCCGGCCCGTGGCTAAACTCAGCGATCGCGAACGCGAAGTCCTGGCGCTCATTGCCGAGGGCAAGAGCAACAAGGAAATCGCCATGCACCTCGGCATCGGTGTGCGCACCACCGAGACGCATCGCGAGCGCATCATGCGCAAGCTGGACATCCACAGCGTCGCTGGCCTCACCAAGTTTGCTATCGCCAACGGCATTTCCTCCCTCGAAGGGGACGAAAAAAAGTAAGCGGATTGCCGTCGGCCGCCTGGTCGCGAGTTCCCCGCCATGAAACCGGCGCGCATTTTCTTTATCAGCGGCACGGATACCGGCGTGGGCAAAACCGTCTTCGCCGCCACCGCAGCCATTCTCCTGCGGCAACAGAGTCAGCGCGTGGTGGCTCTCAAACCCATCTGCTCCGGCGGACGCGACGATGCGCGGTTGTTGCAGGCCGCCGCTGGAAAAGTTGTTCCGCTCGACGAAGTGAACCCCTGGCATTTCCGCGCCGCGCTTGCACCGGTGCTGGCCGCGCGCAAAGAGAAGAAGCGGGTGCGGCTCCGTGCGGTGGTGAGCCACATTGGGCGGGTGGCAAAAAAATTTGAAGTGGTGATCGTCGAAGGCGCGGGTGGATTGCTCAGTCCGCTGGGCGAGGATTTTGACTCACGCGATTTGATTCGGGCGCTGAACGCGACACCGATCATCGTTTGCCCGAACAAGCTCGGCGCGGTGAATCAGGTGCGGCTCGTGTTGGCAGCCTTGCCGCGCACGATTGCCCGTCGCGCCCGCGTGGTGCTGGTGAATCCCTCCAAACCCGATGCCGCGAGCCGGACGAATCTGGAACTGCTGAAGGAGTTCCTGAACGGCGATCACCTCCGCGTGATGCCCTGGCTGGGCAAACCCGGCTGATTCTTATTCCGAAACTTCCTCGGTGAGTGCCGCGCCCGGGCGTGCGCCTTTGCCGAACTTGATCTCCGGAATCAACAACAGCGTCGCCAGCACGATCATAATCGCCCCCAGCCAACTGATGGCCGACAGCGAGAAGTGGGCGACGAGTTGAAACGCCACCACCGGAGCGAGCACGCCGCGCAGTCCGGTGAAGAAGGTGTGGACGCTCATGTAATCCGCCACGCGCTCAGGCGGCGCGAACTTCGTCACCCACAAACTCCACGCCACGTCGCCGCCCGCGTTCGAGATGCCGTAGATGATCGCGCCCACGACCAGCCAGGCAATGTGCGAGCCGCCGAAGAACGACAACATGCCCAGCGCGAAGCCGGTGTTCAGCACGATGCGCAGCACGAAGAAATTCATCCGGTCGAACAGCCGTCCCCACACCGGACTCATCACCAGCCGCGCGAGATTGGGAATCACGCCGACGAGCAGGGCGATTTGCGCCGTCGTAAGGGTCTGCCCGGCCCAGGTCACGCCATACTTTGGGTTCGCCAGATATTCGACGCGCAGCGGGATGATCATGAGATTCGCAAAGCCCATGAGCATCCACATGATCAACGTGCGGCGGAACAACGCGTCATCGCGCACGAAGCGCAAGGCGCGGAACGGATGCGTGCCGCCCGAGACCGCCAGGGCCTGCGAGGGCACCCGCGCCAGGCAAAAGCTCGCGAGGGCGAATGCCGCCGCGAACACCACCAACAACCAGCGGAAGAATTCCAGGTTGCTGACGAGGAAGCGTCCGGCCAGCTCGCTGAACACCGCCGCCGTGGCGATGCGGATCATGAACGTGCGCGAAAACAATTTGCCCCGTTCGCGCGCGGGATAGTTCTCCTGGTAAATCTGCGTCATCAACGGCACCGCCGCCGAACTGGCCGCCATGGTGATGACCGCGCCGAGGACAAATACCGGCAGCACTGGAAACAGCGCCATGATCACGAAGCCCAGCGCACCTACCACTGCCATGCGGGAGGCGGCTTTGGCCACGGGCCAGCCGGAGCTTTCCACCCGGGCCACGAGCCACGGACCGAGCATCAAACCGAAACTGCCACCGCCGGCGACCAGCGCTTTGGCGAGCGAGCCAGCTTGAAACCAGCGCACCGCGATGAGGAGAAGAAACGTGCCGCCCGCGGATTCGAGGATGCCCGCAGAAATCGCCCGCCACCGTTCGTAGCGGTAGGTTTGCGCAGTATATCCCGCTCGAATCGGATCGCTCTCACGCGAGGATTTCACTTCAGTTCGAGTTCCACACCGTCTTCTGATTCTTCCCCACCGACGCCGTGATCTTGAATTATCTCCACGATCCAATCAAACACGGTTGGCCCCATCCCCTTCTTGGCACGCCCAAGGTCCGCCGCTACATAATCACGGTTGGTCGGATGGCAACGCTGCAAGCGTAGTTCAAGTTGGCGAACGGTTTCTTTATAGTTCAGCCGTCGTTTGGATAGTTCGGAATTACTCCATCGTAAGACAAAACCTTCGTCGGGCGTGCCAAAACCGCCGCGTAAGATGTCATTGAAGGCATCCAACCCGCGTCCCCATGAGGCTTCCGGAATAACCTTCCGGCTCACCTCTTCGTAGAACTCTTCCAACGTTGAAAAGGCATCTCCGTTTATCTCGTAAACGCGCTTGATCGGCATAACTGGTGTTTCAATCAAAGCGAGCAAAAGCCGATTGACCGTGCGCCCCCAAGCCTTCCAGCTGTGCAAACTTCTGCACGGCGGGCAGGGCTCTCTTGAGTGAGGCTTTGTTGTATTCGACGAGGCTGGTGCGGCGTTGGAATTGGTCCACGGTCAGGCCGGCGAAGGATGCACCCGCGCCGTCGGTCGGCAGACAGTGGCTCGGACCGGCCACGTAATCGCCGAGCGCGGTCGGGGAATAATTGCCGAGGAAGATCGCGCCGGCAGTGACGATTTTACCGCTCAACTTGCGTGCGTCGCGCGTGATGACTTCACAGTGCTCGGGAGCAATCTGGTTCGTGAGCGCTACGGCGTCCGCCGGCGTCTTCACTTGAATCAGCCAGAGATTGCGGTCCAGCACGCGCTGGATGAATTCGCGCCGGGCGAGCTTGGGCGATTGTCGCGCGAGTTCTTTCTCCACGGCTTTGAGCACTTTGGCCGAGGTGGTGACGAGCCAGACGCGTTCGTGGCCGGAGCCGTGTTCGGCCTGGGCGAGCAGGTCGGCGGCGGCGAACTTGGGATTGGCGGTGTCGTCGGTGAGCACCAGCAGATCGCTCGGGCCGGCCAGCAGATCTATGGCCACGCGCCCGACAAGCAGGCGTTTGGCCATGCTGACGTAGGCGTTGCCCGGGCCGAAAATCTTTTGCACGCGGCGAATGGTCTTCGTGCCGTAAGCCATCGCGCCAATCGCCTGCGCGCCACCGACGCGATAAATCTCCGTCGCACCCGCCGCCCGCGCCGCGAACAGCAGCGCCGGATTGATCGAACCATCCTTGCCACACGGTGTGCAGACGACGATGTCCTGGCAGCCAGCGACCTTGGCGAGTGTGATGGTCATGAGCGCCGTCGAGACGAGCGGCGCGGTGCCGCCGGGGACGTAAACGCCGACGCGCTGGAACGGATCAAACTTCTCGCCCACTTTTGCACCGTGGGAGTTTATTGTCTGCCAGTCCTTGCGCCGGGATTTCTTCGCGAAGTTGGCAATGTTCTTCTCCGCTTCGGCGACGACAGCGCGGAGGGATAAATCTGCTTTCAGTGATGCGGCCAGGAGTTCTTCGCTGGTTACGGCGAGTTGTTCCGGAGTGAGCGTTGCGCCATCGAAACGCTCGGTCAGTTCCACCAACGCGTCGTCTCCGCGCGCTTGCACGTCGTCGAGGATGGCGCGGGTGCGTTGTTCGATCTCGGGGTCGAACAAGCTGGAGGGCGTGGTGACTTCGCGGAGTTGGTCGGCGAAGTCAGCATCGGTGAAACGGACAATTTTCATACAAGCCGAGGCTAGGGGAAGTGGGAGGCGAAGTCAAAACTACGGCGGGATTGTTCCGATAGGTTTTGGACTGCAGCAGCCCTCTGCCGCCCTCGTGAGTCCACGAATTCCAAAGCGGCAGAGGGCTGCCGCAGTCCAAGACGCTGGCGCGCGCAAATACCGGTACCCGCACGAACGCGCCGGATCGGAGGACGGCGCTCCGTTGAGCGAAGCTCACGCGCGGTTGCGTGAAGATGCCGCGAAAGGGGAGAGTGGGTGTGCAGATTGACGCACATTACGCATTGGCCCGGGCGATGCTAAATGAGTTTCAGACAGCCGAGTCGAAAAACCAAACCCAGCGGAGGAGTTATGAATGAGCAGAACGAGTTCTCTGAACCGAATCCAAACCTTCCACCGCTCGCCAGCAAACCGTTCATTCCACGACCACCGCAGCGAACGATCGGCTATTGGTTGAAGCGGCTGTTTGTGTGCAATCCGTTCTATCTCGCCAGTGCGGCGCTGTTGCTCTACGGCGTTTACCGTGTCTCCTGCGATCCAAATTTTCTCACGACGGAGGTGGGGCAGCTTACGTTCAACTTCTCCTCGCTCCAGTTGTATGAACTGCTGCTGGCGGGCACAGCAATGGTGCTGGTGGCGCGGCGGATTTGGTACGACGCGACATTGCTGGTGGTGCTGGAAAACATGTTGTGGATCGTGCCGTTCATTTTGGTGAGCCAGGCGGCGTTGATCGAACAACAGACGACGTGGAAACTTTGTTTGCTGGCGGCGGCGCTGGCAGTGGGCCGGGCGGTCTGGTTGCGTTTGCGCGCGGGACAACTCATGCCGTCGTGGCGGGCATTGCTATGCGGTTCGGCGGTGCTGGCGATGAACACGGCACTGCCCATCGTGTATCGGCATTTTCAGGAAACCAGGAAGGGCGTGGGTCTGGAAACCGAGCCGGCGTGGATACTGAACGATGCGGTTTGGTTCTGGGTTTTTCCCGCGCTCGCAATGGTGGCGAATCTGATGCCACGCCCGGAAGCTGACAATCGGGAGACACGCGTCCGCCGCTGGTTTCCGATGACGCTCTTCCTGTTCTGGATTGTGGCGACGGGGGTGCATCTCTACGCGCTCGGCTACGTGTACGATTTCCCGCTGCGCCGTGAATTGCTCGCGCCCGTGCTCTGGGTGCTGGCGTGGACTTTGGGGTTGCGGCTCACAGATTTTGTCGCGACGCCATCCGAACTGTTGCGCAAAGCGATTTTGGTTTTACCACTCCTGACGATGTTCGTTCCGGCTTTGGTCGTCGGGAGTAACGTCTTCTGCGTGCTGGCGCTGCTGAACTTCATTGGGTTTGCCATTGTGCTCTGGCGCGAGCGCGGCAACCGGCTCGCGTTGCAACTGACGATGATTTCGCTGGCGTCCATGATTTCCGCGCTGCCGGTCGAGGTGGTGCATCCGGTCGTGGGTGGGTTCGACCGGATGAATCTCATCGGCGGCGCGGTGCTGGCATATCTGGCCATCGCCACGGCGCTCTCGCGTAATCCCAAGCTGGCGATTGTCGGCGCGATCGTGGTGGCGCTGGCGGGCGGGCTGTTGCGCGAAGGGCACGCGGACAATCTGCATTGGGCGGCGCAAGCGGGGTTTGTTTACTTCCTGCTGCACAGCTTGCGCTGGCGGGACTACGAACATCAGGGCGCGGGCGCGGTGCGGGTGGTGATGGCGTCGCTGTGGGTGGTGCAGACGTTTGTGTGGGCGCGAACGGGTGTGGGGTTTGTTCAACCACTCGTGATGGCGAGCGTGATGGTGCTGGTGTGGTGGGGACGCGGATTCCTGTTCCAAATCTGGCGGCCCCTGGTGATACCCATCGCCGCGGGAATGGTGACGCTATGTCATCCGCTCAACTTCGTCGTGATCAAGACGCAAACGACTCCAGTGGGTGTGTTGGCGGTGATTGGGAGTTTCGTTTTGTTCGCGCTCGGCACAGCGGCGGCGCTGACGAAGCATCGCTGGCACAAGGTCGAATCGCTTCGGGAGAGTCTTGGCGGAGAGTGAACGGGGCGAGCTGGGTCGGAGGCTGGTGCGTTGCCAGATTCGGACAAGCGTGTCCGTCATGACTTCTTCGTTTGGTTCGTTGAAAGCGAGCCTGGGTTTTGGGGTTGAACTCAATCTGGTATTTATTGGCTGTAGCCCTGATGCAACTCCGGGTATGAACAAGAAGCGCGCGTCGCTCCTGAATCTCGTGTCTCTCTGTAGCCTATCCTTTGTTGGGGATCATAGATTCATCAATCCCTTCAAGAGCAGGCCAATCGAAATGGCTGAAAAGAAAATCCCAAACCCAATGTAGAACAAACACCATGCAACAAACGCCACGGGTCGAGCGTCAAGAGTTACAGGCGGCAGCGATGGGCCAAGATATACCCGGTGCTTTCTAATACCAATCCAAGCCGATGCAAATGAAACAATCGCAAGTGTCAGAGTAATCAGGAAGATCAATACGGAAATCAGAGTGCTCACCATAAACCGACCGTAGGCCGGACGGAAACTGCTGTCCAGCGTTTGTTGGTGCGGGAAGGAGTTAGGAGATGGGCGGTTACTGTCGCGGCAGGTCGCGCTCGACGGTTTCGCAGAGGACGTGGAACAAAAGTTTGTGCGCTTCCTGGATGCGCGCGGTCACATTGCCGGGGACAATTATGTCCAGTGTGGCGATGCCTTTCGTGAAACCGCCGTCGCGACCGAGAAAGCAGATGCTCTCGATGCTGGCGCGCTTTGCTTCTTCAAGGGCGCGGAGAACGTTCTTGGATTTTCCACTGGTGGTGAAGGCGATGAGCACGTCGCCTTTCTGACCCAAACCCCAGACTTGGCGGGCGAAGATTTCGTCCGCGCCGTAGTCGTTGCAGACGGCGGTCATGTATTCACCATTGGCGGTGAGTGAAATGGCGGGATAGGGGCGGCGGTCATCCATGAAGCGGCAGAGGAATTCGGTCGCGAGATGGGTGGCGTCCGATGCGCTGCCGCCGTTGCCGCAGACGAGGAGTTTGTGGCCTGAGCGGAGGCATTGGGAAACCATGGTGGCGGCGCAATTGAGCGGGGCTTCGAGCGCGGTCAGGGTGCGCAGGCTGGCCACGGAATCGTCAATCGTGCGTTGGAGCAAACTCATGAGGGGAGGTTAAAGCGGAGAACATTCAACATTCAACATCGAACACCCAACATCCACCAACCCACCCACCAACGGCGGCGAGCGGGGGGATGGTTTTTGCTTTGCAGGGCGGAGCGGGGTGGCTAGTTTGATGGCGGTTTGTCCGATGGTGTAATGGTAGCACAAGGCCCTTTGGAGGCCTTTGTCATGGTTCGAATCCATGTCGGACAGCCAAACTGGATTCAGCATTACCCACAAACTCGAGCGTCCTTGGCCTTTATATGGATCAAACGCCACCCAACATGGAATTGCCGCCGCCCACACCGGCCACCCGGGAAACGTCGCTGCCCGCCAAGCTGATGAATGTGATCGCCTCGCCAGGCGAGGTGTTTGACGAAGTCAAGGCGACACCCCCGACAACTTCCAACTGGGTGGTCCCGGCGCTCATTGCCAGTGTCCTCGGGATCGTCTTCACCCTGGTGATGTTTTCGCAACCGGCGATCCAGCGGCAAATGCGTGCGCAACAGGAGAAAGCCTTTGAACAGCAGGTGAAGGCCGGAAAGATGACCCAGCAGCAGGCCGATCAGGCGATGGAGATGACGCAAAAATTCACCGGGCCGATTATGAAAGTGATCGGTGCGGTCTCGGCGGTGTTCATGAGCTTCGTCAAGTTGTTCTGGTGGGCGCTGGTGTTGTGGTTGATCGCCAAGTGGTTTCTGAAGGTGGATGTTCCGTACATGAAAGCGGTCGAGGTCGCGGGGCTGTCCAGTATCATCGTCGTGCTGGGCGGGATCGTGGCACTGCTGCTGATGGTGATTTTTGGGAAGATGTTTGCCTCGGCGAGTCTGGCCTTGCTGGTCAGCGAGTTTGACATCACCAACAAGAAGCATTTTCTGCTGGCTGCGGTGAACGGGTTTAACTTCTGGTTCGTGGCGGTGACGGGCCTGGGGCTGGCACGGCTCACGGGAACATCCTTTGGCCGGGCGACCGTTTACTTTTTGATCTATTGGGTCGCAATTTCTCTGTTTTTCATTGCAATTGGCATGGGACAATTCGCGCTGTAGCCGAGACGCTTCCAAGTCAGCAAACACACATTCCCATGAAACAATTCCCACCCTGAAGTGTCTGTATTCAGGGAAAATCAATCACATGGCCAACCCCAAGAAACGTCGCAAGCTCATTATTTTCACCATCATCGCCGTGGTCCTCGTGGCGCTGACCCTCGCCGCGGTGTTCCGCAAACGCGACGACGCCATCAGCGTCCAGACGGACAAGGTCAAACGGCGCGACCTGACCGAACTGGTCGTGGCCAACGGTAAGATTCAGCCGGTGTTGCAGGTGAAGATCAGCCCGGAGGTCAGCGGTGAAATCATTGACCTGCCGGTGAAGGAAGGCCAGGCCGTGAAGAAGGGTGATCTGATTTTGAAGATCAAACCGGATTTCTACGTCGCCAGCCGGAACCAGGCCGAGGCCAGTTATCGTTCCGCCATGGCCAGCAAATCCGTCTCCGAGGCGAACCTCGCCAAAGCCGAAGCCGAGTTCAAACGCAACGAGGAACTGTTCAAGAACAAGCTAATCTCCGAGTCGGTATTCACCGAGATGGAAACGGCTTTCACCATCGCGAAGGCGCAACTGACGAGCGCCACGCATCAGATCGAGATGTCGCGCGCCCAACTCGCCCGGGCCGAAGACGATCTGAGCAAGACGACCATTGTCTCGCCGCTCGACGGAACGATCAGCAAGCTGAACTCGCAGGTCGGCGAACGCGTGGTCGGCACGGCCACGATGGCGGGCACGGATGTGATGACGATTGCCGATCTCAACGAGATGGAGGCGCGCGTGGACATCGGTGAGATGGACGTGGTGTTGATCAAGCCCGGCCAGCGCGCGCGGCTGGAGGTGGACGCGTTCAAGGACCGCAAGTTCAGCGGCACCGTGACGGAGATTGCCAATTCGGCGAAAGGCGCCAGCGTCGCGGCCGCGCAGAGCACGGATGCCACCAAGTTCGAGGTGCGCATCCGCATCACGGAGAAGGAAAATTTCCGGCCCGGCATGTCGGTCAATACGGAGATCGAGACGCGTTACCGGACGAACGCGCTGACGGTACCCATCGCCGCGGTGACGACGCGTCTACCCAAGCCGGCCAACTCGGGAACCAATTCGCCATCCGGCGCGCACACCAATTCCACCCCGGTCACAACGACGAATTCTGCTGTTACCACCGTCGCACTGGCTGGCACAAATGGGGCCGCTTCCGAAAAGAAATCCAAGGAGTCCGTGAAGCCGATGGAAGTGGTTTTCGTGGTCGAGGCCGAGAAGGTCAAACAAGTGCCCGTCAAGCTGGGGGTGAGTGATGCGGACTACTACGAAATTGTTGAAGGGCTGAGCGAGGAGCAGGAAATCGTCACCGGCAACTACAAAGCGGTGAACAAGGAACTGGAGGACGGCAAGAAAGTGGTCAAGGGCGGCGGTGGCCTGAAGGGCGGAGAGAAGGACGAGAAGGACAAGAAGTAACGCGGCATGAGCCTTATTCGACTGCAAAAAATCTCGCGCCGCTATCAGATGGGCACGGAGACGGTTCATGCGTTGCGCGAGGTGTCGTTGGAAATCCAGCGTGGCGAATACGTGGCCATCATGGGGCCGTCCGGGTCGGGCAAATCCACGCTGATGAACCTGGTGGGCTGCCTCGATTCTCCGACGTCGGGCACCTATGAACTTAACGGCACCGATGTGAGCCAGATGGACGACAACCACCTCGCCGAAGTTCGCAACCGCGAGATCGGTTTCGTTTTTCAGACGTTCAATCTGCTGGCGCGGTCGAATGCGTTTCACAACGTCGAGCTGCCGTTGATTTACTCCGGCGTGAGTTCCGATGAACGCAAGCGCATCGCGCTCGAAGCGCTCGCACAGGTTGGCCTGGCGGACCGGGTGCATCACCGACCCAACGAGCTTTCCGGCGGACAACGTCAGCGGGTGGCAGTGGCGCGAGCGCTGGTGAACAAGCCCTCGTTGCTTCTGGCGGATGAGCCGACGGGCAACCTCGACTCGAAAACCGGCACGGAAATCATGGCGCTCTTTGAGGAGCTTTCCCGCACCGGCAACACCATCATCGTGGTCACGCACGAAGAAGACATCGCCCGGCACGCGCGGCGAATCCTGCGCATCCGCGATGGATTGATTGCCAGCGATGAGATCATCCGGCCATGAATTTCTTCACCGAACTGCGGGAGGGGTTGAAGATTTCGCTGGGCGCCATCCGGGCGAACAAGATGCGCGCGATCCTCACGACGCTGGGAATCGTCATCGGTGTGGTTACCGTCACGCTCATGGGCACGGCCATCGAGGGCCTGAACGCGTCATTCATGAACAGCATCTCCACGCTCGGCGCGGATGTGCTCTATGTGAGCCGGGAAAGCTGGATGATTCGTTCGCATGAGGAATGGTTGAAGATGCGTCAGCGGCGCGACGTTACCATGGAGCAGTGCCAGTCGTTACTCAGGCAGTCGCCCTTTGCGCTGGCCGTGGCGCCGATTGCGGACGACTCAGCCCCGGTGAAATATCAAAACCGCCGGTCAGACCGGGTGAACATTGTCGGCACGACGGAACAATATCTCACGGTCAGCGGCCTGACCGTGACGGACGGGCGCTTTCTCTCGGCGGCGGAGGTGGCGGGCGGCCGGCCGGTGTGCGTGATTGGCAGCGACGTGGCGACCAACCTGTTTCCGCGCGAACTGGCGGTGGGCAACCGCATCAGTGTCGGTCCGCGAACGTTTGAAATCGTGGGCGTGCTCGAAAGACAGGGGTCTGCGTTTGGTGACAACCAGGACAGTCGCGTGGTCATGCCGCTGCGCCAGTTCACGGCCTGGTTTCGCAACAATCCCGACCTGACCCTCGCGGTGAAAGTGAAGGATGTAACCCAACTGGACGATTCACGGGAGGAACTCCGCGCGGTGGTGCGGCGGATCCGACACGTGGCCCCCGACCAGCCGGATGATTTCACCATCAACCAGCAGGATCAATTCGTGGAATTCTTCCATCAGGTGGCGGGAACGATTGCCGGGATCGGACTGTTCATCACCGGATTGTCCCTGTTCGTGGGTGGCATTGGCATTATGAACATTATGTTCGTCTCGGTGGCCGAGCGCACCCGCGAGATCGGGGTGCGCAAGGCCATCGGGGCAAAACGCCGCACGATCCTGTTGCAATTCCTGATCGAGGCAGCGTGCATTTGTGTGATCGGTGGTTTGATTGCGCTCGGGATTGCGTGGCCGGTGACGCTCCTGATGCAGAAAGTCATGCCGGCAAAGCTGTCCCTGTTCGTGGTGTCCATCGCGTTGCTCGTGTCGCTGTTGACGGGTGTCATCTCCGGCTTCCTGCCCGCCTGGCGCGCCGCGCGGATGAATCCGGTGGACGCGTTGAGGGCCGAATGAAACCACGCAATCGAACCATGCTGCTGGCCGAGGCCAAGGAGAGTTTCTTCATGGCCTTGAATGCCATCGCCGCGCACAAGTTGCGGTCCTCATTGACGTTGCTGGGCGTGTTGGTCGGCGTGTTCTCCATCATCGTCACGATGACGGCGATGCGCGTGCTCAAGAGCAACATCGAGCGCCAGATCAGCCAGTTGGGTGGGAATTCGTTCTCGATTCGCAAATGGCCCTCCATCTATTTCGGCGGGCCGGAGGGCTTCGAGAAATTCTGGCGGCGCAAAAACATCACCCTGGAGCATGGCAAACGGGTCGAGGAACGGGCCACGCTGGCGGCGAGTGTCGGCATCGAGGGCAACTTCTGGGGCGGTCAGGTGGAAACCAAATATAAATCCACCGCGCCCACGGTGCAGATGCTGGGCGAGACGCCGGGCAGTTTCCCGGCGCGCGGCTGGACGGTTGCCGAGGGGCGCGGATTGACCGAATCCGATGTGGACAATGCCCGCGACATTTGTGTGATGGGCAGTGCGCTGGCGACGAACGTGTTTCCGTTCGGCTCGGCAGTGGGCGAGCGGTTGAAGCTCAACGGCATCAACTACGTCGTTGTAGGCGTGCTCGCTCCCAAGGGTGGATCGCTCGGCGGGCAGCAGGACAATTTCGCCGTCGTGCCGATCACCACGGCGTTGAACCGGGCCGGACGGTGGACGCGGAGTCTGAACATCCTGGTGCAGGCGCACGACGCGGCGAGCCTGGAGGATACGATGGATCAGGTGCGCGGCGCGCTCCGGGTGGCGCGCAAAGTTCCGCCGGGCGCGGAGGATGATTTTGAGATCGCGTCCAATGATTCGCTCATCGCGCAGTTCAACACCTTCACGCGCACAGTGCGGTTGGGCGTGGCGGTGGTGAGTTCCATTGCGCTGATCGCCGCGGGCATTGGCATCATGAACATCATGCTGGTCTCGGTGACGGAGCGGACGCGCGAGATCGGCATCCGCCGGGCGATCGGCGCCAAGAAGCGGAACATCATGGCGCAGTTCATCGTGGAGGCCGTGGTGTTGTGCGAAGTGGGCGGCGTGATCGGCGTGGTGCTGGGAATTCTCGGCGGCAACGCGGTGGCTTTCTTCATGAAAGTGCCGCCCGCGGTCCCGGTGGATTGGATCATCCTGGGCCTGGCGATCTGTTCCGCCGTGGGCGTGGTATTTGGAACTTATCCGGCCTTCAAGGCAGCGAACCTGGATCCGATCGAGTCCCTGCGCTACGAATAATCAGTGCGCCGGCGCGCCGACTATTTGTGCGAGCCCCACACCACCGCCAGTAATCCCAGCAAGATCAAGAGGACCAGCAGCCCAAGAAAAATCCACACCACGATTGAGGTCTTGTATTTGACGTGGGGCGTTTGTGCGATGACCTGTTTGTATTCTTCTGAAAACACGGTTTTCCCTTTTTGGGAAAAGATCAGATAGAGGATGTAGCCGTTGATGAGCGTGCCCACCGGAATGCCCAACAGGCCAATACCGGAGAGGATTCCGGTGGGAATGCGCGCCCAGGGTTTCAGACCCCGGAGGCCGATGCCCACCCAGATCTGCGCCACGCCGATGGCAAGAAAAAGCAAACTGACAATGACCCCTTCTCCCTGGTTGGCGGTCAGGCCCAAACCGCCGGCCAGAATCAAAAAAGCCGCCGCGAGAAAATACAGGATGCCGATGGATTTAACCGAGGCTTCGTGTTTGATGTGATCTTTCCGGATTTTCTCGGCGTTGTTGTTGGTGACGCCTTCGCGGAGCTTTTGCATCGCGACCGGTTTGCAACTGGCGCACACGGGCTGGTTGTCCAACCGGATGGTTTCCGCCAATGGAAAGATTTGACCGCAGACCGAGCAAACGGCCCCGGGTCGGTCCAAGCTCCCGGTCGTTGGCGGCAGCGGCGCTTGCAGTTCACCGTACGGTTTCCAATCCGCCATGCCCTCCTGCCAGACCAGAGTGGCACCGGTGACGGTTCCACTTTGAATGAGGCGATCGAAGTCAGCCGGCGCCACCGGACCTTTCTGTTCACTGTCGGAAACGTAATACCAGTTCATGCGAGAGTTCCTCTGTGAGCCGGCGGCAGGGTTCTCAAAGTGGGGATTCGTGTCAATACCGTGCACGTTTTGAAAAGGCGATCTGATGCGTGGCCTGAATACGGTGCCGAGCGCACCCTCGGCTCCGGGGCGCGTCGCTCAATCGGGCTGGCGAATCTTTTCCTTCTTTTCCTCCAACTCGGCTTGAAACTTCCTGCGCTCGCCGACGAGTTGTTGCTGCAACGTTTCGATCTTCTCGAATTCACCGGCCGCGACCGCAGCCGCGATTTCATCATTCAAAGCGATCTCCCGCTCGGCGAGCTTGGCTTTGTATTTTGATTCGAGATCAGCGAGTTTCTTTTTCTGGGCAGCGGAAAGCTTGGTGGTGGGCGCGGTCTTGTTCAACCGTTCCATGGCGAGTTCGTAGGCGGATTTCATTTCGGATTAGGTTTTTGGTGATGGGCTCCCGGTTTTCTAAGGCTGTGCCCCGGGCTTTTTCTTCCAGGGCATGTCCGGAATCTTCTCCAACGGCTGCGGGGGCGGCGGAGCGGGTCTGGCGAGAGCGAGCTCGGGATCACCCGCCGGCTTGTCGCCCGGCTGCGAGTTGTCTTCCCGCCAGGAGGCGATGCGCGCCTGGAGTCCGTGGTGCTCGGCTTTTTGTTTATCGCCGGATTTCATGTAGAAGAGGGAGAGATTGGTATGAACGAGCTGTTCTTTGGGGCGGAGTTGCTCGGCTTTGTGGCCTTCGGCAATGGCGGCGGCGAAATCGCCTTTGCGATAGTGCGCCATGCCGAGTGAAAGTTGTGCGTCGAAGTGCGCCGGCGCTTCCACCAGGATCGCCTTCAACTTCGCGATCGCGCCCTCGAAGTTGCCGGTGCTGAAATCAAACATCGCGTCGTCGTATTGTTCCTCGCGCGTCATGCGTCGGTGAGCACGCTAACGCATTGGGCGAGCTGTGAGCAACCCGCGATTGCGTCTCGGGGGCCTTTTGTTTAACGTCTGCGTGTGATGTCGTGGCAGAATCTCTTGCGCCTGTGCTTGGTGGCGTTCGGCAGCCTGTTCCTCTGGGGTTGCGGACCGTCCGGGGCCGGGGCCACAGATGAAGAAAAGGAGCCGCAGTTCCTCATCGGTCGCAGTCGCGTCAATGCCATGGATTACCAGGGGGCGATCGAGGCTTTTGAGCAGGCGCTGGAAACGAATCCCCGTTCCGCGTCGGCGCACTTTGAGTTGGGCATACTTTACGCGGAGAAGGAGTCGGCCCCTGCCACGGCGATTTATCATTACGAGAAATTTCTCAAGCTGCGCCCCGGCGCGGACAATGCCGAAATCATCCGGCAGCATATTTTCCGGCTTAAGCAGGAGCTGGCCAAAGGGGTGTTGCCCATCCCGCCATCCACAGAAATCCAGCGACAGTTGGAGCAATTGGCCGAAGAGAACCGGCAGTTGCGGGATCAACTCGACCGCTTGCGGGCTGTCCCTGCACAAGTCATCCAGAGTAGCAATCGGGCACCGGTTGCATCCCTTGTGGCCGCCAACAGCGCCAATCCTGGGGGCACGGTTCGCGCCGTCGCGAATTCGACCGCAGGTTCCCGGGTGCAGCAAGCTGAACGGCCTGCCAGTGCGACCCGCACGCACCGCGTTCAAGCCGGAGAAACTCCCTCCGCCATCGCACGAAGATACAACGTTAAGCTGGACGCATTGCTCACCGTGAATCCCGGGCTCGATCCCAAGCGGATGCGGGTGGGCCAGAGTCTGGTCATCCCCAGCCGATAGACTTCTCATGCCGCAGCGGGTGCAGGTTGGGCCTCCTTCGGGAACTTGGTGACGGGAATGAGCATCTCAAATTGAACGTCGGGTTGGCAGGGCTGTCTCTTTGGTGACACAAAGAGTGCGTTGACGGCGTTTGTTTGGAGCGTACTATGGGGCAGATTGCCCGAGGAAACGGTGGAAAAAAAACACAACATTTGTTTGACAGGTTTTGCCGAATTCCTATAAACCTTTGAGTAAACGTCGTCTGTGGGTTGGAACAACCGAACAATTCTATGAACAAATTCGCCGCCTCTTTGGGTCTGGTCGCGCTGGGGACCACCGCGCTTCACGCCGTTGAAGCCACCGCACTCAACAGCATGCAACGCTCGAAGCCTTGGAGTGTTGCTGCTTCACTGCGCGGGTTTTACGACGACAACATTAACGCCACGGAGGACAAGGAATCTTCTTGGGGTTATGAGATTACCCCCTCGGTCGATTTCGGACTGGCGGGTGAACAGACATCTTTCAACCTGGGTTATCAATTCTCGGCGAAGTATTACGAGCAACAACCCGCGGGACAGACGGACAAATGGGATTTTACCCACACGTTCCAAGGCTATCTTAACCATACCTTCAGTCCGCGCGTGGATATGTCGGTGAACGACTCTTTTGCGCTGGGTCAGGAGCCTGATATGTTGCGCGCTGGAGACCTACCTTATTCGACGGTCCAACTCGTTCCCGGAGACAACATCGTCAACTATGGGTCGATAAATTTCAATATTGAGGCGACCCAGCTGTTGGGATTCAACGTGGGCTATGACAATGCCTATTACAACTATGCGGACGACGACGGGACCATACTTTCTCCCAGTACAGCCGCGCTATTGAACCGGATCGAAAATCGTGTCCATGTGGACAGTCAGTGGAAATTGCGGCCCGAAACAGTCGGCATCATTGGCTACATGTACGGTCAGAATCTGTATACCGGCGATGAGCCGATTGGAATTGGAATCGACAGTGCCAGCAAGGATTCCCGCAGCCAGACCTTTTACGGGGGCGTCCAACATGCCTTTACTCCCACGTTGTCGGCAACGCTCAAGGCTGGCGCGCAATATTTCGATTATTACGGCGATCCCGCAGGCGGCAACCAGTGGAGTCCCTATGTCGTAGCTAACATGCGGTATCAGTATCAGTCCACGACCACAATGGACGCGGGCTTTTCCTACAGTCGAAGCGCGGCAGATCAAGTTGGGGTTGGCTCTGCCAATTCTTTCATCAAAGATACCGAGGTAGCGCTGGTTTATGGCAGTTTGACACATGAGATTGTAGCGCACCTCATCGGCACCGCCAAAGCGACGCTTCAGCATGCGACCTACAATGGTGGTGGTCCTGGTTACGACGGTGAGAGCTATCTGTTTTTCCAGATTGGTCTCGATCTGGCTTATCAGTTTACGCCGAATCTCTCAGTTCATGGCGGATATAACTATGACAACAACAATTCAGAGATTGCCGGCCAGAGCTACAACCGTAATCGCTTTTACTTGGGTATGACCGCTGGCTATTGAGAACGCATGATGTAACTGTTCGGGGGCTGGGTCGTTCATACTGGCCCCTTTTTTTTTGAACTATGGATCCGCTGAAACTTCAACCCCAACAGGAAAGCCGGCTGCATTTCCTCGATTACTGGCGGATCATCCGCATTCGTAAGACCGTCATCATTGCCGTCTTTCTGCTGGTCGTCATTACTGCCACCCTCGTTACCTTCATTCTGCCGGAGTCCTTCGCCAGCACGGCCCGGATCAAGGTGGAGCGCGACAAGTCGGACATTGAGGAATTAACCGGCAGCCAGGCGGGCGTCCGGTTCAACCCTTATGACCCGTACTTCATCCAGACGGAGTTCGAGATCATCCAGTCCGAGACAATTCTCGGGAAGGTGATTGACGTCATGAACCTCAACGACGTCTGGGGCAAGCGATATTACGACGGCACCAAACTCAAGACCTCCGAAAGTCTGGCGTTCATCCGCCGGGGGTTGGATCTACGTCCGGTTCGCAACACCACGCTCATTGACATCCGGGTGTTCAGTGAGAACCCCAAGGAAGCCGCCGATCTGGCCAATCAGATTGCTGAGACCTACAGACAATGGCGACTCGACAAAGGCTTCGAACTGGTAAAGGGGGGACTGAAGTCGCTTGAAGAGCGAGCCAAGGAACAGGATGAGAAG
Organism: Limisphaerales bacterium; assembly: GCA_044225555.1. Lineage (GTDB taxonomy): Bacteria > Verrucomicrobiota > Verrucomicrobiia > Limisphaerales > JADLHS01 > JADLHS01. Next base: position 516,511 of record JBGAIM010000001.1, on the reverse strand, counting down.
ATTGCCAAGGCCACGAAAGAGCTTTCCGATCTGCGTGTCGAACTGCAAATCTCGGACTTTGATGCCGTCTCCACCGCTCCTCAACCGCTGATCGAAAACGAGGAATACAAGCGCTACATGGCGACCAAGTTCGAGCGCGAGGTGATTTACACGGGACGCAAGGAGCAGTTTCAACAGTTGACTGCGCTGAGCAAGAAAGAGCTGCGCGATGTTCTCCCCGGCATGGAAGTCGATTCTACGCTGACGGAACTGATCAACGAACTCAATGCTGCCGACCAGAAAGCCAAGTCTCTTGGGGAGGATATAAGCAGCAAGCATCCGGAGTACATCCGGGTGACGGAGCAGCAGAAGCTGCTCAACGAAAAAATCGACGCGCGGGTAACTGGAATTCTGAAGCGGCTGGAGACCCAGATCTCCATGTTGAAATCGGAACTGGATAGCTTGGTCGAGTCTGTTGAGACCGCCCGAAAGAGCGACCAGGACAAACTGACCAAGAGTCGCCCATATTACGACAAGAAGCGTGAACTGGAGGACATGATCGATTTTCGCCGATTGCTAACCCGCAAGATCAATCTCGAAGACATCGACTTGCGCCTTCCCCGTTCAGCCCAGGTTGAGATTATTGAAAAAGCCATCGCGGGCAGCAAACCGGTGCGCCCGAACAAACCGCTGAACATCATTCTGGGTGTGGTGATCGGGCTGGTGGTGGGCGTGGGCCTTGCGTTCTTCATCGAGTATCTGGACACGAGCGTGAAGACCATTGACGATGTCGAGCGCTCGTTGCAATCACCGGTGCTCGGAGTGATTCCCCAGAACGTCGGCTATCTGATTGAGGAGGGCGCCGAAAGCCCACACGCCGAGGCGTACCGGGTTTTGCGCACCAACCTCATGTTCGCACGCAAGGACGACAAGCTGAACACCGTCGCCGTGGTCAGCGCCGGCGCGGGCGAGGGCAAGTCCACCACCGTGTTGAACCTCGCCACGGTCTTCGCCCAAAGCGGCCAGCGGGTGGTCGTCGTTGACTCCGACCTCCGCCGCCCGACCCTGCACAAGCTGCTGCGACTGACGAACAACCTCGGGTTGACCAACTACCTGCTCAAGCAGAACTCACTCGACGAGGTCATCCAGACCACGAACCTGCCGAGTTTGGATTTCCTGGCCAGCGGCAAGCTGCCCAGCAGTTCGTTGGGTATCCTGAGTTCCAGCCAGATGAAGGATCTCATCAGTGATCTCAAACAACGCTACGATTTCGTCTTCTTTGACTCGCCGCCGATCATGGGCGTGAGCGACGCCTCCATTCTGGCCAGCGAAGTGGACATCACCGTTCAGGTTATCCAATACCGCCGTTATCCGCAGCCGATGAACATCCGGGCCAAGCAGTTGATCGAGAAGGTCGGTGGCAACTTGGTGGGGATCGTTCTCAACAACATCAACATGTCCCAGGACGAGAGTTACTACTACTACAGCGGATACTACCACGATTACTACTCGAAGAACGAGGAATCCGAGCCCGCAGAAGAGCGGCCGGCGGCGGACAAGTCTGCTCCGGAAATCAAACAAAAGTACTGAGCAAAGTGTCTGTTAAGGGAAGGTTCATGAATAAGAAAAATTGGCAGCAAATGGCGGTAAGGTCGGGATGGATCGGCTTGCTGCTTGTGACGGTCTGGCTCGTCGCCGGATGCGCGGGCACCACCGAAAACCCAAAACCTCCCTTCAATCCCCTTCCTCCCGACCTTGAAGTGCCGGCGACCAATGGGGGGACAAATCCACCACCGGGCCTTGCGGCTCTCACGCAGCGCGCGGATGTTTTCGCAATTGGCGACCTAGTTACGGTGAAGTTTTCCGGGACCATCGATAATATTCCGCAGCATGAAGAGCGTATCAAAGACGACGGGACCATCACCCTGCCGCTGATTGGTGCGGTCAAAGCCGTTGGCAAGACTCCGGGCGATTTGCAGAAGGACATTCACGATCGCTATGTCCCCGATTATTACAAGCGTCTCACGGTCATCGTTACGGGCGAACAACGCGTTTATTCGGTTGGCGGACAGGTCAGGTCGCCCGGGCGCCAGAGTTATATTGGGCCCACCACGGTCACCAAGGCGATTCAATCTGCCGGCGACTTCACGGATTTCGCCGCCCGACGGAGGGTCGAGTTGACCCGCGCCGACGGAAAAAGGTTTATCCTCGACTGTAAGAAAGCTGCCAAGGATCCGTCACTTGACCTGCCGGTTTACCCCGGTGACAAGATCGACGTCCCGATGCGCGGCCCGTGGGACATCTTCGATTGATCCAATTACAGATACTTTCCGGCAAACAGGCGGGCGTTTTTTGGAACGCCCGCCGTTTTCCTGTACACGTCGGGCGCGCCGCGGCGAGTGATCTGAAACTGGAGGACGACGGTGTCTGGGATGATCATTTTCAACTCGCGTTAAATCCGGCGGAAGGCTTCACCCTCTCGGCCCATCCCGGCGCCATCGTCACCGTCAACCAATCCCCCGTCCAGACCGCGCGCCTGCGCAATGGCGACCTCATCACCGCCGGCTCGGCCAAACTCTGTTTCCGGCTGGGCGACAACCGCCAGCGCGGCCTGCGCCTGCGCGAATGTTTCGTATGGACGCTCATCGTCGGCGTCTGCCTGAGCCAGGTCGCGCTCATCTACTGGCTGCTGCAATAGGGAATTGGTGATTTCAGTGCCGAAAATGCCGCACACCGGTGAATGCCATCACCATGCCGCGTTGATCGGCGGCGGCGATGACTTCGGCATCTTTCACTGACCCGCCCGGTTGAATAGCGGCGGTGGCGCCCGCATCGGCAGCGGCGATGAGCCCGTCAGGAAACGGGAAGAACGCGTCACTGCAAACCACGCTGCCTTGGAGCGGCAGCTTCGCCTCGCCGGCCTTCCACACGGCGATGCGGCTGGAATCTACGCGGCTCATCTGGCCGGCGCCGACACCGAGCGTGCGGTCCGCGCCGGTATAGACAATCGCGTTTGACTTCACATGCTTCACCACGCGCCAGCCAAACAGCATGGCTTTCAACTCGGCCTCAGTAGGTTGGCGCTTGGTGACGATTTTCAAATCTGCCGTCCCGGTCACTTTGAGATCACGTTCCTGCACCAGGAAGGAATTCGCACCAACGCTCCTGAGATCACGCGCCGTGCCGGCCAGCGGCGATTTTAAAACCTTGAGCAGGCGAAGGTTTTTCTTCTTTTGCAAAACTGCCAGCGCTTCCGGCGTGAAGTCGGGCGCCACAATCACTTCGCTGAAGATCTCCGCGATGGCCTCGGCGCAGGCCGCGTCGAGGGGGCGATTCACGGCGATGATACCGCCAAATGGCGCTTGTTTGTCGGTCGCAAACGCTTTGTCCCAGGCTTCACGCAGAGTTGTCCCCTGCCCCACGCCGCAGGGATTCGTGTGCTTGAGAATCGCCAGCGTTGGCGACTCGCCTTCAAACTCGGCGATCAGTGCCGCCGCTGCAGTGAGGTCGAGAATGTTGTTGTAGGAAAGTTCCTTGCCGTGCAGTTGGTTGAAGAACTCGCCGAACTTTCCGTAGAGCGCCGCCGTCTGGTGCGGATTCTCGCCGTAGCGCAGTGTTTGCACCAGCGGTGCGGAAATAGTGAGCGTCACCGGCAGCGCCTTTTTGTCGGCGGCAAATTCCTTCTGCAAATGCGCGGCGATGGCCGCGTCGTAGGCGGCGGTGCGGGCATAGACCTTGGCCGCGAGCGTGCGGCGCAATTCCAAGGTCGTGTTGCCGGTCGCGCCGATTTGTTTGGCGACTTCAGCGTAGTCGAACGGGTCCACAACGACAGTCACGCTGTCGTGGTTCTTGGCGGCACTGCGCAGCATGGACGGCCCGCCGATGTCAATGTTCTCAATCGCGTCGTGCAGCGCGACGTTCGGCTTGGCGACGGTGGCCTCGAAGGGATAGAGATTCACCACCACGAGATCAATCGGGGTGATGCTGTGTTCGTTCACCGCCGCTTCATGTTGGGCGTTGCCCCGGATGTAGAGCAAGCCGCCATGAACTTTCGGGTGCAGCGTCTTGACCCGGCCATCGAGCATTTCCGGAAAGCCGGTGTGTTCGCTGATGTCCTTCACGGTGAGCCCGGCGTCGCGGAGGGCTTTGGCGGTGCCGCCAGTGGAGATCAATTCTACTTTGGCCGCTGCCAGGGCTTGGGCAAACGGAACGAGGCCGGTTTTATCGGAGACGGAAAGTAACGCGCGCGAAATCTTGTTCATGCAGGAGACAATCTGCGGAAGCGCCGACGCGAGTTCAATCGGCAAATAAAAAAGTGGTGGTAGGAACAGGATTCGAACCTGTGTAGGCGTAAGCCAGCAGATTTACAGTCTGCCCTCGTTGGCCACTTGAGTATCCTACCACCGAAAGCCAATGGGCCGCAGATTAAGCCAGAACGCGCCGGTCTTGTCAATCCGCGCACACTTGCTAGTGTGACCCGATGTTCGATTCGCTCAGTAACAAGCTCCAGAACGCCTTTCGCAACCTGCGCGGCCTCGGCAAGATTTCCGAGAGCAACGTCAGCGATGCGCTCCGCGACGTGCGCATGGCACTCCTGGAAGCCGATGTGAACTTCAAGGTCGCCCGCGACTTCATCGAGCGCGTCAAAGCCAAGTCCGTCGGCGCGGAGGTCATCCAGAGCGTCCAACCTGGCCAGCAGATCGTCAAGATCATCGCGGACGAGCTGACGGAACTGCTCGGCTCGCAGAACGCCGGCCTCAATTTCTCGGGCAATCCGAGTTCCATCATGATGGTTGGTTTGCATGGCGCCGGCAAAACCACTTCCTCCGGCAAACTCGCCCGGTTGATCCAGAAGCAAGGTCGGCAGCCGTTGCTGGTGGCGGCGGATGTGTATCGCCCGGCGGCGATGGACCAGCTCGAAACGCTCGGCAAGCAGCTCAATCTGCCGGTGTTCGTTCAGCGCGGTGAGAAGGACGTGGTGAAGATCGCCCGCGGAGCGCTCGACTTCGCAAAGGCAAACAATCACAACACCATCATCTTCGACACCGCTGGCCGCCTCCAGATTGACGAGCCGCTCGTGCAGGAACTCGTTCGCCTGCGTGACCTCGTGAAGCCGCAGGAAATTCTGCTGGTGTTGGACGCTGCGACCGGCCAGGAGGCGGTGAATGTCGCCACGCATTTTGATCAGGCGTTGAACATTACGGGTTCAATCCTGACCAAGCTCGACGGTGACGCGCGCGGCGGCGCGGCCTTGAGTATGAAAGCCGTCACGGGCAAGCCGATCAAGTTTGCCGGTGTAGGTGAAAAGCTCGACGAGTTCGAGCCGTTTCATCCCGAACGCATGGCCTCGCGCATCCTAGGGATGGGGGACGTGGTCAGTTTGGTTGAAAAGGCGGCGGAAGCCGTGGACCTCGAGGATGCCAAGCGCATGGAGGAAAAGATGCGCAAAGGCGAGTTCACGTTGGAAGATTTCCTGGAACAATTGCGCCAGATGAAGAAGCTCGGGCCGCTGGAGAACTTGGTGAAGATGCTGCCGGGCGGGGCACAAGCGCTGCAAGGGCAGGACATGACGAAGCAGGAAAAGGAATTCAAACACATGGAGGCGATGATTTGTGGCATGACGCCCAAAGAGCGCAAGAGTCCACAGATTTTGAATGCCGCCCGCCGTCGTCGCATCGCCGCGGGCAGCGGGGTGAGCGTAACTGAACTCAATACCATGCTGAACAAGTTTTCCCAGATGCAGCAGATGATGAAAAAGATGGGCAAGTTCTCGAAGATGATGGGCCGAATGGGCGGCGCGATGCCGGGAATGTTGGGCCGTTGAACCTTCCACAGTCAGCGCCTGCTTGATAGTTACAAATCGAAGGTGCTAGAGTCGCCGCGTGGCATCTGACACCCGCAAATTTTCCAAGTCGCCCCGCGTGCTTATCGTGGACGACGATGCGGGCCAGCGCAGCTTGCTTTCCTCTTTTCTCAAGGGCCAGGGCTTCGACATCGTGACCGCTGACTCTGGCGAACGCGCACTGGAGACGCTGCGGTCGGGTGAATTCAGCATGATGATTTCCGACGTGCGGATGCCGGGTATTTCCGGATTGGAAACTCTGAAGCGGGCGCGTGAACAGAATTCAATGTTGCCGGTGCTATTGGTGACCGCCTACGCGGACATCCGCGAAGCCGTGGGCGCGATGCGTGACGGCGCGGTGAATTATCTCGCCAAGCCAATTGACCTGGATGAACTACTGGCCACGGTCCAGAAGGTCACGGGCGTTTCAAAACCGCCGGTCGCCGACTTCGGCCCGGACAAGGAATTGCCGCCAAACGTGATCGCCCACAGCCCGTTGATGCTGGCGGTATTCCGCGACGCGTCGTTGATCGCACCGTCCGAGAGCCGGGTGTTGATCACGGGTGAGAGTGGTGTGGGCAAGGAAGTGCTGGCCGATGTCATTCATGCCTGGAGCGCGCGGGCGAAAGGGCCGCTGGTGAAGGTGAATTGCGCGGCGATTCCCGAAGCCCTGCTGGAAACGGAATTGTTCGGTCACGAAAAGGGCGCCTTCACGAGCGCAGTGGCCCAACGCATCGGCCGGTTCGAAGAGGCGAACGGCGGGACGATCTTTCTGGACGAGATCGGCGATATGTCCCCGCCGCTGCAATCGAAGCTGCTGCGGGTGACGCAGAATGGTTGTTTCAACCGCGTCGGCTCGAACCGCGAATTGCAGACGAACGCGCGCATCCTCGCGGCGACCAACAAAAATCTCGAGGAGCAGGTCAAGGCGGGCGGCTTTCGCGAGGACCTGTTTTACCGATTGAACGTGGTGGAGTTGAACATTCCCCCGTTGCGCGAGCGACCGGAGGACATCCTCGCGCTGGCCAGCCACTTCGTCGCGGAATTCTCGCAGGGCAAGGCGCGGTTTTCGGCGGCGGTGGCAGATGGGCTCGCGCGTTACTCGTGGCCGGGGAACGTCCGTGAATTGCGCAACGCGATGGAGCGGGCGGCCTTGTTGTCGCGGGGCGAAATGATTTTGCCGGAACATCTGCCCGCCCGCGTACGCGGCTCGGTAGAACAATCCCCGGCCACATTGGACATGCCTGATGCGCAACGACTGGAAGAAATCGAACGCCAGGCCATCCTGCAGGCCTTGCGCGAGCACGGTCAGAACCGCACCGAAACGGCGAAGGCGTTGGGCATCAGCCGGCGGGCGTTGATTTACAAATTGCAGCGCTTCCGCGAGCAAGGGTTTGAGGTGGATCCGAGGTGAAGATTCAAATCTTAAATTCCGAGTCCAACTGTCCGGCTGTTGCTGCCGATTTGTTTGCGAAGATTTTCTGACTGGTCGCTAAAGGTTTTCTCCCGCCCGCCGATGAACTGCCTGTCGCACAATGACAGGTGGCCGGCCACCAGAAAACGCCGGCGGGGATAACGGTGAATGCCCCCAAAAAAGTTTCATCCACAGCAAGGACGCTGTGTCCCGAACAAATGCCCGAAAGGGCGACTCACGGAAAGAGTTATGATCATCAATACAAACCTCGCCGCGCAAACGGGCGCCCGCCTGCTTGCCGATTCCACCCGGGCCTTGAACAAGTCCCTCGCTCGTCTGTCCTCCGGTCTCAAGATCGTTTCACCGGAAGATGACGCTGCGGGCTTGGCGGTTTCATCGCGTTTCGACGCGCAGATCAACCGCATCAACGCCGTCACCAGCAACGTCAGCAACGCCGTCTCCTTCAGTCAGACGCAGGACGGTTACCTCAAGAAGATCGCCAAGGCGTTGGATCGCATGAGCGAACTCTCGGTCATGTCGCAAGACGTGACGAAGGGCGCGGCGGACATTGCCCTGTATCAAACGGAGTTTGCCGCCCAAGCCGCATTTATCAACGACCTGGCGGCCAAACAATTCAACGGCGTCACGCTCTTCACCGCCACGGCCAAGAACGTGACCGTGGACAGCGAAGGCGCGACCTTCGCCATGACGGGCGTCGGCTCGGCCACCGCCTACGATCTGACGGGGTCCAATCTGTCAACCGGTGCGGCGGCGGCTCAAGCTGCCGTGAAAACCATGATTGATACCGTGGCCGGCGACCGTGCCACGGTTGGGGCCAGCATCTCGGTGCTCACGGCGTATAACGACCAGCTGGCCGTCTTGCGCGACAACCTGAGCGCGGCCAACAGCCGCATCAAGGACGTGGACGTGGCCGAAGAAAGCACGAACTTCGCGCGTTCCAACATCCTGGTCCAAGCAGGCACGGCGATGTTGGCGCAGGCCAATTCGGTGCCGCAGTCGGTTCTCAAGCTTATCCAGTAAGTCCAAGGGGAGTGGGACCTCCATACCCGCGCCCGGCCTTCGCCGGGCGCGGTTCTTTTTTGCCGCAAATCGGGACGCAGTCCCCGGGGCGACCCGGGGCAATCTAGTTCGATTCAGTTGAAAATCAGCGTTCAACAACAGGTGTCCCGGGGGCGGACAGGGCGTTTAAGTTTTTTTCAAGCCTGCCGATAGTGAGGTTGTCTAGTGACAGGCGGCTGGCAGCCACAAAGAGTCAGCGGGGAAAACGGTGAAGGCCCTAGCCAAACTTCACCACACGGCAGGGATGCCGTGTTTCAACAAGGAGTCCCCTTACCGGGACCTACTCAAGGAAAGAGTAATAGTATGGTCATCAACACAAACATCGCAGCTCAGACAGGCGCCCGCCTGCTCGCGGAATCCACCAGTGCCCTGAACAAGTCGTTGGCCCGTCTCTCCTCCGGTCTGAAGATCGTTTCACCGGAAGACGACGCCGCCGGCCTCGCGGTTTCTTCGCGTTTCGACGCGCAGATCAACCGGATCGGCGCGGTCAGCAACAACGTCAACAACGCCGTCTCGTTCAGCCAGACCCAGGATGGTTATCTGGCCAAGATGGCCAAAGCCCTGGACCGGATGAGCGAACTGTCGGTCATGGCGCAGGACGTGACGAAGAGTGATGCAGACCGGGCTCTGTATCAAACCGAGTACGCGGCCCAAAATGCATTCATCACCGACCTGGCTGGCAAGGAGTTCAACGGCGTGACGCTCTTCAGCGCCACCGCGAACAGCGTGACCGTGGACAGCGAAGGTGCCACGTTCTCGATGGCTGGTGTGGATGCAGCGGCCTTCGACCCGGGTGGGACGGTGGCAACATCCGTTGGCGCCATTGCGGCCCAGACGGCCGTAGCCACGCAGATCGACGCGGTCGCGTCCGCTCGCGCCACGGTGGGTGCGAACATCTCGGTGCTCACCTCCTACAGCGATCAGTTGGCAGTGCTGAAGGACAACCTGACCGCTGCGAACAGCCGCATCAAGGACGTGGATGTGGCCGAAGAAAGCACGAAATTTGCCCGTAACAACATCCTCGTACAGGCAGGCACGGCGATGTTGGCGCAGGCAAATGCGACTCCGCAATCCGCGCTGCGTCTCCTCCAATAAGGAGCACGGCCCGGTTCGTCGCTAATCGCCCGGACGGCGCCTTAGGGTGCCGTCCGGGCAACGTTTTTGTAGTTAGCGCTAAAGTGACCAACGCTTCCTGCCGATAGAGGCGATGTATGGACTTAGGCTTGTCGGGATTAGTCTCAGGATTGGATTGGCGCTCGCTGGTGGACCAACTGGCCGAGGCGGAGCGTGCGCCCCAGACGCGTCTGCGCACCGAGCAAAGCACGCTCGGGCAGCAGAACAGCGCCTATTCCACCATCAAGACCGAGATGGCGGTGCTCCAGAACCGGGTCCAGGCGCTCGGTGACTCCTCTCTCTTTGACAGCCGGCTGACGACGACTTCGGATTCCGCACTCGCCTCTGCCACGGCCGGAGCGGGGACGGCGTTGGGCACTTACAACTTCAACATTACCCAGCTCGCCACGGCGGCGAAGCAAGTCGGCACTGCTGGCGCTGGCAGTTCCTTGAGCCTGACAAACGATGTGAGTGGACTGGTGCTCAGTAACGCAGCGTTTGCCACGGCGGTGACCGCTGGCACCCTCACCGTCAACGGTCAGCAGATCACCATTGCCACCACGGACACGTTGCAGGATGTGTTCAACAAGATCAGCACCGCCACGAGCGGCGCGGTGACTGGTAACTATGATTCCACCACCGATCGGATCTCACTTTCGAGCGGCAGTCCGATCATCCTGGGTAGTGCCACGGACTCGAGCAATTTTCTCCAGGTCGCCCGCCTGAATAACAACGGGACCGGGACCATCACCAGCTCGGCGCAACTCGGCGTCATCAAGCAATCCGCCAGCCTCAGCTCGGCGAACTTCGCCACAGCGGTCTCCGACGGAGGGGCGGGCGCAGGTGAATTCAAGATCAACGGGGTGTCCATCACTTTCGCCGCCACAGACACCGTGGCGGCGGTGCTCAAGCGCATCAACGATTCTTCGGCGGGCGTCATTGCGAGTTACGACACGGTGAATGACCGTTTCACTTTGAGCAACAAGGGCACCGGCGACATTGGCATTGCGCTGCAGGATGTGACCGGGAATTTTCTTGCCGCCAGCGGTCTGACGGGCGGCACCCTCGCTCGCGGTCAGAACCTGCTTTACTCGGTGGACGGTGGTGGCCAGTTGGTGAGCCAGTCAAATACCATCACCGAGAACAGTTCCAGCATTGCCGGTCTCTCGGTTACGGTCCTGGCGGCGGGCGCGACAACGGTTTCGGTAACCAGCGACACCTCCAAGGTCAAAACCGCCATCAACGATTTCATCGCCGCGTACAACAAGGTCCAAAGCGTCATTGATTCTCAAACCGCCAGTTCGACCGATGCCAAAGGCAAGGTCACGGCGGGCATTCTCGCCCGAGATGGCGAGGCCAGCGACATCGCCACGCGCCTGCGCCGCGGGGTGACGGGTGAGATCAGCGGTCTGGCGGCGGTGCTGAACCAGTTGGAAGACCTCGGCATTGGCTCCAACGGCAACGACAATTCGATCAAACTCGACAACGAAACCAAACTCGATGCCGCACTAGCCGACAACCTGACGACTGTTCGCACGCTTTTCGCCGACACGACGACCGGCCTGGCCACCAAGTTGAGTGCCTACCTGGAAAAGACCATCGGGGAAGCGGGCACGCTCCTGGTCAAGCAGGACAATCTCACCAGGCAATCGACGGATATTGATACGCAGATTGCCGACCTCGAGCGCATCGTGCAGACCAATCGCGCCCGGATGATTGAAAGCTTCATCGCCATGGAAACGGCCCAAGCCCAGATTAATCAGCAACTTCAGTATCTCCAGAATCAATTTGGCAGTTCGTCGTCGAGTTCCTCGAAATAATGGTGCCGCTGCCGAACAACCTGCCATGAATACTCTCAACGAAGCTCGCCGCCACCGCGGGGGGTTCTTCCGTCTGGCATTGTTGTCCGCTGCGCTGTGCCTTGCCAGCGGCTGCACGCTGACCCGGCTTACCGATCCGGTAACGGGTCCGGGCTACACCCCGAAAAATGTTTACCAGTCCTTACGACAACTTCCTGTCCATGTTCGGCGCGTTGCCGTGCTGCCCGCGACCGGGAGTGGTGACCACCCCGATGTGGATGCCGGGCGGGAGTTGCTCGAACCGGTCATCGCCGATGAACTCGGGCGGACTCATAAGTTCGAATTGGTGCGGGTTTCGCCGGCGAAGTTGCGGGCGTTGACGGGGCGTTCCTCGTGGAATGCCGAAACTGCCCTCCCGGCCGGTCTGCTGAAACAATTGCGGGATGAAATGGAATGTGACGCGGTCTTGTTCACGAGACTGACCCAGTTTCGGGCGTATCCACCCTTGGCCGTGGGGTTGAGCCTCAAGTTGGTGGAGGTGGACAAAGCCGAGTATGTCTGGGCGGTGGACGAGGTTTTCGACGCGAACGAGCCAGGGGTGGCGAATGACGCCCGGCGTTTTCAGCGGGCCCGGGATCAGTTGCCGTGGCAGTTGGCGGACTCCCGAAGCATCCTCCATTCACCAACCGGCTTCGGAAGGTATGCCGCCAACAGCGTTTTTGGCACCCTGCCGGCGCGATAAGGCTTAAGTAATTTCACCCGCAGCCGATATAGCCGATAGAGTCGCGAAAGAACAGTCAACCTGCCTGCCAAGCAAGGCAAGTTATGGAAGTCAAAGCCAATACTAACATCGACGCCGCCCAGCGGGTGATCGTCAATCAAGCCCGGACGCGGACTCCGCAGCCGGAGGCTGATACGACCTCCTTCATCCGGGCCGAAGCCCTGGATCAGGCGCTGCAGGCGATCCCTGCCGTCCGCCCCGAAGCCGTGGCGCGCGCGCGCGAACTCGTCAGCAACGTGAAGTATCCACCGGCCGATACCATCCAGGGTATCGCCGCGCTGCTGGCGCTGAAGATCAAGGGTGCCGGGGCGGATTCTTCAGACAATCAAGCATGAAGCCAAAGAACCCCTGGCAGTCCTACCGTCAGGTTGCCACCCGCACGGCCTCACCCGGCCAGCTCGTGTTAATGCTGTACGAAGGCGCCATCCGTTTCCTCGACCGCGCCCAGGCCGGATTTCAGCTCGAAGATCCTGTTGAGTTGAACACCACCGTTAACAACAACATCATTCGCGCCCAAGAGATCATACGGGAACTCGACTGCTCCCTGAACCTGGACCAAGGCGGTGAACTGGCCGTTCAACTTCGCCGCCTCTACGACTATTTCGACCGGATCCTGCTTGAGAGCAATATCCGTAAGGACCCCAAGGGCGTCATCGAAGTCATCGCCCGCCTCGGCGTGCTTCGCGATGCCTGGGCGACTATGCTGCGCAAACAGGGCGAATCCGGGGAAGCCCTGGCGCCAACCGCAGAACTGGTCACGGCCTGACGAAAACTCACCGAACCACCAGTCATGAACGCAAAAAAAAATCTGGTGGCCGCCTACCGCACCTGGGAAGAGTTGTCGCAGGCGGAAGGTTTGGCCATCCAGAAGGAAGACTGGCGACGCGTCAGTGAATGCCAGAAGTCCAAGCAGGGGTTGCAGAAGCAGATTCTCCACCTGACAGAAGCGGCCCAGGCAGAATGCCGCACCAGCGCTCAGGATCCCCAGCACCTCCCGGACGACGTGCGCGGCATCATCAACACACTGATTACCCTCGAGAGCCGGAATGCAAATTGGCTCGCAGGACAGCGGCAGGCCGCTGAATTGCGGAAGCTGGACCTCGATCAGGTGACTCAAAACCTGCGGCGGGTTCACAAATCCTACACCACCCCGACGCAAGCGGTCTGGAACTCCTACTCTTGAACGCAAGGTGCGTCCGGCATGAGCCTGCCCGAAACCACTCCGGTCGCCGCACCACATCGCCTGCTGATTGTGGACGACGAGCAAGTCGTCCTGGCGGGATTGCGCGAAACGCTCGTGCGCGAAGGTTACGAAGTGGTGACGGCGGCCAACCCGTTCGCGGCCCTCGATGATCTGAAGCGGCAGAACTTTTCCGTCATTATTTCCGATCACCAGATGCCCGGCGTCACTGGGCTCGAGTTTCTCGCACAAGCCAAGGAGCTTCAACCCAACGCCGCGCGGATTCTGATCACCGCGGTCTTGAGCCTGGATACGGTGATTGATGCCATCAACAAGGGCGAAATCTACCGGTTCATCGTGAAACCCTGGTTGCGCGAAGAACTGCTCGCCACCGTCCGGAACGCCGTCCAGCGGTTCGAACTGTTGGATCACAACACCGTCATCCGGACCCGGGCGATGGTGATGAGCCGTGAGTTGACGGAAACCAACCGCGCGTTGCAGGAGCAACTGGCGCGGATTGATGCCCAAAATGCTTCCCTCGCCCAACTCAACCGAGCCCTGACGGACAATCTGCAGCACTCCGTGCAACTGGGTTTGCACGTGCTCCAGTTTTTTCTGCCCACCCTCGGCAATCAAGCCCGACGGGCGCACGAGATCTGTCTCGCGCTCGCGGACACGCTGCATCTGCCGGCGGAGAAACGGCAGGTGCTCGAATTCGCGGCGTGGTTGCATGACATCGGGCTCGTGGCCATTCCCCGTGATTTAATCCGCCGCTGGGAAACCGAACCGGAAAACCTCAAGGAGGACGAGTTAACGGTGATCAACAGTCATCCGCAGCTCGGTCAGGACCTCGTGAAGTTTGGGCATCACCTGGAGGAAGTCGGCGTAATCATCCGCGCCCACCATGAACGGTTTGATGGCACGGGCTTCCCTGACCAGTTGCGCGGGGAGGAAATTCCATGGCTCGCGCGGCTGCTCGCGGTGGCCCTTGGGTTTGTGGAGAATCAGTTTAACGAAGTCAGCGCTGTCGAGGCGATCAAGCAGGGCAGCGGTGCGGCCTACGATCCCGAGGCCGTACGAGCGTTTCTGCGTGCTTTGCCCAAAGCCACCGTGTCTCGCCGGGAGCGGGAAGTCCTCCTGTCCGAACTCGTGCCCGGCATGGTGCTCGCCCAAGGCATCTACACGCCCAACGGCCTGCTGTTGATCCCCGGCGATCAGCCTTTGAACGAGGGCGCGATCAGTAAAATTCTCAACCACAATCGCATCAACCCCATCACCCAGTCCTTGCTGGTCTATTGCTGACACGTTGGAACCAGGAAGCTGAATTCAGCGTTCGATATCTGCTTTTCCGTCCAGGCAGTCTCTCAGAGTCTTCAGAAGTTTGCGCGGGTTGTAAGGTTTTTGGAGGAAGCTGCTCCCCGGGGCCGACATGAAATCTTTGCCGATCATTTCCGGGCTGTAGCCGCTGCTGTAAATGACTTTCAGGGAAGGGCGCTCCCGGCGCAGTTGCTCCACGAGCATCTTGCCGGTAATCCCATCAGGCATGACCATGTCGGTCATCACCAGATCAATCCGGCTGCCGTGTTCGTTCCAGATTTCCAGCGCGGCCCGGCCCGAGCGGGCCTCCAACACACGGTAACCGTGGCGTTCGAACACGTTCCGGACCAGGGCCCGCACCGAGGACTCATCCTCGACCAGCAGAATGGTCTCATGTCCGTGGCTGACGTCGGTTTCGAAGAGCGTGGTTTTGGGCTTGGCCGGCGCGCGGGTGGCGGCGGGCAGGAAAACCCGGAAGTCCGAACCCGTGCCGACTTTGCTTTGCACGTTGATCCACCCGCGGTGCTGTTGGACGATGCCGAACACGGTTGCCAGGCCGAGGCCGGTGCCCTTGCCGGCCTCCTTCGTGGTGAAGAACGGTTCAAAAATCCGCGGGAGGACGTCCGGTGGAATGCCCGTTCCCTGATCGGATACACGCAGGCAGACATACGTCCCCGAAGGCTCCGGCCGGTTCAACTGGCGAAACACCTCGTCCTGGGCATCGAGGCTGGTCGCCAGAGATAATTCTCCACCGCTCGCCATGGCGTCCCGGGCATTGACGACGAGATTCATGATCACCTGCTCCAACATGCCCGCGTCCGCCCGCACCGGCGGCAGGTCGGGGGCGTAATCGCATTCCAGATGGATGTCCTCGCCGATGATCCGGCGCAGCATTTTGGCCAGATCCTCAAGCAGCGCGTTCAGGCTGATCGTGCTGGTCTGCATGACCTGCTTGCGGCTGAACGTCAACAACTGCCGCGTCAGATTGGCCGCGCGGTCGGCGGCGGCAATGATCTGCTTGACCAGGTCTTTGGATTCCGCGGACAACCGTTCATTGGTCATCAACAGCAGATCGCTGCCGCCGCGAATCACCGTCAGCAGATTGTTGAAATCATGGGCCACCCCGCCGGCCAGTTGGCCAATGGCCTCCATCTTCTGCACCTGCCGCAATTGCTCCTCCAGTTTGCGTTGCTCAGTGATGTCGGCCGCCGTGCCCACAATGCGGTAAACCTCGCCGGCCGCGTTGCGCAACGGCACGGCACAGTCATGAATCCACCGCAGCGAGCCATCCGGGCGAACGATGCGATAGATTTCATCGTATTCGCCCTGTTTTTGTTTACTCGTCACGGCCTGCTGAATCCGCTCCCGATCGTCCGGATGAATGGCTTCGAACCAGGCGCGCGACGAGGCCAGCAGACTGGCGCCGGGACGTCCCCAGATTTTCTCATAGGCGGGGCTGACGTAGAGCATCTGGTGCTTCGACGGATCGGTGATCCAGAATACTTCATTGATGTTTTCGGCCAGTTGCCGAAATTTCTCCTCGCTCTCCCGCAACGACCGTTCAGCCTGAATGCGTTCGGTAATCTCCACCACTACCGACCCGATTTCGACGGGATGGCCCTGCTCATTGGCCAGCGGGAAATAGGAGGCGGTCCAGGAGCGAACCGCTCCTGGTTTGGCCCGGGTTTCGCCGTGGAGTTCCAAGTTCAACGCTGGCTGGCCGGTGGTCAGGACGCTTTGTAAAACTGGTTCCAGTACCTTTGCCAGATCCGGCAGGATTTTGCCAACCGGGGTGCCCAAGTGTTCCGCGACCGACGAGCCATGGGCGAGTGCCAGCGTTTCGTTGATCTGGATAAAACGCAGGTAGCGGTCGAGAATACAGAGCCCGGCGGGGGCGTTGCGGAAAAAGGAATTCAAGCGTTGGTCCCGCAAGGCCAGTTCCCGTTCGCCCAAGGCCAGGGACACCATGTGGCCGATCGAGAGGGCGAAATCCTGTTCGTCGCTCGTCCACGCACGGGAGTCGCCCAGATGTTCATGGCACACCACGCCGACCAGGGATCCGCGCAACCACACCGGCACATCCAGCATCGAGGTAATGCCCGGAGGCCGGAGATAGGACGCGGTGAATTCCGCGGTCCGGGCGTCGGTCTGCGCGTTGGGGGCCGCGATCAGCGGGTTCGATTTCAGCGCCGCGAAGTATCGGGGATAGTCGGCACTGCGCAGCTCGCTGCCTTGTTCCCAACGATCATCCGGTGCGAGGTAGAGGGCTTCGCAGACCAGGCTTTTGGAATCGGGAGCCAATTTCCAATAACTCACGCGCCCCACCGCCAAAGCCAGCGAGTCGGTCTTCAGGATGTCTCGAAGGGCATCATCGAATTCCGTCTTTTTGTGAGCCGCCAGTTTCAGGAGCACTGCCTGATTCCGGATCGTCGCCTCTTGCTTCAAACGGGCGGCTTCCCGGGCGCGCTTGCGCTCGGTGACGTCGTGTAACATGGCGACGTAGTGGGTGATGTGGCCATTCTGGGACCGGACTGGGGTGATCGTGTGCTCGTCGTGGTACAGGCTGCCGTCCTTCCGCCGGTTGATGAATTCGCCGCGCCACGGTTGCCCGGAGCGGAGCGTTTGCCAGAATTCATGGTAGAAAGCGTCGTCATGCTTGCCCGATTTGAGAATCCGCGGGTTCTGGCCCACCGCCTCCGACGCGGCGTAGCCCGTGCAATGCGTGAAGGCGGGATTCACCCACAGAATCGTTCCGGTGGCATCCGTGATGACAATGCCGTTGGCGGTGGTCTCCAGGGCGGTGGCTTGCAAGCGGAGTTGCTGTTCCAGTTGCCGGCGTTCGTCCCGCACCTGCTTCTCTTCGAGAGCCCGCTTGACCGCGTTGCCCAGCCGGCCAATCCGATCCTTGAGCACATAGTCGGTGGCGCCGTGTTTCATGGCTTCGACCGCGGATTCTTCACCGACCGTGCCAGAAACCAGAATAAAGGGAATGTCGGGACTGTGTTCGCGCAAGAGTTGCGCCGCGCGCAGGCCATTGAACTGCGGCATTGAATAGTCGGAAATAACCAGATCCAGCGGGCTTGCCAGTGCGCGGAGAAAGTCCAATTCAGTTTCAACCCGGGCCCATTGCGGCGTGAAATCCATGCGCCGAAGCTCACGCACGATCAGCTCGGCATCCTCCAGTGAATCTTCCACTATCAGGACTTTGAGCGCGATGGGCATGGGAATCGGCTAGGGTTTTGGGGTCTGGTTAAATTGGAGCCAGTACTGACCAAGGGCACGAACGGAGTCGCCAAACTGGTCAAAATCCATTGGCTTCACGATGTAACTGTTCGCGCCCAGGGCATAGCTCTCGATGAGGTCGCGCTCCTCTTGGGAGGAACTGAGCACAACGATGGGGATGGTTCGTGTTTCCGGATCGGTTTTCAAACGCCGCAGAACCTCAAGCCCGCTCAGCTTCGGCAATTTCAAATCCAGAACAACCAGTCGTGGGCGCAAGGCGCGGTTGCGGCCCGCATAACGCCCGGTGGCGAAGAGAAAATCCAGTGCCTCGGCCCCGTCCGGTACGGCCCGTAATCGGGCAGTGAAACCAGCCTTCTCGAAGGTGCGGAAGAAGAAAGCGACGTCGTCCGGACTGTCCTCTACCAGCAAGATTTCGGCAGCTTGGTCAGGCATGCCCGTCCCCCTGCAGCGTGAAGTAGAACGTCGCGCCGTTCCCTGGTTCAGCTTCGGCCCAGATTTTGCCGCCATGGCGATGCACGATACGGTGCGCAATCGCCAAACCGACGCCGGTACCTTCGAACTGATCGGCCCGGTGCAACCGCTGGAACACACCAAACAGTTTGTGGGCGTATTGCATTTCAAAGCCCGCCCCATTGTCCCGAACGAAATAAGTGCAGGCCCCACCGTTCCGGCAGCCGATTTCGATTTCCGCCGGATTGCGGTGGCGCGTGTACTTGAAGGCGTTGGAAAGCAGGTTGATGAACACTTGATGCAGCAACGTGGGATCCGCCTGGCACGCGGGCAGACTGCCGGTGGAGATCTTGATGGGGCGTCCGACCTGTTCCGCCTGAAGCTCCTCCAAGACCCGGTTCACAATTTTCTCGGGCGAAATCAGGCGCTTGTTGAGGGGCTGGCGGCTCAACCGGGAAAAGGCCAGCAATCCGTCAATCAACTGGCCCATCTTGTTGGCGTTCTCATGAATGCGTTGCAGCTTCGAATGGGCTTCGGCGGGGAGTTCCCCGGCGTAGTCCTCCTGAATCATCCGGGCATAGCCGGCCATCGCCCGCAACGGCGCGCGGAGATCGTGGGAGACGGAATAGGAGAAGGACTCGAGCTCGGCCGTGCGCTCCGTGACCCGGTTTTCCAATTCCACGTTCAATTGCAGAATCTGTTCCTCCGCCTGCTTACGGGCGGTGATGTCAGCCCGGATCGCAACATATTGGCGCGGTTTGCCCTGCTCATTCAGGAACGGCACGATGGTCGTATCCACCCAGTAAAAAGAGCCGTCCTTGGCCCGGTTCTTGATCTCCCCGTGCCATACCTGGCCGTGCGCAATTGTCACCCACAAATTCTGGATGAACTCCTTGGGATGATGCCCGGAATTGATGAGGCGATGGTCCTGCCCCAACAGTTCCTCGCGCGAGTACTTTGAAATCGAACAGAACTTTTCGTTGACGTAGGTGATTTTCCCCTGCGGATCGGTGATGGCCACGATGGCATGCACATCCAGCGCCATCTTGAGTTCATTGACTTCACTCAAGGAATCCCGGACTCGTTCCTCCGCTTGGTGGCGCTCTGTGACGTCCATGCACGAGCCGATGTAACCCGCAAATAATTTGTCGGCACCGTGCTGCGGGATGCCCGTGTCGAGGATCCACCGCCACTGCCCATCATGTCGCCGCAAGCGGTACTCCATGCTGAACGGTTGCCGCGCCTCGAAGCTCGTGGTGTAGATGCGCAGACAGCGGGTGATATCATCGGGGTGGACATTCTCCAGCCAACCCTTACCGAGTTCCTGGTCCATGGTGCGGCCGACAAACTCCAGCCATTGACGGTTGAACCAGGTGCAGAGTTTGTCAGTGCCGCTGATCCAGATCAAAACTGGGGCGCTGTCCGCCATCATGCGGAAACGCGCTTCGCTCTCGCGCAACGCTTCCTCCGCACGCTTGCGCTCGGTGATGTCCGCCCGGATGGCGACGTATTGGCGAGGTTTGTTCGCCTCGTCCAGGAACGGAACGATCGTGGTGTCCACCCAGTAGAACGAGCCGTCCTTGGCCTTGTTCTTGATTTCTCCCTTCCAGACCTTGCCGTGACCGATGGTGGTCCAAAGCTCCCGGATGAAATCCTTCGAGTGGAAGCCCGAGTTGATGAGCCGGTGGTCCTGTCCCAGCAGTTCCTTTCGCGAGTACTGGGAAATGGCGCAGAACTTCTCGTTCACGTAGGTGATCCGCCCCTGGGGGTCGGTGATGGCCACGATGGCGTGTTCATCCAGCGAGGCCTTCAGGTCCTCAATTTCCTTCAGCGAGGCTTTGAGTTGTTGTTGCGCCCGCATGCTTCCGCTTCGGTTTAAGCCGTTTTCATAGCGAGGGCAGGTTCAGGGAATCAACCGCCCAGGGATGTCGCCGGTTTGACCAGCGCCCAGACCAGGCTTAAGGCTGGCGTCACTTTGCTGAGACCTTGGAAACTGACCGGTTTGGTGAGGAATGCTTTCGCTCCCAACTGACGGCATTCGATCATGTCCTGGTCTTTGTTGGAAGCCGTCAGAATCACGACCGGGATTTCGCTGGTCCGCTTGTCGGCTTTGAGCCGACGCAGTACTTCGAGCCCACTGACTTTGGGCAGGTTCAAATCCAACAGGACGATTTGATTGTGCGAGTCTCTGACGTGGTCGGCCAACGCGCCTTTGCCAAAGAACAGTTCCAGCGCCTCGGCCCCGTCGGCGGCCACGCGGACGGAATTGGCGAAGCGCGCTCTGGCAAACGCGTCCAGGGTCAGGTCCACGTCGTCCGGATTGTCTTCCACCAACAGGATGTCTACAAACTCCGCCGTCAGGGTCGTCAAATTCGGAACGGTTGCAGCGCCGGACGCCGGCGTGGGCGTAAAGAAATGAGGGACGGATATCTCCAGCGCCCGCGCCAGTTTATCAATGCTCTCTAGCGAAAGATTTCGTGCGCCGCGCTCGACGTCCGAGATATACGTGCGATGCAGATTGGCCCGCTCCGCGAGTTCTTCCTGGGTCAAACCCCGGTGGCTTCTCCACCGTTTGACCGAATTCGCAAAGACATTTCGGATTTCAGATATGCTCATCTTTCCCGGCATCAATCGCTTGAGTATAGCGAGGCGACGCAACAGACGATAAGTGACAACAATGGAGGCTGGCATGAGCCTTCCGGGGGGGAGTTCGCCACGAGCCGCCGATGGCCGCATCATTTTAGCCGCCGGGTGCTTCCATGTCTGCTGTAGCATTGGAGGCGACATGTCGTGGCGTGCCGAAAGCGAAACTTTTCGCCCCGTCGCGAGATGGTTCGCTGGACTTGTTTGCGAACGGAGCCGGAGAACCGCGGAGAAGTTCCGCGCCGTGAGTAAATGGGTCATGGTCGAAATGAAAATATCGCTGAAACTGGCTGCGCGTGTCGCCGATGATAGACAACCATCCCGAAACTTCAGGTGGGTTTGCGAAGGGCCGATACAGAGACATGCTACGTTCACGAATAGCGGGCAACGCTGGGTTGCGGATTCTTCATCTCGAAGACAATTGTTACGATGCGGCGTTGATTGCGGCCGCCCTCCAGGTGCTTCGAGGCCGAACTCGAGCGTGACACTCCCGACTTCATTATTTCCGATTCCAGCTTGCCCGACTTCGCCGGCTCCTTGGCTCTGGCCTGGGCCGGACAAAAATGCCCCGGTGTTCCGTTCGTCTTCTGTTCCGGCGATGTCTCCGCGCTAAAGCAAGCTGAAGCACTGAAAGCCGGAGCCACGGGCTGCATTTCGAAGGATGATCTCGCTTCATTGGTGGCGTTGATCCGGCGCCTCTGCGGTGAGGCCGGCCGGTGCAGCGATGCTACCTCAACACCGAACTGACCCGCCTCGCCACGGCCTTCGCTTCGCCCACCGTTTCTGCAACGCGCACGAGTTTCAATGGCCCGGCGGCTACCGAGCCACTCGAAGATCGAGATCCGCACAGATCAAGAAATTGAAGGAGTTCGCAAGCGCGTGCGCGGAGTTTTTTTTCAATCGAACCCGGGCAGGCTTTACGCCGTGTGGCTGTGACTCCAATAGGCCAACCGTATTCCGCCCAGTGATTTGGCCGCGTGGCGGACAGGCCAACCCTAGGTCGCTTGTCGCCGATAAGTGACGGCAATTCTTTTCAACTGGATTCAACAATTCGCCGATGAACCAATGAGCGATTCGGCCACCGGGGATTCCCGCCTGAAGTCACAAGGCTGTTTTGCTCGGGAAGATCGTGACACATTTCATTTCAGACACCGCGACACCGCGCAAGACGACGATCCTCGTAATTGATGACGAGACGGCGCCGCGACTCATGGTGATCAAAACGCTCCGGTTCAAGGGGTATCACGTGTTGGAGACTGACAATGCCACCCAGGCGATTGAACTGGCACGCGCTCACAGACCCGACCTCGTCATCAGCGATATCAACCTCGGGGAGGCGGACGGGTATTCGATTCTGGCCTCGCTGCGTGCGGAGCCGGCCACGGCCACCACGCCTTTCATTCTGATGACCGGCAACTCGAACCGGGACGGGATGCGCCATGGCATGGAACTGGGGGCGGATGATTATCTCCCGAAACCCTTCGCGCCGGAGACGTTGTTCGCGGCGGTGGAGGCGCGGTTACGCAAGCAACAGGCGTGGCAACAACCGGAGCAGGAGCAGCGCTCGCGGCTGGCCAAGATAGCCGCGGCGGTGCCGGGCATCATTTTTTCGTTCCGGTTGCGGCCGGATGGTTCCACCTGCGTTCCCTACGCCAGTCCGACGATGGAGGACTTTTACGGCGTCCCCGTGAAGGACATCGTCGAAGATGCGACGCCAGTTTTCGCCAAGATTCACGCGGACGACCAAGCCCGCGTGCGGGCATCCATTGCCGAATCCGCCCGCACCTTGTCTCCGTGGCGGGACCAGTTCCGGATCCTTCATCCTCGGAAAGGCTGCTTCTGGATCGAGGGTCAATCCACCCCCGAGCGCGAAACCGATGGCGGCACCCTGTGGCACGGTTTCATGAGCGACGTCACCGAACGCAAGCGAGTGGAAGAGTCCTTGAGCGCCTCGGAGCAAATGCTGCGGCTGGTGCTGGACACCATTCCGGTGCGGGTGTTCTGGAAGAATCGTGACTCGGTGTATTTGGGGTGCAACCAGCTTTTTGCCAACGACGCGGGGATGCGTTCGCCGGCGGAATTAGTGGGCAAGGTGGATTCCGAACTGGTTTGGTGCGACCAGGCGGAACGGTATCGGGGCGACGACCAACATTTCATGGAGCAAGGGGAAACGCGCTGTCATTATGAAGAGCCACAAACCACGCCCGCTGGCCAGACCATCACGCTGCGGACCAGCAAGATTCCGTTGCGCGACCGCCAGGGCTCGATCATGGGCATTCTCGGGGTTTACGAGGACATCACCGAGCGCAAACAAGCCGAGGAGGCTTTGCGGTTGCGCGAGGCCGCGTTGCGGGCGGCGGCAAACATTGTCGTGATGACCGATCGGGCCGGACGCATCGTGTGGACGAATCCGGCATTCACCCGGGAGACCGGTTATACGGCCGAGGAAGTGGTGGGGCAGAATCCGAGAATTCTCAGGGGGTGCGAGTACCCGCCGGCGTTTTACAAGGAACTCTGGAAGACAATCACCAGTGGCCAGGTGTGGCAGGGCGAGTTTCACAATCGTCGCAGAGACGGCACGCTTATGATCGAGGATGCGACGATCACGCCGCTCCTCGATGAGGCCGGTAAGATCACCCATTATATCGCCGTCAAACAAAACATCACGGAGCGCAAACGGGCGGAGGAGGCACTCCGGGCCCGGGAGGAGGAATTCCGCGCGATGTTTGAACTGGCGTCCATCGGCATGGCCCAGGCCGATCCACACACGGGACGGTTGCTGCGGGTGAACCGGAAGTTTTGCGCGATCACCGGCTATTCCGCTGAGGAGTTGCTCCGCCTGCGATTTCCTGAGATCACCCATCCAGACGACCGCGCGAAGGATTGGGAGTCGTTTCTCCAAGTCATGCAAGGTAGAACCCCGGAATACCGCGCGGAGAAGCGTTACATGCGCCAGGATGGGGCGATCGCCTGGGTGAATGTGAACGTGACCGTCATCCGGGATCCTGCCGGCCAGCCCGTGCACAGCCTGGCCGCCATAGAAGATATCAGCGAACGAAAGCTCGCGGAGCGTGCGGTCCGGGAGAAGTTGGAGTTACGGGAGCGCTTGGCGAAGATCACGGCCGCCATGCCGGGCATCATCTACGCGTTTCGGTTGCGCGCCGATGGTTCGGCCTGCATTCCCTACGCCAGTCCGACGTTCCAGGACTTCTATGGCGTACGAACGGAAGAGGTGCTGGAAGATGCCTCCCCGGTTTTCAATTTGATTCATCCGGAGGATCAGGCAGACGTAGCCGCCTCCATCACCGCATCCGCCCGCGCCATGTCTCCGTGGCGGCACGAATTCCGCATCAATCATCCCAAGAAAGGTTGTTTTTGGATTGAGGGCCAATCCATTCCGGAGCGTGAACCTGATGGGAGCATCCTGTGGTACGGCCTCATGAGCGACGTCACTGTTCGCAAAGAGGCACAAGCGGCCGAGCGCCGCAAGCAGGAGTCGAAGATACGCCACCAAACCGCTCTGCTCAAGTTGACAGTGCAGCCGAAGACCAAATTTGCTGAGGCCCTGAAAGAAATTTTGAGAACCGATGCGCAAACGCTCGGTGTGGGGCGTGTGAGTTACTGGCGACTGAGCCCGGATGCAAGTGCCATCACCTGCGAGGCCCTGTTCGTGGTGCAGGAGGACAGGTGGCTGGGAGGAATCGAATTGCGCCGTGTGGATTATCCGCGTTACTTCGAGACGCTGGCCTCCAATCCGTTCATCGCCGCGACGGATGCGCAAACGGACCCCCGGACGGCAGAATTCGCCGAGGCGTATCTCCGCCCGCTGGGGATTGTGTCCATGCTGGATGTGCCAGTGTGGTTGCAAGGCAAACTCGTCGGGGTGGTGTGCCATGAGCACCTGGCTGAATGTCGCCAGTGGAGTGACGAGGACCAGGATTTTGCGCTATCCATCGGTCACATGGTTTCCCTCGCGCTCGGTGAGCGCGAATTGGGTTTGCGCGAGCAGCGGTTGAACCTGTTCTTCAGTAACGCCACAGCCGGCCTTTGCATCTTTAATCGCAACCTGGAGTTCATTCAGGTCAACGAAACGCTGGCGCGCATCAATGGCCCGTCACGTCAGGACCATCTGGGCAAGAATCTCCACGAGGTGATCCCCGGTCTGGCCGGGGCGCTGGCCCCGGTCTTTCAGACAATTCTAACGACTGGCCAGCCAGTCTTGAACTTGGAGCTCAGTGGCGAAACTCCGGCGTCGCCGGGCGTCGTTCGCTCCTGGACCGCCTCGTATTTTCCGCTCTCCAGCGAACAAGGGATTCCGGTCGAGATCGGGGCGGTGGTGGTGGAAATCACCGAACGCAAGCGAGCCGAAGAGATGTTGCGTGAGTCCGAGCGATTCCTGCAATCCACACTGGATGCCCTGTCCAAACATATCGCCATCCTGAACAGCGATGGAGAGATCATTGCGGCCAACGCGGTTTGGAAGGCGTTTGCCCTGGCCAATGCCGGCACCTTGGAGGCGTGCGGCGTCGGCTCCAACTATCTGGCGGTTTGCGCCGCCGCCCGTGGCGATAGCGCTCAAGGCGCGGCCGATGTGGCGGAGGGTATTCGCGCGGTGCTCGCCGGACACCGCATACGGTTTGAACTGGAGTATCCTTGTCACAGTCCGACCGAGGAGCGCTGGTTCAGCATGCGGGTGACACGCTTCAGTGGCGACGGACCGGTGCGCGTGGTGGTGGCGCACGAGAACATTAGCGAGCGGGTGCGGGCGGAGCAGGAGCGGAAGAACATTGAAGTCCAGTTGCGTCACGCCCAGAAGCTGGAATCCATCGGCCAGCTCGCCGCCGGGATCGCGCACGAGATCAACACGCCAACGCAATACATCGGCGACAACACCAAGTTCGTGCGCGACTCCATTGCGCAACTGCTGCCGGTCCTGAGCGCGCCCAAGGAATTGCTGGCGGCCGTGCGGGAGAATCGTGTGACGCCGGAATTGCTGGAAGCCACCGAAGCGGCGCTGACGGCCGCCGACCTGGATTATCTGAGCGCCGAACTGCCGAAAGCCATTGAAGATTCGCTGCAAGGGGTGGAGCGCGTCGCAAAAATTGTGCGGGCGATGAAGGAATTTTCGCACCCCGGCACCACCGAGAAGACGCAGGTGGATCTCAATCACACCATCGAGAGCACCTTGACCGTGGCGCGTAACGAGTGGAAGTACGTCGCGGAAATGGTGACGGAGTTCGATGCCACACTGCCGCCGGTGCTGTGTCAGCCGGGTGAGTTCAACCAGGTAATTCTAAACCTCGTGGTCAACGCGGCGCATGCGATCGGGGACACGCCGAAAGGCCGGGACGGCGCCAAAGGTACCATCACGGTGAGCACGAAACGGGATGGCGACTGGGTGGAAGTGCGCATTCGGGATACCGGTACGGGGATACCGGAAGCGGCGCGCGGAAAAGTTTTTGATCCGTTCTTCACGACCAAGGCGGTGGGCAAAGGGACGGGTCAGGGGCTGGCCATTGCCCGGTCGGTGATCGTGGACAAGCACGCGGGTACGATTTCCTTCGAGACCGAAATGGGTCAAGGCACGGTGTTCATCATCCGGCTGCCGCTCACTCCCAAGCAACCAGCCAAAGGCAGTGGCGCATGAAAAAGCAAATTCTCTTTGTGGACGACGAGGCACTGGTGCTCCAGGGCTTGCAACGCAGCACGCATTCGATGCGGCACGAATGGGACATGACCTTTCTGGACAGCAGTGAAAAGGCGCTGGCGTTCCTGGAGAAATCCCCGGCGCACGTGGTGGTGTCGGACATGCGGATGCCCGGCATGAACGGCGCGGAATTGCTGGCCCGCGTCTGCCAGATGTCCGCCGACACCGTGCGGGTGATGCTGACCGGCAACGCGGATTTCCAAACCGCGGTGGACGCAGTCAACCAGGGGCATGTGTTCCAGTTCCTGCTCAAACCGTGTGAAGGCGAGCGGTTGGTGCAAAGCTTGAGCGCGGCCGTGCGCCAGCACCAGCTACAGACTGCGGAGCGGGTGTTGCTCCTGACGCAGCTCCAGCATGCGGAGAAGATGACGTTGATCGGCCAGCTTGCCGCCGGCATCAATCATGATCTGGGAAATATTCTGACCGCGATTCTGGCGCAGACACAAATGGCGCTCTCCGGCGCGGACGCGACGTCGCTGCCGAATAGAGCCACAATTTTCGGGCGGATTCAGGAGGCGGCGCTTCGGGCCAGTGAATTGACCCGGGAACTCAACACATTTAGCCGCAATGGCCGTGGCACGGATTTGGAGGCGTTGGATGTGGCGGCGGTCGTCAGTTCTGGCGTCCGCATCGTGCAACCCATGCTGAAGCACCAGGTCAAGTTGGTGACGGAAATTCCCGCCGGACTGGCTGCGGTCCGGGGGAATGCCGGCCAGCTAAAACAAGTGCTGATGAATCTCCTGATCAACGCGCGCGATGCCATGCCTCGCGGGGGCGAGGTAAACGTGACCGCTCAGATGGTGCAGTTGACGCCGGCCGATGCCGCTGTGAATCCGAAACGCCGCGCCGGATCATTTGTCCGTCTGTCCATCTGCGACACCGGTTGCGGTATCGGCCCTGCGACGCAGCAGCGCCTGTTCGAACCTTTCTTCACCACCAAGGCTGCCGGCAAGGGGACGGGACTTGGGCTGTTCATGGTCAGCAACATTTTGGAGCAGCACCAGGGCTGGGTGGAGGTGGAGAGTGTCGTCGGTCAGGGGACCACCTTCCACCTGTTTTTGCCGCCGGACGAAGGCGCTGAAAGGAGGAGTCCATGAAACCCAGGATCCTGTTTGTGGACGATGAAGCGCTCGTGCTCCAGGGCCTACAGCGCACCTTGCGGACCATGCGCAACGAGTGGGAGATGACCTTTGTGGACAGTGGGGCAGCCGCCTTGGAGTTCATGCGTGCCACGCCGGTAGATGTGGTGGTGTCGGACATGCGGATGCCCGGCATGAACGGCGCGCAACTGCTGGCCGAGGTCATGAAACAGCACCCCAAGACGGTGCGGCTCGTGCTCTCCGGACACGCGGATCAGGACTTGATTCTCAAATGCGTCGGCTCGACGCACCAATATCTGTCCAAGCCTTGCGAACCGGAAATCCTGCGAAGCACTGTCACCCGGGCGTTGGATCTCGAAGCCTCCTTGAAGAACGAACGCCTGCAAAAATTGATCGCGCAGATGGATCATATTCCCAGCGTGCCTTCTTTGTACTCGGAGATCGTGGAGAAGATGAACGACCCGGAGGCGTCTCTCGCGGAAGCGGGCGATATCATCACCCGCGACATCGGGATGACGGCGCAAATCTTGAAGCTGGTGAATTCCGCCTTCTTCGGTTTGCGTCGGGAAGTGTCCAGTCCTGCGGAAGCGGTGGCGTATATCGGGCTCGATACGATCAAGTCTTTGGTGCTGTCCCTGCACGCGTTCTCCCAATACGCAGCCGACGAGCCGGGCGACTTTTCGCTGGGCGCACTCTGGAGCCACAGCCTGAGTACGGGGGCGGCAGCCAAGCGCATCGCTCAAATCGAGCAAATGGACCGCAAACTCGTGGATGAGGCGTTTGTTTCCGGTTTGTTGCATGATGCCGGTAAGGCGGCGCTGGCTTTCAACTTTCCTGCCCAGTATGGGGAGACCTTGCGTCAGGCTGAGGTGCAGGGAGTAGACCCGTTGATCGCCGAGTACGAGTCCTTCGGCGCCAACCACGCCGACGTGGGGGGCTATCTCCTTGGGCTGTGGGGACTGCCCTGTCCCGTGGTGGAAGCCATCGCTTTTCATCACCAGCCAGCTGCGAGCGCGAATACCTCCTTCAGCCCGCTGACCGCGGTGCATGCGGCTGATGTGCTAGTGGCTACCGCCAACGCCGGCGCGCCGACTTCCGGCCCGGACATGAGTTATCTCAACCGGCTTTCCCTGGGCGACCGGTTCGAAGTCTGGCGGGAGGAATTGAAACAGAGTCCATACTCGGAGAGTTAGCTTTATGACAACCAAAGTACTGTGCGTTGACGACGACGCGAACATCCTGACCGGCATCCAGCGCAACCTGCGCAGGCAGTTTGAGATTGATACGGCGGTTGGTAGTCTTGCCGCCCTCAAAATGCTGGAGCACAACGGCCCGTTCGCCGTGCTGGTCGCCGACATGCAGATGCCGGGCATGAATGGCGTCGAATTGTTGAACATCGCGCGGCAAAAGTATCCCGATACCGTCCGGGTGATGTTGACGGGCAATGCCGACCAGCGGACGGCCACCGATGCCGTCAATCGCGGGCACATTTTTCAGTTTCTCAACAAGCCCTGTCCGCCGGACAAACTGGCGGAGATTCTGAGCGAAGGCATCAAGCAATACCGCCTCGTTACGGCTGAAAGGGAGCTGCTGGAGAATACCCTCAACGGCAGCGTAAAAGTCTTGTTGGAGATCCTGGCGCTGGCGGACCCAGCCATGTTTGGACGCAGCCAGGTGGTGCGTGATCAGGCACGTCGGATCGGCCAGGCGCTGGGTGTTTCGTCCAGTTGGGAACTCGAACTCGCCGCCATGCTGGCGCAGATCGGGCATGTGAGCGTGCCACCCGTGGTGAGCCAAAAGGCCCGGGCCGGGCTCACTTTGACGGGCGCGGAAAAAGACATCCTGCATCGCGTTCCCAAGGTCAGCAGCGATCTACTAACCAACATCCCACGCCTGCAGGCAGTGGCCCGCATGGTCCTTTACACAGGCAAGTTTTGCGACGGTACGGGCTTTCCCTTCGACGAGGTCAAAGGTGACGAGATTCCGCTGGAGTCCCGGATCATCAAGGCACTGACCGACCTGGCTGATCTGGAAGCTGGCAAACTACCTCGATTCAAGGCTCTCGAACAAATGCGCCAACAAACCGGTGGTTATGACGCCCGGGTGCTTGAAGCCATGGCCCGATGTTTCGAGCTCACCACCGCACCCGTCAAGCCCACCGTCCAGCGCAATGTGGCTTCGGCCGAGCTGCGCGCCGGGCAGTTGCTGGTATCGGAAATTCGCACGACCGACAACGTTTTGGTCGTTGGCGCCGGCGTCAAACTCACGCCGTTAATCATGGAACGACTGCGCAACTTCGCTTCCCTTTCCGGGTTGAAAGAACCCATTCTCGTCGAGGAATAGCTTCGGCCGGCTTTCACGCGCCGCCGCCGCAGTCAAAATGCCGCCAGGTCAGGCGGCGACCGCCAGCATTGTAGCCTCTTCGTTTGCTGGACGGTCGCGCGCCTCCATTTTGGCGCGCAATTTCTTGAGCGCCAGTTCCTGAATCTGGCGGATACGCTCGCGGGTCAGATCAAAATGTTCGCCGACCTCCTCCAAGGATCGTTGCGTCCCGTCCTCCAATCCAAAGCGAAGCGAAAGAATCGCGCCTTCACGCGGCGTGAGCGTGGTCAGAACCTCGCGCACCAGTTCGGTGTCGGTCTCTTGGACGAGCCGGTCGAACGGGAGCGCCGCGTTGGGATCTGCCACAACTTCGGCCACCCGGCTCGACTCATCATCGCCCACCGGGGCATCGAGTGAGACCGGGGCCAACGATGCCTGGCGGTACTTTCGCACACGGCGGGCATCAAGATTGAGCTCGTGCGCGAGTTCCTCTTCGGTGGGCTCGTGACCAAGTGCCTCGCGCAGTTTGACCTCCGCGCGGCGCAAGTGCGCAAGGCGGTCTACGACATGCACGGGCAACCGGATCGTTTTGGACTGATTGGCCAGCGCCAACCGGATGTTTTGTTTGATCCACCAGGCGGCGTAAGTGGATAGCTTGGCGCCTTTGTTGGGGTCAAACTTCTCGACCCCTTTCATCAGGCCGAGGTTGCCCTCATTGATGAGATCGAGCAAAGGAACGCCCATTCCCTCGTAGTCCCGGGCGATTTTCACCACCAACCGCAGGTTGGCTTTGATCATGTGCTCGCGGGCCGCTTTGTCGCCGCGTTTGATGCGTTTCGCCAGCGCAAGTTCCTCTTTGGGCGTCAGGAGTTTCACCTGGCCGATCTCTCGGAGGTAAAGATGCAACGCGTCCGGGCGGTACGCGTCCGGTGGCGTGGCCGCCTCTGTGGTCACGCTCGAAAACTCCGCCGGGGCGGACGTCGCCGAGCGGTTGCGAGCGGCAGGTACGGAAGACGAGGCCAAACGGATGCGACGCGGCGAAAGCCGGGTCATCCGCGAATTGCGGGATGGTTTGAGTGCGTCTTTCATTTTACTTTCTCGGCTTCTTGGTTTGGCTCGGCCAAACCTCGTCAATTTTCAGATTCTGAGGTGCGTTTTAGACCGCGACGGCGAGCGCCTCCAGTTTGCTGGTGATCGCCCGCTTGCCGGCGACGCCAATGGTCTGGTTGCGTACTTCACCATTGGCGAAGTAGAGCAAGGTCGGGATGGATTGAATGCCAAAGCGCGCCGCGAGCGTGGGATGGTGGTCTATGTTGACCTTGGCCACTTTCACGTGACCGTTTTGCTCGGTGGCAATCTCGTCCAGCACAGGCGCAAGCATTTTGCACGGCCCGCACCACTCGGCCCAAAAGTCCACGAGGACGGGCCGGGGTGATTTCAAGACTTCGGTTTCAAAGTTTGTTTCGTTGATTTCAATGGTCGGTTTCATATTTCAGTTTGTTCGTTCTGGTTGTCATTGATCTGCCAACCGGCTGGCGACGGTTCAGGCTGCCAGGGCTAAATCTTTGTTCGCTTCGCGAATCCTTTGCTGACGCGCGCTCCAAGTTGCAACCGCCCGGACTTTCTCCGCCGCCAACGTCGGGAAAACCAGATGGGGATACAACGTCTCCCAGGCGAGCGCTTCAGCTTCGTTCAGGGCCAGGCGCAACGCGTGCTGGTGTGCCGCGAGGGCCGCCGAGGATTCGGTCAGGATTGCTTCCTTGAGCCGGTTGATTTGAGCGAGAACCCGTTGTCCACAGGCGCGACAGACCCCTGCGAGGTTCACTACAATCTTCGGTTCATTCGGGCTTTCGTGGCGTTTATTCGTTTTCATTTCTATTCCTTTAGTCTGTATGTAACAACAAAGCTTACATTTGTGTTCAAAAAAAGAGAGTCAACTGCATTTGCAGGACGCCGACGTCTTTACTTGATTGATCAACCCCGCGAGTGTCGTTTGCTCCAGGTCCTTTTCCAGAGCCTTTTGGGCCGAGGCAAAAACCTTGTCCAACGCCTCCCGGATGCAATTCCCGACCGGGCAGGCCGCATTGGGTTTGCGCGAGGGAGTGGCGAATGGCTCACAATCCTCAACCGCCCGATAAATCTCGGCCAGATTGATCCTCGCGGGCGAGCGGCTCAGCCGTGAACCAGAGCCAGCCCCCTTGCCGGTTTCCACCAAGCGCGCGCGTTGCAACGCCAGCAACAGTCGCCGGATGATGACCGGGTTCGTGTTGACGCTGCCCGCCAGGAGCGTTGACGTGACCCGATCGCCCTCCTTGTAAGCGAGGACGGTCAGCACATGAACCGCCATGGCAAAGCGACAACTTGTTCTCATAACTGCGGAAATAGGTAACAACAGTTGTTACACATGTCAAGCGATTGCTTGGATCGGGATTCTAAACTGTGCCGGCAAGCCTTGAGCTGCCCATCAACCTCGTCGGAGGGCTTTGATGGTCAGACTCTTTCCGCGGCTAGGGCGACGACTCCCCCGGCCTGGAAAACTCCAAACTCTTGACTCCGCAATACTTAGCGTGTTACAAAACCGTTACCACCATTAGCAGTGGTTTCTATGCGTTGCCCTAAGTGCGCCTGCCAAGACGACAAGGTTGTTGATTCACGCGCTTCGCGCGAAGGCGCAACCATCCGCCGCCGCCGCGAATGCACCGCGTGTGGGCATCGCTTTACAACTTACGAAGAGGTCGAGCGCGAAGGGTTGATGATCTTGAAGCGCGATGGCCGCCGGGAGGAATTCTCGAAGGACAAGCTGCTCTCTGGTATTCGCAAGGCCTGCCAAAAACGCCCCATCAGCCCCAAGGCGATTGAAGACTTGGTGGAGCGCATTGCGGAAACTGTGAGCACCAAATTTGACGACGAAGTCCCGGCAGAGTTTATCGGCAAGCAGGTCATGGACGGGCTGCGCGAAATTGACGAGGTCGCCTACGTGCGCTTCGCGAGCGTCTATCGCCGTTTTCAGGAAGCCACTGACTTCGTGCAGGAGGTTAAGAAATTGGAGGCCAAGCAATGATCTTGCTGGCCTGCGATTGCCTGTTGTTCGAACTGCCCTCCGGTGAATCCGTCCCGTTCTCCGCCGAGATGATTTCGGTCGAGATCTCCAATAGCGCCGGCGGCGAGTTTGAGCAGGACTTTGTCGAGCATGCCGCCGCGTCCGTCTTTCACTACTTCAAGAACGATCTCGGTCGCAAGACTGTCTCGGTGGCGGAGTTTGCCTCTGCGTTTGAGTTGGTGCTGAATGGACTTGGACTTAAGCTCACCGGCGGTCGCCTGACGGCCACGACGGTGGGGAAGGCTACGAAAGACTTACGGCTGCTGGCGCACGATGCGGGCTACGCCTGTGAACTGGCCTTCTTCCCGCGCCTGCGTGATGCCGTGCGTGATCAATTTCAGGCCTCGCCGCGGCTGGTACGCTTTCATGGGTTACGCGGTTGCGTGAAGCGGTTGGTCGGCGCCCAACGCTGGAGTCCGCGCTGCGAAACGCTGCGCGACCAGATAATGGAGTATCTACGGCGCACGCTCTGTCTTGAAGCCGCGGGTGGCCCGTGCGGGCTGGTGGTGGAATGACTTTGGGTCATTGCCGCCGAGTAAAAGCGGGGCGCGAACGGATTTATGAGCAAGACCCTCTTCGAAAAGATCATTGCCCGCGAAATCCCGGCGCAGATTGTCTATGAGGACGATCAGGTGATTGCCTTTCGCGACATTGCCCCACAGGCGCCGGTGCATGTGCTGTTGATTCCGAAAAAGCCCATCCCGCGCATGGCTGAAGCTGCTCCAGCGGATCATCAAGTGCTCGGCCATCTGCTGCTCAAGGCGGCGGAAGTGGCCGACAAACTCGGGCTAAAGCAAAACGGCTTCCGGTTGGTGTTTAACAATGGTCCGGATGCCGGCGAGGCGGTTCCCCATTTGCACTGCCACATTCTGGGCGGGCGCAAAATGAACTGGCCGCCGGGTTGATGGCCGGACGCGAGCTTCCCGGCCTCCGCTCGAATCACAGGTTGCGTCAGCGGGAAATCTGTTCTGGGCATCATCCTTCGCTTTGACTACAACACGCGCGACACCGGGTGTGAAGTCATGAAAAAGTTCGCCGCGAATGCTGTTTGGCTGATCGTCGCCTTTTTGGGCGCGTGGGCTTATGTGACGCTGGCATTGCATCGCGGTGAGCGCCTCAACTCCGTGTTCATCCTGGTGGCCGCGCTTTGCACGTACGTCATCGGCTACCGGTTTTACTCGAAGTGGATCGCCGCCCGGGTGCTCGCGCTCAATGACCGCCGCGCCACGCCTTGCGAAGTTCACGACGACGGGAAGGACTTCGTGAAGACGAACAAGTGGATCGTCTTTGGCCATCACTTCGCGGCGATCTCCGGGCCGGGGCCGCTGGTCGGGCCGGTGCTGGCGGCCCAGTTTGGTTTTCTGCCGGGAACACTGTGGATTCTGATTGGGGTCGTCCTTGGCGGTGCGGTGCAGGATTTCGTCATTCTGTTTGCCTCGATGCGACGGAATGGGAAGTCGCTTGGGCAAATGGTGAAGGAGGAGCTGAACACAACGGCGGGATTGATCGCGCTGGTGGCGATTCTTGCCATCATGATCATCTTGCTGGCGGTACTGGCGCTCGTGGTCGTTAAGGCGCTGGCGGAGAGTCCGTGGGGGGTGTTCACCGTGTCGGCGACCGTGCCCATTGCGATGTTCATGGGCGGCTACCTGCGATTCTGGCGGGTAGGCAAAGTGCTGGAAGCCTCAGCCATCGGAGTTATTCTGCTTCTGCTGGCAGTGTGGGGCGGAAAGCTTGTTTACGAAAGTCCAAACTGGGCGTCCGCTTTTGCCCTGAAAGATATTTCACTGGCGTGGGCCATCATCATTTACGGATTGGCGGCCAGTGTATTGCCGGTTTGGTTGCTGCTCGCGCCTCGCGATTACCTCAGCACGTTCATGAAGTTGGGAACGATCTTCGCGTTGGCGGTGGGGATCTTCTTTGTGCCGCCGGATTTGAAGATGCCGGCGGTAACCAAGTTCACCGACGGTTCAGGTTTGGTCGTGGCGGGCAAACTGTTTCCCTTCTGCTTCATCACCATCGCGTGTGGAGCCATCTCCGGCTTTCACACGCTGATCGCCAGCGGCACCACGCCCAAGTTGATCACGCGCGAGAGTTATGCGCGGCCCATTGGTTACGGCGCGATGTGCCTGGAATCACTCGTGGCCATCATGGCGATTGTGGCCGCCTGCACGATGGAGCCGGGCGTTTATTTCGCCATGAACGTGAAAGGCGAAGCCGCCGCCACGGTGGCAAAAGTCACCTCGCTGGGCCACCCGATAACGGTGGAACACATGGATGAACTGGCGAAGGAGGTTGGCGAACACAGCCTGTTTGGTCGCACGGGAGGCGCGGCGACGCTGGCGGTGGGAATGGCGCAGATTTTTTCCAAGGTGGTTGGCCAACGCTGGCTCGATCTCTGGTATCACTTCGCGATCATGTTCGAGGCATTGTTCATCCTGACGACGCTCGATGCGGGGACGCGCGTGGGCCGCTACATTCTCCAGGATTTTCTCGGCAACCTCTGGAAACCGCTTGGCGACACCAAAGCGGTAGGCCCTAATTTGCTGGCGAGCGCGTTGATGGTCGCCGGCTGGGGCACGTTTCTAATTCAAGGCGTGCGCGACCCGCTGGGTGGAATCAACTCGCTCTGGCCGCTGTTCGGCATAGCGAATCAAATGCTCGCGGCCATCGCCCTGTGTCTGGCGACGACGATCTTGTTGAAAATGACCCTGAATGGAGTGCCCTCCTCGGTGTTTCAAGGGGTCGGGCGATGTTCACGCTCATCACCCTCCTACCGCTCGTCTGGTTATTGTCGGTGACATTCACCGCGGGGATTCAAAAAGTCTGGAGCAGCGACCCGAAGGTTGGATTCCTGGCGGCAGCCAAGGTTCATGGGGCCAAAGTTGCCGAGGCGTACCCGGCAACTGGACTTGCGAAAGATGACGCTGCGTTGGCTGCAGCCCAGAGGGCATTGGCAACGAACAAACGGCTGGTGCTTAACAACCTCCTCGATGCGGTGATTGCCGTTGGCTTTTTAGTGCTGGTTACGGCGCTCGTCTTGTTGAGCGTACGCGAGTGGATTGTTCTGTGGTTGCGCCGCAAGCCGGTGGTGCTGCATGAAACCGAGCCGGTCTGGCTGCCGGATTATGCGGTACTGGAGGGCGGGCGAAAATTGGGCGGGGTCGCTGGCGCAGCAACCTTGACACTGGCGCTGGCCAGGGAATTGTCCGGAGAAGCGCAACTGGCGCGCGCCCAGGAGCAGGTGCCGCATTGCGAATGCGGTCCTGCTGAACAAGGAGATCGCACAGAGCAGAAAATTTACGTGGAGGTTACCGAACAGAGGTTCAACGGTATCAGGCGGTGTTGTTGAAACCCGGATCGTTTCCGGTCCCTGCAAACTTGCCAGGCGGGCTGAATTCAAATCGCCAACTTTGTGGCGATCACATATGCTGCCCCGCGATGCAACGCATCGGACTTTTTGGCGGATCGTTCGATCCCATTCACACCGGACACTTGCTGCTGGCTCAGGCCGCGATCGAAGAGCTCGAGCTGACGCGGCTATGCTTCATCCTCGCCGCCCAATCGCCGTTCAAGGTCGGGCAAAACTTCGCGCCCGCTGAGGCGCGGCTGCAAATGCTGCGGCTCGCCCTGGCTGGCCGGCCGAATTGCGAGGTGGATGAACAGGAGATCAACCGCGGAGGCGTTTCGTTCGCGATTGACACGGTGCGCGACTACGCCCGGCGCTTTCCGCAGGGAGAATTGTTCTACCTCATCGGTGCGGATCACGTGGCCAACCTCCCGAAGTGGCGGGAGGCGGGCGAACTGGCCACGTTGGCGGAGTTTGCCGGTATTCCCCGCCCGGGCGATGTGACGGTGCCGATACCTCCGCCGTTTCGCGGACGGACGCTCAGAGGGTTCGCTTTTGGTGTGTCGGCCTCGGAGATCCGGACGCGGGTAAGAGCAGGAAAGACAATTGAGCATCTGGTGACACCCGCAGTAGCCGAGGCCGTCCGCAACAATCAGCTTTATCTTTAACCGCCCCTCCCGCAATTTTACCGAGATGGATTCAAAGAAACTGGCCCTGCTCTGCCGCGACCTCGCGGATAACAAGAAGGCGGAAGATCTCGTGGTGCTCGACGTGCGCAAATTGTCGAGCGTGACGGACTACTTCGTCATTGTTTCCGGCACCAGCGAGCCGCATCTGCGCGCCATCGTGAATGAGATCACGGACACGTTACGGGACGATCACGGGGTGCGCCCGCGGACGGTGGATGGCACCGTCCATGGGGCGTGGGTGGTGTTGGATTTCTTTGACGTAATCGTCCACATCATGCGTGCCGACGCGCGCGAGCGTTATGATTTGGAAGGTTTGTGGGGCGACGCGCCAACTGTGAAGCCGCGCGTGAAGCGGCCGAGGAAGTAATCAGCCGCCCGCCGCCGCCACAAGGCGGCGATTAGAGCAGACGCTCTTTTCCAAGCACACTGCCGCTGATCCCTTGTCAGTGCTTGGGCGGAATCTCCGCCGAGGCCTTTACCATTTCGTCCAGGATTTTCCGGAAGTCCTCCAACCCGGGTGCGGGGATGATGATGGTGTCGCGGCGGCCGCCAACATCCTCGGTGATGCGCAGGAAACGGCCCCGCGGATTCTCCCGCAACGTGAAGAGGAAGGTTTTGCGCTCGATCTGGACCTTTTCCGATTTGAGCGTGTCTTCGTTGACCGGCGGTTTCGGCGCGCCATACGGGCGATGGCCGTATGGGGAGGGGCGTTCATTTGAGATCATAGGCTTCCCATGGCAGACGTTCTAATGCCTCTTTCCAGTTCCACTGACAAGTTTGACGACAAACACTTTTTGTCAACCTCTGAATTTGACCGGCGTGACGAAGCGGGGTGCATCCTCGGTCGTGGTCAACCGCCAGAAATAGAACGCCACGCCGCCGATCAGCACCACATTCACCGCCTGAAAGACCCCGTCCCAGAAGCGAAAACTTTTTCCAGCGAGTTCGCGATCGCCGGGCCGGGCATTGAGCGCGTGCTCGGACCGGTGGAGTCGGGTCAGTTTCGGATTGAGCCCCATGCCCGCAATCAAACTCGCGGAGAATAACAGGGTCAACAAACCGACCCAGAGCCGCCGGGGGGTGCGGCCGAGATAAAGCCATTCCAGCACCAGGTGCAGCCAGGCGATCACTGCGCAGGTGATCTGCCAGTCGAACAGCCGGCCAATGATCAGGCGGACGATGCTCCCCGACATATAGGGGAAATAAGACTGACCCACCAAAACCATCATCGTCTGCGAGTTCACTAATGGCAGGACCCCCAAGGTGCAGAAAATAGCCGCACCAAGCCAGATGGCGGCATTGAGCATGCCCATGAATCGCAGAAACCCGATCACCCGGCCACCGTAGGAACAAAACTGCCGGCTGCCAAGCCTCGATTGAATCGCCACTCGCCACTCCAAAGCAAAGCCCCGGCGCTGGCCGGGGCTTGGTTTGCAAAGGTTGACGGCTTCGGACTACTTCATCCGGTCAAAATTCTTTTGGAGAATCTGCCAGTCTTTCAGGCCTTTGACTTTTTCCATCAAGGCCTTGCTGATCTCAGCCTCCTTCGTGTTCTTGGTCGGCTTGCTGGATTTGTAGAAGATGCCGAAGCGGCCCGGGAAAGGCTCGCTGGCCAGTTGGTAAGCCGCCGCCTCATCGGTGACATCATGGCCGGGCGGGACGAGGTTGAACACGCCGCCCTTGCGCGGGTTGCTCGCATCGAAGGCGCCTTCGTAAAACTCGACGCATTCACTGAGGCACTCGATGAAACTGAAACCGTCGTGATCCATTGCGGCTTCCATCATCTGGAGAACATGGTTTGGATTCGAGTGGGTGGTGCGCGCCACGAAGGTCGCTCCCGCCGCGATCGCCTGTTTCATCGGGTTAATGGGATAATCCACCGCGCCCCACTGGTCCGTCTTGCTCTTGAACCCAAGGGGCGACGTGGGCGAAGTCTGCTTCTTGGTCAGGCCATAGACCCAGTTGTCCATGACGCAATAGGTCATCTTGATGTTCTTGCGCGCAGTGTGGTTGAAATGGTTGCCGCCGATGGAAAACGCATCCCCGTCACCGCCGAAGACAAACACGTGCAGGTCCGGTCGCGAAAGGGAAATACCGCTCGCGAACGGCAGCGCGCGTCCGTGGATGAAATGTGCGCCGTGGGCCTGCACGAAATACGGAAAGCGGCTGGAACAGCCGATGCCCGCAACAGTAGTGATCTTCTCGTGCCACAGCTTCCGCTTCTCGATCAGCTTGAAGTAGAGGGCGAGCACGGAGAAATCGCCGCAGCCGGGACACCAGGTCGGGTGGTCGGCGGCAATTTCCTTCTTGGTCAGGCCCTTTCGCTCTTCCGGTGCGGGGACGGCGGGCGTTGCGACCGCAGTGATGTCGCCAGCGCGCTGGGGGATGTCAGTGAGGGTTTGGCTCATGGTAAAACTTGGTTGTGACAATGGTCAGTTACGCGGGCGTTGTGGCTAGAGTTTCTTCAATCCGGTGGTGACGTTGGCTTTGGCGCGCTCCAGAATCTCCTTCACCTTGAAAGTGAGACCGTCGGTCTTGTTGATGCCGCGAATCTTCGGATCGCAATAGCGCGCGCGCAGCAATGCCCCGAGCTGGCCGAAACCATAGAGCCCTTCGTCGTTCATCTCGACGACCAAGATGTGGTTGAATCCAGAGAAAATATTCTCCAACCCCGGCGGCAAGGGATTGAGATGTTTGATGTGCAGCGACGAAACACTGTCGCCTGCGGCGCGGGCGCGATCCACGGCCTCCTTGATCGGGCCCTGGGTTGAACCCCAGCCAACGAGCAAAATGTTGCCCTCGTTGGGCCCGTAAACCTTCGGTGTTGGTAACGTGGCCCCCAGCGCCTGGAGTTTCTTGCGGCGCTTGGCCATCATCTGCATGTGCAACTTCGGCGAGCCGGTCGGGTGACCGAGTTCGTCGTGTTCCAGCCCGGTGACGATGGGATATTTGCCGCTCGCGATGCGCGTCCCAGGTGGCAGATGGTGTGTAATGCCATCGGGCGCGGAAAGATCGTACGGCTTGTGATCGGCCACGGGTTTAAAGTCCGGCGAAATATCCTGACAAATTTTTTCGAGATTCGGTTCCGTGAACGCTTCAATGCGCGTGGCAATGCCCTGATCCGTCAGGATGATGACTGGCACACTGTATTTGCGCGCGATGTTCACGGCTTCGATGGCCGTGTAAAAACAATCCTCGACGTCAGCTGGCGCGATGACCACGCGCGGGGAATCGCCGTGGCCGCCGAAGCACGCGATGTTCAAGTCGGACTGCTCGATGTTGGTCGGCATGCCAGTGGATGGCCCGCCGCGTTGCACGTCCACGATGACGAGCGGCATTTCCGCCATCACCGCCCAACCGAGGGCTTCCGTCTTCAGGGAAATTCCCGGCCCGCTCGAACCCGTTACCGCCACCCGGCCCGCGTAACTGCCGCCGATGGCCATGGAGATGGCGGCGATTTCGTCCTCGGTCTGCATGAACGTGCCGCCGTATTTGGGCAGTTCGCGACGGAGCAATTCCATGATGTCGGACCACGGCGTGATGGGATAACCCGCACCGAAACGCACGCCCGCCGCGATGAGTCCGTAAGCCAGGGCCTCATTGCCATTCATGACGATCTGATGGACACCCTTGTTCTGGCTGTCCACGAACTTGAACGTCTCCAGTACCCCGCCGAGCGAGTTCGCATAACCGGCATGGAAAGCCGCGAGCGCATTCTTGACAATGCTTTGGTCCTTGCCGGTGAAACGCTCGGTGATGAGCTTCTCGAGCTTTGGCAGGTTCAGGTCGAACATTTTGGCAATCAGCCCAAGAGCGTAGATGTTCTTGCCCTTATCCTTGGCCGTGCCGCCGATGGCCTCGACCGTAAGGCCGGAGATCGGGATGCCAATGTGGTGATAATCCTTCTGCCATTCCGGCTTGGCTTCGACGTGGTCGGAATCGTAAAGCACAATCCCGCCCTTCTTGAGCGAGTTGATATGGCCCTCGTAGGAATGCTGGTAAAAGGCGAGCAAGACATCCGCCTCGTCACCCGAACTCAAAACCTCGCCGGAGCCGATGCGAACTTGGAAGATCGAAGGCCCGCCAGAAATGGTGGACGGAATCGTCATGAAAGTCATGACTTCCTGTTCGCTGCGCCCGGCCAGGCGGGCCAGGAATCCGCCTATCGCCTGAATCCCATCCTGGGAATTGCCGGCAATACGAATGACCGCTTCAGAAATCTTGGAAATTTTTGGCGCGCCGCCCTTGCCGGCGATGGCTGTTGATGAATCGCTCATGAAATCGCTTTCTAGCTCGCGCTGGGCTTTTTAGTCGAGGCGACGACCTCGCTGCTTCACGCGAAGAACTGTGCTTTGTCACAGTAACAAGCGCACTGATAGTGTCAATTTCTTCTAACCCAAATATCGGTTGGCAACGACAACCGTTAAGGCTGCTGGTCAAATTCAGCCAGTCGAAAGCTGCCTCGATTAACCGGAGTCATTTCAATGACGCTGGGAATAAAGCGCTGTTATCAGTGGCCGTTCAAATGATGCTCCAAGCCATCGGCCACACCATTGCCGCATGTCAATCTGCTCACGAATCCCCGTTGGCGCGTGACGGCTGCCTTCACTTCCGGCACGGCATTGTGCGGCGCCGCCAGGCGGGAGGCATATTCAGATTTCAACATCGGGAGATCATTCAAGTGATCGCCAGCGGCAAAAACCTCCGTGCGCGTGACGTCCATCATCTGGCTCAACCTGGCCAGCGCCGAGCCCTTGTTGTAGTTCGCGTGACTGAAACGGGCGTAAACGTCGTTGCGCACCACGGTCAGGTGCGGAAAGCGTGCGCAAAACTCGTTCATTCGGGCGTGGATCATGTCTGCCTCACCGTTGTTACCGGCAATGAGACAGAAGGGCGAGTAGGCATCCTCGTAAACTGTCGCGCGGAACCGGGCATTCACCCAGTCCATCAGCGACGCCACCTCGGGTCGCACCTCTGCAAACAGCGCCGCGTGGTCGCGGGCACACGCAGCATTCCAGTCCGGCACGGGAATATAGCGCACCCCGTCGTGCTGATAGATTTCACGCTCCACCAGCACGAGGAAGTCCGGTTGAATCCGAATCCGCGCCCGCGCCAGCACTTCCATCAAGCTCGACATGTCGCGCCCGGTGTTGATCACCCATTTCGCACCGCGGGCTTGCAGGTCGCCGATCAGCGCCACGAGCCGCTCCGGGATGGGCGGGTTTTCGAACTCGGCGAAAAGGGTGCCGTCAAAGTCGGTAGAAATCAGTTTTATGGGCAGACTCATGTTGCTCGCGGTGCCGGGGCAAAATTCCCGCCACCGCCGACGGGGAGAATAGTCAATCCGTTCCCGTTCACGCAATCCGCATGACCGTGAACTTCGTTGACGTGGTGTCAAGCTGCCGGCTATTTCTGCCCGGGCCCGAAGGGATTCGCCATACCCTCCCCAATGCGTGGCACGAAGAAGGTGCTCACACCCAGGTAAACCCAGCCCAGCAGCACATGCACGGCAAGGGCGAAGCCCAAGTGTACCAGGTCCAGCATGCCAAGCCCGTAAAAGAGAATCGCCACCAACATGGCGAGGGCGCCCGGCATCAGCGCCGCTCCCGCAAGCTTCCAACTGGCGGGCAGTGTCAAAGCGCGATTGGCAAAAAAGGCGAGCAGCCAGACCGGACCGCAATATAGCGTCGCGAGCACCAGCCAGCTTGCGAAGAGATACGCGACCACACCCGCCACTGACAAGGCCAGCCACACCGGACGCCAGGCACCCCAGCGCGGTAACAACTCCGTCCGATTGAACGCAATGACCCAGCCAGCGGGGTAGTTTCCAGAGGCATAACCGAGCAGGGAATGGACGAGGACATTGGTCCGGCCAAACTCGAATTGGAAGTGTGCCAGCGAGCGCACCTCGCCGGAATGGCCCAGATCAACCGCGAGGGAAAGAAACCGGCCATCCGCCAGCAGCTGCGGAGAAGTGCCACGCCAATCCAGTGTTGCTTGGCGTACTGCGCCTTCAGCCGGCAATTGTTCGATGGCCGTAGTTACAGTTGGGAAAAAGCCGCCGCGCAGCAACCACGCGACCACGCCGCCCACCAACAACGCCACGATGAGTTGCACGAGCAACAACCGCCCGAGCCGGGCGTGGGCAAACGCCGCCACGCCCCGGGGCGTCACTGGCTCCCAGGCGGTTCGGACTGGAGTTGCATCCATCGGCTTCAATGGAATGAAGCTGCGACGGAAATTCAAGCGCAGCTTTCGGTCAGGCCTGCGGCGCGGCTCCGGGCGGGTGCGCCGCCGGACCGCCCGGCGGCTGTTGCGGCGGCGCGACAATGACCGGAATCGGATAGCGCAGCTTCATCACGTCGTCCACCAACACTTCCACCATGTAGGTGCCGGGCGTCTTGAATTCCACCTGGCCGAACAGCGTGACGTTCGTCGCGTGATAACCCGCGTCCTGCAACGCAAACTTCACCTCGCCCTTGCGCAGCACGGTCGTCTGGTCCGGTGCCAGCAGCCGTACACTCTCGGTAAACTGGCCGATGCCGGCGGTCCAACGATTGAACACACTGAGCTTGAACGCGACGACCGGCAGTTGCGGCACGCGGATGAAGTTGATCACGCCGATCAGCATGAAGTTGCCGTTCGCTTCCTGGCGGATTTCTTCGCACATCAGCGAGCATTGCAGATCGGGGAGGATTCGAGTTGGGGTCATTTTTTTTCTTTCTTAAATATTATTTCGTTGCCAGCTCGGCGGCCCGCACGGTGTTTTGCATCAACATGGCAATCGTCATCGGGCCCACCCCGCCAGGATTGGGCGTGATCTTGCCGACAATCGGTTGAACCGCTGCAAAGTCCACGTCGCCGACGAGGCGGGAACCATTCTTGGCCGTTGGATCGGGAACGCGGTTTACGCCCACGTCCATGACCGTGGCGCCAGGCTTCACCATATCCGCCTTCACAAACTCCGCCACGCCCATCGCCGCGATGATAATGTCCGCGCGGCGGCAATGTGCCTTGATGTCGCGGGTGGCAGCATGGCAAATCGTTACTGTGGCGTTGGCAGTTTTGCTTTTCTGACAAAGCATTGCCGCCATCGGTTTGCCAACGATGTTGCCGCGCCCAAGAATCACGACCTCCGCTCCTTCAGTTTTCACACTGGCGCGCACGAGCAGTTCGCGCACTCCCGCCGGAGTGCAAGGTTGAAAACCGGTTTCATCTCCGAGCATCAACTTGCCGACGTTCACCGGATGAAAGCCATCCACGTCTTTCGTCGGCAACACCGTGGCGTAAACCACTTCCTGTCGGATGTGCTTGGGCAGCGGCGCTTGCACCAGAATACCGTGCAGGCGCGAGTCGGAATTCAGCTTTGCCAGCAGCGCGAGCAGTTCCGCTTCCGAAGTCTGCTCCGGGAGGACGTGGGTTTCAGAAGTGATGCCCAGCTCGGCACAGGCCTTTTCCTTGCGGCCCACATAGACCTTCGAGGCTGGGTCTTCGCCGACCCGCACGAAGGCGAGGCCGGGTTGCACCCCGCGCGCTTTGAGTGCGGCCACGCGCTGCGTAAGTTCGCTCTGGATCTGCGCGGCGACGGCCCGACCGTCAATGAGGTTCGCCGCCGGCATTACTGAACGACGTAGATCTTCTGGATGGTCAGCACTGGAGTGTTAACCCAACGTTTGTCGAGACCTTCCTGGCCGCTGACAATGATTTGGCGTCCGTAGTAACGGCTCATCTCCAGTTGGGGCGT
The DNA here is from genome assembly GCA_044225555.1 of Limisphaerales bacterium. GTDB lineage: Bacteria > Verrucomicrobiota > Verrucomicrobiia > Limisphaerales > JADLHS01 > JADLHS01. The sequence goes on along the minus strand of JBGAIM010000001.1, from coordinate 471,659 downwards.
GGGACTGTACAGGTAATTGATCAACTTGCCGGTCTCCTTGCTGTAGAGTCCGTAATCGGTGGGGGCTTGAATGCTGCCCGACTTGCGCACGACACCTTCGTGCGAGACAAAACGCGGCACATCAATTTCTTCGACGACCGCGGGCGGCGGCGGAGCGGTGGAGGCATCCGGTGTGACCGTTGGTGTCGGCTCTCCTCCGGGATTATTGGTGGCAATCACGCCGGTCGAATCGGTCGTGCTGCTGGCGATTTCAGTTGTCGGCGGCACATTCGTCGTTTCCGGGGGCGCCAGCGAAACGACCGGCGGCACCGCAAGGTCGGTGGCGGTTTGGTGGAGATAGCTGGCGGCAACGAAAGCGTGCGCGCCCGTGGGCGCTTCGATCTCGAGCCAGTTGCCCTTGGCCGAAACTTCCTTCACGGCGACCCCTTGTTCGAGCGTGCCGATGACGCTGTAGTTTTCGCCGGGGCCGGTGCGCACGTTGAGCTTCTTCGGCTTGACCGTCTTGTTGGCGTCAATGTAGGCGTTGTGAACCCACACATGCGCGCTGGCGGGCAGATTGATCTTGGCCCACTGCGATGGCTCGCCCGCCTTCGGCTTCTGCAAAATGACCTGCTCGATTACGGTGACCGCATCGCCGTTGTTCAGCTTGGTGACGACTTCGCCTTTGTAACCAGCCTTGCCGCGCACGTTCACGTTGTTGCCGGAAATCGTTGCGTTGCCCGGCACGAGCACAATCGGCTTCTCCACCGCAGCCTTTTTCGGCGCCGGCTCGGGCTTCTTGGTGGTGGCTTTCTTCGTCGGAGCTGCAGTCGGCTTTTCCGGCTCCAGTTGTCCGTCCGCCCGCGCCGTCAGCGTGCTGGCCAGCAGCACCGCGCCCAAAATCTTCCAACCATTCGTTTTCATAGCTCAGGAAAGTAGAGTTTTTATCTCGCTTAGTGTCAATGCCCGCCATTTACCGGGTTTCAACTCACCCAGTTTGATTTTTCCAATCTGCGTCCGCACCAGCCGACGCACCGTCAGACCTTGTGATTCAAACAGCCGGCGCACCTCACGGTTCTTGCCCTCGGCCAGTTCCAGTTCCACCACGCTCTGGGCTTTGCTGGCGGAAACAATCCACGCCCGCTCGGCTTTGAGCTTCTCGCCTTCGTGCCACACGCCGCTCGTGAACTGCCGGAGCATCTCCTCGTCCACCTTGCCCTCGACCGTCGTCACATAGCGCTTGCGCACGCCATAGCGTGGATGCGTCAACCGCAACGCGAATTCTCCATCATTGGTCAGGAAAAGCAATCCCTCGCTGGCGAAGTCCAGACGCCCCACCGAGTTCACGATCTGCCACTCCTTGGGCAACAGATCATAAACCGTGGGGCGATTGTGTTCATCCTGCTTGGAACAGACGCAGCTGCGGGGTTTGTGCAGGGCCACGTACAGCTTGCGCTGGCCGCGAACCCGCTTGCCGTCCACCGCTATCTGATCGTGCTCCGGATCAACTTTCGTTCCGAGCAAGCGCACCGGCTGGCCATTGACGGTCACCCGGCCATCGAGGATGAACTGCTCGCCGGCGCGGCGCGAGGCCACGCCCGCTTCCGCCAGAAATTTTTGAAGACGAACCACGGTGGAAGTGCGCAGGGTGAAGTGAGAGGAGCGAAGCAACGAATTTGACTTCTCACCTCGAACTTCCCACCTCGAACCTCATCAGGCGTCCGGCTTGGTCTTGCGCAAACCGGTGATGCGGTCGCCGTCTTTCCACTGACCGCGCTTCTTGAGGATTTCGACGCGCTCGAAGCGCTTCATGACATTACGCTTGCCACCCAGGGTGGACGCCGCGCGCAGACTGCGATGCTGTGACATAAATTCTTTCGGTTAAATTGTTCGCCCGCTTCGGCAAAAAGCGGGTCGGGACTGTATCAGCCCGCCTGCCGTCTGCCAATGGCTATTTTGGTCGGGTGAAAATCGGGTGGGTCGGCGGATGTTCCTGCTCGACGCCGGCTGGCTTAAACCGCTACGTTGCGCGCCGCCTCGAACAGGCGCTTATGGACGAAATCCTAAAACTTTTGCAGGGCAACGCGCTCGAAACCCGCGAGAACATTGCGAAACAGCTCAACCTTCCGGTCGCGGAAGTGGCCAAGCGCATCGTCGAATACGAAAAGGCCGGCGTCATCCGCGGTTACCAAGCCGTGCTCGACGAGGACAAGCTGGATCTCGACCGCGTCACCGCCGTCATCGAGGTCAAAGTCACGCCCCAGCGCGAGGGAGGGTTCAACAACATCGCCGAACGCATCAGCAAGTTCCCGGAAGTCCGTTCGGCTTATCTCATGAGCGGCGCCTACGATTTGTTGCTCTTTGTCGAAGGCCGCAATCTCCGCGAGGTCGCTGCGTTTGTGAGCGAACGGCTTTCTCCGCTCGAGGGTGTGATCTCCACCTCGACTCATTTCATGTTGAAAACCTACAAGCGCCTCGGCGTATTGATGCACCAGGATTCCTCCGATGAACGGCTCTCTGTCTCTCCGTAACCGCATCAACACCGTGGTGCGCGACATCCCGCGCTCCGGCATCCGTGACTTCTTCGACATCGTCTCGACGATGAAGGACGTCATCAGTCTCGGCATTGGCGAACCCGATTTCGACACGCCGTGGCATGTGCGCGAATCCACCGTGTTCGCCCTCGAACGCGGCGCGACGCATTACACGAGCAATCTCGGCTATCTCGAACTGCGCAAGGCGCTCTCGAAGTACGTCGGCAAGAACTTCGGCGCGGAATACAATCCCGAGGATGAAATCCTCATCACCGTCGGCGTTAGTGAAGCACTCGACCTCGCCTTGCGCGCGTTGATCAATCCCGGCGACGAAGTGCTCTATCACGAGCCGTGCTACGTCTCCTATCGCGCGACGATCCTCTTTGCCGGCGGCAAACCGCTCGCCGTCGAGACAAAGGCAGAGAATGGTTTCCGCCTCACGCGCGCGATGCTCGAAGCCAAATGCACGCCCAAGACGAAGGTCTTGATGCTGAACTTTCCGAACAATCCCACCGGCGCGGTCATGAGCCGGCAGGATTTGGAGGACATCGCGAAATTCGCGATTGAGAAGGATCTTATCGTCATCACCGACGAGATTTACGCCGAGCTGACCTACGACGCGCCGCACACGAGCATCGTGAGTCTGCCCGGGCTTCGTGACCGCACGATCTTTCTCCACGGTTTCTCCAAAGCTTGGGCGATGACCGGTTTCCGGCTCGGCTACGCCTGCGGCCCGGCGGAACTCATCGAGGCCATGATGAAGGTGCATCAATACACGATGCTCTGCGCGTCTTCACTCGCCCAGAAAGCCGCCATCGAAGCGCTCACGCGCCCGGACATTGACGTGGGCGAAATGGTGGCCGAATACCGCCGTCGTCGGAATTACATCGCGAGCGCGTTCGCCGAGATGGGCTTGGAATGTCATCGCCCGCTCGGGGCGTTCTACGCCTTTCCCAGCGTCGCGAAGTTCAAACTGCCCGCGAAAGATTTTGCCCTGAAGTTCCTCGCCGAGGAAAAAGTCGCGCTCGTTCCTGGCACCGCCTTCGGTGAATGCGGCGAAGGCTTCGTCCGTTGCGCCTACGCTACAAGCCTCGACAACATCAAGGAGGCGATGGTGCGGCTGAAGCGGTTCATTGGGAAGTTATAGTCAGCCCCAGATCATACCTTCGGCGCGACGAATTCCATCCCGTGCGCCTCCGCGACGGCTTTGTGGGTGACCTTGCCGCCCATTACATTGATGCCACCGAGCAGAGAAGGCTGTTTGTTGCAGGCATCGGCTAGGCCGAGGTCCGCCAGCGTTTCCACGTAGCGATAGGTCACGTTTGTCAGCGCCTGGGTGGCGGTGCGCGCGTAGGCGCCCGGCATGTTCGCCACGCAATAATGCGTCACACCTTCCTCGACATAGACTGGCATTTGATGCGTCGTGGCGCGTGAGGTCTCGGCGCAGCCGCCCTGGTCAATGGCAATATCCACCAGCACGCTGCCGGGACGCATCCGCGCGAGCATGTCGCGGTTGATGAGCTTGGGCGCTTTGGCCCCGGGCACGAGCACCGCGCCGATGAGCAAATCCACGTCTGGCAACAAATCCATCAGGTGCGCTTCGTTGGAGTAAAGTGTGTGCGCCGTATGCAGCGTGATGTCGAGAAAACGCATCCGCTCGAGGTCCACTTCGAGAATCGTCACGTCCGCACCAAGTCCCTGCGCCATGCGCGCGGCGTTGATGCCGGAAGCGCCGCCGCCGAGCACAACAACTTTTCCCGGTAGCACTCCGGGCACGCCGCCAAGCAGCACGCCGCTGCCGCCAAAATGTTTCGCCAGAAAATACCCACCCACCAGCACGCTCATGCGGCCGGCGATTTCGCTCATGGGTTCGAGCAATGGCAGACGCCGGTTTACCTCGATGGTTTCGTAGGCGATGCAAGTCGCGCCGGATTTCATCAGCGCCTCGGTCAGTGGCTTGCTGGCAGCGAGATGCAGATAAGTGAAAAGCACCTGCCCAGGCCGAAGCAGTCCATACTCCCTGGCCAGAGGTTCCTTCACCTTCACCACAAGTTCGGCTTGGTCGAAAACGGCGCCATGCGACTCCACCAACTTCGCCCCGGCGCGCTCATATTCGAGATCGCCGTAGCCCGCGCCGACGCCGGCGCCGCGTTCGACCACCACGGTGTGACCGCGTTTGGTGAGTTGATACGCCGCGGACGGCAGCAGCGCCACGCGGTATTCCTGGTCTTTGATTTCCTTGGGTACGCCAATGATCATAAGGGAAAACTTTCGTTGTCGTTGGTGGTTGAAGTGGCCAGCGGAGCGGCGGGCGCGGCACTGGTTGGTGACGATGATTTTGGTTTTAGATCTTCGGTTGTCGGCGCGGGAGCACTGTGAGCGTAAGATTTAGAATTAACCTTGGGTGTAACTTCAATCGGGGTCGGGGTCGAAGTTTGCTCCGATTCTGCAGCCGGCAACGCTTCCGTCAATCCGGCTGCGGTCAAAGTGGTTACGAGCGCCGCCGCGGGCGCAGGTTCAACTCCGACTTCGGCAGCGGCGGGCGACGCCAGTTCCAGGCGAGCGTGGGCGCGGTTTACCAACGCGAGCATCGTGACGGAGGAAGCCGCTTCTTTTTCGGCGTCCTGGATGCGGGCAAACTCGCCGAGTACTTCGATGCGCACCGGTTCGTCGCGCGTGACCAGTTCCTGTCCTTGTGTCGCGCGCATGGCCAGCAGGATGTGATGGGTGTTGATGCTTTCGAGCGGGCGGGCCGGAGAATAACCCGGTTCGACGCCGGCCACCTCGATCACCAGCCGGGCGGCCAGCAGGGTGTGCAAAACTTGTTGGGCCAGTTTGCCGGGAATGCCCAGTTCGTTCGAGATTTCACGGATGGTCACCGGTGGCAGACCGCGATTGAAACGCTGTCCGATGCAGGTCATCAGGCGCAACGCGACGAACTCGCGTCCGCGTTGATTCACGTTATCGGCGAGTTTCTCTTGCAAGTAAGAGGCCCGATTCTGAAACGCGTACGCCACTTGCGCGCCGAACAGCACGGTGAGCCACACCACGTAAAGTCCACCCATGAGCAATGGGATCAACGCGAGGCCGCCGTAAATGGCACTCGCGCTCACGGCGCGCGACGCCAGCAGGAAGCCGAGTTGATTGTAGAAATGCCATGACACGCCCGCGAGCGTGCCGCCCACCAGCGCCGCGCTGAAATCGACCTTCGTGTTCGGCACGAGTTTGTAAAACAGCGTGAAGGTGATGCAGATGACGGCGATGGGCAGGACGGTGGAAAGCAGGGCTTCCACCAGCGGAAGAGTATTGATGATCCCACGCGTCTTTTGCAGGTGCGAGCCGCTCATCAGCCCCACGGCGGCGATGAGCAGCGCCGGCCCCAGCGCGATGGCGGTGAAGTAATTGGCGACGCGCGACCACCAGTCGCGTCCGCGGGTGACGCCCCAGATGTCGTTGAACGTTTCCTCCACGCGGGTCAGCGTCAGGATCGCGGTCAACACCAGGAAGAACATGCCCGTGACGCCGAGCGTGCCGCTGTAAGTCTTGGCGACAAAACCATGGATGTAACCCGCCGCCTCCTTGGCCAGATTCTTTTTTACCCGCGCCACCGCGACGATGCCGGCGGACGGCGTGGTGTTGGTGTCCGATAACCCGGCGACACTGTTGGTAGAATTCGTTTCGTTGGCCGAAGTGGTGGAAGCTTCATCCGCCGCCGGGGTTTCCAGCTGGTTGAGTTCAACTGCGCTCACCGCCGGGATGACGTTATCCACGAAGCCCTGGATGAAGTGTTCGATCTGTTCCTCGCCTTTGGATTTGAGGAACACGCTGCTCACACTCATCGCCACGGCGAGCATCGGAATCAACGCCAGCATCGTGGTGTAGGAAAGGGCCGAGGCACGAACGGGGCAGCGGTTGCGCACGAAGCTCTGCCAGACCAGCACCCAGAAATGGACGAACCGCTCGAACCGCGTGAGGCTGGCCTCCAGCGAGAACAGGTCCTCTTTCCCCGCGCCAAAACTCCCGGTGATAATTCGGGTGAGGCGGGTGAACGATTTATTCCACATGACGCTGTTGTCACGCTAACAAAGCACGCGGGCAAGTCAACCGGGCGGCGGGGTGAAAGGACGTGGCTGCCAGTACCGTAAAAGCGCCAGAGGCCTGGCGCAGCCCAGGACGCTGTGCATGAACCTGGCCAGCTTGAGATCGCAAAGCGTCTTGGAGTGCGGTGGCCCTCCACCGCTGTCCGCCGCGAACACGAAAACGATCCAGACCGATCGGCAGCGCGTTCAGTTCTGGCGAGAATCAGAATTCTCAGCTGGCGACGAAACAAAAACCAGTTCCGCCTCCTGCGGCCCGCGACGGACCAAAGCCACGACATTTGGTGCGGCCATGGCCATCAGTTCATCATCCCCGACTTCCCGGAAGCCACCAGCGGCGGTTTGGACCACGAGCAGGGCAGTTTCCAAAACAACGCGTTGTTCCGACGCGAGCGGTTGCGTGCTGACGATCTGGTCCGAAGTCAGAGGCTGGCTGATGACGAGCTGATAGCTTGTCGGCAGCGGCGAACGGGCGAGTTCCGGTTTGTCCCCGCGCCGAAGCAAATGACCGGCGACAAACACCAACGCCAATACCACCACCAATGCGGCACCAACGCGGCGGAGTTGCCGCAAGCGTCGCCGCTGCCGCACCCCCCGCAACGTTTCGGCCAAAACCGTGGCGCTGAAATCCGGATCCGCCTCCGCTCCGAGCACGTCGGCCAGTAAACGTTCGTTGTCAGTCCGTTGTTTCATGCTTCAAACCATTCAGGACTTCGCCCTTCAACTTCAACCGCACTCGCGTCAACCGCGACTCGACGGCCTTCTCGCTGACTTGCAGTGAGGCGGCGATGTCGCGCACGGATTCGCGGCCAAAATATTTTCGTTCGACCAGTTCCCGTTCCTCCGGTGGCAAGCAATGGACGCTCTGTTCAAGGGCGGCGAGCAACGGCGTGTCCGCCTGCCCATCGGAGGCAGGAGTGGATTCAGATTCCATCCGCGCGTGGCCAGTGAAACGTTCGAGGAAAGCGCGGTAACGGCTGCGCTTACGCCGCTGATCGGCCAGCGCCGTTCGTGCGAGGACGGTGAGCCAGTTCCAGAATCGGGATTCCTCGTCGAACGGCTTGATGTAGCGCACGACGCGGAGAAAGGTGGCTTGCACGGCTTCGCGCGCCGCGTCTTCATCGCCCGCCGCGACCACGAGCAGATAGCGGTAGAGCCGTTGAAAATAGGCTTCATGAAAAATGCGATACGCCTCCTCGTCACCTTTCGTCATGCCACCAGTCAACACCTGGACATCCGGCGATAGTGCGGCCGCCGGTTCCTCTGAGCCCGCATCAATGGTCGGTTGCTGCAAGTGTTGGCCCAAGTCGGACCGGTATTCACGCGACAGATGTTTACGGCTTGGACGGTGCGCCCACGGCGCCAGCGGGCACGGGCAATCCGGTCGCGGGATCAATAAATGGCGGCGTTGGCGGCCTTGGTTTCAACGCCTTCAGCACGGCGTCAATCGTCTCCAGTTTCTCGGATTCGCCCACGGCGATCAGGAGTTTGGTTTCCTTGTGGAAACTGATCGCGGGCGTTTCCTTGTCGCCGAGCATTTTCCAGCCGGTCTGAATCGCGGTCGTGATGTCTTCCACGCTTTGGCCGCCTTCCAGGTAAGGTGCGAGTGAGAAGTACCGGCAGACCTTCGGCGCCGGAGGCATGAACTCCGGGGGCAATGCCGGCTTCTCCACGTAGAAATACCAAATGGATTCATCCGAAAGCGGACCTTGCGTACGGAAGCCATAACTGGTGCGCGTCTGCTGATAAGATGGAATGGATTGAAACCCACCAGCGTAAGTTGTACCGGTTCGATACGACTCTACTTTCTGGCTCGTTAGCTCCAAGGCTTGGAACAATTGCCGCACGTCCACGTTGCTCATCTTCAGTGGCGGTAGCTTAGTATCCGCGTGCTCCGGCGGAATGATAGCGTTCAGCGGCTTGCCCATCGCCTTTTCAATGGCGGCAACCAATTGCTTCGGCGTGCCGCCGGGGAAATCGAGATTGAACTTGGTCAGGACCGGTTCCGGCGTTCCCGAAGCCTTGCGCATAATCGCTTGCAGGTTCGAGTTGAAATCCTCGCTGGTCGGTGGCGGGGGAGCGAGCGGAGCGGCTTTTGGTGGGGGTGACTGGGCGAAGGCCGGGCGCAACGCCAGCAGTCCGACGAGGAGGAGGGTTTGTTTGGTCATTGGCTTTGTTATTGATTGTTCTTTATCCAGAAAGACGCCGCCGGGCGAGAAATCCTTCGTGAATTGTAACTCCGAGAAAGCGGACTTGGTTTCGCTCGAAATCAAAATACACTCCGGCCAATGCGCATTCTCGCTTTGGATCACGGAACACGACGCGTAGGGGTGGCGGTGAGCGATGAGTTGCAAATGATTGCGCAACCATTGGAATACATCGCTCCCGAGCCGTTTGCGGACTTTCTCGCGCGGCTCAAAGCAATTCTGCAGGAAAAGGAAATCAGCCTGATCCTCATCGGCATGCCGCGCAACATGGATGGCAGTTACGGGCCGGCGGCGCTCAAGGTGCAGGAATTTGTGGCGGCGTTGAAAGAGGCAGTCACCGTGCCGATTAAGTCCTGGGACGAAAGACTTACGACCGTGCAGGCGCAGAAGTTTCTCATTCAAGGCGGCGTGCGACGCGACCAGCGCAAGCAGAAGGTGGACAAGACGGCGGCGGCGATTTTGTTGCAGAGTTACCTGGACGGTCTGACCAAATGAATTCCCAACTTAATCGTAATCGTAATCTTACTCTAAATCCTCCGAGGACAGATTAAGATTACGAGTAAGCTTAAGATTAAGAACCGAATCAAGAAGTGGACGCGCTCAAATTTAAACTCACCATTGCCTACGACGGCACGGGCTACGAGGGCTGGCAGGTGCAGAAGATCGGCACGGGCGTGCAGGAGAAAGTCGAGGCGGCCCTGGCGAAATTGTTTCCCAGCAAGCCGCGGCTGCACAGCTCCAGTCGCACGGACACGGGCGTTCACGCGCTGGGCATGGTGGCACACTTTGAAGCGCCGCGCGCTGAGTGCAAGATGTCCGGGCGCAAACTCGGCCTGGCCCTCAACGCTTGGTTGCCCCACGACATCCGCGTGGTTTCGGCGAGTCGGGCGGCGAAGGATTTTCATGCGCGATTTCAGGCCAGCGGCAAACAATACCGCTATTTCGTCTGGAATCATACTGCCATGAATCCCCTGCTCCGCACCACGGCTTGGCATGTCACGCGTCCGCTCGACGTGAAAGCCATGCGTGCGGCGGCGAAGTTGTTTGTGGGCAAGCACGACTTCCAATCGTTCGCGGCCAGTTCTGGATACGAACGAACCACCACCGTGCGGACGCTCACCCGTTGCGACCTGAAACGAAGCGGGCCGCAATACACGTTCATCATCGAGGGCGACGGTTTTCTTTACAAAATGTGCCGCGGCATCGTGGGCACGATTGTGCAGGCCGGACTGGGCAAGTTTCCCGCCAGCGAGGTCAAACACATGCTGGAGAAGAAAGACCGGCGAGTGGCCGGCATGACCGCGCCCGCGCAAGGGTTGGTGCTGTGGAAAGTCTTCTATGCACGTCGTCCTTGTTGAACCCGAAATCCCGCCGAACACGGGCAACGTCGCCCGCTTGTGTGCCGCCACCCGCACGACGTTGCATCTGATTGAGCCGTTCGGATTCAGGCTGGACGACACGCAACTCAAACGCGCCGGGATGGATTACTGGCAGCACGTCGAGTGGCATCGGTGGGCGAACTGGCGCGCATTCGAGGAGAAAGTTCCGTCGTCGTCGCGGTTGTGGTTCGTCGAATCGGGCGGGCCAAGGCTTTACACCGAGGCGAAGTTCGGGCCGGACGATTATCTGGTGTTCGGACGCGAGACGGCGGGTTTGCCCAAGCAACTCCTCGCGCAAAATACCGATCACTGGCTGCGCATTCCAATGTTCAACGCGCAATCGCGGTCGCTGAACCTCTCGAACTGCGCTGCCCTCGTGTTGTTCGAGGCGCTGCGGCAACAGGGCTTTGTGGACGAGAATTGAGATTGAATGTGGCGGCTGCCGGCTGCGTCGCACACGCGCCCGGCCATTTCTGGTTTTCGCCAGACTTGCGCCGGGCGGCAAGGCATGAAAAGCTATCGGTCCGGCAGGAAATGCCAAATGCCGGTTGGTCCGACCCATGACTGACACAAAAGCAAAATCCCCCGCGCCGACCTTGGCCGCGTACGAAGAAAAGTTCGCCCGCTTTGAAAAGCAGGCGGGTCAGCCGGAATGGCTGTTGCCCATTCGCAAGGCTGGGCTGGCGCGCTTCGGCGAACTCGGCCTGCCCACGTTGCAGCACGAGGACTGGCGTTTTACCAACGTCGCGGCGGTTGCGAAGCTGCCGTTCAAGCCGGCGTTTGAAACGACAGATGTCGTGGAGGCCTCCCAGCTGAAGGATTTTGCCTTTGCCCATCTCCCCGGTTCCCGGCTTGTGTTTGTGAACGGGCAGTTCGCCGCCCGGCTTTCGTCGGTGAAGAAACTCCCGGCGGGCGTCAAAGCCGGCAGTCTGGCGGCGGCACTGGCTTCGGACCCGGCGTTGGTAGAAAAATATCTGGGCCGTTACGCGCCGCCGGCGGACAACGGATTTGCGGCGCTCAACCAGGCGTTCTTTCTCGACGGCGGATTTGTCCATGTCCCGGCGGGCGCAATCGTGGAGGAGCCGATTCAGTTCGTCCACGTCGCCACTGCAAAACATAACGGCGCGACGTTTCATCCGCGCAATCTTGTGATCGCCGAGGCGAACAGCCAGGTGACGATCCTGGAGAGCTACGTTTCCCTCGGTGGCACGGGCTATTTCACCAACGCGGTTACGGAGTTGATTGCCGGTGACAATGCGCGTTTGGAGCTTGTGAAGTTTCAGGATGAAGCGGCGGACGCGTTTCACATCGCGGCGTTTCACGGCGAATTTGGTCGCGCGAGCAACGTGAATGTTCATTCCTTTGCCCTCGGGGCAAAACTCTCGCGGAACAACATTCGCACGAAGCTGGCGGGCGAGGGGCTGGAGTGCATCCTCAACGGTCTTTACCTGACGCGCGACGAGCAGGTGGCCGATCACCACATGGTGGTGGAGCACGCGCAGCCGAATTGCGCGAGCCATGAGTATTTCAACGGCATTCTCGACGACAAATCGAAGGGCGTCTTCCACGGGCGGATTTACGTTCATCCCATCGCCCAGAAGACCGATGCGAAGCAGACGAACAAAAACCTGCTGCTCTCCGACGACGCCACCGCCGACACCAAGCCGCAGTTGGAAATCTACGCCGATGACGTGAAATGCACGCACGGGGCGACGATTGGCCAGTTGAACGGCGAGTCCATTTTCTACCTGCGCTCCCGTGGCATCGGGCCGGAGACGGCCCGCCGGATGTTGATCCACGCCTTTGCGGGCGAAATCATCGAGCGAATCCAACACGAGCCAGCCCGTGAGGAACTGGACAAACTCGTGTGGGACCGGTTGGAGGCAAATCCACATCTGGCGGAAAAATAATCTGCCCCTAGGTTGAGGCATGTTCGACGACCTGAACGACCTTTATCAGCAGGTCATTCTTGACCACTGCAAGAAGCCGCGGAATTTCCACGAGATGCCGCAGGCAAGTTGTTCCGCGCAGGGGCACAATCCTCTATGTGGCGACCAACTCAAACTGTTCCTCGCGCTGGACGGCGAAACGATAAAAGATGCCAGCTTCGTCGGCTCGGGTTGTTGCATCTCCAAAGCTTCGGCGTCGCTGCTGACGGAATTTGCCAAGGGCAAGACGAAGGCGGACGTGGAAACGATGTTCAACCAGGTGCATGACATGGTGACGACGGGCAAGGTCAACGGTGACGTGGGCAAGCTGGCGGTGTTCGCGGGCGTTCACAAGTATCCGGCCCGGGTGAAGTGTGCCATCCTCGCGTGGCACGCCGTCATGGGTGCGCTCAAGGGCGACCAAGGTTCGGTGACCACCGAGTCCGAGCAGATTTAAGCAGCAGTGGCGGCCGGCTACTTCTTCCCCAGATAAATCTGGAACACCCCCGCTGCACACAACACGGCCCCGCCGATGTAGAGCCACATGGCCTTGTCGCCCGGTGAGCCGGTGAAAATCCGATTGAATTGTCCGCTGACGGATTGGGAGAGGTTGTAGCCCCACACGATCAGGAGCACTCCCGCCACGAGACAAATTATGCCGGTTGTCTTTTTCATCGTTCAGTCGCCAGCCAGTTGTTCTTCGCGCCCGAATTCCGGGCAGCAGGAGCCGCAAGTTTCGTAGCAATCCAGACAAACCTTCCGCTCGCCGAAATCCACGGCGCCGAAACGGCCGCATTCGTCGCAGGCGAGCTGTTCATCTGGTTTGACCGCGTCCATGGCGGAAGGATTCCCTCACATCTTATGTTTGGCAAGCTGCCAGGCGATGTTCACGCCGTGAATTAAACCCAGCCCGAGCAGCCCCACGCCGCTGAGGTGTTCCATCCGCAGCAGGGTTTTTTCGCTGAACTTGCCGTGCCCGAGCGACATGACCCAGCTCAGACCGATAAACCAGAGGCTGGTCCCCACCGCCACCCCGCCCACACAGGCAAGTTTGCTGTTCCATTCCGGCTGCACCAAGTCGTGGGACATGAAATAGACCGCCAGAAAGATCCAGAACAGCAACACGCCCGGATTGGCCATCACCCGCACCAATCCCGTGAAGAACGCCGAGTGCGGGTGTAATTTCTCCTCGATCCGGTCTTCCAGCTTGTCCGCGGCGCGGCTGATGTGCATCGGCGCGCTGACGGTTTTGGCCATCAGAAACTTGACGCCGAGAAACAACATGAAGGCGAAACTGAACACCTCCATGGCCGCCTTGATGTAATTGTTGCCGAAAAAGGAGGAAAAGCCGGTGAACGCAATCGAGCAATAAATGACCTCCATGGCAGACGCGCCTAAACCAATCAGCGCCGCCCAGCGAAATCCCCGGCGCGCGCCTTCGTTGATGATGGTGAGATTGATCGGGCCGACCGGAATACAAAGCACCAGCCCGCTGATGAATCCGGTGAGGGCGGCTGTGAGAATGGGCGGCAGGTCCGGCATGGCCTTCAGCTCGCCGGCTTGGACGAATCGTCCTCCTCATCCTCCTCCTCGATGATGTCGCGACGCGTTTGGCGCGAGAGCCGCGGACGGACGAATCCATAAATCAAATAGGCCGTAAAGAACAACGGCAGAATGAACATCAGCACCTTGCCTTTGGAAACGACAATCGAGCCCAGCAGCAGGATCGCAATGAGCATCCCCGGAAAAGAACGAGTGGTGCGGAGGTTGAGCACCTTGAAGCTCGGATACTTTACCCGGCTGACCATCATCCACGATAGGAACACCATGAGGACCGGCAACAGATAGCGCCACTTGCTGTGACTGAAACGTTCTTCCATCCAGCCGATTTCGTTGAGCCAGATCATGAACAACGTCAATGAAGTCACCAACGCGGCCGCCGAGGGAATGGGAAACCCGAGGAACTCCTTGCTGCCGCCCGGTCCTGCCATCGCCGAGAGGGCGTTGAACCGCGCCAACCGGAACGCCCCGCACACCAGATAAATCGAGGCGATGAACCAGCCAATTTCCGCGTACTGCACAAAGACATCCTTGAGCACGATGCGATGCACCAGGAACGCCGGGGCCGCGCCGAACGAAATCAAGTCCGCCAGCGAATCAAACTCGCGTCCAAACGGACTGTCTGCTCCAACCATGCGCGCCACGCGCCCGTCGAATAGATCGAACACGCAGGCCGCGAGAATAAAGGCCATCGCCAGCTTGATGTCGGTAAAGTTCCCTCCGCTCAAATCCGCCTCGACGATCTTCGTCAGCGCCACAAAGCCGCAGAACAGATTGCCGGCCGTGAGCAGGTTCGGCAGAAAATAAATCTTCAACTTCGGCTCACCGTTTGCCGGCGGGGGCTTGGGTTCGCTTGCCATAAATCCGTTCAGTTGAAGGTGGCGAGAATGGTTTCACCGCCAACCATTTTATCGCCGAGCTTGCATTTGATCTGCGCGTCGAGTGGTAGATAAATATCCGCCCGCGAGCCAAACTGCACCAGACTGATGCGTTCGCCCGCCACCACCGTTTCGCCCGCCGCCGCCCACACGATGATGCGCCGCGCAATCAATCCCGCGATGAGCCGCACGCCGAGTTTCTGTTCCGGCGCCTCGGCGGGCGCAAAACCGAGCAGCACATTCTCGTTGAACGTACCGCAGTCACTACGCGTGGCGCTGAGGTATTGGCCATCCTGATGCTTGTGGAAAACCAGTTTCCCGCTCAAGGGCGCTTTTTGGACATGCACATCGAACACGTTGAGGAAGATGGAAACGCGTTTGCATTGGCCCCCCATGAATTCGGGTTCAGTGGTCTCATCCACCACATCCACCGTGCCGTGCGCCGGCGCGAGCACGAGTTTCTTTCCCTCCGGCACGCGAGCGTCGGGGTCACGGAAAAAGTTGAACGTGAAGATGGCAAACAACACCCAGAGCACCCCCAGCGTCGAGGAAAGGCCGATGATGAACCCGCCGATCCTGTGCGCCAGGTACGCGACCAGCAACAGCACGAGCACCGCGCCGAGCGAGAAAAATATTATCCGCAGCGCCGCGGCTTGTGCTTTACCCGCATGTTTCATGCGGCCAAGGTAAGGACGGCCATTGCGGGTTCAAAGAACAAAATCCGCGCCGGCCGCGCGATGCCGTCCTCCTGGGATCATCTTAAGAAATTGGCTCTGGCGGAAGTGGAAGCCACGCTTGCGGCGCTGCCCGCGCCTTTGCGCGAGCGGGCGGTTGCTTTACCCGTGACCTTTGAGCGGGTGCCCAACGCCGACTTCGTGGCCGAGGGCATCGAGCCCGATACCCTCGGCGTTTTCACCGGCCCGGCGTTTGCCGACGAAGAATTGAGTGCCTCACCCCTGCCGCCGCAGATCATTTTGTTTCTGGAAAACCTCTGGGACTTCGCGGAGGAGGACGAGGATATCTTTCGCGATGAAGTTCACACCACCTATTTGCACGAGCTCGGTCACTACCTCGGGCTGGACGAGGACGATTTGTTCGAGCGCGGGCTCGAATAGAAGCGCAGCCCCCCAACCCGACTCGCCCGAATTGTGATCGCGGGCAACTACGGCGGACGACCCTGGTGCGTCTTGGGAATCGTCCTTCATCGATTGACGAATCCAACCACTCCCTGCTATGCAGTCAATCACTGCCACGGCTGAGAAGCCGGCTTGCTTCACCCGGTGCGGAGCTTCTAGCTTTCGGTGAGCTGTGATGGAATAATGACCTCAAAGCGCAAACCAACGCATGAACATTCCCCGCCGACGTTTCTTCAAGTTTGTCACCTTTGGCACCGCCACGTCGCTGGTGGCAGGGAAACTTTGGCAGCGCGAGTTGCTCGCCTTCTGCACCCCACCGGTTGGTGAGGTCGTCAAGGACGGGGTCTTCAAGGTCCGGATCAGTGACTACCCGGCCTTGTCGCAGGACCTGGGCTCGGTGAGGTTGGGGCTCAATCCCGTTGGCAACGATGACCATCCGGATGGAACATTTTATCCCTTCCTTATCAACCGGGATGAACTCGGAAACTTTTATGTCCTCGACTGCGAGTGTGGTCATCAGAGCTGTGTGGTGCCGACTTTCGACTCCGGGCAAATGGGGATCCGCTGCCATTGTCACGGCTCGTTTTACAACCTGGACGGCTCGGCCCTCGAAGGACCAACCACCCAACCGCTGCATAGCTATCCCTTCGAGTATGATGGCAATGACATCCTGACCATCCACATTCCTTGCTGGGGATTTGAAATAAAGGCCACGGCGCTGCCGGGCGGGCCCGGCTCGCGCATCCGGCTGGATTTTGACGCGTTTCAGAATGCGACGTACGAAGTCAAATTCCGTGAGCACTTGAGCGGTCCGTGGACTGCGGCCACTTTCGCCACCACGCCCACCGGTCCGGCCAACCAGACCAGTCTCACAACGTTCGCCGGAAATACCTCGGTCTATCTTGATCGCACCACCGCCACCGGTTATTACGCCTTGGCCGTGAAATTGTCAGAAGTATGAGCTCGCAACTAGATTTATGAAATCCACCTTCAAAATCCTTTTAGCGGTGATCGTGCTGGGGGCGGTGTTCGCGGTGCGAGCTGCGGAAATCTCCGTGTTTGCCGCCGCCAGCCTGACCGATTCGCTCAAGCAGATCGCCGCGAACTACGAGAAGCAATCTGGCGCCAAGATCGTTTTCAACTTCGGTGCGTCGAGCACACTGGCCCGGCAGATTGAAGAAGGTGCGCCCGCCGATATTTTCTTCTCTGCCGATGAAGCGAAGATGGACGGACTGGCGAAGAAAGGATTGATCGATACAGCGACGCGCAAAAGCCAGCTCGGCAACGCGCTGGTCGTCGTGGTTGCAACTGCCAGCACACTGAAAGTTGATTCAGCATACGCATTGACGAATGCAGCGATAAAGAAGATCGCGCTTGCGGATCCGAAAGGTGTGCCGGCCGGGGTTTATGCGAAGCAGTGGCTGGAGAAACAGCAGCTCTGGCTGGTGATTGAACCCAAGGTTGTGCCGACGGAAAATGTCCGCGCGGCACTGGCGGCGGTGGAATCGGGCAACGTCGAAGCCGGTGTCGTTTACAAAACGGACGCGGGCATTTCCAAGAAAGTCAAAGTCGCCTACGAAGTTCCAGCCAAGGACGCGCCAGCGATCAGTTACCCGGTCGCGCTGGTGAAGGAATCGAAACAGCCGGACGCGGCGAAAAAGCTTTTGAATTACCTCGACTCCCCGGAAGCCGGCGACATCTTCAAGCGATTCGGCTTCGTGTTGCGCGATTGAAGCCGGCTCGCGATGAGTTCGGAAGAATGGCAGATCGTCTGGTTTACCGCCTGGGTCTCGGCCTTGAGCACGGTGGTCATCCTGCCGTTCGGACTGGCACTGGCTTGGGCGCTGGCCCGCTGCGAGTGGCCGGGAAAATCCATCGTTGAAACTCTCGTCTCGCTGCCGCTGGTGATGCCGCCGGTGGCGACGGGTTTGATTCTGCTCAAGATTTTTGGGCGGCGCCATGCCGTGGGTGGGTTCTTACATGAGCACTTCGACTTTGACATTATTTTCACCTGGCGTGCCGTGCTGCTGGCCTTGAGCGTAATGTCGTTGCCTCTGCTGGTGCGCTCGGCACGCGTGGCGTTTGAGGAGGTCAACCCGCGCCTGGAGCAAATTGCCCGCACCTTGGGCGCCGGAAACTGGCGCGTGTTTTTCACCATCACCGTGCCGCTGGCGGCGCGTGGAATCGTGGCCGGCATGATCCTCGCCTTTGCGCGGGCGCTCGGCGAATTCGGGGCCACGATCATGATCGCCGGCAACATTCCGGGCAAAACGTCCACACTCTCGCTCGCCATTTTCCAAAACGTGCAACTCGGCGAAGATACCCAGGCGTTTCGATTGCTCGGCGTTTCCGTGGTGCTGGCTTTTGTTGCCGTGTGGAGCAGCGAGATATTATTGCGCCGGAGGAAAAAGTGACATGAGCCTCCTGCTGAAAAACATTTCTCTGCCCCTTGCCAGCTTCTCACTGGAACTGAGCCTGGAAGTCCAAGGTTGTGTTACGGCCATCTTTGGTCCGTCGGGGGCGGGCAAGACTTCGTTGCTCGACCTCATCGCCGGATTGCGCGCGGCTCCTTCAGCCTTCATTCAACTCGGCGACCAAGTGCTCACAGACACCACGAAAGGATTGTCCGTCCTGGCCAATCGTCGTGGCATCGGTTATGTGCCGCAGGATCTGGCTTTGTTTCCGCATCTGTCGGTGCGCCAAAATCTGCTTTACGGGCAAAAATCCAGCACGACAGCCGGTTCGTTGTTCGCGTTGGAACATGTGACAGAAATTTTGGAGGTTCAACCACTGATCTCACGCAGCGTGACGGAACTTTCCGGCGGCGAAAAACAACGGGTCGCACTCGCCCGCGCCTTGCTGTCGTCACCGCGTCTGCTGCTGTTGGACGAACCACTCGCCAGCCTGGATGCGCCGCTGCGAGCGAAGATCATTCCCTACCTGACGCGCATCCGCGATGAGTTTCGCATCCCCACGCTCTGTGTCACCCACGACCGCTTCGAGGCGCTCGCGCTCGCGGATGAACTGGTCGTCTTGGTCAACGGCAAGGTTTTGCAAACCGGTCCGGTGCTCGACGTGTTCAACCGCCCAACACACGCTGACGTGGCGAAGATCGTGGGCGTTGAAACCCTTCAGCCTGGCAACATCGCCGGTGTAAATGAAGGGCTCGCCACGGTGACAGTTCGTGAGACCACCCTCACCGCCCTGGCTCCCGCGACGGCTGCGAACGAAGTATTCGTGTGTATCCGGGGCGAAGAGGTGATTCTCCAACGGGACACGGACGGCGTTACCAGTAGCGTGCGAAACCGTTTGCCGGCCCGGGTCGTGTCGTTGCGTTCAGAAGGGGCGCTGGTGCGAGTGGAGCTGGACGCCGGGTTTCCGCTGTTCGCGCTGATCACGCGCCCGGCCTGCGTTGAACTCGAGTTGCGCGAAGGTGAATCGGTTGCCGCACTCATCAAAGCGCCAGCCATTCATCTCGTGCCCCGGTGACGGGCTTTCCGGCTACGCGGCTGGTGCCGGTGGCGGCACGTGCCGGACGAGCAGCGGGATGCTCGCCTGGACGCGACCATCGAAGGCGACCTCCATTGAGTAAAGGCCCGGTTGCTCGAACTTCAACTGCTGGATGTTCAGGACGTAATTGCGCGTGCCGAAGTGCATGTCCGCGGGCAGCGTGACTTCCACCGGGATTTCAATCGGCGGCATGATGGGCCGGCCATCGGCGTCCACGAAGTTGAGTTTCAACTGGCGCACACCCTCGTCCGCGCTGGAAAACGTGACCCGCAAAGCCACGGCACATTGCGGATGAGTGGCGGGCAGTTCGCGCGCGTAAATGGTATCGAAAGCGCCGAGGAGATTCAGCTTGCCGTTGTCGTCGGTCGCGGCATCGCATAGGACGGCCACTTGAATGTTCATGCGGACGACATAAAGCCATGAAAGGCCCGGTTTGGCACGAAAACTTTTCAGCGGCGGGCAGCCAGCTCGGGTGACGACGCCAGCCGGCCCACGTCCGCCACAAAGGCATCCACGTCCGCGGTCGTGGTGTCCCAACTGCACATCAGGCGCGATTCATCCGCAGTGATGACGCCGGTGTAAAATTTCCAACCAATGGCGTGCAACTGCTTTTCCATCGCTGGCGGAAAAGTCGCGAACACGGCGTTGGACTCGACCGGGTAGTTGATTTTCACTCCCGCAATTTCGCGCAGGCCCGCTTCCAGCCGTCGCGCCATTGCGTTGGAGTGACGGGCGTGTTTCAACCACGCGCCGTCCTTTAGCATCCCGGTCCACGGCGCCGAGAGGAAGCGCATCTTGGAGGCAAGCTGGCCACCTTGCTTGCAGCGGTAATCGAATTCGCGCGCGGCCTCGCGATTGAAAAACACCACCGCCTCACCGACGGCCAGTCCGTTCTTCGTGCCGCCGAAGCACAGCACGTCCACGCCGGCCTTCCAAGTAATTTCCTTGGGCGCGACATTCAGCGCGGCCACCGCATTAGCGAATCGGGCGCCATCCAGCTGCACGCGCAAACCCTGCCGCCGCGCCTCTTCGCTGAGACCGTCCAGTTCCTTGAGCGAATAGACGGTGCCGAGCTCCGTTGCCTGGGTGATGCTCAAGACCCGCGGCTTCGGATAATGAATATCCGTGCGTTTGGTCACCGCGCGGTTGATATCCGCCGGATCAATCTTGCCATTCGCCCCGCGCAGCAGCAGGACCTTGTGCGCGAGTTCGTGGCAAAGCACGCTGTGATAGGACTGGCAAAGTGACGCGATGGACAGTGAATTGGCCGCCGTGCCATTGAAGACAAAAAACACCTCGCACTTGGTTTCGAAGATGTCGCGCAACAAATCCGAAGCGCGTTGGGTCCAGGTATCGTCGCCGTAACTGACCTCGTGGCCGGCGTTGGCTTCGGTCATGGCCGCCCAGGCTTCGGGGCAGACACCGGAATAATTGTCGCTGGCGAAATGGCGGTTTGGTGTCGTGGCAATACTCATGGCGGAACATGAAGCCACGAAGCGGGCGACTTCGCACGAAATCTTTTTGGGTGGTTCGGCGGGCGCGCTACTGAGCGTAGGTGAGCAGCAGTTGTTCGAGATCCGATTCCGACAGATTTTGCGGGTCGCCCTCGAAACGGACGATGCCCTGGGTATCCAGCAACATCGCGTGCGGGATGACGGTCACTTCAACGGCCTTTTTGGTCCGCGACTTGGTGTCAATGGCCAGGGAATACTTCACGGGTGGAGAGGTCATGAGCTTGACGGCGGACTCGGATTCATCGCTCAGGCCGATGATCACGAGGCGATCGTTGAATTTTTCCTGCATGGTATTCAGCTTGGGAATGGCCGACCGGTCGGCCCAGGTGGCCCAGAAATTGATCAGCACAAACTTCCCGGGCGTGGCGGGCGTGGCCGTGAGCCATTTCTCAACCAGCAGTTGCGGCGCTTCCGTGCCCAGAAAGCGCCTGGCTTTTACGGTGTCGAGCCGGAGTCCGGCGGGCCGGTTCGTGGATGCCGGTGACGCCTCGTGCTCGGACGCAATTTCCTTTTCCGGCTCAGGAGCGAGCACCGGGGGTTTTTCCGCGGCCTTGGCCATGTAATACTGTTTCGTCGCCTCGACCTGGGCCTTCGCAACGTTCGCGGCATTGGTGGGATTGTATTTGAAGTGCCTTTGCAGGGCTTCATCGAGGTCCTTTAGTTTCACATTTCCCATGCCGCCCGCGTGGCTAAAGTAAAGATCCGTCGGCGTCACCGTGGTCACCTGCACATTTGTGAAAGATTCATCACCCGCGTGCAGGAGCGGCAGGCGCTCTCCTGCCAGAGCGGTCAAAGTGGTCAGGAGCGCGAGTCCGGCCAGTGGCGCGGCTTGCTTGGTGTATTTCATAATCTGTCGTCCTCGAAGTTGAACAACTGACTTTTCCCCGTTGCCAGAGCTTGCTATACTCCGGATAAAAGCAAAACCAATGCCCATCTACGAATTTGCCTGCCCCCAGTGCCGCCGCATTTTTAGCTTCCTTTCCAAGCGTATAACTCCAGACCGGTTGCCCACGTGTCCCAAATGTGGCAACAAGAAGTTGAAAAAGGAAATCAGCCGGTTCGCCATGTCGCGTGGTTTGAAAGAGCCAGCCGCCGCCCCGCCCGGGGACGAAGGCGGCCCGCCGATGCCCGACCTGGATGATCCGCGCATGGAGCGGGCGATGATGGAAATGGAGCGCGACCTGGAGCATCTGGACGAAAACAATCCGAAGCACATAGGGCACATGATGAAAAAGATGAAGGACCTCATGCCGCCCGGCACCATGCCCAAAGAAATGGATATTGCCATCAAACGATTGGAAGCCGGCGAGGATCCGGAGAAGATCGAGGCCGACATGGGCGACGTGCTGGGAGATTTTATGGGCGGGCCGGACGAAGGCGGCGCGGGCGGTGGTGGTTATACCAAGGACAGCGGGCTTTACGATTACTGACTGTGGCTGTCGTCGCTACAGCGAGTCTCACTGGAAATTAGCGGCAACCAGATTCCAAGGATTGCGACAAAGAAAATGACTATTTTCTACATCGCAAGAAGCCTAGAGCGGCCAAACCCAACGCCACTATGGCAGATATGGATGGTTCTGGCACTGCTGTTGCATTAACACCAAATTGAAAAAATGGGCCGGCAATTCTACCCCAGGCCACGCCATCAGCAGAGGAAAAATGGAATCCCGTCCCGCCCCAGCCATCACTCGAATCGGCATTGAAAGAACTCGTCGCACTCCACGAATAAGTCCCGTTGCTGACAGGTGTCGCCGCAGTCAGTACGACAAAATATGAGGTGGAAGGTAAGAGTACTACTCCAATGCTGTTGTAGCTAAAGGTTCCGCCTGCGGCAGGATCAGGGCCACTCAAACTGCTGAGATAGCTACCTGGAAATCTGATGTCGCCGGGTGTGTGGTTGTAAATCGCAACCGAAAAGCCGTTGGGGTTTCCCGTGGTCGTACCCATGAGAAGTTGAACAGAATTCAAATAATAGCCGCCCGAATTGGTCCCGGTTCTAAAACTCTGAGTCAGCCACGCATCGCTTCCAACAACCATGCTGCTGACGGGTGGTTCTCCCAGATTTGAAAAATAAAGAGTTCCTTGCGCTGGCGACAACTGCGGCAGCCAGATTCCAAGAATCGCGATAAATGAAATAATTATTTTCTGCATCGCAACAAACTCATACCCACCAAACCCAATACCATTATTGCAGGTACGGACGGTTCCGGAATGGCAGTTGCCTCCACTGCAAACTGGAAGCTGTAACCAGGGTAACCACCCCGGGTCCAGCTTGAACCATCAGTGGACGTGTAACGATAGGTACTCAAAATCCAACCATCACTTGAACCGTAATCAAAGCTGGCTGAATAACTCTGCGAATAAGAGCCTTGAGGCGTAGGGGTCGCCGCCGTCAGGACCAAAAAATAATAAGTCGAGGGTAATAACGTCAGGCTGGGATTACTATAGCTGTAAACTCCACCCGTGGATGGCTCAAGGCCACTTAGACCTCCAAGGCTGTGTCCGGGGAAAGCACCGTTGCCGTAAAGGCAAAGGTTAAAGCCACCTGGGCTACCGGACGCCTGATTCATCAGCAGCTGAATGGAGTTCAAGTAATAGCCGCTTGAATTCGTTCCTGTGAGAAAAGATTCCGCAAGCCACGCGTCACTGGCTACCACTGTGCCACCAGCTGATGCTTCCCCAAGATTTGACAAATAAAGCTGCATCGCCAGAAACTCAGGACGGCCAATCCCAATGCGATCATAGCTGATATGGACGGTTCCGGGATAGCAGTTGCCTCGACCGCGAATTGAAAAGGATTGGGACGGGAGGGGATCCAACTTGTGCCGTCGGACGAGCCAAAAAAACCGCCCGGACGCCAACCATCACTGACCGTGGGGCCGACATTGGTTATATTCCATTTATATGCTCCGGTGGAAACGGAGGTCCCGGAAGTCACCACTACATAATAGTAAGTCGCTGGCGCAAGTGTGAGGCTGGAGGCCGCATAAGTGAAAACTCCGCCCGCGCTCGGGTCGGGCCCATTGAGTGTGGCGAGATAGCTTCCCGGCACACTCCCGCTACCGTACAGCATGACACTAAAACCGCTGG
The DNA here is from genome assembly GCA_044225555.1 of Limisphaerales bacterium. Lineage (GTDB taxonomy): Bacteria > Verrucomicrobiota > Verrucomicrobiia > Limisphaerales > JADLHS01 > JADLHS01. The sequence continues at coordinate 447,847 of JBGAIM010000001.1, read as the reverse complement.
GATTTCCCGAGGCCGGAGCCATGAGCAATTGAATGGAGTTCAGTGTGTAGCCAAGCGAATTGGTTCCCGTGCGAAAATCAGCAGCACGCCACGAATCATTGGCAACAATCGTGTTCGTGGTCGAGGCAGAGCCAAGACTTGACAGGTAGAGCGTGCCTTGCGCTGATAAAACTTGTGGTCGCACCAATTCTATTACTAAAGCCAAACACAAGATTACTTCCTTCATAGTTGCCCTTTCGCTTCTAAGAGCCCCAACGCTATTGACACTCACAACACGACCCCGGCTCCCATTTTTTTATGAAAACCGCCGAATCAAAAGTCGGATCGTGATAATCCTCGATTCCAATTTTGATGTGGTTGGTGGCATTGGCGGAGATTAGAACCTGCGCAGAGAGCAGCACTGTCATGCCGTCATATTGGACGTTGAAAAGCTGAATTCCTGCTGCATACGGAGGCATGGCAGAAAAATCTACATCGGGATCCTCGTTATCCACATAATATTGAGGGTTGATTGCGGGATTGCTGCCTTGTTCAAAACCTCCATTGATGCTGCCGACGGTTACTATCTGGCCAGTGCCCGGAACCAGCGCAATGTTATTGTTGGTGTTAATGATCCAGTTCGTACCAACGCGGTTCGTGCTCACAAAAATCGCCAGCGGGTCGTTATAGTCGTTGATGAATTCCGGGTATTCTTCGGAGGCAAATACGTACTGAAACCGCAAGACAAAGGAATTCGTTGAAACGATGTCAAATTCCAACACTGCCGCATCGAAGGTTGGGTGGCCTCCTGCCATCACAAGCTTGTCCAAATCTACGTCCGAATTAGTTTGGTTGTTCGGGCCTGCGAAAGAACTGGAATTTGTGCCTCCGGCCAATCCAATATCCCCGCTTGAGAGAATCACACCGGTTTCCAGCGGTAATCCGCAGCCGTGGCCGCCGGAGAAGATGCCCCGAGCCAAATCTGCGCCGCTGTAGGTCGCATTGGTAACGGTCACCCAAGGTGGCACCAGCATTAGCGCCATCTGCTGCGGGGTGACGTTGGTGGTTACGGTCAAATCGCCATTGGTTCGGCCCAGGCGAAAGAATCCCTGTTGATCGCACATATCGGGCACGAGAACATTCGTGGTGGTGGCGCGCATCAGAAAGTGCCAGTTGGTGGGCGAGGCCAGATTGGTCGAGTAAAACAAGTCGTGCACTACGTTAGTCTCGTTCCAAGGCGGATGAATGACAAGCGCCGCCGTGGAGTTCGTGACGGTGATGATTTCCAACCACAGATCATTGGTGGTGAAGTCGTAGGCCGCCGCATTGGCATTTTCCCACGATTCCATTTCTTCCAGGCTCATCCCCAGCGCCGCTGCTTCCAGCATCCGCGCCGCCAGCCGTTGTTCATACAAAGCCTGGTAGTCCACCGAACGATCATCCACCAGGAAGACGTTGCGTTCCTTGTTCAGGCAATAAACCGGTAAAGCGGGAAAAGGATTGAAAGGGAGTGGCGGAGTGTTGGTGCGTTGCACAGACCAATACGTGCCGCAGCGCGGCTGTTGCTCCAGTGGAACGGATTGGAGAGCGGAGATGTCAGCAGCTTGAGAGGAATTCCCCGGGGGCCAACTCAAACCAGCCGCTAGAAATGCCAACAACAGAATCAATTTTCCGCCCAATGATCTCCCGAATAAGCTTTGCATAGAACTTTCCTTTTCCCTTTTTCCAACCAACACTACGCTCAACAACTCCTTCAATTGCAGTCAACGGAATCTTTTGTTTGAACGCAAACAGGGCAAGCGGCCGCACAAATAGTGCTGTGGCAGAATCGGCAGTGTTCGTCCGCCGCCAGTCACGCGCCTGTGGCGTTTCCTCCTTTGACCGCTCAAACCATCAGCGCCAGTTGCTTGGGCGTGAGCAGCCAGGCCAGCGTGGCGCAGGGACCAAGACGAAGTGGGGCTTGAGTTTCCAGTTTGGCCAGCCCGCCTTTCTTCAAATCAATCGCCGCCCTAGGCTCGCCGGAAATCAACTGCGACACCAACCCGCTCAAGTGAGGTTCGTGGCCTACCAACAGAAGATTCTCCGGCATCGGCTTGAGTTGGTTGATGTAACGAATCAACCCCTTGGGCTCGCCCTCGGGAATCAGTTCGTCACGGTACTCCAGAACCTTCTTTAGAGTCAGCGCGGTCGCCACAATCTCCGCCGTTTGACTCGCACGGCGATACGGACTGGACAGGATGCGGTCGAACGAAAGTTCCAAAGCCTGCATCGCGTCGCAAATCAACCGGACGCGGTCCTCGCCTTTCAACGTCAGCGGGCGGCGCGAATCATCCGGAAAGCTCACCGGGTCGCGCTCCACGGCGATGCCATGTCGCAGGATGAACAGATTCATGATGTTGCTTCCGGGTTGATGCGCACGATGGTGCCACGGGCGTCGTGCAAAGGCCAGAAGAGTTGCAGCTTCCCGGCGGCATTCAGATACACGCGGATCAATTGCTCGCGTCGGCGTGCGAACTCAATCCGCAACCGTTGGGTGGCGCGGTCAGCGTGACCGTGCTTGCTGAATTTCTCCAGGGTGGCGAGCAAGACTTCGACGTCCTGGATGTCACCCATCATGGATTGGTAGCCGCGCATGGCCTGACGATGCTGTTCGGTCACCGCCGGCAACAATGGCGCCAGCGCGTCCACCATGTAGCGAAAGCGTTTGAACGCGATGCGCGTCCGGTGAATCGTCTCGGTGTCCGTGGCGTTGACGTGACGACACAGCCGCGCCACGCGCGCGAAGGCCAGCCGGATCGCGCCCTGAGCCACGCTGAACTCCCGCTCGGGCTTTGTTTCCTCGCGGCGTTGGGTCAATTCCCGCTCGAACCCGGCAATCCGTTTTCCCAGCCGGCGCGTCCGGATTTTTTTCACCGCCTGGCGCGACTCGCGAATGAACCGCGCCTCGCGCTCGCGCAACCAGGCGCGGAATTCCCTGGCTGCCGGAAAGGTGCGGATCAGATGTTCGACGTACACCAACTGCACTTGGGTATCGCGCAGGCGGTCGAAGGAATCGAGATGGTCCTTCAACGCGCGCCGGGCTTTCTTCACATCGCGCTCGGGAATGAACGCGCACAGCAACTCCACTGTGGCGAGCAACCGGCGGGTTTCGACGCGTGAATCGTGGACGGCCTCCTCGGAAAAATGCCGCTGGCAACGCTTGAGCCGTTTGCGATACCGCCGCCATTGTGTGTGCAGCGATCCGCCCAGATGGTGCAGCACGTCAGGCGCTCGGCGGGCGGGTTTCATTTTTTGAACGGCGACGGCGCCAATTCGACGCGCGGATGTTTGCCCGGCCCGGGCGCGCGCGTGTGTTTGATGCCCTTGCCGTTGGTGGCCAGCGCCAGAAATTCCACCTGGCTGCGCCGAACCGATTCCCCGGCGGCGCGGGCCGCCCGATGATACGTGCCGTCGGCGAACAGGAGCCGTGCCTTGGTGTTGTCCGCAAGCGTCGTGGCGAGAACTTCACTGATCACGCGCTCCCGCAAAATACCGTCCACAATCGGGAAGACCGTTTCAATGCGCCGAAACAAATTGCGCGGCAACCAGTCCGCACTGCCCAAAAAGACCTCGGGGTCGCAGGCGTTTTCAAAATAATAAATCCGCGTGTGCTCCAGAAAACGGTCCACGATGCTGCGCACCGTTATGTTCTCGCTCACGCCGGGCACGCCCGGGCGCAGACAACAGACCCCGCGCACGATCAGGTCAATCTTCACGCCGGCTTGCGAGGCGTGATACAGCGCCTGCATGATTTCCGGCTCGGCCAGCGAATTGATCCGGGCCATGATGCGAGCGGGCAAACCGCGCCGGGCGTTCTTCGCCTCGCGCGCGATGAGTTCCAGCAGCCGGTCGTGCAGATCGAAGGGAGCGACCAGCAGTCGCTTCATCCCTTGAAACTGGCAGATGCCGGTGAGCAGGTTGAACAGGTTGGTGGCATCTTCGCCGAAGTCCGGACGGCAGGTGAGCAATCCGAGATCGGTGTACAGCCGGGCCGTGGTCGGATTGTAGTTCCCGGTGGCCAGATGCACGTAACGGCGGATCTGCTCGCGCTCGCGGCGCACCACGAGCGTGGCCTTCGCGTGAATCTTGTAGCCGACCAGGCCATAAACGACATGCACGCCGTTCTCTTCCAGCCGCCGCGCCCATTGGATGTTGTTCGCCTCATCGAAACGGGCGCGCAACTCCACCACGGCCGTGACTTGCTTGCCGTTCTTCACCGCGTTCATCAGCGCCCCAACGATGCGTTCGTCGCCGCCTGTGCGATATAGCGTCATCTTGATCGCCAGCACGTCGCGATCTTGCGCGGCCTGTTCGAGAAAACCCACCACGCTGTCGAAATGCTCGTAGGGATGATGTAACAACACGTCCTGTTCGCGGATGACACTGAACAGGTTCTCCTTCCCGCGCAGCGCCCGCGCGACTGGCGCCACGGCGGGCGAATCGCGCAATTCCGGCGAGTGATCGCCCTGATAGAGCATCATCAGCCGCGTGGGATTCAAGGGGCCGTCAATGAGATAGAGGTCGTCCTCGGTTAAACGCAGGGTCTTGAGCAGCGCCTCGCGAATCGGTGCGGGGCAACGGTGATCAATCTCCAGCCGCACGGCGTCGCCGCGCCGGCGGTTGTGCAGTTCGGTTTCCACCGCCTTGAGCAGATTGCTCTCCTCTTCCGCGTCAATGTAAAGCTCGCTGTTGCGTGTTACGCGAAACGGCCACCAACCGAGCATCGTCGTGCCCGGAAAAATGTCCGCGAGGAAATGGCCAATCAAATCACCAAGATAAACGTAGTCGCGCCGGCCATCCTTGCGGGGCAGTTGCACGAGGCGCGGCAGGATGGCGGGCAGTTGCACCACAGCCATGTGCTTGAGCATCTGGCTGTCCTTCTTCATCTCCAATCGCACAATGAGATTGAGCGATTTGTTGAGCAGTTGCGGAAAGGGATGTGCCGGATCAATCGCCAGCGGCGTCAGCACCGGACGCACCTGCTGCCAGTAAAAGACCTCCAACCATGCCCGATCGCTCCGGTTCAACTCCGTCATCCCGAGAATGCGGATACGATGACCGGCCAGCGCGGGTTGCAGTTCGTTCCGCCAGCACGCGTACTGGTCGGCTACCATCTGGCGCACGCGGCGGACGACGGCGCGCAGAGTTTCCGTCGGGGTCAACCCGTCCAGGCTGCGCTCGGCCTGGCCGCTTTCGATCTCCTGTTTCAACCGCGCCACGCGCACTTCGAAAAACTCATCGAGGTTCGAACTGACGATGGTGAAGAACTTGAGCCGTTCGAGCAGGGGATTGGCGGGGTCGAGCGCCTCGTCGAGCACGCGCTGGTTGAATTCGAGCCAGCTCAACTCGCGGTTGAGGAAATGTTCGGGCTTGAATTCGTGGTGGTTCACGGCGCGCAAAGAATAGCTGCCATTTTGCGGAAGCGCGATCAAATCGGAAAGTTACAATCCGGTTACAGACTGTTCACCGGTTGACGGCCCGCCCGCCCTGCCCGCGCGAAGGATGTGTAAATCAACGTGGAAGAGACGTTTCGCTTTGTGAGTAAGTAGTGAACGCAATGTGGCAATGAGGTTACCAAACTTCGACTGGACCTTTCGGCACGGGGATGTGTTCGCGGGTGGCCGAGGCGGGATCGCGCATGAAGGAGGCCACCATTTCCGGCGGGGCAAAGCGCGGGAGCAGTTCGCCGCGGTCATCCAGGAATTGCTGCCGCCAGCGTTGGTAATTCGCCAGCACCTCATCGAACTCGGCGCGGGTGGAGACGTGAACAACGCGTTTGTTAAATTCATTCGCCGGGCCGAATCGTTTCGCGTACCACGGCGCGACCTTGCGAAACATCCGGCAGCCAAGTTCTTCACCGAAAACCTCGATCATCAAATCCAGATGCCGGCAGAGCACGCGCACGCGTTCGACGAAGGATGGCTCGGGCAATAATTCGCCGGTGGCGATGAAGTGATTCGCGTGCTGAAAAATCCAGGGATTGTAAAAAGCTCCGCGCCCGATGCTCACACCCGCACAGCCGGTTTCATCAAACATCTTCTTGGCGGCCTGCGGCGTGATGATGTCGCCGTTGCCGATCACCGGGATGGTCTTCACGGCCTCGACCACTTTGCGAATGCCCGCGAGGTTTACGGTGCCGCCGAAACCTTGTTCACGCGTGCGGCCATGAATGAAGATCGCCGCCACCCCGGCCGTCTCCAACGCCCGCGCTAAGTCAGGCGCGGTCAGGTTCTCGTCATCCCAGCCGAGCCGCATCTTGGCCGTGACGGGTATTTTCACGGCACTGACCATGCCCCGGACCAGCGCGGCGGTTTTGTCCAATTCGGTCATCATCGCCGAGCCGCCGCCCACCTTGCAGACCTTCTTCACGGGACAACCCATGTTGATGTCCACGGACATCACGCCGCGCGATTCGAGAAACGCCGCCGCGTCCCGCATCTCCTCTGGCACGCTGCCGAACAGTTGGACTGCCAATGGCGAATCCGCCGCGTTGGTTTCGATGAGCTTGAAAGCCTTCTCGCGCTTCTCCAGCAGTGAGCGCGCGTTGACGAGGTCGGTGGTGCAGAGTCCGACGCCACCCACCTCGCGCACGACGAGGCGGAACGGCAGGTTCGTGTAACCCGCCAGCGGCGAAAGAAACAAATTGGAGGACAACGTTAGCGAGCCAAGTTGCATCAGCCTGAGCAGTGTAGCGGATCCCGGGCGTGACGCCAGCGCGGTAAGACTGCCTGGCTAACCACCAATGCAACTCATCGAGCGCGGCGGCGATACGAACTCCGGTTCGCCGATGTGGTGGCGGGCTTCCTTTTGCCAGACGACACCGCGCAGCCAATCGGCCAGCGCATCGTCCGATACGCCATTGCGAAGCTGCGAGCGGAGGTCGTGTTCGGTGACGCTGAACAGGCAGGTGCGGACCTTCCCATCGGCCGTGAGGCGGATGCGATTGCAGTGGCCGCAAAATGGTTCACTCACGGGCGCGATGATGCCGATCTCGCCGCGCCCGTCGGCAAAAGCCCAGCGCTTGGCGGTGGACGAGGGATTGTCCGTGGCGACCTGATGCAGGGTGAAACGGGCTTGCAACCGGCGCAAAATTTCCGCGCCCGGCACGACCATTTCCTTCTGCCATGCCCGCGCGGAATCCAGCGGCATGAATTCGATGAAACGGAGGCTGAGATTGTTTTCGCGGGCGAACTCCGCGAGCGACTCGACCTCGTGAAGGTTGATGTCGCGGATGACCACGGCGTTGACTTTGACCGGGTCGAAACCCAGTTCCTGCGCGAGCTGGATGCTCTGGAGGACGGAATCCAAACCGTCGCGTCCGGTGATCTTCTTGAAGTTGTCGCGGTTCAGCGAATCCAGGCTGAAGCTCACGCGGCGCAGACCGGCGTCACGGAGGGCGCGGGCCTTTTCCGCAAACAGGAAACCATTTGTGGTCATCGCGAGGTCTTCGATGCCGGCGATGGTGGCCAGGAGGGCGACGAGGTTTTCGAGGTCGTGACGCAGGAGAGGTTCGCCGCCCGTGAGCCGGATTTTCCGGATACCCAATTGCACCGCCAGCCGCACGACCCGTTCGATTTCCTCGAAGCTGAGGAGGTTTGACCGCGGCACCCACTGCTGGACGATGGGCGTTGAGTTGGGGAGGTTCGCCCAGTGCCCGCGATAGAAATTTTGCGCGGCTTCCGTCTCCGGCAGACAATACAGGCAGCGGAAATTGCAGCGGTCGGTGAGGCTCACCCGCAGATCCCGCAGCACGCGTCCGTGCGAATCAACGAGCGAACCAGCCGACGACATTTATTTTGGCGCTGCGGGCGCGTTGGTCAGCGGCGGGATGACCTTGACCGAGCCGTCGGCGTTGACTTCGACGTTCAGGTCGTAGGTGTTGCTCTTGGTCGCTGACGCCGGGTTGTTCAGCTGCATCAACTTTTGCGCGCCTTTTTGTTCATCGGCGGCGAAGAGACCCTTGCGAATCCACTCCAACCGGCGGGCGACGGAAAGTTCCTCCTTCAGTTTGGAAACCTGCGCGCGCAACACGGCGAGATCGTTGAACTGGCGTTCCAGTTCGGCCTTCTCCGCCATGAGCCGCTTGAGTTCCTTCTCGAGGAAAGCCTTGTCGCCCTCGGAAGCGGCGAGCTTGTGCTGCGTGTCTTCGATCTGGGTCGTGAGATTCGTGAGGGCGGCGCTCAGATCAATGGCCCGTTCATCCAGTTCGCGGTTCTGGGTTTCCAGGGCCGCGATGCGCTGGTCGCGCTCGGCCAAGGCACTCTGGCTGGCTTTGAGCGAGGACTCGGTCTTGACCAAAGTGGATTGGACATCCGTCAGCTTGTTGCTCAGGTTCGAAAACTCGGTGCGCGCGACGGTCAGATCATTGGTGAGCATGATGTTCACCTGACGTTGTTCGATGAGGTCGCCGCTGGTTTGCACCCACTCGTTGGAGAGGGAGATGATTTTGTCCGTGGCAACGCGTTTTTCTTCGCCCGCCTGTTTTTTGGTAGTGACTAGTACAACCCCCAACCCGAGGCAAATAACAGCTAAGATGATAACTCCTATCAAATTCTTCATAACCAGCAGAGAATGCCGGGCGTGATCGGCTTTGGCAAGCATCCGGTCGGGCTTTTTTCAATCGCACGGTCACTTCCCGGTCAGCGCAAGCGCGATGATTCAGTTCGCGGCGAGAGTTTGCGGCGGTGATTTCCCGGAGGCCGTGAGCGCGCACAAATTGCGCGGCGGCTCGTGCCAGTCGCGCAATACCTGCGCTGGTGAACGCGAGAACCCGCGGAAAACGGCAGGATTTGTTCGTGGCACAATCATTGCAATGGCGCCCTCGTAACACCGGGTCGCGTACGGGCGTCCTGGTGAGTTGATCAACCAAACAAACCATAGCAGGACAACAAAATGAAACTTAGCAAGATATTGACGGCGGCGAGTCTCGCCGTTGTGCTGGCGTTGAGCGCCGGCAGTTTGATGGCTCAGGACAATAACAATGACCGGCAGAACCGGCGCAATCGCGACGGGGGCCAGGGTGGACCGGGCGGTCCCGGCGGCGGGAATTTCGACCCCGCACAATTTCAGCAACGCATGATGGAGCGCACCAAGGAACAGCTCGAAATCACCGACGATACCGAGTGGAAGGCGCTGGAACCGCTCGTGCAGAAGGTCATGGATGCGCGGCGCGAAACGATGTCCGGTCTCGGTCGCGGATTCGGTCGCGGCAATCGCGGCGGTGGCGACAATAATAACGGTGGACCGCGGGGCGGTTTCGGTGGCACGCCAAGTCCGGAAGCCGAGGCCTTGCAGAAGGCGATTGACGCCAAGGCACCCAATGCGGAAATCAAAGCCGCGCTGGCCAAATACAATGAAGCCCGCAAAGCCAAGCAGGCCGCTTTGGAAAAGGCCCAGGCCGAGTTGCGCAAGGCTCTCACCCCCCGGCAGGAAGCCATCGCCGCCGTGAACGGGTTGCTCTGATTCAACCCGCCGTCGCTGAGAAAGGCTGGTGTTTCGTCATGGCTGACACCCAAAGCGTGGCTTCGCCCTTGCGGCAGTTGCTGGATCGCATGATTGCGGCCCGGCAACTGTCCGCCATGGACGCGGACAGTTTGTCGCGTCCGGGCGGCTCGGCGGCGCGGTCCTTCCAAAAAGAGGAAGACGTGCTCCGCTGGCTGGCGGGGGAATATGATCTCGCGTTCACCACGCTGGATGACGTCGAGCCGGACCGCCAGCTTCTCTCCTTGTTCCCCGCGCGGCTGTTGTTGAAGGAGGAGATCCTCCCCCTCCGGCGCGTCAACGGCACGGTGGAGGTCGCCACCAGCCGCCTGTTCGCCACGCAGGGATTGGACGCCCTGAAGACCATGACCGGCCTGAATCTCAAGCCAGTCCTGGCACCCACTGAAGCCATCCAGCGCGAAATGAAGAAGCGCCTGGGCGTCGGCGCGGACACGATGGACACCCTGGCCGAGGAATCTTCGTTGCAGGTCGTGGACGAGATGGCAGATGAGGACACGGATCTCGATGTTGATGCCGAGGATGCTTCGATCATCCGGTTCGTAAACCAGGTATTGCGCGACGCCATCGAACTGCGCGCCTCGGATATTCACCTCGAACCCTTCGAACATGAATTTCAAATCCGCTATCGCGTGGACGGCGTGTTGCAGGAAATTCCGGTGCCGACGCAGATCAAGCGCTTTCAACCCGCCATCGTCTCGCGCCTGAAGATTCTCAGCCATCTCAACATCGCTGAGAAGCGACTGCCGCAGGACGGGCGCATCAAAATCCGGCTCGACAACAGCGACGTGGATATTCGTGTGTCTGTGATCCCGATGTTACACGGCGAAGCGGTTGTACTGCGTTTGCTGCGTCAGAATTCCACGCTGCTTGGCATGGCCGAGATGGGCATGGATACGCGGGAACTGAAATCATTTCGTCGCGTGCTCGGTTTGCCGCACGGCATCATTCTGGTCACAGGCCCGACCGGCAGCGGCAAAACCACGACGCTTTACACCGCGCTAAACGAGATCAATGATCACGTTCGCAAGATCATCACCATCGAAGACCCGATTGAGTATCAACTCAAGGGCATCAACCAGATTCAAGTTTCCGAGAAGGCGGGACTGACGTTCGCACGCGGACTACGCTCGATTTTGCGCCACGACCCCGATGTGATTCTCGTTGGCGAAATTCGCGACCGCGAAACCGCCCAGATCGCGGTGCAGGCGTCCCTGACCGGCCACCTGGTTTTCTCCACCCTGCACACGAATGATGCACCCGGCGCCGTGACGCGTCTCATTGATATGGGGGTCGAGCCGTATTTGGTCGCCTCGTCCCTGGAAGCCGTCCTGGCGCAACGCCTCGTGCGCGTGCTCTGCAAGCATTGCAAGCAGCCCGACACCTCGCCAACCACCCTGGCCATCAAAGCGCAGATTGGAATTCCTGCGGACACGACGGTTTTCCGCGCGGTGGGCTGTCGCGAATGCCGCAATACTGGTTATCACGGTCGTCATGCCATCTTCGAGTGGATGGACATTGATAACGATCTGCGGCAACTCGTGCTAAAAAATGTTTCGTCCGGTGAAATCGCCGCTGCTGCGCGCAAAAATGGTTTGCGGGTATTGAGCGAAGACGGCTGGCGTCTGGTTCGCAAGGGCATCACCACTCCCGAGGAAGTCCTGCGGGTGACCAAGGATCAGGCGTTGAACAACATCGCGCCCGAGGCCGAACCCAAACCAAGCGTCGAAGTCCAGGCCCCGAGGAAAGCCCATGCCGCTGTTTGATTACAAAGCGCTCCAACTTGACGGAGCAATTGCGCAAGGTCAGCTCGAAGCCGCTGGCCGGGCGGAGGCTTTTCGTCAGATGGAAGGACTCGGCTTGCGCCCGATCAGCCTCGCCGAACGAGCCGCGGCACAGGCGGCGAAAGGCAACGGCGCGCCTGCGCCTGCGGGCGGTGGGCTCGCGCTCAAGCTGGGGGGCGATAAAATTTCCCCGCGCGAACTGGAGAACTTCACCCGCTTGTTGTCGAGTCTGTTGGCGGCGGGCGTGCCCTTGAGTCGCGCGCTGACGATCCTGCACAAGGAGGCGTCCTCGCCGGCGGCGGCCGCGAAATGGAAGGAGGTCCACGGCCTGGTCATTGACGGCATGTCACTGGCCGACGCGATGGCAAAATCACCCGAGACTTTTCCCCGCGTCTATGTGGCGATGGTGCAGGCGGGTGAAACGGGCGGCTTCCTCGATCTCGTGCTGGCGCAAATCGCCGACTTTCAAGCGCGCGAGAAGGAGATGAAGTCCAAGGTCCTCACGGCGATGCTTTATCCGCTCATCCTGCTGGTGCTCGCGCTTGGGGTGGTGGTTTTCCTGCTGACCTTTTTCATTCCGCGGTTTCAACTCATTTTTGCGAGCAACGGCGCGGCGTTGCCCCTGCTCACGCAGATCATCGTGGGCATCAGCCACGCAGTCCGGAGTTATGGATTGTTTCTGCTGGCGGCGCTGATGGTCGGTGCGCTTTCGCTGCGCACCTGGTTCAATTCGGAGCAGGGCCGGCGCGCCTGGGAGGGAATGCTATTGCGCGCGCCGGTGGTGGGACCACTGGTCGCGCAGTTCGCGATGTCACGTTTCAGCCGAATGCTGGGCACGCTGCTCGGGGCCGGGGTGCCGCTGGTGCAGGCCCTCAACGTGGCGCGCAAATCCATCGGCAACCAGATTCTCGTGGACGCGGTCTCCGATTCCATCACGCGCGTTTCCGAAGGCGGACAACTCGGCCAGAGCCTGGCCAATTGTCGGGGACTGTTCCCGGGCTCGGTCATCGAAATGATTTCCGTTGCCGAGGAGAGCGGCAAGCTGGACGCCGAGCTGGTGCGCATTGCCAATGTCACGGAAGGTGACCTGGACCGGCAGTTGAAAACCGCCGTGGCCTTTGCCGAGCCGCTCATGCTCTTCTTCATCGCTGGTTTCATCGGGACCATTTTCATCGGCATGGTTCTGCCGATCTTTACCTTGCAGGAACACATCAAATAACCAACACCGTCACGATTTATGAAAATCAAAACCTACCTCGCCAACCAACTCGCACCGACGCGACGGAGCGCATTTACCCTGATTGAACTGCTCCTGGTGCTTGTCATCCTCGGCATCCTCGCGGCCATTGTGGTACCCAAGTTCGCCGGGCGCACCGAACAGGCACGCCAGACCGCCGCCCAAACGGATATTTCCTCTTTCGGCACAGCCCTCGATGCGTTCGAGGTGGACAATGGGTATTACCCAAAGGGCAAGAGCGGTCTGCTGGATCTGGCACAACCGCCACGGGACGCGCAGAACTGGAAGGGACCGTATGTGAAGGAAGTGAAGAAAGACCCGTGGAACAACGATTACATCTACGAGTTTCCGGGGCGGCACAATGCCAACTCTTACGACCTCAGTTCGGCGGGTCCGGACGGGAAGTCAGGCACCGAGGATGACGTCACCAACTGGTCCAAGAAATAACCTCGGCGGATAAAGCCATGAACGTGCGCGGTAACAAATCACCGTCACTGCAAGTCGCCTTCACGCTGATCGAGTTGATCATGGTGATGACGCTGCTGGTGGTCGTGGTGGCCGTGGCCGCGCCGTCGCTGGCGGGCTTTTTCCGCGGGCGCGCCGTGAATGCGGAAGCGCGCCGGATGCTGTCCCTCACGCGCCTGGGCCAGAGCCGTGCCGTGTCAGAAGGCGTGCCGATGGTGCTTTGGGTGGATACGACGGAGAAAAAATATGGGTTGGAAGAGGACTCCAGTTTCACGGACAACGACACCAAGGCGGTCGAATATGGGTTCGACGGAAACGTGACCGTCGAAATTGGCGCGAGCGACACCGCGCTCTCGGCTTTCACGGCGAACACGCTCTTCGGCAGCCTGCAATCGTCCAGCAAACATGCGTCGCTGCCCCAGATTCGCTTCCAGCCGGACGGCGCCATTGATGATGTCAGCCGGGAAACGTTCCGGTTGATGGACCGGGATGGCGGCTCGCTCTGGCTGACGATTTCCAGCAACCGGATGAACTATGAAATTCGCAGCGAACCCATTCGGCGTTGAACGCAAGGGAGCGCGGGTTTCAACCCGCTTCGGCGTCGAAAGCTTGCAGCCACGCGGGTCGGGATGCGTGATTGGGAGCATGAAGCGGCTTGAACGCCGCGCCCCGGAGGCCGCCTTCACGCTCGCCGAAGTTTTGGCGGCGCTGGTGTTCATGGCGATCGTGATTCCGGTGGCCCTCCAGGGGCTGAACATTGCCAGTCGCGCCGGCGCGGTGGCTGAGCGCAAGCGCGAAGCCGTCCGGGTGGCGGAACGGTTGTTGAACGAGAACCTGGTGACGACCAACCTGACCCAGTCCGCGCAGAGCGGCGTGGTGAAGGAGCTGGACCGGGAATATCACTGGACGCTGCGCACGGAACGGTGGGCGATGGATTCCACGATGCAATTGATGTCGGTGGAGGTGACGTATCCAGTACAGGGCAAGGATTATTCGGTGCAGTTGAACACGCTGGCACAAACACGGTGATGAACTTGAATCGCACAACAAAGTCCGACGACGCGCGGGAGCTTCCTCCGCCGCGGCTTGCTCCGTTGTGTGGGCGCGGCGGTCTTAATCATAATCTTGCTCTTAATCGTAATCCGCTCGCAGACGCACCAACGGCGGTGGAGATGAGGATTAAGAATAAGATTACGATTAAGAACCAGGCTTTCACGCTCATCGAATTGCTGCTGGCGATGACGATCTTCGGCATCGTGCTGATGGCCATCAACACGGTGTTCTATAGCGGACTGCGACTGGAGCGGGCGACGACTCGGTCGCTCGACGAACGGGTGACATTGAATCAGGCCCTGGCCCTGCTCCGGCGCGATTTGCAAGGTGCGGTGCCGCCCAATTCCAACGCTGTGTTCATCTGTGATTTCCGGAGCGGGGCGAATCTGGGGGGCAGTTTGGGCAGCAGCATGGGTGCGACCAAAGGCAGCGCGATTGAATTTTGCACCACCACCGGCGTGATCAAGGATGACGCGCCCTGGGGCGATTTGCAGCGCGTGCGGTATCAACTGGTCGAGCCCGCGGACCGCACCGCGCGCGGGCAGGACCTCGTGCGCGTGATCACGCGCAATTTGCTGCCAATCACCACCGAAGAATCCGACACGCAATGGCTGATGGGCAACGTCGAGAGCCTGGAGTTCCTGACCTACGACGGCTCGTCCTGGCGTGACAGCTGGGACTCGACAATGGGCGACACCGGGTTGCCCACGGCGGTGCGCGCCCGGGTTCTGCTCGCCAACACCAACCTGGCGAACAACGCCGCGTTCACGCTCGAACCGCTGGAGTTGCTCGTGCCCTTGATGACGCAAGCGCGCACCAATACCACCGCGACCTCAACCGGAGGTGACCAATGAAGCTGCGCTCCTCATCACCGTGGAGCGCCGGTCTCCGACTCGGCGTGCCAAATGGTGGTCGCAACGGCGTGCCGGACCGGCGGCCGGCGCTCCCGCGCGGCTCCGTCCTCATCATTGTGCTGTGGATTACCTTCGGGTTGGTGGCCATTACGCTCTATTTCGCGAACTCGATGAGCTCCGAACTGCGCGCCTCAGACAATCGCGTGTCCATGCTGGCGGCGGATCAGGCCATCGAAGGCGCAGCCCGTTACGTAAGCAACGTGCTCACCAATCAGGCCACGAATGGGGTCGTGCCTTACCTCAACGACTACGCTGCGGAGGAAGTAGCCGTCGGCAATGCCACGGAAGAGCGCGCCAATGCCCACTTCTGGCTCGTTGGCCGCGATGACGGCCAGGGTTCACCAAACCAGATTACGTTCGGGCTGGTGGATGAAGGCGCCAAGTTGAACCTCAACAATCCCAATGTCACCCTCGAGATGCTGGAACTGCTGCCGCGCATGACGTCGGAATTTGCCGCCGCCATCGTGGACTGGCGCGATGCCAACGAAGACATCTCCAGTGGCGGGGCGGAAGCTGAGACCTATGCCCGTTTGCGTCCGCCGTATCTTTGCAAGAACGCGCCATTCGATTCCGTGGACGAACTGCGGCTCGTGGCCGGCGCGACGATGGACATCCTCGTTGGCGAAGACCTGAACCGGAACGGGATATTGGATCCGAACGAACTCGATGAGAATCGCAACGGGATCGCCGATCCGGGCATTCTCGAATACGTCACAGTTTTCAGTCGCGAGCCGAACACGCGTGCTGACGGCACGGCGCGGGTGAATATCAATGGCAACCGGCAGGAACTGCAGACCCTGCTCTCGGATACATTCAGCGGGAGAGCCAGTCAGATCATCATCCCGCCAGGCCAGTTCAGCAGTTTGCTGGAATTTTATCTCAGGTCCGGGATGACCGAGACGGAGTTCATGCAGATCGAGGCGGACATCACGACTTCTAGCGGGTCATACATCGAAGGGCGCGTGAATGTGAACACGGCCAGTGCCGCCGTGCTCACCTGCATTCCCGGCATCGGAGAAGACAAGGCGGCGGAACTGGTGAATTACCGGCTGTCCAACGCCGTTGGCATCAACTCCGTTGCCTGGGTTAAGAACGTTCTCAGTGAGGCAGAAATGATTGAGGCGGGGCCATTCCTGACCGGACAGACTTACGTTTTCTCAGCGGACATCGCCGCGCTGGGACCGTTTGGCCGCGGCTACCGGCGCACCAAATTTGTTTACGATCTGACCGAAGGCACACCGAAAATTATTTATCGCCAGGGGCTCGGTAATCTCGGTTGGGCGCTCGGCTCGGAGACGCGCCAGAACTGGCTGGCCAGGGCAACACCATGATTGATTTCAAAAACATCACGTCGCTGCGAAAACAGAATCCGACTTCACTGCTCGGTCTGGCGCTGGATGGCAGCCGGCTGGACGGCGTCTGGTTGAAGCGCACCAACGGCTCGTTGCAGGTGCAGGCTTCGTTCTCGGTAACGCTCACGCTGGATCCGTTGACGAACGCGCCGGAACTGGTGGGCCGCGAGATTCGCAATCATCTGGACGCGGCGGAAATTCGCGAACGCCATTGCGTGGTTGCGCTGCCGCACAAGTGGGTGCTGGCGGTACAGTCGCAACTGCCGGCGCTGCCCGAGGCGGACATCGCGGGTTTTTTACAGCTCGAAGCCGAGCGTAGTTTCCCCTGCGACATCACAACGCTGGTTACGGCCACGTCGCGCTGCCGTCCGGCGGCCGGGCCGCAATACGCACTGTTCACCGGCATCACCCGCCAGCAGATCACGACCGTGGAGACGGTGCTGCGGGCCGCGCAACTCAAACCGGAGGGCTTCGCGCTTTGCATCACGGCATTGCAGCGGCCGGCCGAGGACGGCGTTTTGGCTCTGGCGATTGGGGAGAGCAATGTTGGGTTGCAGATGAGTATGGGCGGCGGGGTAATGGCTTTGCGTTCACTGGAAGGCGCGATTGAAAATGAGGCCGGTCGCCGAACGTTGAATGCGAGTCTGGTCGCGCGCGAAGTGCGCATCACGCTGGGCCAATTGCCCGCCGAGGTGCGAACCGCCGTGAAGACGATCCGTGTGTTCGGCCCGCGTGATCTGGCGCATCAGTTGTCGGACGAGCTGGAATTGCGCTTCGAGTCCCTGGATGTCGAGGTCGAAGTCGTGAGCGCCTACGCTGCCGGTGAGCTGGGCGTTGCGCTGGCGGCGAATACGCCCGTGTCGGCGGCCTGCAGCGTCGCGGCGGAAGCGCTGGCGGGTCGCGCCCCTCACTTTGAGTTTCTGCCGCCGCGCGTTTCGCAATGGCAACAGTTCACCTCGCGTTATGGCACGGGCAAGCTGCGCAAGGCCGGGGGCGTGGCGGCGGCGGTCCTCCTGCTCGTGCTGGGGGCGTTTGGCTTTCAGCAGATTCAACTGTGGCGGCTGCAAGCGCGCTGGTCGGGCATGGCTCGGCGGGTGGGCGAACTCGACCAGATGCAGGCGCAGATCAAACAGTATCGTCCGTGGTTCGACGAGTCGTTGCGCAGCCTGAGCATCTTGCGGGAACTGACAGCAGCGTTTCCCCAGGATGGGAGCGTCACCGCCAAGACGGTGGAAATCCGCGGTGCGAATGCCGTTACTTGCACCGGCACCACGCGCGACAACGCGGCGCTGTTGCGCGCCTTGGCGGACTTGCGCAAGACGGGCAACGTCGCCGATGTGAAGGTGAACCGGTTGCAAGGCAAGTCGCCGATGCAGTTCACGTTCGATTTTCACTGGGTCGAGGGAGGTGGTCATGCAAATTAAGAACCGGCAACAACTGTTGATGATCGTGGCCGGCGCGGCGTTCGCCCTGCTGGTGGGCGATTCGCTGGTGTTCTCGCCGCTATTGAAGCTGTGGCGAGCGCGGTCCGAACGCATTGTTGAACTGCGCACCAAGGTCAAAGCCGGGGACGATCTGCTCCGGCGGGATCAATCCGTCCAGGCGCGCTGGTCGCAGATGCGGTCCAACACGCTGCCGGACAATGCGTCCCTGGCCGAGCAGCAGGTGTTGGCGGCGTTCGACAAATGGTCGCAGGAGGCGCGCATCAGTGTGAACTCGATCACGCCCCAGTGGAAGCGCGACAGTGACGAATACCAGACGCTCGAATGCCGGGTTGATGCCTCGGGCAGCGTGGGCACCCTGGGGCGGTTCCTTTACAACATTGAAAAAGACGCCATGGCGCTGAAGGTTGAATCGGTGGAGATCACCGCCCGCGACAAGGAAGGCCAGCAATTGTCGCTGGGATTGCAGATCAGCGGCCTGGTGTTAAACCCGTCGGGAACGGAGCGATGAAACCAAACGTGAAATCCGGAATGCGAATCACGAAATCTGAAACTGCGCTGCGCAGCTTGTTCGTCATTGCGGCGGTAATGGCATTGGGCTTGATGAACAGTCCGGCCGAACAAACCAACGCGCCATCGCGCTCGAGCTATGATGCCTTCCGCATGATCAGCGACCGGAACATTTTCAATCCGAACCGCTATGCGCGCAGTTCGGGCCGCACGCGCACCGAGTCGCGGCCAGCCTCGCGCGTGGAATCGTTCACGCTCGTCGGTCTGATGGCTTACGAGAAAGGTGTGTTCGCGTTCTTTGATGGCACGAGCGCCAGCTACAAAAAAACTTTGGAGGGCGCCGGGACGATTTCCGAGTTCAAGATCACCAGTGTCACGCCGGATCAGGCACGGCTGGTGTCCGGCACCAACGAGTTCGTGCTGCACGTGGGCATGCAGGTGCGCCGCGAGGACGAAGGCGACTGGTTTCTGACCGAGGCGGGCCAAACCACCCGCAATCGCGTCGTGGTTTCGCGTGGACGTTCGCGCAGTGCCACCGGGCAGGCCACAGCCGGTGCGGTGGCGGGTGCGACCGAGGCGGGCATGGAAGGCGAACCAGAAATCATCGTCGTCGAACCCGAATCCACGACGGAAACCCCGGAGGCCAACGGCAATGGTGAAGGCGCGGCGCCCACCGCCGAACCGGCCAATGCAAATGGGGTCACCGATCCCGTGCTTTTACGATTAATGCAACGCCGACAGGAATTAAGCCAATGAAAACCATCCCCACCCTCATTCTGCTCGCCATCACGGCGGCGGGAAGCACCTTTGCCGCGGATGATCCCGCAGCGACCACCCCCGCCCCGTCGTCGGCTGTGGCACCCGCCATCGAACCCGTGCCGGTTGCCGACCTTGCCAACCTCGCCACCAATTCAGCGACCGCCAGCACGAACAGTGGTTTGCGTCTCAACTTCCGCGGGGTGGCGCTCGAACAGGTGTTGAATTACCTGAGCGACGCCGCCGGTTTCATCATCGTGCTGGATGCCCAGCCGCGCGGCAAGGTGGACGTGTGGAGCAACACGCCGTTGACCAGGGACGAGGCGGTGGATTTGTTGAACTCCGTGTTGAACAAGAACGGGCTCGCCTCGATTCGCAACGGCCGCACTTTGACCATCGTCAACAAGGACGAAGCCAAGACCAAGAACATCCCGGTCAAACAAGGGAGCAAGCCCGAGGATATTCCCAAAAACGATGAAATCGTGACCCAGATCATCCCGGTGCGTTTCGTCGAGGTGGCGCAACTGATCAAGGACCTGCAACCGCTGGTCGCCACCGCGACCACCATGACCGGCAACGAGGCGGGCAACTCCATTGTCATCACCGATACGCAGTCCAACATCCGGCGCGTTGCGGAGATCATTCAGGCCATTGACTTGAGTGCCGAGGACATGACCGAGGTGGAAGTGTTCCGCCTGCAATATGCCGACCCAACGGAAATGGCAACCCTGCTGACCAGCGTGTTTCCCGATGAAAGCAAGACCACTGGCAGTTCGTCGCCGATTCAATTCGGGCGGGGCGGCTTCGGGGGGCTATTCGGCGGACGCGGTGGTCCCGGGGGTGGGAACAACAACGCCGGCGGCGGCAGCGATCAGAACTCGCGCATCAAGAAGCGCGCCCGCGTCATCGCGGTGGCGGATGCCCGCACGCAGTCGGTCATTGTCAGCGCGGCCAGTGGTTTGATGGCGCAGATCAAGGTCATGATCACGCAGCTCGACAGCAACCCGGCCAAGAAACAGAACGTGTATGTGTATTCGCTGGAGAACGCGGACGCGCAACAAGTGGAATCGGTCTTGCAAGAGATGTTTGAGACCACCACCACCCGGAACAACAACCGGAATTCCCAGAACCAGAACAACGTCCTGCAAAACCGCGCCAACCAGAGCCAGCAAAGCACCACGACCACGACCACGGGCCGCACCGGCAACCGCACCGGGAGCACCATCGGCGGGGGTGGCTTCTAACGATGTAATCAACCCCAAGGAATTATGACCAACCTATCATTCAAGTCGGGAAAACATTTGCTGGCCGCGCTCGGGCTGTCCTTGTGCGCCGCGCTTCCCGCCCAGGCCCAATTCCCCGGCTTCGGCGGTTTCGGCGGCCAGAACCAGAATCGCGGCGCCAGCGCCACCGCGCGCCAATACAACGCCGCGGGCACGGTGGGCAACGCGACGATTTCCGTGGATCCGGAAACCCGCCAGCTTATCGTCATCACCGATGCCGAAACCAGCGAGCAAATCAGCAATGTCGTCTCCAGCCTCGATCGCCCCAAGCCGCAGGTGCTTATCAAGGTCGTCTTTGTTGAAGTCACCCACGCCGACGGTTCGGACATCGGGGTGGAAGGTGGATTCACCGGTACGGACAACGGGATCACCGGTAATGCCGCCGACGTGTTCGGGCTGTCGGGGTTGAACCAGATTGCCACCAACATCCAGCGCAATGCGCTGGGGCAACCGGTGCAAAGCTTCCTCCCCACCCCGCCGGGTGCGGGTCTTTATCAAATCCTCGGTCAGGATTATCAGGTGACGCTGCGCGCCATTGCCGCATCCGGCAAAGCGAAGATTCTGTCGCGTCCGTCCATTCTGGCGCGCAACAACCAGCCGGCGAACATTCTGGTTGGCCAATCCGTCCCGCTCATCACCAACGTGCGTTATGACACGTTCGGCAACGCCATCAACTCGGTCTCCTACACCGACGTCGGAATTATTTTGCGCGTTACCCCGTTCATTACCTCCGACGGCCAGGTGGAGATGATTGTGACTCCGGAGATTTCCTCCGTTTCCGCGACCGAATCCGTCACCATTTCCACCGGAGTTCAAGCCCCGGTCATTGACAAGCGCTCGGCGGACACGGTGGTGGTCACGCCAGACGGCCAGACCGTCATCATTGGCGGCTTGATCGCCGATCGGAAGACCGAGTCGGTCAGCAAAATTCCCCTCCTGGGCGACATCCCGCTCTTGGGCTTTGCCT
Organism: Limisphaerales bacterium; assembly: GCA_044225555.1. GTDB lineage: Bacteria > Verrucomicrobiota > Verrucomicrobiia > Limisphaerales > JADLHS01 > JADLHS01. The sequence goes on along the minus strand of JBGAIM010000001.1, from coordinate 426,568 downwards.
TCCGGTCCACGACGAAGAAAGACGTCAAAACCGAACTGCTCATCTTCCTGACGCCACACATTGTGCAGGCGCCTTCCCAACTGGCCGCATTGTCCGCGAAGGAGCAGGCGAAAACAGGCGTGACCAAAACGCTGACCGAAGAGGAACTCAGCAAGTATCTGGATCAACTGCCGGCTCCAAACAAATCGCAAAGGACAGGTGACGGCTTTATCCCCTGGACGCCGGAAACGACCCGCCCCTAAGGCCTCATCATGCCTTCGACCCGCCGTAGCAATCTGGTTTACGCGCTTCTGGCGGCGGCGTGGCTGGTCGTGCTGGGCTGGCAGGCAGTGGAGCATGTGCGGGTGCAAAAGGTCGCGCGGGCCGAGTTGATCAACCGCGCCAAGGACATTTCCACCACCGTCGGCATCGTGCTGCGTTCGCAGCGGCGCTTCGGCGGCGTGATTTCCAAGGAGCGCATCGAGTCCGCGCTCACCGGATTGGTGCGCCCCGGCGAGTTGAATGCCGTCGCCCTCCTCAATGCCGCCGGCGATGTGGTGGCCTCCGCCGGCACCAATGTGGACCTGCAACCCCGCGGGGCCGTGCGGCCGTCGGAATTGTGGGAAGACGAAGCCGTGACGCTCGTCAACCTGGTGGACCTCGGCACGAATGTCACCCGCGATCTCGAAGGCACCAATCCGCCCATCGTGCTTTCACGCGAAGCGTTTGCCCGCCCGGGTGAAACCAATCGCCCACCGCCGGACGGACGATTTGGCCCGCCCCCGCCTGAGCGGGAACCGGACACCAACAACGCCGGAATGTTCGCCCCGCCGCCGCCGGATCCCAATCGTCCCGCCGACCATGACCAGGCCGGGCCTCGTCCGCAACGTGGCGACAACGACGCGGAGCGCCGCCCGCGCGGTGGCAATGATAATGGCCGCTGGCGCTTTGGCCGCCCGCCGTGGATCAGCGAGGCGGAGTTCAAGTCCATGATCGAGCGCCAGGGCGTTCACAGTTTTCTCATCATGATGTCCACCCGCCCGGTTTACAGCGCGCTGCGCCAGGATTTGTGGCTGCGCGGAACCATCGGCGGGCTGGCCACGCTGGCGGTGTTGGGACTGGGCCTCGCGTGGCGCAACGTAGCCAAGACTTCCGAGCTTCAAATCCGCCTCGTGCGCGCCAGCGAACTCAACTCGCACCTCCGCGAATTGAATCTCGCCGCCGCCGGCCTGGCGCACGAGACTCGCAATCCTCTCAACATCGTCCGCGGTCTCGCGCAGATGATTTCCAAGGAGGAAACCCTGCCCGCCGAGGTCCGCCAGAAAACGCGCGGCATTGTGGATGAAACGGACCGGGTCACGGCGCAGCTCAACGAATTCATCAACTACTCGCGCCCGCGCGAAGTCCGCCGCGCGACGGTGGCCCTGGGCACGGTCGTGGACGAAGTGGTGCGCGCGCTCAACTTCGACCTTGAGGAGAAGAAGCTGCGCATCGAGACCAGCGGCACGCAGATCAACATTGAGGCCGATGAACAACTGTTGCGACAGGCGCTGTTCAATCTGGTGTTGAATGCGGTGCAAGCCGTCCCTCCCGGTGGCGAAATCAAGGTGACGGCTTCTCGCAACGGCCCGGATGCCGTGCTGGAAGTCAGCGACAACGGGCCCGGGGTTCCGCCCGAACGCCGCTCGGAAATTTTCAAACCCTACTTCACCACCAATGAAAAGGGCACAGGTCTCGGCCTGGCGGTGGTCCAACAGATTGTTCTCGCCCATGGCTGGGAAATCACCTGCCTCGCGAACACCCCGCGCGGCGCCCGCTTCCACATCCGCCATCTCAAAGTGGCGGGTACCTAGACGGTGTCGTTGGCCCTGGAGGCAATTTGCATCCGGCCCCCCGCAAACCCCCGGTCGTTGCCGCCGGTTCACTCGCGCGTAAAGACGATGGGCATGCTGTCTTCGGACAATTCGATGACGAACCGGTTGGCCGGCGTTGTCCGCAAGGCGAACCCCACCCGCTTCCCCTGATAATCATCCTGGTAATAGATTCCGCGATAGACCCCGGGCCGTTCGCCGCGGGCCAGCTCCATCCGCTTGTCGCCCGTCCGCCACGACGGGTTCTTCGGGTTGAGCATCAACGCGACAAAATCCCGGCCCGGCCGGGAGTTGTTCTTGAGGATGACCACCCGGCTTTGCAGGGGATCGTTTCCCTTCCAGACGCCTTCGAGGGCGTCGAGCGCGGGCTTCGGGTCCTGGAAGTACCGGCGCAGTTCTTCCTTGGAAAGCGCGAAGTTTTCCCACGCATTGGTGAAACGCAAGAAATTGGCGGTGACGCGGTGCTTCGCGTGCAGGAAGTCCGGCTTCTCCACCGCGGTGAGTTGCAACGCGTCCGCGCCCCGCTGCCGGGCATTTTCGCGCAACGTCTTCAATTCCCCCTCCAACGAGCCGCCGAACGCCGTGAACGGCGTGTCGTGGATGGACATCGTGCCGATGATCTCGCAAGGCCGCGGCAGGGGCGACCGCGGTTGATAGACGTAGATGGGGTAATCCTTGGGTTTCGCGGGGCCGGGCTGGGATTTCGAAACGTAACGACTCACCACGGTGCAACCGGTAAGCACCCCGACGAGTCCGAGGAGTGGAAACAATTTCTTCATAGCCAGCAACGCGGACAGCTTCGGGGATTTGAGTTCCGGGTCGAGTCAAAATGAAAATCCCCATGACAGCCGTTGTTCTCCAGATGGTCCGGCAGCGGCACAAAGTTGTCAGCGTGCTTTTGGGAAAAAATGCTTGAAGCTTCGGCAAATCATCTCAAGGCGAACCTTCGTGGCTCAGTGAAACAGAACTCGTGTTGCGCCGAAGTGCGATGAAGGCGAAGGCGCAGTCCCGAAACACGGAACGGAAGCGGTTGGGATCTTCTCACACCGGACACCCGGCGGAAGGCGCGGTTGAGGAGAATCAGGTTGCGCGTTAACACCGCTTTGTCAGCACCGGCAGATTATTGATTTGGGCGATGCAGCCGCTGGATTTATCGATTCGCACTCTTTCGCCGGATGCGATAAAAGCAGTTCATGAAAACACACCCGGCAAACATTAGTCCGGTTCGCACCGACTACACGCCCCGAGTCATCGCCTTCGTTGTCCTGACCATCCTGCTGCTATGCGCGGTGGCTCGCGGTCACGCGCAGGGGGCGGACAAAACGACCGTCAACGCCGCCGGCATTTACAAGTTGGCGAGCGTGGAGGGCAAGAACGTTCCCTGCATCATCAATCACGATGGCACGACCATGAACGTGGAATCAGGCACCTTCACCATCACCACCAACGGCCAGATCACCAGCGTGATGACCGTCTCCGTGGGCGATAATAAGCACGTCCGGGTTGAAAGAACCGCGACTTACACGGCGAAAGGCCTGGAGCTTACGATGAAATGGCAGAACTTTGGCACGACCAAAGGCCGTATCGCCGGCCAGACCTTCACCATGACCAATGAAGGCATGGCGTACGTCTACAAAAAGTAGACGGATGAGGCGGACGCCAGCCGTTTCAACGGCTTCAACGCGCGCGGAAACCGCTGACGTGTCGCGCCGTAGCACAGCGAAGGCGAAGGCGGTTTGGATTATCTCCCGCCGCCGCACACCCGGCTGACGCTGGGTGCGAATACTGTTTTTCTCCGGCTGATACGGCAGCGGCACGAAGTTGTCAGCGTGCTTCTGGGGAAAAATGCTTGAAGCTAGGGCAAATCATCTCAATGCGAGCCGTCTGGGTGGCTCGATGAAAAAAATCCCGTAAAGTCACGGCAACGGGATCTTGCTCTTAAACTGAAAATCACTTCTCCGAAGTTTCAACCATCTTCACCCTCCTCGCGCTCCACCAGTCGTCTTTATCGAGTTTGTGCCGACGCAAATCAACCTGCCACTTGGAATGTATCATCGCGCCGTATTTGTTCTGGGAGTCCACTTCGATTCTCACGAAAGCAAGATTGTCGTCTTTCTCGTCATAGATGATCTGAGCAATGGTTTCAAACTTCGCGCTCGATGGTGAAACCAGCTTGTCTTTAATCGCTCGCTCGACAGCTTCAAACTTTGGAGCATCCCGCTTATCCGACGCATGAATATATTGCCCGCCCATAGACCAGTCGGCGTCCCGTCGCTCCTTCAAAGCCATTGAGCCGCCCCACAACAACAGGCCGAGCACGCAACACGTGCTAATCAACGAGACGAGACTCGTTTGGAATTTCCATACACCAACACGTTTTCCGGCTTTCTTGCGCGCAACAAGGCAGACAATCAGATAAACCAGCCCGTAAACGAAAAGCAGCGGCGCTGCCAACGAAAGAAGGAAGACGTAAGGCAAATTCAGTCTGAAAAGGTAACCGCTGCTGAAAAACAGAGCCACACCGACAAGAAGAATTATCAGGCCGGTGAACCACTTCGGTTGAGACAGTTTAGAAGGCTTTGCTGATTTCGGAACAACGAACGCTTGGTTGCAGCCAGGGCACACAACAGATTGCTCGACCAGCTCAGGTGGAATTTCGATGTGCTGATCACACGCTGGACATGAAATCTTAATGTAGGGTTCTTCCATGCAGCCCAATCCTGCTGAAAAGGGTTTCGCCGATCATGATGACGAGGTTATTCCGGCCCGAATAAGCGTCAAGCGGTCATTGCGGCGAGGCCATGGTCAACTTCACATCGCTGGGCGCCAGCGCCGTGAATGAAGGTTTCGCATGCCGGCTGTCCCACTCTGCACAAAGTTCGTTCACCAATTCCCAAAAAGCTTGAAAGACTTCAATGGCTATTTGTTGCTGCCCGTAAAGTTCGGGTATCAATTTCTCCAAATCCAGTGGCGGAATCACTTTGTAGTGATAAGCGATGCCAGCATCAGTCTTTTCCCGCTCGAAAAATGGGGTCAAACCAAAGTCGAAGTGGGATCGAAAGCGATGTTGGAGTCGGTGTCTGAAATTACGCGTCGCGTTCTTGAATTGCTCGTTGTTTAGTTGCTCCACCTTCGCCTTGAATGGCGCGAAGCATTTCCAATTCGACCCAACCTCATCGAGAAGTTTGAAACCAATCCGGTCGTCTGTCGGCAGGTCGTCTTTCCAACCAGCATTTGTTAGCTTGTTGGACTGATGCAGCAAATGAACGGCGGCAAAAACAAAATGATTTTTCACGGAATAAGGACGGCCAACTGAGAGTTCCAAATGCGGGTCGGCATATTCCCAAAGCAAGCTCATGCGTTCACTCTCCTCATACTGCTGCGCTGCCTCGATCCAGGCTTGAGCGTGCGCGACGTTCAGCAGGAAACGATTCACCTCTCCTATCAACCCACGCGTGAAATCGTCCACCATTGAAATGAAGACCATGCTTTGAGCATAGCGTGTGCGCTTTGGCAAAATGTAGTCCGCATGGCGTAGAGCTTTGCTTCTGGTAGATTTGTCGGCGTTCTGTTTCAGGCTAGTCCAGAACTCCGTGAACACTCGCTGCATTTGCTGTTCGTCCATCATCCGCTTGTTCAATTCACGCCGTCGCCAGATTGTCTTCCAACACTTTCAATTTGCCGGACGGCGGTTCAGCTTCGTTCGCGGCGGGTGCGTTTTCCAGCACGCGGATCGGCTCGTAAAACGTGTTCCGTTGCACGGGCGTGCGGCCGGCTTCGCGGATGGCTTTGATCATGTCCGCTTCGGTCTGCAATTGCGGCGAGGTCGCGCCGGCCATGTGGAAGATGTGTTCTTCGATGATCGTCCCGTGCAGGTCGTCCGCGCCGTAGCTCAACGCCACTTGCGCCAGCTTCATGCCCAGCCCCACCCAATACGCGGTGATGTGATCGAAGTTGTCGAGGTAGATGCGGCTCACGGCGATGGTGCGCAACGCATCGAAGCCCGTCGGCGGCGTCTTCACCGGGATGTCGTTGTTCTCCGGCTGATACGCCAGCGGCACGAACCCGACGAAGCCCTTGGTCTCATCCTGCAACCCGCGCAATTGCCGCAAGTGATCCACGCGGTCGGCGAGCGATTCGACATGGCCGAACAACATCGTGCAGGTGCTGCGTCCGCCGAGCTTGTGCCAGGTGCGATGGACGTCGAGGTATTCCTCGGCGGATTCCTTGCCCTTGGCGATGGCACTGCGGACTTCCTTGCGGAAAATTTCTGCGCCGCCACCGGTGAGCGATTCGAGGCCGGCTTGCTTCAATTCAATCAGCGTCTGCTCGACAGTTTTCTTCGCGAGCCAGGCGAGGTGCAGGATTTCAATCGCGGTGAAGCATTTTAATTGAAGCCGGTGGGGCGAGGCTCCTGACGAGCCGTTTTCAGCCTTTCCATCGGCTCGCGAGGACTCTCGCCCCACCGACTCATCATTCAGCGCGCTCAACGCCTTCAGCATATCCGTGTAGTAACTGAACGGCAGCGAAGGATGGAGTCCGCCGACGATGTGCAGTTCCGTGATGCCGAGCTGCAACGCTTCGCGCGCCTTCGCGACCATCTGCGGGATGCTCAACTCGAAGCCGTCGGCGTCGCGCTTCTTGCGTGCGAACGAGCAGAACTGGCAGCTCAGGATGCAGTAGTTCGAGTAGTTGAGATAGCGATTGACGATGTAGCTGGCGCGGTTGCCCACCTTCTTCTGCCGCGCGAGATCGGCGATGGCGCCGAGCGCGTTGAGGTCTTTGGATTCAAACAACCGCAGCGCGTCGGCTTCGGAAATACGTTCCCCGGCGGCGACCTTGTCGTAGAGGTCGCGCAGCTCGCTGCGTTGAATGAAGAAATTCATCGCGCACAGTGTAGGACAGGCGTCGCGCCTGTCTCAAACTCAAATCAATCGTGACTGAGGCGAAGGTTGAGTTTGGCGTCAGTCTTGGCGCAATCGCAAACGCCGCCGGGCAATGACCATCACCATCGAAGCGAAAACGACTAACTGCAAACCTACCAAAACGTATAAGGCAGATCCCGACGCCAAGGACATTCCAGCATAGCGCTCCAAGGCTAACCACTGGACCAACAAAGCCGTCACGTATTGAACTCCCAGAGGTGACAAGAAAAGTATCACATAAACACCGGCCAACAGGCGCGGGCGATTGAGAACAAAATTGAGTGGAGTCCAGCCTCGGCGCTCGGCCCAATGTTGAATCATCCAGAAGAGCTTTACGCTCACTAGAATAGTGGCGGGAAGGGCAATCACATAAAAAACCTGTCCCGGAATGGATTCAGAAATCCTCCCAAAACCGTAGGTGGACAATAGCTCGTTCGCTTTGGGAATCGCTGCCTGCAAGAGTGTCTGCACGCTAAACGAAAGAACGCTCGCCAGCGTCCAAAGTTGAGCGCCCAACAGAATCCAGAGGGCGCGGTCTAGCCAGATTGACCGGGAGTTTTGTTTGGCAAACTCCGTTTCCAATTGGCTGCTGTTGCCAATCCGTTTTGCAGCGATGAGAAAAGCTTCCTCATCGGACAAGCCACCCCCTTGCAGCGTTTCGATTGCGTCCCGCAGATGGGTTTCGAGTTCGTAAAGATTCTCGCTGCGGAAGGCAGGCGACTGGCCGAGGTTCTCGCGCCATTGCTGGATAGCTTGGTTCAGTTCAAACGGGGTTGTTGTTTCCATAGTTTGGTGAGAGTTTCGTGAACGGTGAGCCATTCTCGCTTTTCCGCCTGCAACGCTTTGCGGCCTTCCTTGCGCAAGCGGTAATACTTCCGCTTGCGCCCGGTTTCGGCCTCGCGCCATTCGGATTCGATCAATTCCTCCTTCTCCATCCAGTGCAGCACGGGATAGAGCATGCCTTCGGTCCACTCGATCTGGCCGCCAGACAGTTCGCGCACGCGTTGAATGAGCGCGTAACCGTAGTTCTCGCCCTCGGTCAGCACGGACAAAACCAGCGGCACGGTCGAGGCGGCGACGAGTTCCTTTGTAAGCATGGCGCTATTATGCATTGCAACGCTAGGTATGTCAAGGCCGATTTCCTTTGGTGGTCGGCAGACAATTTTCAAATATCAGTCTTTCCTGCCGCGCGGAATTGGTTCAACTTCCCCTCGATACCTATGAATCTGACTTTGAAACAGCTTATCGGCCGGTCACTCACTTTGTTCCTGCTTAGTTGTATGTGCGGGACGTTGCATTCCGAAGAGCCAAGAGTATTGGTCTATACCCGCAATCATGTCACCAACGGCAAAGGCTACGTCCACGACAACATTGCAACGAGCGTGGCGATGATCCGGCAACTGGCGAGCACGAATGGCTTCGCGGTGGACACTTCGGATGACCCGGCGGTGTTCACGCCGGAGAATCTCAAAAAATATCGCGCGCTGATTTTCAGCAATGCCAACAACGAGGCATTCGAGAACGACGCCCAGCGCGAGACCTTCAAGAAGTTCATCCAAGGCGGCGGTGGGTTTGTGGGGATTCACTCGGCGTCGGGCAGCGAGCGGCAATGGCCCTATTACTGGGCGGTGCTGGGCGGAAAGTTCAAACGGCATCCCCCGCTGCAAAAATTCACGATTGAAGTGCTCGACCCGAAGCATCCCGCCACAGCGCATCTGGGCGCGACCTGGCAATGGGAGGACGAGTTCTATTATCTCGACCACCTCAACCCGCGCATGCACGTATTGCTCGCCGGTGATCTCACCACGTTGAAGGACCCCGATAAAGCCACTTATCCGGGTCAGACCTTCGGCGATTCATTCCCGCTGGCGTGGTGTCAGGAATTCGACGGTGGACGGCAGTTCTACACGGCGCTCGGGCACAAGATCGAGTACTACAGCGATCCGAAGTTCCAACGGCACGTCCTTGGTGGAATTCTCTGGGTGCTCGGGCGGGTCCAGCCGGCGCATTGAGTTCAATGCGGGAGCGCGCGCTTTTCCGCGCTTGACCCGGGGTTTCCTCAGGCGTAAGCCGGGCGTATGAAATGTTGCTTGTTCGGGGTGTCGGGCATCGCATTGGGCAAACACAACATCAAGGACCCGCGGTTGGACCAGGTGGACAAACTGGTCGAGGCCCAAAAGAAGACTTACGCCCAGTGCGACGTGGTGGCGGACAAGGAAATGCTCACCTGCGACGCCATCCTCACCAGCCATGCCGCGCTCAGTGATCTGCTGATGAAAGACCTCGACTTCGTGGAGACACGCCTGGGGCGCGGGGCGGAACCGGCCGAGGCTACTGTGCTGAACAAGCTTGCCGAGGTGCTGGTTAGCGAGAAACCCGTTTCAGCAGCAGGTCTCAGCCCCGAGGAATTGGTGGTCGTTTCCGCGCACAATTTTTACTCCAACCGTCCGGTGGTCGTGGCGGAGGAGGCAGAGTTGAAATCCCCGGATGCACTGCTCGTGCGCGCATTTGCGGCCAGCGGCTGGATCAGTTTTCTGACGGTGGGCGGAAAGGAGAATCGGGCATGGCCCATCCGCGCCGGACTGACGGCGTGGGAAGCGGCCGGCACGATTCACACGGACATCCAGCACGGGTTCATCAGGGCCGAAATTATCAGCTTCGCGGACCTCGTGGAGGCGGGCGGTGAAACCCAAGCCAAGCGCGCCAACAAGCTGCGGCTCGAACTCAAGACTTACGTGATGCAGGACTACGACGTGACGAATTTCCGGTTTAACAAATAGCCCTTCGCGATCCTACTTTTGCACTGTGACCTTCTGTTGGAGCATCGGGTCGGATGGAAACAACGTCGCACCGCGCCGCCAGACTTGATCGGCGTAATCTGCGCGGCCTGATTTCTGATAGGTTTCACCGAGCCAGTAGTACGATTGCGCAAACTGCGGCTGGGGAGTCTGGGTTTCCTGGTCCTGGATCAGCTTGGTGAAGCGCTGAATGACTTCCGGGCGCTTGTTCATTTCCTCCGGCCAGTACGACATGGCGGTTGCCTTGAAGAAACGCGCGTCCCAGTTTGCCGGATCAATGTCCAGCGCCGCGTCGAAACTTCGGTCCGCCAGCGAACCCAGCACGGCGTAATCGCGCGTGTCCTTCGTCACCGCAATCTTGTGCAGGTAAGCCTGGCCGAGCGCAGCGGGATATTCGGCGGTAGTTGGGTTGTTCGTGGCACGCTCGGCAAGTTCAGCAATGACCAGGTCCATTTTGCCCTGGTCGCGGAGCGCAATCCACGTCCGATACTTCTCATCGAAACCAATCTGAGGTGACACCAAAGCATCCACACTCTGGCGGATCTGTGACTTTTCGTCGAACACAGGTTCGGATGCTGACGGATTGGCGGATGCGCGCGGTGTCGAGGGCTTCGCGGCAAGCTGCGTGTCCAGATTACTTGCTCGCGGTGCGCCGAGATTTTCAGCAACGACGCTTTCCGCTGCGGGCGCTGCTTCAGCCAACCCAGTTTCAGTTGTCACCGCTGCGTGATTGCGCTTCGAGATGCCCCAAAGAACCACTCCCGCCGCAACTACCAACACTCCACCCACGATCAATCGTTTCATAGAATCTCCTTGGCGTTTCAGACTGCGGTTTGGCAGATGGTTTTGGCGAGCCGCTTCAGCTTCCACCACCATGCGAGCATTGGGATCAACCAGAGCAGGTTCAACCAGGCAAGGTGTCGCGACACCAGTTCCATCCGGACGAAGAAAAGCTGGCTGCGAATGAAGTTCTCGGCGGCGGCGTTGTTGATCTGGGCTGCGTGGGCGATACCGCCGAGGGCAAAATCCCGGGCGACAGCCAGGCCGCCCGCCGCCGCGTTCCACGCCAGTGCGCACCCGCCAAACGCCTGCCAGCCGAGAGCAAAGCCACCGAATGCCCAGCCACCAAAGGCAAACCCGCCCACTGGCATCAGCCCGAGCGCAATTCCGCCCCACGGTATCAGTCCTATCGCCAGCCCGCCCAGCGAGAGGGGTGCGACCGCGAATCCGCCGAACGCGAACAACACACCAAACGCCGTGTCGCCGACGGCGAACCAGGCTTTCACTGGTCGTGGTCGCTCACTCGAAGGCCCGGGTTGGGTCATGCGAATGTGAACCAGCGGCAGTCCGAGCAACTCCCACCCGCTGCGGTACTCCCACGTTGGCACTGCGGGTATGGCACTTCCGCTGGCGGCGCGTTCGGCGCGGTAGTCGGTGAAGAGGCGGTTCGTCCACATCGCGAAACGCACCGACACGAAGAAGAAGCTCGCAACCAAACCAAGCAGCACGGCGGCAAATCCCAGCGGGTGCGTTGTCACGAATCTTCCGCCCAACAGGACCAGTGCGATCAGCGACACGCCAAAGGCCAGCAGCAAACCAAGGAGCTTGCGAAAATAACTTCGGATCCCGGCACGCTCGGCATCGGATCGGGCCACATTGAGCAACATGCGATATTGCAGCCACGGACCAATCAGGCCAGCAAGCGGGCTGAGCACCGACCCAAGCACACCGAGCCCGCCGGCGGCTTTGGCAGCACCGGCGCCTTTCATCATGGCCGATCCAAGCACTGCGGCTTTGGCCGAGGTCGCCAGTGTAAGCGGCAACGCCGCCAGCACGCCCAAGGTAAATGCCTTGCCAGGGTTCGTTCGACTGAGCGCGCCTTCCACAAAGGTGACGACCTCTTCGGCGAGGAGTTTGCGCCCGCGCGACAGCCGTTGCTTCACCGCGTCCTCTGTCAAATCCAAGGCGGAAGCGACACTCTCAATGGACTGGTGTTCCCGATAGAACAGGATAAGCGGTTCGCGATACGTCTCCGGGATGCGTTCGAGCGAACGCCAGAGAATGGCCTCCTCTTCGCGGCTGATGGTCTGGTCCGGCGGCAAGGGTTCCGAGCTGGCCGATTCTTGGACGGCTTCCAGCGACTCAGCCGTTTGCAGAGGTTCGCGTCCTTCGCGACGAAGGGTGCGCAGGTGTTTCCAGGCGGTGATGAACGTTTCCTGCGCGAGATCCTCGCTCGCTGCCAAGCTGCCGGTGGCGCTGTAGGCCAGTGAACAGATCAGCGATTGATAGCGCGCCACGATTTGACCGAAGGCATCGCGATTGCCGGACAAACTCGCGATCACCAGGTCCGCATCCTCGTGGGCCGTGAGAGCCATCGTCGTCGTTGTCATCATAACGTGCATGAGTGGTCAAATCACGCCGGGAGGTGACAGACTTTCGCAACGCCCGCAATGACAGGCGGTTCAACGCAGCTTGAACCAGCCTTGAAACACCACTTCCGCCACAACTACACCCAAGAAGACCATGCTCACGACTGCGTTGAGCCGGAAGAAAGCGACATTGATCCAATTCAAACTGCGGCGGCGGGCGATCCAATGCTCGAGCACGAGACAGAAAACGATGATGGACCAGCCGATCAGGTAGGCGAGCCGGAAATTGCAGATCACCCCGAAGACAAAGAGCAATCCGCACATCGCGACATGAGCCAGGAAGGCCGCGCCCAAGGCGTTCTTCGGTCCCCACGCCACCACGAGCGAGCGCAGGCCATGTGACTTGTCGAACTCGTAATCTTGCAACGCGTAGATGAGGTCGAACCCCACGAGCCAGAGAATCACGGCGCCGGAGAGCACCAGCATTTGCACAACTTCCCAAGCGGAAACGCCTGTCCCCTTCACAGCCAGCCACGCACCGACCGGTGCGAGTGCCAGGGCTATGCCGAGAAAAACGTGCGTATAATCCGTGAACCGTTTGGTCAGCGAGTAAAAACAAATCACGATCAATGCGATCGGTGAGAGCCAGAAGCAAAGTGGATTCAGAAAAAAGCTGGTAGCCATTAAACCCGCACCCGAAACCACCCAGAGGGCTATCGCACTGGTGAGTGAGATTTGCCCGGCGGGCAGGTGACGATTGGCCGTGCGCGGATTCAGCGCGTCGAACTTCCGATCAACGATGCGATTGAACGCCATGGCGCAGGTTCGCGCACAGACCATCGCCAGAAGGATCAATCCAAACGTCCGCCAACCCGGCCAGCCGTGGTTATCCCGCGCGGCGACCAGCATTGCCGACAGCGCGAACGGTAGTGCGAAGATCGTGTGCGAGAAGCGAACAAACGAACCCCACTTGTTAATTACAGAGAACATTCAACATTCAACATTTAACGCCCAACATTGAACGGCCTCGCCGGACGAAGCGCGGGCAGGGCTGGACGATTTGCGAGTTTCTGCCTGGGCATTGCGCTTTGCGGTCTGGATGCTTGAATGGAAAATGCGGATCAACTCTTCGCTTTCACCAAGCATAAACAGCAACACGGTTTCGTTCTTAACCCAGGCTTTCCTTTTGATGAGTCGCGCCCAGCGACGACGTGCACCTTCGCCTTCGTGGAATTCCCAGACCGCCTCTTCGGCGTCCTTCGGCATTGAATGTTGAATGTCGAATGTTGGATGTTTCCCCTTCTTCATTTCATTCCTTCTCCGCCGCCCAACGAGGCGCGATTTGGTTGGGCACGCCCAGATGATCGAGCACGCGGGCGACGACGGTGTCGGCCAGTTCAGTTATCGTCTTGGCGCCGGAATAGAAACTCGGGTTCGCGGGAATCAGCGTCGCGCCGGCGAGCAGGAGCAGTTCAAAGTTCTTGACGTGAACCAGGCTCAACGGCGTTTCACGCGGTACGAGGATGAGTTTCTTCTTTTCCTTCAACACCACGTCGGCTGCACGCAGCAACACGTCCTCGCTGTAGCCGTGCGCGATGCGACCCAGTGTGCCCATGGTGCAGGGGATGACCACCATCACATCCGGCGGATTCGAGCCGCTGGCGAACGGCGCGTTCATGCTCTTCAACCCATGCGGTTTCACGCCCGCTGGTAACCGCAAGCCAGCGGGCAGTTCTTCGCTGATGACCTGTTGCGCATAGTTGCTGAGCACCACGTGGATTTCGTGCGCGGTGGGATCGAGGTTGTCGAGCAGGCGTTGCGCGTAAAGCGCACCACTCGCCCCGGTGATGGCAACAAGGATTTTCAAGGTTTCAGTCCGTTCACGGCCAGTATGTCCCAGGGTTCGCGGGCAAACAAGTTTTCGCGCCCCGGCAAAACATCTTGAGTCAGCCACTTTCATTCGCACAATGGCCGCGTGTCAAAACCGGTTTTCATTGTCGCGTGCGCCGTGCTCGTGCTGGTGGCGGGTTGTTCAACCGCGCCGCGCCCGCGCGATCCCCGCAAGCCGCTGCCGGCCAACTGGGACGCCGATCTCGGTCCGCAGCACGAGTTGGAGCCGGATGTTCCCTTGCCCACGCGTCCGATACCAGCGCCCACGAACGCCCCCAGCCTGATCCAAAAGCCGCCCGCGCCCTTGACCAGCGCGGAGTCCGGCATGGTTTCGCTCAACCGTTGGGCGGCGCAAAACGGGCTTCGCGAATTACGCACCATTCCGTTGTCGCCGGCGCCGGCGTACGCAGTCATGACTCCGCAAGGAAGCTTCACCGTGCAGATCGGCCGGTTGACCGCATTCTGGGACGGACTGGAAGTGCGACTGGGTTTCCCCCCGCAACAAATCGGCAACCAGATTTTTCTCAACGCACTCGACGTCCGAAAGGTTCTCGAGCCCCTGTCGCGCGGATTGTCCGTCGCCACTCCGGCCAACCGGTTGATTGTGATTGATCCGGGTCACGGCGGCGGCAACACCGGCACGCGCAGTGCGGCTGACGGACACTGGGAAAAGGAGTTTACCGTGGACTGGGCCAAACGGCTGGTGCCCCTGCTCCAGCAGAACGGCTGGCGGGTTCTGCTCACGCGCACCAATGATGTTGAGGTGCCGCTGCCCGATCGCGTCGCGTTTGCCGATGCTCATCGCGCGGACTTCTTTCTGAGTCTGCATTTCAACTCTTCTGGCGAAGGCGGACAGGAGCAATCAGGCCTGGAGACCTATTGCCTCACTCCAGTGGGGATGCCTTCGAGCCTCACGCGCGGTTACGAGGATGACCCTCGTCAGGCGTTTCCCAACAATGCCTTCGATGCCGAAAATCTGAAGTATGCCGTGCGTCTGCACCGCGCGTTGCTGCCGGTCACGGGCAAAAACGATCGTGGTGTGCGGCACGCGCGTTTTCTCGGCGTGCTGCGCGGGCAGAACCGCCCAGCGGTGTTGATCGAAGGCGGTTATCTCTCCAATCCATCCGAAGCGAAACGCATCGCTGACCCTGCTTTTCGTCAACAACTCGCCGAGGCCGTGGCAAAGGCTCTGAAATGAGCGCGAGCAGACCCATCCTCGTGACTGGCGGCGCGGGCTTTATCGGCTCCCACCTGGTGGAACGGTTGCTGGCAGAAGGAAAATCGGTCGTCGTGGTGGATGATCTTTCCACGGGCAATCGGGCAAATCTGCGAACCGTCGAAAAGCACCCCCAGCTCCGTATCGTTGAAGCAAAAATCTCCAGCTGCGCCGAGTTGCCGCAGCTCGTCGCGGATGCTGAATCCATTTATCATCTTGCGGCGGCGGTGGGGGTTGATCTCGTCGTCAAATCGCCCATCCACGTCCTCGAAACCAATCTGCACGAAACCGAGGTGTTGCTCGAGGCCGCGGCGCCTCATCGCGTGCCGTTGCTCGTAGCCTCGACCTCCGAGGTTTATGGCAAGAGCGAGAAACCCGCGTTCGGCGAGGAAGACGATCTGCTCATCGGCCCGCCGCACCAATCGCGCTGGAGCTACGCTTGCTCCAAATTGATGGACGAATTTCTCGCGCTGGCGTATGCGAAGGAGCGCGAACTGCCCGTGGTGATTGTGCGTTTGTTCAACACCGTCGGCCCGCGCCAAACCGGCCAATATGGCATGGTGTTGCCGCGTTTCATCGCGGCCGCCCGTCGCGGCGAGCCGTTGCGGGTGTTCGGTGATGGCAAACAAAGCCGTTGCTTCGGCTACGTGTTGGACACGGTGGAGGCCTTGGTGCGACTGCAAAACACGTCCGCCGCGCGCGGAGAGGTTTTCAATATTGGTGGCCGGGAGGAAATCACCATCCTCGAACTGGCCCAGCGCGTCATCGAGACGCTCGGCTCGAAGTCCAAGATCGAGTTCGTGCCGTACTCGGAAGCTTACGCGCCCGGTTTTGACGACATGCGCCGCCGCAAACCGGTGGTGGAAAAACTCCAGCGCGTGACGGGTTTTCAACCGCAGACTTCGTTGAGGGAAATCATCCAGAGGACGGCAGCAGGCGCGTGAACAGAAACTTGGGAGAACATTCAACCTCGAACGCCCAAGGTCGGATCCAGTGAACCGCTTGGTGTTGGACTTTGAGCTTTGAATGTTGAGCGTTTCCGCTCGACTTACCGCATCGCCTTCGCCAGCACCGCGACACGTTTTGCATCCACCGGATTAGCCAGCTTGCCATCCCGCTTGAGTGACGAGCCGACAATCACGCCGTCGGCGAAGCGCAGATAATTCTTCACGTTTGCCACATTCACGCCGCTGCCGAGCAGCAGCTTTGTTTTCGGACACGCGCGACGGACGCGTTCCACATCCTCGATGTCTGCCGCCTGACCCGTGCCGACACCCGAAACAATTAGCGCGTCGGCCAACCCGCGCTCCACCGTGTCGTGGGCGGAATCTTCCAGGGTCCAGTCACCCAGCGGCACGGCGTGCTTGACGTGCACATCGGCAAAAATCCGCGCGTCGGGCCGGATGCGATCGCGATAGCGCAGCGTGTGGTAGGCATCGCCTTCAATGAGTCCCTGGTCGGTGAGCATCGCGCCGGTGTGAACGTTCACGCGGATAAAATCGCCATCGCACGCGGCGCAGAGGGCGAGCGCGGCCCGGGCGTCGTTGCGCAGGACGTTGAAACCGATGGGCACTTTCACTGCCGCACGAACGGCGCACCCGGCAGCGGTCATGGCGGCGATGGTTTCCGGACCGACGTTGGTTTTCGTGAACGGAACATCGCCGAAATTCTCGATGAACACGGCGTGTGCCCCGCCGCGTTCGTAGGCCCGGGCATCAGCCACCGCAAAATCAATGATTGCCTTCAAGCTACCACCCCAACGCGGCGAGCCGGGCAAAGGTTTGAGGTGGACGACGCCGATCAGGATTTTGCGCCCCGAGGAGAAAAGCGATTTCATGACGTCGGTGTTTCTTCGCGCAGTTTCTTCAACGCCGCCAGAGCGGCTTCGCTCTCCGCGTCCTTCTTGCTCTTGCCGGTGCCGCGGGCAAGTTCAACGCCGCCGTGCTGCACCGTGCATTCAAAGACGCGGTCGTGGTCCGGGCCGGAAGTGGAAACAACGTGATACTTTGGCGCTTCCGGGCCGCGGGCTTGCAGGAACTCCTGCAGCTCGCCCTTGGGATTCTCCAACGTGGGAAGCACGCTCAATTCGTCCAGGCCCGCGCCGAATTCGCGCAGGATGAATGCGCGCGCTGCGTCGTAGCCACCATCCAGAAAGATCGCGCCGATGACGGATTCGCAGGCATCCGCGAGCGCGGAGGATCGTTCGCGTCCGCCATGCGATTCTTCCCCCCGGCTGAGCACGAGATGCGCGCCCAGTCCCAACGCACGCCCATGGGTGCCCAGTGACCGGCGGTTGACGAGTTTCGCGCGGGCCTTGGTGAGCGGGCCTTCGTCGAAGGCGGGAAATCTTTCATACAACTCCCGCGTCAGCGCGAGTTGCAACACCGCATCCCCGAGGAATTCCAGTCGCTGGTTGTGTTGCACGGGCGTGCCCAGTTCGTGAGCAACGGACGGATGCGTGAGCGCGAGTTGCAGCAGGCTCTCATTGCGGAAGGTGTAACCAAGTCGGGTTTGCAGTGCGGCGAGGTCGGACATGAATCAAGAGAGCAACATTCAACATTCAACATTCAACACCCAACCTCGAATCGCCTCACCCATGTTGAGACGTTGGGTGTTCAGCGTTGAGCGTTGAATGTTGAATGTACTCACACTCGGGGAACAGTTTCCTGGCTGATCTCCACTGTCGCCTCAGCGACAGGCGCGACTTCGACTGCCGGTGGCGGCGGATTCAATCCATGTTCCAGCAAGTGGGCCACATCCCGCTGGACCTCTTCCAACTGGTTGAGATGCAGATCCGGGTCGGTGATGGTGAAAATATCCCCGGTCCTGGGCTGTTCGTAAATGAAAGTGCGCTTGCCCTCGCGAACAATCTGCTCCTTCACCTTGAGGATGCGCTTGCGTTCAAGCATGACCGCCAGGATGTAACCGGCGGGCGCATAACGCGGGTCATTCTGCTCGATCAATTTCCGGAGCAACGTCTCGGCGGTCTCCTTCTGAATCGCATCCACCACGGGGGGCGGTGCCTCATAAACACCCTGCCACCGTGAGATCAGCCCCTTCTGAATCGAGGCGTCGGCGAATTGCTTTTGCCAGCAGGCTTCGCAGATGTCGGTGCGGCGCAAGTCCGGCGGCACGTCAAAGAGCAGCGTGTGGTAGGCCTGTTTGTCGGCAAACGGCTGCTGGCACGCTTCACAGGCGTGCGCGCGGGACTGGATGTTCCATTCGTTCATCGTTACGACGAGGTCGCTCGCCCCGGATTATTCGACGGCAGCAGGGCAAGTTCAATCCCAATTACATCCGCTTCAGCGAAACATCGGCGAACCAGGTGTTATTTAATTATTGGCAAGCGCGTCCACATTCGTATCGTGAATGACACAGTTTTTACCAATTTGAATTATGGCCAGAACCGAACGACACAAAATCCACAACCGTGAAGCCATTGCCGAGATGCCGGAATGGATGAAAGAAAAAAACTGCCCGCACAAAAAGAAGTACATGGCGGGCAAGCGCATTCAGCCGAAGAATCTGACCGGCAAGGAAAAACTCACCTACATGGTGGACGAATGTTTCCTCGCCTACAATTCCGCGCGGCTCAAGGAAGCCTGCCAGCTTTTCGCCAATCGCATGCTCGAGCCAGACGTGACCATCGGCATGAGCATCTCCGGCGCGCTCACGCCGGCGGGCCTTGGTTGTTCCAGCATCATCCCGCTCATCAAGGCGGGCTTCGTGGATTGGATCGTCTCCACGGGCGCGAATCTTTATCACGATCTGCACTTCGCCCTGAATTACCCGGTCCACTCCGGCAGTTTCAAATTCGACGACACCGATCTGCGCGACAACGATCTCGTCCGCATCTACGACGTGGTGATTCCCTACTCCGATGGCTTGATGGCCACGGATGATTTGCTGCGCGAGATGTTCATGCAGCCGGAATTCCAGAAAGAAATGGGCACGGCGGAATTGCACAACCTGATCGGCAAATATGCCGCGGAATGGGAACGCAAGAACAACCTGAAGGATGTGTCCGTGATGGCGGCGGCGTACCGCGCGGGCGTGCCTTGCTACACCAGTTCGCCCGGCGATTCGACCATCGGCATGAACGTGGCGGGCGTGGAATTGCGCGGTTGCAAGCTCCGCATGAATCCGAGCATTGATGTAAACGAAACAACCGGCATCGTGCTGGCCGCCAAGCGCGCGGGGGGCAAGAGCGGCGTCGTTCTCTGGGGTGGCGGCAGTCCGAAGAACTTCACCCTCCAGACCGAGCCGCAGATCCAAGAGGTGCTCCGCATCAAGGAATACGGCCAGGACTTTTTCATCCAGGTCACTGATGCACGACCCGATACCGGCGGACTGAGCGGGGCGACGCCTGGTGAAGCGGTGAGTTGGGGCAAAGTTGACCCCACAAAGCTTCCCGATGCCGTCGTTTGCTACACGGACACGACCATCGCGATGCCGATCTTCACGCACTACGCGTTGGCGAAGCACAAGCCGCGCAAACTGAAACGCCTCTACGATCAACGCGGCAAGATCATCAAGGCGCTGACGAAGGAATACTTCGAGCACAATGATGTGAAGATGCTCGACGGCAGCAACCCGGTGTTCTGAACGCTGGTTGACAATTCCAGATTGGTGAACGGGCCGGAGGTAACTCCGGCCCTTCAATTTTATGCCGGTGGCTCCGCCGACTCAGCCGGCGGTGGTGAAAGCAGCGCGGCGAATTCCTTGATCTGCGCGTGGGTGCCGAGCACCAGCAGCGCGTCGCCTGCCTGGAGTTGATCGCGACCGCTGGGTGAAAGGTTCTGGTCACTCCCCCGCCGGATACCGCCAATTTGCACGCCGGTCTTTCGGATCAAGTCCAGCTCGAGCAGCGGTTTTCCCGTCAGCGGACTGTCCGGCGGCACTGCGAGAGTTTCCATCGTCAGCTCGTCGAAGTCCGTGATGGTCTCCGCACTGGCGGACACGCCCAACTCACGCGCGGCCCGGACCAGTTGTTCGGCACTGCCCAGTAGCAGCAGTTTGTCCTGCGGATACAACACGGTGTCGGCCCGAGGATTCACGATGCCGTATCCCTGCCGGTCAATGCCAACAACAGAGCAGCCAAAATGTTGTCGCACTGCGAGCTGGCCCAGAGTTTTGCCCGTGTGCGCGGAGTCACTGGGCAGTGTTACTTCGTCAATGTCGAGGTTCCAATCCCCCGTTTGTTGCGGCAGTGCGTCCGACCACGCGGACGTCGCCGTGCTGTGGCTGGCGCGCTGAAATTGTTCGAACAATTCAATCTCCAATCGGCTGTGCAGGCGTACGAGCCGTCGCCAGAAAATCGCGGTCACAATGATCAACAAGAGCAACACGGCCCCGGCCGCGCCGAGCAACGACCAGCCGGTCGGCAACAATGCGACCAGCCACGAAACCAAGGCCACCAGGGCCACCACCCGGAGCGCTCTTTCCAGCAATGGACGCAGGCGCTTTTGTCGTCGCGCGCCGGTGGTGGCCGCCTCGGACAGGATCATCGCCAGCGCGGAGAC
The DNA here is from genome assembly GCA_044225555.1 of Limisphaerales bacterium. Taxonomy (GTDB): domain Bacteria; phylum Verrucomicrobiota; class Verrucomicrobiia; order Limisphaerales; family JADLHS01; genus JADLHS01. The sequence continues at coordinate 405,998 of JBGAIM010000001.1, read as the reverse complement.
GTTGCGCCAGATGGCGATGAGCGGCCCGAGCAGCAACAGCCCAAAGCCGCTCCAGAACAGGAGGGGCAATCCACGCGGAAATAACCAGTCCTGGCCCACCGCGGCTTTTATTTTCAGATAGATCGGCGTGGCAAACAGCAACATCGCTGAAACGCACAACATGTGAATGCCCACCTGCAAAAACCGTTTGCCGGTCAGCCTCCAGAGCACGCTCGCCGTTTGGCGACTGCGCAAACGCCCCAGCCAGTTGTGATAAAAGCCAATCCATTTCCCCACAAACGGCGGCGTGAATTGAACCGCACGATGACTGATAGAATCGGCGCGACGCGTCAGCACTGGCGCCATCAACGAGGTCAACAACGAAGCGCCGACCGCCACCGGATACGCGGACTTGGGCAAGGCGCCGCTCTCCACGCCCAATTGCGCCATGATGAAACTGAATTCGCCCAGCGGCGTCACCGACAGTCCGGCTTGGATGGATTCGCGACTCGTATTGCCTACTGCAATGAATCCCAGCGCGCACGCCACCGGCCGCAACAGTAACGCCAGTGCCGTTACGCCCAGCACCAGCGGCCACGCTTCGAGCAACGTCCGGAAATCCACGAGCATCCCGACCGCCACAAAAAACACCGCGCCAAACGTCTGATCTAGCCCGCGGAAGATGCGCTCGATATCGTCCTTGTAGCGTGTGCTGCCGATAATGGCCCCAAAGATAAATGCCCCCAGCGCGAGCGAATAACCCACCTGCACCGCCAGCCACGCCAGCGACAGCAGCAGCCCGCCAACGATCAGCGTCCGGATTTCCGGCAGCACGCTTCGGCTCAATCGCGCCAGCAGCTTGGGCATGATCAGCAGTGACAATAGCGCGATGAACACGATGAACGCCGTGAGCGCGCCCAAGGTCGGCACCAGCGGCGGCGGCTTGGCTCCGCCGAATTGCACCAGCGAAGTCAGCAGCGTGAGCATGGCAATGGCCACCACGTCTTCGAGCACCGTTACGCCCAGCGCGAGTTGACCGGCGCGCTCGTGCGTGAGATTCAATTCGTCCAGCACCTTGCTGATGATGGCCGAGCTGGAAACCATTAACATGCCCGCCAGGAACAAACTGGCCGTGACACTCCAGCCGATGGCCCAGCCAAACAAGCGTCCGCCAATCAATACGACAATCGCCCCGATGGCCGTGGCGGCAATGACTGACAGGCCCAGTCGCTTGAGCCGGCTGAGGCTGAGGTTCAATCCGATGGAAAAGACGAGAAAGACCAATCCGAGTTGGGCGAGCGTCTGCACGCGATCCGCGTCCGCCACGAGCGCAAACGGCGGCGTGTGCGGGCCAATGACGGCGCCCGCCACGAGATAGCCCACGATGGCGGACAGACCGAGGCGCTGGCAGAGCCAGGCCGCCACGCCGGCGATCAACAGCACGACCGCGAGGTCACGAATGAGCAGAATTCCAGACACGCGCCTTGTCTAACGGGTCGGCGTGGAAAAGACACGCACAACCTCTCGCCGGACGGCAAATTCTTCAGCCCCGTCTTCGGTCGGTTCAATTTCCGGTAACATCCGTCGTGCTTTGCTTCTGGGCTGGGTGTATGAGTGGAACAAAAGTTACTCCCGTGCCGGCAAGCCAACCAAAATGTCCCAGTTGCGGCACCCCGCTACCCTCGGGCGTGCTGACCGGCCTTTGCCCCGCCTGCCTGCTGAAGATGGGGGCGCAGGTGGACACCGTCACGGATGCCAAACAACCCGCGTTCAATCCACCCAGCGTGAGCGAACTCGCGCCGCTGTTTCCGCAACTGGAGATCCTCGAACTCATCGGCAAGGGCGGCATGGGGGCGGTTTACAAAGCCCGCCAAAAACAACTCGATCGCGTAGTCGCGCTGAAAATTCTCCCACCCGGCATTGGCGATGATCTGGCCTTCGCGGAACGTTTTGCCCGGGAAGCGAAGGCGCTGGCGAAGCTGAATCATCCGGGCATCGTCACTTTGTATGAGTTTGGCATTGCACCCAGCCCTCGACCTTCGACTTTCGACCCCCGACAGTCCGCTTACTTCTTCCTCATGGAGTTCGTGGATGGCGTGAACCTGCGTCAGTTACTGCACGCCGGTCGCGTCTCCGCCCGGGAGGCGTTGGCGATTGTTCCGCAGATTTGTGATGCACTTCAGTTCGCGCACGACCAGGGCATCGTCCACCGCGACATCAAACCGGAGAACATTTTACTGGACCGCCGGGGCCGCGTGAAGGTGGCGGATTTTGGGCTGGCGAAGATTGTGGGCTACGACGCGCCCCTCACCCCGTCCCTCTCCCCATCCGATGGGGAGAGGGTGGCGCAGCCGGGTGAGGGGTCTCCTGTACTCACCGACGCGGGCAAGGTCATGGGCACGCCCCAATACATGTCGCCCGAGCAGATTCAAGCACCGGGCGAGGTGGATCACCGCGCAGATATTTACGCGCTGGGCGTCGTTTTCTACCAAATGCTCACCGGCGAATTGCCCGGCAAAAAGCTCGAAGCGCCATCAAACAAAGTCTCAATTGATGTGCGCCTGGATGAAGTGGTCTTGCGCGCTTTGGAGCAGAAACCGGAACTGCGCTACCAGCAGGCGAGCGTGCTGAAGACGCAGATCGAAACGATTGCCGAATCGTTTTCCGCTAGGAGTTCCCCGGCTTGGATGTATCGCGGCGTGGACTATCGCTCCAAAGCAACCCTCTTCGGTCTGCCGCTGGTGCACGTCGCCTCCGGGCTCGATCCGGCCACCGGAAGACAGCGCGTGGCCAAAGGCATCATTGCCATCGGTGGCATGGCCAAGGGGGTGATTGCCTTTGGTGGCATGGCCATCGGCGGCATTGCTTTCGGAGGCGGCGCCGTGGGGGTGATTGCCATTGGCGGTGGCGCGGTCGGACTGATCTCCTTTGGCGGTCTTGCGATCGGTTTGCTCGCGGCTATGGGCGGTGGCGCGATCGGATTTATCGCGGCTGGTGGGGGCGCACTGGGCTATCTGACCTTTGGCGGCGGCACGCTGGGCGTTCACGCCTACGATGCCATCACCCGCGACCCGATGGCAGAACGGTTCTTTCTGCCCTGGGCCAAAACGCTCTTTGCCAATATTCACTGGCTCAACTTCGCCTTTCTCGTTCCCTTGCTGCTCATCGGCGTCGGCGTGCCGCTGTGGTTGCAACAACGGCAGAACGCTGTCGCCACCCGCCCGCCAATCGCGGATCCACCGGGCGGGCCTCCGCCAAAACCACCAGCGGCTTCACCCACCTTGCGGCCATTCTCGTTTACCGTGGCCGTTACGTTTAGCGGCACGATGTTGTTCGGGCTGCTTTGTGAACTGTTGCTGGGACGAGTGAAGGGCGGCTGGGTCATAGCCATCTTTGTTCTGTTGGCCGTGGTGTCGTCGCTGACGGCGTTGTTGCTGAGGCGGTTTGCCGGTTCAGAATTACTGAAGTTCTGTCGCGGGGCGGGAGCGTGGGTGGCATTCCTAGGCGCGTTGCCCATGATCGGCTTTGCGGCGTTCTTCGTGCTGGCGATGGTTTCCGAACGCGGCGGCTGGAATCCCGCCGTGGACGAGGCGATCATTGTTCCACTGATCTGGCTCGGGGCGGTGTTGCTGCCCATGTCCGGTTGGCGGTTGTCCCACGGTATCGGCCGGGCAATTGGTTTGGCTGCCGTGACCATTGTTGCCGTTGGCGGCATCGCCGTTTGCGCGTGGAGCGCTTCAGCATCTCGACAGGCAATCGAGTTGCGCAGGACAAAAGCTGACGCTCACTTGAAATCGTTGCCAGAAACGCTCTTGCCAGAATGGCCTGAGACTCGATCATTTTCCTTCGGCCCAACGGTGGAGCGGACGATTGAGGCCGCGGCTGCGGGTGCAACGAACTTTCAGTTCATAAACTTTGAAACAGGAACTCTCACGCAACTCACGCCACCGCATTCGCGCAATGTGTTCGAGGATGACGCTTTCAAAGCTTGGATTACGGAGCGGAGAGTGGATGCCGCAGCTTACCGGGCAATTGATGACGATGTAATTCTGGTCGGCTACGGGATTACACTGTTCGCTCCGATTGCTCCTGCGGATTGGGAGATCATAGGGAAACCCAAGTTGGCCGAGTTGGAATTTGTTCCTATTGCTGCATTTCCGCATTCGGCGAGTCAATTCCCGGCGTCGTTTGCATTCAAAACCAGCCGAGGTCAGTTCGGGCTTTTGCAGGCTCTGGCGTACACCGACAACCCGCGCGGCGTGAAGATCCGCTACAAGCTGGTGCAAGGCGCGACTCCTCCTTCAGTTTCGGCTCCCACAAAAACGATCACCCTTACGCGTGAAACGAACCAAATCGTCGGTACCGGCACCGATACGCGGACGGTTGGTGTCTGGACAGATTCCACCGTGATGCCCGGGGAATCATTATACGCGCTGGTCAGGAAGCTGGATGGAACGGTTGTCAGGGCCGAGGGCACGCTATTCACCCGGGTCCAAAACGGAAAGGTGAGCACCTCCGTATCCTTCAGTTGGTTCTTCAAGGAAGCCGAAGGATTTGGCGCTGCCGAGGCGGAGCAAGCCACCGCCCAAATCCGCGAGCGTTTCACCCAACGCCCCGTGAAGTTGCAGGCGCAGCTGCCGCTGGAGTTGTATTGCGTCACCAACTCGCGCGGCGGCACGCTGGCCGGCTCGATTGAATATGACAAAGCCGCGCCCGCGCCACCGGACGCCGAGGGAAAGGTGAAGGTCAAAGTAACCATCAAGCGGGTATACGGTTACGGTTTCGGTCCGATGATTGGGTATTCGGCCAACGTGCCGCTCGGATACGCCTTGCGGGCAACAACGCCCGACGGCGAGGCCAACACTCACACGCCGTCGGGGCCGGAGGATTACAACAGCACCTGGTATTGGCCCTTTCGTCTCGGACCGTCGCAAGCATCGCCTGACTCCATCTTGTGGCAGGTGCCGCGCCAAATCGAACCGAGTGAGGCTACACTACCGTTGCCGACGCGCCCATTGCGTGGCATCACCAATGCCATTGCCGGCATCACCAACGCCATTGCCATTCCGCTCCCAGCGCGCGTTCGCTTCCCGGGCCAATTCCAGCTTGAACCCTTCGACGTGGTGCTGGGCGAACCCAAGTTGCTTTTTGCAATTACCAACGGACCAGGCGACGTGCGGCACGGATTTTTGGAATTGGTCGGCCCGGAACCGACAAAACCCAGTTTGTGATTAGCTGCGTCGGTCAATGACTTCGGAGCGCGCCAGCCAGCATTCGTCCGCGCCGGGCGACATTTTCGCCACGACGCATTGGACGGTCGTGCTCGCTGCGGGGCGACGCGCCACGCCCCAATCAGCCCACGCACTGGAGGAACTTTGCCGTACGTATTGGTTTCCACTTTATGCCTACGTCCGCCGGCGTGGGCATGAAAAAGCGGATGCGGAGGATTTGGTGCAGGCATTCTTCACACGCTTCCTGGCCAAAAATTATTTGGAGGGCTTGAGTGCCGAGCGTGGGCGGTTTCGCGCGTTCCTGCTCGCATCGTTGAAACACTTCCTGGCGAACGAATGGGACAAGTCGCAGCGCCAAAAGCGCGGCGGTGGTGTTCAGCACTTGTCGCTCGACTGGCAGACGGCGGACTCAAAATTCCAGAACGTTGCCACGAGTGAACCAAGTCCCGACCAAGCCTTCGACCGAGAGTGGGCGCTGGCGTTGCTGAGCAAGGTCATCGAGTGTTTGCAGGCGGAGTGTGTGGCCGACGGCAAGGCGAAGCTGTTTGCACAACTGAAAGTGTTCCTCGCCGAAGGCAAAGGCGAGACCGCCCAAAGTGAAGTAGCGAAAGCGCTCGGTATGGAGGAAGGCGCCGTGCGCGTGGCGGTGCACCGGTTGCGGAAGCGTTATCGGCAGTTACTGCGCGATGAGATTGCCAACACGCTATCTGACCCAACCATGGTGGACGAAGAAATGCGGGCCTTGTTCGGGGCGTTTGCGTAATCAGGACAGGCTTGCCATTTTTCGATCGTCAGCGCGGGCGCGAACGGGCGAGTCGCTCCGCACAATGGTCGGATCTCGCGGCGGTCTTTGAACTCCACCGACATCGGCAGCAAAAAAGGGCGGCTCTTTGCCAAAACAAGCAGGGACGCAACCGGTTCGCGGCGCTTGAATCTCCATACGGCTCGAAGAGCCGGCGTTGCGGCGTTACCGGTGTCGCGTCCGACGCGCTGCTCCCATTCTGAACCGCAAGCGGCTTTGGACTGCGAGTTATGAGCGACTTCAAATTCTCCTGCCCCGTCTGCGGCCAGCATCTGTCCGCCGATACCAGTTACATCGGGCGGCTGATCACTTGTCCTTCCTGTAATCAGGCGATCACCGTGCCGGCAGCGCAGTCTCCTCCACCGCCACCACCTCCGCCGCCGCAATTGCGCACCACCGCCCGGACTTCTGCGCCGCCGCCCGTTTCGTCTGGCCCCGCGACGACCGCCGCTCCGAAGACGTGCGGTCTGGCCCTGGCCTCGTTGATTTGTTCCTGCGCCGGATTGTTCATCAGTCTGCTTGGAACCATACCGGGCATCGTTTGTGGTCACCTGGCGATGAAACAAATCAATCGCACGCGGGGCCTGGAGGGCCGGGGATTCGCGCGGGCCGGGTTGATCGCGGGGTACGTGCTCACGGTGCTTTGGCTGGTGCCGGTCGGCATCGTGTTGTTTGTCGCGGTGGCCAGCGGTTTCAAGGCGGCTTCCCAAGTGCAGCAAGGCAAACGCACCACCACTACCACCACCGTCGCCCGGCAGCGGAGTGACGCGATCGAGGAATACGGTGACAGCACCCGGTTGGACACCAAATCCGACGGGGCCGGGTGGACGTATAATCTCGCTGGAGTTGCCATCCCGGATGCCGCCGTCGCGGGCCGCATCCACGGAGTCGCCTTCAAGCCCGACGTGATCAAATTGACGGAGTTTGGCCTGAAGTTCGAGTTGTCGCTCAACCACCCGGATTTCGGCAAGCGCGAGCTGGAGATCAGTTTTGACGAGCTGCGCTCGGAAAACGGCAGCGCCGCCCTCCTCAGCAAACAAACGATTGTGTTGCGGAGCGATGATGCCAAGTTCATTCAATCCGAGAGCGGCACGGGGTTCAGCAAACCGTCGGTGCGAATCCAGTGGTTCGATGACCCGAAGCGGAAGTTCATGACCGGCATCCCGACCAATTACGTGATGCGGCTGGAGTTTGGCGAACTCAAGGGCAACGCTCTGCCGGGCAAAATCTATCTGTGCCTGCCGGACCCGATGAAGACTTTCATCCGGGGAAAATTCGTCGCACGGGTGGAGAACGCCTTCGAACTCGCCGACTCGGGGTTGGCGACGCGCACCAAAGGCGCCAGTGCCGCGCCTGCCGAGGTCGTGCCGGATGACCCGGCGTGGATGCTGGACCTGGCGGAGGTGACCATTCCCGACGTGTCGGTCACGGGACGGGTTCACGGCCTGGTCTTCAAGGTGCAACAAGTGACCATGGAGTTTGGCGAACTCAAGTTTCGTCAGGGGGCGGGCATCTTCCCCGACCGGGAAATTGGTGTGAGGGTCTTCGAGCACGACGCGACGAAACTCAGCGGGCGGACCATTCAGTGGCCGGCCAGCGACGCCCGGGAGACCCGCCAGATGATGCCGATGGTCAGTGTGGAGTGGAAGCGGCCCGGGGAATCGCATCCCAATCATGCGTTCGCCAACGAAGTCGCCCTGCGGCTCGAGTTTGGGGAACTCAAAGGCAACCGGTTGCCGGGACGCATTTACGTGTGCGTGCTGGATCACGAACAAGGCAAAAGCTATGTGCGCGGCAAGTTCACGGCGACGGTCGCGCAACCACCCGGTTTGCCGGCGCGAGTGCCGATTCCCGCCAATCCCCCCATCGCGCCGCGGCGCCGGTAGGGTTCACCATCATCTTGGCGTGCGCGGCGGGGTTGCTTGTCTTTCCGGGTGGCGTTAGGCTGACGCTGGTGAGCACTTCCGCTGAAACTGGCCCGCCGGGGACGACGAGAATCACGCCACCGCATCGGCCGGCCTTCGTGACGACCCATTGGTCCGTCGTGCTCACCGCCGCGCACAGCGACACCACGCAGGCGCGCGATGCCCTCGCCAAACTTTGTCAGAATTACTGGCATCCGCTTTACGCCTATGTACGCCGGCGCGGTTACTCGCCCGAGGATGCGGAAGACTTGACGCAGAGCTTTTTTGCCGCACTACTCGAACGAAAGGCCGTGTCCACGGTCAGCCCGGACAAAGGGCGCTTCCGTTCGTTCTTGCTGGCGAGTCTGAGTCATTTTCTTTCGGACGAATGGGACAAAGGCCGCGCCCAGAAGCGTGGCGGCGGCAAAGTGGTTTCGTTCGACACGCAAACCGCCGAGTCGTGGCTGGATCAAGTGCCGTCGCAGAACCTGACGCCGGAAAAGGCCTTCGAAATGCGCTGGGCGATCACGTTGTTGGAACAGGTTTATCGCAAACTGGAGGAGGAACATCGGCAGCAGGGCAAGACGGAGTTGTTTGAGGTGCTGCGCACGACGCTCGCCGGGCCGGGCAATTCCGCGCCCTATGCCGAATTGGGTCAGCGACTCGGCCAGAACGAAGGCGCGGTGAAGGTGGCGGTGCATCGGCTGCGCCAGTGTTACCGGGCACTGTTGCGCGAAACCATCGCCGAGACCGTCGCGACCGAGGCGGAGGTGGACGAGGAACTGCGTTATCTGCTCCGGATCGTGGCGGGTGGATGATTTTCGGTAACCTCGGGCCGGGGATCCCTTTGTAATGGGTGAAGGAACAGTATGGCGATTGAGAACAAATGCCCGCATTGCGGAAAGCCCGTGCCGACCACGGCGCTCGGGGGCATTTGTCCCGAGTGCATGCTCAAGGCGGGAGTGGCCGAGACCGGTGAGATCAGGCCCGACGGCACGGTGGTGGCCAAGTCGCCGCTGAGCATTCCTCGCATCGAAGACATCGCGCCGCACTTTCCGCAGTTGGAAATTCTCGAATGCCTTGGACGCGGCGGCATGGGCGCGGTCTATAAAGCGCGCCAACCGAAACTGGACCGGCTGGTCGCGTTGAAAATCCTCGCGCGCGGTCGCGACCGTGGCATCAGCGACGCCGAGTTCACCGCCCGTTTTCAACAGGAGGCCCGTGCGCTGGCGCGGCTGAGTCACCCGGACATCGTCGCCGTGTATGATTTCGGCGAGGCCGGCGGCTTTAACTATCTGCTGATGGAATTCGTGGACGGCCTGACGCTGCGCCAGTTGCTGCGAACGGGGAAGCTCGCCCCGGAACAGGCACTGACCATCGTGCCGAAGATTTGCGAGGCGCTGCAATTCGCGCACGAGCGCGGCATCGTGCATCGCGACATCAAGCCGGAGAACATTCTATTGGACAAACAAGGCTGCGTGAAGATTGCCGATTTCGGCATCGCGAAGATAATGAATCCCCTCACCCGTCCTTTGGACACCCTCTTCCCATCGGATGGGGAGAGGGCCGGGGTGAGGGGTGCAAGCCTGACTGGTCCAAAGGATGTCATCGGCACACCGCATTACATGGCACCGGAGCAGGTCGAGAAACCGGCGAAGGTGGATCATCGCGCGGACATCTATTCGCTGGGTGTGGTGTTTTACGAAATGCTCACGGGCGAACTGCCGTTGGGTAAGTTCCCACCGCCTTCACGCAAAGTGCAGGTGGATGTGCGACTGGACGAAGTGGTGTTGCACGCGCTGGAGAAAGAGCCCGAGCGCCGCTATCAACAAGCGAGTGAAGTGAAGACAGATGTAGAGACGATTGCGGCGACGGGCGAAAATGGCATCGCCTCTCCACTGAAGCCATCCCCATCGCGAGCGGATTATCGGCACTACCACAGCGGATCAACCCGGCTGAAGGATTGTTGGATGTGGGATCCTCGGATCGCATGGTTGTTCTTCCTGGTGCCGCTCGTTGTCACCCTGCCGCTCATTCCGTTCCTTTTTCGGCAGGCTGGCTTTCATTCGCTCTGGTTGCTTGCCCTCGACGTGGGCGGGCTGGCGCTGGCACTGACCTACCTCGCGGTCGGCATCAAGGTGCGCCGACTGAAGACCACACCCGCAGCGAAACGCGGCGACGTGTCCGAGGCGCTCATTGCCGGGAAGACCTTCCAGTCGCCCGGCGTGGCGATTCTCCGCGACGATACGTTGGAGCTGGTGCCGATTGTCGGGGACTCAATCCCGCTGGTCCTGAGCGACATCGTTGCCGTGCGGGAGGTCACTTGGTTTAACGGGGGCCGACTCTGGACGAAGATGGGGCTGATCCTGGCACTGCAAGGCGGAGCTCACATCGGAGTCGCCCTGCCACGGCCAATCGGGGAGCGCTGGAAAGCGGCGCTGTGGAGCAAATGCGGCGCGGACAGGGTCACGCCTAATCGCGATTCCACGATGGAAGCCGGAGGGAGAATGGTGACGGTTGCTCGCTGGACGGCCCGCGTGCTCGGCACATTGCTGCTCGCGTTCTACGTCTTGTTCATCCTGGCGGAAGGGTTGCCGCCGATCGCCTCGCAGCCGGAAGGTGTGCAACTGAATTTTGTCGCGCTTGGCCTGATGCTCGCCGGATTTGCCGTGGGCTGGAAGCGTGAAGGCACGGCGGCACTGCTCATTGCGTCGGGTTGGACGCTCTGGCAGATCTCCGAGAATGCCATCCGCTGGAATTTGTTCCAGACCCCGCTGCCGGTCGCCGCACTCTATGGCTTCTGCTGGTGGGCGACGCGCGGACGCAAGGCCGGCACCATGGTCATGGCCACGTTGGTATTCGCGTTGGCACTCGGGTTGGGACGTGCGTTCATTCCCACGAACGTTTTCATCCGTGGCTTCGTACGGGACGCGAAAAGCGGGGAGCCCGTGCCCAACGCAGAACTCCGGCTGCCGCCGCGTTTGTCACCCGCGAAGGAAGAGCCGGAACGGCCGAACGCGCGCACGGGATCTGACGGGCGTTTCACGCTCTACCTGGGCTGGTATTCGACCAAGACGCCAGTCACGATTTCAGCGTCGGGGTATCAGGCACTCACCACACGCCTTGGCCCGCGCCTCGCGGAGCGGAACATTCAGCGCGATTTTCAACTGCAACCAGAAGTCTCCGGACCGCTGGAAACCCTGGTGCCGCCGGTGGTGACCGAAACGTTGCCGGTTTCCGGCGCGAGCGACGTTGACCCCGCCCTCACCGAATTGCGCGTGAAGTTCAGCCGACCCATGCGCAACGGCGGTTGGTCGTGGGTGAAAGTGAACGACCAGACGTTTCCGGAAATGACGGGAATGCCAGGGTTCTTGTCCGACCAACGCACCTGTGTGCTGCCCGTGAAACTTCAACCAGGCAGGCTTTACGCCGTTTGGCTTAATTTTGAGGAAGCCGTGAACTTCCAGGACAGCGACGGAAAGGCCGCACTGCCGTATCTGCTGATTTTTGAAACAAGGAAATGAATTATGAAAACAAGAACTGCTCCCAACACCCGTGGTCGTCCCGTCTCTCCTAATCCACCAGCGATTAAGATTACGAGCAAGATCAAGATGCCACTCACAGCGGTAGCGCTGGCGATATTCCTGTTGCCGGCGCTTGCAGCGGAGATTTCATTGGAAACCGCCCCGCCGGTCGTGGTGAAAACTGTTCCGGTTTCTGGTGCAACGGATGTTGACCCGGCGCTCACAGAAATCAAAGTCACCTACAGCAAAGCCATGCAGGACGGCAGTTGGTCCTGGTCCACGTGGGGCGAGGAGAATTATCCCGAGACGACGGGCAAGCCGCATTATCTCGGCGACGCACGGACCTGCGTGCTGCCGGTGAAATTGCAGTCGAACAAGTTCTATGCGATCTGGCTCAACAGCGACAAATTCAAGAATTTCACTGACACCGGCGGCCGTGCGGCCGTGCCGTATTTGCTGACATTCTTCACGGGCGAAGGTGGCGGTGGCGGCACCGTGATCGAACGCGAAGTGAATAAAGCCGTGAGTGAGTTTCCAGCCGGCGAGGATTTGTCCACGCCCGAAGGCGCTTGCGTCGCCTGGCAACGCGCCAACGCACGCAGAGAGACGCAGGCCGTCAGCCGGTTGAGTCTCGTGCCCATTGACGCCAAGGAACAGGCTGAGTGGTATCGCCGGGAGGAACAGCGGGATGCGGCGGGGCTGGCGATTTATCTCAAAGCGCTGGCCGATTCGAAAATTGTCTGCGTGCAAACGTGGCGTGGCGAACTGGCGAACGTGGTTGCCTTCCTGCCCTTCCCCGAAGGCAAGGGCCGGTCGCCCTACAGCTCGCGCAGTTTCGGCTTGGTGAACGGCGTCTGGAAGAACCTGGGGGAGGATCGCCTGCCGGACGTGGCCAGTGCCAAGGCCGGTTTCGAGCGCAAGAAGGAGGCAATCTGGCAACAGTATCAAGCGCTCAAGACGAAATCCGCCTCGACCGCCGGTGCAGCCGCAACCGCGCCCGCAGCGGATCAGTTGCTCAATGAAGATCAGCGCGCGGTGCTCGCCTGGACGGACCGGCAGTTCCGCGGCTTCTTTGACAACCGCACCTTCGATGGCTGGTCGGAGACGGAGCGTGCGGAATTGGAAACCAAGTCCATTGACGCGCTCAAAGGTCCGCGCACGCAGGATTATTATCGCGCCATCAACACGCTGGCGGCGCTCCACTCCACCAAAGCGCTGCCGACGTTGCGCGGGATCGCCTTCGAGCGTGTGGACCGCAACAACCGCGACCGCTGGATGGCGGTGCGGGCGTTGGGTTTGATGGGCGACATGACGGCCGTACCGGACCTGATTCATCTGGTTTACCACGGAAACCAGAACACGCGCTGGTGGGCACAAATTTCCCTCGTTCGCATCACCGGCAAGAATTTCGGCAAGGACTGGAACGCCTGGGGCAAATGGTGGAACGACCAGAAACTCCCGCCACCCTTCAAGCCGGAGATCATTCGTTGGTGGGACGGCCAGCCCGAGCCGGACAAGCTGGCGCAAAGTCTGGAGGAAAGTGACCAGAAATTCCTCGCTGACTTGAAAGGCAAGTCAGCCTCCGCGCCGAGGAGTACATCGGATGAACTGGTCGCCAAACTGAAGGCGGCCGAACCAACCATGAAAGGCATTCGTGAGAACTGGACGGCCACCGCGACCGCGCTGGACAACGGCGACAACGCGACCGCGCTCGCCGCGGCGCAACGGCTCACTCCCCACATCAAGGAATTTCTGGACCAATTCCGGGGCACTATGCTGGAGGCCGGCACCGCCAAGGCGCTGGATTTGATCAAGAGGCTGACGACCGCGCTGGAGAAGGATGATCAAGACGCAGTGCAAACGACACGTTCCGCCATGGCGACGTTGGGCCGGAGCATGGAGGAACAGATCAAAAGTCTGGCCGAGGCCGCCAAACCGATTTCCGACTCCAAACCATGAAAACCAGGGACTGATATGAACAAGAACATATTCCTAACCATCGCCGTGCTGACCTTGAGTGTTTGCTTGACGGGTCGCGCGCAAACCGCCGCCACGCCCACCGTTGATTCGGTCGCCCCTGTGGTGGTCAAAACCGTGCCGGAGGCCGGGGCTAAAGACGTTGCACCCGGCGTTGTGGAAATCAAAGTCACCTTCAGCAAAGAAATGGCCGACGGCTCGTGGAGCTGGTCCAGCGCGTGGAAGGATTCCACACCCGAAGGCATCGGTGCGCCGCACTATGAGGCGGACAAAAAGACCTGCGTCCTGAAGGTAAAACTGGAGCCGGGCAAGACCTACGGCTACTGGATCAACAGCCAGAGCTTCAAAAATTTCAAAGACCGGCAGGGTCGTTCGGCGGTTCCCTACATGCTCGTGTTTCAAACCAAGGGCTGACCCGTTCGTCGGTTCAAGGCTGACAAGCTGGTGCGACTCGCCCATGCTTAGGTCATGGGCACGTTCCCGGTCAGTTCAGAAAAGGAATCGCAACTCGCGCAGCGCATGGCGGCATTGGGCGTGAATGAGGCGGACATTGAGGAATCGTTCGTGCGCTCGGGCGGTCATGGCGGTCAAAATGTCAACAAGGTGGCAACTTGTGTCATGTTGTTGCATCGCCCGACCGGCACGCAGGTCAAATGTCAGGAGACGCGGCAACAAGGATTGAATCGCTTTATCGCGCGGAAGTTGTTGCTCGACAAAATTGAATCGGATCGCCGCGAGCGGGTCGCCGCCGAACGGGCCCGGGTTGAAAAACTCCGCCGTCAGAAGCGCAAGCGCAGTCGGGGTGCGAAAGAGCGAATGCTGGCGGACAAGGCGCGGCATTCGCAGAAGAAAGCCAACCGACGACCGGGGCACTTTGACTAACCAAGGCCGGCGACGAGGCGTCGCCGCCACCTCAATGCTATTCCCGCTTCGCGCCCAACTTGTCCACGGCCACGGCGGCGAGGATGACGTAGCCTTTGATCACGGCCTGCCAGAACGGCGAAACTTCCAACAGCACGAGACCATTGTTCAGCACACCGATGATGAGGCAGCCCAGCACCGTTCCGAGAATTGAACCACGGCCGCCGCTGAGGGAAGTTCCACCGATGACCACGGCGGCGATGGAATCCAGTTCGTAGCCCAGCCCGGCTTTGGGGTCGGCCGCATCCAGTCGCGCGGTCAGAATCAAACCGCCGACCGCCGCCAATCCGCCGGCCAGTGTGTACACCCAGACCTTGATGCGGCAGGTATTCAGCCCGGCAAACGTCGCCGCCTTTTCACTGCCCCCCACCGCATAGATGTAACGCCCCAGCGTGGTGTGAATCGAAATGAAATAAAACAGCGCGACGAGCGCCGCAGAAATCCAAATCGCCATTGGCACGCCGAGCCAGAAACCGGCGCCGATGAAGCCAAAGGTCGGCCCGAGTGCCGTGACCGGAAATCCATTGGTCCAGAGCATGGTGAGTCCGCGGCCGATGCTCAACATGCCCAGCGTGGCCACGAACGGTGGCAACCGGAATCGGGTGATGGCGATGCCATTGTGCCAGCCGAGAATGAACCCCACGAGAATCCCCGCAACCGCAGCACCGAAGGGTGTGAATTGAAGCTGCACCCCGAGGAACTTCAGTGTCAGCCCGTTTTTCAACAACCCGGCGGCCACGGCGCCGGCCAAACCCAGCGTGGCGCCCACCGACAGGTCAATGCCGCCGGTGAGAATGATCAGCGTCATCCCGATAGAAAGGCAGAGGTTCACCGAGATTTGCAGCAGGATGTTCCGCAGGTTGGGGACGGTCAGGAACTGTTCGGAGGCAAAACTCATCACTCCGACCATGACCGCCAGCGCCAGCAGCGACTGGAAGCGGGCCAGGGTTTCCTTGGAGGGAGCTTTCATTCCACGCTGACGGAGAGCGGCACAATCTTCAGCGGCTTCAAGTCGGTGGACTCGTCATTCACCTCGGCGCAACCGACAAAGCGCACCGTCGCACCGACCTTGGCCTGTGCGCGCAACCCGGGTTGCACCCGCGTTTCCACGAGGTGATTTAACGCTTCGGAGATGGCGTTGAAGTCCTGCGAGTTGGGATAGTCATTCACGTTCAACAACCCCGTTCCGTCGCGCACCGCGCCCGAGCAAGATCGCGTCCTCGTTGACTGCCAGCACCTGGCCGCTCCCGGAGACGAAGTAGGTGTAGCTCTCGCTGACGCCGAGGCTGCGGGCGAATTGTTTCCGCGCCGCCGCGGCGTCCGTTTGGATCGCGGGTAATAGTGCGTCCGTCTTCACTGAGCGGTCAAGCGACTTGAGCAATTGGTCGTTCCAAAATTTCTCGGCAAACGCTTCTGCATTAAAGACCGCCGCCGCTCTTTCCTTGGTAGCGCGTTCCAGCGGGATGATGTGAAAAAGTGGAAACAACCAACACAATATGATGACGCCTGTAACGCATAAGATCACAACCGCAAGCGAGGATCGATAGTGCGATTCAGGGTTCATCACCTATGCCCAATTCTCGCCACCGGTCCCGTTATACAGACCGGTCCAAGTTGAGGCTTTCACTTGGATATTGTCTTCGTCTTGTAAGATTTCTCCTTTCAAGAGAAAACCACAGAAGCCGGTCGCGGTATGCCTAGGTGTGAGTGCTTGGACGCGAAAAACCTTCCTGTCCTCATTGTGTGTGCGCCGGACAATTAGGCGAATTGTCCAAAAACCTGTCGGATCGCCAAAGGACTCGACATCCTTACCACGAACTCGTGTGAGTCCCTTGAATGTCTTTGGATAACCGGCTTCGGATGAACAGTCTGCCAGCTTTGGCATTACGGTATCGCGGATTATTCTATCCCGCAGTTCACTCGTAGGAATGTGTTCGTCAGATAGAGGCATTTCAGTTTCTACTACTTCTTCCCGTAATCACCATACTTGCTCACGTTCTCTGGGGTCACGAGTTCGACCTTCACGGGAATTTTCTGCGCGAAGTCGCGCTTGCCCTTGAGGTATTCGTCGGCGAACTCCGCAGCCTTTTGCGCCATCACCTTCGGGAACTGCATTCCGGTGGCGGCGATTTTCTTTTCGGCGATGAGCTTCACCACATCGTCTGCACCGTCGAAGCCGAAGACTTTCACCTGGTCCGCCTTGCCGGCGCTGACGAGGGCTTGATACGCGCCCATGGCCATCGCGTCGTTGCCGCAGAAGACGGCGTTCAAGTCGGGATGTTTTTGCAGAATGGATTCCATGACCTCGAGTCCCTTGGCACGATCAAAGTCCGCGCTTTGTTGGGCGACCATCTTCAATCCGGGAAAGCGGTCCACGACGCTGTGAAAGCCTTTCGAGCGATTCCAGGTGTTGTTGTCGCCGACGAGGCCGAGGAGTTCCGCGTATTTGCCCTCCTTGCCGACGATCTTGACGAAGTATTGTCCGAGTGCGACGCAGCCGGAGTAGTTGTCCGACAGCATCTGCGCGGTGGCGGCGTTGGTGGAATTGATTTCACGGTCAATGCAGAACACCGGCACGCCAGCGGCCTTAGCTTTCAGCACATTGGCCACCGAACCGTTGGCATCCGTCGGATTGAACAACACCGCCTTGTAGCCGGCGGCGAGGAGGTTCTCGAAGTGCGACGCTTCTTTGGCCGTGTCATTCTGCGAATCGAAGATCGTGGCATCGTAGCCGAGTTCGATGGCGCGGGCCTTGGCGGTTTCGCCGAGGACAACGAACCACGGATTGTTCAGCGTCGAAATGACGACGGCGATTTTGGTTTTCGCAGCTTGGTCGGCAGCGAACACGGAAGTTGGCTCACTGAACAGAGACCAAGCCACAATGGCGGCAGCCCAGAGGAGTTTTTGCATGGGCCCAATATGCCCGGAGACACCCGGCGGTCGCAAAGGGATTTCGCGAGTGGTGGCAATTTGGCTCGGAGCCTCAGGGCTGGAGATGATAGGCGCGAAACTGCCGTTCAGCTTCCGGCAGCGTCTTGCACTCCTTGCCGCCGATTTTTCGTGAACCATCATCGCTGACCACCAGCAAGTCCGACCCACCACCCACGCCGAGCAGGCAAATGCCCTCGGGATTGATTTTGTGAAACTTCGCTTCCTGAAGGAGCTGCGGTTTGGCCGTGCCGCCCGCCCACAAGTATAGGTGACTCGACGTGTGCCCTTCCACCGGGCCGGCCAGTAGGTAATAACCCTTCCCGGTGGAAGAAACGCCACGCAGGCCGAGCCCGCCGAGGTCGAGCAGCAACGGATCGCCAAATTTCGGTGGTCGGCCAGTGATAACCTCGTTGGGATTCAACAGGGGTGCCATCAGGGCGCGGCCTTCCGGCACGGGACTGCGAAACCCGATCAGCAAGGCGCCTTCCGGCGTATCGGTCAGCGCCTCGATGTTAAATCCGCCGGTTGCCTTGGGGGGCAACGCCGCCGCCTCCGCGAGGTGAAAGCGCGCGTATCGCGGGTCGCTGGCCAGATCGGCGGACAGGTTCGTGTAGGGGTTGCCTGACAGTTGAACCTTGGTTCCATTCGTGCCGGAAGTGAACTCCAGTGCAAAGAAGCGATGGCGATTGGGTGCGAATTTCCCCTCCGCATTTCGACCATGCGAGGAGATGAAGAACACTTTGTCCCCGAGGTGCGCGGCGCCCTCCAGATCCATCTCTGATTTGCCCTTGAGCGACAGGAGCGGGCGCAGGTCGAACGTTTGCACCGGCTTGCCCGGCTGGCTGGTCCGGTAGAAGCGCAGGAGGTTGTCCTCGTCGTTGGCGACGACGAACAAATTACCGGACAAGGCAGTCGCCGTTGAGGCGTCGCAGGTGCCGGTGAACACAAGCGGCTCGCCGAGGTTTGCGCCGCGGGCGATAAGGGCGGTCAGACTGAATATCAAAACAACAGTGCGCATCATTCAATTTTCCTAGCACAAGTTCAGACTGAATCAAACGGGCTTCTGTTCAACGCTCCAGACTTAACCGCAGGCACGCCGCCTCCCGATCATTGCGTACGAGCAGCAAATCGCCGGCAAGCGCGATGGGATTCCAGGTCTTGGCGTCAAACACGCGATGGCGGGCGATTTCGTTTGGCGCTTCGGGCGTCGGTCGCAGTAGCACCAGTTCTCCGGATTCGGCCATCAGCAAATACAAATCGCCCACGAGCAAACCCTGCCCATGCCCATAGCGGCCTTCTTTCCAGCGCTGTGAGCCATCCGTCAGGTCCACGCAGGCAAAAATGCCGTCGTCGAGGCCGTAGAGAAATCCGTCCTTCACGAACAGGTGGCCAAATTTGGATTTCATGCGAATGGATTTCCAAACCTGCTTCACGGAGAACTTGCCCGTCGCGCTTTGGGAAATCTCCAGCAGTTCCGCTCCGACACCATAGCCGCTGGAAAACAACACCCAATTGCTGCTCACCACCACGGGCGACGAGCAAACGACGTTGCCGTTGCCCCAAGGCCGTTCCCACAAAGTTGTGCCCGTTGCCGGATCATAACCGGAAACCGTGCCGTCGTTGAAAGCCACCACCTGAGTCGAACCCGCCAGTGTCGCGAGCACAGGCGAAGCGTAACTTGCGTCTGACGTACCACCAACCCAGGCCGGTTTGCCGTCGTCCAGATGATAAGCAAACAACGACCGGCCCACGCCTTCACCGCCATGCACCACCACCAGGTCATTCACGATCAATGGCGAACTGCTGCATCCCCACGCGGGAATCTTCGCCTGTGATTCAGTCACGACATTGTGCGTCCACAGAAGTTTGCCGGTTGCGAGATCAAGGCATTTCAGGATGCCCGTCGCGCCCAGCGTGAACACTCGATTGCTCAAAACGGTGGGCGTCGCGCGCGGCCCTTCGCCGCCCAGGGTGGTGTCGTAGCGCGCACTGTCGCAGTGCGACCAGATTGGCTGGCCACTGGCCAGATCCAGAGCAACGACGCATTCCTCAGTTCCCCGCTGCCCTTGGGTCAACACCAGGTTGCCGCAGATTGCAAAGCCCGACCACGCCGCGCCAACGGGTCGCCGCCAGATTATTTCAGGCGGGTGCGCGGTCCAGTTGGATTGCAGCGGTGGCCCGGGCAAAACTCCGTTGCGTTGCGGGCCAAGAAATTGCGGGAAGCGATTCGTCGTTTCAACGCCGGTCACCGGGAGCAGGGCGGTCTGATTCGTTGAAGACGATGGCGGTGTTTGCGTCGCGGTCGTTTGGGCCCAGCGGAATTCAAGAATCGGAAAAAGGTCCCCCGAAACGCCGCGAATTCGGAACAATGCCGCTCCAAGCGCGAATACGCCGACCAGACCAAAGGTGATCGCCAACCGCAACTGATTCGGCGCCGTGGTGAGATTGCGTTTCTGGAAGGGCCAATCCTCCTGCATCTGCACCCAGACGATCAACCCCGCCGCGATCAATCCCAGCATCATTGCCGGCCACCAGCGGAGGCCGCGTCCGACGGTCCGAGGTTTCGGGGAGTGGGCGTCATCCATAGCTCGATGCAGCATGACCGAGTGCGCTCCAAAACTCAAACGCTGTCCGGAGTCTCATCGCGCCGCCCGGCCGCCCAAGGCCAACTTTATTTCCGATTCCGGATCGGCATAAGCCCAAAATGCAGGATCAGCCAGACAGGCACGGCGAACAGGGCAATGGCCGTGAGCCGGTCCCAATTCCAGTGCAGAAAGCGCGCTTGGATCGGAAAGATCGCGATCGCGAAGTAATTCGAGAATCGTGTGTATCCCAGAAACGCGCAATACTTCGGATAACGACGGCGCAGTCCGCTAAACAACGCCACGACGCCCAGCGTCAGTACGAGCAAGGTGACCAGCAAGTTGATCGGCAGCATGGCGCCCAGGTCCAGTCGCGGTCCATCCGGCGTGCGCGGTTCGAAGTACGGGTAGAGCCATTGCACCGCCGCCCAACTGAAACTGAAACCGGTTTGAATCGCCGTGCGAAAGCTGGCTTTGGCCGAGGTCATTTCGTTCAGCAACAAACCGAAATACAGCGGCACAATGCCCCAGACCAGCTCCACGTGCCGGAACGGAACGCACACCAATTCAGCGAAAACGGTCCAGAGATGTGGAATCATGCGGAGGTCGGACTACGCCGCCGGTGGGCCGCCGAAGTGTGCCTTGTAAGAATCGTAGCCGGCTTGATCGGCCAGCAACGCATCAATCGCGGCGGCCAGCGGTTCAACGCGCACGATCCCGGAAAACACCGCGCGGTCGCCGATGGCACTTTCAATCAAAAACGTGGGCCGCTGCGTCACCTGCAAGGCAGCGAACTCGTCACTCGTCTTTTTCACCCGCGCCGCGACTGGTGCCGACTTCGCCCGCGCCCGCAACTTGGCTTTGTTCAGCCTCGCTGCCTTCGCCGCTATCTCGACGGCGATTTCCCAGCGCCCGACTTTTTTGCCCTCACGTTCAGCGGCGTGCGCCAGGGCCAGGCGAACGCGATCATCGGTCGCCCCGAAATCTTTTGCTGCCTCGGCAATCAGATTTGGAGCGTCGTAGATGGCGCGCCCGGGTTCAAACCAACCCGCGTTAAGCATGAACGGCGAGCGCACGATGGTGCCGCTGCGGCGATAGAACCATTCGGCCTGGGCTTTTGAAACCGGATACGCCTCGGCCGGCATCTGGGCGATCTTCCAGCCGAATTCGACTTTGCCGGCGTAGCGTTGCTTCAACTCGGTCCACGCCGGTTCCGCCCAATAACACCAAGAAGAAATGACTTCGAGATAGTAGGTGACTTTGACGCTCATGGTTATCGGTTGTTGATTGACGGCACGCAGTCGAGGACGAAATCCCCGACACGCAGACTATCGTGTCCCGGTGACGGTTGCAACGCTGCGGCGAGTGGCGAATCCGGCCGGCCCTTGTAGCGGACGAGCCAGACGTCGGTGGTCGTGTGGCGGGCAATCTGAGTTGAAAACTCCGCCGGCACGGCTTGATTCTCTTTGACGAAGCGGGTTGGTCACGTTTTGTGCCGGCTGTGGTTTGTGATCTATGCCCAGAATTCTGATGTCAGTTCGCTTCTCGGCTTAACGGTCGGTGGCGGATTTGACCGGACAAATTATGGCTTCACCCGTTCAACGCCCTCGAACGTGATCTTCACCGGCTTGATGAAACCCTGTTCGTCAAATTCCATGCGGTCAATGCAGGTCACCCGATGGTTTCCGTCCCGTTCGCCAAGCGGCCGGCGATGATAGACGATGTAATAAACATCCTTGCCGGGTAGTTGGATGATGGAGTGATGTCCGGCGCCGGTGGCGACACTGGGGTCTTGTTGCAGAATCTTTCCAATCCGTTTGAAGGGTCCGAGCGGTGAATCAGCAATCCCGTAAGCCACGCAATAGTTTGGCCCGGTCCAGCCGCCCTCCGACCACATGAAGTAATACCTGCCGTTGCGAATGAACATGAAGGGTCCTTCCACATAACCCTGCGGCGTGATCTCTTTGAACACCGTGCCATCGGCGAATGGCTCGAAGCTGGTGAAATCTTTTTTCAGCCGCGCAATGTTGCAATGCCGCCAGCCGCCGTAAATCAGGTAGTATTGGCCGTCCTGGTCGTGGAATACGAACTGGTCAATCGGTTGTGCCCCGTTGTAAAAGCGATCCACCAGCGGCTTGCCGAGATAATCCTTGAACGGCCCTTCCGGTTTGTCCGCCACCGCAACGCCGATGCCGCCGACTTCCTCGTTCTTCTGAATATCGTTGGCACCGAAGAACAGGAAATACTTCCCGCCATTCTTCACTATTGCCGGCGCCCACATCGCCCGCCAGGCCCAGGGCACGGCGTTCGTATCGAGGATGCGGCTGTGTTTCGTCCAATTCACCAGGTCTGGTGACGAAAAGGCATCGAGGAAGACCTGCTCGTTGTACGGCGCGGAGTACGTCGGATAAATCCAGAACTGCTTGCCGAACACCGCACCCTCCGGGTCCGCATACCAGCCGGGGAAAACGGGATTGCCGGAGCGGACCGGGGGTTCATTTTGCGACGTGGCGCGACAGCCTGCCAGACAAACCACAGCAAGAAGGAGCGCGCCCAAGAACCCGCCGCGTTTGGGCATGGAGTCGAAATTCATGCGGCGAGCATAGTGACGGGAATTGCGTTTGTCAGCCGGACATTGACCGCCACCGGAGTTGCTGTCAGGGCCCGGTGGCTGGCGTTACGGTCGGGGCCAGACGTTCAAAGCAACTTCCGGGAGGCGCGAACACGCAAGGTCACACCTCACTTCACGGCATCCTTGATTTTGTCCCCGACCTTTTCCGCTCCGGTCTTGACCTCACCTGCCACATTGGTGGCCACGTGGCTGACTTCTTGAGCGCCTTTCTTGATGCCGTCCCAAGTTTTCCCGGCGGCATCGCCTACGACTTTGCCCGTGTCCTTGGCGGCGTCCTTGACCACCACGCCGGTTTTCTTGGCGGCCTCCTTGATGGCATCACCGGCTTCCTGGGCGCTGGTTTTGGTTTTTTCGTAGGTTGGTTCGGCGCTCGACTTCTCCTTACAACCAACGATTAGGACTGCCAGCGAGCAGGCGACGGATAATGCGAGGGGACGGCTTGGGGTCGGGCGTTTCATCAGATTCCTTGTTTGTCTTTAATTTTTCCGGGAAGTTAGCCGAGCGAGGTGCAAATGCAAGCCGCCCAACCCGGTAAATGAGATTGCGGCACGCCGGCTTCGTTCTCATAATTTGCGCGTGCAAGCATCCCCACTTTTTCGGAACCCAATCCGCTGTACCCTCGTCTTCTTCGCCATCACGGCGGGCCTCAACTCGCCGCGATTGGAGGCTGCCGAGACCGGGCAAACTCAGAAAGTTGTCAACGCCGCCGATGCCTTCCTCCGCACCCTCGACGAACCGCAGCGTGGCAAGATGAGTTTTGACTTCAATGACGCGGCCCAGCGCATCCGCTGGTCCAACCTGCCATTGAGCATGGCCGAACGGCGCGGACTGCTCATGGGCGAGTTGAAGCCGGGCCAGCGCGATGCCGTCATGAAACTTCTGGCCACCGTTTTGAGCCCGATGGGTTATGAAAAGGTCATCGGCATCGTTGAAGGAGACGAGGTCTTGAGAAAACAAAGCACCGGCGGTTCGCCGCGTTTCGGACGGGACGAGTATTTCATTTCCTTTCTGGGCAAACCTTCGGCCACGGAACCGTGGATGATTCAGTTTGGCGGCCATCACCTGGCCCTCAACATCACGATTGCCGGTGCGAAGGGTGTTCTGACGCCGAGTTTGATCGCCGTGCAACCCGCCAAATACACGCTGGATGGCAAGACCGTTCGCCCCATGGGCCGCGAAACGGACAAGGCTTTGGAACTCGTCAAAGCTCTGACCGACGAACAGCGCAAGCAGGTAGTTCTTGGCTCACAAATGCGGGACCTCGTTCTTGGCCCCGGCCACGATGGAGAAACGATTCAGCCTGAAGGCGCGAAGGTTTCCACGTTCGATGCCGTCCAGCGCAAACTCCTGCTCGAACTCGTCGCGGAATGGTCGGGCATCATTCATGACTCGGCCGCGGCCGATAAGATGAAGGAGATTGAAGCCAATCTGGCGGACACGTGGTTCGCCTGGAGCGGGCCGCTGGAAGCCGGCAAAGCCTACTTCCGAATCCAAGGGCCGACCGTCATCATCGAATACGCTCCGCAACGGTTGGGTGGCGATGTAACGATGCACATCCACTCGATGTATCGCGACCCGACCAATGATTACGGCAAAAAGGTCGCCGGGAAATGAAAGCGTTGCTGCTGGCTGGCTTGTGGCTCGCGCTGGCGAACAGTGCGTGGGCGCACCGGCTCGATGAATACTTGCAGGCCGCACGCATCTCCGTTACGACCAATCGCATTGACCTTTCCCTGGACCTCACCCCCGGTGTGACCGTTGCCGATCAATTGCTGGCCATCATTGATAAAGACCGCGACGGGCTGGTCTCTGAAGACGAACGTGCGACTTACGGGCAGCGGGTTTTGAAAGACCTCCAGTTGCAACTTGATGAAAAGGAATTGGCCCTGCACTTGGTGGCGGTTTCCGTTCCGATGTTCTTCGAAATCCGGAATGGCGTCGGCGTCATTCGCATCAGAGCTAACGCCTCAGTCGGACAACTTGTCGCCGGCAAGCACGTGCTCCACCTCACCAATGGGCACCTCCCAGCGATCAGCGTCTATTTGGTGAATGCTCTGACCTCGCAGGACCCTGCCGTTCAAGTCACGAAGCAGACCCGCGACGATCTTCAGAGGGAATATCATTTGGAGTTTGCCGTGAATCCCGCCCGCTAAGGCTCGGAGCGCGGAGTAATGCTCCGCGCTCTCCGCTCCCGAATATCCGCCAGAAGCTCCGCGCTGACCTGCGTCTTCGGCTTCGCGCCCTGCGGGCCATCGTGATGGCGGCGCACGCTCACGGCGTCATCACGCGGTAGAAGAGCTGCGAGTAATTGGTCGCTTGCAGGTCGGTAAAGGTGAAGGTGCCGGCGGGCGCTTCGGTGGGCGCACCGAGATTGGTCCAGGTGTTGAGCGGGGCGGCGACGTTGGTGCTGGCGAGGACGCGATAGCTTGGACCGCTCAGGTTGGTGAAGGCGAACTGCACATTGCCGCTGCCGAGTTTGGTGACGTTCACGAGCGGATAGTTCGGATCGAACACGCCTTCCACTGCGCCGATGTCCACCTGCCCACCGACGAGGCGCGGTTTGCCGCGCTGATCGGTGGGGAACGCGGCGGCGGCGGTATTATTTCCCGCGTCAATCGCGGGTGAGCCAGGCATGGGCGGCATGGTTTCGGTTGGCCCGCCGTAGTAGCCCAGCGGCGCGAGATTGATGGTGGCAACCCCCACCAAGTTACTCGAACCGGTTATGGCGTCGCCGGAAATGTTGCCGCCGGAGTTCAACGAGACGATGGAATTGGTGATCAGCATCGCGCCGCCATTATGGAAAATACCTCCACCCGTGTCGGCGGTGTTGTTCGCAAGGGTACAATGATTCAGGATCGTCGTGCTCTGATTGTACAAGCCACCGCCATAAGCGGAACCATTATTGTTGGCCAGGGTGCAATTATTCAGCGTTAACGCGCCACCTGCAGCGGAGATACCAGCACCATACCTCCCGCTGTTGTTGGCTAAGGTGCATCGGTTTAGCGCCGTAGTTCCATTGTTATGGTAAATCCCGGCACCATCGCCGGGCGACGCAATGTTGCCTGAGAAGGTGCAATTGCTCGCAGTCAGCGAGTTGTAGTTCACGAGGCCCCCACCATTTCCGGCTTTGTTATTGGCCAGAATGCAATCATTCAGGGTCAAGCTGCCTCGGTTTTGAATGCCGCCGCCGAGACTCGCGTTCGCCAAGCCATTGGTAACGATGAGAGAGTTGAGAGTGGCCGTAACGCCAGTGTTGACAAAGAAGATGCGGTTTGAGCCGTTGCCGTTGAGTAAAATCCGGCTGGCCAGCGCCGAGGCATCAATCGCCAAGTTATTGGAGAGTCCAATCTGGCCGCTGGTCAGCAGAATTGTCTGGCCGGAGAGCGTGTTGGTGAAGGTGATGAGCGACGCGGTGCTGCTCAGGTTCGCGATCTGAACCGCCTGCCGGAGCGAGCCCGCGCCGGAGTCGTTGGTGTTCACCACGACGGTCGAACCGCCAAGAATCGGTTGCGCCGTGGAAGCGGTGTTGCCGGTGAAAGTGTTGCCCGCGAGATTAAGCGCGGCATTCAGCACGAAGATCGCGCCGCCTACGCCTTGGCCGTTACCACCGCTTTGAAAACCCGTGCCACCGATGCCATTGGTGGCGAGGTTGCTGTTGAACGAACAGTTGACCAGGGAAACCGCCCCGGCGCGGGCAAAGACGGCGCCGCCCAAACCGGCACCACCACCACCACCACTATTAAAGGTCGAAGCATCGCCAAACCCACCGGCTCCACCAAAAGCGCCGCCGCTACCGCCAACGCCTCCTCTCAAACCACCTGCGCCGCCGCCACCGGCGAACCCGCTTGATCCACCATTTCCATTCATCCCGCCCCCGGCACCGCCGCCGCCAAAACCCCCAGCACCGCCCGCACTATAAGAAGCACCCAAACCGCGATTGGGGTAGCCACCAGTGGCGCCAGGGGCAGACCAGCCGAAAGTGGAAATTGCGCCTCCGTTTCCACCGTTCCCGCCCGCCGCCGCGTTGCTCAAAAGGCTACAACCCGATAGCGTGACCGCTGTGCCCTCGGTGTAAATCGCACCGCCCATCCCCGCGCCGCCGCCACCCGCACCGGACCATGAGTCCCAAGGCCCATTGGCCCCGTCTCCGCCAAGGACGGTGTTATTGGCGAAGGTGCAATTGGTGGCCAGCACTGTGCCCGTGCCGAAATTCGCCGCCGCTCCACCAAATCCACCAACCACGGTGTTGCTCACCAGCACGCAGCTTTGCAGCACCGTGTCGCCGAGATTGTAGAGCGCGGCGCCGGAATTATCATTCGAGGTGAAGCCGCTCGCGAGGGTCAGCCCGCTGACGAAGTTGGTAGTGTTGGCGGCGAGTTGGAAGAGCCGGTTGCTGCCGTTGCCGGAAATGGTCAGCAGGTTCGTGCCCGGGCCAAAGACCGAGATGGAGTTGGAGATCGCCGGCAGACTCGACAGGAGCGAGATGGTGCCGTTGGTGAGGAACTTGATGCTGCCCGCTCCGGAGGCGTTCAGGTTCGTGATCGCGCTGCGCAGGGAGCCATTGCCACTGTCCGCCGTGGAATAAACCCAGCCGGGCGCCAAGAGCAGATCGTTCGTCGAGAAAGCACCGGGCGCGAACGTGAACACGCGCACTTCATCCAGGAAGCCGAAGAGTCTTTCTGCTGCCGGGTTTTGCGGTTGGCCCAGCACCGCAAATCTTCCCGCCGGCGGATTCGGAGTCGCTGCGCTCGTCGTGCCCGAGGCCACTCCGTTCACGTAGAGAGTGGTGATCCCGTTATCGCGCACGAGGGCCAGATGCGCCCACGTGCCGACCGTGGCCGTGGCCGTGCCGACAAAGCCGACGCCTCCGAACAAGCCGCGATACTGATCGCCGATCAGATAAAGTCCCCAGCCGCTGCCGCCGGAATTGCCGTTGTAAGCGAGGCATTGGTTGCCGGTGAGCGTGTTTGGGTTCACCCACAGTTCGAGGCCGAAATTGTTGGTCAGCGCAGGGATGGCGGCGTTCGTGCCGGCGGATTCGGCACCGTAAGCCCGCAGGCAAAGGGTGCTCCCCACCCGGGCGGCGGCGGTGGCGCCCACGCCAAATGAATCCCAGAAGACGGTCGGTAAAAATTGCAGGGTGCGGCCCCCCACCAGATCTGCAGTGCTGCTGCAAGGCAAGCCGCCATAAGCCCCGGCATCATTCTCGCCCAGTCGCCAATGGGACACAGGCGTGACGGCGGCTTGCACCTGAGCTACCGGCGCAAATGCCAATGTGAGCAAAGCGATTCCCAAACTGAATGTAACGGCGCGGAGACAATTCGAGCCGAAGGACAAGTTCTTCATAAAGGATTTACGACAATGGGTGCGGATAACAATTATTTCAGCCAGTTCTACGTTTTGCGGCTGGTCACGGCGTCGTCACGCGATAGAAGCGGCTCGGATAATTCGTCGCTTGCAGATCGGTGAAGGTGAACGTGCCCGCGGGCGCTTCAGTCGGCGCGCCGAGGTTGCTCCACGTGTTGATGGGCGCGGCGACGTTGGAGCTGGCGAGCACGCGATAGCTCGGGCCGCTGAGGTTCGTGAAATTGAACCGCACGTTGCCGGTGCCGAGCCGGGTGAAGTTCACGATGGGGTAGTTGGGATTGAACACGCCTTCCACTGCGCCGAGATCGGCGAACGTGCCGACGATGCGTGGCTGGCCGCGTTGATCGGTGGTGAAGCTCGTGCCGTTGGTGGCGGCGTCAATAGCCGGTGAGCCGGGCAGGGGGGGCATGGTCGGAGTCGGGCCGCCGTAATTGCCGAGCGGTGCGAGCAGTGGCGTGCCGTTGGTGAGATTGACGCCAGTGAAAGTGATGGAGTTGCCGGCGAAGTTGACGGCTGGGCCAGCGGAACTATTTCCGGCCACGATGGAATTATTGATGGTCACGCCCGAGCTATAGTTTGCAATCCCTCCGGCGCCGCTCGAAGTGGTCGCCACATTCCCCACCACGGTGCAGTGTTGCAGCAGCACCGGTCCGTAGCTGATATCCAGCGCCGCCCCGCCACTCCCAGAGCATTGATTCGCGGTTAAGGTGGATTGGTTGATCACCAGCGATTGGATGTTGTTGTTTTCGATGCCCCCGCCATAGCGGTCGGCTTTGTTGCCCACCAATGTGCAGCGGTTCACAGTGAGGTTGCCCGCGTTCAGGATGCCGCCGCCGTCGCCAGAAATCGCTCTGCCATTGGTGAGGGTGAGCGAATCCAACGCTACGATGCTGCCGCTCAACACTTCAAAAATCCGGGTGGTCGCATTACCGTTGATATGAATCCCACCCGGCAACGTTGAACCATCAATCGTCACGGTGTTCGAGAGGGTCAATTGCCCGCTGGTGAGGGTGATGGTCTGGCCGGACAGGTCCTGCTGGAAAATGATCGCGTTTGCGTCGGCATTGGTGTTGGCATAGCCGACCAAGTCCCGGAGTGTGCCGGCACCGCTGTCGGCCAAACTCGAAACGATCAGGGTGCCCTCCTTGAAAAAGTCGGGAGCTGCCGTCGAGGCCATGTTGCCGGTGAAGGTGTTGCCCGTGAGATTGAGCGAAGCATCCAGCACGAAGATCGCGCCGCCGACCCCCTGACCGTTGGCGCCGCCATAAGCAGCTGGAGGAATAGAGTAACCGCCTCCGCCAGCCCCGCTGGTGGCTTGGTTGATAGTGAAAGTGCTGCCCAGAACCGATACCGCTCCGGCGCGGGCGAAGACGGCTCCTCCCAAACCAGCGCCACCACCCCCGCCTGCTCCAAGGCTAGCGCCTGGACCGCCAGTGCCACCGTAAATACCGCCACCACCACTAAGTAAATCGCCACCGCCACCGCCACCGCCGCCAAACCCGCCACCGCCGCCAAACCCGCCAGTGCCAGCGCCACCGCCACCGCCACCGCCGCCAAAGCCTCCGGATCCACTATTCAAATAAAATCCGCCGCCACTCCCCGGGTTTGGGTAACCTCCATTGGCGCCTAGGTAGTTGGTGCCCGAGCCTCCGTCGCCGCCGCTCCCGCCTTGCGCCAAGTTGCCCTGAAACGTGCAACCGGAAAGCGTCAGCGTCGTGCCTTCGGTAAACACCGCACCGCCCAAGCCGCCACCTCCTCCCCCCCCACCGCCGTAAGAGTTACCAGCGGGAAAGCCGTTGCCTCCGCGAACCGTGTTGTTGGCAAAGGTGCAATTGGTAGCCAGCAACGTGCCCGAGCTGAAGTTGGCCACCGCGCCGCCGAACCCGCCCACGACCGTGTTGCTCCTGAACAGGCAGTTCGTCACGATTGTGTAGCCGAGGTTGTAGAGCGCCGCGCCAGAGTTGTTGTTGGCCGTAAAACCATTGGCCAGAGTCAAGCCACCGATAAGGTTCGTCGTGTTCGGCGTCAGTCGCAAGAGCCGGAAGGAATTGCTGCCACTGATCGTGAGCAGGTTCGTCCCCGGCCCGATAATTGTCAGGGGCACGGTGCTCACAGGCAGATCGGAGGAAAGGGTGATCGTCCCGGTGACGGAGAAATTGATTTTGCCCGGAACCCTGAGCGTGTTCAAATCCGTGATGGCTTGGCGGAGTGAGCCGGAGCCAGAATCCGCCGTGGTCGTCACCAAACCGCGGTTCAAGAGCAGATCATTCGTCGAGAATGCACCCGGCGAGAAGGTGAACACGCGAAGTTCATCCAGGTAAGCGGAGCCAGAAACATTATCGAGCGCCGGATTTTGCGGCTGGGCGGCGACGGCAAAAATGCCCGTCGGAGGATTCGGGGTGCTGGTGGTGGTGGCTCCCGCCGGCACGCCATTGACGTAGAGGGTCGCCACGCCGGAATTGCGCACCAGTGCTAGATGCGTCCACACGCCGGGCACCGCCGGAGCGCCGCCCACAAACGTCAAGCCGCCAAACAGTCCCCGATACTGGCCACCGGAGAGATACAAGCCCCAACCACTGGAAGCGGAGTTGCCGTTGTAGGCAAGGCACTGGGTCGCGTTCGTCGCGCTGGGCCGCACCCAGAGTTCGATGCCGAAGTTGTTGGTCAGTCCCGGAATCGCGGCGTTGGTGCCGTAAGAACCACCAACCAACAACAGAGATAAAGCACTGCCCACCCGGGCGGAAGCCGTCGTGCTGACGGAAAGGTCGTAGGACGCCCCCCCGGTCATCGTCATCGTGCGCCCGCCGTAGGGATCAGCCGTGGAGGTCGCCCCGCCGGGAGCAGCACCGGGATCGTTCTCTCCCATGCGCCAGCAAGACAAGGTGGTGCCGGCCGAGCGGAAGAGTTCGATCTCATCAATCGCCGTGCCGTTGGCATCGAGGCCTGAGCCGGGCACGAGCAGGCGAATGTTCCGGGCAA
The DNA here is from genome assembly GCA_044225555.1 of Limisphaerales bacterium. Taxonomy (GTDB): domain Bacteria; phylum Verrucomicrobiota; class Verrucomicrobiia; order Limisphaerales; family JADLHS01; genus JADLHS01. The sequence continues at coordinate 375,169 of JBGAIM010000001.1, read as the reverse complement.
GGACCGGCCCCGCATTAACGCGCGCGAGGCTGAAGCGATGCCGCAGCCAGGGACGGAAGCCGGAGGCGGTGTTGGTGTAGGTGATCGTGCCGAGCGTGATCCAGTCCGCCGCATTGGTGGTGAAGGAGGTGTTGGTGGAAACTTCGAGTGTGTACGTGCCGAGACAACGATCCTGCGAAGCCCCGGAGTTGTCGCGCCCCCAAGCGATGCCGGTGAGCGGCACGAGGTCGCTGTTGGTCAAATGAATGCCAGCGAACCACGGCGTCGGATCATTCGTGCCGCCGATCCAGGATTGGGTGTTGCCATAGAAACCATCGTTCAGGTTGGTGGCGTAATGCCAAGCGGCGCCAATCTGCGGCCCGAGTTGGCCGCTGGCAAAGGCGACCGCGCCCTGCGAGGCGTTGGCGATGTTCGTAGGCACGTTGGGCGTCGTCGGGTTCACGCCGTCAGTGCTGTCCCATGTGATGACGTAGCCGGGGGCGTTGCTGATGACGGGTTGAGCCTGAGCCGCCGGCAGAAGGGCCAGCGTGAGCAAAGCGATTCCCAAGTTGGAGGCTGTAGCGCGCAGACACTTCGAGCCAAGAGACAAGTTCTTCATAAATGATTTACGACAATGATTTCGGGCAACAACTCACCCCGGCGGTGAGCTTCTGATTCGGTGAGCGGATAATACTTCAAACAAGCGAAGCTTCAATCAGTAATTGCCGCCTGCCTGAGCGCGGTTTCGATTTTCGTTGTTTCTCCGGACGGGGGTGCCACATGATGCCAATCAGGTGCCGTCGCCAACCGAGTTTCCAAGTGCCTTCATCCGGCCAATAAGCCGGACCTGTTTCATTGTTTTGATGGTTGCTACCTTCGGCCTGACCGTCAGCCTGGCACAGCCGGATCCGGTAGCGGTGCAAAATCTGAACAATCAAATCGCCAAATCCGGCGCCACCCTGCTCGATGTTTTTTCGTCCGCCAACACGATTGCCGCCGGTGATTTTCACTACGACAACCCCGGGCCGGATGACGTTGATTTCTCCACCTTCAAACTCCCGCTTGACTACAAGTTCGGCAGCCCGACCAATGGGCTTCGCCCCTTGGTCGAGGGTTACTATGGATATTTCAAACTGAACGAGGATGTGACAGAGCTCGGCCCGCCAAACGGTGAATTCAGCATTCGCGGTTACACCCTTTCCGCTGGTGGTGGAGTGGAATGGAAAGTTTGTGACTGGCTGTATCTGACGCCCCGCCTCATGCTTGCCTATAGTCATCTCTGGCAGGATTACAATCGCCCCGTCCCACCCAGTGATCCGACCGCGAACATCATCGAGAATTGGCATGCGGACGTCCTGACCATCTCCCCGTCATTGGAGGCGCGCGGGGTGTGGAGCGCGGGCCGGTGGGACTTCCAATTGAAATCGCGCTACACCTTTCTTCAGTTATTGGATCTGCACGACAACAACAGCTATATCAACCTGCACTCCAGTTCCCAGGTTTGGAAGAACGAGGTGGGGGTAAGCTACCGCTCGTCGTGGGCCATCTTTCGACTTCCGCTACGGCCATTCGCGCAGTTTGCGCGATATGATCTGGCCGGCGATGTCACCACCGATGAATTTGTGGACTTCTTCTACGAAGCCCGGGCGGGGATTGGCATTGGCATGCCGCACGCCGTGAAGCCGCTCAGCGAGTTGGTGCTCAGCGGCGCCTACTATTGGGAAGGGCCGTTGACCGGCTACAGCATCGGCGTGGCTTTGAGTTTCTGAAACCCATCGGCTAGTGAGCCGCGGGCGGAGATTTTTCCAAACTCCGCTGCAAGTCCAGCATCGGCTGCTGGCCGACGCGGATGAGCCCTTTGCGAGGGTGGTCCATATCAATGATGGCCCAGAGTGTGCCGGCGATGAGAAAGCTCAGCGCCGTGGTTAGCACCGCGTTGCGCTTGCCGGCCACGCCGCAACCGTAACCCACCGCCGCCACCGAAACTGCGGAACACGCCAGCAACAAAGCCATCAACATGCCGGGCATGTGCCGCCGCGACGCAGCAATGCGGCTGCCGTGCAGGTCGAACACCTCGTTGAATGGCGGTAAAAGGACATTGGCGAGTGCGGGCGTGGACTGGGCGGCGCTCGAAACAATCGCCCACATCTTCCCCTGGAGCACCTCCGATTCGGCGATGGCGGCGAGTTTGGTGGCCTCGACCGTGGCGTCGTACAGCGCGATGCGTTGCTCCACATACCGGCGAAGCAGCTCGCGGACTTGTGCCTCCGGCTCCTGGGGAAGGACATCACAACGCAACCAGGCCGTACCGATGGCGTTGGCCTCCTGCACAATCAACTGCACGCGATCCGAAAACCGCCCAGCCGCCAGGGCAAAACTGAAACCGAGCAACAACGCCAGCAAGCCGAGCGTGGCGCCTTGAATGTTTGCGAGTTGATCCAACGGTTCGCCGCGGCGCCGCCGCACCCGGCGTCCCAGCACACACCACAATTCCAAACAACCCACCAAGCCGGCAAACAAGCCGGCCGCCACCAGGAAATCTGTAATATCGGAGCGCATGCGGTTCTGATTCTGAGCCCGCAGACTGATAGTATTTCCGCCACCGGAAAGCAGTAACAATATTCACCTGGCCCCGGTCTTGGGATTGCGCCACGGCATTCCAGTGGCGGGTTGCTCTTGAGTGTTCTTTGAAGGGTGATTAACTCTCTGAACTGTTTGATTTCCACCGGAATTTGCGCGCTGACCTCCGCCTTGGGCTTTGCGCCCTGTGGGCTGCCATGGTGGGCAGACGCCCACCGTCCTGCTTCTAACTTGTCACACGGAGTCGCGCCTATTTGTCCGGTGGAACTGACAGTGCGGCGGTGTTGGTTTGCAGCTGCACTTGGACGGTCTGGTCAAATACTGTGCTCGAAAAAAAGACGGCATCCGGGGCGGACGGATCGCCCGTCACGTCGGCCAAGTTCGCGCCGATGAACCGCGCCCGCCCGGCGCGGTAGTGGACGCGGGGGCGATCAAGCGTTTCTACACCGATCCTCGCCAATGGTCCGGTCACCAGCAACAAACCCATTCGCTCCCGTTTCCGCAAATCCTCGAATGAATTAATGCCGATCTCTGCCAGTGACTCGCGGACGGCGTGGTTTCCGGCCAGCGTTGCTCGCGCGCGATCCTGATCCGCCACCGTCAATGGGCGTTTCGAAGCGAGCACGAGCAGATCGCCGGGTTCTCCCTGGTAGATGCAGCAGTGCGCGAATTCCGAACGCAGCGTGTTGATCAGGATGCCGAATGTCTGCGGGTCCATCGCGTACTTCTGAACCCATTGAAGCAAAACCCCGTTGTCCGTGAGGTGTTCGTGCGCGAGCCGGTAGAATTCGCGGCTGAACAACAAGTCCACGCCCGTGAGCCAGACGTTGCTCGGTTCGGAAATGATGATGTCCCAGCGTTCCTGGCTGCGACCCAGCACGCGGAACGCATCGCCCAGATGGATCGTGACACGCGGATCGTTTTGCACATCGTGGGTGAAGCCTGCGAACCAGGGCAAGGCGTCCACCACACCGGAAGACAGTTCCGCGACATCGATTTGCTTCACGTCGGGATACAGCGTGAGTTCCCCGGTCGTGACGCCCGTGCCGAGCCCGATGACCATCACCTTGGATCGGCTTTCAGCCCACAACGCGGGAATGTGCGCCGACAACTTCAAGGTCTGCTTGTCCTTCTCGGTATGGGAGTCGGGTTTGCCATTCACCATGATGGCCAGCGAAGGATTGGTGGGTGGTGTCGATTCAGCCACCGGAAACGGTAGGCCGGGCAGCAACGGATTGGTGTTCGCCCTTCCGCCACCCGAAGTTGATTCAGCAATCACCGCGGCGGTGCCCGCCGGGCTGTCAGGAGTCAACTGATCCAGGCCGAACGTCCCATGGGCAAACCGGCGCTTGTCAAAAGCCGGTTGCTGCCAGGCCAGGAAGGCCGCGCCGAGCAGCAAACTCAAAGCGCCGAGCCGGGCGAAATTTCCGAGCGGCCACGCGGCCAAAGCCAGGGAGAGCGCCACCAAAAGCAACCCGCTGGCGAGCACGCCCGGATTGTCGAGCGGATAAAACAGCAGCCAGCCGCCAACTACGCTCCCGATCACACAGCCCGCGGCATTCGCGGAGAAAATCTTGCCGCTGTGCCAGCCCACCAGCCGCAAGTCCCGCTTCAGTTCGTGGAAGACCAAAGGGATTGTTGCCCCCAGCAACCCCACCGGCAGCAGGAGCACTGCGAGCAGGCTCAGCAGCGTCGCGCCTTGAAAAAGCCAGAACCCAATCCCGTTGCCTTGAAAAGCCGCGCGCAACAGATGCGCCGTGTAGGGCCAGGCATCCACTGTGACGAACACCAGCCACCACGCCCCGAGGGCGACGGCTTGTGTGCCGAAGAGCAATCCGCGTGGCAACCTTCGCAACGCACTCACCGCAAAACTCCCGCACGCCAGGCTTAAGACAAAAACCCCGACCAGCAACGAAAACGAATACGACGACGAACCGAGGGTCAGATTCGTGATCCGAATCAACACATTTTCCAACGCCATCACCGCCGCGCCGTTCAGGGCGGCGATGGCATACAGCACACCGACTGGAAAGGGACGATCCAGGCTCTTTCCTGCCGCCACCGCATCAGAATTAGCCTCGCCATCGCTGGGTGAGTTATCAGTGGCCCCGGAAAATTGTCCCAAGAAAAAGTATGCCGCCGCGACCAGATTGATCGCCGCCATGGCGCGCAACGACGCGGGCAAGCCAAGAGTTGGGACCAAAATGTAGCCCGCCGCCATAACCCCCAGGAAAGCACCGGCCGTGTTCGTCCCATAAATCCGGGCATGAATGCGGGTCGCTCCGGCCAGCGAATCCGCCATCACCCGCGTCAACAATGGCACCGTGCCGCCCATGCAGATTGCCGGCAATCCAATCAAAGCAATCGTGACCAGCGTGCCCTCCCATAGCAGCCAGCCCGGTGGCGCGAAGCTCCAGGTTTGCGAAGCGGACGACACGATGGCGAACAGCGACGGGAAGAGCAGTCCCCAGATGCCAATCACGGCTTCGAGCAGCGCATAAACCCGAGCCGGTTGCTTGGACCGCTGGCTCAACCAGCCGCTCAGCGCATAGCCGCCGGAAAGTCCACCGAGGAAAATGCCCAGAATGAGCGCCGTGGCCAGGCTGTCATTGCCGGTCAGCCGCGTGAGATAACGCTGCCAGATTACTTCATAGACCAGGGCCGAAGCTCCGGTCAGAAAGATAAAGGCATAACTCAACGACGTGCGCAGATACTTCAAAGGCGACGAGCTTAGCCAAGGGATTATCCGGCATGAAAGAACTATCCGTCGTGGCTTCACGAGCTCTGCGGGATGGGAATGGTGAGTCCATCCGGCAGGCTTGACTTCAATGGGGAACAAAATATTGTTCGGCGATGAAGACTCAGACTTCAAAGGTTGTTTTCTTGCTTCTGGTTTTGGGTGCGTTGATGGGCCTGCCATTGTGCAGTCAGGCCGCTTACGACATGGTCCTGACTTTTACGGGCGTTGGCACCAACCTCCCAATCAGCTCGCTGCAATGGGGCGAAGGAAGAGGGATCAGCTCCCCGGTAGGTGGCACCCGTGACGCTTCTATGCCGTCATTCTCGGAAGTAGTCATCACCAAATTGATGGACTCCGCCTCACCTCAGTTGGCCATGTTGGCCGCCAACGGAGACGGTACGGCAACGTGCGTTATCACCATCAAGCATAGTACCACCGGGCTCGCCTTGTACACACTCACTCTGGAAAAGGTCTATATTTCGGGCTACAGCGCCAGCAGCGGCGGGGGCGTCCCCTCGGAAAGCCTCTCCCTCAATTATACGAAGATCACCTGGGTCTATCAAAACATGGACGACACAGGGAAGGCGATTGGCAAGGCATCGTCTTCCATGGGCTGGGACTTGGCTAAACAAGCGCCACTTCCCTAGGCCTTAGATGAAATTCTGCCGGTTCATCGCTTTGAGCTGCGGCCTGCTGCTGGCGGGATTCCATCCTGCCTCCGGCCAAATCTTTCTTCGGTTGGATGGCGTCACTGGCTCCGTTACCGACACCAATCGCTTTGGGTGGATGGCTCTCAATTCGCTTCAACAGGGCGTGAGCCGTTCCATCACTTCAAGTGGTGGTAGTGGCCGAACCGCTTCCCCACCGTCATTTTCTGAGTTCACTGTTAGCAAACTACTGGATTCCGGATCGCCCCTGCTCGCCTTGCTCGCGGCCGGTGGCGGTGGCAACACCATCAACAGCGGGGCGATTGACCTGTTCCAATTAGGCAACGATCAGACCCGATACCTCCGAATCAATCTCACGAACATCCTTATTTCCTCGTACAGCTTGACTGCCGGAGGCGGTGTTCCATCTGAAAGTGTCTCGCTGACGCCCTTGAAGATTTCGTGGAATTACACCTTCTATCGTAATACCTCCGGGCTGCCCAAGGCGTATCGTTTCAACGATTGGAATCTGGATACCATCAGTGGAAACTCGGGCACCAACGCACCAGCCTTCGTCTCCACCGGCATTCGCTCTGCCAGCGGCGTGCAACTCAGTTGGACCGCCCTCGCCGGCCGGCGCTATCGGATTTTCGCCGTGCCAAACCTGAAGTCACCATTTGTAGCCCTCACCGAAATCACTGCTACTGACAGTGGGATTCAAAACTACACCATCACACCATCCGCGCCGGCCATGTTCTACACCGTCGAGGAAGTCCCGGACGGCTATTAACCATTTTGGCGCCCGCTATTTTGCCGCTTCGAGATTGATGCTGGGAACAGCAGTTAACGCCCGCATCAGCCGTCTGCTGTTTTATTTCCGCAAGGATTTTCGCGATGACTTCCACCTTCGGCTTGGCGCCTTGACCGCTGTAGCGCAGACAGTTTGTCTGCTGTATCGCCGACTGGTAGTCGGCGGTCTTCCCCTTCCGCAGGTTGCCAACCTGCGACACAGCAGACTGTCAGTCTGCGCTACGGCGCGTTGCCAATCTTAGTCCAGGTTCATACGATCTGGCCGTGACCCCCGACGAACCCAATCGCGGTTTGGAGCGTGTGAAGTTTCAATTGCGCGCCGCCGGCGTTCCGGACGAATCCCCCAATCCACTCCGCGCCGGGATTCATTCTCGTGGCTACCTGCCGCACGTCAAACGCTAGGGCGCGTCCTACTTCGTCACTTTTCGGCTGGTGGATTCATTGCCGAAAAGAGTTCTGCTCCAGTTCGAGCGCGAACGTGCCGAAGGCTTGAAACGTATTTCGCCCAAGGCAACGAGCGAGCAAACGGAGGAAGTCCATCGTGAACTCCGCCGCCAGATTGAGCGTTACCTCGACCAAGGCGCGGGCGAATGTCACCTGCGTCATCCCGAGATCGCGGACATGATGGCGGACGCGCTCCGACATTTTCACGGTCAGCACTATTTGCTCGATGACTGGGTCGTGATGCCGAACCACGTTCACCTTGTGCTGTGGCCAAGGCCAAATTTCACTTTGAGTGAAATCCTCAAGAGCCGGAAGCGTCACACCGCGCGGCAGGCCAATTTGATTCTCAATCGAACCGGAGAAACATTTTGGCAACGTGAGTCCTACGATCACTGGATTCGCCACGATGACGAGAAGGCGCGCATATGCCGTTACATTCGGATGAATCCGGTGAACGCAGGTTTATGCAAAGCGCCGGAAGATTGGAAATGGAGCAGCTCATGGCCAGGTTGGCAGAATAACCCGGCGGCGCAGTCTTCGACAAGGTAGCGCAGACAGTCTGTCTGCTGTTTCGCCGACTGCCAGTCGGCAGAGCGTGGTAACAATCGGCGCGTCAATAGATCGCGACGCCCCGCAGGTTGCCAACCTGCGACACGGCAGACTACCAGTCTGCGCTACTACACCAGCCACACCGCGCCTCTGATTTTGCAGCGGCAGGTTTCCGTAACGCAGATTGTCAACCTGCTGTGTCGCAGACAGCTTGTCTGCGAAGCGCCGCTACGCCTTTCGCTCTTTGATGTCCGCCAGGATCTGCGCGATGACTTCCGCCTTCGGCTTCGCGCCTTGCGGGCCGCCGTGGTGGAGACGCACGCTCACTGCGCCAGCTTCCAGGTCGCGTCCGCCGATGACCAGCATCGTGTGGACGCGCGATTGTTCGGCGTCGGCGATCTTGGCTTTGAAGGGCGTGGCGCTGAAGTCGGAATCCACGCGGACCATGTTCGCGCGGAGTTCGTTCACGATGGGCTGGGCGTAATCAATCAACGCCTGATCGTCGTTGAGCGTGATGACGCGCACCTGATCCGGCGCGAGCCAGAGCGGAAAGTTGCCGGCGTAATGTTCGATCAGGAAACCGATGAACCGCTCGTGCGTGCCGAGCGGCGCGCGATGGATGCACAGCGGCGTCTTGTTGGAATTATCCTTGTCGCGATAGGTCAGGCCGAAGCGCCCGGGCACGGCGAAGTCCACCTGGTTCGTGGCGATGGTGAATTCGCGGCCGATGGCGCTCCACACCTGCACGTCAATCTTCGGCCCGTAGAACGCCGCTTCGTTCGAGACCTCGACGTAATTGATGCCGCTCTCCTGCAACACGCGGCGCACCATGTCCTCGGTCTTCTTCCACAACTCCGGTTCGTTGACGTATTTTTTGCCCAGGCCCTCCGGCGACGACGTGCTGAAGCGCATCTGATATTTTTCGAGGCCGAACGTCTTGAAATATTTCAGATACATGTCGTTCACGGCCTTGAACTCGGACGCGAACTGGTCCTCGGTGCAATAGATGTGGGCGTCGTTCATGTTGAGCGAACGCACGCGCATGAGGCCGAACAACTCACCCGACTGTTCGTAGCGATAGCAGCAGCCGTATTCCGCGAGGCGCAACGGCAGGTCGCGATAACTGCGCGGCTCAGCCGCAAAAATGCGGTGATGATGCGGGCAGTTCATGGCTTTGAGGTAATAAGTGCTGCCTGCCTGCGCCAACTGAGCTTTCAGTTGTTCAATTCTGCTTTCACAACTTGCAGACGCACCACGAGCGCCTTCAAGTCGCTTTGCCCAATCCGCATCTTGTGCGCCGCTTGCAACCTTCGATTCAGCTTCACGCAACATCTCGCTGGAGCGAGCAAGGTGTTGTTCAGCTTCTTTCAATTCCTGTTGGAGCTTTTGCTTTGCCGCACGTTCAGCGTCATTTTCAAAAAACTCCATTGCCGGAAACATGCTCTCCGCGTAATACGGCAAATGCCCGGAGGTCTTATACATCTTCTCCTTGGCCAGATGCGGCGTGCGCACGCGGACGTAGCCGGCGGCGAATTCCGTTTCCTTCGCCAGCTTTTCCAGTTCCTCGACGAGCACCGTGCCCTTGGGCAACCACAGCGGCATGCCCGGCCCGACGTATTCGGTGTCAATCGCGAACAGCCCCATCTCCGCACCGATCTTGCGATGGTCGCGGCGCTTGGCCTCTTCGAGCATCTTGAAATACTCGTCCATGGCGGTCTTGTTCTTGAACGCCGTGCCGTAGATGCGCTGGAGCTGCGGGCCTTTTTCGTCGCCCTTGTAATACGCGGCGGCCACGCTCGTGAGCTTGAACGCGCCGATGTTGCCGGTGCGCATGACGTGCGGCCCGGCGCAGAGGTCGATGAAATCGCCGTTCTTGTAGTAGGAGATCGGCTCGCCCTCGGGAATCTGCTTGAGCAAATCTAGCTTGAACTTGCTGGCGTTACCCGCGCGTTCGGCCAAACCGCCGAGGCGGCCGCTTTCCGCATCCTTTATCGCCTGATCGCGGGTGACCTCAGACTTCTCAAAGACGTTGTTCGCCTTGATCTCCTTCTTCATCTCGGCCTCGATCTTCTCGAAGTCCTCGGGCGAGATGCGGTGGGAGCATTCGAGGTCGTAGTAAAAGCCGTTCTCGACGGGGGGGCCGTAAGCAAATTGGGCGTCCGGCCATAGCCGCAGGATGGCGGTGGCCATGACGTGGGCGCAGGAGTGCCGGATGCGCTCGAGCTCGGTCATCTTCGCGCGGTCGTCGAGAGTTTTGCGCTCCGGATTGGGCTGATTCGGTGGTTGCTGATTTTCGTCGGGCATAAATTCTTTCTTAACCACGGATAAGCACTGATGAACACGGATATCCCCTCACCCCATCCCTCTCCCCATCCGATGGGGCGAGGGTGGCCGAAGGCCGGGTGAGGGGCTTCATATCCGTGTTCATCAGTGCTTATCCGTGGTTGATTCCAGAAACAAAAACGCCCCGGACTTGCGGTCAGAGGCGTGGGCGTTCATCTCATCAGGAGATGAACGCTAAATCGTAGTTGTCGTCGCGTGGTTCACGTCAGTTCTTACAGGTGGGACGGTAACGGGAGGGGGGACGGATGGCAATTCGATTCTGGGCCGACGGAACGGGGTGCTCTCAGTCCCGTTTGCTCTCCTGATGGCAGACCATGTCAATGACCACGGCACTCGCGAGCAGCAATACGTCATCTTCACCGTCCGAGATATCCAGGCCATAAGTGTCCGTCCATTTGAACCAACGCTTGCTGGCGCTTGCCACGGCACGCCCCTGCCGCTCGAAGGCGTATTCGTGATCCAGAAAATCGCCCTGTGCTTCGAGGTCGTCCGGTCCGGGAACATCCACGGTGAACTTGCAGCGTAACAGGGTGAAGAGATGTTTCTTCACCACAGCCACGAGCCGGTCGTGGACTTCGATTTCGTACGTCGGTCCCCACGACAACAGTTTCTGCCGGATGAAGGCGAGTTCATGGCCGCTGGCGTCCTGGAAGGAAAGTTTGTCGCCCCAACTGAAAGCGCGGCCATCCACGAAATAAACATCCTCGCCCGCTTCGTTCTTGATCGAGAAATCGTCGCCCCACGACCAGAATTTTTGTTTGAGCACGTAGCGCATGATTCAGGTAAACAACTCCTGGCCGATCAAGGTGGCGGCCGTTGTTCCAGCTTCTGCCGGTAGAGGAAACGGATGGCTTCCATGGATAGACCCGCCCCGCTGGCTTCAGCAACCTTGGCGGTGATGTTCTTCTCGGCCCGGATTTTTTCGAGTTCTCCCTCGTCCAGCCAGTAGCCGCCGCAATTGGGGCACTGGTCCACCTCGACCTGTTTCTTCGCGCTGAAGAAATGGCGCTGGAGTTTGATGCCGTCGCAACGGGGACAATCGCGGCGGCGGGACAAGTCCACCTGGAGATGGGGATCGCGCTGGACGCGCAAGCGATGTTCGCCGGGGACTTCATGCGGTTCGTCCACCCGCTGGAGTTCGAAGACGTCAAACCAGATGCCGGCGCAACCGCCTTCGCAGACGTCCACGGTCACGCCGCCGAATTTGATTTCGGTCAACTCATTGAAACACGCCGGACATTTCATGGCTTACTTGGTAGCAACCAGCTTCAGATAATCCAAGCCGAACATGAAGTTTTTCACGGCCTGATCGTTCGCGCCGGTGATTTCGACGGTGAGTTTGTGTTCGCCGACGGAGAGTTCGCGCGTGCCGAGGGTCAATTCGCCGGTGGCCACCACCTCGCGGTGGTAGAGGTCAACCGGGTCGCCCAGTTTTTCGCCGTCGAGGGAAAGCTGGACGATGCCGTAATCCACGGCCTTGGTGAGCTGGGTGCGCACATCGTATTTGCCGGCTTTTTCCACGGGCAGGGCAAGTTCAAGTTTGTCGCCCGGTTTGGCGCCGGTCCACCAGAGGTGCGCATCGTTGCTCCATTTCTCGCCGAACGGCATCATGTCCTGCTCCTCCGGATTGCCGGCGGTCTTCGAGAGCACGGTCAGCGATTCGCCTTCAAACACGCCGGGAGTTTTCTTGCGCACCGGCTGAACATAGTAGCCCAGGCGCTCGGACAATGGCAGCGGCGAATAAGGATCGTCACCGCCGGGGGCGAGATACCAGAAGACCGTGGAGGCGTAGAGCGTGGGGCGCGCGTTGGCGTAGTATTTCTCGATGCAGCCGTCGAAGGATTTCTGAAACGGAATCTGGTCGGCGATGTGCCAGCGGTTGACGGAGACGTGGCCCTTGTTGTTGCCGTCGTTGTGCGTCTGATTGTGGAAGGCGTGCTGGAACAGGGACGGATTGCACCATGCGTAACCGAAGTAATCCTCCGAGCCGGTGCCGAACGTGGAGGGAAACTTCTCGCCGTCCACAAAGAATTTCTCATCGCCTTCGCCCCACCAGCCACCGCGCGGATTCCAGATGTGCAACATCACGCCGACGAAGCGCCCCTGCCCCTTGGTCTTGAGCAGCGGCCAGTCAATCTGGCGTTCGATTTGCGTGGGCAGAAACTCATCGCGATGCCATTTGGTGTGGAATCGGGCGTAACGCTTCGGGTCACCTTTGAGTTCATCCTGATAGATTTCGTATTTCAAGCGGCGTTCGGTTTTGCCTTCATTGCGGATGGTGACCTCGGCGGATTTGGTGAACGGCATGAACCAGTTGGCGTAGAACCAGCCGTCTTCCGTGTAGCCGCAGGGCAAGGAGCGGTAAGCATTCGCGCCGGGAGCCGTGCCGAAAAAATCTCCCAGCGGCGTCCACACGCTCGCGGACTTTTCGCCGTCCCATTTGATCTGGAGGATGATTTCGCGCAACACGTCTCGGTCGGCGGGCGTGAGCGGCGGATCGAAACGGATACGAAGGCAACTGATGGCACCCGGGCCGTCGAGTTTGGCGACATCCTGGCCTTCGTTACCGCTGAGCAAGCCATTGCCACTGACGCTGGCGTGGCCGTTCGGGAATTCTCGCGGGCCGCACTGGCTGAGGATTTTGTTCGCCGCGTCCAAGGCCGCGTCGTCTTCGGCACTCAATTCCGAGCGAAAGGTCGGCACTGCGGTCCCCTTGGGGAAAGTCGTGTAAACGAACTGATAGTAATCACCCCAGCCCGGCTCGGCGACGATCTTGCAGGATTTCTGATAGGGAATCGGGGTGTAGTTATTGCAGCCCTGGGCAACCGTGTGCACCAGCGCGGGCTGGTTGAATGGGGCGGTCTGGCCGGAGAAATATTCCTTGAACGGCAGGTCTATGGCGGCGTTGGTTTCACCGTCGAGGAAGATGCGGACGCGTCCGGACTTTGGCGCCGCGGACCAGATGCGCCACAGGCAGCCCGGGCCGGACATTTCGGCCAGAACGAGTGAGTCGCCTTCCTTGCGGATAATGCCGCCGCCGTCGCCATTGGCGTCCCAGCCGACGTATTTACGCGTCTGCTCGACGTAGCGGCTGGCGCGGTCGTAGCTGGAGAATTGGGCGGTGCTTTCCCCCGGCGCCGGCACGATGGCCAGTTGTTCAAGGTCGTAGAGGCGCTTGACGAGATCGGGGTAGGAGAGTCTTTCCTGCGCTGCGGAGTTGAACATGAGGGCCAGGGGGAGGATCAGGAACAGTGCCGTCGCTTTCATGACGGTGGCAATCCTGCCAGAAATTGTGGAGGCGGTCAAAGCTTGGAAATGGAATTTCGCGCAAGCCTCGACTTGTCCGCACCCCGGCGCATCGCTAGGCTGGGCGCATGGGACGACAATGGTTGCACGCAAAACGTCTGGTCGCCGGGCTCAAAAAGGGCCGCACGACCGGCAAACTCGTTCGGGAAATTTCCGTGGCCGCCAAAATGGGCGGGGCGGACCCGGACATGAACGCGCGCCTCTTCACCGCCGTGGAGAAGGCGAAGAAGGAAAGCGTGACCAAGGACGCCATCCAGCGCGCCATCAACAAGGGCGCGGGCATTGGCGGCGAGAAGCTCATCATGGAGCACGTGGTCTTCGAGGGTTACGCGCCGCACAAGGTCGCGGTGATTGTCGAGGTCTATACCGACAACGTGAACCGCACCGCGCCCGAGGTTCGGGTGTTGTTCAAGAAAGGCCAACTCGGCACGGCGGGCAGCAACAAGTTCCTCTTTGATCATGTCGGCCTCGTTGAAGCGCATCATCCGGACGCAAACACGGATCGCGAGGCTGCGGCCATCGAGGCCGGCGCGAACGAAGTCGAGCCGCTCACCCACGAACAGAACGACGACATCCCCGCCGAGGCTTGCGGCGCACGCTTTATCTGTGAGCGCACGGCGGTGCATACGGTGTCCAAGTGGCTTTCGGCCAATGGCTGGACGGTGGTGACCTCGGAACTCGGCTATGTGCCCAAACAGTTCCCGGAACTCACCGACGCGCAAAAGGCGGAGGCGGGCGAATTCCTCCAGACGCTCGATGATCATGATGATGTTCACCGCGTGTGGGCGGCGATGAAATGAACGTGCGCCAAGTGCGATCTGCCTCGGTGAACCCGGGCGAACATTCAACCTTCAACCTTCAACGCCGAACATCCAAGACCTCGGAGGGAGGAGCTCATTGGAAGTTGAATGTTGAATGTTGGGCGTTGAATGCTTTCCGTTTCAACCCCTCGAGCTTTTGCCGGGTGATAGCTGTTCTGTGCGCTTTTGTGGGAGTTCTGCCAGCCTGGGCGCAATTCGACGGCCCCGGTTCGCCGGGCGTGAGTGCTTCGCTGATCCGGCTCTTCGGGACGAATTTCGCCTTCACCGCGCAGATGGAAGCTCAAGTGCTTGGCAAGGACAACCAGGAGCGCATTGGCACGCCGATGAACTTTGCGCGGCTCGGCAACCGGATTCGGGTGGACGTGGACATGACGCGCATGCGCAATCGCGAGCAGCCAGACGCCGTGGCCAAACTCAAGCCGCTGGGCCTGGACCAAGTGGTCAGCGTCATCCGCCCGGACCTGCGCGCGACGTGTGTGATGTTTCCCAAACTCCAATCGGTGGTGAAACTGCCCATGCCGCCCGAGGAAGCAGAGGCATTCAGCAAGCCGGCCAAGATGGAACGCACGGTGATCGCACGCGAAAAGATGGAGGGCTACGCGTGCGTGAAGTATCGCGTGGTCGCCACGGATGAAAAAGGCAAGAAGCATGAAGCGACCGCGTGGAACGCGACCGAGTTGCGGGATTTCCCGCTGTGTGTGATGACGCGCGAGGGCGAAGACACGGTGGTCGTGCGTTTCCGGCAGGTGCAGTTCGTGTCGCCGGACGCCGCGAAGTTTGAGCCGCCCGCCGGCTATACCGCATGCGCAGACATGCAGGCCCTGATGGCCGGGCCGGTGGTGAAATTCATGAAGGCTAACAAAACCGCCACGACCGTCCCCAAACCGACCGCCACCCCGACGACCAAACCCAAGCCCGCTGCCAGCCCGACCACCAAGAAGAAGTGAACTTACGCGGCGGCCCGCCGTCGGTAACGGAGAATCTTGAACTCAGGCGTGTCGCGGATTTCCTCGGCCAGCTCGAACTCGTCTTCAAACTTCGGGAAGAACGCATCGCCTTCGACCTCACGTTTAACAACGGTGAGAAACAGCTCGGAACACAAGGGCAGCGCCTGTTCGTAAATCTGCGCGCCACCGCAGATGAACACCTGGCGGGGGGCGGCCGGGGCGGGGAGTTCGCTCAGGTCGTGAATCGTCTTCACGCCCGGATGCGACCACGCCGAGCGGCTTAACACCACGGTTTCCCGGTTGGGCAGCGGCTTGCCGATGGACTCGAAAGTTTTCCGCCCCATCACGATGACGTGCCCGGTCGTGGTGGCCTTGAACCACTTGAAGTCCTCGGGCAGATGCCAGGGGATTTGGTTGCCGTTGCCAATGACGCGATTGAGCGACATGGCGGCGATGGCGATCCAAGTTTTCAGCGATATTCCTCCCACTCAGGCTCGTTGGCGAAAATCCAGCGGTAGTATTCCTTCTCCTTCAGCTTCGCGGCAGCGGCTTCGTCCACGATGACGGTGGCCTTGGGATGCAGTTGCAACGCGCTCGCGGTGACCATGCTGGTGATCGGGCCTTCGACGGCTTGCGCGATGATGTCGGCTTTCGCTTCACCGGTGGCCAGCAAGAGGCAGCGACGGGCGTCGAGAATCGTACCCACACCCATGGTGATGGCGCGGCGTGGCATTTTGTCTTCGCCACCGAAGAAGGGCGCGTTCTGTTTGATGGTCGTGGGCGTGAGTGCTTTCTCGCGCGTGCGCGACTTCAAGGCGGACAAAGGTTCGTTGAAACCGATGTGGCCGGACTTGCCGATGCCGAGCAGTTGCAGATCAATTCCACCGGCGTCCGCAATCAACGTTTCGTAGTGGCGGCATTCCGCGCCGAGATCGGCGGCGCGGCCATCGGGAAGATGGGTGTTGCGCAAGTCAATGTTCACCTGCCGAAACAAGTGCTCGTTCATGAAGTGGCGATAAGAATGCGGGTCCTCCGGAGCAAGACCGACGTATTCGTCGAGGTTGAACGTGCGCACGCCCGAGAAATCCAGTTTCGATTCACGGTGCATCCCGACGAGGTGGCGATAAACCGCCTCCATGGTGCTGCCGGTGGCGAGGCCGAGCACCGCACGCGAATGGGCGCGGACCTCGCTGGCCACGATGCGCGCGACTAACCGCGCGGCGGCATCCAGGTCCGGACGGATGATCAGTTCCATGCGGGGAGTTAAGCAAACGAACCGGCGTTTGGACATGAAGAATTGAAGCCAGCGCGACTGAATTTTATTCGCGGTGGGCGGAAGTTGAAGCTAATCTTCGGCGATGCACCGTGGGGAAAATCAGAACGCAGCCGGCAGCCAGCCGGTCCGCGCCGCAACTTTTTCCGGTATCCGCTGTTTCCGTTTTCCAAGGAGTCATTGATGAATCTGTCCGAAGCCCGCGAAGTCCTCAAAAAGATCGCCGCCAACATCGGTTGTGTCATGCAAGGCCAGGCCGCCGCGACCCGCAAATTGCTGGCGGCGCTTGCCAGCGGTGGGCACGTGTTGCTGGAAGATTTCCCCGGCACGGGCAAGACCACGCTGGCCAAGGCGCTGGCGCGCTCGATTGACGCACGGTTCAAGCGCGTGCAATTCACGCCGGACCTGTTGCCGTCGGACATTCTGGGGGTTTCGATCTACAGCCAGCGCGACCAATTGTTTCATTTTCACGAAGGACCGATCTTTACGAACATCCTGCTCGCGGACGAAATCAACCGTGCTTCGCCGCGCACCCAATCCGCCCTGCTCGAAGCGATGGGCGAAGGCCAGGTGAGCGTGGATGGTGAGCGGCGGAATCTGGCGGAGATGTTCTTCGTCATCGCGACGCAGAACCCGGTCGAGTTTCGCGGCACGTATCCGCTGCCGGAGGCGCAGATGGACCGGTTCGCCATGCAGTTCACGCTCGGCTATGTGCAACCCGCCGAAGAAGTAGCCGTGCTCACGGCGCAGGCCAGCAATCATCCGCTCGACGATCTCAAGCCTTGCGCCACCTTCGCGGATGTGACCGGGCTGAAACGCGTGGCGCAGAACATCCGCATCAGCGAGGAACTCAAGCGTTACATCGTGGACCTGGTGAGCGCCACGCGCAGCGGGAACGGCGTGCAACTGGGCGCCAGCCCGCGCGCCTCCATCGCGCTGATGAAAGCCGCCCAGGCGCTGGCGTTGTTCGACGGGTTGGAGTTCGTCACGCCCGAGCAGATCCAGGAACTGGCCGTGCCGGTGATGGCCCATCGCCTCGTGATGCAACCCCAGGCGCGGTTCTCGGGCCTGACCGCGCGCGGCGTGGTGGACGAGGTGGTCAAGAAGATCAAAGTGCCGGCGTGAGCGGAGGGTAGAGATGGCGCTTGGAAACATTCAACAACCAACATTCAACGTCGAACAACCAGATCGCCGGAGAGTGGCGGTGAGTTCGATGGTGGACGTTGAATGTTTAATGTTGAATGTTGCCCCATGAACCTGGTCTTCAAGTTACTCTATCGCGGCTACCGGTTCATCTCCTGGTCCACGTATTGGACCAAGCGGCGTTACACGCTGGCGGGTCAGGGCATGCTGGGCGGCGTGATGGTGGCGATGTTTTCCGGACTGGATGTCGAGAACGCGGTTGGTTATCAAGCATTCACCTTGTTGCTGGCGGTGTTGTTGCTGGCGCTCCTGTTCAGTCTTTGGTTTCGCGCTGCGTTTTCCGTGGAGCGGGTGCTGCCACGCGTGGCCACAGCGGGACAACCTTTCACCTATCGCGTCGCCGTGCGGAATCTCACCAACAAAAGCCAGGCGGGCCTGACGCTCATCGAGGACCTCGCGGATCCGCGACCCGGGTTCAAGGCCTGGCGGGATTACAAGCTGGATGAAAACCGGCACTCGAAACCCTTCCGCCTCAACCGGGCGCGGCTGCGCAATCCGTTCAAGATTGCGACGGTGAAGGAAGCGACCGTGCCGCTGCTGCCGCCGCAACAGGCGGGCGAGGTGGCCGTGGAAATGACCGCCTGGCGCCGGGGCGTGGTGCGTTTCGAGAGTGTGACCTTTGCGCGGCCCGATCCGTTCGGCCTGTATCGCGCGCTCCGGAAAATGCCCTTGCCGCAGACGGTGCTGGTGTTGCCCAAACGTTATCCGCTCCCGCCCATCGCGCTGCCGGGTTCGCTCAAATACCAGCAAGGCGGCGTGGCCATGGCGTCGAACATCGGCCAGAGCGACGAATTTGTTTCCTTGCGCGATTATCGGCGGGGCGATCCGCCCCGGCACATTCACTGGCGCAGTTGGGCCAAGGTCGGCAAGCCCATCGTGAAGGAATTCGAGGATGAATTTTTTGTCCGGCACGCGCTGGTGCTGGACACGTTCACGACCCGGCCCCAGAGCGAGTTGTTCGAGGAAGCGGTTTCGGTGGCGGCGTCGTTCGCCTGCACGGTGCTGACCCAGGAATCGTTGTTGGACCTTTTGTTCGTGGGTGCGGAGGCGTATTGCTTTACGGCGGGCCGCGGCCTGGCGCACGCGGACCAGATGCTGGAGATTCTGGCGTCGGTGCAACCGTGCCACGAGCAGCCGTTCGCCACCCTGGAGCGGGCGGTGTTGGAACATGCGAACGTGGTCAGCGGTTGCATCTGCGTGTTGCTGGACTGGGACGAACTGCGCCGGCGTTTCGTGGAAAAGCTCAAGGTGCTGGGCCTGCCCGTGATCGTGATCGTGCTCCGGCCAGCCGGCGAAACCAAGCCGCTCGACCCCGGTCCGCTGGCGGACACACCCGCAAGCTTGCATTCGCTGGAGATCGGGCGGATAGAGGAACAACTGGCGAAGTTGACGTGAAGAACATTCAACCCCCAACATTCAACGCCGAACGCCGGACGCCAGTGTGCGGTCGGCGACTTCGATGTTGGGTGTTGAATGTTGAATGTTGGGAGTTGGCTTTCCACCTTGTCCCATGAAACCGCCGCCACTGCTGCTGGGTGCGACGCTGCTCTTCTGGGGCTGGCAGGCGGATTTCCTGTTGCCGGGCGCTTTGATGGCCGTCCTGCTCGAAAGTGCGCTGGTCTTCAAAGCGCGCTGGGAACTGGCCGACGAGGACTTCCGCCGCGTGTGGACGTTTTGCGCGCTGCTGCTCCTCGCGTCGGTGCTCTACGCGTTCACGGCCAACGAAGGGCCCACCAGCTACGCCGGACTGTTTCAGGACGCGAACCTGGTGACCCAGCGCAACGCCAGCATTTCCAGCGCGCGCACCATCGTGTCCGTGTTGCGGTGGCTGCCGATGATTTTCTTCCCGTTCCTGGCGGCGCAGGCGTTCAGCACGCGCGACGCCATCCCGCTCACCACCATTTCGCTCATCCTGCAACGCCGCTGGAAAAAGGCGAAACGCCTCGGCCAACCGCTGCCGCCCGAGCGCAACGTGAACATCGGCTTCACCTATTTTTCGGCCTTGTTGTTTTCCGCCAGTTTCCATCCGGCGGAGAACCAGTCGTATTTCTGGGGCGTCGGTGCGTTGTTGACGTGGGCGTTGTGGGCGCATCGCTCGCGGCGGTTCGCGCTGCCGATCTGGCTGATGGCGCTGGCGGTGGCGGTGACGCTCGGTTTTCTGGGACAACGCGGCATCGGCAAGATGCAGCGCTACATCGAGAATCTCAGCCCGCAATGGATCACCCGGTTCCTGCGGCGGCCTTCGGATCCCTCCCAATCCCGGACTGCCTTGGGCCGGGTGGGGAACATCAAACTTTCCGATGCCATCGTCATTCGGGTGGAGCCGAAAGGCCCGGGGCCGGCGCCGGCCTATTTGCGTGAGGCCAGCTACCGGCAATACCGCGGCCAGATCTGGTACGCCGGATCCTCGCGCAACGATTATGTGTCCGTGCAGGAGGATCCGCCGCAGGAAAGCGCGAAATGGACGATGCTTCCCGGCAAGACCAACCTGTCCGCGGTCAACATCGCCTGTTACCTGGAAGGCTACGAGTCCGACACGCCGGCGGGTTTGCTGCCGTTGCCCCCGGGCACCGCGCGACTGGAAAATCTTCCCGCGTATTTGTTGCAGCGCAACAGCGCCGGCGCGGTGATGGCCCAGGGGCCGGGCCTGGTCGTGTTCGACGCGTTTTACGGTTCCGGCGCGACCATTGACGCGCCGCCGAACACGGGCCCGCTGACCAATGAAGACCTCGAAGTGCGGCCGAACGAAGAGGCCGCGCTGGATCAGGTGATTGAAGAACTGCAACTGCGCGGGCGCAGTCAGACCGAGGTGCTGCGGACGCTGGCCGGCTTTTTCAGCGACCGGTTCACCTACCGGATGTGGCAGCCGAAACCTCCCAAACGCCGGACCGAGGAATCGCCCGTGAACCGGTTTCTCCTCGAAGACCGGGCCGGCCATTGCGAATACTTTGCCACGGCCACTGTGCTGTTGTTGCGGCGGGCCGGTATCCCCGCGCGCTATGCCACGGGTTACATGGTGCATGAGGAGTCGGGCAGCGGTTACGTGGTGCGATTGCGGGACGCGCACGCGTGGACGCTGGTGTGGGATCCGACCGAGAACACCTGGCTCGACTTCGACACCACACCGGCCTCGTGGGTGAAAGAGGAGGCGAAGGGCAAATCGCCGTTCCGCTGGCTGGGCGACGCGTGGTCGCGGTTGATGTTCGAGTTCTCCAAACTGCGCTGGGGTCAAAGCAAACTGCGCCAATACCTGTTGTGGATCATGATCCCCGGGCTGGCGCTGCTGCTGTATCAAATCCTTTTCCGGCGTGGACGGCGGCGGCAGGCGAAACCGAAATCGGACGAGGACTTCCTGGCGAACTATCCGGGATTGGATTCGGATTTCTACAAGCTCGAAAAGGAGATCGCCCGGCGCGGTGTGCCGCGCGAACCGAGCCAGCCCTTGAACGAATGGCTGCGGCGGGTGGCCATGACGCCGGACTTCAGCGGCTTGAGCGGGCCGTTGCAGGAATTACTGCGGCTGCACTACCGGTATCGGTTCGATCCGCTGGGGCTGGACGAGGACGACCGGAAGGCACTGCATGAGCAGACGCGGGTGTGTCTGGATGATTTGTCCAAGCCGGCGCCGGTTCTCGCGTTGGACGGGAAATGAATTTTCTAACCGATGGCAGCAGTGAAAGGAAACACTTGCGAACGTTCACGAATTGGCCAAAGTTCGTTCCATGAGCACTCCCGCATCAGCCTTGGCCTCCCAGTTGAAGAACATTGAAACCCGCACCGGCAAATCGCTGGCGGAACTGGCGAAGATCGTCAAGGCCAGTGGACTGACCAAGCATGGCGAAATCCGCGACATGTTGAAGCGCGATTTGAAGATGGGACACGGCGACGCCAACACGCTGGTGCATCACGTGCTCAATTCCGCCGGCCCCGCCAGCGGCGAGGGTGCATCGCTTGACGCGATCGTGGCCGGTTATTATTCCGGGCCCAAGGCGATCTTGCGTCCGATTCACGACAAATTGATGAGTGAGATCAAGCGGTTTGGCGATTTCGAGATTGCCCCAAAGAAAGCCTACCTCAGCCTGCGACGGAAAAAGCAATTTGCGATGGTCGGTCCGGCCACCAATACCCGGGTGGAGGTCGGCCTGAACATGAAAGGCGTTCCCGCCACGGACCGCCTGCTTGCACTGCCGCCCAAAGGCATGTGCGACTACAAGGTCAACTTGACTGCACCTGATCAGGTGGACGCCACTGTCATTGGTTGGATTCGCCAGGCGTTTGACAGTGCGGTTTGAGCGGGCCGTTGCAGGAATTGCTGCGGCTGCACTACCGGTATCGGTTTGACCCATTGGGGTTGGATGGAGAAGATCGCAAAGCATTGCACGAGCAGACGCGAGCGTGCTTGGAGAATTTGTCGAGCACGGAACAATTGGCAGCGGTCGGGAAATGAGCGGCGCTGGATAACGTGAGTACACTTTCGCTCGACAAAGTGTTCGGTCAGGCGCACCGTCGGAATTGTGATACTTGCCGGGATGCAAATGCGCAAATTCAACTTGCTGGTAGACCACTTGGCCACACCATGAGAATTCTCAAGCGCATCGGCAATGTCATCGAGGGATTGGTGTTCATCGTCTTGAGCCTTTGTTCGCAATCACTGTTTGTAGTCATGCTGACGATGGCAGTTTTGTTTGGTCTGTCCGCCCTCGGTCTGAAGTTGGAGAGCAAGGTATGGCAGTGGGTGATTTTTGCCTTACTGCTCGTAACCTTCAACGTGATTGCTTGCTGGGAGTATTTCTGCAAGCGGAGAGCGCAGGTGCAACTTGGCGAGAAAGCGTCTATCATCTTCATGATGCCACGCGCTTTTGACCTGATCTGGAATGGATCAGAGAGAATTACGCGGTGACATGGGCCAACCAAAGGGGGGCTGCGGGCCTTACTTCACAAACAATGCGCTGCAATTCCAAGCCCGACACCATCAATTCCATCACCCAACCTTCAAGGCAACACCCTCAGGCGATAGAAGCGTTGGGATAACCTCGAGATGTCGTCGGTGACTTGGATGGCATTGCTGTCGCCGGTGAGATTGTTGCCCAGTGGCATCCAGAGCGGGTCGTCCAGGTTGTTCTTGAATTCCACCTGATAGATCAGGCCCGGCAGGGTGCCGAAAGTCAGGGAGAGTTGATTGCCAGATGGCGGACCGCAAGTCACGAGCGGACGCTCCAGGACCGTGATCAAGAAGGAACGCGCGTGGCTCAGGGGCGGCGTGCCGTTGTCAGTGACGCGCACGGTGATGACATTCGTGGAGGGCACCGGAATACCGGTCGTCGTCCAGAGGAACTGGCCCGTGGTGGGATTGATGAACGCTCCGGCGGGCGTGCCGGGATCGAGGCCGAACACGAGGGTTTGGTAAAGACTCTCCGCGTCAGTCGCGGTGGCGGTGAATTGCAGCGTCTGGCCCGCGTGCAGGAACCGGTTCGCGAGGCTGCCCAACTCGGGCGCGGTGTTGGGGAGCAGATTGCTGGTGCGCGGCGTCGGGCCGGGCATGAAATAGGTGTCGAGGGCGCCGTCCGGGAACCGGCCCTGGCTGATGTCGTCCGTCTGGGGGCCGTAATTGAGATAATCCACCGGCACCCCGTCCACGCCGTAAAGCCCGAGGCTGCCGCCGGCCTTGGCCAGTTTGAAGGTGGTGTGCAGGTCGGGCGTGCCGTTGGTCGCCTTGCCATCCGCCCACACGAGCAGGAAGCCATGGGGCGGGATGGCGTAGCCGACGGGGATCGCAAACTTGAACACGTTGGTCAGCACGTCGGTGAGATAAAAGCCGTCGAGCAGCAGGGCGTTCGTCCCG
The DNA here is from genome assembly GCA_044225555.1 of Limisphaerales bacterium. Taxonomy (GTDB): domain Bacteria; phylum Verrucomicrobiota; class Verrucomicrobiia; order Limisphaerales; family JADLHS01; genus JADLHS01. The sequence continues at coordinate 351,685 of JBGAIM010000001.1, read as the reverse complement.
TAATTGTAGAGTTCGAACCAGTCGCTGTATTTGCCATTGACCGGATTGAGCAGGGTGTGAGTGTTGCCGGCCATCAATTCGTTGATGACGACGGTCAAGGGTGCGCTTCGGCGGTCGTTCGGGCCGCCGGGCGTGACGTAGTAGAACTGCTGCCGGTCAAACAACTGGCCGTCGGGGAACGAGCCGTAGGAGCGGTTGGGAATGAGGTTGGTGTAATCCAGAAAATCGAGCACCTGCGTCAACGCCCCGGAGAGCCGGGTCAAGGCCAGGGAGCCCGCGCCAGCCGGCAGCGGGAAATTCGTGTGCAGTTCGTTGGTGCTGGAAAGATTCGGCTGGCCGTCGCAGAAGATGATTTTGAATTCGCCCGGAGCAATGACGGCATTGGACGGAAATGCCCACGCAGTCAGGTTGGTGTAAGTGGCCGCGAGGTAAAGGTTGGTGAGGACAACGGGATTCGTGCCGCGATTGTAAAGTTCCAGCCACGCCGCCGGCTGGCCGGCGCTGTTGGTGATGCCGGTGAGGTTCTGGGCCTGCACTTCATTCAACCAGAGCGGCGGAAAGGCGGCGAGCGTGGTGCTGACGGAATTGCTGGCGCGCGGGGTGCCGGTGGCCACGGCCCAGTTCGCCACGCGGAAATGGTCCTGGGCCGGGTCCTTGAGTTGCAGCGATTGTCCGGGCACGGCTGTTGGCCAGGGTGCCAAGGCCGAGTACTTGATCTGGTCCACCACGACCGGCGGGAGATTTGTGTCCGCCGCGGGCATGAGCAACGTCAACGTTTCGCCGCCAGGATCGAGCTGTCCCGGGAAGTAGTCGAAGATGGGGAGATAACGGTCGTAGGCGTTGATGAACTGGCTTTGGTCCTTCACGAGCAGGAGGTATTGGCCGTTGGAAATCGTCGCGCCGGGAGGAAACGTGTAGTCGAGCCCGTTGAGCCGCCAGTTCGACAGGTCATAGCTCATGGAGGTCGAAGTGTTGCGCAGTTCGACGTAGCTGGCGTTGGTGAGCGGCGGATGGTATTGGATTTCGTTGAGGACGACATTGCCGACCGGATTCGGAAGCGAGCCGGTGTAGTTGACGATGAGATTGGTGCTGTAGCCCGGGAGAATATTCCCACGCACGTCGCAGGCGACGAGGCTCAGCAGATTCGAGGCGAGACTCACCGGCACGCTGAGGCTCCAGTTCGAGAAGGAAAGCCAGGTGACCGACCATGGGACGCCATTCACCAACAGCCCTTGAACCTGCACGGGCGCGGTGCCGGTAATGGTGATGAGGTTATTGGCGCTGGTAATGAGGTTCGAGGTCTTGAGTGTGAACGGGGCATTGCCGCCTGCGGCATTGATTTCCGCCTGCACCGCCGCCGTGCGCGCCGGGATGTAACTCAACATGCGCGAATAATCCTGCCCCGGTGCGAAGCTCGCGTAATGGGTCGTCCAGTAGCCGAGATAGCTGGTGTTGAAGCTGGTGGCGATGAGGTCGAGTGCGTGCGCAAAGAGCCGGCGTTTGTTGGCCGGGTAGAGCGCTTCCAGATCCGTCCAATCGGTCGCGCTGCCGATCAGGGACGCGCTCGCCGAGCGATAATAGAGGTGCTCGGCATCCCACAACAACGCCAGCATCCGGTCGTCGTCGGGCCGGTTGTAGATCAGAACGTTGTGGTCGTTGCCGAACGTGTACCAATCGCCCTCGCCCACCAGCGAGACGAGCGCGAACACGCGCAGCCACTCATCCACATCCATCAACTGCTGCGACTGCGCGTCCAACAACGGTCCGTTGGTCATGGACATCATGCGCGTGAACGGAATGAACCGGCGGTAGTCGTCCTCGACCCGGTGATTCTTGAGGATGAAATTGTAGCGGTAATTCTCCTCGTCCGCGCCGAGGTAGGTAATGTCCGTGCTCCAGAAGGCCTGCGGGCTGGGAAGTTTGTAGCCGGCGGAATTGGTCGAGGTGGGATAGTACGTGAGTTCAAATTGCCAAAGCTGGCCCGCGCCACCATTGGGGAAGGCGGTTTCAATGAACTCATCCTCGAAGCGCGGCACCGCGAGACCGGCGCTGGAATTCGTCTGGTACGGCGGAATCACGCGGCACATGTCCGGGGTGACGTTGGGGATTCCGCCCGCGTGATTGGCCAGGTGATAAACGAGGATTTCTTCCTGCTGATTGTCGAGACCCGGCGGCCCCGACGTGTCGAGCAGGAGATTGGGATGGACGCCCCGGAACAAATCATCCGGTTGAAACTCAATGTGGAAACTGGGCGGCGAAGTCGTGGGCGAACCGACGCGTCCGCTCTGACTGCCCTTCAACCGGATGCCCACCTCGTAGTACGCCCGCTGCTCATCGTAGATCAACGTGCCCGGAAGAAACGCGCTGCTCATCAGATTGGTCGCGGCGCGGAGCAACGCCCAGTTGGCGGGCGAGAGTAGCACGCGGAAGTTGTGGCCGTTGTTGAGATTCGCCTGGCCGTCGTTGACCTCGTAAAGCGCGCCGGCATTGGTGCTCTTCGCCGGCCAGGTCGAAGCGGCGCCCAGACCGTCCGTTGCGCGGACGTAGAACTGCACCAAGGTGCCTGCGGCGAATCCGGGAATGGTTCCGGAATAAACTCCGGGAACCTGCGGACTCATTGCCGCGTGTGCGAAGGCAGCGCCGTTGGCCGACCACCAAACTTCGCACGAGCTGACGGCCTGCGGATCCTGCGCCCGCACGGAAACCGTCACGGGCTGATTCACGGCGGGCACGACCGGCGTGTGCCGGCACTCGCTGAACGTGGGCCCGGTGTTCGTTGCATAGCAGGAATTCTGCGTGCCCAAAGTGCCGTTCAGTTGCGGCGCCGGCAACTCCACCGTCCGGGCCACGCGATTGAAGTAGAGCCGGGTGTTGAGCCAGCGGGTGCCGCCCAGCCATTTCGCGCGATACGAAATCTGATAGGTGCGACCGTTGGCGACCTTGCGCCCGGCTGGGTAGGTCGTCTCAATGTGATTGTGCAAATCTTCCTGATGTCCGGTGGCCACGACGTGCAGCACGTGGTTGCCGGGATTCTCCGGATCTACTTCGACCCGGCTTTGAGCGTGATTGCCGAGGAAGCGCCAGCCCGAGGCGCCGCTTTCAAAATTTCCGTTGGCCAGGAACTGAACTGGCGCGGTGCCCGGAGACTCGATGACGCTGATGTCATCCACCAGACATTCGCCATCGCTCAACAGGCCCAGGAGAAAATCATTCCACTGCTCGGGGCCGACGATGGTTTGGGCCACGGCCTGATAGCTGTTGGTTTGCCAGGCAGATTTGCTGGATTCATCGCTGGCGGCCCACGCCTCCGGTCGCATGAGGTCGGCTGCGGGATCGCGCAACTCCAGACTCGATCCGCCGCCTGCGGCCCGCTCCGGCCAGCTTCCGCCCGGATAGTAAGTCACCTGGCAGGCGGGATTGCCGGCGTTATCCTCCAACACCAGCGTGTCGCCGCCGTTGGCCAGTTTGCCGCTGAAATTGCCAAGGAGGTCGGCGGCGGGATACTGCGGCTGCAGCGCCCCGGCATTGTTGGCAATGACCAGATAGGCCCCGGGCGCGAGGGTTTTACCCGCCGGAAAATTGTAACTGATCCCGCCGCTGAGCTTCCAACCCGTGAGGTCCACCGCGTGCGTGCCCCGGTTAAACAACTCGATCCATTCCTCGTCCGACGGCTGCGGTGGCAGACCGTTTGTGGCCGGCAACGCCTGATGTTCGTACATGATCTCGTTGATGACGATCTCGCGATGGAAGGTGAAATAGTTGGAAGCGCCGGGCGTGGGAGTGGCTGGTCGAAGCCATTCGCCCGTGCCGTCCGGTGAACGCGCGCGCGGGGTGGTTTTGACCGACACGGCATCCACCACACTCGTGTGCCCGGGAGCAAACAGATACAGCTTGTCTCCAGATACCGGATGGAAGCCGAGCGTCGTGTCGTGCAAGACGAGAAAATCACCCGCGGCCAGCGTGGTGGCGGGCAGCACGAACTCCGTCGTTGCGTTGGTCGAACGGTCCAGTGCGACGACGTATCCGCCGAGCGCGACGCCATTCGTACCGGAATTCACGAGTTCCAGCCAGTAATCCGTATTCGTGGCGGCGGAAAATTCATTGAACGCGAGCGTCGGGTTGGCGGGCGGGGTGGGGAAATTCACCCGGCCGGGTGTGCCGCCCACTTGCGAACTGAAGGTCCAATTGACGGCGGGTTTGCAGGCGGTGCCCGGGTCAAGCTTGGCCAGCGAAACCCCCGAGCCGTCCGGCGCGACCGGCCATGCGCCGTCCGCCCCGTAGCTCACTTCACTGACGACCCGGCGATTGTTGTCGCGCAGTTGCAGGGTTTCGCCGCTGTTGGCCAGGCGGTTCGTGAACGGGCCGAAGACATTGGTGGCGCTCGTGACGGCGAGGAGGTTGCTGGGCGAGGAAGCCACCACCAAATAGCCGCCGCCTTTGATCACGACATTGGAGGCGAATTGATAGTTGAGGCCGCCGGTGAGGGACCAGTTGGAGATGTCCAGGTCCACCGCCATTTGATTGTGGAGTTCCACCCACTCCAGTGCCGGCTCATTGGTCGCCGGGTGATACATGATTTCGTTGAACACCAGCGTGGTGTCCGCGCCCACCGATTGCACCCCTGCCAAAAGCCATGGCAGCGCCACTGCAAAAAATGTCTTCATCCCCAATCCCCCGCCCCAATTGCCCGCCCCGGTTCGCCTCTATGAACCAAACCAGCTCTCCGGCAAGCATCATAGGCAGCGCGCCCGGGCGCGGCAACGTTGGAGCACGCCGGCCACCGACCGGATGTTGCGGACCAAGGTCCGTAGCGCGCCTATCTCGGCGCTGGCCAACGCGAGCACAACTTGCGCTCGACAAAATGTTGGGCGAGGGGCACCGTCAAAGCCATGATGGTCGCTGGACTGCAAAATCAAGGTTCAATATAAGGTTAGGCCGCTCCCCACGCCGTGAAGAAGCAGGTTCAAACTTTCTTGCTACCAGAGGATGAGGGCGCTCTGTCCCAAGCGTTGCGTGAGACGAGGCCCAGCATCCGGTTTGTGGACGATTCAGTGTGGCCATCCGAGAGTCCACCCGCTCATGAGTCTATCGCCCAGTGTTCTTCTCCTTGGTCTTTCATCTGGGACACCGACTTGTTTCCCCAGTTGCCAAGCCGTCAGCGACCGGCCGGCCGCTTTGATGGTCCGAGTTCTGGAGTTGTGTTCCAGGTCTGCCGGTCGCGGCTCGATGATTCAGTGTTGCTCTCGGGTCGTGTAGCTATTGGGTGGGAGGATACTCGCGATGAGTTCCGTGATCTTGTGAGGCTGGTCTTTGGCACACTGCGCTCTTTTGCCCGTCCTGCTGTTTGGGCATCGACTGGTGGCAAAGCCCCGGAGTATAGAGTAGGGCCAGCGGCGTCCGAGTGGCGGAAGACGGAGGGCCACGTTTTGTGTGACCGGGCGACGCGACAGATTCTCGTATGACGCGGCCTAATCAGAGGATAGGTTGCAAAGCTCACTTCACGAACGGCAGTTCCACAATTTTCGCTTCGCTCTCGCCTGCGCCGCCACGCAACTTCAAGTCCGTCCCTATCGCGTTCGCCTCGCGCCGCACGTAGCCGAGCGCAAGGTTGGCCTTGAGCGTGGGTGAATGAATGGCGCTCGTGAGGTAACCAACTTCCTTGTCGTCCTTGAACAGTTTGTCGCCTTTCGCAGGCAGGGTTTTCAAATCATCGGCGAGACGCAGGCCGCGCAGTTCGCGGTTCACGTGGCCGACGCTGTGGATGCGATTGATGACTTCCTGGCCGATGTAGCAACCCTTGTGGTAGCTCACCGCGCGCGCTTCAATGCCACATTCCTGCGGGAGATTCGTCTCGTCCATGTCCACGCCGAAGCGCGGGATGCCGGCTTCGAGGCGCGCCGTCTCGAAAGCGCTCCAGCCGACGGCGCGACCGCCAACCGACTTCGCGGCGGCGATGAGTTTGTCGGCAACAGCAGCCAAGGCGACGGATGGGACGAACAGGTCAAATCCCGCGATACCGAGTCGTGGGTGATTCATCAGATAGATTTCGCCTAACGTGGCGTCGGTGACTTTCACGGAGGCGAGCGGCCCATTCGGAATTTCAGCGAACAACCCAAGTGCGCGAATGGCGTCGGCGGCGTGCGGTCCTTGCACGCTGAGCAAACCATAGAGCGGCGCGACCTCCACCACCTGTACGTCGTCGGCCACGATGTATTTCTCCAGTCGTTGGGCGACGGTCGCGGTGAGACCCGGCTCGAAATCGAGCAGGAGTTCGTCTTGAAGGACAAACACGTTGAGATCGCTCTGCATCTTTCCCTTGGCCGTGGTCAGCGCGGCGTAACAACCTTCGCCGACCCGCAGCTTCTTCACGTCATTCGTGATCTGGCCATGGAGAAAGCGGACGCGATCCGCGCCGGTCAGGCACAGGCGACTACGGAAACTGAGATCAAGCACCCCGGCGGACTCCCGCAACGCGGCGTGTTCGGCCAGCGCGTTGCCGTAATCCGCCACGACTTCGGCGCCGTTCACCAAGGTGAAGTTGGCGCCGAGGCTTTGGTGGAATTCGTGCAGCGGCAATGGAGTTGAAACGTTCAAAGCAAGAGTGTCCAAGCACAACACGCCGATTCGGAAACCGGCGCTCCAGTCTAGCTCAACACGCGCATTTGCACGGCGTCCACGATTTGATCGCCGACAAGAATCGAGCCGATGATGACGACGGTGTTGCCCTTTTTCAGCCGGCCTTCCTCGATCAGGATTTTCAGCGCGGACTCGATGGTGTTCTGCGGATTGATCATGTCGAACGGGATGACCATCGGCGTGACGCCCCAACTCAGGCTCAGTCCGCGGGCGATGTTGTCGCGGGCGCACAGGCCGTAAATTTTTGAGTAGCGCGGACGCAACCAGCCGGTGAAGCGCGCCATGCTGCCGTGACGTGTGAACACCAGAATCGCCTCGGCCTTGAGTTCGTTGGCCATGACGACGGCGCTCTTGACGACCTTTTGCCGCGCCTGGGTGAGTTCGGCGTGTTCATAGAAATTCGCGCCGCCGCTGCGTTCGATGCGTTCGGCAATGCGGTTGAACACCTCGATGCACTTCACGGGATATTTTCCGACAGTGGTTTCGCCGCTCAACATGATCGCGTCCGCCTGCTCGAAGACGGCGTTGGCCACGTCGGTGACCTCGGCGCGCGTCGGCATGGGCGAATCAATCATGCTTTCGAGCATGTGCGTGGCGACGATGACGGGTTTGCCGTGATGCAAACAGGTCTTCACGATGCGCCGCTGGACGATGGGCAATTCCTCGTAAGGAATCTCAATACCGAGATCGCCGCGCGCCACCATGATGCCGTCGGCTTCGCGGACGATTTCATCGAGGTTTTTCACGGCCTGCTGGTCTTCGATCTTGGCAACGACCAACGGGGGTGGATTGACGCCGACGAAATATTCCTTGAGTTGCAGCAGGTCGCGGGCTTCGCGGACGAAGGAAAGCGCGATGAGGTCCACGCCAACTTCGAGGCCGAGTTTGACATCGGCAATGTCCTTGGCGGTGAGCGCCGGGAGGCTGACCTTGACCCCGGGAAGATTGATGTGGCGGCGGCTGCCGAGCGTGCCTTCGGTGAGGACTTCGCACTCGACCTTGTTGCCGTCCTTGGCGAGAACCTTCATTTGAATGGCGCCGTTGTCGAGCAGCACGGTGTCGCCGACGTTGATATCGTTGACGAAGTTGGCGTAGTTGACGTCCACGGAGCGTTCTTCCTCGCTGCGTTCGCCGCGGACGGTGAGGGCGAATTTCTGGCCGGGCTTGAGATCGAGCGGGACGGACAGGTCGCCGGTGCGGATGGCCGGGCCCTGGGTGTCCATCATGATGCCGATGTGCAGGTGGCGTTCGGTGGACGCGGCGCGGATGTCCTGCACGACGCGGCGCACCCAGTCGTGGGGCGCGTGGGACATGTTGAGGCGAAAGATGTTTGCGCCGGCGTCAATCAACGCGGCGATCATGGCGGGCGCGCCAGTGGCGGGCCCGAGGGTGGCGACGATCTTGGTTTTTCTCATTAAGCCGATAAGTTCCATGGGAGCTTAAAGAGCTGGCCGCGGATGAAAAGCCGAATCCCGGTGGAATTGAGACTTGCGCGGGAGCGGAGGCGCGTCATAATTTCCCCCAACGAAAGGGATAATTTATGGCAGACGTGGCAAACAAATACTCCGAGAACGTAAGCGGCAAATTTTTCGTGGACAATCAGTGCATTGACTGTGACCTGTGCCGCGAGACGGCGCCGGACAATTTCAAACGCAACGACGACGGCGGTTACTCGTTCGTTTACAAGCAACCCGAGTCGCCCGATGAAGAAGCGCGTTGCAAGGAAGCCAAGGAAGGCTGTCCCGTCGAGGCCATTGGCGATAACGGCGCCTAGTTGGTTCTTTCAGTTTTTGAAAAACCCGCAGTCTTGTGACTGCGGGTTTTTCTTTTTGGCGGGTTGGCTGGATAAAATGGACGCAGGGGTCACGCCGGAGCAAAGACGGGTTCGCTGTAAAAATCCTGGCGGCCGCCCAGGGTGATGCTGACGGCTTTCAACAGCGCATTCGGCTCGAAGGGCTTGGACAGAAAATTGACGCCGGGACTCAGACGAAGCGGGAGATCATCGCGGATCGTTTCCGAGCCGTAACCGCTGATGCAAATGGCCTTCAACTCGGGATTGCGGGCCTGCAGTAGTTGAATCAATTTGCCGCCGCTCAGGCCGCGCGGGAGCACCATGTCGGTGACCAGCACGGCAATCGGGTTCGCGGCGCTTTCCCAAACTTCCAGCGCCGCCGGCCCATCGGCGGCGTCCAGCACCACGTAGCCGCCGCGTTCGAGCGTGGCGCGGGCGAGGTCGCGAACGTTGGGTTCGTCTTCGACCACCAGCACGACTTCGCCGTTGCCGCAGCGGGAGAGGGTGCCGAGGGAAACGTCAGCCGGCAGCACGACCGGCTCGCCGCCCGTCGCCACCGGCAAAAGAACGGCAAAACTGGATCCACAACCGGGCTCGCTGGCGACCTCGATCCAGCCGCGATGTTGCCGGACAATTCCGTGAATGATGGACAAGCCGAGGCCGGTGCCCTTGCCGACATCTTTCGTGGTAAAGAACGGATCGAAAATGCGCGTGAGCGTCTCACGGTTCATGCCGCAACCGGTGTCGGTGACGGTCAAACATACCAAGCGTCCGGGGCGGGCATCCGGATTCCGGGCGGCCTGCGCGGTAGTGACGTTGATTTCGTTGGTGGTCACCCGGATGATGCCGCCATCCGGCATGGCATCGCGCGCGTTCACGGCGAGGTTGATCAACACCTGCTCCAGGCAACCGGGGTCGGCCAGCGTAACCAGGTCGCCGGCGGCACATTCGAGTTGCAGCTCGTAGCGCTCGCCAAGAAGCTGGCTGAGCAACTTCTGGCTGGTACGAACGACGGCGGAGAGATTTACCGGTTTGAGCTGGAGTGGCTGCTTGCGACTGAACGCGAGCAATTCCCGGGTGAGCGCGGCGGCCCGCTGGCTGGCCTGGCTGATGCGTCCGCCGGATTCGGCGACCAGCCGCGCGTCCGCAGGCGCGTTGCGAACCAGTTCGGCGTGGCCCTGGATGACGGTAAGCACGTTGTTGAATTCGTGGGCGATGCCGGCGGCGAGCCGGCCGACGGCTTCCATCTTTTGCGCCTGGCGCAACTGGCCTTCCAAGCGCAATTGGTCGGTGACGTCCTCGGCGATCAAGAGCAGGCATGGGCCACAATCTAGGGAGATGGGTTCCGCCCAGAGCACGGTTTCGCGGTTGCTGCCATCCCCGCGCCGGACGGAGCACGGGTGATTGTGCAGATGTTGGCCGATCTGAATGCCGGCAAGTTTCTGGCCGGTGTGCGACGACCACAGATTGAGTTTGGTGGCGGTGCTGCGCAGCAGAAGCTCCGGCGTCGCGCCGGCGAGTTCGAGGAAACTGGCGTTGGCGTCAAGGAAGCGGGCGTCGGACTGACTCAGAATCGCCATGGGCATGGGGCTGGCGGTGAAAGCTTTTGAGAAGCGCTCCTCGGAATGATGCAAGGCCGCTTGAACCCGGGAGCGTTCGGCCACCTCCTGACGGAGTTTCTCATTGGCGGCGACCAGTTGTTGCGTGCGCTCGGACACCATCCGATCGAGGTCTTCCAGGCGCAGGCGGGCTTGTTGGGCTAATTCAAACTTCCGGGCCAGAGCGTGCGCGAGTTGCAACACTTCGATGGTCTCAAACGGTTTTTTGAGAATGAGCAGATTGTCGTTCGGCCCCAGCCGGCGCGTGATGTTGTCCCAGGAATAATCCGAGAAGGCGGTGCAGATGACGACCTGCAAGTCCGGCGCGCAGGGCTGGATGTGTTCGAGCGTTTCGATGCCGTCCCAACCCGGCGGCATGCGCACGTCCACGAAGGCGAGCGCGTAGGGATCATTGACGGCCAGAGCGGTCCGCACCTTTTCGAAGGCTTCCTGGCCCTGCAACGCGAAGTCGAGTCGGAAGCTCGTGCGTTGCGGGGCGTCTTCGCTGCCGCCGAAGAGCGCCTTCTCCATGGCATCGCGTTGCGAGAAACCGGTGGTGATCTCATCACCGAGAATTTTCCGGAAGTCATCGTGAATGGCGGGATTGTCATCCACGATCAGGATGCGCGGCCGATGGCTCATGCGGCGGCCGGGGGTTGAGGTTTGAGCGGCAGGCGCAGCGTGAACGTGGCGCCGTGTCCGGGCCCGTCGCTGTGAGCGGTAAGCGCGCCGCCCAGTTCACGGGCGGCCAGGGCGCCGCTGTGCAGACCGAAGCCGTGACCATCGTGGCGCGTGGTGAAACCGTGCCCGAAGATCCGGGTGAGATTCTCCGGCGGGATGCCCGCGCCGTTATCCTGGACCTGGATGAGGACGTGGTCGCTCCCATCCGGCGCGATGCGCAGGGTCATCAACTTGTCCGAATGAGGGCGGTGACTGACGGCGTATTTGGCATTGCTGATGAGGTTGACCAGGATTTGGAGGACTTTGTGTTTGTCCACCAGTATGGGCGGCACGGACTCGTATGCCTTGCGGAGCGTCACGGAATGGCGATCGAGCGCACTGACGTTGATCTGAAGCGCATCCGCCACGAGTTTTTCCACGGCGATGATTTCGCAGACGCCGGACACCTTGGCGTAGTTTTGTTGCATCGCCACGACTTGTTTGATGTGGTCAATGTGCGTGCGCAACTGGTTCAACTCGGCAAGCAGGAACCGGCGTTGCGCGGCGAAATCGGTGGCGACGGCGGAGAGGTAATCGGGAATCTGTTTCCCGCGCGGGTCGTTGGCAAGGAACTGATCCAATTGTCCGGCTTGCTCGCGCAGCATTGCCGGGATGCGGGCCAGATTGTCGAGGCTCGACGACTCCACCCGGTCAATCACGACCGAGCACGAGACGTTCACGCTGTTCAGGACGTTGCCGACGTTGTGCAGCACATCGGTGGCGACTTCAGCCATGCCGGCCATGCGCGAGGTGTGGGCGAGGCGTTTGTTGGTTTCCTCCAAGCGCGCCTCCGCCTCCTTGAGCGGGGTAATGTCTTTGGAAATACCGAAGGTGCCGATGATCTTCCCGTCTTTGTCGCGCCAGGGGAGCTTGGTGGACAGACACCAAGTGGTCGAACCGTTCGCGTAGTTTTCCTGCTCCAATTTGCCGACGATCGGTTCTCCGGTCCGCATGAGGTTCTGCTCGTCAGCAAAAGCCTGTCGGGCGTGTTCTTCCCCGAAGAGATCAAAGTCGCTCAGGCCGATTAAACAATCGGCGGACTGCGGCCCCGACCCGGTACGGCTTAAGGTTTTCAAGGCCGTCGAATGACTGGCCCGCACGAAACGCGATTCGAGGTCTTTGAAATAGATGGCGTCGGGAATGTTATCGAGCAACGTCTGGAACAGGCCCTGTTCGTAGGCGAGTTTCAACTCGGTTTCCTTGAATTCGGTGACGTTCTTGGAAATGCCGAAGGTGCCGATGATGTGACCGCTTTGGTTTCGCCAGGGCAGTTTGGTGGTCAGGGCCCAAGTCACGCGGCCGTCGGTGTGAGTTTCTCTTTCCAGTTTGCCAATGAGCGGTTGGCCGGTGCGCATGATTTCCTGCTCATCCTCAAACGCGGGGCGAGCGTGTTCCTCGGCGAAGAAATCAAAATCCGTCTTGCCCTTGAGCACGCTGGCATCGTCCAAACGCAACAACTCGCGGAAGGAGCGGCTGAACGCGACGAACCGCGACGCACGATCCTTGAAGTAAATCAGGTCCGGGCTGCTGTCGAGGAGGGTTTGCAGGAGGTTGGCCGGTTCATAGTGGTCCGGGGAGGATGCAAGGTTCGGGGATCCGAAATCCTGGGTGACGGGCTCTTCGTCCAGCCCTTCGCACTCGGAATCATTTTCCGGCACGGGCGGACTGCCCGCCGCAACTCCGCCTACCATCGCGCAGCCCAGCACCATGGCGAAGGCGACCACGCCCGCCCGCATCGCGCCGGGGTGCGGATGAACTGCGGTCAAGGAATCGGTGGCACTGGCGCCGGCCGCCTGGAGAGGGGAAATCGTGAAGATTGCCCCGACACCGCCCCACAGCGCCGCTATCAGACCGGTCGTCGTCCACATCTTCGCCCTGAAGGTCATGACCCGATTCAATTGTCGATTGTCTGCTTCCGTGCAGAGGCACACCGCAGCCAGTGAAAGTCATGGGTGCACCGGAATAATGAAAAAGCATCAGCTATGCCCGGTGGCGAAGCTTGGATGTAACCGGGTGAATGTCCCGCTTTGGTGATCATTGTCCAGTTCGTTGGGCAGTTCCGAGCGTGAAACCCCCGCGATTTGGCGCCGTTCAACGCGGTTTCGTGTCGTCTGGAAGGGGGAGTTTTTGCTTGCTTCGGCCCGGTTTGCTGATAAAAAAGCGAGCGTTAGTTTGGCCGGCATGCCCGGCGAGTTTGAAGCCCGATACAATAACTATGTCACAACCGACGAGGGTGCCTTGAGTCGCCCTTTCCCTTCACGTAATTCCTCCCCGGCGTCGTTCTACCGCATCAACGGCAAAATCCGCGCCCGCGAAGTGCGCGTTATTGGCATTGATGGCAAGCAACTGGGCGTGATGCCGCTCAACGATGCGTTGAACCTCGCCCGCACCAGCGGAGTGGATCTGGTGGAGATCGCCGCCACGGCCACGCCACCCGTTTGCCGCGTCGTGGACTTCGGGAAGTTCCGCTACGAACAGGCCAAGAAGGACAAGGAATCCAAGAAGCACCAGCACGCTTCGACGGTCAAGGAAGTCCAACTCAGTCCACGCATTGACCCGCATGACCTCAGCGTCAAGGTCGGTCACGCAATCGATTTCCTCTGCGAGGACATGAAGGTGAAAGTCACGCTGCGGTTTCGCGGGCGCGAGATGCAGCACACGGAGTTTGGTTTTCAGGTGGTGCAGAAATTCATCGCGGAACTGGCGCCGTTCGGTCACCCCGATTTTCCGCCGAAACTGATCGGGCGGGGCATCAATCTCATGCTCAGCCCGCTGCCCCGTAACAAGCGCGCCAAGAATCCACGCGTGGTTGAGGACGGCGAACCGCCGGCGGCCCACAAACCGGCGGCGTCAGCCGACGGTCATGGTCACTCCGGGACAAACCAGGTTTCCGTCAAGCGCAAGGAACCGCCGCCGGAAGCTGCCGAGGGCGGCTTTGCGAACCAGCCCTTCTCAAAACTCTGATTCAGGTGCTGGACGGGCTGGCAGACAGCTTCTGCTGTGTTGCCCAGCTACGAACCAGCTCCGGAAAATCACACCCGGCGCAAGTTGCGGGGGCGTGATCACAGAAATCCCGGGTGATTTGCAGTAGGCCCTGTTGAGCGGCGGCCGTTCGCAGGGGGGAGGTCCGCAGGTTCGTCTGGCCGAGCAGTCGCTGCCGCGCCAGCCGTAGCACCGCGTTGTCTTCGCCGGCGGGCCAGGTCTCGAACCGATGTTCGATGGCCCGCATGAGATTCTCGTTCGACGCTTCCCGGGCGCGGGACCACAGCCACGGCAGCACCACATTCACGGCGAGATCGGTCACGCGTTTTTCGCCGAGCAACGGCTGCGACTTCTGCAACCGCGCCGAGTGGAACGTCCAGTGCCAGGACCAAAAATCGTCCCGGGTCACCTGGAAGATCCTGGTCAACGATGCAAGCAAGCCACGGTCGGCGAGGGAATGGCCGCACCACTGATCGAGCTGCCCCGGCAGGTTTCCGGTTTGCAACCAATGCGCCGCGAGGGCGAGCCGGCGTTGCGGATGATTTGCGGGACGCAGGCCGTGAAAGCGCCACAAACTCCTGGGCAACGCGCCAGCGGAAAATTCGTCGCGCTCGCGCCACCAACAATCCCAGACCCGCCGCAGATAGCCATCCGCGCCGGACGATTCGCGATTCCACTCGGCGGGCAACAACCCGCTCAAGCCGAGCAAGCGGGCCTGGAGCGTGAGGACCGAGTCGCCCGGGCGCTGCCACTGTTCACGCTGTTCCGCGATCAGGTGCATCGGCCAGACATTATGTTTGAAACCCAGGGCGCGGAACAGGCCTTCCCAGAGCGCTTGCTGCCAGCCGGCGTGCTGTGCCCGCGCCCGGAACTGCGCCGCCTTGTTTTGCAGCCGGACGCGCGCCGCCTGACACAATAACTCGGTGAGCGCGGTCTTCGGCAAAGCGCGCAACGGCGCGGAACACTGGCCGAACAAATTTTCCGGCAGGGTGCGGACAGACGAGTGATCAAGTTGCGAATTCAATTCGGCCAGCGGCGCATCCAGCACCCGCTGCAGCGCCAACGCCGGCGGACCGCCGGCACGGCGCACCCCGGTCCAGATCACGTGGAGAATGACCTTCTTGAAAGCGGGATTCCGGTCGTGCCCGTGCGCCCGCCAGCCGCCGGGGCGGATGTCCACCTCCACATCACCGACGACCGGCGGCGCGTCACCAAACCGGATCACCGCCCCGCGAAAATCCGGTCCACTCTCGACATTCCCGAAGCCGGGATGAAGCACCCGGATGCTTTGCCCGTCCAACGTCGTGAGTTGCGAGCGTTGAAGGCGTTGATGTTGCCAGATCGCCTGGAGCAAACGCTCCGGCGGCGTATCCGCCCCGTCGCGCAAGCCGGCGGCCGGACCATGACGCGTGCGCCATTGAGCATAGAAGCTGGTGGTAACCGGGGTCACTTGAGATTGCTTTTGCGCTGACGCTCTCGCAAAGTCAAGCGACACGATGAAGTAGTTTTTTTGGGGAACGAAAAGAAAAGGACTTTTGACCGTTGCTATGAGAATGACCAGGTCTCGCCCTGCAATTGCCCGGATGAGAAATTACCGCGCTCCGTTGCTGCTGCCGCTGCTGCTCCTCGCCCTGCTGCTGGGCGCCCAGGCCTGGCCCGTGCGAGCTTTGACCACCGAAGTGGACGTGCGGCGGGATCCGACCGTGACAGCCATCGAACGAGTCATGCCGAGCGTCGTCAATATCGCGACCACCCGGCTCGTGCGCCGCTATGATGACCCGTACGAGCGCTGGCTGGAACGGTTCTATGGCCGGTCCGCGCAAACGAACGTGCAGGAACAACCCAGCAGTGTCGGCTCCGGAGTGATCATAGATGAGATCGGCGACGAAGGTTATATCCTCACCAACCTGCACGTGGTGGACGGAGCGAACCGGGTGCAAGTGCAACTGATGGACGGGCGGGTGTATGACGCGCAACGGCTGCTGGCGACCACATTGAAAGACCTGGCCCTGTTACGGATCGTGCGGCGGGCGGGGGAAGCGGCCTTCAGTCCGATCCGCTTTGCGCAGGACGATGATTTGTTGCTGGGGGAAACGGTGATCACGGTGGGCAACCCGTTTGGGCTGGGGGGCTCGGTGTCGCGGGGGATCTTGAGTTCGAAGAACCGGCGGCTGATGCCCGGGGCGAACAAGCCGCTGGGGTACGAAGACTGGTTGCAAACGGACGCGGACATCAACCCGGGCAACAGCGGCGGGCCGTTGATCAACCTGCGCGGCGAACTCATTGGCATCAACGTGGCCGTTTACGGTCAGACCGAGGGTATGGGTCTGGGCTTTGCGATTCCCGTAAAACAGATTTCGGCGGCCCTTTCCGATTTCTTCTCCCTGGAGTTCACCGCCGGTTTGTGGCTGGGCGCACGGATCAAGGGCACGCCGCCGCCGCTTACCGTACGGGAAGTGCAGACGAACAGCCCGGCCGGGCGGGCCGGCTTGCGCGTCGGCCAGCAAATCCTGGAGGTGAACGGCAAACCGGCAAACAGTCCGGTCGAATTCAGCAAGCTGGTGGCGTCCCGGTCCGACAACACGGCCAGCATTACGGTGCTGGACAACGGCGCGCGCCGGGTCTTACGGGTGGAATTGTTACCCATGCGGGAATTGAACCGCCAGTTGCTGCTGAAACGGGTCGGATTGACGACGCAAGCGCTGACCGATTCCCAGGCCGCCGCGCTGCAAATCAAGGCGACCGATGGGCTGTTGCTCAGCGAGGTGGAGAAAGACAGTCCGGCCGAGCGCGCCCAGCTTCAGGCGGGCATGGTGCTCACGGCGGTGGACGCCGCCGGCATTGGCGAGCTGGTGAGCGTGGCCAATGTACTGGGCAACAAGAAAACCGGCGAGCGGGTTCAACTGACGGTGATCGTCCCGCGGCGCGTGGGCAATGGCTACATTCCTTTCCAGCAGGGCAACGTGTTGGTGCCGGTGCGGTAGGTTTTTGTTGGCTGCAACGCCGCCTCCTCGCCTACACTGGCCGCCGCGAAAGCATGAACGAGGGTCCGATGATTGATGTGGTCAACCTGACCAAACGCTACGCCGGTCGCACGGCGCTGGTGGATATTTCCTTTCGCGTGGGACGCGGAGAGATCGTCGGCCTGTTGGGGCCCAACGGCGCGGGCAAGAGCACGACGATGCGGATCCTGTCGGGTTTCATGCCCGCCACCTCCGGCACCGCGCGCGTGGCGGGGCTGGATGTCTTCCACGATTCCGTCGAAGTCCGCCGCCGGATCGGCTACATGCCGGAGAACAATCCGCTCCACAACGAAATGCGCGTGCGGGAATACCTGCGGTTCCGGGCCCGGCTCAAGGGGCTGAGTTATGTGAAGATGCGTGAACGGGTGAACACGGTGATGGAACAGTGCAGCCTCACCGAGGTGAGCAAGCGCATCATCGGCCAGCTTTCCAAAGGTTACCGGCAACGCGTGGGGCTGGCGGATGCGCTCGTCCATGAGCCGGACCTGATCATTCTCGACGAACCCACCATCGGCCTCGACCCGCACCAGATTCGCGCCGTGCGCCAGCTCATCAAGAGCCTGGCGGGTTTGCACACCGTGCTCATCTCCACGCACATTCTGCCCGAGGCGGAGATGACCTGCAACCGGATGATGATCATGCTGGGCGGACGGATTCTGGCGTCGGACACGCCGGAGAATTTGCAGATGCTCATGGCGAGCCGGGGGCAGGTCATCGCCGAAATCGCCGCGCCTCTGGCCGAACTCAACGCCTGCTGGGCGCAGATGGGCGAGGTGGAGCAGTTCGATGTCTCGCCGGCCGAGGGGGAATTTTATCGGTGCGCGCTGACAGCCCGGAATGGCTGTGATTTGCGACCGCTGATTTTTTTGCTGGTGCAGCAACGCGGCTGGACGTTGCGGGAACTGACGCGCAGCCGGCATACGCTGGAGGACATCTATGTGCAGGTGACCAGGCCGGATGAGGAGGAGGAAGGGTGAACGCGGAGAAACATACAACGTTCAACACGCAACCTCCAACACCCAACGAAACTTGGTCGGGCGCGCCGGTGCGCACGTCCGTGGGCGTTGAACTTTCGGCGTTGAATGTTGGATGTTTCCCGGGAGGAATTTCCTGATGCAAGTGTTCCTCACCCTGACGCGTCGTGAACTGGCCACGTATTTCGTGTCCCTGACCGGCTACGTGATCATTGCGGCGGTGGCACTGTTATGCGGCCTGACCTTCTGGGTCCTGCTGAGCGGGATGGGCAGCGCCGGGTTTCAACTGCCGGTCACCGAGCTATTCTTCAACAGCCAGTTGTTCTGGTTTATCCTGCTCATCACGAATGCGGTCATCACCATGCGGCTTTACGCGCACGAGAAATTCTCCGGCACCTACGAAACTTTGATGACCACGCCCATCGGCGACCTGCAGGTGGTGAGCGCAAAATTTACGGCGGCGTGGCTGTTTTACATGATCATGTGGCTGCCGTTTCTGGGTTGCTGCTTCATCATCCAATCTTACGCCAAACAGGCCGGGGCACTGGAAGCGGGCGTGCTCGTCGGGACTTTTTCGGGGATCGGATTGTTCGGGGCGTTCTTTTTGGCGTTCGGCGGCTGTGCTTCCGCGCTCACCAACAACCAGATGGTAGCCGCCATGATCACCTTGCTCGTCGGCATGGCTTTGTTTGCGCTGAGTTATGTGGCCTCACCGACCCTGCTCGGCGCCGGCTGGCAGGCGGAGATCCTGAGCCGGTTCGATTTGTTCCAGGCCATGCGTGATTTTGCGCATGGAGTTGTGGATACCCGCGCGGTGGTTTTTCTCCTGAGTCTGGCATTTTTTTTCCTGTTTCTAACCCTGCGCGTGGTGGAAAGCCGGCGCTGGAAATAAGCCATGGCCGCCGAACCCCAAGTCAAACCCAGTTTCACCCCGCGCCGCCGGTGGGTCGTCGGGTTCGATGTGGTTGTCCGCACCGGAGTGGTGCTGGCGATCGTGGTCATGGCAAATCTGCTCGCCGGGAAGTTCTTTCTCCGCACGTACATTAGCGAGCAATCCCGCAAGGAACTTTCCCCGCGCACGGTGAACCTGCTCCGGTCGCTGACCAACGACGTCAAGGTCACGCTTTATTACGACCGCGACGATGATCTGTTCAGCACCATCCAGGCGATGTTGCGCGAGTATCAGGCTCTGAACCCGAAGATTCGCGTGGAGGTTGTGGATTACCTGCGCGATGCCGCCGAAGCCCAGCGGGTCAAGCACGACTACAACCTTCCCGAGATGCAGAAGGATGAGGAAAAGAACTTCATCATTTTCGACGCCGGCAATGGCAACTTCAAGGTGGTCAACGGTAATCTGCTGGCGGATTTTCAGCTCGTGGTGGACAAGGCCAAGGGCAAATACGACAAGCGCCCCACGTTCTTCAAGGGCGAGATGCTGTTCACCAGCCTGCTGTTTGCCGTGACGAACCCGAAGCCGCTCAAGGCGTACGTGCTCCAGGGTCATGGCGAACATGACCTCGAAAGCGGTGATGACGTCAACGGCTATCTGGGTTTCCAGTCGGTCCTGAAGCAGAATGCCCTCAAAGTTGAGACGCTCACCCTGATCGGGAACAACCTCGTCCCGCAGGATTGCAGTCTGCTGATTGTCCCCGGCCCGACCAAGGCCTTCTCAGACCAGGAACTCGAGAAGATTGACCAGTATCTCAACGAGGGTGGACGCCTGTTCGCGCTGTTTAACGTCGCGTCAGTCGAAAACCCGACCGGCTTGGAAAGCATACTGTTCAACCGCTGGAACGTGCTGGTGAAACCGGACATTGTTCAGGACCCGGTGCATTCCCTGAATACGTTGCGATCAGCGCCCGGGAGGGACATCGTCATCGGCGCGTTCAGCTCGCAACATCCGGCCGTCAAATCCCTCCTGGGTTACAACATTGACCTCATCCTGCCCCGGCCAGTGGTGCCGGTCGTGCCGCGAGAAAGCAGTGCCGACGCGCCGAAAGTCACGCGGCTGTTTGAAACCGAGGCCACCGCCACGCTGGTGAGAAATCCAAAGGCAGCGCCGACGAACTACACGCTGGCGGTGGCCGTTGAACGGTCGGCGGTGAGCGGGGTGGTTACCGGGCGCGGCGCCACCCGCATGGTGGTGGTAGGCGATTCATTTTTCCTGGCCAACGGACCGATCAAGGCCGTCAGTGCCAACCGCGATTTTGCGGATTACGCAGTGAACTGGCTGGTGGAACGACCCCAGTTGCTGGATGGCGTCGGGCCGCGGCCCATCTCGGAATACCGCATCACGTTGACGGTTGCGCAGATGAGCGCGATTCAATGGCTGCTGCTCGGCGCGTTGCCGGGGGGCATTCTCTTGTTCGGGGGATTGGTCTGGCTGCGGCGGCTCAAGTGACATGAACTCCAAAAGCACCTGGATCTGGATCGGCATCGCGGCGCTACTTTTCGCCGCGATTTTCTGGGTCGAAAAGTTCGGGCAGAAGCCCGCGCCCGGCCTCCGGCCTTTGCTCCCGGATTTCCAGGCCGCCCTCGTGACCAGTGTGCAGTTGGGGCTGGGCGAGCAGATGGAAATTCAGGCGGTGCGCACCAATGGCAACTGGCAATTGATCAAGCCCATCTCGTATCCCGCCCAGGCGGCGAGCATTGAGACGCTCCTGCTGGTGCTCCAGCAACTCGGGCCGGCGGTGGTTATTTCCGGAGCGGAGGTGCGCCAGCGCAAGAATGGAGACCAGGAGTTCGGATTTGCGAAGCCGCAGGCCACGCTCACGCTCAGGAGCCGGGATGAGGTCCGCCCCATTCTCATCGGCTCGCGCACAGCGCCGGGTGATCAGGTTTACGTCCAGGTCGTGGGGACGGAAGGGGTGTTTGTGGTGGATGCTGATTTGCTGAAGGTGTTCCCGCGCCGGCCCGATGACTGGCGGGATACGGCGCTGGCCGACTTGGGCCGGTTGTTGTTCGACCGGATCAGCATTTCCAATGTCGTGGCGCAACTCGAATTGCAGCGGGATCCGTCAAATCATCTCTGGCGGTTGTCGCGGCCGATGGCGGCGCGGGCCGACAATGAGCGGGTGCATCTGGCGTTGCAGAAGCTCAATGCGGCGCGCGTCACGCGTTTCGTGTTGGATGATCCCAAGGCCGATCTGGAACGGTTCGGCTTGAATTCGCCCGAGCTCGAATTGTCGCTGGCCAAGGATACGAATGGGGTGGCCACGTTTCAGTTCGGGCGCAGTCCAACGAATGATTCAACGCAGGTGTTCGCGCGGCGCTTGGGCTTTGGTACGGTGGTCACGGTGCCCAATGATTTTCTCGAGCTCTGGCGCGCGCCGCTCAATCAGTTTCGCGATCCGCGGGTGGTTTCCTTTGCCCGGCCGGTGGATCAGCTCGAGTTCACGGGGGGAGAACCGTTCACGGTGCAGCGGACGCCGAGCAATTCCTGGCGCCTGGTGCAATCGCCGTTGCCGGTGGATGCGGGGTCGGTGAATGATTTGCTCGCGTCCTTGGGCAATCTGGCCATCGAGCAGTTCAAGGATTCCATCACGGACGCCGACTTGCAGCGGTATGGCCTGGCCGCGCCAATCCGGCAAATCGTGGTGAGTTCCGTGGTGACCAATGGTGGCGGCCCGTCGAATGTGGTGCTCGCGGCGTTGTCGTTTGGCACAACCAACGGGGAATACTTCGTCCGGCGGGCGGATGAGAATCCGGTCTATGCCATTCGCGCCGCCGATTTTCAGAAGCTGCCCACCGCGTCGTGGCAGTTGCGCGAGCGGCGGCTCTGGAATTTCAGCGAGCAGGACGTGGTGCGCCTCGTGATCGAGCACGGTGGTCAACGGCATGAATTGCGCCGGGCGGGAACCAATTCCTGGTCGTTCGCCCCGGGTTCGCAGGGCATCATCAATGCCTTTGCCGTCGAGGAAACGGTGCATCGCTACGGCGAACTGACGGCGACGGTCTGGGCCGGCCGGGGGGACGAAAGCCGGACGCGCTTCGGCTTCACCACGAACAGTCCGACGCTCACCTTTGAGTTGAAGAATGGGGTGAAGCAGGCGGTTGAGTTCGGCGGCATGTCCCCGGGGCCGGACTCTTATCGCTATGCGGCCGTAAAGCTCGAAGGCGAAAGCTGGATTTTTGAACTCTCGAAAGCGCTGCACGAATTGAACGGTTTCGCGTTGTCCATTCCGTCCGGCGCGCCCTGACATGACATGTCGCACACCCGGCCCAAGCATCGGTTTTGGCGATTGTGCCGCATCTATTTTCGTCGGTTTCGCATCTCCATCTGGATCATCACGATCATCCTGCTCAGCGCGGTGTTGTATCTCAATCGGGTGGGGCTGCCGGATTTCGTGAAGCGTCCGTTGGTGAGCAAGCTGCGCGAGCGCGGGGTCGCGCTTGAATTTGCCCAACTGCGCTGGCACTGGGGCGATGGCTTCGTGGCGCACAGTGTCAGCTTCGGTTCCATGAGTGAGCCCGCCGCCCCGCAACTGCTGGCCGAGCGCGTCCAGATCCAACTCAACGGCCGGGCGCTCCTGCAGGGCCGGGTGCAGGTGGATTCGCTCGGGCTCGACGGCGGTCGTCTCGAATGGATTCCGCTCAACTCGAACACCCCCATCCGCGCCCTCACGGTCAAAAATATCCAGGCCCAGTTGCGCCTGCTGCCCGGTGACCAATGGCGGTTGGACGATTTGCACGCGCATTTTGCCGGCGTGGACTTCCTCGTGTCCGCCAGCGTTACGAATGCGACCGCGGTCAAGGACTGGGAGTTTCTCAAAGGTACCGGGGGACCGCCAACCACCCGGTGGCCGGCGCGATTGCAACAGCTCGCCGACACGTTGGAAGCGATTTCCTTCTCCGCCCCGCCCGAGTTGCGCCTGGTCTTCGAGGGTGATGCCCGGAATCTGCAAAGCTTCGGCGTCCGTCTCAATCTGAACGCTGCCGCGGCCAAAACGCCTTGGGGACAGGTGGAGGGGGTGGAGTTTGTTTCACGCCTCTTTCCGGCGGCCACCAACGAACTGTCGCGGGCCGAGATCAACCTCAAGGCCGCCAGCGCCCAAACGCCCTGGGCCAATACCACCAACCTCTACCTGCAACTCCGCTTGGTTTCGCTGGCGCCGCAACCCGACGTCGTGGATGCCGCTCTGACCTTGCGCGCAGCGGTAGCCGATACCCCGTGGGCCGCCGTGGGGCCGACGCAACTCAAGGCGCGCTGGGTTCATGCGGTGACGAATCCCATTCCGCAGTCCGGTTACCTCGAGATGGCCACGGACAGGGCCATCACCCCGTGGGCGCGCGCTGCCGGCGTTCAATTCAATGCCACGCTGGCCCGCGCCACCAATGTGATCCCGCCCGATGTTTCGCTGGCGTGGTGGACCAATTTCCTCGCGTACCAGCTCGACTGGTCGGCAAACGCGCGGGCGTTGAAGGCGTTCCGGCTGGAGATCGAAGACCTCCGTGGCGCTGGCCACTGGTGCGCCCCCAATCTCAGCATCACCAATCTCCAGGCAAAACTTTATCGCGGCCCCCTCGATGCCGAGGCGCGACTGGACGTCGTCACGCGTGAACTCGCTTTCCACGCCGGATGCGGTTTTGACCTGAAGCAGATTGCATCTTTTTTGACCGGCGACGCGCGGGATTGGTTTGCAAAACTCTCGTGGAACGAGCCGCCCGGTTTGCGCTGTGCCGGTTCGTTCACCCTGCCGGCGTGGACCGATTCGGAGCCGGACTGGCCGGGGGTGGTGTGGCCCACATTGCAACTCGCAGGTGAAGTGATGGCAACCAACGTCGCGTTCGCGGGCATCTACGCGAATTCGTTGCAGACCCATTTTACCTGCACCAACCGGTTCTGGCGCCTGCCCGATCTGGTGGTCGGTCGGCCCGAAGGCCGGCTAGAACTGGCGCACACGTTGAATGAAGTCACGCGCGATTTCCGATTCCGTTTTCGCAGCACACTGGATTTGACCGCCGCCCGTTCTTTGCTGCCTGCGGAGGCGCAGGAAGCGCTGGACCTGTGCGAGTTCACCTCCCCGCCCGATCTTGCCGGCGAACTCTGGGGCTGCGGGTCCGACTTGGAGCGCATTGGATTTCGCGGGCAACTGGCGCTGACCAACTTCACCTTCCGCCAGTTGAACATGGATGCCATCGTCACCCGGCTGGGCTACACGAACCGCGTGATTTCCTTCGCCGAATCCCGGGCCTGGCGGGGGACGCAGACGTTCTCGGCGGCGGGGCTCGCGGCGGACTTCAACGTGTCGCGCGTCTATGTAACCAACGCCTACAGCACGCTGGAGCCGCGACCGGTGCTCCACGCCCTCGGGCCAGAGATCGAGGATGTCATGGCGCCCTACCGATTCCTCCAGCCGCCGACAGTGCATCTGGAGGGGTATGTGCCGATGGAGAACCCGCAGGATGCCAATATGATATTCGAAGGCCTGGCGGGGCCGTTCGAGTGTTTGAAATTTCGCGTGCCGCGTGTCACGGGGCGCGTTCACTGGTTGAACAACACGCTGACCATCACCAATGTGCAGGCGGAGTTCTATGGGGGCGACGGCACGGGATGGGCAAAGTTTTTCTTTCCGGTTGAACCGGGGACGCAGTTCGCGTTCGGCGTGAACACCACGAACACCAATCTGCGCCTGCTCATGGATGATCTGACTTCGCCCACCAACAGCCTGGACGGGCGGTTCAATCTGAATCTGGTCATCACCGACGCGGACTCGGAAAAGCCGTTGTCTTGGAATGGTTATGGCGACGCGCAATTACGGGACGGTTTGATCTGGGCGATTCCGATTTTTGGCGTCCTCTCCAAACCGCTCGATGCCATCATGCCCGGCGTTGGGAACAGCCGTGTCTCGTCAGCCTCGGCCAATTTCGTCATCGCCAACAGTGTGATCCGGTCGGACGATCTGGAGATGCGCTCGCCCGCCATGCGCTTGCAGTACCGTGGTACGGTGGACTTCGACCGGAACGTCCGCGCGCGCGTCACCGCCGAGCCCTTGCGCGGCACACCGGTGCTGGGGCCGGTGATGAATGTGGCGCTCTGGCCCGTAACCAGACTGCTTCAGTATAAAATCACCGGTACGCTGGCCGATCCGAAACCGGAGCCGGTTTACATTCCGAAGATTTTGCTGTTCCCGTTGGCCCCGTTCAAGACGCTGGAGGAGTTGTTCACGCCTGGCACGCTCAGCACCAACGCGCCTGCTGAAATCAAAAAGGCCGGCGAAGTGCCGGCCCGTTGAGCTCACCGCAAATCCCGCGGGTCACTTCTCGGCTGTCGCCGCGGTGCGTTTAACCATGATCGCCTCGACGATCTTCTTCGCCAGTTCGGGCTTTTCGATCAAGGCCTTCCTCGCTGCGTCTTTACCCTGACCAATCAGATCGCCGTCGAATTGCAGCCACGCGCCTTTCTTGTCCACCGCGCCGCATTCGATGCCCACGTCCAGGATGCAGCCTTCCTTGTCTATGCCGTGGTTGTAGATGATGTCGAACTCGGCCTCGGCAAACGGCGGCGCGACCTTGTTCTTTACAATCTTCACCTTCACGTGATTGCCGGTGGCGTTGCCCGCCGCGTCCTTGAGCGTGTCCTTGCGCCGGATGTCCATGCGTACGCTGGCGTAAAACTTCAGCGCTTTGCCGCCCGGCGTCGTCTCGGGGTTGCCAAACATCACGCCGACCTTTTCACGCAGTTGATTGGTGAAAACGCACGTCGTCTTGGATTTGTTCAGGATGGCTGTGAGTTTGCGCAGTGCCTGCGACATGAGCCGCGCCTGCATCCCCATTGTGGCCATGCCCATGTCGCCTTCCAGCTCGGCCTTTGGTACGAGCGCGGCGACCGAATCAATGACGATCACGTCCAGCGCGTTGGAGCGGGCGAGCGTTTCACAGATGGTCAGAGCCTCTTCGCCGCTGTCCGGTTGGGAGACAAGCAAGTCGTCGAGGTTCACGCCGAGTTTCTTGGCGTAGCCCGGATCCAGCGCGTGCTCGGCATCAATGAACGCCGCCAGCCCTCCGGCCTTTTGCGCGTTGGCAATGACGTGCAGCATCAGTGTCGTCTTGCCGGAGGATTCTGGTCCGAAGATTTCAATGACGCGGCCCCGAGGTACACCGCCGACGCCGAGGGCGAGGTCCACCGCCAGCGCGCCTGTGGGAATGACATCGATCTTCTTCAACGCATGCGCGTCGCCGAGGCGCATGATGCTGCCTTCGCCGTAGGTTTTGGTGATGGTTGAGATGGCGGTTTCGAGTTCGCGCGCGCGGGCGGCGGCGAGCTTGGAAGCTTCGTTGGACTTGGCTTCAACAACAGTTTTATCGGCGGCTTTGGGTGGCATAACTCGGGCAAAATGGTTTTTCCGACGGTTTGATTTGGCTGACAGCGACGCTAGCCAATTGCCGACAGCGAGTCAACGCCGGGTGATGGGACTTCCGCCTTTCGCCGTGGCACTCACGCCTCAAGCCATCGCACCGCCTGAAGTTGGAAAGGGTGGAAACGCATTCGGGGCCGGTGCAGGAACCGGGGCCGGCGGGAACACATCGAACTCCGGCCCGAACTGCGCGAGGTAAGCCAGCGAGTAGGCCCGGTTGAACACGTGCACCGGCAGCAACAACACCGTGCCCACGTACGGTATCAGCATGAAACAGCCGGCGAGGCAACATGTCGCGATCACCACCATCAGCACCATCGCGCCGATGACCATGCCTAGCACGATCTGGAACAGAAAATAGAGGATGAAGTTGCCGACGTTGCCCGTCAATAATCCGCGCAACTCGCGCCAGCCTTCGAGACATTTCATCCCGCGCAAGAACATGATCGGCACCACGAAATCCGTTGTGAGCTTCCGGATCACGGCGAACAGTACTGCCAGGGCGATGATCAGCAGCAGTGCGGCCGCCGAGAGCGCGACCCCAGCCACGTTCGCCGCGCCCGCCTTCACCATCCCGATCACCAACACCGCAATCAAACCCGCCAGCGGTAACGTCAGGGCGAATCCAACCACGCCGAGCACCAAACGGAACCAAAACAGGCTGTTGGCTTCCCGGGCGAACTGACTCCACGGCCCGGCCACCTCCGCCTTGTTCCGTGCCACGCAATGCAGAAACATGAACTTGCCCCGGCTGTTGAGCCACGTGCACAAGATTCCCAGGCCCACCACCAGCAACACGAACGCGATCGCCAGCGGCACGATCCAGATGAGATTATCCATCACAAAATCCTTCGCCCGCTCGAAGCCTTGCATGAAACCGTTGCCATCCGCTCCGTGATGTGGACCGAAATTGTAATTCCCGCCGGCACCCCCGCCGCCCTGCTCGCCCAACAAAGCCAGCCACGCGCAAAAACCGACGGCGAACCATTTGCCCAGATCGAATGGGCGAAACAGCACCAGCTTCACCCGCTCCAGCGCTGCGCTGACGGGTGTGGTCACGCTGATCTCCAGCGGCCGATTGGTCGGGGGTTGAATCGGATTCATAGGTTTGCTCTCCGTCGAACCCTAGGCCCCGGTAAAACCGGCTGAAAGCATAAATTCACCGGGACTTTGTAACCCTTGCCCAGTGCAGCGATGACGCGGCTTTCTTGATGCGGAGCAGATGCCCGGCGCATGGGGCGGAGATGCTGGCAGGCAGTCGCTCGAACCGCGCCGTGCATCCAACCCAGGGTCGGCACGAATTCCTTGCGGCAGTAGTCACCGCCGGAACCGCGAAGGCGTCCAGCGCCTCCACTGCTCATCACGATTCAAATTCGGACTGTGTCATCGTGACCAGGATTGGGGCTGCCTGAAATCCGACACGGGTGCCCACGAGTTGGGCGCGAGAGCCGTTGAGTCTGTGGTTACCGATTGGCAAATCCGAACTAATGGATCGAAGATGGACCAAAGAATGGCCGAACTAGGCGGCCGTACTCTCGGAAATGCACCCCAAAGAGCGTGCCGTCGCGGCGTAGGCCACTGTGGGCAAGTCAGGCATACGGGCTGCTTTGTGACCATGGTTTGGCAGCCATTGCTATGAAAAACCGGTTCACAAGAAGCAGGGAGGCAGTAGGCGGACGACGAATTACTGTTGGTCCGTGCCCGTATCTGTCAAAGCCCCGGCGAGTGGGTGGTTTTACCTTGGCCGAGGTGGTTATCTCGGTGGGGATCATTACCTTGGTATTCGCAGGAATCATACAGGGAAACATCCAGTCAGCCAAACGTGCCGAGTGGTCCGGATACTCCCTCGCTGCAGCCGCCCTTGCCAACCAACAGGTCGAGCAGTGTCGTTCTGCGCTCTGGGATAATGGCGTTTATCCCCCCGTAAACCAGTTGAGCGCCATGACGAATCTTATCGCTTGGACTTACAACACCAACACGCTTGTTGGAAGTGGTTACTCTTGGGCGGAACTGGATATTCCGATTTCGGGCACAAATCGGATCCGCGCGACCAATTACGTGACTGTCCGCATGGTCAACCTCAACAACTCGACCAATCCGCCGGTCAAGGTGCAAATGGTGCAGGTGAACACCGTCTGGCCGTTCAATCGGTTTAACGGGAAACACTATTTTACCAATCGCACGGCTACTTATTTGGCGCCGGATGATCGTAGTCCTGGTACTTTCTGATGAAAATTCCCCTTGCCAGCCGGTTTTTGGTCCGTTTTCCGGGGTTGCGCGCGGTCGGCGCGATGACGCTCGTCGAGTTGATGGTTTCGATGGGGTTGTTTGCGTTTGTGAGCATTGGGTTGCTGTACACGCACGTTTTTTGTCTGCGGCAGGATGAATTGGTCAACAGCAAGCTTGGGGCGAGCGATCAATCGCGCAAAGGTTTCGATTTTCTCACCCGCGACGTGCGGGCGGCGAAGATTTGGGAGGTGGGCAACGTCAACTCTTCCGGGACGAACTTTGCGCAGATCGCGCTTGGCTCGGCCCAACAAGGCAACGCCCTGCGGCTCTCCTACACCACCAACTGGAATCAAGGCGTCCTCTACTGGTTTGACACCAACAACATGGCCGACGAAGGCGGCAAACTCCGGCGCGTGCGCCAGACCGACGGCGATAACCGACTCATTGCCGACTACCTGACCAACAACATGTTTTTCCGCGCGGAAAACTACCTGGGCGCCGTCCAGACCAACCGCACCCACAAAGGCGTCATCAAAGTCAAAATGGAATTTGCGCAATACCAATA
Organism: Limisphaerales bacterium; assembly: GCA_044225555.1. Lineage (GTDB taxonomy): Bacteria > Verrucomicrobiota > Verrucomicrobiia > Limisphaerales > JADLHS01 > JADLHS01. The sequence goes on along the minus strand of JBGAIM010000001.1, from coordinate 322,809 downwards.
TCCCCTCACGCGCGTCGGCCCCGGCTACTTCTACGACTACTACAAGATGGAATTCAAACTCACCTCCCATGTCCCCGACGGCCCATGAAAACCCACATTCTTTTCCCGAGACGTAACCACGGTTTTGTGCAGGGCGGCATCCTGTTCATGGTGCTGATCATGGTCGGGGTGAGCCTGCTCATCCTCTCGGCCACCATGCAACGCACCGGCACCGTGGCGCTGCTCAACGACCGCAACAACCAATACGGCGTGAACCTCAACGCCGCCGAAGCCGCCGTGGAAAAAGCCGTGGCGCGCATGAGCTACGACTTCCAAACCTACGGCATCGGCCAGATGAACCTCAACCTCGGCTACTACCGCACCAACGTGCCGACCGCCAACGAAAACACCTTCTGGAGCGACTACCAATTCAGCGACGGCCAAGGCCACGCCGGGCGCACCTACGTCAACCAGATTGGCACCTTCAGCGGCCCCCTGCCCTCGCAATACCCGGGGCGGACCTGCATTGCCAGCCCGGTGTACCGCGTCCTCTCCAACGTGCGCGCGCCGAACGGCCGCAACCCGAACGTGACCGCCGCCGTGCAAGTGGACGTGCTGGCCGCGCTCGTGCCGATCACGCAATGGGCGATTTTCTACAACGGGCTGCTGGAATTCAGCAGTTGCGCGACGATGACGGTGAACGGCCCCGTGCACGCGAACGGGAGCGTGTATACCGGGAGCAGCAGCGTGCTGACCATCAACGGGACGGTGACGACGACGGGCACGCAAAGCAGCCCGGCGAACAACGGGACGAGCAGCTGGAGCAAGTTGGGAGTCTTCAATGGGAATCCGAAGAAATCGGAGAACGTGCCGGTGATCAGCCTGGCGATTGGGACGAACATGGCGAACGTGCATACGATTATCGAGATGCCGACGCCTGGGGTGGGGGCGACGAACGCGACGGAACGAGCGCGGCTGTATAATCTGGCGCAAGTGATCTTGCTGGTGAGCAACACGACGGTGACGGCGAAGATCCAAGCGGCGCCGAGTGCCGGGGAAGTGCCTGGGAGCGACCCGAGCCCGACGATAATTGGGCCGGTGTCTACGACGAACTACAGTGCGATGGCGTCGAACTTTCCGTTTCTGGTGACGACGAACGTGTTCGCTGACCAACGGGAGAATTTTTTAGGCACGCGGAAAGTGTATGCGGCGGACGTGGACCTGGCGAAGTACAAGGCGTGGATCACGACGAACACATTAGTGACCAGCAAGACCGTGGCCCCGACGATCCTTTATGTGGCCAACAACATGACCGCCAGCGCCACCGTGCTCCCAGGCGTGCGCGTAAAGAACGGCAAGGACCTTCCTTCCAACGGTGGGTTGGGTTTCACTGTGGCAACTCATAACCCCCTCTATGTATGGGGACACTACAACCAACCAACGGACGCTTACCTTGGTACGACCAACACCACCACCACCGTCCCCGCGGCTCTCATGTCCGATGCATTGACCATTCTGTCCGCCAATTGGGTGGATGCCAATAGTCTGAATACTCCCGCCACGCGTGATGCCGCCAATACCACTGTCAATGCCGCCATCCTCACAGGCGTGATGCCATCCACGGGCACGGGGAACACCGTCTTTAGCGGCGGGGTGCATAATCTGCCCCGGTTGCTGGAGGATTGGCTCAATGTCTCAGGCGGCCAACGAACCCTCACAATCAATACTTCCATCCTCAATTTGTTCACCAGCAAGACAGCCACGAATCAGTTCAAGAACCCAATCAATTTCGGTTTGTCCAATCCGTATTATGATCCACCGGTGCGACAGTTCAGTTACGATCTCAATTTCCGGGATTACAACAAAACGCCCCCCGGCATTCCTACTGCCTTGGTTTTGATTCGCAAAGACTGGGCCATGCCCCCTCCCAACCGTGTAGATTACTATGCTTCGCCTTAGTTTGGCCTCTTTGTTTGCCTCGGTCGCTCTCGGTGGGTGGCTTCTGTCTCCGGTAGTCCGGGCGGAAGAGACCGCCAGCGACGGACTGCCCAGCAGTTCGATAACGTTTGCTGCTTGGGTGGAGAATGGTGAGTTCATCGGCGATGAGCAGTTGCGCCGGCTTTATGTTTCGTCCGGCACCAACAAGTTTGGATTTCTGATTCCCAGCGGATTGCGGGTGGATATTTCCCAAGCAGATCGGGTGACGCTCATGCAGCCGGATTTGAGTTATTTCATAACGCTGCGGATCAATGCTGGCGCTCCGTTGGGTGCGGATGATTTTCGGCGGCAAGTGCTGCTACATTATTCTGGGGCGCTATTGATTGAAGAAACGAGTGCGGAAGCGGCGGGTCGTCGTGGGCCGATGTTTAATCTCCGGTGGAAACCGGCCGAAGGGACGGATCGGGTGGTGACGGTCGCTTACATCCCCAATGCGATCGGAATTCTGGAGTTCAGTGTTGTGGCCGAATTTGGCAAATCCGCCGAGGCTCAGAATGCCTTGATCGCGTTGTTCGGACGTCTCCAAAGCAGCGAGCGGGGTCGCTTGCGCATGGAGACCTTTCGCCAACCTGATTACAACTGAGTCACTCCTGTTCAAGGTTGGTACTCGCTCACTTCTTTTCATTCCCAGAATGAACTTGCCCGGCCCGATCTTTCGGGCGGGTTAGGCCTGTAATTTGGCCCTTTCCCCGTGTAGTTTCCGTGGCCCGAGCCTTTCCAGGTGGAAGTTTCGACAACCCCCGGGGCGCTGGCCTATTTGCTGCTCGGCTTATTTCATCCTGATGTCGTACCGGAGGGTTATCAGGCTAGCGAGAAGATGCTTCTTGCAATCAAATTGTGAACTAGTTAACAAAAACGCGCATGGCCTTGCCATTGATCGTCAGCGGAACCAGAAAAAAGCGAGACCAGATGTTGGCGGTTGACTTGGGCAGTCGTACCACCAAGGCCGTTCACCTCCAGCGTCAGGGCGATGGCCTCGTCTTGAACCGTTTCGTCGTGCTGGACGCGCCTATTTTCGAGAAATCACTTTCAGCAGAATTGCTGGGCGAGCACTTGCGTGCGGTCAGCCAGGCGATGGAGGTCAAAACCCGGCTCGTGGCCATGACCACCAATGTCAACGAAGCCCTGGTCCGGCACGTCGAGATGCCCCGCATGCCGATCGAGGACATGCGCCTCATCCTCAAACATAACTCGCGCAATTATCTGCAGCAGGACCTTTCCAATTACGTCTTCGACTGTCACTTCCTGCCCCCGGGAGCGGAGGCGGCCAAGTCGCAAAAGCAGAAGATTCTTGTCGCGGGCGGAAAAAAGCAGTTGGTGGATGATTACGTGGGAGGCGCCCGCAGTGCCGGGTTGGTGGCGGATCATATTGTACCCGGGCTCATCGGTCCGGTGAATGCCTTCGAGATGGCGATGCCGGAGGTTTTCGCCAATGAGGTGGTGGCGCTTGTGGACATCGGTTTCCGGTCGTCGTCCATCTGCATCTTGCAGCAGGGAGAGTTGATTTTGAGCCGGGTGGTGACGATTGGAGGCGATCGGATGACCGGCGCCATCAGTGAGGCCATGAGCATCAGTTACGCGGAGGCGGAGGGTATCAAGGTGGGGATGGCCGGCGAGGTGCAATCTACCCTTGAAGCGGTATTGGTGCCGCTGGGGCGTGAGTTGCGCGCCTCCATCGACTTTTTTGAACATCAGCAGGACCGGCCGGTCTCAGCGGTCTTCATGACCGGGGGTTCGACGCGGTCCGAATTCGTCCTGCAGGTACTCCAACAGGAGTTGATGATCGAAACCCGGGTGTGGAATGCGACCTCCTTCCTCAAACTGGAGTTGCCACCGCAGCAGACAGCGGAAATCGAACACGTCGGCCCCCAGTTGGCCGTGGCCGTAGGAGCGGCGGTGGCGGCTTTATGAATCCTAGTTTCCAGGTGTCAGGTGTCAGGTGTCAGGGCGATTCGCTCCGATACCGCTAATTGTCTTTATGCCCATTCGCCTCAATCTCCTCGCAGAAGCCCAGGCGGCCGAAGATATGCGCCGGCGCGATCCCGTCAAACGCGCCCTCTGGATCGCCGCGCTCTTGATCGCTCTCGTCCTCGGTTGGGGCAGTTCGCTCCAGCTCAAAGCCATCATCGCCAATCAGGCGCTCGGCAAGGTTGGCGCCCAGATGAACGCCAAAACCAACGAGTTCAAGAAGGTGATGGATGCGCAAAAACGCATCACCGATATCAACAATCGGTTGGTCTCGCTTCATTCGCTTGCCACCAATCGCTTTCTCAACGGCAACTTGCTAAACGCGCTCCAGCAGGCCGTGGTGGAAGATGTCCAGCTTTCCCAATTGAAGGTCGAACAATCCTATTCCTTCGTCGAAGGCACCAAACCCAAGACGAACGGTACTTCCATCATTCCCGGGCGGCCAGCCGCTGCCACCGAACGCATTGTCCTCTCTTTCGAGGGCAGTGACGCTTCCGCTAGCCCAGGCGATGAGGTCTCCAAATTCAAAGAGTTGCTGGCTGCGCATCCTTATTTCCAGGCCCTCCTCGGCCGCACCAATCAGGTCACCCTCAAATCCCTTTCCGCGCCGCAAATTTCGCCGGAGTCGGGGCGCGCCATTGTCCTCTTTACGCTCGAATCCCGGTTGCCTCCCAAAACCCGATGAAATTTTCCAAGCTCCCCAAAGAAAAGCGTAACCAGCTCGTGCTGGTCGTCGTCGGCACGCTCGCGGTGCTCGGCGCCCTCGGCTTTGGCCTCATCAAGTTCCAGTTCGATAATCTCAAGTCGTACGCCGCCCGTCAGGCCAGTGCCGAACTCCAGCTCAAGCGCATGGAGGATGCGGTGAAGCGGAAGGAGCTCGTGGAGTCGGTCCTGGCGGAGGCCACGCAGGCGCTCGCGGAGAAGGAGGCGGGCATGGCTTCGGGGGATCTTTATTCGTGGTTATACGGTACGGTGCGGCGCTTCCAGAAGAATTATAAGGTGGAGTTGCCGCAGTTGAGTCCCATCTCGGCGCAGGCGCCGGTGAATCTGATTCCCAATTGTCCGTACAAGCAGGCGTCCATGCAGGTGGGGGGCACGGCGTATTATCATGAGCTCGGCCAGTTCCTGGCGGATTTCGAGAATGCGTTCCCGCTGATTCGCGTGGTGAATCTCACGGTCGAGTTGAATCACAGCCCGGCCCCGGGCGAGGCGGCCAAGGTGGCTTTCAAAATGGAGTTGGTCACGCTCGTCAAAGCAAATCAACCCTGAGCCCGCTCTTGGCCATGAATATTACTCTCTTTCGTTTCGCTCCGGTTTCGGCTCCCACGCTCTTGCCATCGCGCCGGTGCGCGCGCGGCGGGGGGCTCTTCAGCGGCGGGTTTAACTGCGGGTTGAACCACGGGTTTAACGCCGGGGTGTTTAGGTTTGCGTTGGTGTTGGGGTGGGTTTTTGTTTTCGCGTTCGCCGGGGTGGCGTCGGCGGCGGCGGCGACTTCGAATTCGCCTGCGGCGAAGAATGCCAAGGCGGAGCCGGCGGTGATCGAGGCGTTGGTGGTGCAGCCGCCGTTCATTGCGCCGCCGGTGCCGCAAGCGGTTTTTGTCATGCCCAAGTCGGCGGCGGAGGGGCGGGATCCGTTTTTCCCCAAGTCCACGCGGGTTTACGGGAGCAGCGGTGGTCCCACGAACAAAACGGCGGTGGTGTCGCCGGTGGCTGAGCTTTCGCTCAAGGGTATTTCTGGCACGGACGCCGAGCCGCTCGCCATTATTAACACGACCACATTCGCTGCGGGCGAGGATAATGATGTGTTGACGAAGGCCGGGCGCATGCGCATCCGCTGCGTCGAAATTAATAAGGCCGCCGGGACGGTCATCGTCCAGGTCGGCGGCGAACGCCGGGAATTGCGCCTCGCGCCGCCCCCACCTCTTACGCCCCAAAAGTAATTTGCCGCGGGCGGCACCGGCGGAAAAATGACTCGCCGCGAACTTCAGCGGCGATGGGGTAAGTTGAAGCGGGCTTCAACGGTGAAAAAAGCAATCGCCCCCTCCCAGCGAACCACCACAGCCCCCCACAACCTTCAACCCACCCCAAATCCCACCCGCGCCCAAACCCACCAAACAAACTTGTCCCGTAGAAGGACAAGCCCCCCTCCGCCCTCCGCGCCGCACGCCGCCCATCCGTAATATTTGGCCGGAAACCGCCCCCACCACCCCCATGGCACTGCGACTGCTAAAAACCCCTCGCAGTTGAGCCGCCGCACGAACGCAGAACCTGTAAAGCTCAACCACGGAACAAATAAAAACAAAAATGAAAGCGAAACTCGCCATCGTGACCCTAGTTGGGCTGACCGCCTGCACCCTGGCCCTGGCCCAGAACGAACCCGCGGCCTCACCGCCCGCCGAAACCCCCGCCGCCGCGCCGACCCCGACCGCCGCCCCAACGGCCGTCACCCCGGCCCCGGACGCCACCATCCCGCTCATCCAATTCCAGGATGTGCCACTGACCACCGCAATTGATAACCTCGCGCGGCAGGCCAGTATCAATTACATCCTGGATCCCAAAGTTGGCTATGGCCAACCGGACGAACGCGGACAAGTCAAATCCCAGCCCAACATTTCCATCCGTTGGGAAAACCTCACCGCGGCCCAGGCCCTCACCGCGTTGATCACCACCTATGGTCTCCAAATCGTTGACGATCCCAAGACCAAAATCTCACGGGTGACCATCAAGGACCCGGCCGCCGCCGAGCCGTTGCAAACGCGCATCATCCAGTTGAAGTATGCCGCGCCCAGTAACGTGATCGCCTCGGTGCAGACCACCTTCACAGACAAGCGCAGCAAAGTGATTGCGGACACTCGCACGAGCCAGTTGGTGCTGTCAGCTACAGAGAAGGAACTCGACAACGCCGAGAAATTAGTGGCCAAGCTGGATACTGCTACCAAACAGGTGTTGATTGAGGCCAAACTCGTCGAAACTTCAGTTAACCCTTCGACGATCAAAGGCATTGATTGGTCCGGCACGCTTAAACAGCAGACATTCACATTGGGTAATAATTCATTGCCGGGAGTGGCTCCGACCGGGCCGACGACAGCCCTTGATGCCAATGGCAACCCGGTAACTGTGCCGGGTAATCCTGGCACCATCGGAGGCATCCTGAGCGATCCCAAGGTGCTCTACAGCTTTGCTGGCGGATTCAATCCTGCCACGGCCTTCCTGAATGCCGATGGCGTGAGCGCAACCTTGTCATTCCTGAACCAGAGTGCGGATTCCAAAGTGATCGCCACGCCGCGGGCCGTAACCTTGGATAACGAAACGGCTGATCTTTCGGTCACACGGGCCACCCCTATCTTCAAAAATACGGCAGGCACGCAAGGCTCCCCGGGCGGATCAGAGGTTACCTACACCAATCTAGGCGTTCTGCTGAATGTCACTCCGCGCATTTCCGCCAACAACTACGTGAATCTGCACGTCGTTCCTGAGGTTTCTCGGGTCTTCGCGACGGTCGAGAAAGTCGTGGCGGGCACCCGAAATCAAGCGGATGTCTACGACGTCCGCAAGATGGAAACCCGGGTTATGATTCCCAGCGGCAACACGCTGGTCATGGGTGGCTTGGTCAGCGACGGAACGAAGAAGCAGTCGGTCAAAGTGCCCATCCTCGGTGATATTCCTTGGATTGGCCTCGCGTTCCGCCAGGACTCCAAGGCGCGCGATCAGCAAAACCTGATCATCTTCATTACGCCGACCATTGTCGAAGATTCCGATTTTCACGTGTCGAAGTCTGAATTTCTGAAGACCTCTCCTGACGAGGTGCAGCAAGATAAGACTTGGACCGCTTGGGACGATGGCAAGCCGAAGGACTGGAGCAAGAGGACTCCGAAGAGCAGCGAGTAAGCTCAACGGTTTCGCTTTCAAAGAATTCACAACCACCGGCCTCGCAAGAGGCCGGTGGTTTTTTGCTTCAGCGTAACCGCCGTCAGATCACGTTGCCGCCACTCCCCGCAAATACTCGAACGAGAAAATCCCGCTGTTGTGTCCGTCGGCCCAGAAGGGTTGGATCGCGTAGCCGCCCACGGCAACAAACCGTTTCAGTTCAAAAGCTGTTGGGGCCAATGGCTTGTCCGGGGCTTTGTGCAACTGGCCCAGGATGTCCACTTCGCCTTGGCAGCCCGCACAGGGACAGCACCGGCGGAGCCGCTCCAGCGGGATGAAACTCTCGCTGCCATCCTCCCACCGGATGGCCAGTTCGTTGCCGACGTGCTGAATGTCCGTTGCTCGCATGAGCCCAAGGTAATTCAGTGACCGCGCCAACAACAATCGCGATTCTACCGGTGGCGTCCGCTGAAGCGAAACTCCACCACCAGCGGCCGATGGTCCGAGGCGTCAATCACTGGCACCAGTGCTTCCACCGGGACGATCCGCGCAGTCCTTGAAACCCAAACGAAATCTATTCGTTTGCTCGGGTTGCCGGCGGGGAAGGTCCAGCCGGGACCTTGACTCACCAATTCCCAGGCGTCGTCGAACGTCTCCTTCAATCGCTGATGCACTGGGCTGCCGGGCGTGCTGTTGAAATCGCCGCAAAGAATTACCGGCGTTCCAGCATGTTGTTCCGCCAGCGCCTGGATTTCGCGCACGTTCTGCAGCCTTTCCGCATCATCTTTGCGGTAGTCAATGTGCGTGTTCATGAAAACCAATTGGCGGCCATGAACCTCCAGAGTGAGCTGGAGTATCCCGCGCTGTTCATTGGTCCGGAGCATCTGGTAGTGCGAGTTCGTCGCGCTCAACACCGGAAAGCGGCTGAGCACGGCGTTGCCATATTCACCGCCTTGGTAATGGAAATTATTGCTGAACACACACGTCAAACCGGTCAACGCCGCCAGCTCTCCCGGAAGATCGCGCCGCGCCGTTCGTTCCACGCCTTTGTCCACCTCCTGTAACGCCACCAGGTCTGCGCGTTCGCGCCGGATCACCTCGGCAATACGCGGCAAATCCACGTTGCCATCCAACCCCTCGCCGTGATGGATGTTGAACGTCATCACGCGGAATGTTGGTGAAAGTTTCGCTCGTTCCGGGGTGTTCGTCTGACAACCAGCGGCCAGTGCCACCGTTACGATGCATGCCGTACGTCGCCAATCCAGCCGTGACCGTTTTTGATTCTTGCTCACACTGTATGAAATGACGGGCAAACTCTGGCTCATGCGCAGACGATTGAAAACTCCGAATCCGGTTTCGCCCAATAATTCAGTCTTGAATTGCACCCGGCAATCAGGCGAAATGCAGAGACGGCGATATGGAATTAGCTGACATCTTGACCAAAGACCAGATCCTCACGGATTTGGCGGCCGCCGACCGCTGGCAGGCCATTGACGAACTGATCGGAAATCTGGTCACCACCGGAAAGATTCAGCCGCAGCATCGCGAAGCCATCGCCACCGTCGTCAAGAAGCGCGAGAACTCCATGAGCACCGGCATCGGCTATGGCATCGGCATCCCGCACGCCTCCACCGATCTGATTCCCGAGGTCGTCGGCGCGCTGGGCCGCTCGAAGAAGGGAGTCAACTTCGACGCGCTCGACAACCAGCCCGTAAATCTCGTCATGCTCTTCCTCGTTCCCCAGGGTCAGTTTCAGAAACACCTCCACACCCTCGCCAACATCGCCAAGATTCTGCACAAGGCCGAATTCCGCTCGGCCCTCGAACAAGCTCCCGACGCCGAGGCGATGCTGAAAGTGATCAAGGAGCAGGGTAAGAAATAATCCTCTGCCTCCGTCTGCTGGTTTTTATCCGTGTCCATCCGTGTCCATCCGTGGTTAAATCCTCCCCGTGCTGCCGCATAAACAAATCGAAGCCCGCCTGCAACAGGCCGCCCGCGAAATTTTGCCGGAGGCGGATGTCTTCGCCGTGCTCGTCCGTCCCTGCCCCGACCCGAAGTTCGGCGACTATCAAAGCGCCGCGCTCATTTCATTGGCCAAAACACGCAAACTCAATCCGCGCCAGCTTGCGGCTGACGTGCTGGCCAAACTTGATGTGTCCGTCTGGTGCGAGAAGGTTGAGATTGCCGGCGCCGGCTTCCTGAACTTCCGGCTCAAGCCCGCTGCGATCACGGAAGCCCTGCAATCCGCCACGCGCGGTGAGCACCTGTTCTTTGAGAAGTCTGCGCCGCCGCGCACGGTGGTCGTGGACTTCAGTTCGCCCAACGTCGCCAAGCCGATGCACGTCGGTCACATCCGCTCGACGGGCATCGGCGATGCCATTCAGCGTTTGCTGCGGTTGCTGGGACATCAGGTCATCACCGACAACCATATCGGCGACTGGGGCACACAGTTCGGCTTGCTGATCCTCGGTTGGAAACGAATGCTCGATCAACCGGCGCTGGACCGTGACGCGTTTGCCGAACTGGAGCGACTTTACAAAGCCATCAATGCTGAGTGTGAGGCCAATCCCGAACTCCGTGAGGAAGCCAAGCGGGAGCTGGTGAAACTCCAAGCTGGCGACCCGGAAAATGTTTCCATCTGGCGCGAGATGATCCGGCTCTCGCAGGTTCAGTTCGACACCATTTACGGCCGGCTGGGCGTGAAGTTTGACCAGTCGTTGGGCGAGAGCTTTTACAACCCGCAACTGGCAGGCGTCGTTGCCGACTTGCTCGCCCGTGGTATTGCTCGCGAGAGCGAGGGCGCGGTCGGCGTGTTCAGTGACGGTTCATTGCCCCCCAAGGAAGACCCATTCCTCGTCAATCGCGATGGCGAATGGGTGGCCGATCCCGCGCTCATCCGCAAAAGCGACGGCGGTTTCAACTACACCACCACCGATCTCGCGACGATTGATTATCGGCTCAAGACCTGGTCACCGGACGAGGTTGTTTACGTTGTGGATGACCGGCAATCCGGCCATTTCAAAAAACTCTTTGCCGCGTTCGCCCGCTGGCAGCCCGACGCGGCGAAAAAGGTGAAGCTCATCCACGTCGGCTTCGGAAAAATCCTGGGCGAAGACGGCAAGCCGTTCAAAACGCGCTCGGGTGACACCGTGAAGCTGGGCGATTTGTTGGACGAAGCCGAGGCCCGCGCGTTGAAGATTGTTTCCGAGAAGAATGCAGACTTGCCCGAGCCCCAACGCCGCGAGATCGCCCGGGTCATCGGTCTTGGCGCCGTGAAATACGCCGACCTCCTGCCCAATCGGCAGAGCGACTACATGTTCAGTTGGGAGAAGATGCTGGCGTTGAGCGGTAACACCGCGCCTTATCTGCAATATGCCTACGCCCGCATCCGCAGCATTTTCCGGAAGGCTGGTGCGGAGTTCCAAGTTCCAAGTTCCGAGCTCCAGGTTGTGACTCCGGAAGAACTCGCGCTGGCCAAGCACCTCCTCAACTTCGGCCTCGTGCTCGAAGCTGCCGCCAGCGAGTATCGGCCGAACTTCATCTGCAACTACCTCTACGAACTGGCGGGCAAGTTCACTTCGTTCTACGAGAATTGTCCCGTGCTCAAAGCCGAGCCCGCCGAACGCGCGAGCCGGCTGGTCCTCTGCGACCTGACCGCGCGCGTGCTCCGGCAAGGACTCGAAGTGCTGGGCATCGAGACGTTGGAGCAGATGTAACTACGGACGCGGTCAGTTCTGTCGGCTTTGCTGCGGGCTGACTATTTCGTAACACCCATGAAAATGTGATTCGTACCGAATCACCAATGTTTCCAGGCCTTTTGATGGCTCCAGTTCCCGGCACCAGCTTTGCTTGGGGAGTTGCACGTTACGAAACCCGGTAACCAAATTTGTAAAGTCACAAAGCTGTTATGAAAAAGTTGTTTGTTGTCTCCGCGTTGTCCGCCGCTTCATTCATGGTTTGCCCGGCCTCGGCCGATGTCCTCGCGCAGTGGACTTTTGAAGTGAACACGCCGGCCGATGTGACGGATTCAGCCGCGATCTCGAGCATTCTGGCCGAGGTCGGGACCGGCACGGCCTCCGGCTCGCACGCCAGTGCGCTGAGTGACTGGACCACCCCGGTGGGCAACGGTTCGGCCAATTCGTTGAGCGTTAACACCTGGGGCGTGGGTGACTATTTCCAATTCTCCCTCGGAAGTGTCGGTTATTCCGGCATCGGGATCTCTTTTGATCAGGTCAGCAGCAGCACCGGCCCGCGGGATTTTTATCTGGCCTACAGCACGGACGGAAGCGCCTTCACGCAGTTTGGGAGCGGCTACGTGGTGCTGGCCAATTCCGCCCCGAACAACTGGAGTTCGGGCACGCCCATCGCCACCACGACCTACAACTTTGATCTGAGTTCGATCAGCACCCTGAACAATGCGCCCGCAATTTACTTCCGATTGGTGGATGCTTCCACCGTGGCGGCCAACGGCACCACCGTTGCCGCCAGCGGCACGGGGCGCGTGGACAATTTTACGGTTACATTTACTCCGGTGCCGGAGCCGGGCGTGCTCGCGTTCGTCGGTGGATTTGGTTTGTTGGCGATTTGCCTCAAGCGTCGCCGGCCCTGAAAAACTTGGTGGTGGTGGTGGTTGGTTGGTTGGTTGTGAGAAAGGCGCAGCGCGAGCTGCGCCTTTTTTATCCGCCACTGGCTGCAAATCGGTGAGGAAACTTGCTGCAATCCGGTGGCAGGCGTGTTAGAAGTTCAGGGCAACGATTCTTGACCGCAACACCATGAAAGCCCTACGAAACTCGCTCGCGTTCACCTTGATCGAACTGCTGGTCGTCATTGCGATCATCGCCATCCTCGCGGCGATGCTGTTGCCGGCGCTGGGCAAGTCCAAGGAAAAGGCCAAAGCCGTCACCTGTCTGAACAATCTCAAACAGTGGGGCTTGGCCACACAGATTTATTGCACCGACAATCAGGACTTTCTTCCTCGCGACGGGACGCCGAACCCGGGCGACAGTTCCACGAATACCGGCTGGTACATCCAACTTCCCGCACTCCTCAAGCTGCCGCGCTACCATGACATGGCCTGGCGCAAGGACTCTAACGCACCCGTTGGAAATTCAATCTGGATTTGCCCCTCCAATCCCCGGCGGAGCAACGGCAATAATCTCTTTCACTATTGTTTGAATGAGAATGTCAACGGCACCGGCCAGAACAATCAACAGATAAAGACCATCTCGTTCTTAAACCACGTGGCGATAGTGTGGTTGTTTGACAGTAAAAACCTTCCCGCGGTGGGAACTCCCAACTTCGTGCATACCAACCTGCATTCTGGAGGAGCGCAGATGACTTTCCTCGATGGCCACGCCGCCCGCTTCAAGAGCAAGGAGTATTGGGACTACGCCAACAACAAGGGCCGGACCGACAACCCGTCCATCGTCTGGTATCCCTGAGCTTCCAGTTCACAGCAAATGCCCCATCTTCTGCCGTTTGGTTTTCAAATAGCGGGCATTGTGCGGGTTCGGTTTCACTTTGATCGGGACCTGCTCGACGATTTCCAATCCGTAACCCACCAAACCTACGAGCTTTTTCGGGTTGTTCGTCAGCAATCGAATCGTCTTTAGCCCGAGGTCCACGAGGATTTGCGCGCCAAGACCGTATTCGCGCAGGTCCATGCCGTAACCCAGCTTCTGATTCGCCTCCACCGTGTCGTAGCCTTGCTCCTGTAGTTTGTAAGCCTTGATCTTCGGCCCCAGCCCAATGCCGCGTCCCTCTTGTCGCATATAGACAATCACCCCCAGCCCGGCGGCGGCCACCTGCCGCATGGCCTGATGCAATTGCGGCCCGCAATCGCAGCGGCGCGAGCCAAACACATCACCGGTCAAACATTCGCTATGCACACGCACGAGCACGCTTTTCTTGCCGGCCACGTCGCCGCGAACCAAAGCCAGATGATGTTGCCCGTCAGTCTTGGAGCGGTAGAGGTGCAGGTCGAATTCGCCGTAGTCGGTCGGCATCTTCACCGTTTCCACGTGCTCGACGAGCTTCTCACGCGTGCGCCGATACTCGATGAGATCCGCAATCGTGCAGAGTTTCAGCTGATGCTTCTTGGCGAATTTCTGCAACGCCGGCAATCGCGCCATCGTGCCGTCGTCCTTCATGATTTCGCAGATCACGCCGATGGGCCGGCAACCCGCCAGCACCGTCAAATCCACCGCCGCTTCGGTGTGTCCGGCGCGTTGCAACACGCCGCCTGATTTTGCCCGCAAAGGAAACACATGCCCCGGTTGCACCAAGTCCTCCGGCACCGCCGTGGGCGACGCCATGAACGCGATGGTCTTGGCGCGATCGGCGGCGCTGATGCCGCTGCCAATCCCCTTCGCCGCATCCACGCTTACCTGGAAATCCGTTTTGAAGACTTCACGGTTCTGCTTGACCATGCGTTCGACGCCCAGCTGCTGAAGTCGTTCGCTCGTCGTCGGCACGCAAATCAACCCGCGCCCGTGCTTGGCCATGAAATTGATCGCCGCCGGCGTCACGTACTGGGCGGCCATGATGAGATCGCCTTCGTTCTCGCGGTCGGCGTCGTCCACGACGATGACCATTTTCCCTTTGCGAAGGTCCGCAAGCACGGACTCAATGCTGTCAAACTGCTTTTTCATACAGGAACAACAGCGTAGTCGGGCGACGCGCAAACGCCAGTCGCAACTCAAATGCGGCTCTATACTTTCAACACTTTGGCTGCCGCGTCGTAGACCTGCTTGAGCGGAACACGATTCTGGCTGGCGAGTTTCTTGCACGACTCAAACTCCGGCGCGGCTTGCGCCACTTTGCCGTTCAGCTTGCCGAGCTTCACCGTCACCGGACCGAACTTCGTCTTCACCGTCACGAACTCGCGCTTCAGTTTCCGACGCTCCGCAATGGTGCGGCGCACGCCGAAGGCCGTCGTCTCACGCAAAATCATTTCGCTGAACTTGTCCGTCTCCGCCTCGGCACAGAGCACCGTGAGCAACACGCCGGGCCGGTTCTTCTTCATCTGAATCGGCGTATGGAATACATCCAGCGCACCTGCCGCCAGCGCCGCTTCGACAAAGTGGCCGAGAATCTCTGCGTTGATGTCATCCAGATTCGTTTCCAGCACGGCCACGCGATCTGGCTCCCAGTCGTTCCCTTGGACGTTGGGCGTTGAATGTTGAATGTTGAATGTTTCCTCCTTTGAACGCCCCAACACCGCGCGCAGCACATTCGGTCTGGTCTTGTTATCCCGCGTGCCGAGGCCAAACCCAATTTTCTCCGCGACCAATCCTCTCATGGGCGCGAAACTCTCCACAAACTCCGCTAGTAACGCCGCGCCCGTGGGTGTGACGAGTTCATGCGGCTCGTCGCATTGCGTGATGCCGATGCGGCGCGCGCCGAGAATCGCCAGTGTGGCCGGGGCCGGAATCGGAAACCGTCCGTGCGCGCACTTCACCCAGCCCGTGCCTTCGGTGACTGGGGCAGCGAGCACGCGCGGTTTGCCGAGCATTTCCAAACCAATGCACGCGCCCACGATGTCCACAATGGAATCCACCGCACCGACTTCATGGAAGTGGACCTTCTCCGGCGGCAAGCCGTGAATTTTGCCTTCGGCGACCGCGATACGCTGAAACACCGCCACGGCCTTCCTTTTCACCCACGGCGATAGTTTGCTACCGGTGATGAGTTTCTTGATCTGCGTGAACGTGCGCTGGTCGTCGTGGTGATGATCATCATGTTCATGTTCGTGATGATGCTCATGCCCGTGCTCGTGGTCGTCCTCGTGGTGATGTTCGTGACCATGGCCGTGATGATGATCGTGCGCGTCCGCCAGATGCACATCGAATTTCACGCCTTCGATGGCCGACTTGTGCTGGCGGGACACGTGGAGGTGATAGCCGTCCAGTTTAAGTTTGCCGAGTTCGCGCCCCAGCTGGTGTGCGTCCACGCCGAGATCAATCAGCGCACCGATGAACATATCGCCGCTGATGCCGCTGAAAATGTCGAGGTAAAGGGTCTTCATTTCGTTCTGCTCTTAATCGTAATCTTACTCTTAATCTTAATCCAAGAAACGATTCGACCGAGAGATTAAGAAGATTACGATTAAGATTAAGAAGGGGAAGCTAAAGCGTTGATCTGGCTTGCCGCGTAACCGCCACCAAAGCCGTTGTCAATGTTCACCACCGTCACGCCGCTGCCGCAACTGTTCAACATGCCAAGCAACGCCGCCACACCGCCAAAGCTCGCGCCGTAACCAACGCTTGTGGGCACCGCGATGACTGGTTTGCTTACCAAGCCAGCCACCACACTGGGTAATGCGCCTTCCATTCCCGCCACGACCACCAGCACATTCGCGCGCTGGATGGTTTCGAGCCGGGAGAGGATTCGATGCAATCCCGCCACGCCTGCGTCGGCGATGCGTTCGACGCGATTGCCCATGATCTCGGCTGTGACCGCTGCTTCCTCCGCCACGGGGAGATCACTCGTGCCCGCGCAGATCACGGCGATGCTGCCGGGCCGTTTGGGCAACGGCTTGTTCTCAATGGTCACACAGCGGGCGAGTTCATGATGAACCGTATGTTTGAACCTCTTCCGCAAAGCGCGGGCATGTTCGGGAGTGATCCGGGTAACCAGCACGCGCTGTTCTTGAGCGATGAGTTTCGCGGCGATGCCGACGACCTGGGCCGGCGTTTTGCCCGCACCAAAGATGACTTCCGGGAAACCCTTCCTCAAGGCGCGGTGCGTGTCCACCTGGGCGAAACCGATGTCCGCCACCGGCGCGGCTTGAAAGGCGTGGAGCACCTGGTCGCGGCTCACCCCGCCCGCGCGGAATTTTTCCAATAGTCGAATGGCTTCGGCGGTCGTCACGCGCGGACGATGCCACACGAGGATGGCAGGGTCACGCCGGAATTATCGTTCACGGCTCAGAAGTTGATCGAGAAAAACTTCAACCCAGCCGCGCGCCGGGTCACCGGATCAATGGCCAGATTTTGTTCGCTGGGACCATAGACTTCCGGTGCCCACGGGTTCAGCAACTGAAGCAGACGCGGGGCGCGAAACATTTGCACCGCCAGCCCCGAGTAGGTCACCCGTCCGACGGCGATAGTGTCATACGACACAATAGGCGTTCCCAAAGTGTAGGCCCGGGCGAACATCGAGAGTTCCAAGTCCGACATGCCCTCCACCGGTTTGAATTGCGCTTGGGCCAGCAGCGGCAGGACGGCGATTGAGAGAACCAGCATTCGTTTCATAGGTCACCTCAAGGTTTCCCTCGAAGCTCGACCCGCGAGCGCGTTTCGTCAACCTGGCGTTGTTGCCAGACGTCAGCCGCCGGCGGCGGATGTCAGGCGCGAAACGCCTGCACGCTGGCCACGAAATCGTCCGGCACACCGAAGTCGAAACGCCGCGCGCCGGTCATCTCCAAGGCGAGATAGCCCTCGCGTTGGCGCAGGATTTCCTGCGCGCGGGTCAGTTGGAACTCGCCGTTGTCGCGGACGTTGTTGCGGATCATTTCGTCGAGCACGTCATAAATACTGGGTGCAAGCAGATGCATCCCGAACCAGCCGAGCCAGGTGTCGGACGGCAGATCGTTGACATGCAGTTTCTCGCGCGCGACGGCGACGGCGGGTTTCTCGATGATGAGCGAGACGTCAATCAGTCTCGGGTTGTCGGCCTGACGCCGGCCGGCGATGGTGCCGTAACCCTTGAGCTGGTCGGCAGTGATGCGGTTCACGGCGGAGACACTTTTGCCCTTGGAAACGCTCGCCATCTCGGCCAGCTCGCGATATGGCGAAATCGGTTTGCCGCGGAACAAGTGGTCGCCTAACCCGAGCAAGACCATTTCGCCGTTTGCAAACGACCGGGTTTGAAACACGGCGTGGCCGTAGCCTTCCTGCTGGTGCTGCACGGCAAAACTGACGCGGTCTGCGAAGCGGCGCATCTGCTCTGCCTCGCGCAATAATGCGGGGTACTTTTCCAGACGCTTCAGATAATCAGCGCTTGGCCCATGTAGGTAGTGACGGACCATTTCATCCTCGCCGGGCTGCACGATGATGCAAATCTCCTCGATGCCAGCGGCGTCCAGTTCCAGCAAGTGATAGTGGAACAGCGCGCGCGCAATGCCGTCCGGTCCGACGACCGGGAACAGTTCCTTTTTCACCGCGTGCGACGCCGGGAAATGCCGCGTGCCGAGACCGGCGATGGGAATGACAGCTTTGCGAATCATTTAAGGGAAACTTTCAACATTCAATCCTCAACGTTCAACACCCAAAGGACCAGGCGCAATTTATTGAGAGTGGAACGTTGGAAGTTGGACGTTGAACGTTCATTTTACTCTTAGACCTTGAACTGCTGCCAGCCTTTGGCCCCGAAAGCATATCTCCGGGCGCCGAACTCCACCGCGCCGGGGGAAGTGCCCTCGAAAATGTCCGGCGTGACGCCGATGCGGCGCGAATACTCGACGGCGATCTCCGGAACATGCTTCGCGAGGGCCTCAAGTTTTCCAAACACCGCCACGGTGCCGCCGGTGCCGCCACCGGTGATCTTGGCGCCGTACAAACCGGACTTGGCTCCGCGTTGCCGAACCGTGTCCACGAGGAAGTCCACTTCGTCGGTCGAGAGATGGCAATTGTTCCGATAACTGTCATGCGCGCCGTACATGCATTCGCCGGCGGTGACGAGCGCGGCTTCGTCGCCCTTCTTCGCGGCCCGGAGAGCGTCCATGAATCGGAGCACCCGCTCATTCTCCTCGACTGGATGGCGCGTCGGGCCGGCGACGCGGTAGGTCGCGTCAGGCGAAATCTTCGTGACCGGATCATCGTGGGTTTTGTGCCGGGCGAGGAATTCCGAGCCGAGGAGTTGCTCGGGGATTTCCCGCGCATACTGTTCGCGCAACTCGTGCGGTGTCAGCTCGGTGAGATACGCCAACGCGCCGCGGCCGGTGCGGGCGCGCAAATCGTTGATGATTTTCTTGCCCATGAACGCACCGATGCGGGTGTCGCTGTACGGGCTGCCTGCGACGGAGTGGCGCACCATGGAGTTGATGCCGACGAAACCGGTGCCCGGCGGAATCTCCACCTCGCCCTTCACCTCGCCGGGTCGGCAAAGAATGTGGGTGAGACAACCCTGGCGTCCGCTGGTGATGGCGGTTTGATCCATGATGCCGCACGGCGCGCCCACGACGTGATTTTCCGACATCTGCCCCAGTTGCGCGATGCGCGAGGGCGGGAGATTGAGCTTCAGATAGGAATTGAGACAGGTGAGCGTGCCGATCTCGACGGCGGCAGAACTGCCGATGCCGACGTTCATGGGCACGGCGCTGAGCAGGAGCAGATTGAAGCCGTACGGCAGTTTCACCGTTTCTTCCTTCAGCAGGGTGAAGATGCTGCCCACGATGTAGGCCGCCCAGTTGGCCAGCGGGTTGGCCTGACAGAGCGCACGGATTTCGGCGTAACCGGCGAGGCCGTCGCCCGACTTGAAACAATCGAGCGGCAATCGCGTTTCGACCGGCAACGCTCGCATGCCCGCGTGCATGGTGCGGATGCGCAGGGTGCGATCCGTGCGCGCCTGCAAGCCCATCAACACGCCGCGCCCGAGCACGGCTTCGCAGACGTTCGCGCCAGAGTAATCCGCAATGCCACCCATGACATCGAGTCGCGCGGGCACGCGGGCGACCCAGATTTCGCCGGCGGCAAAAAAACTCGCGAGGCCGGACGCGTCACTGTTTGGTTTCTGGAGCAGGCGCTCGATTTCCAGCAGTTCAAAAGGTTCGTTTTCCATATTGCCCTAAAGTCAGTGATGGTGGTGATGACGGAACAGGCGGTTGCGATTGGCGTAAAGATACCAAACCATGAAAATATTCAACGCCAGAACGACGAAGACGACGGTGGATGGACGGTGAACGAGTTCAAACACTTCGATGGGGATGAAGAAAGCAGATTCGCTGATGGCCAGCCAGCCCGCCCAACTGACGCGGAAAACCAGCCCCACCCCCTCCACCAGCGAGAAGAGACTGTAAACCAAAGTCCCAACCGCCACCCAGACCACGCGCGCCTCGGTCAGGCTGCCGACTTTCAGCGCCAGCTCCGTCCAGAAGCGCTTCTCCGGATTGAGGCGGAGGATGTGCAGCCATTTTTGATATTCCGCCGGAAGATTGTTGTCCGACAGCGCATACGCCATAGTGGCGAGCCCGACAAACAGGCTCCCCTTGAGCAGTTTGATGGCAATGATGAAGTAAAGCGTCGGGGCGCGCTTTTTTTGGAATGTCGTTGGGTCCGCCATCAAGACTTCCCAGCCGGGGGCGCCGCGGACACCACCGCCGCGGTGGCGACACTTTCTTTTTCGACCGTGGTTTCGTTCGCCTTGTTGCGCGACGCTTCCACCTTGATGTAGTGCAACACCACCGGCGCCAGGATCATGCCCGGAATGCCCATGAGTTTTTCCCCCAACACAATGCCCACCAGCGTCAGCCACATCGGATTCTTGATGCGGTCGCCAATGATTTTGCTGTTGAGAAAGTACTCGCACTTGTGAATGACGATGAGAAAAATCAGCGCGAACAACGCCATCCGCGGCGAGATGGTGAACGCCACACCGACGATGAGCGTGTTGCTCAGGATATTGCCGATGATCGGCAGCAGCCCGCACAGGAACGTGAGCACAATGATGACGGTGGCGTAATGAAAGTTGTTCCAGACCAGGAAGACCGCTGTGAGCGTGGTGTTGATGAACGAGATGATGATTTGCGCGCCAATGACGCGGGAGAAGCTCGAATAAAAGGTCTGAAACCGGAGCACCAGTTCCTGCACCACGGTGGAATACAGGCTGCCTTTCATCACATCCGGGTCGCTCTCGGTCTCCCATTTCGCGTTGAGGAACAGGCTGACAGCCACCACCAGCCCGATGATCAACATCGCCAGTTGCACCGTGGCCTCGCGGGCGTAACGCCCGAGATTGGCCATGCGATCTTTGACCTCATCCACCGCCAGGGATTTGAGACTGGCGTAATCCGTGAAGGGCAGTTCGATCCCCTGCTTCTCGGCAAAGTTCACCACGGCGGGAATCGTTTTCTCCGCGATTTCCGACAGCGCCTTGGTTTTGTAAACCTGGCCGGAGAAATAGTACAGCCCGTAACCAATCGCCACCACCGCGATCACATACAGCACCACGCCCAACGCTTTGCTGCGTCCGAAGCTCAGGAAATTCAGCGCGAAATAGCCAAACATCGCCGTCAGCACCAGCGTGCTCATGTGCAGCCAGCCGATGAGCACCAGCAATACCGCCATGATGACGTAGGAGATGCGCGCGGAAGTCGTCATGGCCCAGTCATAATGGATTTAGCGCACGCGCGCCAGCAGCCAGTCGCGCAATTCGGAAATCTTCAGGCGCTCCTGCCGGCCATCGTCGCGGTAACGGAGCGTGACCGTGTCGAGCAACTCCGGACCTTTCTCGCCCAGCGTATCGAAATCAACCGTGACGCAGAACGGCGTGCCGGCTTCATCCTGACGCGCGTAACGTTTGCCGATGGAGCCGCCGTCGTCGTAATACACATTCAGCCACGGGCGCAACAGATCGCGGACTTCCAGCGCCTTCTTCACGAGTTCCGGCTTGTTCTTGAGCAACGGCAGCACACCGACCTTGATCGGCGCGACGCGCGGATGGAACTTCATCACGAAAGTCGTCTCGCTCTTGCCCTTCTCGTCGGTCTTGGTGGTTTCGGAATACGCGTTCGTAATGAGCGCGAGGATCAAGCGGTCCACACCCGCGCTCGGTTCGATCACGTGCGGGATGTACTGGCCTTTGGCCAGGCCGTTTGCGTCCTCGGTTGCCTGCTTCGTGGCGGCTTCTTCGGCCACGCCGGACTTGGTGAGATACTTTTTGCGGTTGTCGTAGTAACGCTTCCAAAGATCTTTCTGCTTCTCCTCCGGCAGCTTGCCCCACGCGGCGCGGAGTTCGTCGTCGAACACGCCCATTGGTTTTCCGGAGAAACGCGCGTGCTGGCTCAAATCGAAATCACTGCGCGCGGCAATGCCTTCCAGCTCGTCGCCGGTCACGTTGCCCTGCTCGTCATTCTTGCTGAACGGGAACTTGAACAGGATGTCAGTGCAGGCGCGGGCATAGTGCGCCAGTTCTTCCGGCGTCTGGACGTGGAAACCGAGCGTCTGGCTCGACAGCCCGATGCCTTCGTAAAACTTCACGCGCTCCTCGACCCAGTATTGATGCCACGCCTGCCAGCCCCAGTTTGGTTGCGGCTCGCCGGGATGACCCGTGGAAGGAACCGTCGTGACCGAGCTGTGGATGGCTTCGATCGCCTCGTCGGGCTTGATGAAGAACTCCAGTTCCATCTGCTCGAACTCGCGCGAGCGGAATGTGAAGTTGCGCGGCGTAATTTCGTTGCGAAAGGCTTTGCCAACCTGCGCGATGCCGAACGGGACTTTTTGCCGGGAAGTATCCAACACATTTTTGAACTGCGCGAAAATGGCCTGCGCAGTTTCGGGCCGGAGATAAGCGATGTTCTCATCTGATTCGATTGGGCCGGTGTGCGTCTTCAGCATCAGATTGAACGGGCGCGGCTCGGTCAGTTCGCCTCCACAATGCGGACACGGTTTGACAAAACCTGTTGCGCCGCGTTGTTCCGTTGCCAGATACAAAAAGTACTCCTTCGCATCCGCCGGGCGCTTGCCCTTCTCGATGTCCTCGGACAGCCATGAAAGCGTGACTTCAGGATTGCGAACCAAAGCCAGATTTGGCGCGAGATGTTTGCCCTTGCCTTTCGCCCACTTCAACAAATCTTCGCCGCTTAATTTGTTTGTGTTTGCCTCAACAACCGCCGCGAGTGATTGCACCCATGATTGTTCGCACATGAGCGTCCACCATTGATCTTCCCGGATCAGTTTTTTGCAAGCCTTGCAAGTGCACATCGGATCGCTGAACGTGTCCACATGGCCGCTGGCCTTCCAAATGAGTGGCGACATGATGATGGTCGCTTCGAGGCCGGCGACGTCGTCGCGCTGGCGGGTCATGGTATTCCACCAGAGTTCCTTGACGTTGCGCTTGAGTTCCGCGCCGAGCGGGCCGTAGTCCCAAAAGCCGTTGATGCCGCCGTAGATTTCCGACGATTGAAAAATGAATCCCCTCCGCTTGCACAGCGATACGATTTTCTCCATCAACGGAGTCTCTTTTGGCTCGGCCATAGGCCGGGAGTGTTTGTCAGACACAGCGGGAAGTCAAGGTGAGGGCAAGGCGAGTTGGCATGGCTTGCTACCCAAAAGCGCCAGAGGGTCGGCGCAGTCCAAGACGCTGACGCCTGGTGCGGAGGTGGGCGGGATGAACGCGAAGCGTCTTGGAGTGCGGTGGCCCTCCACCGCTTTTTCCCCGTGACCAGTCGCCGTCATGCGCACAACGGGCTTGAGGCGTCCTCGGCTCTCCACGGGGCGGAAGCTATCTCGCGACTCCCGGGCTGGGGGGTGGGACGGCGGACCAACTATCGGCGGGGCGGGGCCGCAACGATTCGCGATTCACATCCAGTTCGTCGAGTTCGCGAATTATTTGCAGGGCGAATTTCTTCGAGCCCTCCGGCATGGACTGGAGGTTGGCGTAGATGGCCGAGTTGCGTTCCCGTTGTTTCAGATATTCTTTCAGCACGCGCAGGTAGTCGTCGGTGATGCTCACGAATTCCAAGGCGACCCGCACCCGGGTGAGTTCCAGTTCCCGGACTTTTTCGCGCAGGGCGGTCAACTGTCGCAGCGTGTTCCACTCGCGAATGATCGCTTGCAAGGCCACCTCCGCGCGCGCGGGCATTTCCCCCGTGTTTTGGCGGATGGCCACGGTGGTGTGCAATGCTTCGTCGAGCTTGCGGAAGCTTTCCTCGGAGGTCCAGAGTTGGAGCGGATTGCGTCCAACAAAATACACGGCCTGCAAGGCCCACCATTTTTCCAGCGCAAGCTGGTTGGGGAATTGCTCGCTGAACGACTTGAGGAAGGCGGTCTGCCAGTTGTAACAGGTGCCGAGGCGGGTCACGGTTTCGCGCAAACACTGGCGGCCATTCTGCACGCCCAACAATTCCGACACGAACAATTGGGCGCTGTACCGGTAGATGTCGCCCAGGGGACCGTCAAATTCATCCGCGGGGGGCCAGCTAAGTTGCTCGAGCGTCAGCGGCGGCCGGTCGTGCAACACCCGGCGCGCGGTCTCCAGCGGATCATTGTCGCGCTGCTGAATGATGGTCGGGCCGACATTGATCCCGCCGATCAGTTGATCGGGCGGCGCGAGGATGAGTTCCGCTTCGCGCGCCGCGAGCAGCCGCTGGGTCAGTCCTTCGACGAGCCAGAAGGGAACTTCCGCCGAATGCCCGCTGGCCTGCCGGTTGGCGAGTTCCAGCAGGAGCACCTGGACGAGGGTCCGCACGAACATCTTCCGCTCCACCCGCTGGGGCAGGTTCACCTGATAATTCCAGCCGTCGCGGAAACGGTCCACGATGATCGCATAGTCGTCGCGGTTGTTTTGCACGGGCGAGATCGTGACGTTGATTTTTCCGTGCCACTGGCTGGCGGCGCCCAATTCCGAATTCAGGCTGTTCCGGAGGCGTTCGCAGGATACCGCCAGGAAGGCCGGCTCCAGTTCATAGAATCCTTTGGCTTTGGACGATCCGGGCAAGGCGGGCGGCGGCGCACCGCGTCGGTCGAGAATGACAAATTGCCCCGAAGCGCTGCGGACCACCGGCTTCAACGGCACGCCTTGCGCGAATCCTCCCGGACTCGCCGCGAGCAGCAAACCGATGACGATGGCAATTCTCATTTCCTCTGTAAGCCGAGGCCGCGGCTCAGTCCTTCGCTTTGGACTTGGCGGATTTGGCCTCCGATTTCGCCGCGGGTTTTGCCGGCGTTGCGGCCTTGCTGTCCGTGCTGGGGGCGGGCTTGGCCGCCTCCGAGTCCTTCTTGGCCGCCTGTTTGTAGCCTTCGCTGCGATAGTCCGTGATGTAAAAGCCGCTGCCTTTGAAAATCAGACCTCCGCCTGTGCTGAGTTTGCGTTTCACCTTGCCGCGCCCCCATTTTTTCTTCCCGCAAACGTCTTTCGGACAGGTCGCCAGCGGGTTGGCGGCAATGGATTGGAACTGGTCAAACTCGTGACCGCACTTGGCGCAGACGTATTCGTAAGTTGGCATTTCGGACAATTCTAATACGGAGCCGGCGGCCCAACGTCAAGCGGGCGGGTGACACCGGCGCAAATTCGTTGTCGCGTCAGCGGTTCCGAACGAAGAGCTTGCCGGGCAGTTGTTTCACGACGCGTTTCATCTCCAGGCTCAACAACGCCACGCTGACCGCTGAACTCGGCAGCCCGCTCCGGCGGATCGCCTCGTCAATGCTGGTTTCGTCGTCCGTCCGGAGCGCATCCAGCACCTTCTGTTCGTTTTCAGAAAGTTCGAGCGCAGGCAACGTGCCGGTTTCGCCCGGCGAGGGCGGCTTGTTGCTGGCCGGAAACAGATACTCGAACTCGCTCAAGACGTCCTCCGCACCTTCACAGAGCTTCGCGCCTTTCTTGATGAGTTCGTGGCAGCCCTTGCTCCGCGGCGAGTCAATCCGGCCCGGCACCGCAAAGACCTGCCGGCCATACTCGGTGGCAAAGTTGGCGGTGATCAGCGCGCCGCTGTGCAGGTCGGCCTCGACCACTACGGTGCCCAGGGTCATCCCCGCCACGATGCGGTTGCGGATGGCGAAGGATTGTTTGTCGCCGTTCCGGTTGAAGGGGAACTGGCTCATCACGGCGCCGTTATCGGCAATGCGGTCAAACAACTCCTTGTTCTCCGGCGGAAAAACGATGCTCAGCCCGGTGCCGAGGACGCAAACCGTGCGTCCTTTCGCCGCCAGCGCGCCCTGATGCGCAGCCGTGTCAATGCCGCGCGCGCCGCCGCTCACCACCGTCACACCGACGTACGCGAGTTGGTACGCCAGTTTGCGCGCCGTCTCGATTCCGTAATGCGTGGTTTGGCGTGAGCCCACCATCGCCACGGCATTCTTCTCCCTGGCGGTCAGCGCGCCTTTGAGATAGAGCACGATGGGCGGATCGTAGATTTCGCGCAGCGAGGCGGGATATTCCTCATCGGATTGAATGATCACCCGGCAGCCGGAGTCGGCGATGCGCTTGAGTTCGCCGGCCAGGTCAGTGGTTTTTTCCCAACCGGCTATGGCACCGGCGGTGTCGTCCCCGATGCCGCGGACCTGGAGCAACTGGGTGCGGGAGGCAGCGAGAATGGCCGGAGCCTCACCGAAGTGCTCGAGCAGCTGTCGGACGCGAACTGGGCCGACGCCTTCGATGAGGTTGAGGGCAACGAACGCTTCGCGGGAGTCCATGTGCCCAGACTAAGGGCTGGATCAAGGGAACGCCAGAAGACGATTTTCACAGTTCACCTCAGGTACAAGCAGGTGGAATGCGGGTCACGGTGCCGGGATGGATGCGCCCGGGCCGTACGGTCCCAATTTCACGCCGGGCGGCAAGGCGGCTTCGGGCGGAGTGCCCAACGCATTCGGCAGGTAGGTTTCGGACATGACTTGATGCACGTCGCCCCCGCGGATGTAGTCCTGTAACACGGTGACATCTGTGATGGGAGCGCCATTCGTCAGCCCTTTGTCCAGGGCCCACTGCTCTTTGGCCTCTTCAATTTTGCGGAGATTGTGACGGATCGTGGTCAGGCGCGTTTGGTCCCGCGCGAGGATGACATTGCTCATGGCAATCGTGGCGAGCAGGCCGACGATGATCACGACGACCATGATCTCCACCAGGCTGTAACCCCGGTTCTTTGAAGTGTTACGACTTAGTTGCATGACAGCAATATCTCCGGGACGAACCTTTGCAGCTTCCATGCCGCCATCCGCTCTGTTGCCTGCGGGCAGGTTGCGGGGAATCCGGGCCGGCCGCCCTGGCACAATGGTCCAATTCGGGACAAGGTGTTCATTTCGTGGTTGTGGCTCTCAAGGCCCCGGGGCATACCCGGGACTTCGTCTTGCCTTGGTCCGCGCTTTCGGGCTCTTTGGAGCGCATGAAACGCCTTTTCCTGATCGCCCTTTATCTGCTGTTTTGCCTACCCATCGTCCTGGCTGGCGAATTTCACGTTTATTTTGGCAGCTACACCGGCGCCCAGAGCAAGGGGATTTACCGCTCCCGATTCGATACCGCCACCGGTGAGTTATCCGCGGCCGAACTCGTCGCCGAAACGCGCAACCCCAGCTTCCTCGCGGTGCATCCGACGGGTAACTTCCTGTACGCCGTCGGCGAAGTGGACGATGCCCAAGGCAAACGCGCCGGCGCGGTGAGCGCCTTCGCCATTGCGGGCAAAACCGGCAAACTGACTCTGCTCAACCAGCAAACCTCCGGCGGCACCGGGCCCTGTCATCTCAGCGTGGACGCTGCCGGCAAATGCCTCCTTGTCGCCAACTACGGCTCCGGCAGCATCGCCGCATTGCCGCTTCTCCCCGATGGCAGCCTCGGGGCAGCCACTACCACCATTCAACACACCGGCACCAGCGTAAACCCGCAACGCCAAGCTGGCCCGCACGCACATTTCATCGTTCCTTCGCCGGATAATCGTTTTGCACTCACCTGCGATCTCGGCCTGGACAAAGTTCTCATCTATCAACTCGACCCCATCGCCGCCCAACTCACGGCCCATGATCCACCGTTCGCCGCTGTCGCCCACGGCGCGGGCCCGCGCCACTTTGCTTTTTCGGCCAACGGCAGGTTCGTCTATGTCATCAATGAGTTGGGACGCACGATCACGCTATTTCGCTACGACCCCGTCCGCGCCATCCTGTTTGAGGAACAAACCATCTCCACCCTGCCCGCCGGATATAACGCGACTGACAAGGATTCGTGTGCGGAAGTGGCGGTGCATCCATCCGGCAAGTTTGTTTACGGCTCGAATCGCGGGCACGACAGCATCGCCGTTTTTGCCGTGGATGCGAAATCGGGTCAGCTCACCCTCATCCAACACGAATCCACCCAAGGCAAAACCCCGCGCCACTTCGCGATTGATCCCAGCGGTCGCTGGTTGCTCGCGGAAAACCAAAACTCGGATTCCGTCGTCGTGTTCGCGATTGATACCGCCACCGGCAAACTCAAGCCCACCGGCCAGACGCTCACCGTCGGTTCGCCCGTCTGTGCCGTGTTTGTGAAAGCGAAGTGACGGAGCACGGGTTTTTCGTGTTCATTCGAGTTTATTCGTGGTTAATTTCCCGCCATGGCAGAACATCGCATCGGCATCATCGGCGGCAGCGGCCTTTACAACATTGAAGGGTTCACCAATCAGAAATGGGTAAAGGTTAAGACTCCTTTCGGCGCGCCGTCCGATGAAATGCTCACTGGCAAGCTCGCCGGACGCGAAGTTGTTTTTCTCCCGCGCCACGCCCGCGGTCATCGCCTGCTGCCCAGCGAACTGAATCACCGTGCGAATATTTGGGCGATGAAAAAACTCGGCGTGGACTGGATCATCAGCGTCAGCGCCGTTGGCTCGCTCCAGAAAAAATATCGTCCGTGCGACATCGTGCTCGTGGACCAGTTCCTCGATCGCACGAAACGCGATTTCGAACACACCTTCTTTGGACGCGGCATCGTTGGTCACATCGCCTTCGCCCATCCGATTTGCGAGGAGCTGCGGCAACTGCTCCTGAAATCCGCCCGCGCGCAGAAAGCCCGCGTCCACGACGGCGGCACGTATGTGAACATGGAGGGCCCGGCGTTCAGCACGCGGGCTGAATCCACTACGAACCACCAGCTCGGTTACGACGTCATCGGCATGACGAACCTTGGCGAAGCCAAGTGCGCCCGCGAAGCCGAGATCGCCTACGCCACCATGGCGATGATCACCGACTACGATTGCTGGAACGAAGACCACGACCACGTAACCGTCGAGATGGTCATTGCCAACCTGCATCGCAACGCCGCCACGGCCAAAGCCGTCGTCGCCCGCACCATTGAGCAAATCCCCGCCGAACCCGACTGGCCCTGCCACTCCGCGTTGCAAAACGCCATCATGACCGACCGCAAACTGTGGCCGAAGAAAACCATCACTGAACTGAAGTTGCTGCTGGCAAAATACCTGTAACTTGGAACGTGTGAGGCCATCGCCGAAGCCGGTGTGAAGGAAACCTTGCGCCGCCTTTGCAAACCGCCGACCAAACGCAAAAGCCGAAACGACCGGAAGCTGGACAGCTACTTGCCGCCGCAATAGTGTCCCCGCATGAACTTTGATAGGCTGCGAAGGCCGGGGTCGATTACTGGTTAGGCGCGTTATGAAGCGCTCACTGAAATACACATTCTTGTGCGCTTTGGCGGTCATCGGAATCTTGTATTGGACGTTGTCAGGCATTTCTGGATGGCTGATGTGTGATGACTCGAAGGCGGTAGAGCAGTTCATGCACGAGCACCTGATACTTACGACTCTTCCTGCCTGCATTTGGGTCGCAGATTCATTTGGCGGTCGTTACATCGTGACGGCTATCTTGCTCGCCATTGGCTGGTGGGTTGCTTCTCAGAAGACACATGAAAGACGCGCGTAATCACGGGATAGACTGCAGAGTTTTCTACCGCCCCGGCGCTACCGAATGAACCTCCAATTCAGTTTAGCCCTGGGCTTGTTGCTGGCTCTCCCCGTAGTGTCCGTCGGCGCGGAGTTTCGCCCGGGCGAGGTCTGGCGGGACACGGAAGGTAATCCCATCCAGGCGCACGGTGGCGGCGTGCTGGTGCGCAGCAATGTTTTTTACTGGTATGGCGAAGATCGCACTCCCGGCGGGCGCGGGGCGGTGGCTTGTTATTCCTCGACCAATCTCCTCGACTGGAGGCGCGAAGGGGTGGTGCTGTCGCGCGAGGCGTTGCCGCAAGCGGATGGGCGCGGTTCGTTTGTCGAGCGGCCCAAAGTCATCTTCAATCCACGCACCGGCAAATACGTGCTGTGGTCGCACCTGGAACAACGCGGCTACCGTTACGCCCGCGCCGGGATTTTCCTCGGTGACAGCCCGATCGGCCCGTTCACGTTTCTCCAGGCGATCCGCCCCATCACGAACGATTTCAATTTCGACAACGATGGTCTGCAGCAGAAGGAATTCGGCGGCACGTTCCGGGACATGAATGTGTTCGTGGATGACGACGGTCGTGCTTATGCGTTCTATGCCTCCGAGGGCAACTGGACGATGTATGTCGTGCGGTTGAACGCGGACTTCACCGGCCCGGAAACGCCGGCGGTGGAAAACAAAACCTGGGCGCGCATTTTCGTGCGGGACATGCGCGAAGCGCCGGCGCCGTTCAAACACAACGGTCATTACTACCTCATCACGTCTGCCTGCACCGGCTGGAAACCGAACGAAGCCGGATCGGCCGTGGCGGACAACATTCTCGGTCCGTGGAAGAAGCTGGGCAATCCGTGCGTGGGGCCGGAGGCGAAGACGACCTTTGGCGCGCAGAGCACCTTCGTGTTACCAGCCCCTGGTCAGCCGGGCAGGGCGGGAGATTTCATTTTCATGGCCGACCGGTGGAATCCGCAGGACCTGCCGGACTCCCGCTACGTGTGGTTGCCGTTCACGATCCAAACCGACGGCGCGTTCAGCATCGAATGGCGCGAGCGCTGGAGTCTGCCAGTTTCTCGCGACCAGTGAGCGGACTCAGAGCCGTTGCGCCACGCGACGGAAATGGTAGCCGACGATGGCCAGTTCGATCCCATAGCGGAACTGGCGCGGCCGCCGCAGCAATGTGCTCCAGAAAAAGCGCCAGTACGCCAGCCGCCCGCGATGCCACACGCCCAGCAGCCAGAATGATTTGATGAACGCCTCCACGTCAGCGCGCGACAACCGCAGGCTCGGCCCGGTGGGGCGGTGGTTCTTCAGGAAGGTGCGGATGCGCTGATAATACGCGCGCGGCTCGTAGAGCTTCTTCATCAGTTCGCGGTAGCCGGATTGGAGAAACTCGCGATTCAACTTCGGTTTGAAATTCAAGGTCGCGTCCGTGTTGTTGCCGGTACTCTTGGTTTCGAGCCGGCCCTCCCGCTTCAACCGCTGATACAATCGCGTCTGCGGTAGCGCCGAGAGCAATCCCACCATTGCCGTCACCACGCCTGAGCGCTGGATGAACTCGAACTGCCGCTTGAAAATATCCGGTTGATCGCTGTCGAAACCAACGATGAAACCGCCCATCACCTGCAAGCCATCGCGCTGCAATGTCTGCACCGCCGCCACGAGATCGCGCCCCTGGTTTTGCACCTTGCGACATTCCACCAGCGATTCCGCCGCCGGCGTCTCGATGCCGACGAATACTTTCGTGAAGCCCGCCGCCACCATCAGGGCGCGCAACTCCGCATCGTCCGCCAAGTTTACCGACGCCTCGGTCAGGAAGCCCATCTTGGGTTTGGTGCGCTGCCGCCACGCGATCATCTCCTGCAGCAGTTCCCGGGTGCGGACCTTGTTGCCGATGAAATTGTCGTCCACGAGAAACACCATGTCCTTCCACCCTCGCGCCCGTAGCGCCTCCAGCTCGGCGATCACCTGCGCTGGCGACTTGGTCCGCGGCGTGCGCCCGTTCATCACGATGATGTCGCAGAACTCGCAATCGAACGGACACCCGCGCGAGAACTGCACCGCCATCGTCACGTAATGCTTAAGGTTGATCAAATCCCACCGCGGCACCGGCGAGAGCGCCAGGCTCGGACGATTCGGCGCCTGATAAAACCTCTTCACTTGACCGGATTGCAGGTCCGCCACCAATTGCGGCATCAATTCCTCGGCTTCGCCCAGCACGAAATGTTGGATCTCCGGGAACGACTCGTGCCCCGTGGTAAACAGTGGTCCGCCCGCGATCACGCGTTTGCCGAGCGCCGCGCACCGCGCCACCACTTCGCGTACGGAAGCCTCATGGACCAGCATCGCGCTGATCATCACCACATCCGCCTGGCGCAAGTCCTCCTCGCGCAATCGTGTGACGTTCAAGTCCACGACTTTGAGTTGCCATTCGCGCGGCAACATGGCGGCCACCGTCAACAGGCCGAGCGGCGGGAAGGTGGATTTTTTGGAAACGAACCGCAGCACGTGCTTGAAACTCCAGAACGTGTCCGGCGTTTGCGGACTGACCAGCAGAACATTCATAACAGATTCCCGGTTTGCCCCGGCCACACCTGCGGCCACGGTTACAACCTACGCCCGTCGTCCGCAGCCGACGAGTGAAATGTTGGGCTGCCTTTTCTTAATCCTAATCACAATCGTAATCATTTTCCCTTTCACCTGTCCGCGCGACGTTTTCTCATTCAGACATTGAACGCGCCGGGATTTCATCTACGCTGGTTTTATGGGTAAAACCAAAATACCGGCGACGGGCGAAGGTTATCTCGGCGAGAACATGGTCCACCGAATTTCCCGTGCGGCGGGCGTGGTGGAGAGCGTCATCGAAGCCAAGGCGGGCTGGCCACCGCAGATCACCTTGAAGTTGAAAGACGGGTCCGTCAAAAAGGGCAAGCTCAGCGATTTCCGTGAACCCACCGCGGCGGAGCGCGAGAAGCTCGCCTCGACCTAATCGGCGGTACTACTTGTCTGCTGGAAAGGGTTTCTCCCCCTTTCATCCCCTTCCAGGCGCTGCAAATAGCCAGTGGAATTCTTGCGATCTTGAGGCACATTACGGGTGCTATGAAGGAGGTCGCGTTAGAGTTCGAACGTAAGCCCGCACGGGTTATTGATTCTCGTCGCGGTTACGAATCATCAGCATCCGCCGCTGTTTCTCCCCCCAGCTTTTGGGAACGCCTTGCCGCCCGGGTGCGCTCGTGGTTTGAAATCCCCTACGGCTATGAGGACGCAAACGGCTTCCACTACGGCCACGAACCAGTACCCCGAAATTTTGCCGCCCAATCCGGCATCGCCGCCAAAGTCCTCACCGATCGCGCCTGCGACGCAATGTTGTCACCCTCACCCGCGCCACCGCCAACGGTTGAAACACCCGCCGAAGAACGCCGGCTGAAGGTCGAGCATGACTGAATTTCGCGCTCTGGCCTTCGCAAGGACTTACTCCTTCGTCAGCACCTTTTCGAGCAGTTGATTCAACCGGTTCAACATCGTGCGCGGATCTTCCAGCAGGCCCGCCGCGACCCGCGCGTTATCAAGAATCTGTTCGGCGACGCTGGCCGCCAACGTTGAGTCCTTCTGCCGCATCGCCTCCAGCCGCGCCATGATCGGGTGCGCGGGATTGATTTCCAGATCGTGTTTCGCTGTTACTGGTTCTTCAGTGTCCTGCTTCATCGCCTTCATGATGCGGCGCATACTCGCCGTCATGAACTTGTCCGCGTCCACCACTACCGCCGGGCTTTCCACGAGCCGCTTCGAGCTGCGCACCTCACCGACTTTGTCGCCGAGGATTTCCTTCAGCCATTGCGCGAGGGATTTCGCGGCGTCTTCGGACAACGCGTTGTCCTTCTTCGTCTCGCTCAGATCGAGGTCCGCCTTCTCGGCCAGCTTGAGCGTCTTGCCATCGAACGTGTGCAGTTGTTCGATCACGAATTCATCCCATGGATCGTAGAGGAACAGCACCTCGAACTTCCGTTCCTTGAACACCTCGAAATACGGGCTGCTCTCCGCCGCGGCTCGATTGGGCGTGAGCAGGCAATAAATTTCCTTTTGATCGGACGGCATCCGCTTCACATAATCCGCCAGCGACGTGAGCTTGCCTTTGTCGAGCGTCGAGGACTCGAAGCGCAGTAATTTCCCGAGCGCCTCCTTGTGGGTGAAGTCCGTTACCACGCCTTCTTTGAGAAAACGCTGGTACTCGTGGTAAAACTTCTCGTAAGCTTCCGCCTCCTTCTCCGATTGTTCGTCAAGGAATTTCAGCAGACGTCCCGTCAGCACCTTGTTCAGCTTCTGCATCAACGACGTATCCTGCATCGTCTCGCGCGAGATGTTGAGCGGCAGGTCCTCGCTATCCACGACGCCCTTGAGAAACCGCAGCCAGTCCGGAAACAAACCCTTGGCCTTCGCTTGAATGAGCACCTTGCGGCAATACAAGTTCACCTCGGAATCCGTTCGCCCCATCCCCATGGATTCGAAGTTCCGCCCGGGCACAAACAGCAAAGCCTGAATCGCCAGCGGTGCGTCCGCCGAGAAATGCAGCCGGAACAGCGGCTTGTCGTGGTCGTGCCCGACGAACGTGTAAAACTCGTTGTATTCCTCCTCCTTGATTTCGTTTTTGTTTCGCGCCCAGATGGCTTGCACCGTGTTGAGGCGCTTGGTGTTCAGCTCAATGGGGAACGGCACAAAGCTCGAATAGCGCTGGATGATCCGCTCCACTGTGCTCCCTTGCGCGAATTCCTTCGCGTCGTCCTTGAGTTCGAGCGTGATCTTCGTGCCGCGCGGCAGATCGGCGGCGGGCGCGACTTCGTAACCACCGCCACCTTCGCTCGTCCATTGCCAGCCTTCCTCCTCGGGCACGAATGACCGGCTCAAGACCGTTACTTTTTTTGCCACCATGAACGCGGAATAAAAACCCACGCCGAACTGCCCGATCAATCCCACGTCCGGCTTCTTTTCTTCCGCCAGTTGTTTGAGGAACGCCTTCGTCCCCGAGTGCGCAATCGTGCCGAGGTTCTCCACCAACTCGCCGTGCGTCATCCCGAGGCCGGTGTCCGTGATGGTAATCGTGCCGGCCTTGTCATCCGTGGTCACGGCGATGCCCGGCGCGATGTCCGATTGATGAACCGCTTTGCCCGATGACTGATTGAACCGCAGTTTCTCGCACGCGTCCGCCGCGTTGGAAATCAACTCACGAACGAAGATTTCTTTGTCCGTGTACAGCGAGTGAATGACAATATCCAGCAACTGCTGAATCTCCGCCTGAAAATGATGTGTTTCCGTTTTGCTCATGAGCCTAATTCCTTAGCGGACAAATCCACCTGGCGTCAAGAGGGTGACGGTTTTGTTTTTGCGCTGACTCCGGATGGCTCCTCGCTGCGGTCGATCGTCCGCATTGTCGGTGTAGTGGTCGCTTCAGGGTCTTCAGTAGGGCGCGCGGGGCTTATCGACGTCTGCTGGAGGTTCCGTCTGGAGCGTGGTCGAATTCTTGCCGGCGTGGTAGAAGAAATACGCGATGGCCGCTACGAAACCGCCGAGCACCAGCAGGAGAACCGCGGTTTGTTTGAACTGCGCCCAGCGCGGATGTTGCGATTCGTTTTCTGCGGCCGAACTCGCCTGCTGCCGGCGGGGCAAAACAAAAAAGCCCGGGTACTCCGTGGCCTGCGCGTACGGGTCGCCCAGGATGAGCCGGGCGAACCTTCGCCGGCGACGGCGCGATCCGGCGGAGTGCTTGTTCGAGGATTGTGGTTCCTCGCGGCTCATGAGGTGAGCGTGTGCCCGGACGTTTTAAGCGTCAAGCGCTGTTTGCGGCGAGGCCATGGCTATGCTTCAGCTGCAGGATCCGGTCGGGATGGAGGAAGCTACGGATGGACCGCGGCACTTTCGCCTTGCCGTCGGCCCCTCTGCGCCACTCACCAAACTACAACGTGGGCGGTTACGGTTACGAGCTCTGGCTGCCGTCCATCATTAAAGGCCTTTCCATCACCAATACCTTCGTCATCGGCATCATCAACGCCGTTCCTTACTTTGCCGCCGGCGTGGTGATGATTGTTGTGGCGCGGTACTATTGCACCATTCTGGGCCATGACCACGGCATTCCTCGGCGGCACGGCGGCGGCGGCGGGCATTGCCTTCATTAACTCGGTGGGCAACCTCGGCGGATTTGCCGGGCCATAAAGTCGGTGGCGTTTCCCATTGCCAAGCGGCACCCGTGGAGATATGCATACAGGCACACACCTCCTGGGACGGTCGTGGAAAAAATGCTATGAAAACCATCATGAAACTGCCCTTCATCATCGCCCTCGCGTTCATACTCGTGTCGCCGGGGTGCAAGAAATCTGAGCCGCCCGTGGCCGATACATCGCCGGTCCTGCAACAGGCGTTCGAGACCGCAGCTCCGGACCTCAAGGACGGCATCGCCGCCGTGGCCACGAACATGAAGGCGCAGAAGTTTGCAGAGGCGGTCACGGCACTGGAGCCGATTGTCGCGAAGCCTCAGCTCACCGAACCGCAAAAACAGGCCATCCTCGCCGCCATTCTGCAAATCAACGAAGCCATCGCGAATAATCCCAAACTCGATGCCCCGGGAATGTCCGCCCGCCGCGCCAAGATTTTCGAGATCCTGCGCCGCGGCTAACCGCAAGCCTCCCGCCACCTGATCCCGGCCGGCTTATCCGATAAAGTGACCCTGCTCACCTGCGGGCGCCCGTTCTGGACTGGCATCCCGGGCAAAGTTGATGCAAGCTGTCCCGGCTCGGTTTGAACCGTTGATTTTATGAGCAGAGACCCAGTTACCCTGACCCGCGATGTCGAGGCCGCCGTTGTTCCCGTCGGCACGAAAGTCACCTTGATGAAAGGCGAAACCGCTTACATTACCCAATCCCTCGGCGGCAGTTACACCGTCGTGGTGAACGGCAACATGTTCCGCCTTGCGGACAAGGACGCCGACGCGCTGGGTCTGGAGGTAGCCGCCAAACCTGCCGCCGCCCTGAGCGGCCCGGTGACGCAGGAGCAACTCGAGAAGCAGGTTTGGGAATCGCTCAAGACCTGTTACGACCCGGAAATTCCCGTCAACGTCGTGGACCTCGGTTTGATCTACGATTGTCATCTTACCCCCATCGGCGCAAACAACTACAAGGCCGAGGTGAAGATGACCCTCACCGCGCCCGGTTGCGGCATGGGCCCGGTGCTCGCCCAGGACGTGCAAAACAAACTCATCTCCCTCGAACCGATTGACGAGGCCAATGTGGAACTCGTCTGGGACCCGCCGTGGAATCAAGGCATGATGACCGAGGCGGCGAAGCTGCAACTGGGACTGATGTAAAGTCGTCCGCAGATTCCACCGATTAACGCAGATGGTTCTTGTTCTTAATCTGCGGCCGTCTGCGAAATCTGCGGAAAAATCCGATGAATAAAACCGTTGACTGGGCCAAACTTCGCGCAGACTTCCCGATTCTGGACCAAAAAGTCCACGGCAAGCCGCTGATCTATTTCGACAATGCCGCGACGTCGCAGAAGCCGCGCGCCGTCATTGAGGCGCTCGTTCACTACTACGAACACGACAACGCCAATGTGCATCGCGGCATTCACGAACTAAGCAATCGCGCCACGCACGCGTTTGAAGCCGCCCGTGCCCGCGTCGCCAAGTTCATCAACGCCCGCAGCGCCGACGAAATCATCTGGACCCGCGGCACGAGCGAAGGCATCAACCTCGTCGCCAATACTTGGGGCGTGAAGCACCTCAAGTCCGGCGACATCATCCTGCTCACCGAAGCCGAGCATCACAGCAACATCGTCCCGTGGCAATTGCTGGCCCAACGCACGGGCGCGAAGGTGGCTTACATTCCCGTCACTGGCGATGAAGGCACGCTGGATTTATCAAAGCTTGATTCATTGCTGACCAAATCGGTGAAACTGCTCTCGCTGGTTCACATCTCGAACTCAATGGGCGTCGTGAATCCCGTTGCCGACTTCTGCGCCCGCGCGCGGAAGCTTGGCATCGTTACGCTCGTGGACGGCGCGCAAAGCGCCGGACACATGCCGGTGGATGTGCAGGCTATCGGCTGCGATTTCTTCGCTTTCAGCGGCCACAAAATTTGCGGCCCGACCGGCATCGGCGCGCTTTACGGGCGGATGGAGATTTTGGAAAAGATGCCGCCGTATCAGGGCGGCGGCGAAATGATTCTGACCGTCGGCTACGACAAGACGGAGTTTAAGCCCGCACCACATCGCTTCGAAGCCGGCACGCCGGACATTTCCGGCCCGATTGGTTTGCACGCTGCGATGGATTACCTCGACGCCATCGGACGCGAGAACATCTGGCAGCACGACCAGGAACTGGCCAACTACGCCTACGACCAGCTCGCCGCGTTGAAAAGCATTCGCCTCTTCGGTCCAAAGATCGGTCGTGCCGGACTTGTGAGTTTCTTGCTCAAGGACGTTCACGCCCACGATGTCGTCACGCTGGCGGACCAGGGCGGCGTGGCGTTGCGGGGCGGCCATCACTGTACGCAACCGCTCATGCACAAACTCGGGGTTGAATCCACCGCCCGCGCAAGCTTCTATTTCTACAACACGAAAACCGAAGTGGATCGTTTCGTAGAAGTGGTGCGGGAGATTCAGAAGTTCTTCGCCGCCTGAAACGCACCGAAGGAAAGAATACCCGCTAAACCTGCGGTTTCTGCGCTCACATCCGCCGCACGCGCTCGACTTGGTTGCGGCGGGTCTCCTCGCGATTCTGCGCGTCGTAGAATTCAATCGGGTTGAAGTCATCTGTCAGCACCCGGCCATGATCCGGCGCGGGGCTGGAAACCCGTGCGAACACGGCCCCGGCCCGGGAGCGGAGGAAGGGGTGAACTTGCTCCAAATCCGGCGGCCGCACAAAGACCGGCTCGGGCCGGTCGGTGGCGACGAAGTAATTCTGATTGTCATCACTGTGCATCCGCACGCCGGGGAAAACCGCCTCCAACGTCCGGCGCAAGGACGCCGCGAAAAAGTCGCGATCATCTTCCAGGTGGCAAAAGGCATTGATCACGAGTGTGCCGCCGGGACGTAACACGCGCCGCATCGCGGCAAACGCTTCGCGCGTCATCAGATGTGAAGGCGAGGAGTCCCCGAGAAACGCGTCGAGCACGATTACGTCGTACTGTTTGCGGCAGCGATTCAGGAAATGGCGGCCATCGTCGAAACTGATCGCCAGCTTGTCCGGCTCGAGGTCAAAGAATTTCACGGCGACGGGCACAATGGCGGGATTGATCTCAACCACGTCCACCCGCGCGCCTTGCCGGGCAAATTCCATCGGCACGATGCCGACGCCTAGCCCGATGCAGAGCACGTCGTTGATGTTTGTGGTGTACGAGCGCGCCAACCCGGCCAGCATGTGGGTGAACATGGCCACGCTCTGCTTCCGGGCCGGGTCGTAGTTGTTTTGGATCAAGTTGTCGTTGGAATAAAGCCGAATCCCATTCTGGCGTTGCTCGAGCACCTGGATATCCCCGAAGTGAGAGTTGCCGCGAAACCGCTCGAGGTAGTCCACATATTTGCCCGCCGGCAGGTGGCTGGCCAGCAAGGCGATGCCCAGTCCAAGCGCTGCCGAGGTCGCCAGCGGGGCACGCGTGCGCCGGCTGAACAGCACGAAGTAACCGGCGCTGATCAACACCAGCATCCCGGCCGTCAGATACATGGAAACGGAGTTCGGCCACAGCGGCAGCATGACGTAGCCGATGCAGATGGTGCCCGCAAAACTTCCCAATGTACCAATGGCGGTCAATCGGCCGGCCGTGCTGCCGACCCCGGCCACGGAGGCAGTCACAACGCGGATCAGGAACGGCCCCGTCATCGCCAGGAGCGCCAACGGCGCGAAGAACAGGAAGGTTGAAGCCAGCAGCGAACCGACAGCGAGTTTGAAATCCAGACACCAATACGCCACTGGTTCGCAGACCAGCACCGTCAACACCAGATAACCGGCCGCGGCGAGGATGGCGCCATAGAGCGTGCCCGGTTTTTGTGAGCGGTCAGCCAATCGTCCGCCAATGTAATAACCGCAAGCCAGCGCCACCAGGGTCACGGCAATCTGGGCCGTCCACACAAAGTGCGACAGGCCCACGAAAGGGGAGAGCATTTTCGCGCCAAGAATCTCCACGACCATGATCGCCGCGCCGGTGACAGCTGCGGTCAGGTGCAGGTAACGGCTCAAACCTTTGGAAACAACGGGTGCCATCACCGGGGCGGCGGCAACGGGCGGGCGGGACGTTTTCTTCACGCGCGTGATATTAAGGTTGAACGAAGCACGGGCAATGTTTTCCAGCAAGGGCCGTCAACCTTGGGCGATTCGCCAGCTCACCCGCATTTCCCGCCCGTTCGAGTCAGAGCGTAACGAGGTTCACTCCCTGACCGTCTTTAATCCCGTGCGGATGATGCGTTCGATGAGTTGCGGGTAAGCCAGGCCGGCTTTAAGCGCGGACTGCGCGAAGTCCTCATCGGCGGCGAGGATGGGATTGGGGTTCGCTTCAATGAAATAGATCTCGTTGGCGGGTGTGACGCGCAGATCCACACGCGCATAGCCATCAATCGTCAGCAGGCGATAGATACGCTTGCAGGTCTGCACAATGTCCTTGGCGAGCGCCGGGTCGAGCCCTTCGGCGAACTGGTTTTGCAGCCCCCACTTCTTGCGATATTCCTCGTCCCACTTGGCCCGGTAGGTGGCAATCTTCGGTTCGTCGGGCGGCACTTCCTTGAACACGAGTTCGCGGATGGGAAAGACCTCCAGTTTGTGATTGCCGAGCACGCTCACATAAAGCTCGCGCCCGGCAATGTATTCCTCCGCGATGACGTCGCAGTCGTGCGAGGTGTGAATGAACTGTACGCGTTCCTTGAATTGGTCATCCGTCTCGACGAACGACGCCTGCGAAATGCCGTAGGATGCTTCCTCCTTCAGCGGTTTCACGAGAATGGGAAACTTGAGTCGCGCCGGGCGGACGGGGCGCTTGCCGCGCGCGATGACGGTGAACTCCGGTACCCGGATGCGATGATACCCGAGAATCTTCTTCGAGATGGCCTTGTGTTTGCAGAGCGTGAGACCGGTCGAACCACAGCCGGTGAATGTCACACCGTGCATTTCGAGGAACGAGGCAATGTTTTGATCAAAGGCGCGGTTGTTGCGAAACTGGTCGGCGAGGTTGAACAGAACATCCGGCTGAAATGTGTCGAGTTTCTGGCGGAGCACGTTGAGGTCGTCGAAGATGGCGAGGTGCTCGACGGTGTGGCCGAGTTCGGCGAGCGCGGCGAGGACGTTGGCTTCGGTCTTCCAATCGTCCGTCTTCAACTCGGCGCTGAGGTCCTGGTCCAGCGTCGTCGGTGCGATGGCATCGAACAGGGCGAGGATTTTGAGTTTCTTGTTCGGCATTATTTCGTGCGCTTGAATTTGCCGGTGAACAGGTGGTTTGTCACCAGCGTGGTGATGTAAGCTGAAACCTGAATATTTTGTTTCGGGTCGTAGGCTTTGATGTGCAGGTTCAACTGGTCGCAGCGTTCAATCAGCCGTGTGAGCAGTTTGTTCACACGATATTTGTTCTCGTTCGTCCACTGGCAGACGGCATTTTCCAGCTCGCGACGATGGCGACGCAAATACACCGAAGCTTTCACGCGGCCTTCGTCACTCGTGCCGGCATCGAAGAGTTGACGCAAATCTTTGTCGTAAAAATCCGGGAACGAATGCTCATACTCCTTGCGCTTCTTCGCATAGTAGGTCTTGAGCTTGACGTTGAGACAGTCGTAGTCGGCCACCTGATATTCCGGCATTGGCAAGGGCGGTTTGCCGGCAAGAGAGCGCATCAACTCGTCCACGTATTCGAGTTTTTGCAGCGCCTTCCAATCCTTGTATTTCGCACGCCAATCCAAACCGGGCGTGAGCCACACCGCAAACGTCTCCGCAAAATCTTCGTCGGGATGCGACTGCGCATACCAGTCATCGAGATGGACCACAAAGCTGCGACTGTGAGGCCGCGGGCGGTAGAACGATGGTGTTTCGTCGGTGGAAGATTTGCCGAATGTCTGCTGCCATTTGCGTTTGCGAACGAATGGGTAGGCGTAGGCATAGGCGTGCGCGGCCTCGTGCCGGATCAGTTTCATGAACCACTCGTGCGTCTCGCCCTCGACTTCGAGGATGATTTTCTTTTCGAGTTGCCGCAGTCGGTCATGCGTAAGAAAGAAGGGAATGAAAATCGCCGGGATGCCGACCGGCACGAACCATTCGTCGCCGATGTGACAGGGTGGATGGAACGTCAGGCCCTTTTGCGAAAGTTCGTCGTAGAGTTTTTGAATCAGCGGCTGGAGGGTTGAGCCGTCGAGCTCGAGACCGAGTTGAGAGATTTTGCGCTCCAGCAACTCGTCATCGCTCAGACTGCTCCAGTCCGGGGAATCCATGCGCGAAGAGTAAAGGCGGGGAACGGAGGCGACAAGCAAAGGCGTGCCTGACTGGTCTTAATCATAATCTTACTCTTGTTCTTAATCTCCCCGAGAGATGGATTAAGATTACGATTAAAAGCAAGAGTAGGAGTGAGAACCGGCAGAGTTGGACAGATGCCGCGACCGCGTGCAAACTGGGTGCGCGTGACAACTGACACCATTCAACCTCAATCACCGATGAGCGTCGTGCTGGAAGCTTTTCCCGGCGCGCAACGGGCGTTGTTCCGTCGTTATCACATTGGCGGCTGTGCCAGTTGTGGTTTTCAACCAACGGAAACCCTGGCGCAGGTTTGCGAGCGTAACGGCAATCTCAACGTGGCCGAGGTATTGGCGCACATTCAATCC
Source organism: Limisphaerales bacterium (assembly GCA_044225555.1). Classification (GTDB taxonomy): domain Bacteria; phylum Verrucomicrobiota; class Verrucomicrobiia; order Limisphaerales; family JADLHS01; genus JADLHS01. Next base: position 280,603 of record JBGAIM010000001.1, on the reverse strand, counting down.
AGTCATGAGCAGGACGCGAAGATTCTTATCGAGCCCGAGGAACTGGCCGGGTGGCGACGACAAGACTCCGCCGTGCGCTTGCTCGATGTCCGGTCGCGCGAAGAGTTCGAGGCCGTGCACATTGACGGCTCGGTTTTGATGTCGCAAGACACCATGCGGCAGATCATGAGTGACGGTTCAAACACACGGCCGCTCGTGATTGTGGATCATCAGGGAAAGAACGCGCTGGATGCCGCAGCGTATTTCATGGGACACGGTTTGCAGAACGTGCGCTGTCTGCGCGGTGGGATTGATGCCTGGGCGCGGGAGGTGGATCCCACCTTGCGCCGATACAAACTCGGGTGAGTTTTGCCAACTTAGGGTTTGCCAAATTCCCGTCTCCGCCTAGCATCAAAAGCAGGCTCATGAATTCCAACGCCACTTTACCTCAGTCTGAACCTCGCGATCAGGTCTTTGCCGACCGGAAAGCCGTGACCGACTTCAAATTTGGCAAAGAGGTCGCTGTGGTCTTCGACGACATGCTCGGCCGCTCCGTGCCGTTCTACGCGGAGATGCAACGGATGATTGCGGAGCTGGCAGGGGATTTTGCGACGGAAGGGTCGAACGTGTATGACCTGGGCTGTTCGACCGGCACCACGATGTTGAATCTCGATGCCGCCGTCGGGCCGCAGGTGAAGTTCATCGGGGTGGACAATTCGCCGGAAATGCTGGAACGCTGCCGGGCCAAGCTGAAGGAACACAAATTCAATCGTGACCATGAGTTGGTCTGCGCCGATCTGAACAGCGGGATTCACGTCGAGAACGCCTCGATGGTGCTCATGGTGCTGACGCTGCAGTTCATCCGGCCGCTCTATCGCGACAAGCTGGTCGAGCAGATTCTGCACGGGCTGAACCCCAATGGCTGCCTGATCCTGGTGGAAAAAGTGATCGGTGAGGACTCGCTCTTCAACCGGCTTTTCATCAAGCATTACTACGAGATGAAGAAGCGTAACGGTTACAGCGAGCTGGAAATTTCGCAGAAGCGGGAGGCGCTGGAAAACGTGCTCGTGCCTTACAAGCTGCTCGAAAACCGCGAAATGCTCATCCGCTCCGGGTTTCGTTACTGTGACGTCTTTTTCAAGTGGTATAACTTCTGTGGCATCATCGCCGTGAAATGATGGTCCGCATCGGCAATTTTTTCTTCCGCTATCGCAACGGACTGTTCCCGGTGGTAATGGTCTTGATGTTCGTGCCGAGTCCGAAGCTCTTCTCCCAAGACCTGGTGGCCGCCGGCTTGGGATTGGCCGTTGCGTTGGTGGGGCAACTGATCCGCGCCATCACCATCGGTCTTGCCTACATCATCCGTGGTGGCAAGAACCGACAGGTCTATGCCGAGACCCTGGTGCAGGAGGGAATCTTCGCCCATTGCCGCAACCCGCTTTATGTCGGCAACATTCTCGTCATTCTGGGACTTGGGCTGGTTTCAAATTCACTGCTCTTCGCACTGATCGGCGTGCCGTTCTTCCTGTTCGTTTACTGGACCATTGTGGCGGCTGAGGAGAATTTTCTCCGGCAGAAATTCGGCGCGGACTTCGATGCCTACTGCCAGCGCGTGAGCCGGTTCATTCCCAATCTGTCCGGCATCGTGAAGACCTGCCAAGGCATGGAATTCAAATGGCGGCGCCTCATCGTCAAGGAATACGGCTCGACCTACGCCTGGATGGCGGCGGCGTGTGCGTTGATGATCAAGGCGCGCTGGCTGGACATTCGCACCTTCGCCGACCTGCGCGTGCAAGTGCTCGGTGGCGTCTTTGCGCTGATCACCGTCGCCTATCTGGCGGCCCGGTATCTCAAGAAAAGCGGCACACTGGTGGCGGACTGAAGATCCTCCCACTGGACAGACCGCTTGCTGGTCCTACCTTGATCCCATGAACGAAGACTTGCAGAAACGCATCCAGCAGGCGCTGGCCAATCCCCAGAACATGGGCGAGCTGGCCAATGCCGACGCGATCGGCACGGTGGGCAATTCCGATTGCGGCGAGATGCTGCGGATGTGGGTGAAGTTCAAGGAGCAGGACGGCAAGAAAGTAATTGATCGCGCCACGTTCCAGTCGTTCGGGTGCGAAACGGCCATTGCCGTGGCGAGCCTGGCGACGGAATTGATCCGCGGCAAGACGGCGGAGGAAGCATTGGCCCTCAAACCCGAAGAACTTGCAGGCGAACTTGGCCCGCTGCCGCCGATGAAGATTCATTGCTCACAACTCGTGGAAGGCGCGTTGCGTTCGGCGCTCGGTCCGCAGGCGGCAACGTGCGCCAAACCCACCGAGTCGCCGGCCACCGCAGGTTCAACCGCACCAACGTTGTTGGACAGTTTTTCCAAACCCAAAGCGGGCGGAGTGAAGATTCAGTTTCTGGACTGAGCCGGACCGGTGGCGGACCATCACTTCGATTGCGGAGTTGCGTCCCGATAGCGGTAGCACATGGCGATCAACACGAACAGCACACCGACGATCCCGGTCATCCCGGCGTAGAGGAAAAATCTCCCCGAACTGACCGCGCCGGAATGCCCGCCCGCCTCGCTGCTCAACACGCTGGTAATGATCGAGACGAGCGCATTGCCCACCGCCACAGTGAGCAGCCAGAAACTCATGATGGTGCTCTTCATTTCCGGCGCGGCCTGCGTGAAGGCAAATTCCAGTCCGGTGGCCGAGATCAGCACCTCCCCGGTGGTGAGGAAGACATACGGCAACACCTGCCAGGCAACACTGAGTTGTTCGCCCGCCTCAATCCGCTGTTGCAACCAGCCCACGATAACATACGAAAACGCGGCGATGAACATGCCGCAGCCCATGCGTCGCAAGGGAGTGGTCCACGTCTTCAGCCGGGGATAAACGCCGAGCGTCAGCAATGGGACGAGCAACATCACGATCGCGGGATTGGCGGACTGCATGTTCTCCGCGGTGATTTGGTCGCCAAAAAACCAGCCGAGGGCGCTCTTCCAGAAGCCGGTCAACGGAATGAAAACCATCTTGTTCCCTTGCAGCACCCAGGTGGAATTGGATTGGTCGAACAACGCCCAGAAGGCGGGGATCAACGCAAAGATGGAGAGAATCGGCCCCACGGACTTCGCCGCATCCACTTCCTCATTCGTAAATTTGTTGCGGGCCACGTCCCAAAACTTCTGGCCCGATTTTCGTTCGCTACCGTGGGTCAACGCATACCAGGTGACAGCAAAAAACCCGGCACGCTTGCTCTCGCGGGTGGGAGGGACACGCACGTAGTGCTTGCGTCCCAGCCAGAAAATCACCGTCGCGATGCCCATCAAGATGCCGGGCACGCCGAAGGCCCAGCCATAACCGAACGCCTCGCGGATGCGCGGAATGGCGATGAACGAAAAGAAGGAGCCGAAGTTGATGGACCAGTAAAACGCGCCATAAGCCTTTTGCAGCAGGTGACCTTGATCCGACTTGAACTGGTCACCCATGAATGCCGACACGCAGGGCTTGATGCCGCCCGCGCCGAAGGCGATGAGCGAAAGCCCGACGCAGAGCAGGTTGAATTTCCCATCCACGCTCGTAAACAGATCGCTCATGGCCAACGTGCCGTGACCGAGACAGTAAAAGAGCGAGACCCAGAGGATGGTGTGGTAGCGGCCGAAAATTTTGTCCGACAGCCACGCGCCGAGCAGCGGCATGAAGTAATTGGCGAAGACGAACAGGTGAAAAATGCTGGTGGCTTTGTCGTCGGACATGTTCAACCCGCCTTTCAAAACCTGGCTGGTCATGTAGCCGACGAGGATGCCCTTCATCCCGTAAAAACTGAACCGTTCGCAGGCTTCGTTGCCGACGATGTATTTGATTTGGGGCGGCCAGCGGTTGTTCAGGGTGGCGGAAGCGGCAGAACTCATAACAATTGCCGCGAGTTCCTAACGAAATACCTTCCAGCAGGCGAGCTTTTCTTTTTTTGACGTACTTGAACCTTGCACTAGGCTGCCGCTCTGATGAAATAAGCGTGGTTGTGACAATGGCGGCGATGGAATACTACCCCAAACATTATTGCGGCGTGTTCGGCATTTTCGGTCATCCGAACGCCGCCGAACTCGCCTACTACGGACTCTACGCGCTCCAGCATCGCGGCCAGGAAAGCGCCGGCATCGTCACCAGCGATGGCCGCCAGTTCCGCGAGCACAAGGGCATGGGGCTGGTCTCGCAAATCTTCAACGGCCAGATTCTGCATGACCTCGTGGGCAAGATGGCCGTGGGCCACACGCGTTATTCCACGACTGGCTCCAGCAACATCCGCAACGCCCAACCACTCACGGGCAACTGTCTCCGCGGCCAGATCGCTGTCGCCCATAACGGCAACCTGACCAATGCCGCCGCGCTCCGCGACGAACTCGAAGCCAAGGGCGTGATGTTCCAGACCACCGTGGACAGCGAGGTCATTCTGAATTTGCTCGCGCAGCCCAGCGAGAACGGCGCGGACAGCCATCTGACCAGCGTCATTCGGCGTATCGAAGGCGCGTTCTCACTCGTCATCATGACGGAGAACGAACTCATCGGCGTGCGCGACCCACATGGCTTCCGTCCGCTCTGTCTCGGCCGCGTGGACGATGCCTGGGTGCTTTCGAGCGAGACCTGCGCGCTGGATTTGATCCACGCCAAGTTCGTGCGCGACATCGAGCCGGGCGAAATCGTCGTCATCAACCGTGACGGCGTGCACAGCATTCAAGCCTATCCGGAACAGAAACGCCGCGCGTTCTGCATGTTCGAGTACGTTTATTTCGCCCGACCCGACAGCACCATTGCGGGACGAAATGTTTACAAAGTCCGCGTCGAGATGGGCCGGCAACTCGCTCGGGAGTATCCGGTGGACGCTGACCTGGTCATTCCCGTGCCGGACAGCGGCGTGTATGCCGGACTCGGTTATGCCGAGGAATCGAAGATTCCGTTCGAGTTGGCGTTCATCCGCAATCACTACGTCGGGCGCAGCTTCCTGCAACCCTCGCAACTCATCCGCGATTTCAACGTGCGCGTGAAGTTGAACCTCATCGAGGAACTCGTGCGGGATAAGCGCGTGATCATCGTGGACGACTCCATCGTGCGCGGCACGACCTGCAAGGCGCGCGTCAAAACGCTCAAGGACGCCGGGGCGAAAGAAGTTCACGTGCGCGTGAGCTGCCCGCCGCACATGCATCCGTGCGTGTACGGCATTGATTTTCCCGACCGCAACAAGTTGATGGCCGCCAACCACTCGGTCGAGGCCATCCGCGATTATCTCAACGCCGACTCGCTTCACTACCTCTCGCCGGAAGGCATGGTGAAGGCAGCGGGCTTGCCCAAGGAAAGTTTTTGTCTCGCCTGCTGGGATGGCAATTATCCGGTGGATTACGACCCGGCGACCGACAAAGAAATCATCGAACGCCGCCGCAGCCGGGTGGAAAGCCTGCGCGATTCGCTGGCCGGCAACGGGGCGCAGATTCGTTTGCTGTAAGACGCCAGCCCGCGAGTGCCGGGCTACAATCTTTCCGGATTTCTCCACCCAGCCACGGCTTTACACCCCGCTGTAAAACGGGGATGCTTCACGCCATGAAGAAGTTTGTTTCCCTGCTCGTCGCCTTGTTCATCAGCTTGGGCGCGGTGACAACTCACGCTGAAACAGCGCCCGCGTCGACGGCGCCCGGCGCGGAATTTGCCCATCAACTTTCCGTGCTCACCGGCGTCGCCATCACACCGCTGCTGGGCACGAGTGCCTATGGCGCCATGCAATGGTGGAAGGCGCCCAAGGCGCAGCGCGCCAAGTTGCCGTGGTTCGCCCAACCGTGGTTCTTTGTGCCAGCCTTGCTGCTGGTGGCCGTGTGTCTGTTGAAAGACACCGCCGGCACCGCCCTGCCCACCGCGATGAAAAAACCCATGGACATTGCCGAAGCGGTGGAGCACAAAATTTCCGGCATCGTTGCCACCGGCGCGTTCGTCCCGTTTCTGATGATGATGACGCACAATGCCAGCGGCCCGGAAGCCAGCCTGAGTTCAATGGGCGTCGCCACGGCGGATTTCTCCAGCTTGCTCCATCTGCTCATGGTGCCGATTTCCATGATCGCCTTCTTCATCGTGTTCCTCGCGTCCAACGCCATCAACGTGCTCATCATCCTCAGCCCGTTCACCACGGTGGATGCGGCACTCAAAAGCGCGCGACTTGCCGTGCTCGGCACCGTCACGGTCAGCGCCTGGGCCAATCCATGGATTGGCGCCGCGTGGGCGCTGGTCATCATCGTGATTTCCTACTTCATTGCCGGCTGGTCGTTCCGACTTTCCCACTTCGGGTTGTCGTTCGTGTGGGATTTCTTCACGTTCCGCCGCGCCCGCTTCACCCCCGATCCCAGGGAGAACAAGATGTTCCTCGGGCGCACCATTGACAAAGTGCCGACGCGCACTTACGGACGGTTGAGTCGCAATGAAGCTGGCCGGCTGGTTCTGAAGTATCGCCCGTGGCTGGTGCTGCCCGAACGCACGTTGATTTTGCCGGAAGGCAAATACTTCGTCGGCAAAGGCGCGTTCTTCACTGAAATCCAGCATGCAGTGGACGACGACACCAAGACGGCCCTGCTGCTCCCGCCGCGTTATCGCGGTGACGAGGAAAAGCTTGTCAGCATTTACGGTCTCACCGACGTACGCCCCATCGGCCTGCACGCCATGTGGGTATGGCTCAAGGAATCACTAGGTTTTAAAGCGCAGCCGGCGGCAGTTTGAGGAGAGAATTTGGAAAACTCGTGAGCTCGCGGGTTCACTTCGGTCTAACGGGTCATGTCGATCAAATTGAAATCCAGGCTGACAGTCGCACTTTCGATTATTGTCCTTGGGGTTGGCGGCGTGGCCTACTACTGGCTCACGAACGATTCAAGAGCTATCGCCTACCATAAGGCACGACTCCAACCGTCAGCGGACAATTCGAACCGTAGGGCCGACCAGGACGCCCTGATTAAACTGGGTTGGTTGGTTCATGGAGGCGTTCACTTTACGAACCGAGTTATCAAGACCAATGCCGCGACAGAGTTTTACCAAGCGGCGAGGCAAACTGGTGTCCAGCTAAAGGAGCCTGTTTTCTTTTCAATTCTCCGGCCCGACCCTGAAAAGCCTGCAGATATTGTATTTACGGCCTATCGTGAAGATGTGCCGACAGTTCAAAGGGTCTTAGCCCAGCTTGACTCCCCAGCGCGGGAATGAATTCATGACAGAAATTAGACTGAAGCCAGGGGCGCCGGGAATTGGCTGGATAATGCAGCTCTCCGTGGTTCTTTAGACCTTCACCTTCCAGCGCTTGTGCATCCAGATCCATTGCTCCGGATGACGGAGCAGCATCCGTTCGAGCGCAGCATTGTAAGCCCGGGTGTTGCGCCGGATGGCTTCGCCGACATCCTCGCATTCGATAAGCGGTAGTGGCTCTTCAAAGCGCAACACGTGAGTTCCATCCGGCTCACGCCAGCTCGACGAGGGAATGACCGGCGCGCCGGTCTCCATGGCGAGCAACGCCAGGCTCTTGAAGGTGCTGGCCGGTTGCCCGAGAAAATCCACCACCACGCCTTCGCCCTTGCGCGCGTGCTGGTCAAAGACATTGACGATGATCGCGCCCTGGCCGAGCAATGCGATGATTTGATCCAGCGAACCGCGCTTGCTCAGCGTGCCCAAGCCGGCCTTCTGGAAGCGCCACGATATAAAATCATTCAGCATTTTCGGACGCAGCGGCCGGCGCACGAAATAAAACAAGTTTCGATATTCGGGGAACTGCCGGATGCCTGCCACGGTGGAAGCCTCCCAATTTCCAAAGTGGCCGGTGAGCAGCAGGATTCCCTTGCCCTTGCGATGCTCGCGCAACGGCGATTCTTTGTTCTCCACGCGGACCCAGGTCTTCCGCCGCTCTGCGGACATGAAGATTTGCCGGATGAAATCTACGAAGAAGTGGGCATAGTGCGCGTAGTACGCCTGCGCCAGCCGGCGAATTTCCAGTTCGGAAACGGAATCAGCAAAGACACGCCGGAGATTTTCGAGAACCACCTTTCGCCGCAACGGCAGCCCGTAATAGACAAGCTTCCCGAACCACGGCACGTCGGTCACTTTCGCATCCGCCCACGCGATGGCCGAAGCGCTGGCATCCGTGTGCGTGAGCGAGACGCGCAACGCGGCAACACGATGGCGATCCAGCACGGCCTGCGCATTCGCGCTGACTTCCACCTGGGGCGCGCCGTAGCCATCACGTCGGACCGAAAAATCCGTGGGCTGAATCGTGCCCAGCGCTGTTTCCTTGGGGAATAATTTGCAGCATGCCTCCTTGGCCGCGAAACGGGCAGCCAGACTCTCAACTCTACCCGCACCCGTGCCGGCATCCGCCAATTCCGTCGCTGAGAAAAGTTGCAGCAGGCTTTCGGGCGTCTGGTTCAGCAACAGTTTCTCCATCCGCGCGACTTCGACGGTATCAATGCCGCAACGCGTTCCGGGGGGAACGGATGGATTCATGCGCGGGGAGCGCGGACCAGCAGGGCGATGTTCATGGCGCCAAACCCCCGGCAGAGGATCAGGGCAATGTCGCTCCGCGGTGATTGCGGGCCGGTTGACACCGGGAAGGGCAGCAGTTCCGGATCGGGGGTCTGCAACGTAGCGATGCCGGGCACGATGCCCTGTCGCAGCGCGGTCAAGGCGAGGACCAGATCAATCACGCCGGACGCGGCGATCAAATGGCCGTACGCCCACTTGAACGAAGTCACCGGCGGCACGCTCGGACCAAAAACGCGCTTGATGGCGCGGGCTTCGGAAGCGTCCGAGGCGGGCGTGCCATTGCCGTGCGCGACGATCATGCCCACCTCGGCCGCCGAAATGCCGGCGTCCGCCAGCGCGAGTTCGATGGCGCGGCTCAACCCGTCACCATCGGCGCGCACTTCCAGCACCCCCATCCCTTCCGTGACGCTACCTGATCCCAGAAATTCTCCAAGCACCGTCGCCTGACGCGCCCGGGCATCGTCAGCTTTCTCGAACATGACCGCCGCCGCGCCTTCGCCGAACACCGTTCCGCTCCGGTCGCGATCAAACGGACGCGGCGCCGCGCCCGCCAGCAGACCGAGGATATGGAAATTGTAAAAAGTTTCCGGCTCGAACGGCGTGTCGTGCCCGACCGCCACGGCCCGGTCCGCCTCACCCGCGCGAATTGCTGCCGCCGCTTCGGCCAGGGCCAGCACGCCCCCCGCGCATTGATTTGTCACACACGCATTGGTGCCTTTGAATCCATGGCGAATGCCGACATGGCAGAGCACATTGTTCGGCAGATGCCGCAACAGCCACATCGGGTTCACCACCTGGCTGAATTCGCCGCCAAATTTTTTGAGATCGCCCTGTGCCGCCGTGAGGACCGGGAAGAAATCGTAATTGCCGTCGTAGTTGCCGCCCCCCGAGCCGGCAAACACGCCGCTCCGGTCGTTGAAGCCGGGGGTGGATTCCGGGGCCAGCCGCTCGCGATGCGCGAGAATCCCGGATTGCTCGATGGCCACCCGGGCCGCGTACAGGCCGAACAAGTCGGTCTTGGAAATCATCTTGTGCAGCTTGCGGTCCTCAACCAGCGTGCGGTTGTCCACGCCGACGACTTCCGCCGCCATGCGCACCGGCCAGCGACCGGCGTCCCAGGAACTGATTTCCTTCACTGCCGATTGACCACTGGTGATGGCGTTCCAGATTTCGTCAATCGTTATGCCCGCGCCACAAACCGCGCCGGTGCCCGTAATGGCGATGTTCCCATTCGTGCTCATGCCACCTCCTCCGGATGCCGGAACGCCAGCGAACTGTTCGAGCCGCCGAACCCGAGCGAGTTCGACAGCGCGGCCCGGATGCGCATGGGCTTGGACTGCCCGCGCACGATGTTGACGTTGCACTCGGGGTCGGGCGTCACGTGATTGGCGCTGACGGGCGCAATGCCATCGCGAATCGCCAGCGCGCAAATGCCCGCTTCCACCGCGCCGGCCGCGGCAATCAAATGCCCCATGCAACTCTTCGTGGAACTCACCGCCACGCGCCCGATATGGTCACCCATCACCGCGCGCAGCGCCGCGCATTCGCTGCGGTCGTTCATCAACGTCGAAGTGCCGTGGGCGTTCACATAATCCACGGATTCCGGCGTCAGACCGGCGTCGCCGAGCGCCTGCCGCATGGATTGAATCGGTCCATCGCCGGAAGGATGTGAGTCGGTGATGCGATAACTGCTGAGAGAATTGCCGTCGCCTGCGAGTTCGGCGTAGATGTGCGCGCCACGTTTGCGCGCGGCGTTCCATTCTTCCAAAATCAGAAATCCTGCGCCCTCGCCCAGGACGAAACCATTTCGAGTCAGATCGAACGGCCGGCTGGCGTGCTCGGGATTGTCGTTGTCCGCAGACAACGCGCCCAGCAGGCAGAACGCGGAAAGCCCGAGCGGGTTGAGCATCGAATCATAGCCGCCCGCCAGCATGAAATCCGCCTGTCCGCGGCGGATCACCTTGAGCGCCGTGCCCAGGGCTTGACCGCCCGAGGCGCAGGCGGTGTGGACGGCGGTGGCGTAACCACGAATGCCGAAATGCCGCGTGAGCAGCGCCAGGCCGGCGTTGGTTTGGTTGCGGCAAAACTCGACCGGGTCGGTCGGAAAATCCGGACGCAACAATCCATCGGGGTTAAACTCCCCGTCGCGGTCGCAGAACCGGTGGACCTCCTGCAGTTCGCTGAAGTCCTGTCCCATCATGCCGGCGCCGGCGCAGAATCCCCAACGCTGGCCCGTTGCTGATTCCGGGCGGATGCCGGCGTCGCGAAACGCTTCTTCGGCGGCAGCAAGCGCGAAACGATTTGCGCGCGTGGCAAATTTGAGCAGCTTCGGATGGCCGATGACCGCTTCCGCATCAAAATTTTTGACCTCGGCCCCGATTCGCACCGGGAAACCGCTCGCGTCGAAGTATCGAATCGTACCCAGTCCGCTGCGACCGGCCTGCAAATTGGCCCAGGAGGTACGCGCATCGTTGCCAACCGGCGTGACCATGCCGATGCCGGTGATGGCGACTCGTCGGCGTGGGTTCATGAATGCGCCTCCGTCGTGAGCAGCACACGGGCCGCGCCCACGAGGCGTTGCTCGCGACGGCCTTCCAGGGCCAGCTCTGCGGTCTTATCGCCCCGGCCCAGCAACTTGACTTCCAGTTCCAGTTGCGAACCGGGCGGAATGAACGAACGCAATTTCATGTCGGTGATCTCGCGGAGCGACCAGGCGCTGCCGTTGGGGGGCGGAATCTCCACTGCGAGCGCGGCGGCGAGTTGCAGTTGGTGATGCATCAACAGGCTGCCGGGGAAGACCGGTTTCCGGGGGAAATGATCTGCGAACAGCGGCGCGGCGACCGGCACTTGCAATGTTGCCCGGGCAACTTGTCCAACTTCGCCGCTCGTCCGGTTCAAAGTCATCGCGGGCACTCCTCCAAATACGCCAGGCACCGCCCCCGCATCACACAGCAGCGCCAGGCGGGCGCGCAGCAATTGCGGCTCATCGAATTCTGCCACCGGCATCATGGGACCAACACAGTGTTGCAAGCTGAGAATCTCCACGCCATTCACGCTGGCACTGCCGCTGTATCCAATAGCTTCGTCGTCCACCGACTCCAGCACTGCGGCCAACTCCAGCGTCTGGCCCGGACGTGCAATTCCGTTCATCAACACTCGACTGGCGATGCCGGCGACCGGGCGAGCCCGGAAATCCACCGCTGCCATCGCCGCCCAGGCGGCCAGTTGGCCAACCGATTCCGCCACGAGCGAACCGGGGAACTCGGCGAGACCAGCCGGGATGCTATAGCTGCCGCGAATCCGCATTCCGCTGGCGCCCGGTTCAATCCGGTCCACAAACGAGAACGCGCGGAAATGGTCGTCCATGCCGATGGGGCTTAGGCCGCCGGTGCAGCGGGCGCCGCCGGTGCGGCCTTCTGCTGGCGAATGACCATTTTGCAGAAGGTTTCCACGGTGAAAAGCTTCGGAATCTCCGCCGTTTTGAGCGGCGTCTTGAAACGATCGGCCGGGACTTCGTTGAGAAACGTCTTCAACCGCGCCACGCCAGCGTCGGTCACCACGCCGGCGGATTCAAATTGCGCCTCGCTCAGTTCGCCGCGCGCCTCTTCCACAATCTTGCCCCGGGGAATCTTCACCTTGAAGGCGCGTTCCAGCCGGAAAATGATGTCGAGGAAGTCGATGGACTCCGCGCCGAGGTCGTTGATCAGCGAGGCTTCCAGTTTGACCTTGTCCTCATCGCAAGCGAGGGCGTCGGCAATGGTGGCAGCCACCTTGGGAAATACGGCCGCAGTCTCTTCTTTCGTAATATTGATGTCGCTCATGTTGTCATTCCATTTTGAATCCACCATCCACGTGCAGCACCTGCCCCGTGATGTAGTCCGCGTAACGCGAACCTAAAAACCAGACTGCGTGCGCCACTTCTTCCGGCTTCCCCACGCGCCGCAACAGAATGCGCGAGTTAATCTGATCGCCGGCCAGTTCCCGCACCGTCTTGGACATTTCCGTATCAATTACTCCCGGTGCGACCGCATTCACAGTGATATTGCGCGGCGCCACTTCCACCGCCAGGGCCTTGGTGAAGGCGTTGATCGCGCCCTTGCTGGCGGCATAATTCGTCTGGCCGCGCCCGCCCTTTTCGCCCGATACCGAACTGATGTTCACAATCTTCCCCCGCCGCTGCGAAATCATGAACGGAACAACCGCCCGCGTCATGTTGAAAGTGCCGGTGACATTTGTCTCCAGCACCGTCTTCACGTCGTCGTCTTCCATTGCGGTCAACGGATTGTCGCGAATCACCCCCGCGTTGTTGACCAGCAAATCAATCCGACCCGTGCGATCAAAAACTTTTTCCGCAAACGCGGCACACGCAGCTGAATCGCGAATGTCCACCACTTCGCCCGAAATCTTTGCACCCGGATTTGCCGCCGTGATTTCCGCCACCGACGCCGCATTGCCACGGTACGTGAACACAACTTCCATCCCCGCGGCTGCGAGCATCTGGACGATGGCTCGTCCGATGCCTCCGCTTCCGCCGGTGACGATGGCGACCTTGTCGGTCAGACCACTATCGCTGATTGCCGGGCTGCTCATCCTGAAATGCAATAACCGCCGTCCACCACCAGAGTGTGGCCGGTTATCATGGCGGCTTCCGGCAGACAGAGCAAGTACACCGCATCGGCCACTTGCTCAGTCTTGAGCGTCGGCCCGAGCGGCGTGCGCCTGGCATATTCTTCCAACAATTGCTCACGGTTTGGGAAAAACTTCAGCGCATCCGTGTCCACGACGCCCGCGCTGACGATATTGACCCGGATCTTTTTGGTATGACCCAACTCCAAAGCCAGCCCGCGCGCCAAGGATTCGAGCGCCGCCTTGGATGCGCCAATGAACGAATAATGCGGAATCGCGCGGACTGAGCCGAGACTGGAAATGCCAATGAGACAACCGCCGTCGCGCATCAGCGGCACGGCCAGTTGCGCGAGCGTGTTCAACGCCAGCGCGTTGGTTTCCATGCAACGCCGCCAGTGTTTGACGTTCATCTCCAGCGCCGGACGCAACACGCCGATGGCGGCGTTGCTAATGACGATGTCCACCTTGTCGAACTGCTTGCGAAATTCGTCGAACGCCTCGGTCAGACTGGTCGCATCGCTCACATCCGCCTGCACGGCGAGAGCGCGACGGCCCAGGGCGCGGATGGCCTGACATACGGCCTCGGCCTCCTCATGACTGTTGTGATAAGCGATGGCGACGTCGCAGCCAGCCTGGGCGAGTTTCAAAGCCGTGGCGCGGCCGATCCCGCGCGCGCCGCCGGTGATAAATGCAATTTTTCCTGAAAGTGGGTTGGACATTTGGTTAATCCGGTGGTGATTCTGGGCAAAAGCGCTGGGAAAATCAATTCAGTCCTGCGGATGGCAACTTTTGGGGCGCGGCTGTGCGCGGAGCGTCAGCCGCAGCGGGTTCGATAGTGCTGCGGCTGGTCTGCGACACAGCCGTGCTCCGGTCGAATGACTTGCCAGTGATTCAGCCTGAGAAAGGTGTTGAAGTGGCTTTGGTGGAAGTTCTCGCGCTGCGAGAACTCCGCCCGCGTTCAGCGGGCGGAACGGAGGTTGACGACTGCCAAGGCGTTGCGCCGCTGCACGCGGCGCTACTGCTCGCAGCGCGAGCAGTGCCACCATCCTGGCCGCAGCCTAAGAGTGGGCGGCTGCGCCAAGCAGGTTGGTCTATCACTTGCTTTGAAAGGCATTCCTGAATGAATTACCAATTCGATCTGGAAAAGTGGATGGCAATGTTTCCCCTTGAAGCGCCGCACGGGCGCTATCATGGAAGCACAATTACCAGCCCTTGCCACCTTTGTAAAAATGAATGGCTGCGCAGAGGGATGCAGGATCAATACGATTGGGGAAAAGCAGTTCCATCAGACCTTTTCGTGATGGCAGAAGGAGAGCCGGAAAATCGCTTCGCTACCAAGATAGGCGGCCTGCCTTATCGGTTGGCGTCTACTCCGTGGCCCATCTCAAAAAGCGGCAAACCGCTGATTTTTTTAGCCCAGTTCAACTTCTCGGATTCCACGGACATCGTCGGAAAACAGCCAGGCGACGTGCTTCTCATCTTTGCAAACAACGATGAGGGCTGGTTTCAGGAGTTTCACTTCGAGTGGCAACGAATCACGGACCGCCCCGAACTGGTTGCCGCGATTCCGGATGTCAAAGACCCGATTGCTCCTGTTTACGGCTACCGATGCCGAGTGAACAACTTTCCCGATGCGCGACGAAAGAACAACCAAGCAGATTACCCTCGATGCAACGGGAAAGATGTTTGGAGCGACCACAAGCTGCTGCAATATCAAGGCACTCAGATTGGTCGGTCGGCCTTCGAGCCACAGCCATCAAGCAATTTGTGGAACTCTTTGCTTTGTACCGTTTCGTCCGTCCAACCTGACATACACGGGAGGTATGCATTGGTAAATCGGGAGGCGTCGCTGCTCGACAAAGATAAATGGGCCTTCGACACCAACTATCTGATGATCGGTGATCTGGGATGCATATTTGTGCGTCGAAATCGTCTCGGCCAACTTTCGGTGGACGAGCAATGCTACTGACCCAACGCTCGACCGACTAGGGATCAAGCAGGACCACCACTCAGATTCAACACGACTTTGACTGTCAGAGCTTCGGCAATAACCGCCCCGTCCTCGCCATGTAGTCCACGTAAGCCTGCCCGTGAACGGTCTTGAGGTAGTTCTCTTCGTCCACGGCTTTGATGAGGGCGCAGATGAGATGCAGCACGAGGATGGCAAAGGAGAGCACCGTGGGCAGCAGCAGCGCGGCGCCGGCCAGCATGACGAGTTGAAATGCGTAGATGGGATGACGGATGGCGCGATACGGTCCGCGCTCAACCAACGTGGTTTTCTCGCTTTTGTTCACGCCGATGCGCCAGGTGTTGCCCATGGCGGAGTAGCACCAAAGCGTGCAGGCGTAGCCGCCAATGACGAGTACGATGCCGGTAACGAACAATGGCAGCTTCAGCAAACTCGGAAAGAACACCACGCCCGGCCAGTCGCTTTGGGTTCGCACCACGGCGGATTGTCCCACCCAGACGAGGATGACGAATAGCCAGCCGACCCAGAGGATTTTTTCCTTCGCGCCGCGCGGTTTCAGGTTGGGTGAGCGGCCAATCTGCTTGCGGACGCGCCGGGCGAGAATCCACACACCGATCCAGTAGATCAGGGCGGAAGCACTGACGATGGCTCGGCGCCAGAAAAATTCCTCGGTGCTCATGATTTGGTGCGTCTGACCTGAACCAGCCGCTGTAGTTCGAGCACCCAATGTTTCTTGATGCTGAACCAGACGTCGGCAGCGTAGAGGATGTTCTCCGAGTTGCTGGCGAATTGCACGTCCACCTTCGGGGTGTCCACGAGCTTGTCCGGGGGCCGGTAGTTATTGATCCAGTCGCGGATTTCCTGGCTTTGTGCGAGATGCACAATGTCCGGGACGTGGCCGTGCCGGTAGGAACTGGGCAGCCAGACATTGCGGACTTTGGCGGTGCCTCTGGCGTAATATTCGTTGGCGGGGCCGTACCCAAGGAATTCACCGCCCAACAGGTCCATGCCTTTGCAAAAGCCCGTGAACTCCTCCACGGTATCGGGAATGGCGCGGAGTTTGCCGTTCATGGACCATTGGCTCGGCAGCAACCGCGTCGGTCCGCCCGAGCCGACCGCGGAAACATAGGGCAACCGGAGTCCGACCACCGGACGCAACTGGCCGGTCAATGGGTCGGTGATTTCGCATCGATCCTCCTGCTGCCAGGTGTAGGGATTCCAGACGTGGAGTTGGTCACCGGAACTCCCCGCGAGCCGGTAGAGAATCTTGATGGCCTGCATCCCGCCCTGGCTGTGGCCGACGATCAACGGGCGCATCCCGTCACGTTCGTAATACCACGCGATCTGTCCGGTGATCATGTCCGCGTCTTCGTAACAACTGAAGGTGAAGGTGCCATCGCTCGGGTTGGTAATGGCGTTGGCCGGATAGCCCATGGCAATCAGGAATTCGCCGAACGAAATCATGCTCCGTTGCACCGGGGCAATGCCACCATGGATGTTGATGAGGCGCGGCGCCGGGGCCAGCGCCAGCGTATCGCGGAGGTCAGCCGCGGTGACGTGCTCGGGATTGAGCGCCAAAATGCGGTCTTCCAAATCCCGCGACGGTTGGAACTGGGCGGCACCCAGGGCGGACTGGACAAGCTGGGCACGCTCCGGGGGCAGACCCTGGCGGTCGTAAATCGCGCAGCCGGATACGAGCAGCGCGGCAAAAAAAATCAGGTTGGCCAGCCGCGGGTTGCTCACGCGGACAACTCCCGCCCGGAAATCAACGCGAGCAGTTCGCTTTGAACGCGCCCGATGTCCGCCGGCGAAAACACGGTGCGGCGGAAGGACAAGCCAATGTTCACCGCATCGCGAATCGTGGTGACGGACAGCACCAGCGGCGTGGCCGGCCCCGTGGAGACGGCGCGGAAATAATCCACGGCGCTCCCGGTTTCGGGCGGCCACAGGGCGTTGAGATTCATGTTGGTGATGCCTCCCCAGAGGGGATAATGCTTCTGGTATAATTTCTTCCGCTGTTCCGTCGAGAAGAAACCGAGCATCCGGCGGGCGAATCTCAGTTCCAGGGCGGACGTCAGGTAAAGCTGCCGCTGTTTCACCCGCTCGGTCTGGTCATGCACGGCGGCGGCGAGTTCCCGCAAGCTGCTCCCGGTGGTGACCGATTCCGTAACGGTGAAGGCGCCGAGGAACAGGCCGAACGTGCGCGGGCCTTCCATGCCGAGATCGCGCCGGAGATTGACGATGCAACCCAGTGACATCCGGCAACGGCGTGAGCGATCCAGGTTTCCGGCCAGCGGCGCCAGGCTGCGCAGCAGCAACGCGAGGAACAGGTCGTTGACGGTTACGCCCCAGGCTTTGCCAGCCGGCACCAGTTTCGGCAGGCTGTCGGGCGGCAGGTTGAACCAGGTGAATCCGTTGCGGGTATCGAGGGGATTACCATAATGGGGGCGGTTGGAGCGGCGCGTGTTGCGCACCAGCCCGGGCAAGGACACCAGTTTTTTCAAGAGCAACGCCGGCTGCCGGAACAAGCCATCCCTCGGTGCCGGGTAAAGGTCCATGGGCTCCACCGACCCGCCTTCCTCCGCGGCCAGATACGCCTCCACCATCCGTTTCAACAGGAACACCACCGATTCCGCATCGGCGACCGGATGGAAATAAACCAGCCCGAGCGAGAATGAATCCAGGTCCGGCACCGCGAAGAAGCGGAAGGGATTGAAGGCTTGGCGGATTCCAAACCGCGTGTTGAGTTGCTGCTCGATCTCGGCGATCAGCCCGGCCTGCGGGTCGGGCGCCGACACCACCTTGATTTCGCATTGCGCCGGTCCGCCCTGGTAACTGAACACGGCGTGCGGTCCATCCATTTCCAAACCGGTCAGCCCCAGTCGCACCAGAATGTGCCGGATGACGTTGCCGAGCCGGATGGCGTCGAGAACCCCGGGGACGCGGACCACGTGGATGGCGTTGTAGGGATGCAGCTCGTTCCACTGGAGCATCGTCCGTTGAAAGATGTTGAGCCGGCCCGGCATGATTCAAACTTCAAACCAGCGGTGCGCCAATGTGGAGGTCGTGTTTCAGGCAATAAGCGCCGTTGGCAACGTATTTCGTTGCCCAGTATTTCAGACCGGCACGCTCCTTGGGCGTGAGCCGGCGCACGACTTTGGCGGGCGCTCCCAGCACCAGGGAGCCGGGTGCAATTTTCATGCCCTGCTTCACCAGCGCGTTCGCGCCGATGAGCGATTGCTTCCCAATCACGGCTCCATCCAGAATGACCGCACCCATGCCGATCAGCACTTCGTCCCCAACCTTGCAGGCATGGACAATGGCCGAATGACCGACGGTCACGTAGTTGCCGAGAAGGCATGGAAACTCATCCGCCAGATGCAGAACCGCGTTGTCCTGGATGTTGGTGTGATGGCCCACAACGATGCGGTTGATGTCCCCGCGCAGGACGGCATTGTACCAAACGCTCGAATAGTCCCCCAGCTTGACGTCGCCCACGACGACGGCGGTTTTCGCGAGATAAACCCCCTCGCCGAGGCGGGGCCGCCGGCGCAGGAAGGTGTCGAGTTGTGTCTCCAATTTGCCCACGGCTTCATTTTACAGACTCCAGCGGACCCGAAAACAAAAAACCCGCTCCGAACCCATTCGGAGCGGGCCCACCCAACCTTACTTACCTAACCAAACCGCACCTGCAACAACCCCAACCGCACGCGCTGATATGACGGAGCGTTTTCCGGTTTATTCAAGACCCGGCTTTGACTATGCTGCCCGTGCTGCATGATGAAACCACCGGCTCATCGCCCGCCCGTGCCCCGTCGGCGGCTGCCGAAGTCGTTCAAGGAACTGACCCCCGCCCGGCATTTTAATCCCCGCACCTTTTTCCGCGAGCTGGTCTGGAAGGCGTTGCTCACCCGGCGCACGGGCGAACACAAACGCCCGGTCTTTCCCAAATTGAAACACGGCCAGATGGCAGTCACTTGGATCGGCCACGCGTCGTTCCTGATTCAATTCACCGACTTGAATGTGCTGGTGGACCCGAACTTCGCCAACTGGCTGTTCCTCCTCAAGCGCATCAAGCGGTCCGGCTTGAAAATCAGCGACCTGCCGCCCATTGATCTTGTGCTGTTGACCCACGCGCATTTCGATCACTTCCACAAGCCGACCCTGCGCCGGTTGCCGCACCCGAAGATTGGCATCATGCCTTGGGGCGTGGGCGAACTGGCGCACAACCTCGGCTTTGCCCGCATCGTGGAACTGGATTGGTGGGAAAGCTTTTCGAACGGTCACTGGAGCGTGACCCTCACCCCTGGGCAACACTGGGGAGCGCGCACCCTGCACGATCACCATCGCGGCTACGGTGGCTTTGTCCTTGAACATCAAGGCCGCCGGATTTATCACGCCGGCGACAGCGCGTATTTCGACGGTTTCAAGGAAATCGGCCGCCTGTTGTCGCCGAACGTGGCGCTGTTACCGATTGGCGCCTATCATCCGGAAAGCTTCCGTTGCGTTCACATGGGCCCGGATGAAGCGGTGAAAGCCTTCCACGATTTGCACGCGGACTGGCTCGTGCCGATGCATTACGGCACCTTCAAACTAGCCTTCGAGGCGATGGACGAACCGCCCCGCTGGTTGCGCCAACTCGCTCATGAACAAGGTATCAGCCACAAGGTCCGCATCCTCGACGAAGGCGTGCCCGTGGTGTTTTGACGCTTACTCCTAATCGTAAGCTTAATCCTAATCCCCCATTGATTGGGGCGAGGAAGCGCGATTTAGAGCAAGATTACGATCAAGATTAGTAGCAATGTGACGGTTTTTGAAAGTTTGACCTTGCCGTGCAACCCGCCTAGACTCGTCCCCTTGTTTTCGCATGAAAATACTGGTTTGTGATCCGATTTCGCCCAAGGGAATCGCGCTGCTCCAACAACGACCCGAGTTTCAGGTCGTCGTGTTGCCGAAGCGCCTGGCTGAAGCTGAATTGCTGCCCGTCGTAGCTGACGCGGTGGCCATGGTCGTCCGCTCCGAAACGAAGGTCACCCGCAAGGTCTTTGAAGCTGCGCCAAAACTCCGCGTCGTGGGCCGCGCCGGGGTGGGCATTGACAATGTGGACGTGGAAGCCGCCACCCAGCGCGGGGTCGTGGTCATGAACACGCCCGCCGGCAACACCGTCACCACGGCGGAACTTTCCTTCGCCATGATCCTCTCGCTGGCGCGCAAGCTGCCACAGGCGCACGGCACCATGGCCGCCGGCAAATGGGATCGGAAACAATTCCAAGGCGTGGAACTCCACGGCAAAACCCTCGGCGTCCTCGGCATGGGCCGCATTGGCGGCGAGGTGGCCAAACGCGCCATTGCCTTCGGAATGCGCGTTGTCGCTTACGATCCCTTCCTCACCGAAGCCCGCGCCAAGGCCATGGGCGTGGAACTGGCCGGCGACCTCGACGATGTTTATCGCGATGCCGATTTCATCTCCGTCCATATGCCGGTGACCGACCAGACCAAGGGCATGTTGAACACGGCTGCCTTCGCCAAGATGAAGCCCGGCGTGCGTATTGTGAATTGCGCACGTGGCGAGATCATTGTGGAGAACGACCTCATTGCCGCGCTGGATTCCGGCAAGGTCGCCGCCGCCGGCTTGGATGTTTTCATCGTGGAACCGCTCCCGGCGGACCATCCCTTCCGCAAGCATCCCGGCATTACGCTTACACCGCATCTCGGCGCGAGCACCGAGGAGGCGCAGGAAAAATGCGGCATCGAAGTCGCCGAAGTCATCACCGGTTATCTGCTCACCGGCGAAGTGCGTAACGCGGTGAACCTGCCCTACCTCGACGCCAAGACCTACGAGCAGGTCAAACCCTACATGTTGCTTGGCGAGAAACTCGGCAAACTGCTCGCCCAACTTGCGCCGCCGTTGGTGGACCGTCTGCACGTCACTTTCGGTGGCAAGGCGCAGGAACTGCCGAACATTGACCCCGTCACGCGCGCCGTCGTCCAAGGCTTCCTCTCGCGCGCGTCCGTCAAGGATCTCAACAACATCAACGTCCGCAGCATCGCCTCGACCCTCGGCCTGACCGTCGAGGAGAAACGCTCGAATGAGCCCGTCACCTTCAACGAGTGGCTGCACGTCCAAGCCTTCAACGGCAGCGAGAAAGTCATTTCCGCCGGCGGCACCTTCTTCGGTTCGCCCAATAATCCCCGCATTGTGCGGCTTTACAGCCTGCCCGTGGAGATTCCCATCAGCGGCACCATGCTGCTGCTGACGAATAAGGACCGGCCCGGCATCGTCGGCCACCTTGGCACGCTTTTGGGCAAGCACAAGGTGAACATCGCCAGCATGAGTTTAAGCCGTGACACCGCGGGCGGCGACGCGTTTACCGTGTTGAATCTCGATAGCGAGCCCCCGGCGGCGGTGATTGCCGAGCTGGAGGCTGATGACTGCATCCGCAACGTCAAAGTCGTGAAACTTTAACCAAACCAAAAACAAACATGATCCATCGAACCACCGCCCTTTTCACCGCCGCGCTCGCCGCCGCGCTCCTCAGCACGTCTGCGGGCCGGGCCGCCACCGCCGGCACCACCAATTCCACCGGCGCCAGCGCCATTGCCGACCTGCTGGGTGATCCCGTCGTCGCCAAGGGCAAAGGCGTCGAGGTCAAGCGCAGCCAGTTGGACACCGCGCTCATCGGCGTCAAAGCCGGCCTGAACGCCCGCGGCCAGTCCGTCACGCCCGACCAGCTCACCATGCTCGAACGCCAGGTGCTCAACGACATCATCGGCTTGCAGATTCTGCTGTCCAAAGCCACCGACGCCGATAAGGCCAAAGGCAAGGAACTTTTCCAAAAGGGCATCGAGCGGCTGAAGAAAGAGAACAAACTGACCGATGAGGAATTCGATCAGAAACTGGCCACGCAACTCAAGATTCAGGGCGTCACCCGCGCCGAGTGGGACAAACAGCGCCTCGATCAAGCCACCGCCGGTGCCGTGCTCGAACGCGAGTTGAAGGTGGATGTCACCGACGCCGAGGTCAAAAAATACTACGACGAGAACCCCGCCAAGTTCGAGCAACCGGAAATGGTCCGGGCCAGTCATATCCTCATCGGCACGCGTGATCAGGCCACGGGCGCCGAACTGACCGACGAGCAGAAGAAGGCGAAGCTCAAGCTGGCCGAAGACGTCCGCAAACGCGTGCTCGCGGGTGAAGATTTCGCCAAGCTGGCCAAGGAGTATTCCGAGGACCCCGGTTCCAAGGACAATGGCGGCGAATACACCTTCCCGCGCGGGCAGATGGTTCCCGAATTCGAGGCGGCCGCCTTCTCGCTGGGCACCAATCAGGTCAGCGACATTGTCACCACCCAGTTTGGTTACCACATCATCAAGTTGAGCGAGAAGATCCCTGCCAAGAAAGTCGAGTTGGCCAAGGTCTCCGACGACCTGAAGGAAGGCCTCAAGTCGCAGGAACTGCAGAAGCAATTGCCCGACTACCTGGAGAAAGCCCAGAAGGAAGCCAACATCCAGATTCTCGACGAGAAGCTCAAACCGGTTGACCCGCTGGAACCGGTGAAACCGGCCCCTGCGAAAACCGCGCCCAAGAAGTAATCAAAGCCAATTTCATCAAACCGCGCCCGCAGCGATGTGGGCGCGGTTTTTTATTATTCTGGCCGGCGTTTCTTCTTCGGATGCTGCTGAATGTCGCGCAACAGGAATTGCGCGAGCCGGCGCAACCGCGTCTCCACGTCCAGCGCCTCCAGGATCGCCTGCCGGTCTTCGGCGCCTGACAACACCGCGCACGACACCATGTCCGCCGCCTGTTCCGGGTCCGAAATGGAATCCAGATACCCGATCACTTCCTTGGCCGAGAACTGCGGCGGCGTCTGGCCGGGCTCGCCCGGCTTGCCCTGCGACACGAGCGGAAACGGAAACGGGATGCCCAGTTGCACCCGCTCCTTGAGCAGTTCACGCACGGTGGTGAGCAAACCGCCGGCGGCCGTGCTGTCGCACGGCGGCGTGGGCAGCGGCTCGATCCGTTGCACGCGATACGGTTTATACTTCACCACCTTGCCCAGCTTCACCCGCGTCAACCCCTGCAAAATCAAATGCGACGTGCCATCCTTGTGCGCCACGGATACGCGGATCAACCCCACACCCGCGATCTCGGTGGGCGTTTCGCGCGTGCTGTTCGGTTTGCGCATCGCGACGGACATGACGCGATTGGAATGCAGCGCATCCGCCAGCATCTGCCGGTAGCGCGATTCAAAAATGTAGAGCGGCAACAGCGCCTGCGGAAACAGCGTGGCGTTCGGCAGCGTCATCACCGGCACTTCATTCGGCAAAGTCATTGACTCAATTTAGGCGACTGGTCTCCCGGCGCAAGGCCGTTTGCCTCACGGCCTCCGCCACGCATCCGAAATCTCCGCTGACCTAAGAAGGAAATGTGCAATTGACATCGAAGGGGGGGGGTACGATAACAATAGAAAATCAATATAAGAAGCTCCTCTTGCAAAGCCGTAAGAACTGAGACATGAAGCGACACCCCCGATGAGAATGAAATCCTCCACCCATTTTGGTGTGCTGATACTGGCGGCGAGCATCGGCAGTTCAAGTGCCATTGACCGTTTTGTATCACTAACCGGCGGGCACGTCCCACCATTTACGAGTTGGACCGACGCCGCCACGAACATTCAAGACGCGATTGAAGCGGCTTCTGCGGGTGACGTGGTCTGGGTGACGAACGGCGTTTATGCTACCGGCGGTAAAGTGATGGCCGGGGACTTGACCAACCGGGTGGTCATTGACAAGGCGCTCACGGTGCAGAGTGTAAACGGCTGGGCGGTTACGACGATTGAAGGAGCCAGAGACTTCGTCAATGTTAGTGCGACGGCAGTTCGTGGTGTATGGATGACGAACGGTGCGGTGCTCAGAGGCTTCACCGTGCGAGACGGACAGAGCCGCTCCGTGGGAGATGCGGATACATTGCGCAGCGGGGGCGGCGTTTGGTGCAGTACGACCAATGCAACAATTGTCGACTCGGTCATTCGCGAAAACGCCAGTGCTCAAGCCGGCGGGGGATGCTATCGCGGCAGATTGGAGAACTGTTTGGTGCTGGGTAACCAATCATTTAACGGAGGGGGAGTATTTGGCTCGACAGTCGTGAACTCTGCCATTGTCTCTAACTCGGCCAGCAGCAGCGGCGGTGGAGCTTACCAATCGGCGCTTACCAACTGCACAGTCACCTTTAATTCGGCTTCAATGAACGGCGGCGGCACTGCCTCATCTCTCACCTACAATTCCATTATCTGGAGCAATTCATCGGCCGCACCGATTATCGTGATCGTCCCAAGCGCTCCACCTGCTTATTGCTGTCTGCAGGTGCCGATGGCCGGGTCAGGAAACATATCGCTTGATCCACAGTTGAGAGCGGACGGAATTCACGTTGCAGCCACTTCGCCTTGTCGCAATGTCGGAAACACCACCTTTGTCTCTGGAACAGACTTCGATCTTCAGCCTTGGAGCGGTGCGCCATCCATCGGATGCGACGAATGGCGAGCCGAGCCGATTAGTGGGAAGCCGACGGTTACTCCAGCGCACCCAGGCGGCATCTGCTTTAGCGCGTATTCTGTCGGACAGGAACCGCTCGCTCATTGGTGGCTGCGCGATGGCATGGTATTGACTAACAACTCACGGATTGCCGGGGCGAACTCCGCGACCCTACTCGTATCAAAGCTCACCCCTGAAGATGCGGGCGGTTATCAAACGGTGGTCAGTAATGCCGTCGGAGTAAACACCGGCCTGGTGGCACAATTGGTCGTTCGTTTTGTGAATGCCAGTTCTCCGTCACCTACGGCGCCGCATACGAACTGGGCAACAGCCGCCGTCTCGATTCAAGAAGCGATTGATGCGTCTTTATCCGGCGATGT
Organism: Limisphaerales bacterium; assembly: GCA_044225555.1. Lineage (GTDB taxonomy): Bacteria > Verrucomicrobiota > Verrucomicrobiia > Limisphaerales > JADLHS01 > JADLHS01. The sequence goes on along the minus strand of JBGAIM010000001.1, from coordinate 255,569 downwards.
CATATTAGCGACTAACGGTGTGTATGCTAGCGGTGGTAAAGTCATGAGCGGCGATTTGACCAATCGTATTGCACTCACGAGAGCGCTTACCGTAATGAGCGTCAATGGTCCGTCCGCAACCTTCATCGAAGGATTGAAAGATCCAACGACGACAAATGGTCCGGCGGCAGTTCGTCCAGCGTGGCTGACTGCGGGCGCGTGGTTGGATGGCTTTACCATCCGAAATGGCGGGACACGTTCGACCGGAGATCAAACACATTTGCGAAGCGGCGGTGGTGTGTGGGCGAGCGGAACGAATACTATGATTGCTAATTGCATTCTGGTCAGCAACGCCGCTCACTTCGCTGGCGGAGCCTTTCGTGGATGGTTGGATCGATCAACCATCTCGGGCAACTTTGCGCAGACAGATGGCGGGGGCGGATGTTCCAACCTGATGACGAGTTGTTTGATCGAGGCAAACCGGGCGGGTGCTAACGCCGGTGGCCTCAAGGATGGTTGGGTGTTCAACAGCGCAATTACAAGGAACACCGCAGCGACTGGCGGCGGGCTGTATGGCATGCGCGCGCGAAACTGCACCGTGACTTTTAACAAAGCAACCTTGGGAGTTGGCGGCGTTTATTGGACCCCTTCAGCGACGCTCACAAATCTCATCGTATGGTCCAATACGGGTGGTAATGCCCCTAACTATAATCTTGGTCCATTTTACAACTCTTGCTCGCTCCCCTTGCCATCCGGGAGCGGAAATATATCGAGCGACCCCTTGTTGTTGGACGACGGTTTTCATATCGCCACCAACTCACCGTGCCAGTCCGCCGGCATAACGCCAGGTGTGGGCACGGACATTGACGGACAAAACTGGACCAACCCGCCTTCGATGGGATGTGACCAATGGGGACCGGAGGCCGTTGTCACTGGGGCAAGGCTCGTTCTTGATACCTGGGGAGCCGTCCGCGTAACCGCCACAGCCATCGGCAACGGTCCGTTTGAGTTTCGTTGGCTTAAAGACGGTGCTTTGTTGACCGATGCCGCTAATCTCTCCGGAACTTCTACAACAAATCTGATTATTCGCCCAATTGGGCCTAATGACGTCGCTGGTTATCAGTTGATCGTTAGCAATGCATTGGGTGTTGTTACGAGCACAGTGGCGCGTCTTTCACTGCGTTTTGTGGACTTGAACTCCACCTCCGCACTACCGCCATATACAAACTGGAGCGGGGCGGCAATGAGCATTCAAGAGGCGATCGACGTGGCCGAACCCGGAGACCTGATTCTGGTGGCCAATGGAATTTACGCGCGGGGCGGCAAGGTGATGTCTGGTAGCTTGACGAATCGCGTGGCGCTGGACAAGCCAGTGACCGTGATGAGCATGAATGGTCCGAGCGCGACGATCATTCAAGGCGAGTGGGATTTTGCCAACACCAATGGTCCCGGAGCAGTTCGGTGCGTCTGGCTAGCCGATGGCGCGGCGCTGGTTGGCTTAACTCTTCGAGGGGGCGCAGGCGTTTTCGGCAACCCGGTGGGCGGAGTCTGGTGTAATTCGACAAATGCAAGGGTTGCAAATTGCATCATAGAAGCTTGCTACAATGGGGCAACGAGCGGAACGCTGGTCAACTGCTTGGTCAGAGATAATTTTGCCCAGAGTTCAGGTGCCGCAACGGCATTCAGTTCATTGATAAACTGCACGGTAACGGGAAATCGAGTTTTGTCCCCTGGCGTTAGCTCGGTCTGCCTGGCTTGGACGACGAACACCATTTTCAATTCTATTATCTGGGGCAACAAGAATTCGGCCAATGCGGATGCTAATTACGGCACCGGTGGCCCAGGAACTGTCAGCTACTCATGCATCAGGCCGTTACCAACCGGTACGAACAATATTTCATTGGACCCTTTGCTTGCGGCTGACGGTACGCATTTATTGGCTGGATCGCCCTGCACCGGCGCTGGCAATCCTGCTTTTGCCAGTGGCGTGGACATTGATAATCAGCCGTGGGCAAATCCTCCCTCGATGGGTTGCGATGAACCCCGGCCTGAACTTGTAGCCGGGCAACCTCAATGGACCACGGCCAAAGGTGCAGTGCGAATCGCGGCCAACTATATCGGACAATTACCGGTCGCAGCCTGGTGGTATCGAAATGGCACGCTCGCCACTGATGACACGCGCCATTCGGGAGCCAACACGACGGAATTCGCCATCAAAGCATTCGATCCCACCGACAACGGACTTTACCACGTCGTGGTAAGCAATTCGTTCGGCAGTGTCACCAGCACCTGGACCCAGATTCGCGCTCGATTTGTGAATGTCGCCAACGCAACGCCTGTGACTCCGTTCACCAATTGGACAATGGCCGCCACTTCGATTCAGGACGCCATTGAAATTGCCGACCACGGCGATTTGGTTGTCGTCAGTAACGGCGTCTATGCCGTGGGCGGCAAAGCTATAGCCAGCGATCTGACGAATCGCGTAGCCTTGGACAAAGCAGTTACCGTGACGTCCGTCAACGGGGCTGAGTTTACCATCGTGCAAGGCGCATGGGACGCCGCGACGAACGGCCCCGCCGCCGAGCGGTGCGCTTGGGTGGGCAACTGGGCAACCTTAAGCGGCTTCACGCTTCATGGTGGCGCCACCCGCTCGAGTGGTGACATCAACACCCTCCAGAGTGGTGGCGGGGTTTGGGGGTTATCGCAAAATGCCTTTGCGCGGGATTGCATTATCTCGAACAACGCCGCGCTTCAATCCGGCGGCGGCGTGTTTGGCGGCGCCCTCTTCAACTGCACCGTGGCGAACAATCGTGCTACAGACGGTGGAGGCGCCTACCGCGCCGACCTGACCCAATGCATCGTCCGCGGAAACTTGGGTTACCGCTACGGCGGCGGAATCAATTCCTGTCAGGCCAGAAGTACCCTGATTCAAGCTAACCAAGCTGTATTGCAGGGTGGCGGTGTCCTCGGGAGCCGACTGGACAATTGCACCATTGTCGAAAATCTTGGACTGGGCGTTTCGATCGGTTATGACCTGCGTAATTGTATCATCTGGGGCAATTCGCCCAGGGATGTCGGCGACGGCTCAGCAACATTGAACTTCAGTTGCAGCACGCCAGTGTTCAACGGGAATATCCCGGGAACGAACAACATCATCGCCGATCCGCAACTTGTTGACCCGTTCCACCTGGCCGCTACCTCTCCCTGCCGCGACACCGGTAGCCCTCTGTACGCCATCGGCCACGATTTGGACGACGAACCTTGGCAGAACCCGCCTTCCATGGGCGCCGATCAGTTTACCAGTGCGCCGCGGACAGGCGAGCTGACGGTGAGCATTGAAGCATTAACAAATGTCCTGGTGAATCGCCCACTCCCGTTGGTGGGCAGAATTGGGGGATTGGCTTCGAGAATTGAATGGAATTTCGGCGACGGGCCGACGTTTACCAATCTCAGCTATACAATCACGCATGCCTGATCGCAGCCGGGGAATTACGTCGTCACCTTCCGTGCGTTCAATGACGACTATCCAACGGGCGTGGCCACTAATATCGTCGTCGTCGTTCCCCCCATTTCCGCCCCCGCCTGGACCTCGATACAGAGGTACTACATCTGGTCGGACATCTACTTCGGCACGGAGGTTGGGGTCAGCAATACGATCGAGTTCACCACCAATCTCGCAGCTCCCATCAACTGGATGCCACTCGGGTCCGTGGTGAGTACAAACAGCACGATGTTCTTCCGGGACACGACCGCCACTAACGAAGCGCGCTTTTATCGCATCCGGGCTGAATGACCGTCAGAGTTTAGAACCGCGTCAGCTTTTCCAGTTCCTTCACGCGTTGGTTGATCAGCTTGCGCGTGACCTTGGTGGTGCGATTCAATCCAAACCCTTCGCAGCAGAACGACGCCACCACGCTGCCGTGAATCATCGCGCGGCGGATGTTCGCATCCACCGAGCCTTTGGCCGTGGCGAGATAACCCATCATGCCGCCCACGAAGGAATCCCCCGCGCCGGTCGGATCCTCCACCGTTCGCAGCGGATACGCCGGGCAGATGAAGTAGCCCTTCGGTCCGGACAAGATCGAGCCGTGCGATCCCTTTTTGATGATGACGTATTTCGGGCCCATTTTATGAATTTTCTTCAGGGCGGCAAAGACGTTGTCCTCCTTCGTCAATTGTTGCGCCTCGCTGTCGTTGAGCACAAAGCCGTCAATGCGCTTGATCAGTTTGATGAGATCGTCCAGCGCGATGTTGAGCCACAGGTCCATGGTATCCGCGACCACGAACTTGGGTCGGCGCATCTGGTCGAGGACGTGATGTTGGAGGCCGGGGGCAATGTTCGCCAACAGCACGAACTCCGTCGCCTGATACGCCTTGGGCAATTCCGGTGAGAACGTCTCGAACACGCCCAGTTCGGTAAGCAGCGTGCGGCGATTGTTCATGTTCACCTCGTATTCACCCGACCAGTGAAACGTCTTGCCCGGTTTGACCTGCAAACCTTCGAGGTCAATGCCGTGCTGGCGATAAAGCTGAATATACTTCTTCGGAAAATCGTCTCCGACCACGCCGACCAACCGGACCGGGCTGAAGAAACTGGCCGCCACCGCCGCGTGGCTGGCGGAACCGCCAAGGAGGCGCGGATTTTCCGCCGTGGGCGTTTTGATGGAGTCCAAGGCGGTCGAACCGACGATGAGTACGCTCATAAAATTGGGTCTGGCTTTTTTCTGTTTGCGAACGGCGCGAACGGTAGGGAAACAAAGCGACGCAAGCAAGTCTGGCATTGGTAGCGCAGACTGGCAGTCTGCTGGATCGCGGATTGGCAATCCGCAAGCGACACACTGCAACCCCGCCGACTGTCAGTCGGCGATACAGCAGGTTGCCAACCTGCGCTACGGTGGACGGCCACTTTAAAGCCACCAAGACACAAGAGTTGAGCTAAGGCGCTTGGACTGCTAATTAGACCGGACAATTAAATGAATTCGATCCCGCACATCCCCGCGTTGCGACGCGGCAAAGCCTACGAAAGCCTCGATTCCGTCGAGGTCAAAGATTTTCGCACCGGCGAAGTCAAAGCCACCGTCAGCCAGGTCAATGCCGGCATCGTGCGCAAGGACCTCAGCCGGGTGGCCGAGGCGCAGGCGGCATTGAAGAAATTCTCCGTGGCGCAGTTGATCGAGATTTGCGCGAAGACCGGTGAGCAATTCCTCAAAGGCACTTTGCCACTTGGTGACAAAGGCCACACACAATCGCCGCAGCAATACATTGAGACGCTTTCGAGCACGAGCGGCCTGCCGCACGTCATGGTCCGGCGCAACATGGAGAAGGTCCACCTCGCGCTGACGAATATGAAGACCGTGCTCAACGGATTGTCGCGCGGACTCGACCTGAGCATCCTCGACTCCGGCAGCGGTGAGCAGTTTGGCACGCGGCTAAGTTATTTCCCGACGACTTCGGCGCTGGGACTGGTGATGCCGAGCAACTCGCCGGCAGTGAATTCGCTCTGGCTGCCGAGCATCGTGCTCAAGACGCCGGTGATCATCAAGCCGGGCAAAGAGGAGCCGTGGACGCCGTACCGATTGATTCAGGCGTTCATAGCGGCGGGCGCACCGGCGGAAGCGTTCGGGTTTTATCCCACCGATCACGAGGGCGCGGGGGAAATTTTGAAGACCTGCGGCCGCGCATTGATCTTCGGTGACAAATCCACCACGCAGCAATACGCGAACAACCCGGCCATCCAGATTCATGGCCCGGGCTGGAGCAAGATTCTCATTGGCGAGGACTGCATCGAGAACTGGCGCGATTACGTGGAGGTGATGGTGGCGAGCATTTCCGACAACGGCGGGCGCTCCTGCATCAACGCCAGCTCCATCGTCGTGCCGAAATACGCCGCCGAGATTGCTGATGCACTCGCGCAGAAGCTTGGGCCGGTGCAGCCCACGAAAGCCGACGATCCGAATGCCCGTCTTTCCGGGTTTGCGAATCTGAAGATGGCAGACTTCATTGACAGCGCGATTGAGGATGGGTTGAAAACGCCGGGCGCGACCGACGTGACGGCGAAATATCGCAACGGCCCGCGCAAAGCGACGCTTGATGGCGGCACGTTTGTCCGTCCGACGATTGTCCATTGCGACTCCTTCGCGCATCCGCTGGCAAACCGGGAATTTCTTTGCCCCTACGCCAGCGTGGTTCAAGTGCCGCAAGCGGACATGCTCAAACAGATTGGTTACACGCTCGCGGCCTCCGTCATCACCAAGGACGCAGCGTTCATCGAGCAGGTCATGGCCTATCCACACGTCGAGCGATTGAACATCGGCCCGGTCTCGACGATGAAGATTTCCTGGGATCAACCGCACGAAGGCAACATGTTCGAGTTCCTCTGGCAACGCCGCAGCATCGAGCGGGCGTGGTGAATTGAACAACGCGCACCGCTTTGCAGTCTGAGTCCCACAAGATGTCGCCCGCCAGCTTCGACTTCCAATCCCGCACCCGCGTGGTGTCGGGCGCGGGGAGCATCGGTCGCGTGGGCGAACTGGCGCGCGATCTCGGCGTGAAACACGTCTTGCTGGTGACGGATGCCGGCATCGTGTCCGCCGGTCATGCCGGGCGCGTGGAACAGGCACTGACGGACGTCGGACTGCGTGTCATCACCTTTGACAAAGTGCGGGAGAATCCGACCACCAAGTGCGTGGACGATTGTGTGGCCGTCGCAAAATCAGCGGGCGCAGATTGCCTGATCGGCCTCGGCGGCGGCAGTTCGATGGACACCGCCAAAGGTTGCAATTTCATCCTGACCAACGGCGGACGGATGCAGGATTACTGGGGCGTGGGCAAGGCAACAAAGCCCATGCTGCCGTTCATCGCCATTCCCACCACCGCCGGCACGGGCAGTGAATTGCAGTGTGCCGCGCTGATTGCCGACGAGATTACGCATCAAAAAATGGCGTGCCTGGATCCCAAGTGCGCCGCCGTCGTCGCGATGCTCGACCCAGTGCTCACGCTCTCGCAACCGCCGCGGGTTACGGCATGCACCGGGATTGACGCCATCGCTCATGCCGCGGAAACGGCGGTGACCACGAAGCGAAACGAGATTTCCCAGAAGCTTTCGGTGGAAGCCTTCCAACTTTGTGTCGCGGCCTTTCCCGAAGTGATGGCCAGGCCGGATCATCTCGACGCCCGCGCCCGAATGCAGGTGGGTGCGGCATTGGCGGGCGCAGCCATCGAACATTCCATGCTCGGAGCAGCGCACGCGGCGGCTAATCCGCTCACGGCGCACTGCGGGATTGTCCACGGCCACGCCGTAGGCTTAATGCTGCCCCACGTCGTCCGCTTTAACGCCCAGGACGCCGCCGCGCACGCCATCTACGAACAGTTGGCAACGAACAATGGCCTCGGGAGAAACGCCGACCAATTGGCGGCAAATCTCGCGGAATTGCTAAGGCAGGCCGGCTTGCCACAAACACTCGCATTGTGTGGGGTGAACCGCGAGACCATCTTCACGCTCGCGGACGAAGCGGCGCGTCAGTGGACGGCCACGTTCAATCCGCGTCCGGTGACCAAGGAAGATTTTGTCCGACTCTACGAAGGAGCCTTCGGCTGAAATGAAAACGGGCGCTGTTACCAGCGCCCCTTTTCAGACACTTTTCGGCAATCGGTTACTGCGGGGGATCTACAATCTGCAATTTGTAACTGTGCGACGAGGCGCTGCCTCGCTTCGGGCCGCCGAAATCATTGAACTGGTAATCGAACTTGTAGTGATAGCTCACCGAGCTTTCACCGGCCGGCACGGGCACGAGACATTCCCAGCGGTTGCGCATGAGTTTGACCTGGCGCATGGGATAGGATTCCTTGCCCATGATCACGTAGGGCTGGACGGTCTCCCATTTCAGGGCTTGCTGGCGCGAATCGAGGGAGACTTCAACGGGGTAAAGATGGTTGGGATTGCGCAACTGCCGCTGCGCCGACAGGTTCGTGATGGTGCTCGCGCAACCGGCCAGCAGGAGCATCATCGGCATCAGGATCAAAGCTTTCTTCCACATAGCGGAGAGAGCGTGGCATGGCGACGGCGGACTTGTAAAGTTGGATTTGACCGCACTTTTGAGTGTGCTTTTCGGTTTGACCGGACAGGCCAAAGCCAGTTAGGGTGCGCCCCCTTGTTTTAGCTCAATTTTATGTTTGGAACATTTAGGAAGCACTCACAGGTCCTGTGGTGGATCATCATTTGCGCCATCATCGTCACGTTCGTGATTTGGGGCTCGCAAACTTCGCGGACCGGCGGCGACAGCGGTTCGGGCAGCTTCGGCCGGATCAACGGTGAAAATATCACGCTCAACCGGTTTCTCGACGCGCAACGCGAAGTGTACCTGATGTATTTCTTTTCCAGCGGCAGTTGGCCGGACAAAGGCCGCACGGTGGCGGGATTTGACGTGCAACGGGAGACCTACTTCCGCCTGTTGCTGGTCCAGAAGCAGGAGGAAATGGGCGTGCACGTCAGCGAGGAAGCGGTGGCCAAAGTGGCCAGCGAAAGGCTGCGCGCGATCAACCGTGGCAACCCGGTGCCGCCGGAAGTTTTCGCCACGCAGGTACTCGCCCCACAGGGATTGAGCCTGGCGGATCTCGAACGCTATCTCCGGCACGAACTGGGCGTCCAACAACTGGCCTCCGTGCTGGGATTGGGTGGCGAACTGGTGACTCCGCAGGAGGTGCATGCTCTGTACGAACGTGAAAACCAGGAACTCCAGACGCAGGCAGCGTTCTTTTCGGCCAGCAACTATCTCGCCGCGGTGAATGCCACGCCCGATCAGGTGGCGCAGTTTTACACCAACCAGATGTCGCGCTACCGCCTGCCCGAGCGCGCGCAGGTCAACTACGTGAAGTTCCCCCTCACGAACTTCCTGACGGAGGCGGTGCAAAAAATCAATGAGACCACCAACCTCAACGACATTCTGGAGGCAGTCTATCAACAACGCGGGTCAAACTATTACAGTGATGCCAAGAGCCCCGAGGAAGCCAAACAGCGGATTCTCAAGGAGGAGCAGCAAGGTCTGGCCTTGGAGTTCGCCCGCAAGAAGGCCGTGGAATTCGCCACCATGCTCTACACCAACGAGCCCATGCGCCCGGAAAATCTGGTCACGCTGGCCAAGGAGCATGGGCTCACCCCGCTGGTCACGCCTCCCTTTAGCAAAGATGAGCCGCCGACAGGTCTGGATGTTCGCGCGGATTTCATCCGGTCCGCCTTTGCGTTGACGGCGGACGAACCTTTCAGCCAGTCCTTGGTGGGCAACGACGGCGTCTATTTGATTTCGCTAAACAAGAATCTGCCGAGTGAAGTCCCGTCGCTCGATGCCATCCGCAGTCAGGTGACGCAGGATTACCGCTTCGTGGAGGCCGTCATGCAGGCGCGCAAGGCGGCGATGGACTTCAGCATTGCGGCCACCAACATCACCAGCGCACCCGCCTTCGCTGCCGCCTGCGCCGTGGCCAAAGTGAAACCCGTCACGCTGCCGCCCTTTGCGTTGAATACCCGCAAACTGGAAGCGGTGGAAGCCCATGTTCCCCTGTCGCAATTCAAGCAAGCCGCCTTCACGACAGCGCCCGGCCAGATGAGCCAGTTGCAGGGGAGTTCCGATGGCGCCTATGTGGTCTATGTCCAGTCCAAGCTGCCCTTGAACCAGTCGGCCATGGCGACGAACCTCCCCAGCTTCGAGCGGTCGGTGCGTCAGACCCGGCGGGCCGAGGCCTTTAATAACTGGTTCAACCAGGAGTTTAACAAGGTAAGATCCGGAATCCCCTATTTCCAAGAGAAGGCTGAAATGTCCGGTCTGCCGAAACCGTAGGCGGAGTCGATCACCGTTGCCGGTGGCTGGCACGAGGCACAAGACCAGCCGGAACCTGGACGCGCAACCTGGAACTCCATGAGTGCCGTCATCAAACTTTCCTCACCCGCCACGCGCGAGTTCTGGGAAATCCCGGTGTTGTTCGAGGACGAACAACTGCTGGCACTCGACAAACCCGCGGGCCTCCTCGCTTCGCCGGATCGGCTCGACCCCAGCCGCCCCAGCCTGATGCGACTGCTGCACGAGGCCATTGCCGCCGGCAAACCGTGCGCCAGGGAACGCGGCCTGACCTATCTCAGCAACGCCCACCGGCTCGAGGGCGATACCAGTGGCGTGCTGTTGCTCGCCAAATCCAAGCCGGTGCTGGTGCAACTCGCCGACCTGTTTGGCGTCGAGAAACCGCGCCGACAGTTTCTGGCCCTGGTCGCAGGTACGCCGGCGGAAGCTCGTTTCCAGGTCAATGCAAAGCTTGCGCCCCATCCCGTCCTGCCGGGGCAGATGCGGGTTGACCCCCGGGCCGGCAAACGCGCAGAGACGCGTTTCAGCGTGCTCGAAAAATTCCCTCAGCACACCTTGCTCCAATGTGAGCCGCTGACCGACCGGATGCACCAGATTCGCGTGCATCTCTGGAATTCCGGATTGCGCATCGTGGGCGATGAACTTTACGGCGGCAAACCGCTCTGGCTGTCAAAACTCAAACGCGATTACCGGCTCAAACCTGGTCGGGAAGAACGCCCGCTGCTGGCCCGCGTCACTTTGCACGCGGAACAACTCTCCCTGCCTCATCCCGTCACCGGAACCGAGGTCACCATCACCGCGCCCTGGCCGAAGGATCTTCGGGTCGCCGTGAAATACCTTCGCGAGTTCAACTCCGCCCGCGCCTAGCTGACAACCTAAGGAGGCGGATTTCGTCCCTGCCGCAATAACTTCGCGGAGCACGGGAGCATTTCTTCGCACCTCCCGTCTGACTCCCCATGAAGTCGCGGTGTGCCTGCGTGGAAATCGTCCGTTTCGCGTCAGGCTCACGCGCGCCGAGCAACGCCGCCATGATGGAGCCGTTTGAATTGCCAGCAATTGCCGTCGTTGACCCCATGGCCCGCGCGATGCTTAAATGGTTCTCGAATCAAACCTGGCATGTCGGTGTTCAAACTTTACCCGGAGCACTTATGAAAACACTGCTGAAGTCGGTCCTCCTGTTGTTCCTGCCTGTCGCCCTGCTTGCCAACGAACCGCCCGCACCGCCCCCAGCCGCGCCCGCCGAGATCGTCTTCCGCGAACTGCGCTACGATGCCAAAGTGACTGACGACGAAGCGCGCTTCGCCGTCGAGATCGCTGCGGAGTCCACCGCCAAGGCGGAGGTCGCCACCACGCTGTTCGACGGCGAACTCGCGTTGCTCCCACCGAAATTGCCCGCCGGCCTGCGCGTTGAGCGCGACGGCAACAGCTATCGCCTCTTCATCGGCAAACCGGGCAAGTACCAATTCAAACTCGACGTCGTCGCCAAGATCAACCGTGCTGAACCCTGGAACCAGGTTTCATTCAAAGGCCCGCTGGCGGCCATCGCCAGTGTGAGCGCGCAGGCGGGCGGCGCAGACGTGGATTTGCAGTTGCTCACTGGCACCGTTGTTGAATCCGCGCAGACGAACAACGTCTCCCGGGTGCGCGGTTTTCTCGGCGCGGAGCAGACCCTCGCGCTTCGCTGGCAAAGTCGCGCCGCGGAAGTCGCGCGCAAAGCCGTGGTTGCCGCCGAATCCACCATCACCGCGCAAATCACCCCGACCGTCGTGAAGTACGCCACGCAGTTCCGCTATGACGTGATTCAGGGGAAACTGGCCAAGCTTACCATCGCGCTGCCTGCCACCCATGCGCTCACGCGCCTCGTCGGCGAGCAAATCCGCGACTGGTCGGTCGCCACGGAGGGCGACCGGCAGGTGCTCACGGTCGAGTTCATCAAGCCGGTCGAGAAGGCGTATTCCCTAACCGTGCTCTCGGAGCAAACCGTCGAAACCACGCCCGCCACCGTTTCCCTGGCGCCGCCGCTACCGCTCGATGCCGAGCGCGAATCCGGCACGTTCACCGTAACCGCCGAAGACATGCAGGCCGAGATTGAATCCGCCGCCGGCCTGCGGCAAGTCAACGCCCCGACCGGCGCCCTGGCGGCCTATCGTTTCAGTGCGCGACCGCTCGCGCTGGCGCTCCGGCTCAAACGCATCGAGCCGATCGTGACCGCGAGCGACCGCGCCACGATCCGCCTGGAAGAGACCCGCCTGCTCGCCAGCCACTCGCTTACCCTCAACGTCGAGAAGGCCGGCATCTACGCGATCGAACTGATCCCCCAAAGCGGCTTTGTCGTCGCCGACGTGCGCGGCGAAGGCGTGGACGATTGGAAGATGGCGGACGGCAGACTCAAAATCAGTTTCAACAACCGGGTGCTCGGTTCGCGCAAGCTGGACGTGCAACTTGAACAGGCCTTGAAGACCTTTCCCGAGCGTATCGCCCTCGAACCGTTGCGCGTCGCCGACGTCACCAAAGAAACGGCAAGCATCGGCGCTGCCTCAGCGGCGGGCATCCGGCTCAAGACCGCCGAGTTGGTGGGCTTGCGCGAGATCCCCGTGAACCGCCTGCCGGCCCGCACGGACGAACTGCTGGCGTATGCCGCCGACAACGCCGAGTGGAAACTGGCGCTCAGCACCGAACGGCTGGCGGCCCGCGTCGTGGCAGAGATTTTCAACCTCGTCACCATCGGCGACGGCCTCGTCGGCGGCAGCGCGACCATTCGCTACGGTCTCATCAACCAGGGCGTGCAGGAGTTCCGCGTCCGCGTCCCGGCCCATTGGAAGAACGTCGAGTTCACCGGCCCGAACATCCGGCGCAAGGAAGCCACCGGCGACATCTGGACCATCGGGTTGCAGGACAAGGCGTGGGGCGGCTACACGCTCGTGGTGACCTACGATTATCAGTTTGACCCGCACGGCGCGACGCTGCCGTTGGGCGGGGTGCATGCGCTGGAAGTTGAACGTGAAACCGGCTCCGTCGCCATCACCACCGCCGCCAGCCTCAAGCTGAATGCGAAATCCATCGCCGACCCGTTGCGCCGCGTGGACGAGGCCGAACTTGCCGCCGCCGACCGCGCCCTGATCACACGTTCCGTCCTGCTCGCCTACCAATACACCGGCGACCAGTATGATCTCTCCGTGGAGGTGAAGCGGTTTGAGGAATCGTCGGTGCTCTCCGCCGTCGCCGATCGCACTCAACTGACGAGCGTGCTCACTGAGGCCGGTGAATTGCTCACCCAAGCGTCCTTCATGGTGAAGAACAACGACAAACAATTCCAACGCTTCCTGCTGCCCCAGGGCGCGAACTTCTGGAGTTGCTACGTCAATGGCCAGCCCGCCAAACCCGAGCGCGATCCCAAGGACGAGGCCTTGCTGGTGCCGCTGCCCCGCGGCGCCAATCGCGACGAGGCCTTCGCCGTGGACATCGTTTATGCCGAGAAAAAGGCCGCGCTGAAATCCGGCTGGGCCCAGGCCCTGCAACTGCACGCACCCCAGACCGACGTGCCGAACACCTACGCTGAGTGGCAGCTTTATGTGCCGGCGTCGAAACGACTGTCCGGTTTCGGTGGCAGCATGAGCGTGGCGCAAGGCACGACCTACGGCGCACTCGATGCCTGGAAACAATTTCTCGCGTTCTACGCCAACGTGCTGCGCGAGATCGGGCCGGGCTTCTTTGTCATCGGCGTGCTGGTGTTCCTGGTGCTGACGCTGGTGGTTTCCGCCGTGCGCCGGGGCTGGAACGGCATTGTCACGGTGTTGGCCGTCCTCGCGGTGCTCGGCGTGTTGGGCGCCATGTTGTTGCCCGCGCTGGGGAAGGCGAAGGCCAAGGCGCAACGCATCAGCGGCGTCAACAACCTGAAACAAATCGGTCTGGCCGCCCGGCAATTCGCAATTGATAACGGCGACCGCCTGCCCTTGTCGTACGAGGAGATGATGAACGAGTTGAACACGGACAAAATCACCTACGACCCGGCGACGGGCCAGCGTTACATCTACCTGGGCGCAGGATATTCGACCGAAGAAATCGAGCCCCAATCCATCATCGCCTACTCGCCAATCGTGAATGGGCGCTGCGATGTTCTTCTGGCCGACGGCAGCGTCCAAGGCATGACCGCCGCGAAATTCGGCGAAGAGTCGCAGCGCGGATTGATCCGACGATTGCCCGCGGATGAGATTGCCCGCCGCAAACAAAATGAAGCCGTGGTGGCGCAACAATTGACGGACAGTCCTCGGCAGGTGAAGCAAGGCCAGGATGGTATGACGGCAACAAACAACTGGTCCGTCGCCGCGCTGCGCGCCGGGTTCAGAAATGGAGGACCAGCCCCTGCGCCGGCGGAAGCGCCTGCCGCCCCAGTCGTCGAATCGCTGGCCCGAAGCGTTACGGTCCTTGGTGTAAGCGCCGGCGCCGCTCTGGTGACGCCTGCCCCACAACCCAAAGCCGCCGGCTTGCGCTCCATCCGCATCGAAATCCCGCGCACGGGCACTGAGTTTCTGTTCACCAAAGTCCTGAACGTGCGCGACGAACCGCTCAGCGTTTCCGCCAGCATCGTGTCGTTGAGCACATTCCAGCAGCGCCAGATGGCGGCACAAGTGGGTGCATTCCTTGCCGGCTTGATCGTTTGGTGGTGGCAATGGCGCACCGCGCGCAACAGCTTCCTGCTCACACTCGCGCTGGCGCTCATGCTCGGCTCGGTTGCCAGCCTCCTGATCGCGTGGCGCGCCCTGCACGACCTCCTCATCATCGGCTTCCCGCTCGTGTTGCTGGCCATCATCGCCTGGCTCATCTGGAAATTCTGGCCGCGCCACACCACTGCCGAGGAAACGGAGCCCGGCCACACGGAACTCCCGCCGGCCCTCGCGGGCATTGTGCTGCTGCTCTCGCTCACGCTCGCGGTGAACCCCGCCAGCGCGGCTGACAACCCGGCGCCGGCCGCCAATGTTTCCATCCTCAACGCGAGTTACACCGGCACGGTCAACGACCGCGTCGCCCAGCTCGAGGTCACGATCAACGTCGCCGCCGCCCAAGCGGGGCAAAAGATTCCACTCTTCGGTGAAGACGTGGCCGTCCAGAGCTTCACCGCCAAGCCCGGCGACGCCAAGATCGTCCGCGAGGGCAAGACCGTTTCCGTCGTGCTGCCGCGCAAAGGCGAAGCGACGTTGCAATTGAAGCTGCTCGTGCGGCTGGGCGGGGACGTGGCGAAGCGGCAACTCGCCTTCGCCATTCCCGCCGCACTGACCAGCCGGCTCGCCCTGACGCTGGATCAGCCGGACGCCGACGTGGAATTTCCCGGCGCGATTTCCTTCAAACGCGCGCCCGATCAACAACGGACCAGCGTCACCGCTCTCATTGGCGCGGGCGAACGGGTCGAACTCACCTGGACGCCGCGCGTGAAACGCGCCGCGGAGGTCGCTGCCACGGTGATGTGCCAGAACTCGGCGCTCGTGTCGTTCGGTGGCGGAGTGTTCAGCGTGCGCGCGGTTCTCGATTACCAGGTTACGCAAGGTGAGTTGCGCCAGGCCCGCGTGCGATTGCCAGCCGGTCATCGGCTGTTGCGCGTCGAAGGTGAATCCATCCGCACCTGGACGACCAGGGAGGAGAATGGGGAACAAGTCCTCGTGGTGGATTTGCTCAAGGGCGTAACCCCCAGCTATCGCCTCACGGTGGAAACGGAGAAAACCCTCGACACCCTGCCCGTGACCGCAGCCGTGGAAACGCCTCATGCCCTCGACGTCAAGCGGGAGACCGGCTTGCTCGCGTTGCGGGCGGACGAGGAACTCGAACTGACCGTGGGTCGGGCGGACGAATTGCAGCGCGTGGACGCCGCGGCGTTCGCGGTGACGCCAGCGGGTCAAGGCGCGACCGGCATTGTGAGTGCCTTTCGTTTCCTGAAACCCGCGTTCTCCCTGGAGGCTCGCGCCGCGGCGTTGCAGCCGCAAATCGAGGCGGTCGTGCGCAACCATGTTCGCGTGGGCGATGATCAATTGAACCTCACCGCCACCGTGGATTACACGATCAAACGCGCTGGCGTCTTCACGCTGAAGCTCGCCGTGCCGGAGGATTTCCGCCTCGAACAGGTCGCCGGTGCGAACGTCCTGCAATGGTCGGAGCGCAAGGACGCGGACATTCATGTGCTCGATGTCACCTTGAAGGAACGCACGTCCGGCGCGTACTCGCTGCGCGTGGATCTCGTGAAAAATATACGTGAACTGCCGAAAACCCTCGCACTGGCCGGCGTCCAGCCGCTGGTCACGCAAAAGCTCGCCGGGTTCATCTCGGTTTCCGCGGAGCCGGGTGTTTCCGTGAAAACCGCGGCATTCGAGGGCCTGACCGAGATTCCCCTGACCGCGCTGCCGGGTGGCAATTCCATGGCGACGGAAAGCGGCGCGCTGGCGTTCAAATACATTGCCGCCGAAGCCGGTGTGGCGGCGTGGAAACTGTCCGTCAACACGGAGACGGTCGAGTCCTGGGTGCGGGCCGAAGTCGCGAGCACGCTCACCGTCAGCGACACGCTCGTCAACGGTCATGCGCTCGTGCGATTCGACATCCAGAATTCGCCTGTCAAGGAGTTGCGTCTGAAAATCCCCACGCAGTTCAAGAACGTGGAGATCACCGGCGCCAACATTCGTCGGCGCGATCAGAATGGCGAACAATGGCGCGTGGAGTTGCAGAGCAAGGTGCGCGGCGCTTACACCCTCAATGTAACGTGGGAACAACCGCGCCGCCTCGGCACCAATGTGCTCGACCTCGTCAGCCTGGGTGTCGAGGGTGTTGAGCGGGAAACCGGCACGCTGGCGGTCGTGGCGAAGGCCCCCTTGCAGGTGAGCGAAACCCAGGCGGCGGATCTGTTGAAACTCGACACGCGCGAGTGGCCCGAATGGGCGGGCGCGCCGTCGCTCAACACCGCCCTGGCCTATCGCTACTTGCGCCCCGGCTACCAGCTGACCATTGAGGCGAAACGCTTCGCCGAGGCCGAAGTGCTGCAGGCGCTCGCCGAGAGTTATCACCTCACCACCGTCGTCGCGGACGACGGACAAATGATGACCGAAATGTCCATCGCGGTGCGCAACAATGGGCGGCAGCATCTGGAAATTGCCCTGCCCCCGGGCGCAACCGTCTGGTCCGCTTTCGTGGCGGGACAGGCCGTGCGACCCAGCGTGCGGGAGGGGAAATTGTTGTTGCCGCTGGAAAATGCCGGCAGCGATGACGCGGCCTTGACCGTGGAATTAACCTACGTTTCCACGAATCAATTCCCCGCCAAAAGCGGGCGCGTGAGCCTGGTTTCGCCCACGCTCGATGTGCCGCTCAAGAACGCGCGCTGGGAGTTGTATCTGCCGCCGGATTATTTCTACGACCAGTTCACGGGCACGATGTCGCGCGAAGCCGGCACGGGTGTGTTCGAGGCGTCGAGTTTCTCGGTTCTCGAATATTCCAAGAAGGAATCGGACGCCAAAGCGGAGGCGAAGAAAGGCTGGGCG
The DNA here is from genome assembly GCA_044225555.1 of Limisphaerales bacterium. Classification (GTDB taxonomy): domain Bacteria; phylum Verrucomicrobiota; class Verrucomicrobiia; order Limisphaerales; family JADLHS01; genus JADLHS01. The sequence continues at coordinate 238,225 of JBGAIM010000001.1, read as the reverse complement.
TTGGACATCTCCACCGCCAAACAAAAGCTCGCCGAGGGCAATGTGAAAGAGGCCGCCACGTTCTTCAATCGCTACGGCGCCCGCGGCGGCCAGGGCGATACTGTGGCGAAGGACCTTGAGGCAGAAGTCCGCCGCGCGCAGGCCAGCAATCTTGTGCAGGCGCAACAAGCCTTCAGCGTCGCCAACAATGGAGTTGCCTTTGGCCAGATCCTGCAACAAGCCGGCAAACCGGAAAGCGTTAATCTGAATTTGAATTACGACACCGCTGCCGCCGAGCAGCAATGGGAGAAGTTGCAGCAGGCGCAGGATGTGGCCGTGGCCAAGGTGCGCCCGTTGCGGGTGAACCTGCCGACCCGCGGGCTGCGTCACTCGTTCGCCCAAGTGCTGCAAACCGAAACCGGCAAGCCCATGCTGGTCAGCTTTACGGCGGAGAATACCAGGACGGTGAGCTGGTCACGCCGTATCGGCGGCGGGTTGCTCGGCTTTGCCGCGCTCTGGGTGGTGGTGGCCTTTGTAACCGCCCGCGTGGGCCGGCGTCAGCACGCATAAACGTGTTGCCGGCCGGACTGCAAAAGGATTGCCCGTTTGTTCGTCCGGCGTAAGCTTCGTCCATCATGAGCACTGGTGGACGAATACGCGCGACGTTATTTCTCCTGACGAGTTCGCTCGCGGCATCAATCGCTGCGACGGAGGCCCGGCCCAACATCCTGTTCATCATGTCGGACGATCACGCCGCGCACGCCATTAGCGCTTACGGCAGCAAGATCAACCAGACGCCGAACATTGATCGCCTCGCGAAGGAAGGTGTGCGTTTCAACAATTGTTTCGCGGTCAATTCCATCTGCTCGCCAAGTCGCGCTTCGGTTCTTACCGGCAAATACAGCCACATCAACGGCGTCACGGTGTTCAACCGTTTTGATGGCAGCCAGTGGACCGTGGCCAAGGCGTTGCAGGCGGCGGGGTATCATACCGGCATGATCGGCAAGTGGCATTTGCAGAGTGACCCGACCGGTTTCGATTACTGGAACATCCTCGTCGGCCAGGGGCTTTATCACAATCCGGTGTTCATTGAGATGGGCGAGCGTAAGAAGCTGGATGGCTATGCGACCGACATCATTGCGGATCGTTCCATCGAGTTCCTGAAGAACCGCCCGAAGGACAAGCCGTTCTTTCTGATGTGCCACCACAAAGCGCCGCATCGCCCGTGGGAGCCGGATGCGAAGCATGCACACATGTTCGATGACGTAACCATTCCGGAGCCGGACACGTTCAACGACGACTACACCACGCGCTCCGATGCGGCGCGGACGGCCACGATGCGGATTGATCGTGACCTCACGCGAAATGATTTGAAGCTGACACCACCACCCGGCTTGAAAGGCGCGGAGCTCACGACGTGGAAAGCCGGCACCGATAAGGAACTCGAAGTCGTCGAGAACGGTAAGACCAACAAACTCTCCGGCACGGCATTGAAGAAGTGGAAATACCAGCGCTACATTAAAGATTACCTGCGCTGCGTCGCCTCGGTGGACGACAACGTCGGTCGCCTGCTGGATTATCTCGATCAAACCGGACTGGCCACCAATACCATCGTCATCTACACCTCCGACCAGGGATTCTTCCTCGGCGACCACGACTGGTTCGACAAGCGCTTCATGTACGAGGAGTCCATCCGGATGCCATTCCTCGTGCGTTACCCGCCCGCCATCAAGCCCGGCAGCGTGAATGAGGCGATGATTCTGAACGTGGACTTCGCGCCGACGTTCCTGGAGTTCGCCGGATTGCCGGTTTCGGCGGAGGTTCAAGGTCGCGGCCTCAAATCAGTGCTGTCCGGCAAAACTCCCGACGACTGGCGCCAGAGCTGGTATTATCGCTACTACCATTATCCTGCCGACCATCAGGTGCAGCCGCACTATGGCGTGCGCACCGACCGCTACAAACTGATTTACTTTAATCGCCTCAACCAGTGGGAGCTCTTCGATCTCAAAACTGATCCGCGGGAGTTGAAAAATATTTACAACGATCCGCAGCGCGCGCAGACCGTGACCGAATTGAAGTCAGAAATCGCGCGCTTCCGCAAAGAACTGGACGATCACGATCAACTTGCCGATCAACAATAATGCAAACACTAAGGGCTGTTCTTTGTCTGGGGTTGGTTTCCACTTCACTGGCTTTGGCTGAAGACGTGTATTCCGTCCGTGATTTCGGCGCGCTTGGTGATGGGAAGACCGACGACACCGCCGCGTTTCAAAAGGCCTTGGACACCGCCGCCAAGGCCGGAGGCGGAATCGTTCACGCGCCGCGTGGAAATTATTTCTTTGCCGGCCAGCTCAATGTGCCGTCCGCCGTAACGCTCAAGGGCATCTGGGAATCCGTGCCCGCGCACAACGGCCTTCGCGACGCCGGCTTGCCAAAGCCGACGGACGATGGCACGACGTTCCTCATCACGGCAAACGCCGGCAAGGAGGACGGCCCGCCCTTTATCACGCTCAATCACAACAGCACGCTGAAGGGGGTCGTGCTCTACTACCCGGAACAAAATCCCGCCGAAGAACCCAAGCCTTATCCGTGGGCCATCGCCCTGCGCGGGAAAAATCCCGCCGTGCTCGCCGTTGAATTGCTCAATCCCTACAACGGCATTGATGCCACCCACAACGAACGCCACTTGATCCGCGATGTGCAGGGCCAGCCGTTGCGGCGCGGTATCTTGGTGGACTCGATTTACGACATTGGCCGTATTGAGAACGTCCATTTCAATCCTTGGTGGAGTCTGCAACCGAAGTTGCGCGACTGGCAGATGGAGCACGGGGAAGCGTTCATCTTTGGTCGCAGCGACTGGCAATATGTGTTCAACACGTTTTGCTTCGGTTACAACGTCGGCTACAAGTTCGTCGCGACCAAGGCGGGCGCTTGCAACGGCAACTTCCTCGGCATCGGCGCGGATGATTGCTTCACCGCTTTGGTTGTTGAGCAATCCGCCCCGATGGGCTTGTTAATCTCGAACGGCGAATTTGTTTCCTTCCACGGACCGGACCCGACGATGGTCCGCGTCGGGACCAATCACACGGGCAGCGTGCGCTTTGTGAACTCGGCCTTTTGGGGGCCGTGCAATCAGATCGCGAAGATTGCCGGCAAGGGCACGGTGGGTTTCAGCGATTGCACCTTCGTTCAATGGGATCGCAAGAAAGAAGACCGCGCGGCGCTGCAAGTCCAGAGCGGGAGCGTGATTGTGCGCGGGTGTGAATTCCAGGCGGACCGCCCCCAGATTTCCTTGGCGACAACCGTGCGGCGCGCCGTGATTACCGACAATCTCCTCAAGGGCACAGCGCGCATCAGCAATCAGAGCACGGGTAAGGTGATCATCAGCAACAACGCGGCGGACGAGCCGAAATCAGCACCTCGTTGACCTGGTCGAGCTGTAGTTTGTTGAGTTCCGCCCAAAACAAAACTGCCTGCCAGGTTCAAGACCTGCCAGGCAGAAGTTTATTTTAACGCGACGAGGTTCGCTCAGGAATTCCTTTTGCGGAACGAACGCGAACCCAGCAAGCCAAACGCTCCCAATCCCACCAGCGCCAACGTGGATGGCTCCGGAACAATGGAGAGAAACTGTCCTGGCGTCAGTGCCGTGTCGGAGAGGCGCACTTCGTCAATGAAGCCGTAGGCGCGGTCGCCGTGGCCGCCATTGTACATCCCGCGGCCCACCGAAAAGTTGCCGGCCGACCAGTCGCCACCACTGCCCGCGCCAGCCGTCAAGGCGGTGTTGGCGCTGCCTTGGTTCAGAGCGGTCTGCGCGACCAATTGGTAGCCGAGACCGGAGGCGACGTCGTTTAGATACAGCGACAAAGTTGTGCCATCGCTCACGCCGGCCATGCTGTACCACTTTCCGGTCAACCCATTCGGGTCGGTGGGATAATCGAAACCTTGGATCAAACCGGCGGCGGAAACCGCGCTGTACTGGTAGCCCATGACATCCTGAAAGGTGACGGCGACGCGATTGTCCGGCTGAATCTGGAAATAGAGCGCCGACGCACTTGGATCTGCGCCGGGTTGGGTACCTGCGCCTTTGCTGTCACGGCCAACAATCGTCCGCCAACCGCCCCATTCTGGTTTGAACGTCGCCTCGACCGTCCACGTTGCCGGCGTCCAGCTTGCCAGCGAAGTGTTCCACATGCCAGGATTGCCGCCGGTGTTCTTCACACTGAAGTTGTTTGCGGCGCCAATGTTGGCGATTGTCGGTCCAGCTACGTCTGTCTTGTAGGCGTAACCGCCCCACCCATCCGAAGTCCAAACCGAAAGCGCGTTGCCGTTGCCGGAACTGTCCGCCACATCGGCGGACCACACGCCATTAACGCCGGATAAATGCGGCATCTGCGCATCGGCCGGCCCTTCTTCAAAACGCCAATAGGCCATCGTGCCGCTTTGCAGGCTGGTTGTCGCCAGCAGCAACGCGGCCGCGGAGAGGAAAAGGGATGACGCGACTGTGGAACTCCAGGATTTCATACGAGGTTACTTCTAGTTTGGTTACTTCCGACCGCGACCGCTCTGTTTCAGCCCTAGCATTGCTTATCAGTCGTGGCTGAAAGTTTTTTACCAAATCCACAGGGACTTGTCACGTGGCACAAAATGGTGACGGCAAGAAGCGTTGATAAATCACTTCATTCCCAAAGGTGAAGACCGATTCCCACCCCCTTTGCTCATCTGTGGTGGAATGGTGCGCGCGAGAGGACTTGAACCTCCAATCCTTACGGAACCAGATCCTAAGTCTGGCGCGTCTGCCAATTCCGCCACGCGCGCAACCGGCCATAGTTTTAAACCAAACCGGCCGAATCTCAAGCCTGCTTAGAAGTCAAATTGCGCGATGTTCTCCTTGGTAAACGAGAACGGCTGGCCGAGCAGGATGTTGTCGCCCTGGACTTCAAATTCGCCGAGCGCGCCGGCCTTGAGCTTTTTATCGCCGGCTTTCAACGTCCCCGCCACCGCCCCGTTGGCCGCATGCACGGTCAGGTAACCCAGATCCTCGGTCTTCCACAGAATCACGGTCTGGGTCACGCCCTCGAGCACGTACCGGCGGTTTTCATTGGGCAGACCCAGGCCAATATTCTTCACCTGGCCAACCTTCCCCGCCTGCTTGATGGCTTCCGCCGCGCCGGGAACTCCCAACGAGGTAATGCTCGCGATGAGTTTCAAATTCGGATACGCGCTCAACAACGTCGTCGCTTCGCTCTGCGCCTTGTCCTTTTGATCGTCGCACGGGCGCACCGCCACCAGTTTCATGTTGGGATACTTTTCCGCGAGCCGCGCCTCGATCTGTTTGCGCCAGGCAATCTGGTTGGCCGCCGTCACGGAGCCGACGATCAGCGCGAACTCGCCTTCCCCGCCGGTCAACCGCGCCGCCTCATCCATCACCGCGTAGCCAATACCTTGCTCCGTCGCCTGGTTGACGAAAAAATCCCGCGCGTCCGGCAGCGCATCCGCGTCGAACGTGATGACCTTGATGCCCTTCGCCTTCGCCTTGCGCAAGGCCGTCGAAATGCCCTCGCCGTTCTCGCACGCCGCGGCAATCGCATCCACGCCCATCGTGATCCACGTTTCGATGATTTCGTTCTGCTTGGCCGGGTCCGGATTGCTCGGCGCATCGAAGATCAATTCCAGGCCCAACTCCGCCGCGGCTTTGTCCGCACCCTTCTTGCAGGAGACGAAATAGGCGTTGCCGCGTGACTTTGGCAGAAAGGCAATGACGGGCTTCTTCCCACCTCCGGAGTCGGCGGCGGGTTTGGAATCCGATGGTTTGCCGCAGCCGGCGAGCAGCAGGCCGGTCAGCAGGGCGAGCGTAAGGGCGAAACGATTCATGGCGTTGCGTTCGGTTGTGAATTGGCCGGCACAGTCTGCCGACGCACACGCGGCGAGGAAATCATTTTTGTCAGGACGCTGGCGGAGAGCGCAGCCAGCAACAGCGCGCCGGTCAGCATCCCGGCCACTTCTCGCGGTTGTCGGGCATGGATGAGTCCGTTGTTCAACACCGCAATCGCCACCACGCCGAGCAACGTGCCGGTCACCGTCCCGCTGCCGCCGAAGATGCTCGTGCCGCCCAGCACGACCGCGGTGATGGCGAACAGTTCGTAACCGGTGCCGGCATCGGCCTTGGCCTGGCCAACCCGCGCCGTGTAGATGATCGCGGCCACCGCGGCGATAAACCCGGCCAGCACGTAGGTCAGGGCCACGCGCCGTTCGACGGGCAACCCGGCATAACGCGCGCCTTCCGGAGCGAAGCCGATCGCGCGGAACGAGCGCCCGAAGGTCGTCCGATGCACCAGCAACCAGATGCCGACGGCGGTGAGGAAAAAAATCCATGCCTGCGTCGGCAGCCCCAACAATCGCTCCTGCCCGAGGCTCGTGAACGCCTCCGGGAATTTGGTGATCGTGTCCATTCCGCGCGTCAACGCTTCCGCCAGGCCGCGGAAGACCGAGAACGTTCCCAGCGTCACAATCAGCGGCGGCAGGCGCAGACCGGTGATCAGTGTGGCATTCAAGCCTCCGGCCAATGCCCCTACCAACAGTGTTCCAGCCGCCGCCACCGGCAAGGGTAGGCCGCCGTCGCGCCAGAGTTTCCCGAAAACAATCGCACAAAGGCCGAGCAACGAGCCCACGGACAAATCAATGCCGCCGGTGAGGATCACCGGCGTCAGCGCCAGCGCCAGCAATCCGATCTCAACCGAATGCCGGACAATGTCGAACGTGTTGTCCACCGAGCTAAACTTGGGGCCGACGAAGTTGAAACAGCACCACTCCACCGCCACCACGAGGAGGAGAATGGTCTCGTGCCGAAGGAGAATGGTTTTGAATCCGTGTTGATCGGCGTTCATCTATGGTCAGCCGTTTTGTTTGCGGTTGCGCCAGCCGTCGGCGACCACTGCAAGCAGGATGATCGCACCTTGGATGGCCTTTTCCCAATACGCCTCCACGCGCAGATGCGTCAGCGCCGGGCTGATGCACGCCAGCAACAATAGCCCGGCGAGCACGCCCCAGAGCTTCCCGCGTCCGCCGGAGATCGCCACGCCGCCAACCACGACAGCCGCAATCGTGCGCAGTTCCAGGCCTGAACCCGAGTTAGGCGCGACTTGCGGCGACTGCGCGATATTCAGCGTCGCCGCCAGACCGGTCAATGCGCCGAGGAGGACGAACGTGAGGAAAGTTCCCAGCCGCGGGCGAATCCCGGCGAGGCGTGCGGCTTCCGCATCCGAGCCCACCGCGTAAAGAAAGCGCCCGACGGCGAGATGCTTCAGCGTCCACGCCAGTGCAAGAAAAACCAGCAGCGCCACGAAGATGATCGCGAGCTGTCCGTGCGCCTGGCTCAGGCCGAACCACTGCACCCCGTCCGGCAGGTCCACCCAGATGCCCTCGCGCAACCATTGCAGGCCTTCGCGCCAGGCCACCATCGTCGCCAGGGTTACCACGATGGATGGCAATCCCAGGCCGGCTACGAGCGCGCCGTTGCAGGCGCCGAGCAATGCGCCCACCGCGACGGTCGTGGGCAGAACCAGCGTCATCGGCCACCGCAGCGCGGCCAGCAGTCCCGCGCAGACGCAGCAAACGGAAAACTGCGAGCCGACCGAAATGTCAATCTGCCGCGCAATGATGACGAGCGCCATGCCGCAAGCCACGATCAGCACCGGGGCTTCGCGCGTCAGCAGGGACAACAGCGGTTGCCGCTGGAAGAATCCCGGCGCGATCACTGCCAGCAGCAGCAGCAAGGCGGCGAGCACCAGCGCGACCGACCATTCGCGAAAATGAGTTCTCAGCAGATTCACGGCTTGGTTTGGGGCGCCGGCGGATTCTCGCCTTGGGGACTGTTGCCAGCCTCCACCCACGCCAGGGGAAAGCGCGCGAAGAGAATGCGCCTGGCATCATTTGGTTCAAACAGACAGCCAATCGTTCCGTCGGATAACCGGGTCAACACACTGTAGGCGAAACCGCCGGGCCGGAGCACCCGCTTCGTGGGCCAGGTGACGCCGTCGTCGAGGCTCAGGTGGATGGTCCCGTTGCTGCGATTCGTGCTGTCCGGTCCACTGTAGATTATGCGTCCAAGGCCGGCGGCATCGTCGAACGAGTAACGGAGTACGCTCGCATTGCAACTGGGGTCGCGCAGGGCGGGAACGTCTTCGATGGGCGACCAGGTTTCCCCACCATCGCGGCTGACGGCGGTCTTGCGCAGCTTCGCCCCGGCGAATTGCCGACTGTTCAACCGCACCGAGCCATCATTCAGCTCGACCATCTGCACCTCGTTAATCTGGCTGCGGCGACCGCGCTTTGCGTCGGGCACAAATGCTCCCGGAACGTTTTCGCCCCATTGCCAATGGCGGCCGCCGTCATCGCTGAACACCGCGAAGTTGTTCCACTCGTAAAACGGGCCTTCGTTGAACGGGATGATCAAGCGGCCGGCATGCGCGCCGCGTGTCAGTTGGATGCCGATGCCCGGACCGCTGGCGATCGTGGTCGCCTGTGTGGGCCGCTTCGTCGTGCGGGTGACATCGAGTGGTGGTGTCCACGTGGCGCCGTCGTCGTCCGACCAGATGAGAAAATTGCGGTAGATGTTCGTCCCCTCGTAACCGGTCTGAATGGCGGAGTCGTGTTCCTTGAGGTGACTGGGAATGCGTTGATACATCAGAAACACGCGCCCGGATTTCTGTTCCACGACAGCCGTGGGGTTGTTAAGGGAATTGGCGCCGTCGTCGGCGAGGAGCTGCACGGGACGCCAGGTGCGCCCGCCGTCCGCACTGCGCTTGAGGATGATGTCGTTCCCGGCTTGGTCGGTGTTGGCGGCCCGACCCTCGGCAACCGCCAGCACCTCACCGCGCTTGGTGACCACCACCGCCGGAATCCGGATCGAGGGATAGCCATCCTGTGCGGCATCGAAGACGGTAATGAACTCGGGCTCGGCGGCGTGCGCTGCCCCTAAGCCAAACGCCACGGCCAACGCGGCCAGGCCACCCAGATGGAGTGTTTTGATGTTCATGACGAAAGTCCTCCCTGTCCCAGCGCTGCGGCCATTACCGTGTGTGGATCACTGCCAGCCGGAAGTGTGGCCACGATGGTGCCGCCTCGCATCACGGCAATGCGGTCGCTCATCCCGAGGATTTCGGGGAGGTCGCTGGAAATCAACAGCACGGCGAGACCCTCGCGGGCAAGACGGCGGATGATTCTGTGGATCTCGCTCTTGGCCCCCACGTCCACGCCCTGGGTGGGTTCATCGAGCACGAGCAACTTGGGCTTCGTGGCCAGCCAGCGCGCCAGGGAAACTTTTTGCTGGTTGCCGCCGGAGAGGGAATTGCCCGGCGCATCCGGTCCGGCCGCTTTCACCGCCAATTCGCGCATGAACTCCAGGGTCAGCTGCTGTTCGGCGCCGAACCGCAGCCATCCGCCTGGGAAAATGCGCCGATGAATCGCCATGGTCAGGTTGTGCGCGATCGGCATCTCGAGAATCACGCCGTGACGGCGGCGATCCTCCGGCACGTAAGCGATGCCGCGGGCGACGGCTTCGCTGGGCGAGCCGATGACCACCCGCGCAGCGTTCAGACGAATCTCTCCGCGATCGGCCGGGGTGATGCCAAACAGCACGCGTGCCAGTTCGGTCCGGCCTGCCCCGATGAGCCCGGCGAGACCGAGCACTTCCCCCGCGCGGACGGACAAACTCACATCCGCCACGCCGCCGGCGGCGCAGGAGAGATTTTTCAACTCCAGCACCACCTCGCCTGGCTGGCTTTCCGCCGGCGGATAGATGTGCGAAACCTCACGGCCCACCATGAGTTTGATGAGTTCAGCCTCGGTCAACGTCGGACCGGCCTCGCGCCGGTCTCCCTCGTCGGGTGCCGCCTCAGCGGGAGCATCCTGGTTTGAAACCGTCGCGATGGTTGTGCTACGAACGATGTGTGTTCCCACACTCTCGCCATCGCGCAGCACGGTGACACGATCGGCGAGCTGAAAGATTTCCTCCAGTCGGTGTGAGATGTAGATGACCCCGACGCCATCAGCCCGCAGGCGGCGCACGATACCGAACAACAACTCGACTTCCGGTTGCGTCAATGATGCCGTCGGCTCGTCCATGATCACCAGGCGCGCGCCGGCCCCCAGGGCACACGCAATCTCCACGAGTTGCTGTTCCGGCATGGAAAGCGCGCGGACTTCGGCGTCGGGCGAAATGTCCGCACCAATGCGGGCGAGCAACTCTTTCGCGCGCTGCCGACGCGCGGCCCAATTCACACGACACAAGGCTCGCCCGGGCTCAAGCCGCAGCCCAAGATTCTCGGCGACGGTGAGGTCGGGAAACAATGCGGGCTGTGCGCCCCGGTGATGATCTTGATGAGGGTGGATTTGCCCGCGCCGTTTTCGCCGAGGAGCGCGTGGACTTCACCCGCCCGCAGTTCGAACGAAACCCCCTTGAGCGCCCGGACCGCGCCGAAGGATTTCGTGACGGACGTAAGTTGGAGCAACGGGGTCACGTGGAACGCAATTGCAACTCAGCCCGGCCCCCGACCATCGGGTCCGCCAGATTCAACCCCATCTCGGGAGCGCTGGAAGACCTGCCGCCGTGCGCCAGAGCCGTCAGTGCCCGCCCCCCTGACCTTTTAGCCAGGTGCCGTAGCCGATGACGATGGTGGAAATGATCAGCAGTGCTATGCCGGCGGCGATGAGGCCATGGGCCTTCTTGCTCGATCCCTTCCACTCGTGGAAAATCCAGCCCCACATCGTGCTGAAGATGATGATGCTCGCCATGTGCAACGTCCAGGAGGCGAAGCCAAATTTGCCCATCTGCGTTTCGCCCATCGTGTAAAAAAAGAACTGGAAGTACCAGCACGTTCCGGCCAGGGCGCTGAAGAGATAATTCCCGAGCATTGGCACTTTGAGGTCGGTGGTGGCGCCGCCGGCGCCGGCACTGCCGCTGTGTTCGCCACCGGCGGCCCGCAGCCCGGCGTGTTCCTCGCGCACGTGCGTCGCGAGGTATTGGTAACCGGTTTTGTTTTTGAGGTTGAGCATCACGCACCAGATGAAGTTGGTGGTGAAACCACCGAGCAAGACGACGACGAGCTTGGGCAGACCGGTCCAAAGCGTGGAAGTGCCGGCGGCGGCCGAAGCTTCGCCAATGGGATTGCCCGCCGTCAGCGCGAAGGAGAAACACGCGCTCATGATGCCGGAGAACGTGGCGACCAGCAGTCCCTTGCGGAAGTTGAATTCCGCGATGGCCTTCTTCTTTTCAGTCTCGGGCATTTCTTTTTCCTTCGTCAGGCCGGCGAGGGCCGCGACGCCGATGCCAATCAGGCAAACCAACACGCCGAACAGGGTGACTTTGCCCGGGGTCGTGGAGGCGATTTGGGCGATGGTCTCGGCCACGGGAATCGTGGGTGCGAACGATTTGAAGATCGGCGGGAGCAGGGTGCCAAACGCCGCGCAGTAGCCGAGCGCCACGCCCATGCCCAGCGACATGCCCAGATAACGCATCGTTAATCCGAAAGTCAGTCCGCCAAAGCCCCACATCGCGCCAAAGAAATAGGTCCACCAGAGCGTCGTAAAGCTCTGCTGCTTGAGCACGCCAACCACGTCATTGGTCAGCAGGGTCGAGAGCGCCCATGGACAAATGATCCAGGAAAAGAAGCCCCCGACGAGCCAGTAGGTTTCCCACGACCATTTCTTCACGCCCTTGTAAGGCACGTAAAAACTTCCGGAGGCCAGGCCGCCGAGCCAGTGAAAGAAGACGCCAAGAAATGGATTGGGACTCATGTCGGATGTTGGATGGTCGTTGCCATCAAGTTGCTTTGAAGGCAGAGATTTGCGGATTCAGCCCGGCGACGCAAGGTAAACGGTTGGTCAAATAATGGTGACAGGAGCAGTGATCCGTCGCAGTCGGCTGAACTTGTGGCGTGATGCCCTGAAACAGAACCGCCGCCAGAGTTTTCACTTTGGCGGCGGTTGAAGTTTGGGTGGTTGTCTAGTAAGCGGCTTGGGCGCCCTTGATCTTACGCTTCTGCATCCACGGCATCATGGCGCGGAGGCGTTCGCCGGTCTTTTCGATCGGATGCTTCGCGCCTTTGTTCAACAGCGCGTTGTAACGCTTGTAGCCGCCCTTGTATTCCTTCACCCAGTTCCGGGCAAACTTGCCGGACTGAATGTCCTTGAGCGCAGCCTTCATCCGCTTCTTGACACTGGCGTCAATGATCTTCGGGCCGACCGTCACGTCGCCCCACTTGGCCGTCTCGGAAATCGAGAAACGCATGCCGCTGATGCCCGCTTCGTTCATCAGGTCCACGATGAGTTTCAACTCGTGCAAGCATTCGAAGTAAGCCATCTCGGGCGAGTAACCGGCTTCGACCAGTGTTTCAAAACCTGCCTGCACCAGCGCGCTGGCGCCGCCACACAGCACGGTCTGTTCGCCGAACAAATCGGTTTCGGTCTCCTCCTTGAAGTCGGTTTCGATCACGCCCGCGCGCGTCCCGCCAATGCCCTTGGCCCAGGCGAGGGCGATGTGCTTCGCGTCCTTGCCGGGATTCTGATAAATGGCAATCAAGCTCGGCACGCCCTTGCCTTCCGTGTATTGGCGGCGAACGATGTGACCGGGGCCTTTCGGCGCGACCATGATCACGTTCACGTTCTTCGGCGGCTTGATGGTTTTGAAATGGATCGAGAAGCCGTGGCTGAACACGAGCGTCTTGCCCTTGGCCAGATTCGGCTCGATGTCCTTCTTATAAGCGGCGGCCTGCTTCGTGTCCGGCAATGCCACCATGATGACATCCGCGCGCTTCACCGCTTCCGCTGTCGTGTAAACCTTGAAACCCTTTTCCTTTGCGACGGGAATGGACTTGCTGCCTTCGTAGAGGCCGATGATGACGTTGAGTCCGCTCTCCTTGAGGTTCAGCGCGTGGGCGTGGCCTTGCGAGCCGAAGCCGAGCACGGCGAGGGTTTTATTTTTCAGGACGGCGAGATTCGCGTCTTTGTCGGTATAGACTTTAGCGGGCATGGTGGGATTTACGATTTTGGATTTGCGATTTACGATTTCAAATTCAGCTCAGCAGACTCTGGACTACTTGCGCGGCATCGCCGCCTTGCCGGTGCGCGTCAAATTCAGCACGCCGAAGGATTTCATCAGTTCAATGAACTTCTCGACCTTGCTCTCGTTGCCGGTGATCTCGATGGTCAAAGACTTGGGCTGTACATCCACGATCTTCGCCCGGAAAATGTCGGTGATCTGCATTACCTCGGCGCGGGACTTGGAATCCACCCCGACCTTCACGAGCACCAGTTCGCGGTCCACGTATTCGCCTTCGCTGAAATCCTGCACCTTGAGCACGTCGGGCAGCTTGTTGAGCTGCTTGACGATCTGCTCCAGCGTGGCTTCGTCACCGTGCGTGACGATGGTCATGCGCGACGCCGTGCTGTCGTGCGTGGGCGCGACGTTGAGGGAATCAATGTTGTAACCGCGGCCACTGAACAGGCCGGCCACGCGCGTGAGCACGCCGAACTTGTTCTCGACCAAAACTGAGATGGTATGTCGCATAAAACCCTGTTTGCAGGGACGTGGAGGGTAGCAACCGTGCAGGAACCGGTCAATTTTCAATTTAATGTCTTCCGGAACACCGTTTGCGTCTTGGCTGGACTAAAGCCCAGGTTTTCATAAAACCGATGGGCATCAGCCCGCGTCGTTCGGCACCGGACCGAAACGTGCGCGACCCCGCGCCCGGATGCCCACTGTTCAACCCGATGCACGAGTTCCCGTCCCACACCACCACGGCGGAATTCCTGGTCAACAACGAGACCGCCGATTTCAACCCGATAATCGGATTCCAGAAGTTGTGATAGAAATGCGTGAACCCACCCGACCAGCACCCCCGGGTGAACTTCAGCCACAAGCACCAGATCGTTCGGGCTCGCGAGCAACCTTTGAAGCCGCCGCCGCATTTCGTTGCTTGATGACGGATAGCCGAGTTGATCGGCCAGACGTGTAATCTCAAGTCCGTCTTCCTCCCGGGCCAGCCGAATAGAATGCACGGGCATCAATCAGAAGAACGGGTTGTTTGCCTGCTCTTCCGCCACGGTGGTCAGCGGGCCGTGACCGGGACAAAGCAGGGTGTCGGTCGGGAGGGAGAGAATGTGCTCGCGCACTTTCGACCGCGCCAATTCCCAGCCATCATTCCCACGCCCCATCGAACCCGCAAAGATCGCATCACCGACGATGGCAACCTGCGGTGCGCTGCCCGGCCAGTTGCCAACCAGGTAGGTCACGCCGTCCGCCGCGTGACCGGGAGTTTCACGATACGTTATCTGCAAGCTGCCCACAGGGACGGTCTCGCCCGGCTGGTTGCGTTGATCGGCCGGCGCACCGCGGGAGTTGGTGTGAACTTTCGCCCCGGGAAAAGCCGCCCGGATGTCCCCCAAAGCGGCGATGTGATCAAAGTGCGAATGGGTGACAAAGAGGTGGCGCAGTTGCAGTTTCTCCGCGGCGATGGTGTCGAGGATCACCCCGGCGTCAAAACCCGTATCGAACAACGCCGCCGCGCGCGTGGTTTCATCCCAGAGGAGATAGCAATTGACCGTGAGGCCGTCACCGGCGGTGGTGTAGGTGCGCAAGTGCCGCCAGCGGCTCAAATCCTCCTGCGCCGGCAGCCAGCCATGGGCAATGTTCACCAGCTTCGTCGGGTGCAATCCAACAACGCTGGCGAGCGCGGCGAAGTCGGGTTGTCCGGAGCATGCTCCCGAGTCTTCAAGCGCGGACAATTCCGTCTCGGTTATTCTCGCAGCTTTGGCTGCCGCCATAGCCGGGGCGCCGGACATCATGCGCGCCTTGCGGATGATGTCGCCCAGATGGTCTTCCAGATTCATCGGCACACGGTAGCCGGCGATTCTTCGGACCGGCAAGCGGCAAGTTCAACGTGGGCGGAACCTCAGTCGGAATTACCGGCGCACGACATTTACCGCCGGCTTCCGACCAAACAGATCAGGTCTTTGCGTTGGAAGTCGGAGGCCGCTTCGGGCCCTGCTGCCCGGCGGGGAGATATTGGCCGTATTTGCCCGGCATCACTTGGCCGCGCTCGGGAAGCGCAATGCTGGAGAAACCAGGGCGGGCGGCGTTGGCCGGAACATTGACCACGCGATGAATCTGGTGGCGTGCTATCGGGCCGTAGTGCCGGCTGTCGGCGCTGTGCAGCCGGTTGTCACCCAGGACAAAATAATGGTCCGCCGCCAATTGCCAGGCGACGGCCCGTTCGTTGAGTTGGTTCCGCTTGTAGGTGTAGGTGAATTTCGGCAGGTAGGGTTCACTCAGCCGCTGCTGGTTGATATAGACGAAGCCGCGATAAAGCGTGACGGTTTCTCCCGGCAGGCCGATGATGCGCTTGATCACTTCCTCGCCCTGGTCATCGGCGATAATCACCACATCGCCGCGTTGCAATTCGTTGTGCAGGGTCCGCGCCTGCACGACATCGTTCGGGAGAAAAGTCGGATACATGCTGACACCTTCGACAATGGAGAACGTGCCCACCCGGCTGCGAAAGAACTGCACGACGCCCAACAGAAGCAGAAAGGCGAGGATGATCCGCCAACTGCGGGAATGTTTGAGCAACTTTGGGACGTTCATTTTCAGCACTGAAACCTGTCTTCCCCTAAAGCAAACGAAAGGCCAGTCGCGGCAACCGCCAGCTCAAGCTTGCCTGAACCTCAGATTGTCCTGTGAATGGACGAAATAAAAAAAGCCCGGTCAGTTTCCTGACCGGGCCTGTTTTGGTTCCTCAGACTTGGCGTCTTAGTAATCCATTCCGCCGCCCATGCCCTCGGGGCCGTGGCCGGCTGGGACCTTCTCCTTCTTCTCCGGAATCTCGGTGATGAGACATTCCGTGGTCAGGAGCAGGCCGGAGATCGAGGCCGCGTTTTGCAGCGCGCTGCGGGTGACCTTCTTCGGGTCAACCACACCGGCTTTGACGAGGTCTTCGTATTCGCCCGTGGCAACGTTGTAACCGTTGTTGCCCTTGGCCTTCTTGACGGCTTCCACGATGACGCTGCCCTCTTCGCCGGCATTCGCCGCGAGCGCGCGGAGCGGTGACTCCACGGCGCGCTTCACAATGCTGACACCGATTGCTTCGTCGTCGTTTGAACCCTTGACGGCTTCGATGGCTTCGATGCAGCGGATCAGCGCCACACCGCCGCCGGCCACGATGCCTTCTTCGACGGCTGCGCGGGTCGCGTGCAACGCGTCTTCGACACGGGCTTTCTTTTCCTTCATCTCGGACTCGGTCGCAGCGCCGACGTTGATGACCGCCACGCCACCGGCGAGCTTCGCCAGGCGTTCCTGCAACTTCTCGCGGTCGTAATCGCTGGTGGTCTCTTCGATCTGGCGGCGGATTTGATTCACGCGGCCCTGGATCTCGGACGACTTACCATTGCCTTCGACGATGGTGGTGTTTTCCTTGTCCACGACAATGCTCTTGGCGCGGCCGAGGTCTTCGAGCGTGATGCTCTCGAGCTTCACCCCGAGGTCTTCGCTGATGAACTTGCCGCCCGTGAGGATGGCGATGTCTTCGCACATGGCCTTGCGGCGGTCGCCGAAGCCAGGAGCTTTAACAGCGCAAACGTTGATCGTGCCGCGGAGCTTGTTCACGACGAGCGTCGCGAGGGCTTCGCCTTCGACTTCTTCCGCGATGATC
The DNA here is from genome assembly GCA_044225555.1 of Limisphaerales bacterium. Taxonomy (GTDB): domain Bacteria; phylum Verrucomicrobiota; class Verrucomicrobiia; order Limisphaerales; family JADLHS01; genus JADLHS01. The sequence goes on along the minus strand of JBGAIM010000001.1, from coordinate 221,543 downwards.
AACAGCGGCTTGCCGACCTTGGCCACCTTCTCCAACACGGGGAGCAGGTCCTTGAGCGAGCTGATCTTCTTTTCGAAGTTCAGGATGTAAGCGTCTTCGAGCTTGGCTTCCATCGTGTCCGCGCTGGTGACGAAGTAGGGCGAGAGATAGCCCTTGTCGAACTGCATGCCTTCGACCACGTCGAGGGTCGTCTCAATCGACTTGGCTTCCTCCACGGTGATGGTGCCGTCCTTGCCGACCTTGTCCATGGCTTCGGCAATGATGTCACCGATCGTGCTGTCCCAGTTGGCGGACACGGTCGCAACCTGCTTGATCTCTTCCTTGTCCTTGACCTTCTTGGCGATCTTGTCGAGCTGACCGACCGCGGCTTCCACGGCCTTGTTGATGCCGCGTTGAATGCCGATCGGGTTCGCACCGCTGGTGACGAACTTCAGACCTTCGCGATAGATGGACTCGGCCAACACCGTTGCGGTGGTCGTGCCGTCGCCCGCGTTATCGCTGGTCTTGCTCGCGACTTCGCGAACCATCTGGGCGCCCATGTTTTCGTACGGGTCTTCCAGTTCAATTTCCTTCGCGACCGTGACACCGTCCTTGGTCACGGTCGGAGAACCGAATTTTTTGTCGAGGACGACGTTGCGGCCTTTCGGGCCGAGGGTGGCGACGACCGCGCGGGAGAGCTTGGTCACGCCGCGCAGGATCGCCTGCCGTGCGGCCTCGTCGAACAATAGTTGTTTTGCTGCCATAATTTTGAGTCTTTAGTTATTGGTTAATTTTGTTTGGTAGGGCTGACCTGCTGGTCAGCCGGCGGCGCAGCAGCGCCGCCCTACCGGTTTAATCAGTCAATGACTGCCAGCAGGTCGTCGGAGCTGAAAATCTTGTACTCCTTGCCGTCCACCTTGATTTCCGTGCCGCCGTATTTGGAGACGAGCACGCGGTCGCCCTTCTTGACTTCGAAGGCGACTTTCTTGCCGTTGTCGTCGGTCTTGCCCGTGCCGAGCGCGACGATGACGCCCTCCTGGGGCTTTTCCTTGGCGGAATCGGGGATGATGATGCCGCCCTTTTTGACTTCCTTCTCTTCCACCGGCTCAACGAGGAGACGGTCTCCGAGGGGTTTGATGTTCAGTGCCATAGTTTCTGTTCTGTTGGTTTTGTTGTTTGACTGTGTAATCAAATCCCGCCGCCCAAGCGGTGGGAAAATTGGATTTAGAGACAAACCAACGCGCTGGGGTATACTCAGCGCGTCAGTCTTGAATTATTTTTTCTCGTCCACGACTTCGGCGTCAATGATTGGGCCTTCGTCCTTGCCCTTCTTATCTTCGGGCTTGGCCTGCTCGCCGCCGGCGCTGCTGCCGGTTTGCGTGCCGCTGGCTTTGGCCTGTTCCGCCGCCTTCTTGTAAACCTCGGACCAGATCGCCTGGGAAACTTCGTTCAGCTTCTCGCTGGCGGACTTGATCGCGGCGGCATCGCTGCCCTTGAGCGCTTCCTTCACGTCGGCTACCGCCTTCTCGATCTTGCTCTTGTCGTCGCCAGAAATCTTGTCGGCGCTTTCCTTGAGCATCTTCTCGGTGCGATAGACCGCGTTGTCCGCCTCGTTGCGCGTCTCGACTTCCTCGCGCTTCGCCTTGTCTTCCTCGGCATGCGCCTCGGCGTCCTTGCGCATCTTCTCGACTTCGTCCTTCGAGAGACCGCTGCTGGCCGTGATGGTGATCTTCTGTTCCTTGCCCGTGCCGAGGTCCTTCGCGCCGACGTGCAAAATGCCGTTGGCATCAATGTCGAACGTCACCTCGATCTGCGGCACGCCGCGCGGCGCGGGCGGGATGTCATCCAGCTTGAACCGGCCGATGGTCTTGTTGTCCTTGGAGAACTGGCGTTCGCCCTGGAGCACGTGGATTTCCACGCCCGGCTGGTTGTCGCTGGCCGTGGAGAAAATTTCCGATTTGCGCGACGGGATCGTGGTGTTGCGCTCGATCAACTTGGTGGACACGCCGCCCAGCGTCTCAATGCCGAGTGACAACGGCGTCACGTCGAGCAGGAGCACGTCCTTCACTTCGCCCTTGAGCACGCCGCCCTGGATGCCCGCGCCGACCGCGACGACTTCGTCCGGGTTCACCCCCTGATGCGGTGGTTTGTTGACCAGCTTGTGCGCGGTCTCAACGACGCGCGGCATACGGGTCATGCCACCGACGAGCACGAGTTCGTCAATCTTGGCCGCGTCAATTCCGGCGTCCTTCAAACAGGCTTGCACGGGCTTGATGGTGCGCTCGAACAAATCGTCCGTAAGCTGCTCCATCTTGGCGCGGGTGAGATTCTTTTGGATGTGCTTCGGCCCGCTGGCGTCCGCCGTGATGAACGGCAAGTTGATGTCGTAAGACGTGGAGCTGGAGAGCGCGATCTTGGCCTTTTCGGCTTCTTCCTTGATGCGTTGAAGCGCGTCGGGCTGCTTGCGGAGGTCCATGCCCGAGTCCTTCTTGAACTCGTCGAGAATCCAATCCATCAGCTTGTTGTCCCAGTCATCACCACCGAGATGCGTGTCGCCGTTCGTGGCCTTCACCTCGAACACGCCATCGCCGATTTCGAGCACGGAGATATCAAACGTGCCGCCACCCAGGTCATATACGGCAATCTTCTCGTCCTTCTTCTTGTCGAGACCGTAGGCGAGCGAGGCTGCTGTCGGCTCGTTGATGATGCGAAGCACCTCCAGACCCGCAATGCGACCGGCGTCTTTTGTGGCCTGACGTTGCGAGTCGTTGAAATAGGCGGGAACAGTGATGACCGCTTGCGTGACTTTCTCACCGAGACGCGTTTCGGCGTCAGCCTTGAGCTTGGCGAGAATCATCGCGGAAATCTCGGGGGGCGAGAATTGCTTGGGCTTGCCGTCCACTTCGACCTCGACGGCACAGTCGCCATTGGAGGCCTTCACCACCTTGTACGGCATGCGTTTGACCTCTTCCTGCACTTCGTCGAACTTGCGGCCCATGAAACGCTTTATGGAATAAACCGTGTTGCGCGAGTTGGTGACGGCCTGGCGCTTGGCGGCGTCGCCGACGATGCGCTCGCCGCCTTTGGTGAATGCGACGACGCTCGGCGTGGTGCGTTTGCCCTCGGAATTTTCCAGAACGAGCGGCTCGCCGCCTTCCATCACGGCCATGCAGGAGTTTGTCGTTCCCAAATCAATGCCCAATACTTTTGCCATAAAATAAAATGTGTTCGGTTGCCGCGACACACGCGGCGAGAGCTTCAATGCCAGTCCTGTGCCACGGGGTGGGCTTGGTTTGAAATCGCTTGAAAAGCCAATGAAAGCGCAGCTTTGGCTGGAAGCATCCCGAAGTCAAAGTGTGCCACTAGCGACGGTGTGGCACAGTGAGTTTGAGTTGGCGCGCTGGAAAACTGGCGCACCGTTGGAACGCGGTCCGGGGAGCCGGCGCGCAATGGAAATGGGAGCCGACAGCGGAATTTACCGAATGTCGTTTCACCCGGCGAAGCGGCTGCGGGTCGCAGACCCGCGCTCAGCTATTTGCTCCCCGGCTTCACTGCCGGAGTCTTGGCAAGGTCCGGCGGCAGATTGTTCGGGTCAAACGCCTCCACCTGCAAGGCAATCAAGCTGAACATCGGCACGCCGAGTTGGGTTTGTCCGTTGGAGCGGTCCACCACCATGCCGACACCGAGGACGTTGCCGCCGTTCGCGCGAACAATATCAATCGTCTCCTGCACGCGCCCGCCCTTGGTTACGACATCCTCCACGACCAAAATCTTTTCGCCCGCCGCAATCTTAAATCCACGGCGCAAGACCAGTTTGCCATCCTCCTTCTCGACGAAGATGAACCGCAGACCCAGTTGCCGGGCCACCTCCTGGCCGATGACCAGCCCGCCCATCGCCGGCGAAACCACCGTCACCGCGCCGAGTGACTTGAGCTTCGCCGCCAGCGCCGCGCCGAGTTTTTCGACGACGGGCATTTGCTGGAGCGCAAGGGCACATTGAAAGAACTGGCGACTGTGCAACCCGCTGCGGAGGACGAAATGGCCTTCGAGCAGCGCGCCGGTGTCACGGAAAACCTGGAGAACTTCGTTCTGTGTCATGGCGGAATGGTAAGTTCCAAGTTCCAAGTTCCAAGTTCCAAGTGAACCGGGCCCAAAAACTACTTGCCTTTCGCGCACCGCGGGGCGATTTACTTTCACAATCAATCCCCTCATGCAAAAGCCCTGTCGCTTGCGGGATGTTCGAGAAAAGCCGGCCCTGGTTCGTGCTTTCACCCTGATCGAATTATTGGTGGTTGTCGCCATCGTTGGCATCCTCGCCGCCCTGCTGTTACCGGTCGTCAGTCGGGCAAAAGAGGCGGGCCGGGCCACGGCTTGCCGCAACAACCTCCGCCAGATGGGCCTCGCGGCCAATCTTTACGCCGGGGACGCGAACCGTTTTCCCTCGATGATCGAATGGCTTTACGCGCGCAGCCAGTCGGGCGTGGTGGCGTCGGGTCAGTTGTACCCGTATCTGAAATCCAAGGCGGTCTATCTGTGTCCGAAGGATGCCCCGCGCGCTTCTGGCAGTAGCGCGCCGGCGTTGCCGGCTTCGGTGACCTACGACCACAGCTACACGATGAACTGTCGGATGTGTCACGCTCGTGATGTGAGCAAGGTCTTGGCGCCGTCGAAGACTGTTTATTTTGTCGAAGCCACGAATCTCGCGCCGAACATCAACAGTGCCTCGATAGCGCCACCCGGCGACTCGTTTGGCCCGTTCAGTTCGTCGGGCGGGCAACTGGGTTTTCGCCACAATGCGCGGTTGCACGTGCAGATGGTGGACACCCACGTGGAACGCCTGAAGGCGAAGCAGGTCAGTTCGGCTACCGACAAGCGCCTCTGGTTTCCCAACAACGATACGGCGTTTACGCCCGGACTTTGACGATCCGCACGCCCTGCCGCGGAAACGGCGCGAAGTGGATTCGCTTTCTTCTGGCAACTGGTTCGAGGTTGCAGTTTCCTTCGCGCCGTGCCGAAGTGGGTGAAATTCATCATCGCGGTTTTGTTGCTGCCGGTTTGCGTTGGCGCGGGCAAAACGCTCTGGATGGTCATGAGCCGGTGCGGCGACGCGGACACGACGTTGATTCCGATTGTGGCCGGCGCCGCGTGCTGGCTTGCAATTTTCCTGCTGCTGCCCAAGCCCATGTGGATTTACGTGGTGGGTCACGAACTCACGCACGCCATCTGGGTCTGGCTGTTTGGCGGCAGCGTGAAGAAATTCAAGGCCTCCTCCAGCGGCGGACACGTGATCGTGGACAAGAACAACTTTCTGATTTCACTTTCGCCCTACTTTTTCCCTTTTTACGTGGTCCTGGTGGTGCTGATATTCCTGGTCGGGCACTTGATCTGGAACTGGAGAGATTTCTTCGTCTGGTTTCATTTGCTGGTTGGAGCCGCCTACGCCTTTCACGTCACGCTCACCGCGCACATTCTCAAGACGCAGCAATCGGATATCACCAGCCAGGGCTACTTGTTTTCCGCCGTGGTGATCTTCCTTGGCAACGTGCTGGTGTTGCTCATCGGCATTCCGTTGCTCACGGCCAAGGTGGATTTGCTGACGATGCTCGGCTGGTGGCTTGAAAACATCGGCGAGGTGATTCATCGTCTCGGGAAACTGTTTTAACAGGCGCACGATTCAATGAAAACTCTGGTGACGCTGGGCCTCCTGGTGATGGCGACTTGCTCGGTAGCCGCTCAACCGGCGAACTGGCTTCCAACCGCGACGACCTACCGGCCAGACCGGATTCTCGTAATGCCACGACGCGACACGAAAAACAGTTCGCTGGCGAAATTGCAGGCTTCCCTTGACTCTCACGTGCAGAAAAGTTTTCCAAGTTTCGGTGGCGTGCAGGTGATTTCCGTTCCGCAGGGTGAAACGGTAACGAGCCTGATCGAGAAATTTCAGCAAAGCGGTTTCGTCGAATTTGCCGAGCCGGATTTCGCACGCCAGCTTGATCTCACGCCGGATGATCCGCGCTACGCCAATGGGACGCTCTGGAGCTTGCACAATACCGGCCAGAGCGGCGGAGTCGCCGATGCGGACATTGACGCGCCGGAAGGCTGGGATGTTTTGAAATCGGCCAGCAACATCGTCGTCGCGGTGATTGACACCGGCATCAATCGCACCCACGAAGATTTGGCGGCCAATGTCTGGACCAATCAGGCCGCCGGTGGCTATGGTTGGAATTCGATTGCGACCAACACTAGTCCGGGGGATGACGAGGGCCACGGCTCGTTGGTGTCGGGTGTGCTCGGCGCGGTGGGCAACAACGGCAAGGGCGTGGTGGGGGTGGCCTGGCGGGTGCAAATCATGGCTTGCAAGAGTTTCGATGCCGCGCGCAACGGTTTCGATTCCGACATTCTGGAAAGCCTTGAGTTCGCCCTCACCAACGGCGCGCGCATCATCAACATGAGTTTGAGCGGAGCGGGATTCTCCGTCTCGTTGTCGAATGCAGTTTTCGCCGCGCGTCAGGCCGGAATCATCATCGTCGCGTCCAGTGGGAATGAAGCGGTCAACGTGGATGTCTCGCCGCGTTATCCGGCGTGTTACGACCTGGATAACATCATCTCCCTGGCAGCGACCACCCGCACTGACGACCTCTGGGCTTCATCCAATTACGGAGCGACGAATGTTGATCTCGCCGCCCCGGGGCATCAAATCACGTCCACGTTCACCTTTTCCGACACTCTGTATGTTGGCCCCGTGTCCGGCACGTCATTGTCTGCGCCTTATGTGAGCGGCACCTGCGCACTTCTGCTAGCGAAATATCCGACGGAAACCCATCAACAAATCATCGCCCGGGTGTTGAATGGAGTTGATCTGCTGCCGTCGCTGACGGGCAAATGCGTCACGGGTGGGCGATTGAATTTGCGCAAGGCGCTCAGCCCGCCGGTTTATCTAACGTTCCATTCCATACTGAATTTCATGGGCCAGACGACGGCACAATGGCGCGTCACCGCCGGGCCAACCCGCAACTTTGTCGTCGAAACCAGCACCGACCTGACCGCGTGGTCGCCAGTTTACGGAGGAACGACCTCCGCCGCGGGAACGGCGGATTTCTTCGACCCGCTGACGGCCAATTATCCCCGGCGGTTTTATCGGGTTCTCGCGGAGCCATGATCTGGGTGAGTTTTTCGCTTTAATTCGCAGGCACAGAATTCGATTATTTGCGCGATGCAGAATCCGATCATCGCCGCCCTCGATGTCCCGACCGCTGAACAAGCACTGAAACTTGCGCAGGAACTTGCGTCAGCCGTGGGTGCGTTCAAGATCGGCAAGGAACTTTTCACCAGCGCCGGGCCAGACATCGTCAAACGCGTGCGCGACACCGGCGCGAGCGTTTTTCTCGATCTCAAGTTTCACGACATCCCGAACACGGTCGCCAAAGCCATCGCCTCTGCCGTGCGCCTTGACGTGCAGATGGTGACGATTCACACCAGCGGCGGCAGCGAAATGATGCGCGCCGCCGAGCAGTCCGCGCAACAAACCGCCTCGCAATCCGGCCGCAACGCACCGCTTGTGCTGGGAGTAACGGTGCTCACCAGCCATGATGCCAATACGCTCGCCGAAATTGGCTGCGAGCCGAACGTGGGCAAGCAGGTCGAACGGCTCGCCCTGCTGGCGGCCAAGTCCGGTTTGCGCGGACTCGTTTGTTCGCCGCTGGAGATTGCCGCGCTACGCCAGATTCTTCCGGCGCAAATGCAGTTGGTCACTCCCGGCATCCGCACCGGCGCGGAGAAGACTGATGACCAGAAGCGCACGTTGACCCCGCGCGAGGCGAGGCAGGCCGGTGCGAGCTGGCTGGTGATTGGTCGTCCGATTTATGCTGCGCCAAATCCGCGCGCGGCGGCGGAAAGCATTTTGGCCTCATTGCGCTGAACAACGCCTATGGCCGATAGCAATTCCATCGAACAAATCCGCCTGCTGGTCACCGGCGGCACGATTGACAAGAGCTATTGTCCGGTCGAAGGCCAGTTGAGTTTCTCGCGTACCAATCTACTGGCAATGTTGAAGCAGGCACGAGTGATCTTGCCCGAGGAGCAAGTCCAAACCTTGCTGCTGAAAGACAGTCTCGATTTGACCGAGGCAGACCGCGAAGTCATCTGTCAGGCAGCGGCAGTGGCGGTGGAAACCAAAATCATCATCACGCACGGCACAGATACGATGGTGCAAACGGCGCAGCGGCTGGCGGCGAAGCAATTGACGAAGACCATCGTGCTCGTGGGCGCGATGGTGCCATACACGTTCAGCGACTCGGATGGCTTGTTCAATCTCGGCCTGGCGTTCGGCGCGGTGCAATTGCTGCCGACGGGAGTTTACATCACCATGAACGGTCGCATCTTTCCGTGGAACTCCGTCCGCAAAAATGTTGCGCAGGGAGTTTTTGAATCCATCGCTCCGCCGAATACACCTTAACGCTTTATGAAAACCGTCACTGTCGTCGCCACGTTTGTCGCCCGTCCGGGCAAGGAAACTGAATTGCGGAATGCGCTGGTGGGGCTGGTCTCCCCAACTCGCCAGGAGAACGGCTGTCTCAATTACGATCTGCACGTCGCCTCGGATAACCCAGCCAGGTTTTTGTTCCACGAAAACTGGACCACCAAAGCTGCGCTGGATGTCCACTTGCAGTCGCCGCACATTCAGGCTTTGTTGCCGCGCGTGGACGAGTTGTGCGCTCAACCGCCGGACATTGCCATCTGGGATCGCATCGCTTGAAGCCCGTTGAAGCCCCCCAAACATGTGAGGGTTTGAATGCCGCACGCGGCTTGACGTCGTAACTGCCGGTAGAGGAAACTCTGCCTGCACGCTATGAACGCCACCAAGCCAAATCCGCTCACGAGTCGGCGCGATTTTCTAAAAACGAGCGCCACTGTGGGCGCCGTGCTCGCCGCGCCGGCCATCCTGCCGGGCCGATTGTTTGCCGCCGACAATGCCGACACCCTCCGCATCGGTCTCATCGGCTGCGGTGGACGCGGCACAGGCGCAGCGGCCAATGCTCTGAAGGCGGATCCGAACGTGGCCTTGGTCGCGCTGGCCGATGCGTTTCCCGAGTCGTTGGAGAAAAGTCTCAAGTCGTTGCAAGGCTCGGAGGAAATTGCCGCCAAGATCAAGGTCACGCCGGAGAAATGTTTTGTTGGACTGGATGCGTATCAAAAGCTGCTCGACAGCGGCGTGGACGTGGTGCTGCTGGCCACACCGCCGGGCTTTCGTCCGCTTCATCTCCAAGCCGCCGTGGCCGCAGGCAAACACATCTTCTGCGAAAAGCCGATGGCCACAGATGCGCCCGGGGTTCGTTCCGTGTTGGCCAGCGCGGCCGAAGCGAAGAAGAAGAACCTCTCGCTCGTGGCAGGGTTTTGCTACCGCTACAACACCGGGGTGCGCGCGTTCATGGAGCAGGTTCACAATGGCAGCATTGGTGAAATTCGCGCCATCCATACTTGCTACAACACGGCGGGTGTTTGGGAGAAACAGCGCAAACCGGAGTGGACCGACATGGAATGGCAGGTGCGCAACTGGTACTACTACACCTGGCTTTCGGGCGACCACATCGTCGAACAAGCCGTGCACAACCTTGACAAGATGTCGTGGATGATGAAGGACGCGCCGCCCAAGCAGTGCATGGCCATCGGAGGACGTCAGGTGCGAACAGACGCGAAGTTCGGCCACATCTATGATCACTTTGGCGTGGTTTACGATTACGACAATGACGTGCGCGCATTCCACTTCTGTCGCCAGCAAAACAATACGTATTCCGACAACTCCGATCACGTGTGGGGTTCGGATGGCGTGGGGCACATCGTGCGCGCGTTCACGGGGCCGTTTGTGATCAAGGGCAAGACCAACTGGCGACACCGCGAGGAGAAGATGCGGGACATGTATCAGATCGAACATGACGAGTTGTTCGCCTCGATTCGCAACGGCAAACCCATCAACAACGGCGAATGGATGGCGCAATCCACAATGCTCGCCATCATGGGACGCATGGCAGCCTACACCGGACAATTGGTAACATGGGAAGATGCGATTAACTCGAAGGAGAATCTGTTCCCGGAGAAGCTCACGTGGGACACGCCCATCACCGTGCCGCCGGTGGCCATGCCCGGTGTAACCAAACTTTTGTGATGACAATGAAAACTCCCACCCGCCGCGAATTCATCCAAACGAGCGCCTCGCTGCTCGCACTGGCATCGCTCTCGCCGTCCACCATCGCTGCCGAGGCAGCAGCCACCGGCAAGCGCGCTCACAAGAAGGCCATCATGTGGGGCACGGTCGGCGTCAAAGGCTCGGTGCTCGACAAGATGAAGGCAGTCAAGGCCGCCGGTTTTGACGGCGCCGAAATGGCAAGCCACATGGATCAAGCGGAAGTTTTGAAAGCCCGCGATGCCACCGGGCTCGAAATCACCAGCGTCTGCGGCGAGCGCCATTGGAAACAGACACTGTCGCATCCTGACCCTAAAGTCCGCGAAGAAGGTCTGGCCGCGCTCAAGCAAACCTTGCGCGACGCCAAGGCTTACGGCGCCGGCTCAATTCTCCTCGTGCCCGGCGTGGTGAACAACGAGGTCACTTTCGACGAATGTTGGAAACGTTCCATCGAGCAAATCCGGCTGGCGATTCCGGTCGCGCAGGAGCTGACTGTGAAGATTTCCATCGAGAACGTCTGGAATAATTTCATCACTGCCGAAGATCAGGCAGTACGCTACCTCGACGAGATCAACAGTCCGTGGGTGGGCTGGCACTTTGATTGTGGCAACATCATCCGCTACGGCGATCCCATCGCATGGATCAAGGCGTTGGGCAAACGCATCAACCGGGTTCACATCAAGGAATACAGCCGCGACCGCGCGATGCGCAGTGGGGATGTCTGGAAAGGTTTCAACGCCGCCTTACTTGAAGGTGCAAATAATTGGCCCGGCATCATGAAAGCCCTCGACGAAATCGGCTACCAGAATTACCTCATTACGGAGCAGGGCGGTGGTGACACCCCGGAAGGTTTGCACGACCTCTGCTCCCGACTGGACAAAATCATTGCCTCGTGAGGATCACGCTGAAGCCGCCGGACGTAGCTGCGGCTTGAGGACTGCGGCCAGTTCCTCCGGCAGGCGCTTCATCTTTTCCTCAAGGTTCATGCAGACGTGCATCGTCTCGCCTTCGAGCACGAGGTCGCCGGGCTGTTTGGTGATGCGATAGGCGAAGTTCAATCGTACTTTCTCCGCCGCAGTGACCCAAACCTCCACCTGCAACCGGTCGTCATAGCGCGCGAGTGCTTTGTAGCGGAGATGTGCCTCAACTACGGGAAACATAAACCCGCGCTCCTGCCAGTTGAGCAGTGTCACTCCTCGCCCGCGGAAGAACTCCCCGCGCGCGGCCTCCAGCAAATCCAGATAGCGCGCGTAATAAACATGATTACCCAAAGTGCAATCGGCATAAACCACCCGGTGTTCGTATCGAAAGGCGCGCTCGCTCATACGGCGAGCGTAAAGGCACGAGGGCCGACTTCAAGCTACAATCAATTCCCGGAGAAAAGTCCATTGCCTGCCGCGGATTGGCGGTTATGTTGCGCTGGTGAACTGGCAAACAGCAGCAGCCTTGGTGATCGTAACGCTCGCGGCGGCGGGCTTGCTGTGGGGGCTGTTGCGTCGCCGCAAATTCAATTTCCAGCGCGATACCCATTGCGGCTGTTCCTCGCCAAGCGGCTCTGCCCGTGCCCACTCGATTGTTTTTCACGTGCGCAAAGGCGAGCGCCCGCAGATCATCGTCAAAAATAAATGATGCGCTTGCACACTCCGGTTACGTGAGATAGCTTCCCCTCGACATGGCCGTCACCAAAGTCAGTTCTTCAACCCAGTTCGTAACCCGAGCGTCAGCCGTCAGCGGGCGGGAATCCGCCGCCAACGGTCACTGGGTGCCCAACACCGATGTTTACGCCTCCGATTCCGGTCTGGTCATCAAAGTCGAACTCGCCGGCATGCGCAGCGAGAACCTCGAGATCACCGTCGAGGGCAACCGGCTTCGCATCAGTGGCGACCGGCCCGATACCTGCCGCGCTCACAAAGCCAGCTTCCTCGTGATGGAAATCAATTACGGCCCGTTCGAGAGCATTCTGGAACTGCCCAACGGTTACGATCTCAGCCAGGCTCGGGCTTCTTATTTGAACGGCTTCCTCCGCATTGATGTTCCGCCGGCCACACCGCCGCCGCATCCCAAAAGCACCAAGCTTCATATCTCCGACGGAAAATAATCGAGGATTCGCTTGAATCTTCCTCCGGCGGGCGGCTCTAATAGCAGGGATTTACCGACGCGACCATGACATCGCCTGATACAGAATTCATCAGCATCCTCGGCTCCACCGGCAACCCGGAGGAAGCATCGCGCATTTCGTCGCGGTCGCTGCCGGACACCCTGCCTATTCTCGGCCTCTCGGACATCGTCATCTTTCCGGGCGCGGTCGCGCCGTTGCTCGTGGAAACGGCCCCGAGCATTCAGCTGATTGACGATGTGGTTGCCGGTGGTCGTCTCATGGGCACGCTGCTCCAGCGCAATGCGCAGGTTCCCGATCCCGCGCCTGACGATCTCTACGGTGTCGGCTGTGTCGTGCGGCTCGCCAAGATGGTGAAGTTTCCGGACAACACCGCCCGCGTGCTGATCGAGGGCCTCTGGCGCATCAACATCAAGGAATACACCACCACCTCCCCGTATTTGACCGCCAAGTATGAACTCATGCGCGACGTGCGCGATGAGTCCATCGAGGTCACGGCGATGATGCGCAATGCGCAGACGCAATTTCAGGAGATCATCAAGCTTTCCCCCGCACTTTCCGAGCAGGTCAAGGTCGCGGCGCTCAACACCGAGGATGCCGGCCACTTCACCGACCTCATCGCCGCCAATCTCAACCTCTCGCTTGAGGACCGGCAAAAGCTCCTCGAAACCGCCTCCGTTCGCGATCGCCTCAGCAAGCTCCTGCCCATGCTCAATCGCGAGCACGAGGTCCTGACGCTTAGTTCCAAGATTCAGACCGATGTCGCCAGTTCCATCGCCAAGACGCAACGGGACTTTTTCCTGCGCGAACAACTCCGCGCCATCCAGCGCGAACTGGGCGAAGGCGAACCCAACGCGAACGAGATCAAAGTCCTGCGCGAGAAAATTGAGAAGGCCGCGCTGCCCGCCGAGGTGCGGAAAGTGGCCGACCAGGAACTACGGCCGACAAGATTGATCTGGCCGCCGCCGAGCGCATTCTCAACAAGCAACACTTCGGTCTGGCGAAGGTCAAAGACCGGCTGCTCGAGTTTCTCGCCGTCATCAAACGGAAGCAGGCCATCAAGGGCCCGATCCTTTGCCTCGTTGGACCGCCCGGCGTCGGCAAGACCTCCCTCGGCAAAAGCGTCGCCGACGCGCTGGGCCGCAAGTTTGCGCGCATCGCTCTCGGCGGCATGAGAGACGAGGCGGAGATTCGGGGTCATCGCCGCACGTATGTCGGCGCGATGCCTGGGCGCATCATCCAGACGCTCCGTCGTATCGAGAGCCGCAACCCGGTAATCCTCCTCGACGAGTTGGACAAGGTTGGCGCCGATTTTCGTGGCGACCCCGCAGCCGCGCTGCTTGAAGTGCTCGACCCGGCTCAGAACAACACGTTCACCGATCACTACCTCGACATGCCGTTCGATCTGTCGCGCGTGTTGTTCATCGCCACGGCGAATTGGTTGGAGCCGATTCACGCCGCGTTGCGCGACCGCCTCGAGGTCATCGAACTTCCGAGTTACACCGAGTCCGAGAAACTCCAGATCGCCAAACGCTACCTCGTTCCACGCCAGTTGGAGGAGCACGGTTTGACCAAGCAGGAGGTCATCCTGCCCGACCAGACGTTGCGCAAGCTGATTCAGGGCTACACCCGCGAAGCTGGCGTGCGTCAATTGGAACGCACCATCGCCGCGCTCGCGCGCAAAGCCGCGCGCAAACTCGTCAGTCAGAAGAATGGCCATGCCGGCCCCATCAAACTCGAACCCGAAAACCTGAAGGCCCAGCTCGGCCACGAACCATTCGTCGGCGAAACTGCTGAGAAGATCAACGAATTCGGCATCGCCACCGGCCTGGCCTGGACGCCAACGGGCGGGGAAGTCTTGTTCATCGAGGTCACCCGCATGCCGGGCAAAGGCGGCTTCCTGCTCACCGGCTCACTCGGCGATGTGATGAAGGAAAGCGCGCAAACCGCGTTCAGTTATCTGCGCAGCCAGGCGGAAAACCTCGGGCTCGATCTCAAGGACGCCTCCAAATACGACATTCACATTCATGTGCCCGCGGGTGCAACGCCCAAAGACGGCCCCAGCGCCGGCGTCGCCATCGTTGCCGCATTGGCTTCACTGCTCGCGCAAAAGCGAGTGCGTTCGGACGCCGCCATGACCGGTGAAATCAGCCTGCGCGGTCGGGTGCTGCGTGTCGGTGGCGTGAAGGAAAAGGTGCTGGCCGCCGTCCGATTTGGTGTGAAACATGTCATTCTGCCGGAGCTGAACAAACCGGACTACCTCGAAGTCCCCGCCGAAGTGCGCCGGAAAATCAAGGCCCACTTCGTCAGCCACATCTCCCAGGTCGTCCGCATCGCGCTCGAATCAAAATGAAAGCGCTTCGCGCCTGGCTGATGGTCGGCCTGCTGCTGGTGGCCGGGTCGCTGCAGGCTGTCACGACCAACGATCTTGCCACCGCCGAACGCGAAGGCCGTCAACTGGCCGAACAGCTCCGCAACGCCCGGCCAAACGCCAATTTCACCAACTCTGGCACGCTCGCCATCCGCGCCTCCAAGAAACAGCGCAGCACTGTTCGCTTCAATTCACGCGTCGTTGCCACTGAGACGAATTGGACGAGTGTTTACGAAGCGACGGACGGCACCAACAATCTGTCCATGTTCAGCGTGGAACACCGGCCGGATTCCCCCAGCCGCTATCGCCTCAATTGCACCAATGTGCTCGACGCCAGCCAGACGACGCTGCCGTTCGCCAAATCGGATTTCTGGCTGGCCGACCTCGGACTCGAATTCTTCCATTGGCCGGTCCAGCTTTTAACCCGCAAGGAAATCAAACGCGGCGAGGCTTGCAGCGTTCTGGAAAGCCGGCAGCCCGCACCGCCGCCCGGCGGTTATTCCCGCATCGTCTCGTGGATAGACAACGACACCGGCGGCATCCTCCTCGCCGAAGCTTACGATGCGAAAGGAAAACTCTTGAAGGAATTCCGGCCCACGGAATTCGAGAAGGTCAACGGCGAGTGGCATCTGCGCGAGATGGAAATGGAAAATGTGCAGACCGGCTCGCGTTCAACGCTGGTCTTCGACCTCAAATCGCAGTAGCCACAATCTTCTTGAACTTCTTGGGCAGCGGGCGGAAAGTTCGATAAAATAGAGCGGGACGAACTGGCTGTTGGGTTGTCGATATTGGAGTGATTATTGCAACGAGAACCTGCAAGACAAATGCTATGAACCATCATCAACTTCCCGTTCCATGGCTTCTCAAATGGTCGCTCGGAGCGGCCTTCATCGCGGTTTTGAGCCATTCTCTCAACGCCGGCCCCAATGGGAGCCAGAACATTCAATCCCCACGACCAGCCCCAGCGCAAGGGCAGGCCTCAACCAAGAGTCCCGGGGCGGGGCCGCTCACGGCAACCACATCTTCCCCAACCAGGAATCCGGTCGTTAACTACGGAGTGTTTGTGCCCGGGAAAAAAGTCTATTCGAGCGGCACGGCTGACGTCATCGTCCAGATGCTGAACCCGGCGACCGTTCACCCGGTGCCTCGCGGGCATCTCACACCGGACCTTTCGCCGTTTAACAGCGGGCTCTATCTGCTGTCGCCAGGGAAGGAACGTTTCATCGCCTCCAATAAAGAGGCCGGCAAGGTGATCAACCTTGGCAAATTGCCGCCCGGCGAACTGGTCTTTGCCATCCGGGTGAACGACTGCAATTGTTACTTTCGGACGGGCGAGGCCACGCAGAATCCTGACGGACTTGTGCATGCGGAGGTGCGGACGTTTGGTTCCGAGAGCCCGGTCGAAATCTGGTTTGAGGACGCGTTTGGTCCCCAAGGCACCGGTCGTAGTGATCGCGATATCAACGACCTCGTAGTTTCCGTCAGTGGCGGGATTGACAATGGTGGCATGTCGGACCTTGCCAATGCCGTCCAACAACAACCTGCTGCAAAACGTGAAGCGTTAATGTCGGAACTCAAAAAGGTGGATCCAAAAACGGCCACCGCGCTTGAATCAACGGCGAAGACCGCGGCGAAATGATCCCCGGCTCGTCGCCCGATTCGCCTACGCTACATTTTACTTGAATTCCCCGTCTGCCGGACAAAGAGTCCTGACCGGATGCAGTCCACCGTCACAACCCGCTCGGCTTTGGACATTTTTCTGAGTGTCGCGTCCCTGATTGTTTTAATCACACTGTTGGCCTGGGTCCTGTGGCGCTGGCTGAAGGCCGTGGACGACCCCGCCAGATTGATCTTCAAGTGGGTGCTCTCGGTCATCGGGTTGGTCGGGGTGGTTGCCGATGGCATTTATATTCGCAACGCCATCAACCGCGGGGGGGTTGATTACGGGGCGGCATTCTTCGGGGCCATTTCCGCCGCCGCCTTGGGGCTTTACTTTGCCGCCATCTGGCGGCACGAGATTGCCAACCTGGTCGCCAAGCCCTTCGGCGCGCTCTACGATGGCGGTACGGCGGAACTGGATCCCCAGGCGTACTATTCCATCGCCCAATCCAGGCGCAAACGCGGCCAGTACAACGAGGCCATCGCCGAAATCCGCAAGCAACTGCAGAAGTTTCCCACCGACTACACCGGCCAGTTGATGCTGGCCGAGATTCAAGCCGAGAACCTGAACGATCTGCCCGGCGCGGAAGTGACGATCGAACGCTTCTGCCATCAGCCCGGTCACGCGCCCCGCAACATCGCCTTTGCGTTGAACATGCTGGCCGACTGGCATCTCAAATACAACCTCGACCGGGACGCCGCCAGACAGGACCTGCAAAAGGTCGTGGAACTCCTGCCCAACTCGGAGTTCGCCCTGTTGGCGGAACAACGCATCGGCCACCTCGCCAGTCCGGAGTACATGCTGGCGGCACACGACCGCCCACGCGTTCACCTGCCGCAAGGCATTCAGAACATCGGCCTGCTGCAATCCTCGGCGCACATGGCCCCGCCCGGCAGTGATCCCGCACAACTGGCCCAAGATTACGTCCGCCATCTGGCACAACATCCGCAGGACACCGAGGCGCGCGAAAAGCTCGCCGTGATTTACGCCGACCATTTCCAACGGCTCGACCTCGCCACCGACCAGTTGCAACAGCTCATTGATCAACCGAACCAGCCGGCGAAGTACGTCGTTCACTGGCTGAACCTGCTGGCGGATTTACAGGTCCGGCACGGCGTGGCCTACGAGACCATCGCACAGACGCTCTCCCAGATCATCGAGCGTTATCCCAATCAAGCCGCCGCCGATGTAGCCCGCAACCGCCTGGACTTACTCAAGCTTGAATTGAAGGCGAAGGAGACGAAAGCGCCCGTGAAAATGGGCACCTACGAGCAGAACATTGGACTGAAACATGATTATCCCCACCACCGGACGTGAGGCCGCCGCTTGAGCGCTGTCGAACCAACCATGGAATCCCTAGCAAAGGAACCGCTCGCCGAGCCGAAGGCGTCCCGGGCGTCGTTGCTCGCGGCGGCCTCCTCGACTGAGTTTGCCGAGTTGTATGAGGCGCACAGCCGCTCCGTGTATTACCTGGCGCTCCGTTACCTCGGCGATCCCCAGAAGGCCGAGGACGCTACGCATGATGTGTTCCTCAAAGTCTATCGCAAGCTTGGCGAGTTCCGGGGCGATTCCAGTTTTCGCACCTGGCTTTACCGCATCACGATCAATCATTGTCACAACCTGCAACAAAGCTGGAGCGCCCGGCATCTCGTCACCAACGCCGACGATGCCGTCTGGGAAAACGCCACCGCCCCAGCCGACTCTCCCCTGCGCGTTCTCGAAACCAAGGAACTCGGCCAGCGCATTCAGAAAGCGCTTGATGGCCTGTCCGCAGAATACCGTCTGCTACTCCTGCTCGTCGCCGATGAGGAATTGAGCTACGAAGAAGTCGCCCACTTGACCGAGCAGTCTCCCGATGCCGTGCGCGGCAAACTCCATCGGGCCCGGAAAGCCTTTGCCGCCCTTTTTGCCCAAACCGCGTGAGGTTGCCATGAAACAAGAATCGAAACACAAGTCCGGCGAGCAGGAACAACTCGCTGTCCCGTCCGCGCAACAGCTCGTGGCGCGCGATTTTGCGACCGCGGAGGAACTCTTGCGCTCCGATGCCGCCCGGACCGATGTTCCGCCGGTGATCGCCGAACGACTCAGCAAATCCATTCAGGGCCTGCCGCGCCCTTCGCGCTCCTGGTGGCGGCGTATTTTCAACGGTTGAACCCGTTCCCAAGGTTGCATGGACTTCCAAACTGAAATTGAGACGCTCATCCGCGCGCGTTACCCCATCCTCTACATCATCTCCAGTGAAGAGATGCGCGTGCAACAGCTCATTATGGAGATCGCCCGGAAACGGCAGAAGAAGGTCTTCGAGTGGAGTTACAGCACGGGCATCGTGCCGGCGGGCACGTCCATCCAGTCCCAGAAAAACCGCAACGCCGCCACCAAGGAGCCGCTCGCTGCACTGGACCAGGTGATCGAGCAGGTCGAGCCGGCCATTTTCATCTTCAAAGATTTTCACCCGTTCCTGACGAAAGGGAATTACGCCGTCACGCGCAAGCTCAAGGAAATCGCCCTGCATTTGAAGAACAGTTACAAGACCATCGTGCTGGTTTCACCGGCGCTCGAAATTCCCACCGAGCTCGAAAAGGAAATCACGATGCTCAACCACCCTTTGCCCTCGCGGGAGGATTTGTCCGCGTTGCTCGACAAGATCATCGCCGACGTGAGGCAGTTCAAGCAGGTGAAGATCGAACTGGACGACGCCGGGCGCGAGCGATTGCTGCAAGCGGCGCTGGGGTTGACCCTCGGCGAGGCTGAAAATGTTTTCGCCAAGATCATCGTGAAGGACGAGCGCCTCAGCGGCGACAATGTGAACGAGGTGTTCGCCGAGAAACAGCAGATCATCCGCAAGAGCGGCCTGCTGGAGTATTACGCCACGAGCGAGAGTTTCGCCAACGTGGGCGGACTGGCCGTGCTCAAAGAATGGCTGGCGAAACGCGCCGTGGCCTTCACCAACGAGGCCCGTGCGTTTGGACTGCCGCCGCCCAAGGGCATCCTGATGCTCGGCGTGCAGGGTTGTGGCAAGAGTCTTTGTGCCAAAGCCGTCTCCAACTTGTGGCAACTGCCGCTGCTGCGCTTCGACATGGGCCGCATGTTCGGAAGCTACGTCGGTTCATCGGAGGAGAATGTCCGTCGCGCCATCGCCGTGGCGGAATCCGTCGCGCCCGCGATTTTGTGGGTGGATGAAATTGACAAGGCGTTCGCCGGATCGCAAGGCTCGGGCATCAGCGATGGCGGTACGACGGCGCGCGTGTTCGGCACATTTCTCACCTGGTTGTCGGAGAAGACCGCGCCGGTCTTTGTAGTGGCCACGGCGAATGACATTTCGCAACTGCCGCCGGAGTTGTTGCGCAAGGGCCGGCTGGACGAAATCTTTTTCGTGGACCTTCCAAGCCACGAGGAACGGGTGGATGTTTTTCGCATTCACCTGAACAAGCGCCATCGGGATGCGTCCGGATTCGATCTGGCCGCACTGGCCGATGCAAGCGTCAATTTCAGCGGGGCTGAGATCGAAGAAGCCATCAACAGCGCTCTCTACGATGCCTTCGATGCCCACGGGGAACTGACCACGCAGCACATCCTCAACGGCCTGGCCCAGACCGTACCCCTGGCAAAGACGATGGACGAGCACATCAGCCAGTTGCGCGCCTGGGCGGAGGGCCGGGCCCGCAACGCCAGCGTGCCCCGCTCCCTCTCGCCAGCCTGAAAAACATATTGGTTTCACCCGCGGGTCGCTGGTATAAACCGGGCGGCAGCCACGGAAACACTTTGCCGCATCCACCAACCAGCCATGAGCCGTTTTGGAAACCTGGAGTTTGGCGACGAGCACGAGGGCCAGTCCCACGCCGGCTCCCACTCGCCGGTCAAGGGTGAGGCTCACTATCTTGTCGAGGCGGGTACGGCGTTTGAGCATGGCCGTTTCGAATCGGCGCTCCGACTTTACTCGAAAGTCCTCGAGTTCAATCCCCAGAACGCCGCCGCGTGGACCGGCCAGGTACGGATGCTTATCGAACTTGGCGAACTGCGCGAAGCCAAACTCTGGGCCGACAAGGCGCTGGAGAAATTTCCGCAAGAACCGGAACTGCTCGCCGCCAAAGCCGTGGCGCTCGGTCGGGGGGGAGATCTGCAGGGCGCGCTGGCATTCTCAGACGCTTCCATTGAGGAGCGCGGCGACACTCCCTACATCTGGCTGGCGCGCGGCGACGTGTTGCTGGCCCGAAAGGAAGCGCGCGCCGATTATTGTTTTGAGAAGGCGCTGACGCTCGCACACAAGGACTGGTTCGTGACCTGGCTCGCGGCGCGGATCCGGTTTTACTATGAACAGTTCGCGCTGGCGTTGAAACTCGCCCAGCAGGCGGTCGAACTGAACGCCAGCCATTTTCTGCTCTGGCTCGAACTGGGCCGCTGCCAGCACGCGCTCGGTCTGGTGGCGCTGGCCCGGGGCTCGTACGCGCAGGCCGATCAACTCGACCCGCACAATGCTGATGTGAGCAAGGCAATCCGAGAACTCGCCGACGTCGGTCCGTGGCAACGGCTGTGCGGCTGGTGGCGAAACACTTTTCATTCATGAGCAACGAGACCCTGGACCGGCTGCTGGCTTCAGCCAACGACTATGACGCCTCGGATCTGCATCTCGTGGCCGGCGTGCCGCCCGCTTTCCGCGTCAACGGCGAAATCATCATCGCGGATGAAGACGCGTTGAGTGAAGAGCAAGCAACGGCCATGGCTGACAGCCTCTTGAACGAACAGCAGCGGAAAAAGTTCGAGCAAGAATGGGAGCTGTGCATTTCGCTGCTACACAAGTCGGCGGGCCGGGTGCGCGCGACGTTCTACCGGCGCAATGGTCATCCCGAGATGAGTTTTCGCTTCTGCGGCGAACGCATTGCCAGCCGGCAGGAATTGGGCCTGCCCGAACGTCTCGACGAACTGGCGCGCAAGCCCAACGGCTTGGTGCTCATCACCGGCCCGACCGGCGCGGGCAAAACCACCACGCTGAACTACCTCGTGGACCTCATCAACAACGAGCGCCGCTGCAAGATTGTCACCATCGAGGATCCGATTGAATTTGTTCACGCCAACAAGCGCGCCATCGTCGTGCAGCAGGAGGTGTTGACAGATGTGCGTTCGTTCAACCGCGCGCTCGTTCACGTTTTACGGCAGGACCCGGACGTGCTCGTCGTTGGCGAGATGCGCGACTTCGAGGCGATCTCCACCGCGCTCACGGCGGCGGAAACCGGCCATCTCGTCCTAGCAACAATGCACTCGCCGAATGTTTCGCATGCGCTCGAACGCATCATCGGGGTCTTTGAAGGCAGCTCACAGCGGCAGATCATCCTTCAGTTGTCGAACGCATTGCAGGGAATCATCTCGCAGGAATTGCTGCCGGCGGCGGACCGCACGCGGCGGGTGCTCGGCTATGAATTGCTCATCGCCAACGGCGCGGTGCGGAATCTGATTCGCGAGAACCAGATTCATCATTTGGAAAACATCCTCCAGACCGGGCGCAAGGAAGGAATGGTGCTGATGGACAACTGCCTTTACGACCTCTACTGCAAGTGCCTCATCAGCTATGACACCGCCGTGAGCCGGGCCCGGCATCCCGACCGGATCACTCGTCAGAAGAACTGACGCTCGACAAGCTGGCGCAAAAATTCCGAACGGGCCGGTTCAAAGCCCCAACTCGAACGCCGTCCGCTTCTGCAACTCGTTCGCCATCTCGCGGCTCGTGCCACCCATGGGCGCACGAATCTGGACGACCATTTTGGTGACGGAGGCGGAAACACCCTCGACCCGCATCCACACGCGATATTGGTTCAAAGTGCCCTCGATGAAGCAGAGCTGGTTGGGGCCCGGGGGCGACGTGCTTTCGCGCGTGATGTTGCCATAACTATTAAACGCGCGCTTGGCCGCTTCGAACACTTGATTTGCCGGCCGGTCAAACTGGCTTTCGAACCGGTCGCGATAGGCCGGCAGGTTGCCCGGCTTGTCCTGGGTAACGGTGCCCACGCAGCCCGCCACCACCAAAGTTGCTCCGGCCAGGAAGAACAGAAATCCTTTTTTCATATTCCGACGATGCCCCCAATTCCGCCGCCGTCAAGAACGAAGCCCATTTCGCCCGCGGCGGAAATCACTTCGCCAATTGCAAAGCGACACGCGTCGCTACTTCATGCGCTGTCTGCACGTCACTGCCGGACCAGGTCGAACGCGCCTGGACCGTCACCGCGGTGACTTGAGCCGTCACGGCTTCAACCCGGATCCAGACGTCCCGATCATTTGCTTTGCCCTGAAGCGTGCGCACCTGATTGGTGGAACCCAGCAGCGTGGATTCACGGCTCACCTGGCCGTAACTTTCCAGCGCGCGCTTGGACGCCTCGAACACCTGGTTCAGCGGAAACTGATAGCGATTCTCCACCCGGTCGGCTGACATCTTGACCCCGGCGGTTTTTTCTTCAGTGACGGTGCTTACGCAGCCGGTAACACACGCGGCGGCAATTACGATTATGGCAAAAAATCCTTTTTTCATGCGCCAGCAGTCCAACCAAAACCACGGCGCCCGTCAAGAACGAAGCTTGGATTCTGCGAATTCATTTCCCTTTCAATTTGGCAAAAGCCTCCAACGCCACCTCGCGAGCGATGGCGTGGCTTACAATCGGTTCGGGATAATCGCGACCCAGGACGACGCCTGCGCGGGCCAGAATGTCTGGCGGGGCCTGCCAGGGTTGATGCAACCAGTTGTTTGGAAGCTTGCCGAGTTCGGGACACCATTTGCGGACATAATCCCCTTGCGGATCAAACTTCTCGCCCTGGCTGATCGGGTTGAACACCCGGAAATATGGCGCGGCATCCGCACCACAACCCGACGTCCATTGCCAGCCCGACGTGTTCTGCGCGAGATCTGCATCCACGAGCGTGTCCCAGAACCAGCGCGCGCCCTCCGTCCACGAGAGCAGCAAGTCCTTCACGAGAAACGACGCCACAATCATCCGCACGCGATTGTGCATCCAGCCGGTCGTCCACAACTCGCGCATCCCCGCATCCACAATCGGATAGCCTGTTCGGGCTTTCTGCCACGCCTTCAGAAAGGCCGCGTCCTTGCGCCAGGAAAATTTCTTGAAGTCGGCACGAAGCGGCTCGGTCGGCGTATGCGGAAAATGGTAGAGCAGATGATGCGCAAACTCGCGCCAGCCGACTTCGGCGAGAAATTGTGATGAACGCCACGTGCTCATGCCTTTGTCCTCCCCGTGCTGTCGAACGGCGTGCCACATCTGGCGCGGACTGATTTCCCCAAAGTGTAAATGCGGCGATAGCCGCGACGTTCCCGTGAGGTCAGGCCGGTTGCGGTCGTTGGTGTAATTGGCAAAAGCCGCCGCGAGAAACTTCTTGAGTTGAGTTCGCGCACCGGCCTCGCCCGGCTCCCATGCCGCGCGCATGCCTTCGGCCCATTTGATCTTCGGCTCCAATTCGAGTTCACCCAGTTCCAGCGATTTCGGCCAGTGATCCGGCGCCACGAGCTTGCGCGGCGCCGGCAGCGGTTCGGCGGGGTCGGGTTTCGCCAGACAATGTTTCCAATAGGGCGTGAAGACTTGAAACGGTTTCCCGCTCTGATTCTGAATTGTCCACGGCTCGTGCAACAACGCCGCATTGAAACTCTCCGCTTCGACGCCCTCCGCGCGCAGCGACGCTTTGATCTCCTTGTCGCGGGCAATCATCGCTGGTTCGTAGCGCCGATTCCAAAACACCGCCGTCGCCCCAGTCTCTTTGAGCAAGGCTCGGAGGGTTTCCAAAGTCGGTCCGCGACGGAAAATCAAACGGGAGCCGAGGCCACGCAAAGATTTATCCAGCGACTGCAACGACTGGTGCAGCCACCAGTTCGATGCGCCACCCGGCGACCACGGCGCTGCTTCCTCCGGCGCGTGGATGAAGACCGGCACAACCGCGCCGCGCTTCACCGCCGCTTGCAGCGCCGGGTTGTCCGCCAACCGCAGATCAATTCTGAACCAGACGAGTGAAGTCATCACATGCCATTGCCGGCTTGCGGCTTTCACTGACTCGCCACCCGCTTCCGCGCTTCGGCCAAAGCCAGGTCGAGGGCGGCGCAAACTTCTTCAACGGTTTGATCCGTGGCCTTGCCGGTCAGTCGCTTCAAGATTTTTCCTTCGTGGTCCAACACGAAAACATTCGCCCGATCCGGCGATACGGCGAAAGCCTTGATCGTGTCGCCGGACCAATCCAGCATCACGGAATGCGGTTGCGCCTTTTGAAATTTCCTTCGCACCAAACCGCGCAGTGGACGCGGCACAGCGGAGACATCCGCGATACCCTCGATCGCCACCGCGTCGCCGAACCGGTGCTTGATGGGTGTCACCCACGCCGCAATCTGTTCCGAGCCCGCCTTGTCCGCGATGGTCAGGAACGTGAGATTGGTTGCCGGAAACACAAGTGCTCGCACCCTGTCAAATTGATCGCGTAATTCAATTCGCGCCGGCGCGTTCGTCAGCGGGTAGACATTCTCGCCAGCCGCGACGCACACAATCAACGACCAAAGGACCAAGATGAGCGGCGCGTGTTTCATCCGGCTTTGACAGGTTGCGTCAGCGTGTTGGCGGCATAACTCCGTCCCTTCCACACCGCCGGCTTTCCGATGGATTGGCGGATGAGAGCGAGCCATTGAATCGCCAGCAGCATGCTGACTCCCAAGGGATGCAGCAAGGCGCTGCCGACCGGTTGATGAAATAGGGGCACGGCCAGCAGTCGCGGCACATAGGCTAATGCGCAGGCCAACCAGGTTGCGGTCAATGCACTGGCCGATTGCCCCGGGCCAAGCGCTGCCAGCAGGAAGGGCATCACTTGTCCCCCAAATAATAAGAAACTCATCGGCAAAATTGTTCCCGGTGCGGCCAGGCCCTCCGTCGCGTTCTTACCCAACCCAAGCCAGGTTTCACCATTTGTGTGATACATCCGGCACGCGGCGATGTCAGTCGCGTCGAACAAATCCGTTTTGAATCCCGCGCCACGAAACAGGCGCGGTAGCTTCACACCATCATGCAGCGTGCTGCGAATCATCGCATGGCCGCCGGTGGCCTCATACGCCTCACGGCGGGCAATGAACAACTGACCGCAACCGGCCGAGAAGGCAGGGCGGCGCGTCCAACGCATGAAGATCATTGGCAGATAGCCAAGCAGAATGAAATGAATCTGCGGAATCAGCAGCCGCTCGCTGAACGTCCCCAGCTCCTGACGCGGCACGCCGCTGGCGAGAACGGACTGGCTGCTTCGCATAAAGGCAGCCAGCCGCACTAGCGCATCCGGAGCGAGCCGAACATCAGCGTCCATGAATACCAGCAGCGGGTGACGGGCCAGCCGGGCAAGGACATGACAGGCGTGCTGTTTACCGCACCAACCTGACGGCAACGGCGGCGCGGATTCGAGGCGCACCCGCGGATCGCGTTGGGCAATCTCACCCACAATCTGAGCCGTGCGATCGGTCGAATGATCGTCGAGGACGATGACTTCAAACCCGGCCTCGTGATTTGCCAGGACCGATTCCAGCGTGGCGTGGATGTTTGACTCTTCATTGCGCGCCGGGATGAGAACTGAAACCTCGTAGCCGCCGACGTGAGAAGGCAGCCACAGATCGGGGCAAACAGAATCCGTCACCTCACGTCGGCGGCTACGAGGCAGCGGGCGATACACGAACAGGTTCACGAGAAACAACCCGCAAGGAATCGCGGCAAGCGCCAGCGCGACGCAGGAAATAATTTCGAGGTTCATAATTTGCCGTGCTCGAGGTGAAAACGTTCACCACGCAGGCCCGCCTTGAATTGTCGCCAGCGGTCGTAAATGCCGCCGACGCCCGCCCGACCGCGCAGCAGGGAGCGAAACTCGGAGGAATCACGACGCTGCGATTGCTTCGCGAGTTCATCCTGGGTTTCCCGCAGACGATCCGCAAAAAATTCGGTCCACCACTCCGGCTTCACGGTGCGATCATCCCGCGTCGCGCGATACGGCTCGCCGAAGCGCACAAGAATTTCCGGCAGCCGCTCCTCCCAAAAGACGTATTCCATCGCCACCGGCACAAAATTTATCTCCCGCGCCATGCCGGGTAGATGGCCGATGCCGGACTTAAAGCGCACCGGACGTTCCCGCGCATCGGCGAAGCGGCTTTGCGGGGTGAGCCAGAGGGCGTTATCCGGTTGTTGCAGGATCGTCCGGGCCGTCCGGAGGAATTGAACCCCGCCCCGCCGCGAGCCTTGCTCGACCCCAAACATCCCGAGGCGCTTGAAGAAGGCATAGCGCTTTAGCGCCATGGCATCCATCGGTGCGAAGACTGCTTTGCCGGGCAGGAATTCCGCCTTCAAAAGCAGCCCCACCAGCGGATCCCACCACGAAGCGTGATTGGAATAGATCACCAACGGCGCATTGAGTGCTGAGGCCGGCAACCCACCGCCCGCAACGCGGAGGGAATTGAAGTGCCGGCGCAAATAACGTCGGGAATACCAGGTGAACCAGTGGAGCAGAATCGGGGAGATAACAGGTGGCGTCGGCTCAACGCGCATCAGCGTCTTGGAGTGCGGCAGTCTTCTGCGGCTTTTTCCCTCGGCATCTTCCGACTCAATCGACAGGCACGGAGCCAAAGCGCCAGAGGGCTGGCGCAGTCCAAGACTTGTCGGAGTTTGTGCCGCGGTTTGCATTTTGGTTATGCGGCAGCCAACTCTACGTGTTCTGGCCCGGGCGTTTGGGCTTGGCTTCCGGTTTGTTCGACCACCCCATCCTGGTCCAGCGTGTCGGCGGCGATCCAGCCGCTCATCAGCACCATCGGCATGCCCGGTCCGGGATGCGCTGCGCCGCCCGCGAGATAAAGTCCGCGCAAATCCGGCGAGCGATTGCCGGGTTTGAACGCGCCAAGAAACCGGCCATGACTGGCGAGGCCGTAGATCGCGCCGTTGAGAACGTGGTAGCGGTCGTGGATGTCCTGCGGCGTGAGCGCTCGCTCGAATACGATGCGCTCCTCGATGTCCGGCATTTTGCCGGTCCGTTTGAGCTTCTCGAGGATCACCTTGCGGTACGCGGGCAGCATCTTCTGCCAGTCGTGATGCGGGCGCAGGTACGGCGTGTGAACCAGCACATAGAGTGCTTCGCCACCCTCCGGCGCCGTAGATTTCTCACTGCAAGTCGTGGCTGCGAGATAGCACGTCGGGTCAGGCGCGGGTTCGCCTTTCTTGTAAATCCAGTCGAACTCTTCGTGCGGGTCGCGGCTGAACACGAAGTCGTGATGGGCGAGATGGTCGTAGCGTTTCTTCAATCCCAGATACAACACCACCCCGGAACAGGCGGCTTCGTACTTGCGACGCTTCTCGAACTTCGCGCCGACACTTCCATTGATGAGTTCGCGGTGCGTGCGGACGGAATCGCAATTGGAGACGACAGCCGAAAGAGGGATTTCCTCCCCGTGATTGGTGCGAACTCCGGTGATCTGGCCGTTGTGCGAGAGAATCTTTTCCACCTTCGTGAGCGTGCGGATTTCAACCCCCAATTCTCGGGCGAGTTTCTCCAACGCCATCGGCACGGCGCGCGTGCCGCCGATCGGATACCAGACGCCTTCGTTGGCCTGCATGTGTGCGATGCCACACAACACCGCCGGTGAACCGTAGGGCGACGAGCCGACGTATTGCGTGTAGTGGTCAATCATCTGTGCGACGCGCGGGTCGGGATTGAACTTTCGCACGGTGCCCGCGACGCTGCGACCCATGCGCATGGACAGCACATCGCCGAGCACTTTGGGATCAAGCGCGGTTTTCAAGTCGAACATGTCGCGCAGACCACCAATGGATTTGTCGAAGAAAAACCGGTAGGAAATATCGTTGAGGCGATGGCTCAACTTCATGAAGTCGCGGTAGCCGGTGCCGGCATTGGTGCCGGGCGCAAATCGGTCCAGCGTTTTTGCCATCGCGTCCGGGTCCTGGGCGAGGTCGAGCACCGCGCCATCCTCGAAGAAGCAACGCCACTGCGGATCGAGCCGGACGAGTTCGAGATAATCCTCCATGCGCCGGCCCGCCTCGGTGAAGATGCGGCGCAGCACGGACGGAATCGTCACGATGGTCGGGCCCATGTCGAAGCGAAAACCGTTGCCTTCGAGTTGCGCTGCTTTGCCCCCGAGCCACTCGTTGCGCTCGAACAGGATTACCTTGTAGCCGCGCGCGGCTAGAGTACAAGCCGCCGCGAGGCCGCCGAGGCCGCCGCCGATAACGCCAATTCGCCCGTGGGTTGATGTTTTCATATCGCTTGCGGTGAGAATGATTTTTTCCTGCGAGCAACGTTCTTTAGCAGTGAAACCAGCGCCTGCCAACGCGGTCGAAGGCCACGGCCATGGGTGAGTTGCAGGTAGGATTGGAACATTTTTTCGTCGCCAGGCTGCGGTGGTTCAAATGCGGGTCGCGATTTGCCGCGACTAACCGTGATGACTTTGGGTGTGGTCAGTTCGAGCAAACCTTCCGCTCCCTGCGTAACACCGAAACCGCTGCGCCCGCGCCCACCAAACGGTGTCCGTGCATCCGCCGCCGGCAGAATGAGATCATTGATGGTGACGACCCCGGCGCGAATTCTTGATGCGAGCGAACGCGCCGCCGATTCGTCACGGGAGAAGACGCTCGCGGCCAGCGCAAACGGACAATCATTCACGCGCAAAATGGCCTCGTGATCATCGGCCACCGTGACGATGGCGAGAATGGGAACGAAGAAATCCTCGCGAAGCACTTGTGAGGATGGCGTCACACCGCCCAGCACAAGCGGCGTGATCACGGTGCCATCGTCAGCGATTTCACCCGCGATGAGATGCGCGCCCCGGGCCAATGCGTCAGCGAGCAGCGGGCTTAACCTTTTCGTCGCAGCGGACGCAAGGAGGCGCTGACAGTTTCGGATTTCAGGATGAACCTCCTGACGTCGGCTGTTGCCAAAGCATTGTGCCAGCCGGCCTTCAAGTTCCGTCGCGCGGGCAGCGGAAACAAGCACGCGCTTGGGTGACATGCAGGTCGCGCCGCCATTGAGCGTCAGGCCGAACGTGAGCGCTTTGACCGCCAGATCAAGATCGGCGTCCGCCCGGATGATGACCGCGTCGCAACCGCTCAACTCCATCGTGGCGGGAATGAGGTGAGGCGCGAGCTGGGCGAGGATGTTTTCGCCGGTGACCGCTGAGCCGGTGAACAGAACTTTGTCCGGTCGTGCGAGGATGGCGGTGTGGACGGCAATAATGGATTCGGGCAGTACGGCGACGAGTTGCGAATCGAAACCGGCTTGCACGATGAGGTCGCACAAATCACGGGCGGCTGCCGTGCCGCCAACACCGGGCTTGAGCAACACGGCGTTACCGGCAACCAAGGCTTGCAGCATCTGCACGCCAGACAACAACAGCGGGTAATTGCCCGGGCCGATGACAAGCACTACGCCGTACGGCTCGCGATGAATCTCGCTCCGCAGGCCAGCGAGCCAGAGCGGCAGACCCCGTTTACCCAGTTGGCGCGGGGCGAGGGTGGTTTTCGCTTCGCGTTCGAGAAAGCGACAGGCTTCGGCAAGTGGAAGGACCTCGGCGGTGAGCGCTTCGAGTGCGGGACGACGGCGCGCCGACGCGGAAGCTTCGGCCAGTCGCATGGCATGCTCCGCGATCAAGCGGCGTAGCTCGCGGACCAATTCCAGCCGGCGTGCCAGCGGCGTGCGTGACCAACGGGCCTGAGCCGTGCGTGCCGCCGTCATCGCTTGGGCGACAATGGCAGTGAGATCGTTTCCCTCGTCGAAGTTCACGGGGATGCGCGCTCGGGTTGGCTCGCCGGCAGGGTTCATGATTTGCGGCTTGGCTGGATGCCGGGCTCACTGGCGATCGGAGCGGTTTTCAGGTTGAGCATCCGGGCGAAGGCTTGCACGGCCTCAGCCATGACCCGGTTACTACGCGGCTCTGACGTTTCTGCGCATAACGGGTGTTCAATGGACGAAGAGCCGACACCGAGGTCTTGCAACAGCAGTTTGCTGCTGATGCGCGCACTCTCGAAAATCACCGGCAGGCCGCTGCCCGGATGTGTGCCGCCACCAACCAGATACATGCCGTCGAGATCCTCGAAACGGTTGTGCGGCCGGAGATGCAGCATTTGGTCGAGCGTGTGCGCGAGGTTGAACGTGGCGCCGCGATAAATCTCGTAGCGCGTGTCCCAGTCGGCGGGCGTGATAACTCGCTCGTAGCGGATGCGGGATTCGAGGTTGCCGTAACCGGCCTTGGCGATTTGCTTGAGCAGCCGCTGGCGGAAACCAATTCGCTCCTTGGCCCAATCCACATTCGGATGCTGATGCGTGACCGGCGCGAGAACATAGAGCGCGCTCTGGCCTTTGGGCGCGAGGGTGGGATCGGTGACACACGCATTCTGAACATAGAAGCTCGGATCCTCGCTGAGTACGTGTTTGTTCTCGATGTCGTCGAGGTTCTTCTCGTAGTCCTCGGCGATGTGAATCGTGTGATGCGGCAGATTGAACTCTCCATCCACGCCGAGATACATCATGAATGTGGAGCAGGAATACTTTTTCTTCGCGAGCTTCTGGTTGGTCCAGCGGCGGCGGAGTTGGTCGGGCACGAGCCGCTCCATCGCGCGAGCGAAGTCGGCATTGACCACGACGGCATCGGCGCGATGAGTGGCGTTTGCGGTGCGAACCCCGACGGCACGGCGACCGGTGAAGAGAATTTCCTCCACAGGTTCGTTGAGACAAATCTCCACGCCCAGCCGCTCCGCCACGCGGGCCATGGCCGCCGTGACCGCGGCACAACCGCCGATGGGATGCCACACGCCGTATTCGTATTCGAGGAAGGAGAGAATCGAGAACAGGCTCGGGCACCGGAACGGCGACATGCCGAGATACTTCGACTGGAAACAAAAGGCCAGGCGCACGCGCTCGTCTTTGAAGAATCGTTTGAGATAGGTGTCCACCGATTGATGCGGGCGAAGCATCGGCAGCATCTTGAGCAGTCGAGCCTGCACCAAGTCCTGCCAGCCGAGGAACGGGGTTTCGAGACATGGCTCCATCCGGGCGAGCTTGGTGCGGTTCTCGTCAAGGAAACGACGGAAGCCCGGCGCGTCGCTGGGTGAGAGCGCAGCGATCTGCTTTTCCATCGCTACGATGTCTGACGTGCAATCCAGTTTGCCGCCCGCGCCGAACTGAATCCGATATTGCGG
Organism: Limisphaerales bacterium; assembly: GCA_044225555.1. Classification (GTDB taxonomy): domain Bacteria; phylum Verrucomicrobiota; class Verrucomicrobiia; order Limisphaerales; family JADLHS01; genus JADLHS01. The sequence goes on along the minus strand of JBGAIM010000001.1, from coordinate 190,034 downwards.
ATCGAGGCGCACCATTTCGACCTCGTCACGTAAGCTGGTGCCGGCGGCACGGAAGATTTCTTCCAGCACGCGCGGGTAGAGAAAGAACGTGGGACCGAGGTCGAACTTGAATCCATCCGCTTCGATGGAGGAAGTACGTCCACCGATGATGGGCAGGCGCTCCAGAACTTTCACCCGCACGCCCGCGGCCGCCAGGAGGATGGCCGAAGCCAGACCGCCCGGGCCGGCGCCGATAATGATTGCTTGTTTGCTCATGGGTTCGTTACGTGGGAATCGAAATGGTTTCAGGCGGCAACCGGAACTTGTGGGGAGCCTTCGAGTAGCTTGCGGAGTTTTTGGAGAGCCAGGTTCTGGAGCTGGCGAATGCGTTCGCGGGTCAGGTTGAACTTCCGGCCCACGTCCTCCAGCGTGCGCTCCTGGCCCCCGTCGAGGCCAAAACGGAAGCGGATGATCTTCGCCTCGCGCTCCGAAAGTTGCGTCACCAAGTCCCGGACCATGCCGGTTTCCATCTGATCGCGCAGTTGTTCGAAGGGAGTCGCTGCGTTTTCATCAGCCACCAACTCCGCCACGGTGCTGCTGCCATCCGCGCCCAGCGGGGCATCAAGTGAAGCGGGCCGCAAGGCAGCCCGACGCAGCCGGCCCAGCCGCATCAAATTGACGCCCAATTCCTCCGCCAGTTCTTCATCCGTGGCTTCGCGACCGAGTTGATGACGCAATCGAACTTCTGCCTGGTTCAGGTGATAAATTTTGTCGGCGACATGAATGGGCAGGCGAATGGTTTTTCCCTGGCTGGCCAGGGCGCGGCGGATTTGTTGTTTGATCCAGAGCACTGCGTAGGTGGAAAGTTTGCCGCCCTTGGCCGGATCGAATTTCTCCAAGGCCCTCATCAAGCCAATGTTTCCCTCGTTGATCAAATCCAGCAGCGGCATCCCAAGGTTCTCGTATTCGCGGGCGATCTTGATCACAAACCGGAGATTGGCGCGGATCATGTGTTCGCGGGCGCTTTCGTCGCCACGTCGGATGCGGTCGGCCAGTTGGACCTCTTCCGCCGGAGTCAGAAGCGGCACCTCCCCGGCGTCGCGCATGTAGAGGGAGAGAATCGAGTCAGCCTCCGGAGGAATGCTTGCTCGCATTTGGTCGCGATGTGTCTCAAGTCCTGGAATCGGTGAGACGGCGGCCGCTTGCTTCACGGGCAGCAGATTCAACTTCAGAACTCCGGTCCGGGGATTGGCCGATGGCAACCGACAAGAATGGCGCTTGGTGCGGCTTCGCATGTTCCTCGCCGAGGAAATTCTTGTCGACTTCAGGACCAAGGCATTCGACTTCTTACCAGCCAGCGAGAGGTAGTTGCCGTTAAACATGTCTAGAATTTGTCTAAGACTAGAATGTTTGTCAACTATTTGTTTATGTTCAGCCCTCCCAGGATTTAATGAAAAACTTTCCGCGTAAAGCACTGCAGGTGAGATTAGTGAGATGTTATTAAGATAGTCCACTTGCTTCGTGTTAAGTTTTTGTCTATGTTTTTTCAAATGGCAGAAGTTCAACACTCGATCAAGTTTGCCGCCCGAAAAAGCGGTCTGACACCGCACGTCATTCGTATCTGGGAAAAGCGCTATGACGCTGTGTCGCCCGACCGGACGGACACGAATCGGAGGCTTTATTCGGACGCGGAGATCGAACGATTGACGCTGTTGCGCGCAGTCACCCACTCCGGGCACAGCATTGGTAACGTTGCGCGGTTGCCGGTGGAAAAACTCCGGGAACTGGCAGGTGAAATCTTACCGGCGCCGCCAATAGCTGCTGGCAAGAAGCAATCTGCCAGCGCCGCGGTGGATGAGGCTGTGGTGGCCATTGAGAAGCTAAGCTCCCCGGAACTGGAAGAAAAACTCGAGCGCGCCGCGGTGGCGTTTGGCCAGCATGGCTTGTTGCAAAAAGTTATTTCACCACTGACCCAAAAAATTGGCGAGTTGTGGCGGGACGGAACGATCACGGCCGCCCATGAACATTTCGCGAGCGCGGTGATTCGTAACTTTCTTATCCGCTCCTCGAAGTCGTACGCGCTGAACAGCAACGCCCCGACGTTGATTGTCGGGACGCCGGCCGGTCAACTCCACGAACTCGGCGCGGTGATGGTGGCGGCCGCCGCCAACGACATGGGCTGGCGGGTGGTGTATCTCGGCACGAGCCTGCCGGCGGTCGAGATTGCGGGAGCGGCGATTCAGCACAAGGCACGGGCGGTGGCATTGAGCATCGTCTTTCCCGGCGACGATCCGAATCTGCCGCAGGAATTGGAGAGCCTCCGCAAACACCTGCCCGCGGAAATCAGCATTATCTCCGGAGGGCGGGCCGCTGAATCGTATGCGCCGACACTGAAAAAGATTGAGGCGATTCGAGCGCAGGAATTGAACAACCTTTACGAGATCCTCGAAGAAATGCGCGTGCCGGCCTAGCCGGCCGGGTGATTACATTTTTGTTTTTATGCCGCAGGCCCGCATGACACACCAACCGCGCACCGCTTCAAACAAACAGAATCCACCCGACAAAATCACCGCGACCGCCGCCCAGACATTGTAGCCGCAAACCACCACGCCCCCAATGACCAGCAATCCGCCCAGTGCGCCGCGAATGATCCGTCCCCGCGAGTCGATGTTGGGCGAGAAGAACTTTTTCATGAGGCATGGTTAGCACAAATTCCCCACGCGGCAACAACGGGAAAGCATCGCTGAACTTCTTCGCCTTCGATTCCGAGCTTTGGTTGCCACGTCCCCGGGCTGGGGTGTTCGAGTTTTTTGCCGACGCGGCCAATCTTGAATCCATCACCCCGCCCTGGGTGCGTTTCAAGATTCTCACCCCAAAGCCGATCACGCTGCGCCCGGGCACACGCATTGACTATCGGATCCGGATACACGGCATTCCCGTTCGCTGGCGAACCGAGATAACCGAATGGAATCCGCCACACCGATTTGTAGATGTTCAATTGCGCGGTCCGTACACACTCTGGCACCACACGCACACGTTTGCGGAAATGGACGGAGGAACGCAATGCACGGACCAGGTCCGTTACCGACCCCGCGGTGGGGCTCTCATGAACTGGCTGTTCGTCCGGCGCGACGTCGAAAGGATATTCGCCTATCGGACGATGCGGTTGCGAGAGTTCTTCGCCGGATGATTCCAGCCCGGTTAACTTCGGCCAGGGCATCGAAAATCTTCCCGTCGGCGCTCGAAAGAGTCTAGATTTCCTGCATTCTGCTCTTATCGAAAACGACGTACTGCGTGCCGCCGCCCCGGGTCATCTGCCCCAGCTTGCCTTTGGCTGCCGGGTTGATGGATTGAAATAACCGATCAGCAGTCCACGTGTCTTTGATCGACCGCGCGGTGGACTCCAGAGCCACCACGGTGCCCACCGGAGAGAACAGCTTGCGAGACCGTTTGCCCCCGGCGAGCCCGACCAGGTCTGGCGTGAGTCCCGTCGCCGTGAACCAAACGCCTTTGTGCTTTTGCACGTATTGCACGTACACTCCGGGCGGAAGCCGCACAACAACCACAGGCTTCGAAAAATCAATTCCGCCCAGGCAAGCGCCGGCGTCGGCTTCGCTCATGCGCGCCGTTTTCTCCAGGAATTCTCCCGCAACCACGACGCGGTCGCGGACCGAGTCAGACTTGCCAGTCTGCCCGGCTGCCTCCATCCAGCGGGCGATCTTGTCATCGGGTGTCTGTCCCATAGCAACCTTTCCCAATGGTTCGTTGTGAGTATGCCACCGGGCGGCAATCTTAGCACCGCCCAGCTCTGCTATTTCGCCAGCGCGGCGGCAGCCGACTTCTGGAATTCGCGGCGGACGTCGCTGGCGTCGCTGTTGGGAAAATTGGCTCGCTGAACCATCAATATGTACGCCACCCCCTTCACGGGATCAATCCATGCCTGGGTGCCCCACGCCCCGCCGTGACCGTAACTGCCGGGCGATAGCACCGCGGCCACGCCCTCGTGAGGCGTGCGCAGAATGCAAGTGGTGATGCCCCAACCGTAGTTCGGGCCGTGATTGCCGTAGGTCTCGTTCTGGAAGAAGCCGGTTGGCAGGTTGCCCGTCTGCGGCGTGGTGAGGAATTTCATCGCTGCGGCGCTGAGGTAGCGGCGACCTTCAAGGGTGCCGCCGTTGAGCAGCATCTGGCAAAATCGCGCATAGTCCGGCGCGGTGGAATAGAGTCCGCCATTCCCCTGGGGTGGCCGGTCGCGGGGGCCGAACTCGGGACGGGGAGGCACCGCTTGCAGCGCGCCGGTGTCTCGGCTCTTCGCGTAGGCGGTGGCGAGGCGTGCCCGTTGCGCGTCGGTCGGGTAAAAAGTCGTATTCGTCATGCCCAGCGGGTCGAAGAGCCGTTTCTGGAGAAACGCATCGAAGGTCATTCCACTGACAACCTCAACGATGCGCGCCGCGGCGTTGATGCCGCTCTGCGTGTAACTCCATTTTGCGCCCGGCTCGTATTGCATCGGGGCAGCGAGCCAGATCGGGACTAAATCACCAAGTGTCCTGGCCTGCTGTGCCGCTGGGCCACCCGCCTCGCCGAGGCCGGAGGTATGCGTGAGCATTTGTGAGATGGTCAGGTTGGCAGGCTTGCCTGATGGCGTTTTCAGATTGGCAAACTCGGGCAGATACTTCGCAACTGGATCGGCGACGTTGAGTTTGCCTTCATCCTGCAGCATGAGGATCGCGGTGCCGGTGATGGGTTTGGTCATCGAGGCGATCCAGAACAACGCCTCCGGTGTCATCGGTCGCCCCGCGGCGACGTCCGCCAGGCCGGTGGATTCGAGGTGGACGCACTTGTCCTTCGTGACGACGAGCGTGATCGCGCCGGCGATTTCGTTTTTGGCGATCAACTCCTGCATTGCGTCCCCGACGCCGGGGAGTTTTGGCGCGTCCGCAAATGCCGACAGGGTGGCGGCCAAAGCAAAGCTGAGGAGGAAATGGCGATGGTTCATGGCGAATAGATGTAATCGGCGGCTCCCAGCGAAGCAAGAAATCCGCAGCCACTATTTTGGCCTTGAGACCGGGAGCTCACTTGAATTCCTTGTGGCAGGCGCGACAAGTGGCGCGCGTGGAGGCGAGCGCGGTGGAAGCCGCCTTGTTATCCTTTGACCGGGCGGCGTCAAGCAGTTCCCCGGCGTGAATCCCGAGGGCATCCGCTAGTGCATTCCAATCTGCACCCTTGGAGAAATCCTGCTTGAGCTTCGCACTGGAAATCTGCAGACGCTGACCGAGCGCCGTGAAGGCAGCCCAGTCGGCGTCGAGGAAAGCGGGGGCGGCGATTTTCTTGAACGCCGGATCGGCCAGTTCCGCTTGCGACCACATGACAGGACGGAGGGTTTGAGCGGTGGGAATCTCCGCGTTGCTGATGAAGTGAGCGGGCCCACAGCCGACAACAGCCCCGAGACCCAGAATGACAATCAGAACGGCAAGGCCTTGACGTGTGTTGCTTTTCATAAGATTTGGCAGGTGGTGCAAGTGTGCGGTTTTAGTCGGCGCGGGCAACGGAAAATCGCTTATGGCTAATGTTCCGGGCTGGGAAATTCTGGCCGCGGCAGCTGGGAGAAACCACCCATCGCCTGGTGCAAAACCCGTCGTGGCAATTTTCCTGAAACATCGCGACCCGTCGGCGGGTATTACACGTGGAACGACTAATTCCTCAATTATCATAAAACAAAATCACCATGAAAACACTACTCCGCCGTCCATTCACCCTGGCGCTCGTCGCCGCCAGCCTTTGTCTCACGACCTACGCCGAACCTTCGGGTTTGGTGGACTTCGGCAAGTTCACACCGCCTGGCAAAGGCGGTGAATTCGTGGAAGTCCACGTGAAGAGCAATTTGCTCACCTTCGCGGCCCAACTCCTGGAAAAGGAACAGCCGGACGCCGCCAAACTCTTGCGCAACGTCCAACTCGTTCAAGTCTATGTCGTGGGGTTGACGGACGAAAATCGCGAAGCGATGCAGAAGCGCATTCAGAGTATCCGCCAGGATCTCGACGGTCACGGCTGGGAACGCAACGTCAACGTGCAAGGGAAGGACGGCGAAGACGTCGGGGTTTACACCCAGACGCGCGCGGGTTCAGCTCTGGCCGGGGTGGCGGTAACCGTGGTTGATCCACAGCACGTGGTGCTGGTCAATGTCGTTGGCGATATCCGGCCTGAGCAAATCTCGGCATTGGGTGAGAGCTTGAACATCAGCCCACTCAAAGAAATCGGCACGGCTGGCAAGAAGTGATCAACGTAACCGCTGCCGGGTGTCGGGCGATCGACCGCCCCGACCCCGGCGGGCCACCCTGCAAACCCAGGTCACCATGAACCCACCTCCGCCACATCCGTTGATTGATTCGTCCGCCCGGCGCCAGTGGCTCTGGCTGGGAATTGCGGCGTTGCTGTTCCCGCTGGTCGTGCTGGGCGTGATCGCACTGGGAGTGGCCAGCTACTTTCATTTGAGTTCCGATACGCGAGCGTTGCGGAATGGCCTGACCAAAGCCAGCGGCGCTGAGTGGCGACAACACCTCGGCCTGAACATCGGCCGTGCAACCTTCGGGGTCGCTCGCGCCGGGCTTGCCTTTGTCCCGCTGGACCCCGAAGCGCGAGCGGCCGTGCAAACCGTGCGCGGGGTCGAAGTGGGTATTTACGAACTGACAGCCGGGTCGAAAACTCCGGATCGTGCCGCCATGCTCACGACCGCCGACTCGGTGTTGAATGCCCGCGGTTGGGAGCGTCTGGTTGGGGTATTGGATGGCGAAGGCATGGTCGGCGTCTATGTGCCGGGCGAAGCCATTTCCACCCGCCAGGTGAAATGTTGCGTCCTGGCTTTCGATGGACGGCAGATGGTCGTGGTATCTTCCAGGCTCGACGTTGAACCGCTGTTGCAGTGCCTACAAGACCAATCTGGACTGCGCGCCAAGGTGCGATCACTGGCAAACCGATGACTCGCCCGGCAAGTCAAGCCTCCCAGATTTTTGATCACAGAATAACGCCATAAAATATGGTGGAGGCGGGGGGAGTTGAAAGGAGACGGTTGTTCATGGTCATGCGTGAACATGCGACTTTGTTCGAGAATCGGCGAACTCCATTTTCTCACGACCGCACCTGAACGCACGATCACGAAGAATTTTTGTCCCGTCCTGTCCCGTCGGCTCGGAGGGGTGGGGGGGGGGCGGAGTGTGTGGGGGAGGGCATTGATTGCATGCATTCATCGGCTCGAAAATTTTTTGCAATAGGGCGATGACCATTTCGGTTGCCATTGATCCTTGTAGGACGACTTTGCAGGCTAGCGACATGTCTTCGAGCGGGAGCAAATAAATAGGGCAGCGGCGGCACTCGCGACTAAGGGCGTCCACATCGGCGCCTCGGGTTGGAATTGCGAGGGATGTGATGGCCGGACCCGCTTGACACGCCGTCGCATTACGAATACCACGGCAAAGTCCCGATTAGGTAATCGAAGAGGGGTACCCCCCAAGGAACACGCCGAGGCGTTCAAGCCGGTGTGCGTAGATGCGGCTTATTACAAATTTCTCTTATTTCTCCCAAATCGCAATCTCTTGTGGCGTCGCAGCATCCCATACTCGCACTGCTCCCTCAAATAGTGCGGCGACGATTTTCTGGCCGTCAGAAGAAAAACCTACTGATTTGATCTTGGTAGTGTCGGCTTTAAGCACGAGCACTTGAGAGCCTGTCGAAGGATCCCAAACCCTTACTGTGCGGTCCCAGCTGCTGGTCACGATTCGCTTTCCATTCCGGCTGAATGCACAAGTGTCAACCCAATATTGGTGACCATTGAGGGTGGTGATCTTACGACCACTCACCGCATCCCAGACTATGGCTGTTGCATCCCGGCTTCCAGTTACGATAAAACGGCCGTCGGGCGAATAGCCAACACAATGCACCCAGTCATTGTGTTCCGCCAGAGTGAGGATTAAGGATCCGCCGATGGCATCCCAGACTCTTGCTGTGTGATCTTTGCTGCCGGTTACGATCCGCTTACCGTCGGGAGAGAAGCACACAGAACATATATTCGAAGCGTGTCCAGTAAGATTCAGTAACTCCTGCCCTGTGTTCACGTCCCATACCTTAGCTTTCCGTCCGGAGCCTCCGGTGACAATAAACTTACCATCAGGAGAAAAGCCCAGGGCGTAGGATATACCGTAGTTACTGTGCGCCCCGAATGACTGCACTTCCCTCCCATCCGCCACGTTCCACACTTTGCAAGTTCCATCGGAACTGGCAGTGGCAATCAGGTGACTATCGGGAGAGAAAACTACGGAACTAACAAATCCATAATGGCCGGCAAGTACCAGCCGCGCCTGGCCACTGGTTAGCTCCCACACCTTGGCCACCTGATTCGAGTCGCTTTCTACTGTGACCAACAAATGACCATCCGAGGACACTGCGGCAAGGTCCATTCCCATCCGGTGTCCGATAAGCGAAAGGAAGCCCTGCTGGCGCGCGGCACTCCATACTTTGGCCGTGTGATCGAAACTGGCGGTCACAATTTGCTTAGAATCAGGCGAGAATTGAACAGAGTTGATCCGCGCGGTGTGGCCTCTTAGCACAAGGAGTTCTTTACCGCTCATTGTGTCCCACAGACTCGTGGCCCCGTCATCATGTCCCGTAGCAATCAGTTGGCCATCTGAAGCGATACAAGCAGACGTGACGAGCGTATTTAGCGTCCTCAAAACCTTTCCACTAGCTGCATCCCACACTTTAGCAGTGCCGTCCCAGCTTCCTGTAACGATGAGTTTCGCATCCGAAGAGAATGTAGCCGAGTTAATCATGTCAGTCCCGTCAGCGTGCCCTTCCAGCGTAAGCAATTGCCGACCGCTGGAGGCGTCCCACAAGGTTATTCCAGTAAGAATTTTTTCGCCGTCGGGCGACCAGGCAGAGCAAGGCTCGGACCTGTTCTGAAGATTGAGCAATTCACGGTCACTTTCGGAATCCCAAACTCGGGTTGTCCCGTCGTAACTTCCGGTGACAATCCGCCTCCCATCCGCCGAAAAAGAAGCAGAAACGAGTCGGTTGCTGTGGCCCTTAAGAGTAAGGAGTTCGCTTCCAGTAAGCGCATCCCACACCCTGGCGGTCATGTCAACGCTGGCGGTAACAATCCGCTTGCCATCAGGGGAAAATGCGGCAAAGAGAACACTGTTAGTATGCCCCCTGAGGGTCAGCATTTCCTGGCCGCTTAGTGCATCCCATACTTTGGCGGTCGTATCCTCACTACCGGTGACGATGCGTTTGCTATCTGGCGAAAAGGCTGCCGACCAAACAAGACCAGTGTGTCCCCGGAGAGTTCTCAAATCGCGATGGGCTTCTCTTTGCCAGTAATACCACTCAAAGCCGCGGTTGGGATACTCCCGGGTCTTCTCTAGCAATTGCTTCATCCGCCCCATGTTGCGCTCCTCCCAAGCCTGCTGAGCTAGGGTCATATTCGCTGCGTATAGGTTGCGTTCGGATACTTGTCGTTGCTCCTCTGCATGGAGACGTGCTTGGCTTTCGGTAAGCCTTGCCTGAGTCGCTTCGTTCCTCGCTTTGTTTGCCACGACAGCTTGCCAAGAACTAACGACCGATCCGATGAGCAGAACGAAGGCAAAACCCAACGCTGTAAGAACGGTGGTCTTGTTCCGTCTCGCGAACTTCGAGAAACGATAGAACGCGGAAGGTGGGGCCGCGATGATGGGCTCCTGGTCGAGAAATCGGCGAAGGTCACTCGCCAAGCCATTGGCCGTTTCGTAACGCCGCGCCCGGTCCTTCTCCAGACACTTCATGACAATCCAGTCCAGTTCGCCGCGCACCAATCGACTTAGCCGCGTCGGCTCGGCATCTCGGCGTTGGGCCACCCGCAGTAGGTCGTCTTTGGCTAACGTGCTCAAGCGTGTCGAGGGCTTGGGCGGGTCCTGTTCCCGGATGATCTTGAGCACCTGATCCCAGCCGGCCTTGAGCAATTCCTCATTGGCGAAGGGCGTTCTTCCCGTCAGAAGTTCGTAGAGCAATACGCCCAGCGCATAGATGTCGCTGCGCGTGTCCACATCCAGGCTGCCCATGCCCGCCTGCTCGGGACTCATGTAGGCAGGCGTCCCGATCACCTGGTTGAACCGGGTGAAGAACGTCTGGTCCGTCAGTTCCGGTCCGGTGGCCTTGGCAATGCCGAAATCAATTACCTTGGGCACCGCCCGCCCGTCCTGTTCGGTGACGAGCACGTTGTTGGGTTTGAGATCACGATGGATGACACCCTTCTGATGCGCGTGCTGTACGGCCTGGCAAACTTCCATGAAGAGCTTAAGCCGCGCTTCAGTGTTCAAGCGGCGGGCGTCACAGTACTCGGTGATCCGCACCCCTTTGACCAATTCCATTACGAAATACGGCCGGCCACTTTCCGTCGCACCGCCGTCGAAAACGCGCGCGATGCTCGGGTGATCCATGAGTGCCAGTGCCTGGCGCTCGGCCTCGAAGCGGGCGACCACTTCCTTGGTGTCCATGCCCAGCTTGATGATCTTAAGCGCCACCTTGCGCCGAACGGGTTCGTGTTGCTCGGCCAGCCAGACGGTGCCGAAGCCACCCTCGCCGATGACTTCGAGGAGCTTGTAGCGGCCGATGCGCTCGCCGGGTTGTTCGGAGGAAAGGGGCATCGATGGCGGCGGGGCGGCGGGCGCGGCTCTCTCCGCGAGTCTCAGCAAGCAGTGAGGGCACAGCCCTGCCGGGGTCTGAAGTGCCAGCTCTTTTCCGCAATCGGGACAAACGCGTTTTGACATGGCCTACTGATTCACACAGCAAACGCTCGCCAAGGTTACATCTCTTCCAACCACACCCTGCAGTGTCAGAGATCTGGCATTTTGTGCTTCCGATGCTAGGAAACGCTTGCTCACTAACAAGTCAGATTGGAGATTTTGGTTGTTAAGGATCAAACTCAATCCGGCCACATTTGAATCGTTGTTTTCAAATTCTTCAGATCGTTTTCGCGATCAGGCGTAAGGTTGCCAACCCCTACGTACTCTCGTCTAAGCCATGAAACTCGGTCGAGGTAGGACTCCTTCGTTTGCCGATCAATTATTGAAAGTCTCTTTATCTGACTGGCCTCTGAGGTCGTAGGACGCTGATTGTTACGTTTGAGTCCAAACATCGCCATCATGGTATCCAGTTCATTGTCAAGTTTTGCCAATTTCTGGGTAAGTAGAAATAGCCTGCTTAATCCCGCTTCCGCGTCCGATTTCAGCTTCAGGGCGGCTGCATCATTGGTGCGAAAACTTAGCGCGATGACGGCTTCATTAAGCGCGTAGTTGAAATCGAGTCGGTTCAGTGCATCAATTCCGGTTCTCAGCGCGAGTTCAAAAGACTGCTCGTTCTCCCGAGCCCCGGTGGCTGCGGTAGTTTCCCTCTGCACATCTTTGACCTCCTTTTCAGCTAGATCGCTCGATTGCTGATTCGTGGCTGGCGAATTCGATTGTGTCTGGTCGTCGCGTTGATACTTGCTGTCCACAGTTCCCGACCGGGCGGCGCGAGCCGATTGTCGGGCCTCGATTGCCATCCCAAGCGCGACTGCTACCACAAGGACTGCACCAACTGTGAAAGTGAGTCTGTTCCGCCGTATGAATCTTCGAAGCCGGTAGACTCCATTTGGAGGACGCGCCTCAACGGGTTCATCCGCCAAGAATCGTTGAATGTCGTTGGCGAGACCATTTGCCTGTTCGTAGCGGCGCCGGCGGTCTTTTTCCAGCGTCTTCATCGCAATCCAATCCAGTTCGCCCCGTACCAGCCGGCTCAACCGCGCAGGTTCGGCACCACGCCGTTGGGCCACCGTCTGCAAGTCCTCCTTCGTCAATGTGCTCAACCGTGTGGAGGGTTTCGGGGGATCTTGCTCCCGGATCGTTCGTAATACCTGGTCCAATCCGGCCTTGAGTAATTCCTCATTCGAGAATGGTAGTCTCCCTGTCAGCAGTTCATACAGCAGCACGCCTAGCGAGTAGATGTCGCTGCGCGTGTCTACATCCAGGCTGCCCATGCCCGCTTGCTCGGGGCTCATGTAGGCGGGGGTGCCGATCATCTGGTTGAAACGCGTAAAGAGCGTCTTGTCGGTCAGTTCCTGCCCAGTGGCCTTGGCGATGCCGAAGTCAATCACCTTGGGCGCCGCACGCCCGTCCTGTTCGGTGACGAGCACATTATTGGGCTTCAGGTCGCGATGAATGACGCCCTTTTGGTGCGCGTGCTGCACGGCCTGACAAACTTCGATGAAGAGCTTGAGTCTGGCTTCCGTGTTCAGGCGGCGGGTATCACAATAGTCCGTGATACGTACCCCCTTCACCAATTCCATCACGAAAAAAGGCCGGCCGTTTTCCGTTGCGCCGCCATCAAACACTCGCGCGATGTTGGGATGATCCATCAACGCCAAGGCTTGGCGTTCAGCTTCGAAGCGGGCTATGACCTCCTTGGTATCCATGCCCAGCTTGATGATCTTGAGCGCCACCTTGCGCCGGACGGGTTCGTGTTGCTCGGCCAGCCAGACAGTGCCGAATCCACCCTCGCCGATGACTTCGAGCAGTTTGTAGCGCCCAATGCGCTCGCCGGGCTGTTCGGAGGAACGGGGGATCAATGGCGGCGGGGCGGCGGGCGCGGCTCTCTCCGCGAGCTTCAGCAAACAGTGGGGGCACAGACCCGCAGGGGTCTGGAGCGGCAGTTCTTTTCCGCAATCTGGACATACGCGATTTGACATGGCCTACCAATTCACACAGAGAACGGACGACAAGGTTACATTCTCGCCGCGCAACCGTGAGATGCCGACCCTACCGGGCGAGGAAGCCCATGCTAAGTGTCTAGGCCATCCACGCAAGAGGGATCGTTCTTGGCCGAAATTGGAAAAACCACTTTGTAACCTTCGCAGAGAAAACCTATGAGGAATAAGTGAAGGCCAGCGCCCACCAGCAAATCCAGCAAGGTGGAACGAACGCTGGTTGAAGTATACAAAAGCGACAAAACAACATCAAAAACTATGAAGAACACTACCAAGAAACTTGCAGTCCTCGCTGTCCTAGCGATTGTCACGGTCAGCATTGCGAAAATGAGTCACACCGCCCCGAGTGCTCAAGCTCACGGCACGAGTCCTGTCGCGGGCAACCAACTGCAACTCATTGACATAATGCCTCGTGACGCCTACCTGACCTTCAGGTGGCCAATTAGTATGAAGATAATCCGACCGAAGGTTCTGGCAGCGCAATCACACACATTTTATCTCGCGGACGGAACCTATTGTTTGGTGGATTGAGCGAGAGCAGGCCACGACGGTCCGTAACCACAATTACGCGGCCCGCAATTGATGGCGCGGCGACTGAAAAGGTCCCGCGCTATTTCTTTGAGCTGCACTCAGGAGACACTGTGCCACTATTTGCAGTTCACAGGCTCGGATCACCTCTACTTAATGCTCATCTCTGCTTCCTGACGGAGCGCCTGAGCGAGGATCCAGTCGCGCCAGTAGGTGCCAAGATCACCACTTTCCAAATTCGGCAGTTTCTCTTTGATGATCGCCTTTCCCTGCTCCATCGCTGAGCGTGCTTCATTTGAATTTCCGAGTTGCTGGTGCGACAGGCCAATAACCATGAATGCCGAGGCATAGCGATGATAATCAGCCAGGCCTGTTGCGGCGAGACTCTTGGAGGCCAACTCCAAGGCAGCCTGCGGGTTTCCGCGCCGGTGCTGTACAAGGGCCTGACAGAGGTGGTTCCAAGAGGCCCATCCCCGTTCACGGTCAGTGGCCGCAGCCGCTATATCCGCCAGCTGGCTAACTGCTTCTAGATCCGCACCGGACAGTGGCAGGACGAGGCATGATTTGGCTATTCGTTCAGCCAGGACCGGGTCACGCGTGGTCTTGAATTGCTCAGCAAATTTACGACAGAAAGCATGATATTCCTCAACGTCACCTGCTGCGGCGAGCAACAATGCCAAGTCGAAATAGTTCTCTTCGTTGGCTGGATCCAACGCGATGGCCTGGCGTGCCTCGGTGATCCCATCACGCCATCGGCCAGATCGGCCCATCCGCTGCGTGAGATCCTGCGCCTTGAGCGCAGCGTTATTGGCATTCGTCCACCTCGAAAACTCCGTGTGATTTGTGCTTTCGCCTTTTGCGGCGAGGACTGCGCTGACCTCGGTTGGCGACTGTGATCGTCCATTTGTCGGGCGGGTTAGCGATTTTTCAAAATCCGCCAGGATTGGGGCCCGCCAAAATTGTGCCTTACCATTGTCTCCTCCTGTAGCAAGTATTCGCCCCGCCGGAGAGAAAGCCAGGTAGCGAGCTGGCCAGTCGGTCTTAAGCGTGATCAGCTCACGCCAGGTAGCAACATTCCATAGCCTAACCGTACAATCGTCCCCGGCACTGGCAAGGGTCTTTCCATCGTTCGAGAAGGCAAGGCGCACGACAGCTCCTTTGTGCCCGGTGATCACCGTCAGTTCTTCCCTAGTCTGAAAATCGAATACCTGTATCGTGGAGTCCCAACTTCCCGCGGCGAGTAATTTACCGTCGGGACTGAAAGCAACGTCACCCACCGTGTCGTGGAAGCCACCAATCGTCCAGGCCAGCTGCGACTTTGTCACGTCCCAGATTCTCGCCATTCGGTCAAAATGTCCCGTTCCCAAGAATCTGCCATCGGAGGAAAATTCAACACAGCGCGCGGTGGATGGTGTCCCGAAGCCCATCAGGTATTCTCCATTGGTGATACTGCGAACCACGAGATAATCCTTGCTGGCGGTTGCTACTAATCGGAGGTCGGAAGAAACGGCGTTCGCAAATATGCCACCCGGAAATACGCCTAAGGCTATTCTCGCACCGTCCGCAGTGCCGCTGCGAAGGTTCCACGATGTAAGTCCCGTAAACCCGGAGTCTCGTGCCAGCAGCTGCCCCTCCCTAGAAAAGCCGACGGGTAGGCCACTGGACGGTAATTGGATGATCCGACTCCCCGAGTCCGTATCTCTTAGTTCGAGTCCACTGTTGCGCACCGTAACCGCGAACATTTTGTCGTCCGAAGAAAAAACCGGGTGACCTACCCAACTCCATTTGTCGATCAGGGCATTGGTAATTACCAACGCCGTCATGTTTGAGCTGTAATCCCACACTCGGATCGTGTCGTCCAACCCTGCGGTGGCGAAGGACTTTCCGTCCGGCGAGAAAGCCACCGCCCAGATTTCACCATAATGACCATGCATTTGGGCTACTTTCCTACGAGCCGCAACATTCCAGAGACTTACGGTGTGGTCCTGATTGGCCATCGCCAACAACTGCCCGTCAGGGGAGAAGGCGATGTCTTGTACGATGGTGCCGAGTTCCTCAACCATGGTGAACTGACCCTTCTGCTTGAGATTTCGAAGATAGACGACGCGTTGTCCGGTGAGCACGTAAGCTAACAGGCCACGGTCTGGCGAGAAGGCCATCGCTCGAACTTGCCGTCCGAATACCCGGTCAAGTTTTTCGCCATTGGCCGGATCCCAAATTGTTATTTGCCCGTTTCTGCTTCCGGTTGCCAACATCTTGCCGTCATTGGAAAAGGCGATCCGATTACCTGATTCGGGCAACCGATGCAACTGCCGCCCTGAAGCATAGTCCCACAATTCAACCTCGCCGACTTCTTCGTCACCATTGGGTGTGCCACCGGGCGCAATCGCCAACCAGGAACCGGAGAAGGCTACCCGCGGGCGGCGGTATTCCTGAATGAAGATGGTTTTCCGGCTACCGACGTCCCACAGTCGAACATGACCGTCTTCGCTGCCACTGGCCAGCTTCCCATCGCCCGAAAAGGCTACGGAGATCACGCGCCCGCCATGCCCGCGGCAGGTGCCAACCACGTCGCCGGTGGCGATATCCCAGAGCGTTATCGTCCCATCGTCATTGCCTGAAGCCAGCATCTTACCGTCGGGAGTGTAAGCGATGCAATAAACGGGACCGCCGGACCCAATAAACGTGTGTTTTTGCTGCCCCTGGCTCTGACCCCACAAGTAGCGCCACTCAAACCCTCGAAGATCTTCCTGCCCGGGCATTGGCACGTGAGCCGCCAGTAATCTAGCAGCTAGGGCGAGATTACCTTCCTCGATGGCCAGGGTTGCGGCCTTCACATCTGATGCATACGCGCTCCGTCGTGCAGTTCGTTCCCGTGCGTCAGCATCTTGCCGGGCCTTCGCTTCCGCTGCACGGGCGGCCTCAGCTTGCTCGTATAGCTGCCTCCGGTTCTGTTCTGCGCGGGTGGCTCGAAAAGCCTGCCACGAGGTGCCAACGATACCGAGAAGTAGGGCCCCGGCTATCGCGGCCGTTCCTGCAAACACGAGCTTATTGCGGCGCAACGTCTTTTGGAACCGGTAGAGTTGGCTCGGAGGGCGCGCAACGATCGGCTCGCTTTTCAGGTAACGCTGGATGTCCATCGCCAGGCCGTTGGCCGTGTCGTAACGGCGGGAGCGGTCCTTTTCTAGCGTCTTCATCACAATCCAATCGAGGTCACCACGCAGGCTACTAATCAGCTTGGGTGGTTCGGACTGACGCTGCCGTGCGACGCTGGTCAACTCAGCATTGGCCAAAGAACTAATTCGCGTCGAAGGCCGGACTGGCTCCTTTTCTCGGATTAATCTGCGCATCCCCTCGATTCCGGCCGAAACCAGCTCTTTTGTTTCAAAGGGAGTCTTGCCTGTAAGTAACTCGTAGAGCAGCACGCCCAAACTGTAGATGTCGGAGCGGGTGTCGACATCCAGAGCGTTCATTTCCGCCTGTTCGGGACTCATGTAGGCGGGAGTCCCCATGAACTGTTCGAACGCCGTAAAGACTGTTTTGTCGGTGAGCTTCTGGTCGGTTGCTTTGGCGATCCCAAAATCAATCACTTTGGGAACGGGGTTGCCATCCTGGTTGGCGATCAGGATGTTCGTCGGCTTGATGTCCCGATGAATGATTCCTTTTTGATGCGCGTGCTGGACAGCTCGGCATACATCGACAAAAAGGTTGAGGCGCGACTCAGGATTGAGCTTGTGATCATCACAGTACTTCGTGATTGGGATACCCTTGACCAGTTCCATTACAAAGAAGGGCCGGCCCGTATCGGTCGCTCCTGCATCCAGAACCTTGGCAATGTTGGGATGGTCCATCAACGCCAACGCCTGACGCTCGGCCTCGAACCTGCCAATGACTTGTTTGGTGTCCATCCCCAGCTTGACCACCTTCAGCGCCACCCGGCGGCGAACCGGTTCCTCCTGTTCAGCCATCCAAACCGTCCCCATTCCGCCCTCACCGATCTCTTGAAGGAGCTTATAGCGGCCGATGTGGTCTCCGGGTTTTTCGGTGGAAAAATGAATCGGAAACGCCTTTACGAGGGGGGCTGGCACGTGCGGATCGTCCGATTCGATTTTGCCACGCTGAGCTCTTTCGGCGAGCTTTAGTAGACAGTGAGGACACAAACCCGCAAGGGTCTGAAGGGCCAGCTCTTTGCCGCAATCAGGACAGACGCGCTTTGACATGACCTACTGATTCACAAAGAAAAAACTGGTGAAGGTTACAGCCAAATCGGCCTATGTCGGAGTTCAACCTCCCGCCACCGAGACTAGACGGCGGAGTTCATCGTCCACCTCTTCGGGCCGGCTTACGGTCCGGGAAATCTCATCGCGTAACAGTTCACCGTAGCGCTGACGCAGGCGGTGCATCGCCACCTTCACCGCGCCCTCACTCATCTGATGACGAGTCGCGATTTCGGCGTACGGCTGGCCGTTGCGATCGCCTTGGAGGTTAGGCTGCAGGTCCGCAAAGAGCGGTGCTTTGCCGTTTGTCTCGCATTCCAGCCGCAGCCGGTCCAGGACATGGGTCAGCAAGGTGCACACCCATTGCCGTTCAAAAATCGTTTCCGGGGTATCGGTGGTGGGTGGTTCTGTTACGAAGCGTGTCTCGGCCTGGTCCAAATCAAGTGAAAGTGGCTGGATGCCGCCCCCACGCTTTTGCGCCCGGGCCCGATGCCAGGCACTGGCCAGGAAGTTATCCAAGGAACGGAGCAGGAACGAACGGAATTTGCCGCCCTCGCGCTCCAGTCCTTCCAATGCCTGCTTCTCGATCATGTGGAGAAAGAAACTCTGGGCGATGTCCTCGGCATCAGCGGGCGAATTACCACGGCGACGAATATAGACGTAGAGCGGGTACCAATAGTCGCGATAGATTTGCGCAAACGCGTCTTGATGCTGCGTCGTGCTGTGACGCGCAGCATTCAAAACCACAGTCCAGTGGGTGGTACAGAACACCGGATTCTGGCGCATTCCCTCTGAGGCGGGATCGGCATCCATAGGTTGAATGCCGGCATGCTAAAGGGTGGCGCACCTGAGACAAGGCGGATTGAACAGCTGCGGCGAAGTATTCAGCCGCCGTCTTGGGCCGCCTGGGTGGAGCTGGTGAATTAGCAACCGTCGTTATGCTTTTGGTGTCATCAGTTTTTCGCGCCACAACCAGCGGCTGCCATTGAGCGACCGCGTAAGCATGCCTTGACGGGACTCGTTTGATTGAGGGGCCAGTCGGCGGGGTTCGGACATGGCGCCGGAGGCATCAGGAACAAACAACGCAGGCTAACCTGAATCTAGCCTGTATTGTGTTTTTATGAAAGATAGTAAATCTTCAACGCAGGTCTGGCTCGAATCGAAACTGGGTCGCCCCAATGAATGATCCAGCAGCCGTTCAAAGCGGACTGCTGGACTCAGTGATTGATTGGTGCGACTTACTTCCTTTTCTCCCAGAGCATACGATCCCCGTTCGAACGCACGGTGATCATGCCTTCGCTGCTGAGGTTACTGATCTTTAACGTCGACGGCGTACCGTTGTCCGGTGTCAGGCGTAGCGTGCGCTGTTCGAGACTCCAACTTCCACCGGATTGGCCGGGCCTGCCAATGTAGGTGCCACCGCCCCCACTAAACGCCGCCTGCGAGGTGCGCGAATACGTGCCGTCAGCTCGAAAAGTATAATAAGACGCGACGGACATTCCGCTGGCTTCGCCAATGACAGCGGCGCTCCAACTTCCCACCAACACGGAAAAATTTGACGGAGTGTTTCCACCGCGCCGATCCCCGCTGCGCTCGATTGGGGATTCGCCGGAGGCAGCGCGAGCCATTGTCTTTGTTGCGGGGACGTCACCATTCTCTGTGCAGTCGAGAAAAACCTGCTTCACGTGGGCAAGCCGGTTTGCGGGAAGAACATCGGCAAGTGGGCGAAACGCTTCGGATATGGTGCCTTGATCAAGCTCGGCACGCAGCTCATTGTTGTGGGCAAGAGAATCCGTGAGTTCGTTGGGCGTATCGGCATAGACCGCGGATAAGGCCTCGATACGAATCGCTAGGAACAAAGCGGCCTTGTTGGCTCCTGCGCGGCGGCAATCAACCAACAACTGAACCATTATGGTTGAGAACGCCTCCCGTTGCGTTCGAGACAGATTGGGATAACGGTCCGAGACGGACGTGATTGCGGCCTTCACCGCCGCGTAGTCCGAGGGTTTTGAGGCGGATCTACCTAAGCGGCTTACCGCCAAGCGCAGCGAATGGAGGGTTCTGGCTCTGATGATCTCCGTCACCACTTCGTCCATTTGGTTGTCGCCAAGGGAAGCCGTCGGCGATGACGAGAATGTGGCAGGTCCACGCCCCCCCTGTGTGCCCTCGTCAGGCAGCCCCGATTGGATGCCGGCGGACGCGGAATGGAGCAATGCACATGCGACACCGATTGGAAGGAGGATCTCGCGGGTTCCCGCCGTGAGCTTCATCGTTGAACGAAGTTGGAGATTGTTGAGTTTCATAACAATTGGATTGCTGGTTGTTTTTGCTCGTTCAGGTCTTCTCGGACACGCGGACCAATTTGCCCGGAAGTGTCTGTTGCCTTTTCCTCACACGAAAACCTTTCGAAGGTTACGCAGAATCCATCGATGAATTCTGTTTCTGGAAAAGAAGAGCCTGAGAGAGAACTCTCAGGCAAACCAACTTCGGGATGGTCCCCAGCGTTAAGCCGCGCGCTTCACCACTCTTTTGGCTGGAATCTTGACCTCCACAGGCTGTGCGGGCTTAGGTTTGGTTGCCTTCACTGGCGGAGGTGGACCTCCTGCAAGCAAGAAGTCGTGGGGCATAACTCGCTTTCCACTGAGGTGATTGCTTGTTGGGTGCCAGTCGCGTTCAGCTGCCATTGCAATTAGTACGCCCATCACCACAGTCACCCCCGACACGCGCGCCGCATTCAGAAGTTTTTCAGTGTTCATCTTGGACTCCTTTCTTCGTAGTTTTGTTTGGCTTTGGCTCAATGCGCGCCTTTGGGGTCCTTCGGGAGAGGAGCGCCGCTGGTGCTGCCACTCTGCCACCCGGGATCAACGCCGCCGCCACTGGGACTCTCGGGTTGCGCCCCACCCGGTTTCGCAGTCGGGCCAGAGAGTTGACTAACCGGTGGCTTCACCTTCGTGACAGGGTCTTTTCTGTCACCTCCTAGAAGATGTCCTTTCTTGTCGAAGATGGGTCCAGAACCGTGTGTGTAATCGACGTCGTTGCCACCACCGGTCGGGTTTTCGGGCTGCGCGCCATGGGTTGCGCCTATTGGGGGGCGAGCACCTGAATTCGCCCAAGCGCGGTAGTCGGCGCGGCTCGGTCGTTGCGAATTCTGACGGCCATCATCGTAGACTTGGTCTTCCGAGGTGGCGGATTTGTTGCCCGTATCCTGATCGTTAGTGTCCTTGTTCTTGTCATCCTGTTGTTCGTTGGGCTTGTCATTGCTGTTGTCGTCGTGGGATTTGTTGGCGTCACCCTGATTGTCTTTTTGATCATTTTCACCAGATTTGGGCTGTTCTTCGGGCTTATCATTGTCTTTGGGTTCGGTTGACGGTTGCTCCTGTGAGGATGGCGCGGGCTTCCAGGCATCTTTGCGCTCTCGGTCCGTAACTTCCCCGGCGGTCGGATCCACATCGCTGAAATCCAATGGGGCCGGACCAGCATCGTCGCCGTCCGGTGGCGTATCGGTTTGACCGCTAGCTGGAGAGCCGGTTGTGGTCGAAGCCGGGGTGGAGCCGTTCGAAGCCTTCTCTTTATCGGCCCTTGAGTCTCCTGGGCCAAAATGCCCGGGTATTTCCATTATGAAGCCGTCCGTCGCGTGGGGCGAGTATTCTCGATCTGTATCGTTGGAGGAATTTTGCTTGTTCGGTTCCTTTCCTGAGCTCTGGTTCGGGCTGGTTCCTCCACTTTGCTGAGCTGGGCCGGATTGCCCGCCCCGGACACCAATGCCCCCAGCAGAATTATTTGGAATTCCATCCATGACAGTCTCCACTGCGTCCCACGCAAGTTTGCCAGCCTCCTTAGGCCCCAATCCCTGATTCACCACCGAATTCATGATGATGTCAAACGTCCTTGAGCCCCTTTCGATGCCGCCAAAGTCAAGAATGCCCGCGGCATTTATCACGCCTTTTGCGACATCCCATTCCCTTCCAGCTGTAGAACTTGGAAGATCACTCGATCCCAGAGCATTTCTGATAATCGCTTCTCCAACCGCGTTCCTCGCGCCCTGGCCCACGAGTCCCTTACTCAGGATATCGTTCATGGTAGAGTTATAGGCTGGGGTGCCAGGATCAATGCCTACGGCCTGAAGGTTCGGGGCTGCAGCCAAGGCGGATCGCACGACCAGACCTTTATTCGCCCATTCGGGTATTGTGGCCCCCTTTGGGAGGTAAACGGAATTTTGAACGAAGGCATCGCCAATCAATTTATCGACCGCACCGCCGGGCGACACATCGGTCAAACCTCGATTTACGATCTCCTGCAATGACTTTGATATCAGCGCGGGGCTTGCGTCAGCAATCTGCAACTGGC
Source organism: Limisphaerales bacterium (assembly GCA_044225555.1). Taxonomy (GTDB): domain Bacteria; phylum Verrucomicrobiota; class Verrucomicrobiia; order Limisphaerales; family JADLHS01; genus JADLHS01. The sequence continues at coordinate 168,200 of JBGAIM010000001.1, read as the reverse complement.
CGGCGGCGTGCATCACGGCTTTGGCCGTCTTCAACGACTCAATATCAGCATTGTCCACTCGAGAGCCCAAGTTGTTGGCTATTTCCGCCGGGAGGCCTGCGCCATGAAGTATTTGAGCAGCGCTTGGGTGAGGTTTGGAATCTTTCTTTGCCTCTTGCTTCGTACTTTTCTGTGCCCCCTGATCGGCGGTCTTTTTCGTCGGTGAACTGGCTGGCTTTTTGCCTGTCTCCCCCTTTTTTGAGGGCTGTGCCCCGGCCGCGGAATTCAACTGCGGCTGGGGATTCGTGCTCCTGGCCAGCGGCGCAGGACCATTCTTTTTTGGCGCAAGCAGCGGCGTTGCTGCCTTCTTGAGTTTCTCATTCGCCTTCACTGGAGACTGCTTGACCGGGGTCATGGACACAGGCAATACCACCTTTGGTTTCGGCTGAATGCCTGGCGAGGTTTGCCCTTGTGCCAAGATTACGCTCAAGGCGAGGGCGGTTGCCACGCTCCAAGGCTTGCTGTTGTTCGTTTGTGTTTTCATAGTTTTGTGTGTTGTTTGTGTTTGTTTCAGTGTTTTTAGTTAAGATTCGAGGCGCGGATATTTCATTCGGCAGGATGATTTTCAGAAGTTCCAAAACAGCCGGACAAAGACGGTGCCAGCCAAGGCATTGAAGCTGTCACCCTGCGTGTTGGATTGGGAGTCGGTGTAACTGACCGAAGCGTCCACCGCGAGAAAGCTCAAGGGCTGGTAGGTCAATGAGGCCGTTGGCGTCCACGAGTTGTCGCGACGGCTCCCACCCTGCACAGCTTCGTGGCTGAATTGGACCGAAGGCGAAAAGTAAAGGTTGACGCCTTTGATCGGGATCAGCGTGCATCCAAGATTGAAGTCCTGGCGGAGTTTGTCTGGCGCTTCAGAGCCCTGGGCCTCTTCGAAAGCGAAGTTGTAGCTGAAGGTGGCAATCAACCAACGAGTGGGATACCACGCAATCTGATTGTTCATTCCGTAGGAGAGTTGCTCGCAAAAGCGAACCCCCGTTTGCGCGTTGCGAAGTTCGCTGTATTGCCAGTAGGGAGTTAGATTGACCCCCACGGCGCCATCCAGGAATGGATGGCCATAGCCGAGTCCTTGGCGAACCGAACCAACGTTGTAATCCGCGCCCCGGTAATGATCATAACGATACCAGGACTGGTCGTAAGTGGTGGCCAACTGGAAAGCCCCCAAATTCAAGTCCACGCCTGCCCCGACGAAGTAGCCCCATTGCGTATCCGTTACAGGTGCGGTTTCAGTGTTAAAGATGTTGTCCGAGCGAAAGTACTGGACGTTCCCGTGCCCTTCGAAGCTGACATGTTCTCGGAGTTCCTTCAGCCAGGATGGCGGTTCGCTCGCCTCAGGCTCTGAGTTCGGGTCGGTGTCCTCCCGCGGCTTCTGACCAGCGGTGGCCAATTGCTTGTACTGGCGCACGGCATCGCGTTGCTCCCGATACATTCCCGGTCGATGATAGGGGCCACTGCCTGTCCAATCCTGTCGGCGGTAGGAGTCGATAATCGCCTGAAAGCTGTTGGTTGGTGGCGGTTGGTTGGTCGGCTGGGCAAATGCCAGGCCGGCGAACAGCATAGATGCGCCCACAAGGCCAAGGACCCAGCGGTGAGTGCCAAGGGGCGTGGGTTGGTGTGGTTTGGGCGAGGTTTTGTTTAGGGATATTTTCATAATCGTCTTCACCTCAATCCCACATTGAAGTTCGTGGAAGGTTACAATGCTTGGCGCGGCGCCTGCCGGCCATCCCCGTGGGTAGAACTATCCGGTTGGCGGATACTGACGAGCGAGTGCTCACGGGTCGCTCTGGCGACCGAAATGGTTAGCGGGGAGTTACTTCTCAGTTACTCCCGCTGCAACGCTGTTGGAATCAGCAGGTGAACTGGGCTTGCAAATCAGCCTGTCGGAGAAAGTGATTTATTGTGATCCGATTCGACCCCAAATCTCGCTCTGATCGGTGGGATGCGTCCATACCGCGTCCAGAGCAAACAAATAAAAACCCATAAATATGAAAAACCACGCCCTGATCCTTCTTATTTCGAGCCTCGCCCTGCATGCATCACAATTCAGCACGTTTGGAAAAGCCGTTTGGAAGGAGGTCGAATCGGCGCCATTTACCACGACCCCTAAGCACCGGTTCGAGAAACACCAATATGCGTCAACTCGGTTCTCCCTAGGGAACGACGGCAAAGTTACAGCCATCACTACCTTTGAGAATGGCAAAAAGCTTGATGGTGACCACTTCTACTGCCGGATCGAACTTTTCGATGCGGCGACCAATCGTATTGCAGTGACTCGTCAAGAGGCTGGCCTGAATGCCGCTGGGCTGGGCTCTCCGAAAAAGAAGACCAAACGATCGGTGATGAAACTGCGCGCAGATAAGTCAAACAACATCAAGTTTGTCCGTTTTACGTATGGCCACTTCAACAAGGTTCATGACAACAAGTTTTGGGACAATGTTAAGAAAACGGCACTGGTAGTGGGCGAGATCGCGTATGCCATCGAGTCAGGAGATTTTGCTGTTTTGATGGAAGACTATGCGGACAATCAAACCGTCGACGGTAGTCCAGCCGAGGAACGAGCCAAGACTCAACTGAAGGACAAGCTTCCAAAGACCGAAAGCACCAAGCGCGACCGAAAACGCACCTCCTAGTTTACAAAAGCCCAAGCTGGCAAACCCCCGCGTAACTGCGGGGCTTGCTGGCCTGCTTGCATAAGCGCTGAAAACCCAGGCCAGCCACAGCACGCGCAACTTTGGCGTGCGCTGCCAACGTCTGGTCAATCCAGGCCGCGATCAGGGGCAACTTTGGCAACAGATATTCCAAATTCACGATTCATCTGTGAATCCAGCAAAGCGCTCGAACTCTCGATTAACCTGGGCAATCTCCGTCAGCGCTCGTTCAAGCTCGGCAAACCCCAGTTCCTTTATTTCCGGCTGGCCGCCAAAATCTACTTCCTTGGCCTTAAGCAGCGTGACTTTGGGCTCGCCGGTCTCGGGATGGATGCGCACGTGCATCTGACCGTGTGCAATGTGATTGCGGAGCTCGCGCAACGGAATCACGCGCTCTACCAAAGCCGCAAATCGATCCTGCTCTAACTGCGGGCGATGCTCACCCGCCAGATGTTGGCGGATGCGTTCGAGTCGATCCTTCAAATGCCATTCCTTTACCTTTTCAAATTCAGCTGCGGGCAAATGATCCTTTAGATAGACGGTCACAAAATATTCCAGTGACCCGAAGCCGAGCAAGTAACTGCCTGTGGCGGAAGGCCAATCCAGCCGCGCAGGAACAATGGGAGTTCTGTGCGGCGGCGGACCAGCCAAACCACGGAGGACGGGGAAGCTCTTATAGACTTGGTGAATCATTGAGTGCAAGCCGTCCAATTCTGGTTCGAACCGGCACACAAAAACCGGGATTCCTTGTGGGCGGGCTGCGAAAACCAACCTTGGGAGCGGTTCGCCGTCCATCCATTCGGCGCCGTGCGCTCGGGCATGCTCACGAATAAACGCTGCCAGTTGCTGCTTTGTACCATTTGCACGCGGGATGGGGCCGGCGACCAACAGCAGTTGGACTTGCGGCAGCCGGTTCAAGAGGTCGAAGAACCATTTTACATCATGGTCCACCATGCTGCGAAATTCGGCCTTGTCCGTCCCGGGCGACAGCATCGGAGATGTCGGCCGGGGTGAAATATCAATATGGGCCGCTTCGCTGGGCGCGTAACCAAGGTCAATCAGTTTGAGACAAATTGCCCAGGTTTCAAACCAGATCCACGGCGGCACCTCGGTGTTTTGGAAGTACCTGTCCAATCGACTCCGCCATTGACTGACTGACCTAACTTCATGCCATCGGCGGTTCACGTTGAACTCATGGTCAGACGGATTGACCCCAACGGTTAGGACTCGCGCGTTAATCACGTCACCAAAAAACGGAATGGGCCAGCCGGCGACTAAATTATTTGGGAACTGCGGATTGGTTTGCTGGACTTCACCGTGAAGTTCCGCGAGCCACTGGCTGAGTTCCGCCGAAGTCATTGGTCAAACCTTCAAATCCTCCGCGATGGTGGCGAACTGTTCCAACGCCGCCTCCAGATCATCGCTGATTTCCTGGGCGATGATTTCTGGTGCGGGCAGGTTCGCGGAATCTTCCAATGCCTCATCCTTCAACCAGAAGATGTCTAGGTTCACCTTGTCGCGCTTGAGCAATTCGTCGTAGGTGAAGCTCCTGAACCGCTCACTCTCGGTGCGCTTGTGGCGATTCCTCGGATTGTAGCAGGCGACGAAGTCGTCGAGGTCGGTGCGTTTGAGGGTGCTTTCCTTGAGTGTGAAATGTTTGTTTGTGCGCAGGTCGTAAATCCAGAGCTTCTCCGTCCACGGCTTTTCCTGCGCGGGCTTGCGGTCGAAGAACAGCACATTCGCCTTCACGCCTTGCGCGTAGAAGATGCCCGTCGGCAGGCGCAGGAGCGTATGCACGTCCGCCTGCTTAAGCAATTCGCGCCGGATGGTCTCGCCCGCGCCGCCCTCGAACAGCACGTTGTCCGGCAACACCACCGCCGCGCGCCCGTGCTGCTTGAGGATGGTGAAGATGTGCTGGAGAAAATTAAGCTGCTTGTTGCTTGTGCTCGCCCAGAAATCGTCGCGATTGATGATGAGCGATTCCTTCGACTGCTCGCCCGCCTCGTTCACGATGGTCACGCTGCTCTTTTTACCGAACGGCGGATTGGCCAGCACGATGTCATACTCGCCATGCTTCCCGGCCAATGCATCCTTCGTCACCACCGGCAACTCCGACTCGGAGTCACCGCCAATTCCGTGCAGAAGGAGATTCATCGCGCACAACCGCGTGACGCTGTCCACCAGCTCGATGCCGAAGAACGTGCCGTCGCGCAGCTTCTTCTTCTGGGCGCGATCCAGCGAATGGTGCTTCACCAGATGATCATGCGCCGCCAGCATGAAACCACCCGTGCCGCAGGACGGATCACAAATCGATTGGCCAGGCTGCGGTGACACCGCATCCACCATCGCGGCGATGAGCGGGCGCGGTGTGAAGTATTGGCCCGCGCCACCTTTCACGTCCTCGGCGTTCTTTTGCAGCAACCCCTCGTAAGCGTCGCCCTTCACGTCGGCGGACAGGCTCGACCACTGCTCCTTGTCAATCAGGTCCACGATGAGCCGGCGGAGCTTGGCCGGGTCTTGGATCTTGTTCTGCGCCTTGCGGAAGATGACGCCCAGCATGCCCTTCTGTTTGCCGAGCGATTCGAGCACATGCCGGTAATGCGTCTCCAGCTCGTCGCCATCGCGCGCCAGCAGGCTGGGCCAGGCGAACTCCTTGGGCACGGCCGACGGCTTGTTGAACGGCGACCGCGACTGCTCATCCGCCATCTTGAGGAAGAGCAGAAACGTCAACTGCTCGACATAATCACCGTAGGACAAACCGTCATCGCGGAGTATGTTGCAATAGTTCCAAAGCTTTTGGACGAGGGCGGTGGGGTTGCTCATTGATTTCTAAAAGTTGTATTTCTTGCGCCGCAACTCAAACGCATCCTTGCCGCCTTCCATCGTCTTTGTGATGGCGTCACGAACATCTGGCTCGTCAATAGCCCCGAATGCTTTGCGCTCGCCGAGAACCATCTCGATTACGTTCTCGGAGTCACCATTGACGGCGATGTTCGCGTTGTGAGTCGCCAATATCAATTGCCGCTCAGCTTTCGTTTTCCGAATCGTTCGGATGATGTCATTGATGATTCGGTTATCGAGATCCTCTTCAGGCTGGTCGATGATCAGCGGGCCATTCGATTGATTCATCAGAATGTTCAAAAGCGTTGCAGCCTGCTCGCCTTGCGATGCCTTCCTAAATTCGATTTCTGCACCATCACGGAGCTGAAAGATTTCCACACGAGGGCGAAGAATCGCCTGAAGCGCGTTTGCAACACGGTCTGCACTAATCCGCTCACGAAGTTTATCCATGAAACCATCCTCAAGTGCCGCGTGTAAAATTGGTGTTACCGGTGGCACGCCCTTTTCAGTTGGTGCGCCTTCCTTCCACTTCACCAGAGCAATCATTTCATCCTGCAAAGCTTTCCACTGAGCGGCGATGTCTGGAGCTTTCAGGATGCTGGTCACAAGCGTATCAATCCGTGCCTCGCGGAGTGATGGTAGCTCTAAAACCTTTCTGACCGCCTCATGCGCTTCAGTAAAATCTGGTGTTGGAGACAGTTGACCACGGGCGAGGTTAGATGACGCTTCCTTGATTGTGGCTACCTGCTTGCCAACCAGATCGTGCAGTTCTGTTTGGCGAATCACGCGCTCTTTGCGCAGTTCATCGAGTTGCTTGTCGGCATCGCGGAGCGTGGTTTCCTCGATGGTTGCGGCATCTAATTGCTGAGATGCGGTCCGCAACTGGACATTCAGGCTCTCAATCGAATCCAGAACTGATTGTTTTCCTTGTAACGCCTTTTTCTGCTCATCGTAATCCGCCTGATGCTTGTCGAGTGTCGGCTTCCATTCAATCGCCGCGGCTTCAAGCGACGAAATCATAGTGTCGAACCACGTTACCAACCGATCACGGTGCTGAATGAGTTCGCCTTTAGAATCTGGTTCAATTTTTACGGCATTGCGGAAAGCCTCAAACGCCTGAGTTAATTTCGCGATACCTGGAATCAGCGGCTGTGCTGTCGCCAAACCACGCATTTCAGCAGCAAACTCATCCAGAGAACCAGCCAGCTGCTCGCGCATTACTTTTAAGCGTTCGGTTGTGTTTTCGATTGCAACCTGCTGTTGAAGATATTTGTCATGGTCAGTGATAGCTGGCGTAGCTGGTTGATTGCCCGTGGTGAGCTGCTTCTGCAGGTTCTCGACCTGAGCTTTCAAGAGCTTCGCTTGGGTTTCAGCATGGGAGCGGGCGAGTTTAGCAGCCGACAAGCGCACTGCCTTAGCGAGGGATTCAGATAATGACTGGCTGTTCTTTTTCAGCTTGGCTTCGATTTCCGCAATTTGACTGGCCGCCTGGCCAGTTACCAACTGAAGCAGGCGATTCGCAGCATCTTCGCGCGCGAGTTCAGACAATTCGCCCTGCCGGTATTGTTGAGTCGGAATCAATCGTCGCACCTCCTCGACTGAACTCGACGTCGATGAACCAGCGGCATCCACTTTGATTACGGAGCGCTTCGCCATTTCGCGAGTAACAACAACGGGCGCGCCATTCAGTAAAACATTGAGTGAAATTGTTCCCGTCGTTTGATCGAGCGTCGAAAGAAGCAACTCTTGGAGACGTTCAGATGTTCTGCCTTGCCCCGACATTCCATCAATCGCAGAGCATCCAAGAGCAAATCGGACATATTCCAAGAGCGTCGATTTTCCTGCCCCTCTTCCGCCGATGACCGAGTTCATCTGCTGGTTAAAATTGTAAGTCCCGTCTTTGAGGTATTTCGAGCCTTTGACAGTGACTGAGGCGATGACCGCACTAGGAAGCTTGGGTTCTTCGTAACGAATTCTGGAATCCGGCGCGAGCATCGCCTGCCGTAAAGACTCCGCAGTTGGGGAAGCCAGCTTGACCCAAGTCGCATGTTTTCCGATTAACCTAAAGTCCTCGTGCCGGGCGTCTGAGCATGAAATTACTCCGCGCTTCTCTGATGACCATGCTGGGATCTCGCCGTCCAGAATTCGTTTATCCGCTGGCTCTAGTTCGTGAGGATAGCACTGGTCCATGTAGCCACCGACATAGGGCATGTCACGAAAGCGCTTGTGGAAGCCTTTCCTCAAAACGGTTTTATGGCCTCCCGGCTTCACATGTGGCAGGAGAATAAAACGGTCAGTCAACTCGTTATCTTCACCGAGAATGGTCTGCAAATCTTCAATGTTTTGGTCAAGCAACTCGACCTGAATTCCTTTTGGTGCATTTGGAGCTACATCCGCTGGCAAACCCAATTTCATCCGGACCTTCTCGAATAATGCTTGGGGGAGTTCAGCATCGAACAAGATGATCGCCTGGCAAGAATCACGACACGTGAGTTCCATGCCCGGAAATATCCAAAGGTCTACCGCATTACCCTCGGCGACCATCTTCTGCTTTGTTTCGATGATTTTATAGCAATAGACGCCTTCATGATGGTCTGTCACCGCAATAGCGCGAAGACCCTCAGCGACACATTTCGCGATGAATGCGCGACAATATCCTTCGCGAGCTAAGGCAATTTGTTCCGGCGTAGCCGCCGCACCCAATGAAGCCTCTGGCCGCGAACCCGCCCACCCGTTGTCTCGTGGTGAGTGAATTTGAAGATCGGTTTTTCTGAACTCTGCACCTCTGTTACTCATAATTGTCCTGTAAATGCTTTTTGGAGGATGGACTGGCGGAGGCGGGTGGCGCGCTGGAGGTTGGCCGACACCACCGACTCCAACTCCTCCACCACGCTCAACCGCCGCTCCACTTCCGCCACTATCTGCGTTTGCTCTGCCAGCGGGGGAAGTGCGACTGGAATCATTCGGATTGTCCCCATCGAAAGGGATGGTTGCGCCACTGCTTTGACAAATCCCAACGCCAATGAGTTGCCAACCGGCGAGCGCAAGAATAGTTCGACGTAAGCTGGCGAAACGGCGCGCGATTGGATGCGGATCATTCCGATATTCGGGCCGAGAAAATATGGTTGGTCGTCGGGAACTCGAGCGACATTGCCTGTCCCAGCGCCAACGAACACCATCAACAAGTCGCCGGGCTGGAGCTGAGAGCGTGTGAGATTTGCGACAGTGCTGCTCTTCACTCGCGAGAAGTCTGTGCGTTTGAATCCACTTCGGCCAGCGTTCTCTGCCTTGATGACCGCCAAGTCGCCGGCGGGGTCATATTCCACGAACTTTGTGTATTCGAACCCTGCAAGCTTTGTCACGAAGCCGAACGTCTCTACTGTCGCCCACGTCCAGCCTTCGGGAAGGGGCGGGAGGTTGGCGGTGTCGGGGGCGGCGGGTTCTTTGTATTTGCCGCGACCGGTATAGTTCTTCCGGCGCTCGGCGAGGATGCGGGTCAGGAGTTCCGCGCCCGTTTCGTAGCCCGGATTTTTAACCGCAGAGAGCGCAGAGGACGCAGAGACAGAATTGGTTTTCGCCTTGGTGCTCTTTGCGTTCTTTGCGGTTAACTCGGCTTCGGTGGGGACGAGTTGGCCTTCGCAGGCGGCTTTGAGGACGGCGGCGCGGTAGCGTTTGAGGTTGGCCTGTACCCGCCGCAACGCCGCCACCCCCGCCTCCAGCCGCGTGAATTGCTTCTCAATCTCCGCCACAATCCGCCGCTGCTCCTTCAATGAAAAAGGATGAATGCAGAAAGAAGAAATGTCCTTTGGACGCACCGCTGGATAAAGCGCCCCCTGAACCTTCAGGCACATCGCGTCAATGAAGCTGGCCGTCTGGACTGCGTAGAACAGAAATCCCGGTTCGGCATCCTTCGCGCGCAACACGTGAAAGCCAGTCGAACCGACTGCGCCGTCAAGGTCAGGAGGAACAAGCGCGACAGCATTTAGGTTTGGTCGCGTCATGGATACAACCACGTCGCCAGCTTTCAAGAGCTGCTTTGCTCGGCTTGGCGCTTTCGCGACGGGCAAAACCTTCGGCTCAACGATTCGCTTCGTCTCGCGGTCGATGCTGCTAATGTCAATGTAGGTGAATTCTCCTCGGCTCGGTGGCCCGTCCTGAGCCACGCGGCTTTCCGCCATCTCGCCAAGCGCAACCGTGCCACTTTCCTTTGACACTTCAGACCAGGAACGGTCCGTCGATCTTGTAGCCAATATCTTCACTCAGTCGCCTCTGCTTCCATTGGCCAAACCTTTCGACCGTCTTCGTAAATTGCAGCGATTGTTAGAAATCGTCTTTTGCCCGGCACGTCATCCACCGCAACCACGGCCGCACCCAACTCGTAGTGATAATCGTCCGGGTAGGTGAATTGTTTGAGTTTCAAGTCGTCGTAACGAGCATCTTCCTTGTTTGTCTGTTTCTTAAGCTCGATCACTAGGAGGTTGTCGTCATCAACTTGCCTTCGGTGCACGACGATGTCGGGCGCTATTGAGAACACAAACTCAGGCGAGTCCACTTCAGCATCAGCGCCATTCTTTTGCTCTCGTTCTTGGATTTCGATTTCAACAGCCTTCCGTTTCGCTGCGAGCACGATCTGGACAAGCTCTTCGGAAATCTTGTGGGTCTTCGCTGCCTGACCGTGTCGGTTGTATTCACAATCCACAGAAATCCGTGCGTCCGCCGCCAAACGGAATTCATGGACAAGGATGTGCTCAAGATAATACGCAAGTCTGTGCGCAATTGCCCTTTCACTTGCGGCAGGCCAATCACCTGGCTTCATGACGTCATTCGTTCGCGGACACAACAGCGTCTCGCGATCAATCGAAGCGTTGAACCGCTCAACAGCCATTCGCAGTAGTGCGTGAATAAATTGGCGGTCGTGAAGGTTCATATGGTCATGCCGCGAGCACCTCGTTGAGTTCATCGAGCAGTTTGGGCAGTTGCTCGCCGAACAGTTGATGCGCTTTGCCGAGTCCGCCGCGCTGGCTGAACGGCGCGTAATCGAAATCGTCCGGCTCGATGCTCAGACTGGTGGCGATGTGGTCGCGAATGAGGTTGAGCCAAGCAATTTGAACCGCAGAAAATTTCACGCCGGCTTTGGCCTTGTTCATGAGCCATTCGTTGAAGCGTGTGGTGACGGATTCGGCGAACGGTTCGAGCACGGGCTGTTGTTCCAGCGCGAAGCGGACGAGCGCGACGAGGTCAGCAAAGCGTCCGGCCTGCGAGCGGCCCTTGACCTTGCCCGGTTGGGCAGCGGCGAAGGCGGACCAGAGATTGTCCTCGGTCCAGGCGGCGTGCTGGTCGCGGAGCTTTTTCTCCAGTTCCTTGAGCATCGGTTCAGTGAGCCGCTGTTTGTAGGGGCGCGAGTAGAGCAATTGGAGCGCGGTGATCTCCGCCTTGTGCTGCTCGATGTAGTCGCGGAACGATTTTGCAGTCTCGGCATTATTCTGTGTGCTCTTCTGCGCCGGGCCGGCGTAGAGCAAGGTGTCCTGCGAAATGATGTCGATGGTCTGCTCGGCGGCTTTGGCGATTTTCTTGAGCAGGTTGCGCAAGTCGGGATTGGTGGCGAGCGGCGCGAGGGCGGATTTGATCAAGGTGGCAGCGGCGTCCCGCCGCTGTTTGGCTGTGGGTTCGGAATAAGACAGCGGCGGGACGCCGCTGCCACTTTGAGAGCCACCATGGTTGCGAATGTATTGCCTAAACTTCTCCATGCTGGCCGGGCTACGGACGATGTGATCGAAGGATTCCTTTTGCCAGACGGTGTTGTTTTCAAAGCTCAGAGCCGGGACGGCTCTGCCACTCTTGCTCACTTTGAGAATCTCGTGCGCCGTGAACGATTTCCATGTGTGGAGGATTTCGGACAGGATGTGTTCGCCGGACGGGGAAACCAGGACATGGACGTGATTCGGAGCGACCACGAATTCATGCAACCGATAGCGTTGACCGTCGAAATGACGCAATGCACCTTCGACCAATTGCTTTACTTCAGGCAATGCCAGCGCACACGAACCTGAACCGGCATCAAGCCATTGCTGGAGGCGTTGCGGGAATAGGTCGTAATACTCCTTTCGTGTTGCTTCGTCGTGCGGTTCGGGATGAGTGGCCAGCCATTTTTCCCGTTCTTCACGCCATTGCTTGAGTTTTTCTTGCGGAAGTGAATCCGCGAGCCGAAAGGTAACGAAGTAGGTCGTGCCTTCCTGCCGCCAGTGCGGGAGATCACCGGACAGGAAGGCGATGGGAGCTTCGGGATCGAAGTAGTTCAGTGGAGGGAATGTGGCAACAGTGGCAGAGGCGTCTCGCCTCTGTTCTTCTACCATTAAGAGGCGGGACGCCTCTTCCACTTTGTCTGGGTCAACCGCATCCAACATGCCTTTGGCGATATGGGACAGGGTTTGCCCCTTGGCAACATTGACCACCTCGGTTTCGAGGTCGGCGTCGAAGCGGCGTTCGAGGCGGATCAGACGGCCAGCCAGGGACTCGACGGCGGCGACTTCGGTTGTGCCCAGCGCGGCGGCATCGAGGAGTTTCTCGAAGCTGACGGTGGGTTTCTTTTCCAGCGGGCGGGATTCGGTCTGAACGCGTTCGGTCACGCCCACGGCATCCACGATGAGGTAGCGGGTCTTGCGTTTGACGCCGGGGTTGACCTGTTCCATCTCGGTGTCGGACACCACGCGCACGCCGCGGCCTTTCATCTGCTCGAAGAAGTTCTTGGACGCCACGCTGCGCATGAAGAAGACGATTTCCAGCGGCTTGATGTCCGTGCCGGTGGCAATCATGTCCACAGTGACGGCGATGCGCGGGTTGTAGCTGTTGCGGAAGGCGCTGAGGATCTGTTCGGGCGTGAGGCTGGCGGTGCGTTCCCACTTGAACACCTCGATTTCCTTGCCATCCACGAGCTTCTTGCCGACCGGGATGCGGGTGAAGCCGGTGCGATAGGTGATTTTCTGGCAGAAGTCGTTGCCCTTGCCGAAGACCTCACGGCAGAGGCGGACGATGTCGTCGGCGTGGGTGTCGTCCTTGGCAAAGATAAGCGTCTTTGGCAGGTCGGTGCGGCCGGGAAACATCTCGGTGAAGACCTTGTCGCGGAACGTTTCCAGCACCTTGCGAATCTGGTCGGTGGCGACGACGTCGCGGTCAAGTTCGCTGGCGTCATAGGCGAGGACTTCGTCGAGCTGTTCCCAGCGGACCTTGCGCGTCTGGCGATCGCGTTTGTCCACCCACAGTCCAGCATCCACCTTTGAGCCGCCCTCGGTGATCTGCGTTTTGATGCGGTAGATGTCGCACCCGACATTCACGCCATCGGCCACGGCTTTCTCGTGGTTGTATTCCATCACGAGGTTTTGCTGGAAGAAGCCGAAGGTCTGCTTGGACGGCGTCGCGGTGAGGCCGATGAGCGAGGCGTCAAAGTAATCCAGCACCTGCCGCCAGAGATTGTAGATGGAGCGATGGCATTCGTCGGTTACGATGAAATCGAATTCCTCGATGGGGAAGTTGGGATTGTATTCCACCGGTACGGGCTGCTTGAACAGCGTTTCGGCGGATTCAATCGGCAGGTCGTCGAGATCGGCGGCGGTTTCCGTCTCGCCTTTGAGCATGGAATAGATGCGTTGGATCGTGCCGATGACGACGCGGGCGGAGGTGTCGAGCTGATTGCTGCTCAGGCGCTGGACGATGTATTCCTCGGTGAACTTGTAATTGTTCACGGGCGAGACGAATTGCTGGAATTCCTTGAGTGTCTGGTCGCCGAGATTGCCGCGGTCCACGAGGAACAGGACGCGTTTCGCTCCGGCGTATTTGACGAGGCGATAGATGAAATTGACGGCGGTGTAAGTTTTGCCTGAACCGGTAGCCATCTGGATGAGTGCACGCGGACGACCAGCCACGAAGGAGATTTCGAGATTCTTGATGGCCTCGAACTGCGCGGGCCAGAGATTGCCGACGGCGAGCGGTGGAAATTCCTGGAGCCGCTGGGCGAGTTGTTTTTCTTGCTGCACCCAGGCGAGCAACGTTTCCGGGCGATGAAACGAGAACACGCGGCGGCTGCGCGGCTGAGGATTAAGGCGGTTGGTGAAGAACGTTTCTGCCCCGGTGCTTTCGTAACAGAACGGCAGTGGCGATTTCCAGGCGGGCACACCGAACGGCACACCGGCGACATACTTGGCGGATTGTTCCTCGACACTGGTGAGCGTTACACCTTCCGGTTTGGCTTCGACGGTGCCGATGGCCTTGCCGTCCGCGAAAAGGGTGTAATCGGGTTCGCCAGTCTTAAAGGAGAGTTCACAAACAGCGACACCGCGTGATGCTGAGAGGTTGACTTTATCCTTGGTCTGGACGCTCCACCCGGATGCGATGAGCATCGCATCGATCTTTTCGCGGGCTTTTTCTTCCGGGGTCATTAGGCGAACTCGGTGCGGAACTGGTCAACGCTGTCCCAGAGACGCTTTTCCAGCACGGCGTTGTCCGGGTCTCTTTCCGAGGGGGCAATCCAGATCATAGTTGCATGAAATTCGTTGTCTATCTGGAGAAGGCGAAATATCGCCACGCTGTCCAGTCACCCACGCCTTGGGCATTCTCACCCCGCACCCGCCAGCGACCCGTGTTGGACCCCACCCAGGTCAGGGGCACGTAGATGTCGTGCGTGCGGAAGCGCCAGGAACTCACCACTGCCTGGTCGCGCCGCAGCTCTTGGGCGAAGTCGGCCGCCATTTTCGTCATGTCCCGCTGGGACATCCCGTCTTTGATCCACTGTTCACGATTCTGGGCCACAGTCTTGGTGATGTAGTCCTCGAAATGCTCGGATTCCTGCTGGCTCACAGTGAGCGCCTGGATTTCAACCTCATACTCGATGGGGTACACCCCGGAGGCGGGCTGCCATCGAAAGTCGAGGAATCTCGGGTAGTGGTGGAGGGTTTGCCCGGCGCCGGGCAGGACCAGTTCCGGCACTGTGGGCCGGCCATCCGGGGAAAATTGACCATTCCACGGATCACGAATTTCATGCACGAGCCCCTCGTGGAAATACACGGCGTAGTAATGTGCACCCTTGGTCATGAAGCTCTGGAAGGAGATTTCGCCGTAATACCAGCAATACAACCGGAGGAGGTTCGGATCGGTGGTGGGGGCCGGGCGCGCATCTTTGCGGTAGGGGTAGCCCAGCAGTGCGACGACTTGGCCCTCGGTCATGCCGACTTGCAGTCGCCGCCATTTGGCCGGATCGGGCTGCACCGCCAGCGGCAGGACGTCCCGAACCACTCCCAGCTCCTGTACATTAAACGCCGTGGTGGAAGCTTCCTTGTGCGCAGTGGAGCAACCGCCGCCAAGGAACAACAGGGCGAGAATCAAAGTCCACCTGGCAACGGCCCAGAACCGCATGTCCGGAGCATTTGTTGGAACGCCTTGTTCGGATGGCACAGGCCAGTGCATGAGGCTGGCAGGGAGATTATTTCAATTCGCCTCCGACGCAAAGGAAAAGGCAGCTAGTCACCGTTCGGACACCTAAACACACATTTCGGCCATGAAAACCGTGAAGATTTTCTGGAAAAGTCTTCCCAGCTTGCCATTTTCTTCGGCATTCAGAAATGGCGCAGGTTCTGTGAGCGCGCGCCTGACAAAACGCACATCCTATCCAAAACTACTAAGTTTCGTTGCCGGCATGAAAATCGAATCCAGACATCATAACTGGTTGTTGGTCATCTTCCTTTTGGGAACCTCCGTTTTTGGCCAGGCTCAAATTTCATTTTCCTCTGGAGCGCGGCAAATCCGTACCGGTCAAAATGGTAGTGGCATCTTCAGCAGCACCAATGGAGATTTTAATCACACCCTACAGAATTACGTGTCGAATGGCATCGGGCCGGTCGCCATAGAAAGCGCGGTTCAAAATTCGTCAATCACCAATTACGGAGATGGAACTGGCGTGTTCAAAGGAGATGCCGAAGCGCGCATCACATTGCTTGACCCGTCATGGACAGGCGCGAGCGCGGTGTCAACCCTGGCAATCAATTTTACGGTATCCAACACGGTGAGCTTCAGCTTCAAATCGACCCAGACCGGCAATGCCACCAACCTATTCTCCGGCCCCGGCATTTTGCTGGGCGGGACCACGAATACAGCAGGCACCCTTAGTGCCGGCACCTACCAGATTTTTGCCAATTGCAGCACGTCCCCCACGAATGACTCAGCCTCGTGGCAATTTGAGTTAGACGTCGAATCCAGTGTCAAGTCGCTGGGTTGCGCGTGTCCGGAGCAAAGCCCATACGTGACGGATCCCATCCGCATTGGCACCGGAAACATGTACCATGAAGCGCTGGACTATGCGTCTTCTGGCCCGAACTCGCTTGCGTTTGTCAGGTTTTACAACAGTCAAGGCATCCTGAATACGCCGGCAACGACCTTGGGGAAGAACTGGCGTTCCACTTATGACCGCTATCTTGGCGGCGGCTATCCGATAATCGCTGAAAGGGCCACGGGCCAACGAATCAATTTCTTCCTCAACGGGGGCGTTTGGGTGAGTGATAGCGACATCAGTATCAAACTCACTTCATCCGGCAGTACTTGGACCTTCGTGGACAACGATGACACCATTGAGACTTATCAGGTCAGCGGAAACATTGCGTTGCTGACTTCCATTCAAAAACCGAATGGGTACACGCAGAACCTGACTTACGATGGCAATAATCATCTGATCTCAGTCAGCGATTCGTTCGGACGGATGCTGCAAATGACATACGCAGGTAACCTCCTCGCTACGGTCACCTGCCCGAATGGGTTGGTCTTGAGTTATGCCTACGACTCAAGCTCGGGCTCAGGCGCTCCGGATCGACTGCAATCCGCTGGATTTTCTACCAGCCCCACAACGAGCCAGCAGTATTTGTACGAGAACTCAAATGTGCCGTTTCAATTAACCGGGATTGTCGATGAAAAGGGCAACCGGTTTTCAACTTGGGCGTATGATTCCACCGGTCGCGGCATTATGAATGAACATGCTGGTGGAGCCGACCTGGCCACAATTTTTTACAATGATAACGACAACAGCCGCACCCTGACCAATGCGCTGGGTGGGCTTATGCGCTACGAGTTTTCCTATCGCCAGAATATGCCCAAACTAACGAGGATGACGAGGCTGGCCACGACAAACGTTCCAGTCGCGTCTATTCTACAGACATACAACCCTTCCGGTTACATCCAGGGCCGATCCGACTGGAAGACCAATTTTACAACCTTTGTCAGTGAATCCCGGGGACTTCCCACGCAGGCTGTCGAGGCGCTCGCCACTCCCCTGGTGCGCGTAACGACCAATCTTTGGCACACCAATTTTCATTTGCCGCTGGTAACCGCCGCTCCCAGGCTAACAACGACCTTTCAGTACGATACAAACGGGAACATGCTGGCCCGCACCGAAACTGACACGAGCACCGAGTTTTTGCCGTATCCCACTTCCGGCCAAACCCGAACCTGGACAAATACCTACGGCAATTATGGCTTGCTGAGGACCGCCACGGGGCCCCGGACGGACGTGGTGAGCACTACCAGCTACGCGTATGACACCAACGGGAACCTCGTTTCACTGACCACCCCACAGGGGTACACAACGCTCTTCACTAATTACAATGGTAGTGGACTGCCGGGCAAAATCATCGATCCGAATGGGGTGGTAACCCTGCTCACTTATGATCTCCGGGACCGCTTGGCCTCCCGCACCATTTTGACCTCGTCCGGGAATGCCTCCAACGCTTTTGTCTACGACGCGGCAGGATTGTTAATCGCGACTGTCGAGCCCGACGGTGTCAGCCACTACTCGTTCTACGACGCGGCGCACCGCTTGGTAGGAAAAAGCAACTCGCTGGGTGAAAGCGTCACTTACACGCTTGATGCGGCGGGCAATACTACTCAAGAGGACATCCGCAATGCCGGTAACGCAGTCACCAAGACGCATCGAAAGGCGTTCGACGCACTGAGCCGGCTCATCCGCGATGTGGGCGGAAGTGGTCAGACCAACTCCTACGCCTACGACCCCACCGGAAATCGCCTCTCGCTGACCAATGGACTTAATCAGCGAACAACACAGACTTTTGATCAATTGAACCGCCTGACCTCGGCCACGGACCCGCTGCTTAACACCACCAGCTATGGGTATGATCCACAAGACAACCTCAAGAGTGTCACCGACGGCCGCTTTTTGGTGACCAGCTATTTCTATGACGGGTTCCGTCAGTTAATTCAGCAAAGCAGCCCCGATTCCGGCGCGCGGACCTTCACGCTCGACAAGGCCGGGAATCGCATTTCCGAAACGGATGCCCGCGGCATCGTGGTTCTTCGAACCTTTGACAAGCAGGATCGAGTTACGGCCGAGACCTACCCGGCTTCGCCGGGCGAAAATATCACCTACTCCTACGACGCAAGCACCAATGAAAACTTCGGGATTGGCCATCTCGCCGGGTACACCGATGAATCAGGAAGCACCTCGATCAGGTACAATGAACTCGGGGACGTGACCCGCGTGGTTCGCCACATCAATGGGACACCCTACACCAATACCTACACTTATAATTTGGCAAGTCGGATGACAGGCGCGACCTATCCATCGGGGACTGCATTGATCTACGGGCGTGACTCCCAAGGGCGCATCAATTCCATCTCCTGTCGACCGGCCGGCGCCGCTGGTTATTCCACGTTGCTTTCCGGGATCAGTTATCTGCCGTTTGGTCCGATTTCTGGCTGGCAGTATGGCAACGGACTCGTGCGCTCATTTGTTTATGACTTGGATTACCGCCTAACGAATTTGATCACCGGGTCAGGCACCACCGTACAAAGCCTCAGTTACGCATACGATCTTGCGGACAACATAACTGCTATCGCCGACAACTTGACGCCGACGCTGTCGCAAGGATTTGCCTACGACCCCGCGCAGCGCCTGACCAACGCCGCAGGTATTTATGGTACAGTTCAGTACACTTACGACGCGGATGGCAATCGACTTTCGAGGATCGCGGGAGGCGTCGCCGAGAGTTACAGTTATTCGCCCATGGCCAACCAGCTGCAATCGATTCTCAGGAACGGCAACACCCGGACTTTCGGCTACACGCTTGCGGGTAATACCAGCAACGACGACCGCGGAGGAGCGGGAGCGTTGAACTTCATCTATGGAAATCGCAACCGCCTCGGCTCTGTTACAAGCGGAGCGTCCACCGTGGCCACCTACAAATACGCCGCCAGGGGCGAGCGCGTCAGCAAAACTGTCGGCTCCACCACAACTCACTTTCATTATGATTTGGCCCGGCATTTGGTCGCCGAATCTGCTGCCAGCGGGGCGGTGATTCGCGAATACATCTGGTTCAACGACACTCCCATCGCCCAGATCGAGCCCGGGGGGCGCATCT
Source organism: Limisphaerales bacterium (assembly GCA_044225555.1). Classification (GTDB taxonomy): domain Bacteria; phylum Verrucomicrobiota; class Verrucomicrobiia; order Limisphaerales; family JADLHS01; genus JADLHS01. The sequence goes on along the minus strand of JBGAIM010000001.1, from coordinate 149,263 downwards.
ACTTCATCCATCCGGACCATCTCAACACACCCCAAAAGTTGACGGATAACTCCAGAACGGTCGTTTGGGATCGGAAACAGCAGCCCTTTGGGGAAACCGTGTCGCTATCTAGTTCCGGCAATTCAGGCGAGCCGAGCCTGTCAGCCTCTCTGAATCAAAACACGCATGAGTTTCAAGTCACTGTCTCCGGCCCAGCGAATGTTAATTTTACGCTGCAACGTGCCGGCAGCCTGGTCAACCCATCTTGGACCGTAATTGATAGCGGGACGGCCCCTTTCACTCACAACGATTCTGTAGTGAACACGGGCGCACGTTTTTACCGCGCATATGGTAATGGGAGCCCGGTAACGCACAATTTGCGCTTTCCGGGCCAGTATTTCGATGCCGAAACCGGGCTGAACTACAACATGATGCGGGACTACGATCCGACATCTGGAAGATACATCCAAAGTGACCCCTGGGGGTTGTTTAGCGGTGTCAACCTCTACGGGTATTCCCGCAGCAACCCAAACACCTTTGTGGATCCTAACGGAACAAATCCGGGACTCTTTGGGTTGGATGGACAAAACCCGCTTAACTACCCTGGTTTAGGGAACGCAATCGCCGCCCAGAGTGCAGATGCGGCTGCTGCCGCCGTCCAAGCAAAAATCAACGAATACATGACGAGAGCAAATGGTGACATTGCGAAGGCCTGGAAACTCTCTGACGACCACCGATCACATTGCGGCGACAATTCCGCTGTTGAAGCCGATGCTAATCACTACTTGGGTTACCGAATGGTCTCGGAGAATCTTGGGATGGTTGGCGTAATGATGGACGCAGTTACGATTCCTGTATATCAAGGTGCAAAAATGTTCCCTGGAGTTACTTCAATTTTGGGGGGATCGCCTGCGTCGGTTGACCAATTTGGTTGGGGTATCCGAGGCATGATAGACGGGTGGTTGGCAGCCCCGGAGGAATAGCTGTTGCGAACTTTTTTCGCGTCATAGTTTTAGCCGAACTTGCGTCATAGGGTTTTTGAGGTATTGCCCCTGGCTGCCGTCGTACTTCTGTTCCAAATTACCGCGCTCTGGTCATAGCGTTGTGACGCGGCTGGACGGATTTCGATTTTGGATCGGCAGCGAAGGTTTTTCCCACACTGGCATCGTGGCGGCCGCTTGCAGCTCCGGTCAGAGGTTCTTCCCCAATTGTCGTCGTAGCGTCGTAGCGTGGAAGGACAGCCCGAGCATCTGGACATGAAAGTCGATGGCGTTGCCGGCGAGGTTGCGTTCGGGCCAGCGCCAGAAGCTGTCTTTGACGATGAGACCGGCCCGGTGGCGCTAGACATTTGGCTTTACGGTTCACGGAGCCCGGAGCCGGAAAAACAAATTCCCCGCCTGGGTGGGAACGGTCGCGGTCAGGTTTGTGCCGGTGGCGGTGACCGGGCCAGCGTAGTCCGTCCAGCTAGCGGGACTCAGATCGGGGTTGAACTGCAGGGCGAAGTTCGTGGCGGTGCCTGACCAGGTCAGAACCACGTCGGTGCCGCTCAGCGCAATGTTAAGTGTGGGTGGCGTGACAACGGACGAGTCCACGGTGAAGGTGCTGGCGCTGGTGGCGAGGCCGCCGGCGGCGATGACGGAGATCGGGCCCGTGACTGCACCGGCGGGCACGAGGGCGGTGATCTGCGTGCCCGAGTTGACGGTGAAGCTCGCGGCTTGGCCGTTAAATTCCACCGCCGTGGTGCCGGTGAAGTTGGTCCCGGTGATGACCACGCTGGTGTTCCGCTGACCGCGGTTGGGCGCGAAGCTGGTGATGCCCACCGCGGGGGTGCCATCCACCTTGGCCCGCAAGATGGCGGCGAGGTTCGAGTTGAGCGCTGTAAAGAAGGCGAAGCCGGTGTTGGTCTGCAACTGGTTCACGCTGGTCACGTAATTCTGCCAGGGGGCACTGCGGATGCCTTGGATGTTGGGGATGCTTACGGCAATGACCCGCGAAGTCCGGGTGAGGCGGTCGAGGGTGTTGCCGGCACCGGGCGGGACGACGACGATGATCTTCCAGACGTTGCTGGCAATGGGAATCTGGCCGGCGGAATCAGTGCGATTGGTGCCGAACCCTTGGGGGCCGCAAGTAACGAGAACTTCATTGCCACCGGAGGCGAGCGAACGGCTGTAGGATTCCAGATTGGCCCAAATGCCCTGGTTGTTGTCCGGCGCTTGCGGGATGATGTTCGACATCAGGAAAGTTTCGTCGTTGTGAGCGACGGTGTCGGTGCGGTCGGCGGAGGGGCACATGTGGCCGCGGTCGTAGCCGGAGCCGCTGTAGTCGTTGGTCTGCACCCAGTAGAAGTTCGAGGGCAGGCTGGTATCGAGATAGAAGAAGCTGGAGCGCCCGCTCGAACCGGAATCGCCGGTGGTGTAATGCCAGCTCGCCCAATTGGGTTGGCGAAGGTTGTCGCTGTAATCAAGAGCCTCGACATCGCGCTGGATGAGGAAATGGTCGTGATTGTTGGTGTCGGCGGTGGCGTTGCTGGGATTACCGAGCAACATTTGGAATTCGACACCGATGGTGGCATGGGTTCGTGCGACGCCCAAAAGCAGCAAGCTTAGGCTAAGACACCCAACGTAAGGCGTTAGTAAAAGCGCTGGCCTCAAATGACTCGTGGAGCACAACCTCACTCGCGCTTACCTTATCCGCTGGAATTCAAAATCCGCAAGCGGGGATTCGATAACGCATTGAGCCCGAGTGCGTTTTTTTTCGGCATCGTGGCTAATGTCCTCAAAAAGCAGGAATCCTGGCTGCCAGGCGGGATGGTGATGTTACCAAGCCAGCAACGGAGCGCCGCGTCGCCGACCAGCAGCCCTTGGTAGCTTGCCGTAACTCCTGCTGGGGAGTCGCGCAAAGAGTAGCCATCCAATAAAATGTGTTTCGGATCTGAGGACCATTGACCCAGCAAGGTGCGAGGTCGATTGCCTTTGGGAAAACTGGGTTCACGAAAACAGAAGGGCAATCTGAGGCCACACTTTGAAAGCGAACAGGCTCGAATACCAGCAGTGAAGGGTGACGAGTGAATGAGCCAACGCACGAGAACCCATTCGCGAGCGGGAAAATTTGGCCAAAAGGGGGCGAGCTAGATCGCCCTTGTGACGGTGACCGTTTCGTTTTCCTGCGTGATGGTGCGAATATGCCCGGAGTTGCGGCGTATTTGCGGCGTGGCGCGTCGGGCCTGCCGTCCGCCACTTTGCCCCGCGCTCGCGCCAATCGCCCAGCAGCGGCGCGGAGCGCGACGCGGGCGGCGTCATTCAGGCTTGGTGTAGAGAACGGGGTGAGGTTGAACGGCCTGTACTTTCTTCTGTCTTTGCTTCTGAAATTCATTTCAGAAAGGGGAAGCCCTTCTCTCTCTCTTCCTTTTCAAGAATTTCTTTTCAGGGCTTTCTGTAAAGAGACTTTCTATTAAAGTGGACGTTGAGTGGACGTTCAGCGGGCACGGACCAGACCCGGAGCAGACAAGGGGGATTTTAACCGTTTTGACCTGGGAAAGTGAACTTGAACCGAGGTGTGGCGGGCGGCGCTTTTGGCTCGGACTTGGCAGCCTCGCGGCGCTTTTGTTTGATGGCGGTGGTGAGTGCCTGGTCCATGGCGGATTGGCTGGAGCGAAAAAAGTCCGGGTAGGTACGGCGTTCCAGGATTTTCTTGCGAAGTGCATCGCCGTCGAGCCGGATCGAGTAGTAGGTGATGCGACGGGCGACGGTGCAACGGGCAAAGTATTTGTTGCGGTGAAGGCGGGTAATCGTATCGCGCAGTTGCCGTTCCGTAAGGGGTTGTCCCTTGTCGGCGCGCGTGGGAAGTTCGGCCTGCATGATGGCGGCGGTGCGATAGCCGAGGGCGCAACGCCGGATGCGGTCGCGAGTTATGATTGCCAGCTCCTTGTCGCCGATGGCCGAGTAGATGGCGCAGAGGACGGAGAATTCGCGGTAGCTCAAGCCATTACCGTCACGGGTGTCAAACAGCCAGCCCCTCTTGATTCGGACCCTGGCATCTCGCCCATGGCGTTTCTCGAAATCCGTGATGTAGGCGCGCAGCCTATCATAATTCATTTTGACGTGGTCAGGATGCTGGTAATTGACACCGATGGCGTGCGCGCCGTACAAGACAGCACATTGTTGCCAGTCGTTGGGGTTGATGCCATTACGATTCCGCCGGTTTACGGTCTTCCCGCGAAGGAACTCACGCTGTTGTATCGGAGGCAATTTATTGAACAACTTCCAACCCGCTTCAATGACGCTAAAATCGAGAATGGCATTGAGCCGCGCGGACTCTTCCTGATCATACGCAAGCGCACAAAGCGGGAACTGCAAGTAAGGGTTTTCAACCATGTTCAAACGCGGCGGACCTGGCGTTCAGCGAGCCACTCATCCACGGCGACGCGGGGAAAGCGCGTCAGTTTGCGGGTCAGTTTGATGTGAGGCAGACCGCGCGTGAGGAGGTTGTCTATGGTTCGGATGGACACGCCCAGGCGCGCGGCGAGTTCTTTCTTGGATTCGTAATCCTTCGGGTTTGAATGAACCACGGTTGGTTCAAGAATTTGAATTGTGCTCATAGCGTGTCTCAGGCAGGCGCGTTCATCGCGCCGCGTGATCGCACTATTCGGCTGCTTTTCCTGCGGTTTTGAGAAAGTGTCCTAGACCAATTTCAAACATTGGTAAGACAGTGACAATCAGGGCGGGGACAATTTCAGGATTGGGGGCGGGGCGACTTGACAGGAAAAATTCGCGCGACCTGATGCTCGATAGCGCGGTAATGTTCGATGTAATTCAACCGTTCTTTCCGCCACTTCTTCAGACGCGCACTCGGCTGAACGGCCGGTTTGGCGTGTCGGTAAGCCGCTAGAAGTGATTCCTCGTCGCACTTCCCAGCGAACAGGAACACGTCCCATTGGATCGGCGTGCCGTAAATCTCGGGTTCATGCGCCGGCAATTCGCCGCCGTCCGGCCGTTGGCAGAGTTGTTCTACAAGCCAGTTGGCCATGCGCCGGGCTTCCATGCGGGAGCGGATGGACTTGGGGAAAGCGAAAACGCGGTAATGCTTCGCCAACTCGTCGAACATGAGGGCGCGGGTCAAATCTTCCTCTTGAAACGACTGCTTGGTAAAGCAGGACATCATACACCATCCCGAAAAAAAGCGCGTCTCATGTTCACGGGGAGCGTCAATTCGCGTCCCGGTGATTGGATTCGTGGTCCGGCTGTCGAGATGACGCCAAAGGAAACAGAACTCCCGCTTGAACTGTGCAGGAGCATCACGCCAGGGCGTCTCCGATGTGAATTTCCGACCATTGGCAAAGTATTCGCGCCATTCCTTGACCGGATCAACCTTGCTGCAAAAGCGCGGATCATCACTCGTCTGAAGGTGAATGTGCGGGCCGCGCCGCCACGGACGGCCATTGCAGTTGGCGACACTCTGGGCGTCTTGGTCGCCGTGTGCCTCAAATGTCCGCCAGTTCGCTCTATCGTTCGGGTCGGCGGTGATTCCTTCCTGGAGTTTCAGGGTTACGAGCGGGGCGTAATCTTTGGTGGCCAAATCCAGATTGGCAGGAATGGCGACGTGATGGATTTCAAACAGAGGCTCAGGCACAAGCCATTGAATAGCGACGCCAGCGAAGCCATGAAGTTCCTCAAGTCGGCCCACCATCGCCAAGCTGACTTCGCGAGGTGTGCGTTGTCGGCTGTCCTCTCCCAAACGAGGCTGTTTGTCGAGTATTTCAAGCCGAGCGACGGCTTTTCTAAATCGTTCGTTGCGGCGGAGCATTTCCCAAATCTTCGCTGGTGTTTGCTCGTTTTCGTCGAGCGAGCAAGGGTTATGCGGATGTTGAGGTGCGTGAGCCATACGGCGCAACCAATGTTACCGCCGAACGTGGCTGGCGCAATCCTCGTCGCCTGCGCGCAGGCTGAATCCTCCGACACGGAAATTCTGCGCGAGGAAGGCGTCCACGTCGGACTTGGGGAAGCGAACGAGTTTGGACGTGAGTTTGATGAAGGGCAGGCGGCGTTGCCGCATCAGGTTGTCAATCGTGCGCTTGCTGACGTTCAAGCGCCGCGCGACTTGCGACTTGGTTTCGTAGTCGGGCGCTCCGGCAAATTCTGTACGCTCTGTGGACATGCGCGTTCTTACCTTGTCGGTGATCATCCTGCCGCGTGATTGCCAGTTGCGGGTGTATCACCATCACAAAGAGCGTTCGCGCAATCCAATGACGCCAGCAGGCCACGCGCGGAAACCTAAAGGCCAAGTCCCGGAGGCGGCGGACGGGTCAATTTGGAGCGCAGAAGGGTGACGGGGCGAGCAAGAGATTGACGCGCCCGCCGCCGACCTATCCTCAAACCGGATTCCGCGCGTCATGTTCCAGGCCTGGCAATGGACTGAACACGGCCACGGATTGACCGTGGACATGGCGCGGCTGCGGACTGGCTGTGCCGGAGAGTGTTCGCGTGCGCGGACTCTCCCCGCACGCGGCTACCGACGTGGAAAAACTGCGGTTGCGGACTGATTGCGGACTGGATGCGGGCGCGGACTGTTCGTGGCGGGGTCTGGGATTGAGTTGTGGCGCGGACTTTCCGCGTCTGTTCCGCGAGCAAATCGCGGACACGGAATCCTTAGCCAGCTAAGGAGTAAGGCGTGCCTTGGGTAAAACTGCGAGTTTCGGCGACTGCCCCGTGCCGATCATGCGTTGGCGGCGACTGACGTGTCCGTTGCGGTAGGTTGGCTTGCGGGAATCGCGGCAGGCATTGGCGCGATGTTCTTCCAATCTTTCGGTGGCACGATGCCGAACCATTCGGTCGCCTGGGTTTCGCTGACAAGCTGGCGGTAATGCTGGAAAACCATTTGCGGGCTGTTGCCGGCTTCGAGGCTGACCTGGTGGACGTTTTTGATCTGGGCGAGCCGGTAAGAAATGAACGAGTGACGCAGGCCGTTGTGCTTCCATTCCAGCTTTGCGGCAGGGCCGAGGTATTGGAAGCATTGCTTGTCCGGCCGCTCGAACGGGCAAACCGGGCCTGATTCCTTTACGAATGAAGCAAGCCACTGGGCACAATTCTCAGAGATCGGCACGGTGCGACGGCTGGCGGTCTTGGCTTTCGCTGCTTTGACCTCGATGAAATGCTCCGGGCCGGTCAAATGAACTTCTGACCAATCCAGTCGGGCAATCTCGGCAGAGCGCAATCCGCAGAAAGCGGCAATCGCGAGATAAGGAATCATCGCTTCGCGGTCGCGCCACTTGCCGCGCTCCTGTACGGGCGCGAGGCAGGCGTTGAACAGCTTGCGCAGTTCCGCCGGAGTGAACACTTCGATTTCGCCGCTGTCGTTGTCCGCACGTTCCACGGCGCTCATTTCGTCGTGGTCCTTGGCCAGGTAACCGCGTTTGATGGCAAACTTGAACAGGGTGTTGATGAGTTGGCGGTTGTTGTTCTGAGTGCGGCCCCCGACGCCGAGGCCGCGAATGTAGTCCTCGACCTGCTTGCCCGTGACGAGGGAAATGCGAACGTTGAAAGCCTTGGCGAAGTGGCCGAGGATTCGACGCATTTTTGTTGTGTAAATCTCGCTCTTGCCGGATTTCACTTTGGATTCAACGAGTTCGTTCACGACTTCCTGAACCGTCAATTTCGGCAGGCCGATGGGATGGCGCTTGAGGTAGGAGTCCACCACTTCCTTGAGGCTCACGTCTGGCGGCAAACGCTTCATTGCGGAGACATAATCAATCACCGCGAGGTTCAAGTGCGCGGCTGGATTCCACTCGTGGAGGTTCCGCATAGCATGCACGTAATCGGCGCGGTCGGTGCCTTTGAGTTTGAGAATCTCAACTTCGCCGTTTGTGAGCTTGATGGCCGCGAGATCGGCTTCGCGTCTGGCTTTCACCAAGTCAGCAAACTTGCGCTTCACACGCCGCGAGCCTTCGTAGTAGATGACGGTGAACTGCGGGTGCTCGCTCTTGAGTTCCTTCTGCCCCGTCTCCGGGTTCAGACGATAAATTCGGTTGGTGGTTGCGTAGATTGGGACGGAGACGTTTCCCTGTTTGGCGACTTCGAGCGGGCCTTTTTCGGGGCTTTCAGGCTTCGTTTTCATGCCCGGATTGTCCCGTATCAGCCCCGTCAAGTCAACAATAATCAAATATGCCCTGATTTATATGGTGGAGGCGGGGGGAGTTGAACCCCCGTCCCAAGTCAACCAACCAGCCGCGACTACATGCTTAGTCCGGGATATTTTGTCGGCTATGGGATGGCGCCCGAACTCGAGTCCCACTGCTTAGTCCGCATGGAATTTTCTCGGCTTGGGCGCGCGGTCTCCGCCTTCCACCATGCCTGCTGTTGCGTTCGTCCCACCTAGCAGGTGTCAGCGGGCGAACGTCGGGGCCTTAGGCCGCGAGGGCTAATTCTTCGTTAGCTTATTTGTTTGATGCGATGATTAACGAGGCCAACGCATCGTCCTCGGCATGCCGCCTCTGGCGTGTTCACATGGTCGAAACCAGTACGCCCCCAAAGTCGGACGCTGCCATTGTCGCGTGCGCGACCGACGGCGTCAAGGAGTTCAACGGCTCGCCGCCGGCTTCTTGGAAATGCGCAATTTGAAGATCACTTCCTCCGGTTGCAACAGTCCCGCGCAGAACCGCTCGAACATCACCGGCTCCAAGTTGATGAAAAAGTCCAGCCACTTGAGCACAGCGAAATTGCTGAAGTGAAATTTCTTTTCCAAAACGAAGAATCGCGCTGGACTGCCGTAATTCGTGCGATGGCCGAGCTTCCACTTCTCGTAGAACTTCAATTTGCGTCCGGTAATGTCCTCGTAATTGTCGAATGACCGGATGCCAAACGGGATCCGATGATCCGGTTCACTGTAATACTTCGTGCTGAGAAAAAAGGGCACGCGCACTTCCAGGATTCCATCCGGTTTCCCCACGCGAAACAGCTCCGTGACCACAGCGTTGAAGTTCCCCATGTGCTCCAGAATGTGCGAGCAATAGATGTAATCGAAGTGGTTCTCCGGAAACGGCCACGGATACCGGTTGAGGTCCACGATCTGGTTGCCACCGTAGTCCACCATGTCGAGGTTGACCCAGCCGGGGCGGATATCGAGGCCACAACCGACATTGAGTTTGCGCGGGGCGGAGGTTTGGGCTTCAGCGTTCATCAAATTGGCGGCAATACTGTCAACAGTGCGGTGTAAAGCGTCAAGCCCACTGTCAAGATGCGCGGTTCGACCGCGCGTTCGCGGGCTACTTGAAATAGGCGTCGTAGAGGAGTTTTCCGGTAATGGCCAGCACCACGGTGATGAAGACCGGCCGGATGAGGCGTGTGCCGCGTTGCATCACCATCTGGCTGCCAAACCGGGCGCCAATCAACTGGCCTGAGCCCATGATAATGCCCGCCGGGTAATTGATCTTGCCGGCCAACCCGAAGATGAGGAGCGAACACAGGTTGCTCGCAAAATTCACCACTTTCGTGTGAGCCGTGGCGCGCGTGAGATTAAATCCCAACATCAGCACGAAAGCCATGGTCCAGAAAGTCCCCGTGCCCGGTCCAAAAAACCCGTCATAAAACCCCAGCAACAATCCGAATACCAAGTCGAATCGCCCCCGGGCAATCTGCGGTTTCGCGTCCACTTCCCCCAATTTGGGCGTGCGCAGCGAATATACCGCCACGGCAATCAACAGGAGCGGGATGACCACCTTGAGTGTGTCCGGGCCGATCTGCCGCACGCCCAGCGTTCCAAGCGCCGCGCCAAGGAAAGTGAAAACGCCCGCGCGCCAGCAATCCTGCACCTTCACCGCCCCCGCTTGCGAGTAGTGCCACGTAGCGCTGGCGGAGCCGAAGCTTGCCTGAAGCTTGTTCGTGCCGAGGGCGTGCTGCGGGTCGCCGCCGAGACTGAGCATCACCGGCAACGTGATCAGCCCGCCGCCGCCCGCAATCGAATCCACGAACCCGGCGACTACTCCGGTCCCGAACAGGAGGGGCAGCTCCCAAAGCTGGAACGAATCTGAATTGAACAAACCCATCGTGGCGGCCTTGATGATCTAATCAAGCGACCTTGCCCGAACATTGCGGAACTCGACCTTCATTTTCAGCCCGGGATGAACCTGGAGCCCAATCGGTGCGCCACCCGAATAACGCGTGTCGGTGTATTGAACCACCTGTTCGCCGTTGAGCCAGACAGTAAACGTGTCGCCCTTGGCTTCGATGCGGAATTTGTTCCAATCATCGGCCTTGAACAACCTGTCGGTGTTCTTCGCGCGACCCGCTTCCGGGTAGCCGACCTGCTGATTAATGCTGCTCTTGGCCAGATAGAACGAACCAGTCATGTCGCGCTTGAGGCTGCGTGAGATGCCAAACTGCACCTGCAACTCCGGCGCGCGCAACATCACGCCGCTGTCAATCTCGCCGCTCCAGCGCACTTCGAGTTCGAGGACGAAATTCGTGTAGGATTGCTCCGTGTGCAACACATGCCCTTTGAGCTTCTCATCGTTCTCGCCGACGAGCACCCCCACCACCACTTTCCAGAATGGATTCGGCTCAGGGACTTTCCAGCCGGTGAGATCCTTGCCGTTGAAGATGGGTTGGAGGTCGTCTGCTTTTGCCGCAACGACGGCGGCCAGCAAAGTTGCGCCGGCCAGCAAGGACGCGAGTAAATGGGTGAACTTGGTGGTTTTCATGGATTTGATTGGCTGCACAGGGCGAACATTAAGATAGCCGAGGCCGTTCCGTCCATCGTTGGTTCATTCGACGAATAATCTTTCACGTCGTCGTGATAGACTGCCGGGCCTTGAAATGCGCCCAGCGGGTCCGGCTCGGTGATGCTTACACCCTTGAGCGATTTGAAAATGCGCTCATACACCGGACCATCCACCAAGCCGCCCCGCACCGACCGTTTCGTCAATTGTGTCGTCATCAGGTGAACGTCCGCGGGAAACTTGCTGCCAATCCCGGTGAACATCGTCGTGCCCCACGGATTGCGCCCCAGCAGCCAGTCGCGCTGCTTCGCGGTGAACTCGCGATAGCTCGTATCGCCGGTCATTCGTTCGTAGAGCAAGCCTTGCGTGACGAGCGCCGTGAGCAAATTGTTCGAGCACCAGATGAACGGCACGCCGACGCGATACGGATTTTTCTCCCCGGCGGCGATGCAACGCTCGATCCCGTCCCGATAATAGCCAGCGAGTAGTTTTTGAAACTCCGACCCGACCAGATCGTAGAGCCGGAAATGGCCGAGGTTCATGAACGGGTAATATTGGTAATGGCCGGTCTGCTCCTTCCCCATCCAGCTTTCGGCGGCGGCCAGTTTCGCGTATCGCTTCGCCTCTTCGAGATAGCGTTGCTCCCGTGACGCGCGATACAACTCGGCCGCGCCCCATTCCATGTCGTCCGCCCACGTCGTTTCCTCGTAACGATAGGGCGCTTTGTAGGAATTGCCCTGCTGCACACCCTCCTTCGTGCGACCGAGTTCATAGACTTCCTTGCCCGCCTGCAAACAGCGCTCCGCAAATGGGCGTTGCACCGGATTGTCCTTCCAAATCTGATACGCCAGTGCCATGGCGGCAGCGTAACGTCCCGCCAGATTCGCGACGCCGCTCGACGCGCTTTTGTATTGCTGCAAACCTTGCGGCTGGCCGTCGGCGAAATACACCACCCGCGCCCCGCCCTTGCCCCAGCCGTAATCCACCGTTTCATTCTGGGGCAAACGCCAGCCAGCGTGATCGCGATCATCCGCGACCTGATGATAAAGTTGATCCGGCGCCGGGTGCAGCTTGAGCATCCATTCCAAGCCCCAGCGCGCTTCGTCGAGAATGTCAGGGATGCCATTCGTGCCGGGCAGGCCGAGCGCGGTGAAAAAGTCAGAGGTCAGGGGTCGGAGGTCAGCAGGCTTCTGACTTCTGCCGTCCGGTTTCTGGCCACAGAGTTCATACGCCAGCAACATTTGCGCGGTGGCATTGCCGGACGTGAGCAAATACTTCAGCAGATCGCCGGCATCATGCCAGCCGCCGCGCGCGTCGAGAGACGTTCCGTTCGTGAGCGGGCCAAACGCCGTACGACCATCCCCTTGATGACAGTTCGTGCCGAGCCAGGGATTGTACCCACAACGTTGTTGGCGCATGAACTCCAGAAGTTGGGCTGCCAATTCTCCGTAAGGGTCGTTTCCAATCTGCACCGGCAATGATTCCGCATCTCCTACTTTCAAAATGAATCGGCCCGGGGTACGAAGTGACGAAAAATCCAATTCGGTGTGATGCTCGAACTGTCCCCAAACGGCGTTTGTGACGGATTTGCTCCGGCCGGCAAAGCAGACATGAAGTTCGTCGCTCTCGGCCACCAACGTGAAGTCCGGCGGCAAGGGGGCTTTGGAAAAGGCCAGCGCCACCTTGATATCGTTCGTGTGATAATCGACCTGGCGGGCGCGAATGAAAATATCCTGGCCGTGCACCGACAGGCACAGGCAGACGACGATCAACAAAGCGCGGGCGGACCATGATCCACCACGATTGATCGGACGGCTACCGCGATGCTGGCAGCGAGTATTCATCTCTCGTCTCTTCCCGTTTCGGTTCCAACAGTTCATCCACGCCCACGAAGCGATAGCCTTTGGTCGCCAGCGCGGCGAGCAATTCGCCAAAGCGCGGATGAAACTTGTCCGCCCGCCCCGGCCCGCTGCCGAGGTGCAACAGCAGCAGGTAGCCGTTCAACCCGTGCGGATCCTCGCTCTCGCGCTTGAGGATGCTGTCGAGGATGGCCTGCGACGAAACAAAATTCTTGTCGGCTTCGCCGGTGTAATCGGCATTCGACCGCGTGCCCGGGGTGTAGTTGATCAGATTCCAACGCTGCTTGCGCGTCCAGTCCACAATCTCGCGGTTGTAATGCTCGAACGGTGGCAGCAAATAACGACTGAAGCGCCGGGTGGGGCCGGTGAGATTCGGCATGAGCCGCAGGTTGGCCAGCAGATCACGCGCGAATGCCTCTTCGCTTACCTGCGTAGTGCGCGCGCTATCCCACGCGCAGTAAAGCAGGTGCTTGTCCGAGTGCGGGCCCACGTAATGCCCCTCGTCGGTCATCCGGTTGAGGAGCGAACTGAACTGCGGATTGCGCAGGAAATCACCGGTCAGAAAGAACGAAGCTTTGCTCCCATGCGCCTTCAGCGCATCCAGAATCGCCTCGCCACCCTCGGCAAATTCGTGCCCGGTGAACACCAGCGCCAGGCGCTTTTCGTTCTTCGGCCCGCGGACGATTCCGCCCTCGTACATCTCGCACTGAACGCGCACGATGGATCGCGCGATGCCGCGCCGGGGAAATTCCTCCAAAACCGGCGGCAGCGCCTGTAACGCCGGCAGCGCTGACGCGGCGTCCGTGCCGAATGCCCCCAAGGCGGCTGCCGCCGTCCGGCTTACCTGAGAATTGGTGTCGCTCAGAGCACGCGTCAGCGCCGGCACAGCCACTGGTGGATTTTTTGCGATGAACCCCAGCGCGCGCGCCGCATCCGCCCGCAGGTTGGCGTCGCGATTCTCCAAAGCCGCCGCCAAGGCCGGCACCGCCGCGCCCGCGTTACCCCGGAGCGTACCAAGACTGACAGCGGCAGCCGGCCGAAGGATGGCGTTGCCATTCGTCAGCGCGAGGACCAGCGGCGGCACGCATTCCGCAACCCCGATTCCGCTCAAACCGAGGAACGCCGCATCGGCCAGATCCGGATTCGCGTTGGTGATCATCGCCGCCAGCGTCGGCACCGCGGGCCGGGCCACGGCCCCCAAGGCTTGCAGCCCCATCAGGGAGCGCTGCCGGTCCCGCCCGACCAGCCGGTCACTCAGGTCCTTGCTCAACACCTGGCGCACCCAGTCCACCACCTCGATCTTCCAGTTCGGATCACTGATCTGCAGCGGGGCGATCAAGCTCGGCAAGGCGTTCGTCCCCATCTGCCGCAACGCATGCGTCGCTGCCTGCCATTCGGATGATTCGATGTCCTGCACGGACTCCATCTGCCGCAGCCAATGGCTCAGTTTCTTCCCCTGATATTGCGGCTCCCGCGAATGGAACACCGCCCAAATCGTCAGGGCAAACGCCACCCCGAGGACGATGACAGAGACTTTGCGACGACGCTGGTTCACGGGGACACAATTGTCCTCGGTTCGCGCGGCGCCGCGAGAAAAAACTGAGCGCGCGCTTGGCCCGCACGACTACGGACGAAAAACGGTGGCGCGCCAACGCCTGGCCGATGGCAAAAGGGTTGAATAACCCCGCCGTCGTTCCTAGTCTTTCGCGTATGAAGACATTTTCCTTTCGCCTCGTGCTGCTCGTGTCCGCATTGGCTCTGACCGGCGCATCGAACGCCCAGACGCTCACCCTCGCCGCCATCCCGAAAAGCACCGGGTGAATTCTGGGAAACCGTCGCCAACGGCGCCAAGAAAGCCGCCAAGGACCTCGGCGTCACGCTCAAGTGGGAAGGCACCGTCACCGAAACCGAAATCGCCGAGCAGAACAAGATCATCGAGAACATGGTCAACCTCGGCGTCAAAGGCATCGCCCTCGCGCCGCTGAATCAAAAGGCCATGAAGCGCCAGGTCGAAACGGCCGTCGCGGCGGGCATTCCCGTTGTCATCTTCGATTCGGCCGTGGACGGCAACGCGCATTCCAGTTTCGTCGCCACGGACAACAAGCAGGGCGGCGTCATCGGTGGGCAGGAACTTGTGCGGCTCATCGGCGACAAGAAGGGCGCAAAGGTCATGTGCATGAGATTCGTCCAAGGCACGGGCAGCACCGAGGCGCGCTCGGCGGGCTTTGAGGTCGTCGCGCATCCGTATCCCGACACCGGCACGATTGAAGGCTGCAAAACCGCCGCGGCCAACACGCTCGAAAAATTTGTGAAGAACGGCGCGCTCGAACTCGACGGCATCTTCGCCGCGAACCTGTATTCCACCATCGGCGTCGCGTCCGCGCTGGACGACCTGCGCAAAGGCGGCATCAAGGTGAACGTGAAATTCGTCGGCTTCGACACCTCGAAGCGGCTCGTGGAGGATGTGCAGGCTGGCAAGATTGATGCGCTCGTGGCGCAGAACCCGGAGAAGATGGGCTACCTCGCCGTCGAGACGCTCTACAAAGTCGTGAAGAAGGAAAAAGTCCCTGCCATGGTGGACACGGGCACGGTGCTGGTGACGAAGGACAAGTTGGCAAATGATGCGGAGGTGAGGAAGCTGGTGGGCTTGTAACTGGACATAAACGCGAATGAACTTCGCGTCAATCCTTGCGCTGTCGTGCTCAAGCATTGTGAAAATTCACTCTTTCCAATCCGTAAATGGTTTTCCCTTTGGTTCAGAACGATCGGTTCTATCGGGAATGGGAACCGCAGCCCGAGAGGCGCGGAATGGACGCGGAGAAGAAGAAGAAGTGACTGTTGGTAACGCGATCTATCGTTTTGCGTCAAATAAGTTGGTGGAGGTTTCGTTCAGACTTGCGTTAGGAATCGAGATTAACGGACAGGAGGTGACAGCCGCAGCCTTAGTTTCGTTTTTGAAGGAGCACGATTCTAACTTTCGGCACGTTTATGGATTCGCTGTTGCCCCGGATCTGGGACTGGCGGTTGATACGGAACACGACGATCGATGGGTTACTGCGTTTGTTGCTGGAAGGTGGGATCACGTTGCATGAATGTTTCCACTGGCTCTGAGGGTTCTTTCAAACGAGTGCTATTAACAATATCCCGCCTCGAAATACGCGGCGTGCGTCGGAACTCCGGCGTGATCCACGACTGTTGCTGAATCACAGCTCTTTCATCACCTGTGCCGCCGTTCTGACTGTCTGTTCAATGTCCGCTTCGCTATGCGCGGTGGAAATAAAGCCCGCTTCGAATTGCGACGGCGCGAGATAGACGCCGGCGTCCAACATCCCGTGGAAAAACTTCTTGAACCGCTCGCGATCTGCTTTCATCGCGTCGGCGAGATTCCACACCGGTTCGCTGGTGAAGTAACCGCAGAACATCGAGCCGCAGCGATTGAATGTGACCGGAATGCTGGCGGACTTCGCGGCGTCGCGCATTCCGGTTTCCAGTTGCGCCCCGAGTTGTTCGAGACGCGCGTAGGCGTTTATTGCGGCGGGCGGAGTCCCCAGACGCCCCAAACTCGCTCCCGACTCCGGGCCCGGGCCTCGCGTCGCTCGCCCCGGCGACAGAATCTCCAGCGCAGCAATGCCCGCGGCCATTGCGAGCGGATTTCCGCTCAACGTGCCGGCCTGGTAAACCGGCCCGAGTGGCGCAAGGTAATCCATGATGTCCGCGCGCCCACCGAACGCACCCACGGGCAAACCGCCGCCGATGATCTTTCCGAACGTTGAGATGTCCGGTGTGATCCCAAACTTTTCCTGTGCGCCACCGGGCGCGAGGCGGAAGCCCGTCATCACTTCATCGAAGATGAGCAACGCGCCGTTCGCTGTCGTGATCTCGCGCAGGAATTCCAGCCAGCCCGGTTTGGGGACGAACAATCCCGCGTTGCCCGCCACCGGCTCGACGATGACGCAGGCGATCTGATCTTTGTTGGCCGCAAACGCCGCCTTCAATGGTTCAGTTTCGTTGTAGGGCAGCACGAGCGTGTGTTTCGCGAAGTCGGCCGGTACGCCCGCACTATCCGGGTTGCCAAAGGTCAGCGCGCCCGAACCGGCTTTGACGAGCAGGCAATCCGCGTGGCCGTGATAGCAGCCGTCGAACTTGATGATCTTGTCGCGCTTGGTGAAGCCGCGCGCGAGGCGGATAGCGCTCATGCAGGCTTCCGTACCGGAGTTCGTCATGCGCACCTTCTGCACGCTGGGCACGAGCGAGCAGATGAGTTTCGCCATCGTGACCTCGGCGGGATTCGGAATGCCAAAGCTCGTGCCGTGATCAGCAGCGGCTTTGACGGCGGAAATGATTTTCGGATGCGCGTGCCCGAGGATGGCCGGCCCCCAGGTGCCGACGTAATCAATGTATTCGTTGCCGTCCACGTCCGTGACGCGACAACCGCTGGCTTTGTTGACGAAGAATGGTTTCCCGCCCACGGCGCGGAACGCGCGTACGGGGGAATTGACACCGCCTGGAATGTAATGGAGCGCCTCGGCGAACAGCGCTTCGGATTTGGTCCGCGAAATCATGCCGCGAAGCTAACAACCGCCACCACCGGTGACCAAGCAGAATCCGAAACTCACGGCTTCACCGGCACGGCGTTGACCTCGATTTGCTGCGTCGGGCCCAGTTGAGCCCGTCCGTTGATGATGGAGTTCTGGAGCCTCATCGGGAATTGCGAAGGCAGCTTCGAGGCGTCCTGGTTCAAAGCGTCGCTGATTGCTTTCGCCTCGGAGGCGGCGAGGGTGTTGGTCGTCTCCAGAAAGTTCCAGGTGAACACGACATTTTGATTGAGCGTGCGATTCGTGCCTTCGACCCGCCACAAATAATTCTGCGCTGCTTGCTGGTTAGCAACCAAGGCACTGGTCGCAACTGGGGCACGACGCAAGTCGGCGCTCTCGAAATTCGCCGTCGCCTCTTTGCCAGTCGCGACCGCGGCCTGGCTGGCGGCTTCCCAGCTCACCACCCCACGATAGGTAGAACCATCACTGTCAATCACGCGCACTTCGTTGCCCACGTTCTGCACCTGAAAATTGGCCAGCACGGGAACAATGGGCGTCTCAGTCTTCACCTTCGCGGCCTTGGCCCGGAGTTGTTCCGGCGCGACATTCGCGAAGGACTGCGAGTAAAGTTGCCCGGTATCCTTCTCCGCTCCACCGCCCCGTGCCACAAAAGTTTTGTCCGACAAACTCGTAGTTAGAACCGAGGAGGCACCGACCGCGGCCGGAGGGGGCGTGGGCTGACGAATTTCCGCCAAACCGTCGGCGGCAACGCTGGCGCCGGCGCGGCCCGCTCTTTCGTTGCCCTTGAGCGCCAGTGAATCCAGCGGCTTGACCTCGCCCGCGGCGGGAGTGGGTGGTTGAACGGTCAACGTCCTCGTTGCCGGAGCAGCGGAATCCAGACGCATGCCAAGCGAGACTTGTTTTGCCTCCTCGGCCCTGAGCGGGGCTTCGGTGTCCGCCTTGGCATCCGTGAAACGCCCGAGCGCCCCCACGACAAGGCCGTTCGTCACGGAATAGTTCAATGTGGTTGGTTCGTCCTGGCTCCGGTAAAAATTACCGCCGCCACTGGGTGCCGGCGCAGGCTGATTGCGCCGGTCCTCGGCGACGGCAAGGACTGGCTGGGCCTTGGTGGGCGGCATTGCCGGTGCCGGTGCCGCGACCGGCGTTATGTTTTCGCGCAAGAGGACCTCTTCCGAGGCTCCCTTTTGCGCCAGCATCGTCCGGCTCTTCGATTTGCTCAGCGCAGGCAGCAACATCGCCGCCGCCATACCCAGCACCACGAACACACTGACGGCATAAACCCACCGGCGCGTCAGAACGGAAAAAAAATCCGCCGCCGAGGGCTTGTTCTCCGGAGCAGGTTTTGGGTACTGCCGCGCCACCTCGCCTTGCAAGAGCCGCCGGGTGGCGGGATGCAATTCGGGCGGAGCCCCCGCTTCGTCGCCCCGCTTTTGGGCGTAGCGCCGGAGCAATTTCTCAATGGGCCGTTCGTCGTTCATTTTGACCTACAAGTTAGACGGGATCGGGCGGCTTTTCTCCCCGGAAAAGATTTTTCGCGCAATCGCCTCCAGTTTATCGAGACATTTGCTCAATCGGGAACTCACGGTTTTGGGATTCAACTTCAACTCCCGGCTCAATTCGTCGTAGCTTAAATCGCCGAAATAGCGCAGTTCGATGATCTCCCGGCACGGTTCACCGACCTGGTCCAGGGCGTCGCGCACCAGCTCGGCCCGCTCGACGTTCAGCAAGTCCATGTCCGGTGATGGCGCGTTGCTGGGCGGGTCAATCGTCAGGCCGGTTTCGGCATCCTCGGCCTGCAACGAGAGCGGGGTCTGACCGCCACCGCGTTTGGCCGCGTGTTGTTTCTCGCGGAAGTCCCGGGCCTTGTTGGCGGCGATGCGGAACAACCAGGTTTGAAACTGGCTCTCCCCGTGGAAGGAATTGAGATTGCGGATGACCGAGAGGAAAACCTCCTGGCAGACCTCGTCCACGTCTTCGCGCGTGAAGTCGGAGGCCAGTTGGAAAACGAACCGGCCCGCTGCCGTGTAGTGACGATCAAACAACTCGTCCCACGCGTCCGCGTCGCCCCGCCGGCAGCGCGCCAACAGTTGAGCCTCGGTTTCCATCGTCGCTTTGACTGTAACGGAGGCCGGGGCGTTTGAATAGATTTTAGCGGTCTCGGTCCACAATGGTGGGCTTGGTGAATTGACACCTGCCAACCGCTCAGCTAACTCTGCCACCATGAAGATTGCATCGTGTCTGGCGACGCTCGCGCTGACCGCCCTCGCGTCCGACCTCCGGGCCATTGACTGGCCGAACTATCGCGGACCGGATCACAACGGCATCTCGAAAGAAACCGGCTGGTCGGTCAAATGGCCGGCCAACGGGCCAAAGCAACTGTGGAAGAGGAAGACCGGCCTGGGCTTCGCCTCGTTCGCCGTTGCCAACGGACGGGTCTATACGACCGGAAACGCAAACAAACAGGACACGGTGTTCTGCTTCGACGCCAGCACCGGCGCCGAGGTTTGGAAGTTTTCCTATAACGCGCCGCTCGACGACAAGTATTACCAGGGCGGCACCAGCGCCACACCCACCGTGGACGGGGACCGCGTTTACACCTTCAGCAAGCGCGGCGTGGTGCATTGCTTCGACGCCGCCAAGGGAACAGTCATCTGGTCGAAGAATCTGGCCGAGGAGTTGAAGGCCGCATTTCCCGAGTGGTATTTCGCCAGCTCGGTGTTGATCGAGGGTGACCTCGCCTTGCTCAACGTGGGCAGCGCGGGCGCGGCGCTCGACAAGAAAACGGGCAAGGTTGTCTGGTCTTCGGGCCCGGATGCGGCGGGTTACTCGACGCCGGTGCCGTTCAACACGGGCGGCGACCGCGCGGTGATGTTTACCATCAAGCAGGATGTCATCGCCCTAAAGGTCAAGGACGGCGCGGAACTCTGGCGTTTCCCGTGGAAGACCCAATACGACGTAAATGCCGCGGATCCCATCCTGAACGGCAGCAAGGTATTCATCTCCTCGGGCTACAACCGCGGCGCGGGCGTGTTCGACATCAGCGCCAAGCCGCCGAAGAAAATCTGGGAGAACAAGAACCTGCGCAACCACATGGCCAGTTCCATCCTGTTGAACGGCCATCTCTACGGCATTGACGAAAACCAGTTGCGCTGCGTCGTCTTCGACACAGGCGAGGTGAAATGGACGGACAAAGTTTCCGGCAAAGGCGCCTTGATGATGGCGGATGGCAAATTAATCGTGTTGAGCGAGGTGGGTGAACTGCTGGTGGCCGAGGCGTCGCCTGGAGGCTTCAAGCCCATTTCACGCGCGCAAGTGCTGGGCAAAACCTGCTGGGCCGCGCCGGTGCTGGCCAATGGGAAGATTTACTGCCGCAATGGCAACGGTGACGTGGTCTGTGTGGAGGTGAGTGGGAAGTGACTAAACCGTGCTCGCCAAAAATCGCATCATGTTGTCGCCATGCTTCATGACTTTGGCTTCGCTCCACCACTTGGGGATTTCCAGCGTGTCGCGGCGTGCGTGCCCGAGCACGAAGCGTCCGCCGGGCGCGAGCAACTTGGGCAAGTCTGGAACATCGATGAGTTGCTGGGCGAGTGATGTCGAGCGCCGGCCCACGTTTTTTTCTCCGTAAGGCGGGTCGGCGAGGATCAAATCGAACTGCTGTCCGTTCGCGATCAGTTGCGGAATCACGGCGAAGACATCTTGTGTACGAACTTCGAGGGTGTGCGGCGGGAATTCGGGCGCCGCGGCGTTGCGCCGGATGAAATCCGCGTGCCGGGGTGACAGTTCCACGCAGACCGCGGACTTCGCGCCGCGACTCAGGCATTCCAAGCTCAACGCACCGCTGCCGGCGAAGAGTTCCAACACTCGCGCACCCAGGACGCGTTCGCCCAGCGAGTTGAAAACGGCCTGCTTGACCAAGTCAGGTGTGGGCCGCACCGCCATGCCTTTCGGCACTTTCAAAATCCGCCCGCCCGCCTGTCCGCCAGTGATGCGCATAGTTGTGTGTTTCTATTCCGCTTTTGCAAAGGTCCGTTTGGCGATGCGCCCGGTCCATTCCGAAACGATCTGAGTCAACACCACCGAGGCACAGAAGAGTAGCAGCCCATCCTGCGCCTTGATGCGAGCCAGTCCGCCCGAACGAATCAACACCACCAGCACGGCCACCACGAACACGTCGAGCATGGACCACTTGCTCAGGTTTGATACGAAGCCATGCACCCGCGACATCGTTTGCGCCTTCAATCCCGGCGTCAGCCAGAGGGTGAGCAGCGCACTGATTTTCACGAACGGAAAAATCACGGTGAAGATCAGCAGGATGCCAAAGAGAAAAATCTCCTGTTCCTTGAACAGCGCAATCAAACCCTGATAGACGGACACATCGTTGTCAAACAGCCACAGCTTGGTGATGCGCGTGAACGGGCGGAACAAGCCCGCCAGAAACAACGCCAGCGACAGCACCAACATCAGGACGATGGGCAGCCGCTCGCCGCGATGAATCTCGCCCAACGACCGGTTGGCTTCGGGACTCATTTCGATTGGCCGAACAATTCCGCCAGGAATTGTTTCATGGCTTCCCAGGAGCGTTTGTCCGCGCGTTCGTGGTAGGCGGCGCCTTTCGAGTTGTCATTGCCGGCCATTGGCTGCGTGAAACTGTGGACCGCCCCGCCATAAGCGATGAGTTGCCAGTCCACTTTATTGTCGCGCATCTCGCTTTCAAAGGCGGCCAGGTCCTTCGCCGGCACGAACGGGTCGTCCGCACCGTGGCAGGCGAGAACCTTGCACTTGATGTTCTTGCCATCCGCCGGCGTGGGCGAATCGAGTCCACCGTGAAAACTGACCACGCCCGTGATCTCCGCGCCGCCACGTGCGAGTTCAATCACGGTCGTCCCGCCAAAACAATAGCCGATGGCCGCGAGCCGCTTTGTGTCCACCAAGTTGCTCTTCTTGAACTCTTCAAGCCCGGCAGCGACGCGGGCGCGGAGCAAGGCACGGTCGTTCTTGTATTTGCCCGCCAGTGCGCCCGCCTCCGTGGTGTCTTTGGGGTGGACGCCTTTGCCGTAGATGTCAGCACAGAAGGCCACGTAGCCCAGTTGCGCCAGCATCTCGGCGCGGTGCTTTTCGTAGTCGGTGATCCCCATCCATTGATGCACGATGAGCACGCCGGGGCGCTTCGTTTTTACGGCATCGTCATAGACGAGCACGCCTTCGAGCGTGGTATCGCCTTGTTTATATTCGACCGTCTTGGTTTGGATGGCGGCGCCCGTGGGGAGCACGCACGCCAGGGTAACGAGGGCGAGCAGTAGTTTTTTCATGGCGCTTCATTCTTAAACTGCAACCGGCCCGGATGCCAAAACAATTTCATGTAGGGAGTGTGGATTTGTATTGGCCCAAGTGGGTATTTTCATATCCTTGGCGAAACTTGAGCCACGCATGCCCGAGCCCACGACGCAACCCACCGGCTTAAAAAAACTCCTGCCCCGGATTGGCTCTCCCGGCTATCACATTCTGCTCGGCGCCGTAGCAATTTTTATTTTGGGCCCGCTGGGTGGAGTGTCGGCCGCATTCATGAACTTCTCCATCGGCTTCTTCGTCGGTGGGCAGGTGCTGGCGGGCATTCTCGGCAGCGCGGTCACCTTGCCGTACGGTCCGGAAGGCAAGCATGGCGCGAATTACATGCAAACGATGGCGGCGTCCGTCGCCGGCATGTGTGGCATGGGCGTGTTGATGCAGGCGATGGTCTGGCTCGGTCTGCCCGAGCCGGCGCCATGGAAACTCGTTCTCTTTTACATGAGCATCGGCATGTTCGGCGTCGGCGTCGGGATGCTTTATACGCCGATCCTCGTGGACAAGATGCAACTGTCCTTTCCGTCCGGCTTTGCGGTGGCGAACATTCTCCGCGCCCTCACCGACAAGAAGCTCCTCAAACAATCCATCGCCAAGCTGGGGGGCGGCATGTTGGGAGGCTACGTCGGCGGAGTCGCCTCGTTGAAAATCCCGGCGGTCGAAAGCCTCGGCATTTCCACCTCCACCTTCGGCGCCGGAATGATTGTGGGCGCGCGGATCGCCATCCCGGCGCTGGTGGTGGCGGTGGTCGGAGACAGGCTCAAGCCGT
This sequence comes from Limisphaerales bacterium, assembly GCA_044225555.1. GTDB lineage: Bacteria > Verrucomicrobiota > Verrucomicrobiia > Limisphaerales > JADLHS01 > JADLHS01. The sequence continues at coordinate 126,049 of JBGAIM010000001.1, read as the reverse complement.
ATTTGATCAGCATTGGCTGGCTGGAGGAGGGCGCGCCGTTCCGCAAGATTGGTTTCATCATCGCCCTCGGAACGATTCTCGGCGCAGCGATCGTGGATGTCGGGTTGATTCTGATCCAGGCTGTGCAACGCTGGCGCCGGCCGGCCGTGGCCGCCCCACCCACCGAGGATTGGAAGCGCGTGAACTCATTTCGCCTCGGGTTGTGGGTGATTTTCTGGGGCGCCTGTGTTGTGGTGATTGGCAGCCAGGTGTTGCATCAGCCGGTTTCCTTCCTGCTGATTGCGGTCGCGTTGAGCTTTCTCTTTGTGCTGATCAACGGGATTTCCACCGGCATCTCGGACAGCAATCCGATTTCGAGCGCGTTCGTGATGACCGTTTTTATCCTCGCGGCCTTCGGTTTGAAGGACCCGGGCGTGGGTTTGATGTGCGCTTCAATCATGCTGATTGCCTGTTCCGAAGGAGTGGACATGCAGCAGGATCGTTCCACTGGCTGGCGGCTTGGGACGAATCGGATCAACCAGTTCCGCTACCAGGTCATTGGCATTGCCATGGGCGCGCTGCTCGCCGTGGTGCTGGCGAAGACTTTCATGAACGCGTATCCGGTGCTGAAGCAGGATCAATTCAGCCAGAAAATCGAGGGTGCGGAGAAATGGCAGTCGGCCATGACGTTCAAATTTGTCGGCGCGCTCAAAGGCATCACCAACCAGAAGCCGCACGTCATGAAAGCGCTCCAACTTGGACTTGTTCTCGGATTGCTCATCGAGGTCACGCGCAAACTGCTCAAGAGCAACCGGAGCTACAAAGAATTCTCGACCCGCTCGCGAGCCGGACGCGTGACGGACTTTGTGCTGGATGCGGTCATCATCCCCAGCCCGTATGCTTCTTCCTTCGGCGGATTCGTTGAACTGGCCACGACCATCTGGTGGGCGGCGGGCGGGGTGCTGGCGTCGGTTTACGATTGGATACAAGCCCAAATCAAACTACGCCAGGCCAAACCTGCAGAAGGTGAATTGCCGGCGGACATGAGCACGATGTCGCTCGTGGGTGGTGGTTTGATCGCGGGCGATTCGCTCGCGGCGCTCAGCGTGGGCATTTACGCGCTGTTGAAAACCGTGTTTTAGCCACGCAGGTTGGCTGTGGGCAGACACTTCCCCGCCGCTGGTTGGACCATCGTCACGCTTCATTTTAGAATTTCCCTTCCCGGTTGATTTAGTGTCTAATGCGGCGCTGTATTTTTCGACACATGAGCAAACCCATACTCGAGATCAAAAACCTGAGCGCCGGCGTTGAGGGCAAGCAGATCCTCAAAGGCGTCAGCCTGACCCTGAACCCGGGCGAAGTTCACGCTGTGATGGGGCCAAACGGCAGCGGCAAAAGCACGCTGGCCGCGGTGCTCGCCGGGCGCGACGGCTACAACATCACCGGTGGCGAGGTGATTTATCAAGGCAAGGACTTGCTCGACCTCGATCCCGAAGAACGTGCCCGCGAAGGGTTGTTCCTCGCGTTTCAGTATCCGGTGGAGATTCCCGGAGTGAACAGCACCTATTTCCTCAAGGCCGCGCTCAACGAAATTCGCAAACACAAGGGCGAGCAAGAACTCGACGCGATGGAATTCCTCGCGCTCGTGAAGGACAAGATGAAGCTACTCGAATTGAAGGATGATTTGCTCAAGCGCTCGGTCAACGAGGGCTTCTCTGGTGGCGAAAAGAAGCGCGCCGAAATTTTTCAAATGGCCGTGCTCGAACCCAAACTCGCCATCCTTGACGAAACCGATTCCGGTTTGGACATTGACGCACTCAAAGTCGTCAGCAACGGCGTGAACAAACTGAAAACGAAGCACAACGCCCAGCTCGTCATCACGCACTATCAACGATTGCTGAACTACATTGTGCCCGACTTCGTCCACGTGCTCGTGGATGGCCGCGTCGTGAAATCCGGCGGCAAGGACCTCGCGTTCGAACTCGAGGCCAAGGGCTACGACTGGATTCTCAAGGGCCAGGCCGTTGCGGCGTGAGCCGTCACTGCGGCGACGGTTCTGAAAGATGCAAACGGAGTCATGTTCCAATCGCCATGGCCATTTTCATCCACAGTGATGGTAACTTCCCCCAAAAATCCATCTGACACCGGACGGAAGATGTCGCTCTTACAGAGCTTCGGATTTGGGGTGCGAGGAACTGCAAGGATGCCGCGCCTAACGGACGCGTGAGGGCTTGCCCGGACGGCGCTCACCGGCGCTTCAGCCGACCACGGGCAACTCCAACGAAACCCAAGACGACGAGCAGCCAAGAAGCAGGCTCCGGGATAATTGCTAGCGTAAACTCATTCCAGTTAGCGTGTCCGGGATAATAAAACGACCCGAAGTTTGCCTGCGCATTAAAAACAGGAACTGAACGCCCTTGCCAGCCACTGACGCGGAGTGCGCCGTCGATATGAACGTCTGCCGAATCCGTCAGCGGGTTGTAGCGGACTTCATAAGAGTGGTATCCAATCCCACCCAACTCCAAAGAATAGACCAATGGATTTGAATCGGTAATCAATTCGAGTACTGGATCTCCATCTGGCTGCACGCCAAATCCCATCTGATAAACTCCGCCAGACGAAGCAAAGTCAGCATACACGCCGAAGTCCACCGGGTCTGGGATGTCTGCCAGTCGAAGATTCATCTTCAAACTCCATCCCATTGAATTCGCACTGGCCGCCGCAGCCGGCGAAAGGCTGTAATTGTAGTAGAAGTTTGCACCTCCAGAATCAACTGCCCATGCGCCCCGCCCTTGATCGTTCAAAAGCGGGCCGATCGATATGACACCAGAATTCTGAGGATTGCTAAATCCCTCTGTCAGGGGATCGTTGGCTTCAATGTGAGATACAAGTGTCGAAGATTGGGCGACAACGGCGCTTAGAAAGCCAATCGTGGTCACGATGCAGCGGAGTTTCATCGCAGTAACATTGTTGAGGTTTCAAGTCTGATGATCCGTTTCTAGCTTGCCAAAGGTAAAATGCAAGGAAGGACTTAGGCGGACGGTTTTTCCACCAGCGCGCACCAAGCCAGCCTCCAGATCGAAGGCCGAATGCGTTCCTCGCCAACTTCACTTTGGCAACTGCAAACCGATCTTGTCTGCGGCTTGCGCCACGTCTTTGTCGCCGCGACCGGAGAGGTTCACGATGATGATCTTGCCCTTGCCCAGCTTCGGCGCCTGGACGATGCACTCCGCCACGGCGTGCGCGCTTTCGAGCGCGGGGATGATGCCTTCGAGCCGAGCGAGTTTCATGAACGCTTCGAGCGCCTTGTCGTCGGTGGCGTAACCGTATTCCACGCGTTTCTGGTCGTGCAACCACGCGTGTTCCGGTCCGACAGCGGCGTAATCCAGTCCAGCGCTGACGCTGTGGGTGAGTTGAATCTGCCCAAAATCGTCCTGCAAAATGTAGCTGCGCGTGCCTTGCAACACGCCGAGTGAACCGCCGTGAAACCGCGCTGCGTGTTGCTCGGGCTTGATGCCGAGTCCGCCCGCTTCCACGCCGATCATCTTCACGGATTTGTCTTCGAGGAACGGATAGAACAGGCCGATGGCGTTCGAGCCGCCGCCGACGCACGCGATGAGCAGGTCGGGCAGGCGCTTTTCCTTTTCGAGAATCTGCGCGCGGGCTTCGTCGCCGATGATGCGTTGGAAATTGCGGACCATCACCGGATACGGATGCGCGCCGTAAGCCGTGCCGAGAATGTAATGCGTGCTGCGGATGTTCGTGACCCAGTCGCGCATGGCTTCGTTGACGGCTTCCTTGAGTGTCTTCTGGCCGGCATGCACGGGCACGACTTCCGCGCCAAGCATCTTCATGCGATACACGTTGAGCATTTGGCGCTCGCAATCCACCGCGCCCATGTAGATGACGCATTTCAAGCCGAACATCGCGGCAACGGTCGCGGTCGCCACGCCGTGCTGGCCCGCGCCAGTCTCGGCAATGATGCGGGTCTTGCCCATGCGCTTCGCGAGAAGGATTTGCCCCATCGCGTTGTTGATTTTGTGTGCGCCGGTGTGATTGAGATCTTCGCGTTTGAGATAAATCTTTGCGCCGCCGAGTTCTTTGGTCAGGCGTTCGGCAAAGTAAAGCGGCGTGGGGCGACCGACAAATTCCTTGAGGTAGTAGGAGAGTTCGCGTTGAAACTCGGGGTCGTGCTGCGCGCGGAAGTATTCGGCTTCAAGTTCCTGCAAAGGGTGCATCAACGTCTCGGGCACGTAACGTCCGCCGTAAGGTCCGAAGTGGCCCTGGGCGTCGGGCAGGTTTTCAGCAACAACTTTGCTCATGGCACGAAAAGTAGTCGAAATGGCTGGCTGGAGAAAGCGGGAAAGTTTGTAGTTGGTGGTCCGGCGAGGGATTTGAGAGGATCAACCATCAGAACAACCCAATCCGCTGGCCGCCGCCGGGCCGGCCCAATGTCGGTGTAACGTTTTGGCCGTTTCGCTGTCGTAGTAATGAGAAAGCTAAATGTATGAAGAATGCCATCATTGGAATCCTGTTGATTGTCTCCGTCGCGCTGGGTGGATTGTTGATCCAGAAGAACAACCGGGCCAGGCAGGCTGAGGCCAGACTCGCCGACTTGAGCAAGGAGGTGGCTGACTTGCAGGCGGCCAACGCCGAGCGGGAGGAACGCGCCGCCAGTTTGCGCGAGAAGCTGGACAAGTCCGTGGCCGAATCGGCTGTCAACGCCGGGCAGGCCGCCCAGCTTTCGCAAGCCTTGACCAATGATCAAGCAGCAGCAGCAAGTCGCCATGAAGACCATCGTGGACAAGAACTATGCCGACTTCATGAAGACCCTGCGCCTGACGCCGGAGCAAGCCACCGCGCTGAAGGAATTGATCGGCAAGAAAATGACCGTGGGCACGGAACTCGGCATGGAGATGCTAGGGGGTGAAATGACGTCTGAACAGCGTGCCGAGTTGATCAAACGCATCAAGACGGACACGGACGCGGTCAGCGCCGAGATCAAGGCATTTTTGGGCGCGGACAACTATTCCACGCTGGAGACCTACGAGAAGAGCTTGCCGGACCGGATGGCTGTGTCTGGTTTCAAGGATCAACTCGCCGGGGGCGAGATGCCGTTAAACAGCGCGCAGGAGCAGCAGTTGATCCAGGCGATGACGCAGGAGCGCGAGGGATTCAAGTTCACCACGGACTTTGGGAATCAAACCACCCTGTCCGAAGACATGCTCAGCCAGTTTACGGAAGAGCGGATGAACGTTTATTTTCAAGAGCAGGAACAGTTGAACCAGCGCTACCTTTCGCGCGCTCAAAGCATCCTGTCACCTGAGCAATACGCCGCTTATCAAAAATCCCTCACCGCTCAGCAGGAGATGGGCAAGATGGGGATGAAGATGGCCGTGCAGATGTTTGGGACAAAAAAGAAGTAACCCTCAGTGCGTCGGCGGAACCGCAATGTCCAGCAATGGATACTGCCGCCAATCCTGGTCGTCGAAATGCCACCATTCGGTGGGCAGGCCAACGAAGCCATGCTTGGTCAGGACTTGTTCGAGCAATGTGCGATTCCGGATCACGTCCTCCGGCAGGTCCGTGAAATTCCGATGGGCTGTCTCGGTGAAGTCGTCGTAAGGCGTCGGCATCGCCAGCTCGGAGCCGTCAGACAATCGAATCAGAGTCACATCCACCGCCGCGCCGCGATTGTGGCGCGAACCTTTCCTGGGATCGGCGACGTAACCGGGCTGCGGAAACACCTCCCACATCTTCTTCTGCACCGACAACGGACGATAGCCGTCAAAGATTTTCAACCCGTAGCCCATCGTGGCCAGTTCAACCTGAGCCGCTCGCAATTTATCGGCCGGCGCCCTTCGGAGATAGCACTTCGAGAAAGGATAAAGTTGCTGGCCGGTGAAGTTGTTCGTCGTTGCGTAACGGATATCCAATACGATGCCGGGAATTGTCTTCTGCAAGTCCACGAGTTCATCGCGATGTCGGGTGCTGGAACAGCCCGCGGCGACGGCGAGCAGAGCAATGGTGCTCGTCGTACCAAGCCAGCGATGGACTCCTGACGGGTGGGTGCGTGTCATACAGCATCAGGTTTGGAGGCCAGGGCCGCCGAGCGCGCCTCGAGAAACGCCTTCAACTCCCCCGCCGCCTTGCCGCCGAAACCGGGCACGGCGGCGATCTGTTCCAGCGTGGCGGTGCGCAAGCGTTGCACCGAGCCGAATTTCTTCAGCAACGCCGCTTTGCGCTGTTCGCCAATGCCGGGGAAGTCATCAAGGATGCTCTCGGAGATTTTCTTGATGCGAAGCTGGGCGTTGTAGGAATTGGCGACGCGATGGGATTCGTCGCGCACGCGCTGCAACAACTTCACCGCCGGGTGATCGAGGCCCAGTCGCAGGGGCTGACTTTCTCCGGGGCGATAGATTTCCTCAAACTCCTTCGCGAGACCGATGACCGGCAGATTCTCCAGGCCAAGCTTCGCAAGCTCCGCACAGGCGGCGTTCAACTGGCCCTTGCCGCCATCAATCAAAATCAAATCCGGGAACGAAGCTGGAGCATGGAGGATAGAGGATGGCTGCGCGGGTTTCGGGCTATCCTCCAGCTTCAATCCTCTACCCTCGGCCTCGCCTTTCCGCTGGCTTCGCACCTTCGCGCTCGTCTCATCCACCAGTTTCTGCAACTCCTGCGGAATGGCTTCGCCGCCCTCGTCCTTCGACTCCCGACCCGCGACTCGTGACTCATTCAACAACCGCGTGTAGCGGCGTCGGATCACCTCCGCCATGCTGGCAAAATCATCCTGGCCTTCGACGGATTTGATTTTGAACCGGCGATAGTTCGCGCGGTCGGGCCGGCCCTGCTTGAAACTGACGAGTGACGCGACTTTGAACGTGCCGCTGATGTTCGAGATGTCGAAGCCTTCGATGCGGTGCGGCGGAGTGGACAGCTCAAGAACGCTGGCCAGTTCAACCAGATCCTTTTCGGGGTCAATCGCCAGCGGCAATGTGTAAGGAATGCGCTCGAAGGACTTTTCTTTCTTCGTGGTGCGTTCGAGGTCCTTGATCAAATCGCGCAGATCGGCGGCCTGCTCGTAATCCTGCGCCTGCGCCGCCTTGCGCATCTCGACTTCGAGTTGTTCGCGCATTTCCCGGCACTGGCCGTCGAGAAAGTCGCACGCGGCCTTTACCTGGTCGCGGTATTGATCGAGTGACACGTTGCCGATGCACGGCGCGGTGCAGTATTTCAGATGCGCGTAGAGGCAATGCTTGTAATCGGCCTCGCCCGGGGTGAAGACCCGGCAGCCGCGCAGATTGAATTGCTTGCGCACCAGCGCCAGCGTGTTGCGCGCGGCGCTGGAATTGGTGAACGGCCCGTAGTAGCGCGCGCCGTCGTCCTTGCGAATCCGTGCGAAGGCGAAGTTCGGGATCGGGTCCTTCAGGTTGATCTTCACCATCAAGAAACGCTTGTCGTCCCGGAGGCTGATGTTGTAGCGCGGATGGAATTCCTTGATCAACTTGCTCTCGAGCAACAAAGATTCCGGCTCGCTCCGGACCACATGCACGTCGAAATCGTGAATCGCCTCGACGAGTGCGTTGAACTTCAAATCCCAGCCCAGGCGCCGCGACGGATGGAAATACTGGCTCACGCGCTTGCGCAGATCGCGCGCCTTGCCGACGTAGATCACCGTGCCGAAGCGATCCTTGTGCAGATACACGCCCGGTTTGTGCGGCACCTGGCTCAACTTCTTTCGGATGTGATCGGATACCGGCATCGCAGGGAAGTTACAGGTTGTAGGTTGCAGGTTGCAAGTGGGCGCAAGTCAACAAGTCAACCTGGGAGCTTCCACCGCCGCAAGCGCAGCGCATTCCCAATGACGATGAGGTCGGAAAAACCCATCGCCGCCGCACACAACACCGGACTCATGAATCCGAGTGCGGCCAATGGAATGCCGACAGCGTTGTAAAAGAATGCCCAGAACAAATTCTGTTTGATGGTGCGCAATGTTGCCCGCGCCAGGCCCAACGCCTCCGGCACGGCTTCAATTTCCGACTTGAGCAAAATGATGTCCGCCGCCTCGCGCGCCACATCACTGGCCCGGCTGACGGCGATGCCCAGATCCGCCTGTGTCAGGGCGGGCGCGTCGTTGATGCCGTCGCCGACGAAGGCCACGCGTTCACCCTGCGCCTGAAGTTTCTTGATGAACTCCGCTTTCTGCTCGGGTTTCACTTCGGCGTACACCGCACTGCGCGTGCATTGATGAATGCCGAGTTCTTCCGCAATCGCATGCACCGTCCGTCCGGAATCGCCAGATATGATGTAAATGCCCATATCCTCAGGCATGTAGCTGTTGCCGAAGGAGCGAACCACTTCCTTTGCGGCCGGCTTGAGAGTGTCTCTCAGTGCAAACGATGCCACCAAGCGGCAATTTGCAGCCAGGCCGATGACAGTTGCTCCCCGGCTCATCCATTCATCCGCGAATCGGGCTGCACCTTCGGTTTCGATCTGCTCGTTTTTCAGCCATTGCAACGAACCCAGTTGGAGCAAGTGAGCGTTTCCGGCGTCTCTTTCAAACAAGGCAGAAATGCCGCGCCCGGAATACTCATGAAAGTCTTTGAATGGGTAACGTGCTCCTGATTGGGCCGAGACCGCTTTGCTAAGGGGGTGACTCGACAGAGAGGCGAGCGCTGCCGCAAGGTCTTCAACGGCAAGATCGCTCAAAGATGGATCAAGTTCGGTCTTGAGAATCTGGGTCGCCACGACCTTTGGTCGCCCTTCGGTGAGTGTTCCCGTCTTATCAAAGACAATGGCCGTGATCGTCCCCGCCTTTTCCAGGGCCACTCCGTCGCGGATGAGAATGCCGCGTTTGGCGGCCGCATTCGCGCTCGCCATGATGGCAGCGGGCGTGGCCAAACCCATCGCGCACGGACAGGCAATGATGAGCACCGCGGCCGCGATGATGAATCCCGCTGCCGTACCGTTCGGCGGGTGCGCCGTCCAGAGATACGGCGCGAGGGCGGTAAAAACTTTCAGCGCGGATTCCTGGGCCATGCCCCACCAAAGTCCGGCGGCCAGAGCAATCGTCACCACGATCGGTACAAACACATTACTCACGCGGTCGCCGAGGCGCTGGATGTTGGCGCGACTGGTCTGCGCGCGTTGCACGGCGGCAATGATGTTGGCCAGCGCGGTGGCCTCGCCGGTTTTGGTCACACGCATGACCAGCCGGCCATTGAGATTGACCGTGCCGGCGTAAAGTTCCGCCCTCAGGGATTTGTCCACGGGCTTCGACTCGCCGGTGAGCATGGACTCGTCCACGGCGGAGTTGCCCTCAGTCACGAGGCCATCTACGGGCACGCGGTCACCGGGGCGAAGTGCGACGAGGTCGCCGGAACGAAGGTCAGCGACCGGGACTTCGGCTTCGACGGGTTGGGCCATCGGGGCGGTGGAGGTAAATTTCGCCGTGAGCGGATTGAAACTCGGGTTGGGGCGGGCCAAGCCGGAGACCGACGCTCCAAGCCGCCGCGCCGTCTGCGGGGCGAGTTCCAAGAGATTTTTCAATGCTCCGGACGCCCGTTCGCTGACACGCGCTTCGATCCAATGCCCAACGCTGATCAACGTTATGATGGCCGCCGCCTCCATGAAATAGAGGTGATGATTTGTGCCGGCAAGCAAGGCCCAGGTGCTGTATCCAAACGCCGTGGTAGAACCCAGCGCCACGAGCGTATCCATGTTCGAACTGCCGATCTTGAGTTGCCGCCACGCGCCGCGATAAAACTGCGCGCCACAGAAGACTTGAACCACGCTGGCGAGCCCAAAGGCCAACCATTGAAACCACTGCTCCAGGCCAAGATGAAACAACCATTCGCCCAGCATCAACGCACCGGTCACCACGCCGCCGAGCCACAAGTTCAAATGCCAATTCTCGCGGCGGGACACGCGGCGGCGAGGATCGGCAGAAGCGGCTGGTCTGGCCTCATAGCCGGCAGCTTTGATCGCGCTTACAACGGCAGGGGTATTTTCTTCCGCATCAGGTTGCCACCGCACGGATGCGTGGTTCGCGGTGAGCGAGACGGAGGCGCTGCGCACGCCGGCCACGCTTTGGATCGCCTCAGTGACATGACGCGCGCAGTTGTTGCAGGTCATGCCTTCGACGTGCAACTCGGAGATCGCCGCGCCCGGAGTTGTTTCCGGTGGAGCGTTGTCAGGCAGCGGCGCGTTCATCACAGCAGTTCCAAGATGCAATGGGTCAGGGCCGGGCGCAATTCACGGGTTGGGCTTTCCGCTCCTTGAAGAAAAAAGCGCCGCTTGAAGTTTCAAGCGGCGCTGAGAGTTGTGCCGGAAGATTATTTGGCGCCTTGATCAATCCAGGCGCGAACCAGGCCAACCTGTTCAGCCGTCAGCGGCTTGGGCGGCTGGAAATTTCCACCGGGCCCGCCGGGGCCGCCCGGACCTCCCGGACCGCCCGCCGGGGCATTCGTGCCGCGCGCTGCGCCCGGGCCGCCTTCGCGACCTTGCCCGCCGGGACCACCTGGTCCCCCAGGACCACGCGGGCCGCGGCCGCCGCGTTTGGGCGGCATCGCGGTTTCAGGATCGAGTTGCGCCACGGAAATCAGGAGCGGGCTTTTCTCGCCCTTGCCGGGTTCGATGACCTTGCCTTCCTTGCTGCCCTTGAGCGCGGCTTCGAGCGAATCAAGGCGCAAACCGCCCTTCTTTTCCTTCTCGCCGTGGCAACGGAAGCAGGAAGCTTCCAGCAACGGCTTGATATCCTTGGCGTAGGTCACGTCCTTTTGCTTGGACGCCGGCGGGAGCTTGGTGAGATCGGCCTCGGCATTTGCGGCCAGCGCACCAAGGGCCATCATGGTCGTAAAGAGAGCGGCAGTTTTGTTCATGCGGACAAAGTGTGTTTGGTTTGGGGGAACTTGGCAAGCGGCAGATGGTTTGGTTGCCGCGATCTGCTTCCGCGCTTTCTCACGCCAACAGTTTCGTCACCAACTCGCCGTGGACATCCGTCAGCCGGAAGTCCCGGCCCTGGAAACGATACGTCAATTTTGTGTGATCGAAGCCGAGCAGGTGCAGCATCGTCGCGTGCAAATCGTGAACGTGTACCTTGTCCTGCGTCACGTTGAAGCCGAAATCGTCGCTTTCGCCGATAGTGACCCCGCGTTTCACGCCGCCGCCAGCCAGCCACATGGTGAAACAATTGGGATGATGATCGCGACCGTCGCCGCCCTTGTCCTGAACCATCGGCGTGCGACCAAACTCGCCGCCCCAGACCACGAGCGTGTCGTCCAGAAGTCCGCGTTGCTTGAGGTCTTTGATCAGTGCGGCGGCGGCTTGATCGGTGTCCTTGCAGTTTTGCGCGATGTCCTTCTTGAGCGCGCCGTGCTGGTCCCAGGCTTCATGGAAAATTTCGATGAACCGGACGCCCTTTTCGGTTAGCCGCCGTGCGAGCAGGCACGCATTGGCGAACGTGCCCTTGCCCGGTTCGGCGCCATACATTTCGAGTGTCTCCTTGGATTCCTTGGAAATGTCCATGAGTTCGGGCGCCACGGTTTGCATGCGGGCGGCGAGTTCATACGAATTGATCCGGGTGGCGATTTCCGGATCGCCGACCACATCGAGGTGTTGTTGATTGAGATGCTTGATGGAATCGAGCGTGGCGCGTTGGATGGTGTCGTCCACTCCCGGGGGATTGGATAAATACAGCACCGGATCGCCCACGCTGCGGAACATCGTGCCTTGATGCACGGATGGCAGGAAGCCCGCGCCCCAATTGCCCGCACCCGCACTCGGACCTTTCTTGCCGGTGCTGAACACAACGAATGCCGGCAGGTCCTGCGACTCCGTGCCCAGCCCGTAACTGCACCACGCACCCATGCTGGGGCGACCGAACTGTTGCGAGCCGGTGCTCATGAGAAGCTGGCCGGGCGCGTGATTGAATGCGTCCGTGTGCATGGACTTCACAATGGCGATGTCGTCCACGACGGTGGCGAGATGTGGGAGTAGTTCAGAAAGCTCCGCCCCGCTTTGCCCGTGCTTGGCAAACTTGAACTTCGGTCCGAGCAGCGTGGAACTTGGATTGATGAACGCCGCGCGGTAGTCCTTGATCAATTCCGCTGGCGGCAGTGTGCCGTCGAATTTCGTGAGCTCCGGCTTATTGTCGAACAACTCCAGGTGACTTGGCGCACCGGCCATGAACAGGAAGATAACGCGCTTGGCTTTGGGTGTGAACTGCGGCTGCCTCGGTGCGAGCGGATTGTTCGGTGCGATGGCGGCGAGACCGGTTTCGCGAAACAACGTGCCCAGGGCAATCGCACCCAGACCGACGCCGCATTGTTGAAAGAACCAGCGGCGCGAAATCTCCTGTGGGCTTTTGCCTCGATACAAATAGTCGTGACAGCTCATGGTTATTCCTTCGTGATCGTTTCGTCGAGATTCAGAAGCACGCGCGAGACGACGGTGTAGGCGGCGAGTTGCGTTGGCGTCGCATCGGCGGGGAGTTTGGCAGTCAGCTCATTCTTGCCAGTGCCCAGTTCGGCGACATTCACCCATCCTTCACCAAGATGTTGCTTCTGCTTCTCCAGCAATGAGAGAAGTTCCTTGCGTTCGCTGTCGGTAGGCAGACGCGAGAGTGTTTGGCGAAATGCAAAGTTGATTCGATCAACGTCGCTCTTGCCACCTTCTGCCAGAGTCTTGCGCGCGAGAGCCTGGGCGCATTCCATGAAGACCGGTTCATTGAGCGATACCAGCGCTTGCAACGGCGTGTTCGAGCGCAGACGGCGGACGCAGGAGAAATCACCATTGGGCGCATCGAAGGTCTGCAACATGGGATACGGCACGGAGCGATAGCGGAAAATGTAGAGACTGCGGCGATAGCGCTCCGTGCCTTTGTCCTCAGTCCACTCTTTCGGACCATAACTGGCGGGAGGTTGGAACAGAAATTCCGGTGCAGGTGGAAACACACTGCGACCACCAAGAGTCGGGTTCAGCAATCCGCTACTGACAAGCGCAAGGTCGCGGACGCTCTCGGCCTCGACGCGAAAGCGCGGTCCGCGAGCAAGCAAGCGATTGTAAGGATCGCGTTCGTAAAGTTTGAGCGTGACATGAGAGGATTGGCGATAGGTCGCCGAATTGACGATCAGTCGGTGCAGTTTCTTGATTTGCCAGCCCGAGTCCATGAATTCACACGCGAGCCAGTTGAGCAGTTCGGGATGCGATGGCGCTTCGGCGCGCGTGCCGAAATCTTCCGGCGACTCCAGCAAGCCCGTGCCGAAGTAGGATTGCCAGACACGATTCACAAACGAGCGGGCCGTGGTGGGCGAGTTTTGATCCATCAGCCACCTGGCCAGCGTGAGGCGTGAGCCATCAGGGTTTTTCGGCAGCGCGTGCAGAAACGCCGGGGTGCCGAACTGAACCGCGTTGCCGGGCTTGAGAAAATCGCCGCGCTTGAGCAAGTGGGTTTCGCGGAGTTCCTCGCGAGCGGCCAGCGTCAATTGGGTTTGCCCTTCCGGCCACTGCGCCCGGAGCTTTTCAATCTGGTCGTTCGTCTCCTTGAATTCGGGCTGGGTCGTGCGCCAGTAGCTGAACACGGCGGCGATTTGCTGAGGAGAACGTTTCTCGCGCGGGATGGCGAGGATGTCGCGCACACGTTTGGGCACAACGTCGGCAAAAATCGGACCAGCATTGGTCGACACGCTGATACGGAAGCGACCCAGGTTGTTGTTCATGTTGGCGTCGCTGTTCCAGCCTCCGTGCTGCTGGATGACGCGGATGTCCCACGCCGTGCCTTCCGCGAAGCCAGCGTTGGTCGCGCAGTGGAAGACTGCCTTGCGATCCTGATTGCGCCGGCCGGGTCCGGCATCAATGCCCCAGGCCGTCTTGTCATCGCCGTCGTTGGCAAATCGCACCGGCCCAACGACGCGCTTGTTGTTCGACTTGTCATCGTGCTCGGCGCTCAAAGGTGTCTCCGGTTGCTCGAAGTCAGCCGTCACCTGGTCGAACTTGAGCCGGGTTTTGTTCGTCGAGTTAAACGGCGAAGCGTCCACGGTAAACTCGGTCAAGCCGAACATGCCCTTGAGCGAACGGCCCGGGCCGTTGCACGGCAGGTTCGGATCGGTAAGCAGTTCCAACTGGAAGGCGGTTACGTTTTGCATCTCGTTGGTCACCCAGAGATGCACGCCGTGCTTGGTGGGCGCGTAGCCTTGCGCCAGGAAGGAGCCGTCCGGCTGGGGCAGATATTTTTGGCCTCCAGTGGTCATGCCTTCCACGGTTGGTCGTAGGACAATCCATTCCGGTTGGTTGGACTTAACGGACTCCTCCCACTGGGGCATGCGCGCTTCCCAATCCGGCGTGCGATGGCGCAGCCCCTCTTCGAGGTCACGAATCTCGCGGGTAATGTTGGCGACGCGCATCTGCTGGTCGGGCGTATAGACCACGCGTTGCGCTTCGTTGTCGTTATTCAAAAAGGCGAACAGTTGGTAGTACTCCTTCTGGGAAATCGGATCGAACTTGTGGTCGTGGCACTGCGCGCACTGGATGGTGAGGCCGAGCACGCTTTTGCCGATGGCGTCCATGCGATCGAACATCCCTTCCATGCGAAACTGCTCAGGGTCAATGCCGCCTTCCTCGTTGATCATGGAGTTGCGCAGAAAACCGGTCGCCACGATGTCGTCTTGGGTCGCGTTCGGCAGCAGGTCGCCGGCGATTTGATCAATGATGAATTGGTCGTAAGGCAAATCGCGGTTGAAGGCGTTGACGACCCAGTCGCGATAGAACCAGACGTTACGGATCTTGTCCTTCTCAAATCCGTCAGAGTCGGCGTAACGCGCCGCATCAAGCCAGAACCGTCCCCACTTCTCGCCGTAGTGCGGTGATTCCAGCAGACGCTCGACTTGTTTGTGGTAAGCGTCTGGGGATTTGTCGGCGAGGAACTGGTCCACATCCTCGGGCGTCGGCGGCAGACCGATGAGATCCAGCGACAGCCGGCGCAGCAAAGTGATCTTGTCTGCTTCCGATGAAGGCTTGAGCTTTTCGGCGTCGAGCTTGGCGAGAATGAAATTGTCAATCGGCGTGTGCGGCCATCTTTTGTTTCGCACGGATGGAAGGCTGGGGCGCACAGGCGCCTTGAACGCCCAGTGATTCGTGTTGTATGAATACTTCTTTACCACACTCTCCCAAATTGCACCTTGATCAATCCACGCACGCACGAGGGCGATCTGTTCCAGGGTCAGCTTCTCCTTTTTCTTGGGCATACCCGAGATGTCGGCGTGCGTATCGGTCAAGACCTTGACCAAGATGCTATCCGCGCTTTTACCGGGCAGTATGGACGGGCCATGGTCGCCGCCTTTCAAGAGATCGGCGCGGTTGTCGGCGCGGAAGGCGGATTCCTGTTTCTTGGCGCCATGGCAATCGTAACAACGTTCGGCGAAGAGGGGTTCGAGTTCCTTGGAGAAATCCACCTGGTGCGGCGATGACTCGGCCGAGCTTTGACAGGCAAATCCGGCAACGAACACAACCGTGCTTAAAACAGTTCCGCGTATGAACTTCATTTGCTGGCGTGAGGCAGAATATGCCTGACTGCTCGGCGCTGGCAAAGGTGATTCTCGGGCGGGCACATCGAAATTGCTTTGGAGCGCCGGTCTCCGACCCGGCGTGTTGATGGCGAGAATCCAAACGCGCCGGACCGGAGGTCGGCTCCGGCCCGGAAATTCTTCTTTCGTTCGCCAGTTGCTCCCTGTTCATTGGTGCGCGGATGAAAGCTGTCATTCTGGCCGCCGGCAAGGGCACGCGCATGAAGGAACTCACCAACGAAGTTCCCAAGCCCATGTTGCGTGTGCAGGGCAAACCCATCCTCGAACACATCGTCGAGGGACTAAAAACTGCGGGCATCAAGGAGTTTTTCATCGTCACCGGTTGGAAGGCGGAGGTCATTGAAAACCATTTTGGCGATGGCGCGAAGTTCGGCGTGCGCATTGCCTATGGTCGGCAAGTGGTGCAGGACGGCACGGGCAAGGCGCCGGAGGTGGCGAAGGACTTTGTCGGCGCGTCATCGTTTGTGTTGACCTACGGCGACATTCTGGTGAAGCCGGAGACGTATCAGCAAATGGTGCATCGCTTTCAGGAGGGTTATTTCGGTGGCGTCGTAACGGTGACCGGCAGCGAGGATGTGACCAAGGGCGGCTTATTTTTCTTCGACGACAAATTTTGTCTGAAGCATCTGGTGGAAAAACCGTCGCAAGCTCAACTGAATGAACTGAAGGCGGAGGGATGGCTCAAACCGGGCGCGACGGCGTGGTATAACGCGGGCATTTACATTTTCAAGCCGTCGCTATTCGAGTTCACGGCGAAGCTGCAAAAGTCACCGCGCGGCGAGTATGAACTCACCGATGCCATCAGCGCGCTGATCGCGACGAAGCATGTGCTGGCGGGATTGGAGATTCAGGGTCGCTGGGTGGATGTGCGCGATCCGGAGGTACTGGCGTCGTTGGAAAAACAATCTGTCAGAACTGCCGAGGTCAAAAACCCCATGTGAATCAGTTCGTCCTCTTTGCAACGTTCGGATATGATTTCGCTCTCACTGGCTGGCCCGTGTGGTCTGCGGCTGGACTAGGAATTGGGTTGGCCACTCTCCTGACGCACCGACTCCAGTTGCAGCAGGGCGCACGTGTGTTCATCCAAGTGATTGCCCCGATTCTCATGCTTTGGCTTTTATGGTTTACGAGGTGGCTCGGTAGCTACCATTCGCCGTTCTTTTTCTACAAGTCCTATCATGCACAACTCGACGTGGCCTACATTGTTGCTTACGCCTTCGGATTGGCGTTTTGCTTGAGTTCAATCCGTGCATCCGAGAAGGCGGCACGTATCTCGGGCTTCCTTGCGGGGTTGGTCTACTTCAGCTTGGTGCCTTTTATGATCGGTTATGTCCGTGAAATGTATCACTGGTATGAAATGCTTCCTTGAAAGGACTTTGGAATTGGTGGTTGAGTTTCGAGTTGGACATAGGCTCCCCGATTGCTTAACCAGAGCTGCCGTCGCTGGACGTTAACTGCTTTTGCTTGCAGTGCCACCATGCCCAGTCTTGAACCACCCGACAATCACTTCCTGGATGCGGCCACAGGCTGGTTGATGCTGGGCAATGCGGAGGAGGCGAGACGGGAGTTCGAGCAATTGAGTTCCAGCGCGCGTCAGCATCCTGATGTGCTCGATTTTGAGTGGCGTTGGCTGGCGCATGAGAAACGTTGGGAGGAAGCGGTCGAGGTGGCGCAGCATTTGGTGGAGCAATGTCCGCGTCGCGCCGATGCGTGGATTCATCGTTCGTTTGCGTTACACGAATTGCGTCGGACGCAGGAGGCGTATGATTTGTTGTTGCCCGCGCTAAAGAAGTTCCCGAAGGAGACCACAATTCCCTACAACCTCGCCTGCTACATGACTCAATTGGGCGACCTGCCGGCCGCCCGCAAGTGGATGGAGCGCGTGTTGTCGCTGGGGAAGTCGCCGGAGGAAAACCTGCATCGCCTCGCGGCTGCATTGGAGGATGCGGACCTCAAGCCGCTCTGGCCGGAATTGCGGCAGCGTTTGGCTGAAATCACGCCGTAGGACAGGCGTCGCACGCAGCCGCAGCAAGAGCCCTACTATCTTTGCTTCAACGCGCTACTCACAAAATGCGAGGAGCATTTCGCAATTTTCGGGAAGCAGGAGTTTCATTGAAATCCATAATTCATTACGGCCCGTCGAAGAGTGAGTCTTATCAGGGTCACAGGGTAAAAGGGTAACGGCAGTCGAACACTTCGGCGGGCCGTCTGGGTTTTGGGTATGAATGCCATGCTTGCCAGTCCAACGCGGAAACGCCTCCAGGCCGCGCTCGAACATGCTTCCGGGGACAAACGCTTCAAGATCCTCGAAGTCCACATGAAGAAGCACCAGTTCCGGCACGACGCGCTGATCGAGGTGCTGCACAAGGCGCAGGAATTGTTCGGTTATCTCGAGGACGACTTGCTCCTGTTCATTTCGCACAAGTTGAAACTCCCGCCGAGTCGCGTGTATGGCGTGGCCACGTTCTACCATTTCTTCACGCTCAAGCCGCAGGGCGAACACACCTGTGTCGTGTGCATGGGCACTGCCTGTTACGTGAAAGGTGCGGACAAGGTCATCGCCGCCGTGCAGGAACACGCGAAGGTCAAGCCCGGCGAAACCACGGCGGACAACAAGATTTCGCTCCTCACGGCGCGCTGCATCGGCGCGTGCGGCATTGCCCCGGCGGTGGTTTATGACGGCACGGTCACGCCGCGCGCCACGCCCGAGTCGGCGGTTGAACAAATCAAAAAGTGGACGGCCAAATGATTCTCAACGATCTGCTTCAAATCAAGGCCAAGGAACTGGCCGCGCGCAAAAAGATCACGTTGCGCTGTTGCATGGCGGCAGGGTGCATGTCGTCCGGCTCCAAAGGGGTGAAGGAACAACTCGAGAAGGCCGTGACCGACGCCGGGTTGACCGACCAGGTCGAAGTGCGCGGGGTTGGTTGCATGAAGTTGTGCTGTGAAGGTCCGCTGGTGCAGGCTGACCCGCAGAATACGCTTTACATCAAAGTCACGTCGGAGAACGCGCCGTCCATCGTGGCTGCGCTCAAGGGCGGCAAGGCGGAGGTTCAGCAGAGCGATCCCGACGCGGCGTTTTTCAAAAAGCAATTGTCCATCGTGCTCGCCAACAGCGGCGTGGTGGATCCGGATCGGATTGAAAGTTACATCTCCTTGGATGGCTACCAGGCCTTGCACGAGGCGTTGAACGAGATGACGCCGAAAGACGTCGTCGAGGCGATGGTCAAGAGCGGGCTGCGCGGGCGGGGCGGGGCGGGTTTCCCAACCGGCCTCAAGTGGGGCACGGTGGCGAAATCGCCGGGCGCGAAGAAATACGTGATCTGCAACGCGGACGAGGGCGACCCCGGCGCGTTCATGGATCGCAGCGTATTGGAGAGCGACCCGCACAGCGTGCTCGAAGGCATGGCCATCGCGGCGTACGCGGTCGGCGCGGACCAGGGATTCATCTACGTCCGCGCCGAATATCCGCTGGCGATCGCGCGATTGCAGACGGCCATCAAGCAGGCCAAGCAGCTCGGTGTGCTCGGCAGCGGCATCTTTGAATCGCCGTTCAATTTCAACATCGATATCCGCATCGGTGCCGGCGCGTTTGTGTGCGGTGAGGAAACGGCGTTGATGGCGTCGGTCGAGGGCAAGCGCGGCACGCCGCGTCCGCGTCCGCCGTTCCCGGCGGAGAGCGGGCTGTTCGGCTGCCCGACCTTGATCAACAACGTGGAGACGTTCGCCAACGTGCCGCCGATTTATCGCAATGGGGCGGATTGGTTCGCTGGCATCGGGACGGAAAAGAGCAAAGGGACGAAGGTTTTTGCGCTGGCGGGCAAGATCAAGAACACCGGCCTCATCGAAGTGCCGATGGGCACGCCGTTGCGGGTGATCGTCGAGGAAATGGGCGGCGGCGCGCCGGACGGCGGCAAGATCAAGGCGGTGCAGACGGGCGGACCGTCGGGTGGTTGCATCCCGGCGCAGCATCTGGACACGCCGGTGGATTACGAATCACTCGGCAAACTGGGTTCAATCATGGGATCCGGGGGCATGATTGTCATGGACGACAGCACCAAGATGGTGGACGTGGCGCGGTTCTTCATGGAGTTCTGCATGGACGAATCCTGCGGCAAGTGCATCCCGTGTCGCGCCGGCACGGTGCAGATGCACAACCTGCTCGACAAGATTCTCAAGCGCAAAGCTACGAAGCGCGATCTCGCGAAACTGGAGGAGCTTTGCGACATGGTAAAGAACACCAGCCTGTGCGGCCTCGGCCAGACGGCGCCGAATCCGACGCTGAGCACGTTGCGGTTTTTCCGCAACGAATACGAGGAGCTGCTGCAACCGGATAAGTTCGGGCCGCGCGGCAATGGGGAATTGAAACAAACCGCAGAGGCGGCGAAGTAACGGGAGAATTTCTATGGCTGCCAAGACACTGACAATTGACGGCAAACAAATCAGCGCCGAGGAGGGCGCAACGATTTTGCAGGTCGCGGAAGAAGCTGGCGTGAAAATCCCGACGTTGTGTCACCTCGAAGGTGTTTATGACGTGGGCGCGTGCCGCTTATGCCTCATCGAGGTGAAAGGCGTGCCCAAGCTTCTTCCGGCCTGCACTACGAAAGTCGCCGAGGGGATGGAGATTCAGACGAACAGCGAGCGCCTCCAGAAGTATCGCCGCATGACGCTCGAGTTGTTGTTCGCCGAGCGCAACCACGTTTGTTCCTCCTGCGTCTCGAACGGCCATTGCGAACTCCAGACCCTCGGCTACACGCTGGGCATGGATCACGTGCGCTACGAGTATCTGTTCCCGAAATGGAACGTGGACAACACGCACGCGCTGTTCGGCATGGATCACAACCGCTGCATCCTTTGCACGCGTTGTGTGCGGGTGTGCTGGCACATCGAAGGCGCGGGGACGAAGAACGTCTCCGGCCGCGGCGGACGTTCGCACATCATCACGGATCTCAACATGCCGTGGGGCGAGAGCGATTCCTGCACGCGTTGCGGCAAGTGCGTGCAATCGTGTCCGACCGGCGCGCTGTTTCACAAAGGTTCGACCGTGGGCGAAATGGAGCGCGATCGCAGCAAGCTGGAATTCATCGTCACGGCGCGGGAAAAGCATCAATGGGTGACGGAGTAGAGTCTGAATGTAGGTAGGGCGGCGCTGCCGCGCCGCCAGATGGCAGTATAAGAGAATTGGGCAGAGCAGCAGCTCTGCCCTACCGGAATACAAAGATGAAAGTGCGTTTAGCCACAGTCTGGTTTGGCGGTTGTTCGGGTTGCCACATGTCGTTCCTGGACCTCGACGAGTTTCTCATCGATCTCGTGGACAAGGTGGAGATCGTTTACAGCCCGGTCGTGGACATGAAGGAGTATCCCGAGAATGTGGACGTCTGTCTGATCGAAGGCGCGATTTGCAACGAGGATAACCTCGAACTGCTCCACAAGATTCGTCAGCGCACCAAAGTGCTGGTGTCCTTTGGCGATTGCGCCGTGACGGCCAACGTGCCGGCGATCCGCAATCAACTCGGCCTTGGCAATGCCGAAAGCGTCTTGCAGCGCGCTTACATCGAGAATGCGCAATACAACCCGTGCATCCCCAAGGAAGACGGCATTGTGCCGGCATTGCTGGAACGAGTGATGCCCGTGCATGAGGTGGTGCATGTGGAATACTTTTTACCCGGCTGCCCGCCGCCGGCGGATCGCATCAAAGCGCTGGTCGGCCAGATGTTGAGTGGCGTCGAGCCGAAGCTGGAGGGGACGCAGTTGAAATTTGGATGAGGTAGGGCGCGTCACTCCGTGCGCGCCGTCGTTCGGCGGGCAGAGGACTGCCCGCCCTACCAGAGAAGAATTTAGTTTATGTCAAAACGCATCGTCATTGATCCCGTGACCCGCATTGAGGGCCACGCCAAGATCAGCATTTTTGTGGACGACGAAGGCAACGTGTCGGATGCCGAGTTCCACGTCGTCGAGTTCCGCGGCTTCGAGAAGTTCTGCGAAGGCCGGCCTTACGGCGAAATGCCAGGCATCACGCCGCGCATTTGTGGGATTTGCCCCGTGAGCCATTTGCTGGCCTCTGCGAAAGCGGGCGACGCCATCATGGCCGTCAACATCCCGCCCGCCGCGGACAAGCTGCGTCGTCTGATGAACCTCGGTCAGTTTGTGCAAAGCCACGCTTTGAGCTTCTTCCACCTGAGCGCGCCGGACTTCCTGCTCGGTTGGGATACGCCGCAACCGCAGCGCAATGTCTTCGGTTTGATCGGCTCGAACAAGGAACTCGCGCGCGCGGGCATCCGCCTTCGCCAGTTCGGTCAGGAGATCATCGAGATTCTCGGGGATCGCAAGATTCATCCGGCTTGGGCCGTGCCCGGCGGTGTGCGTAGTCCGCTCACCAAGGAAGGCCGCGAACGCATCCGCAAATGGCTGCCGGAAGCCTTCGCCACCACACAGGCGGCGTTTGACCTGTGGAAGAAGACGATGGACACGCACCACCGCGAACTTCAGATCTTCGGCAATTTCCCGTCGCTGTTCATGGGCCTCGTCGCGCCGGACGGCACGTGGGAACATCACGGCGGCAAACTGCGTTTCACCGACAGCAGTGGCAGCGTGATTGCCGACCAGATTGACGTGCAGAAGTATCATGAAGTCATCGGCGAATCCGTGCAGAACAGTTCGTACCTCAAATCGCCGTACTACCTGCCGCTTGGTTTTCCGGAAGGCATCTATCGCGTCGGCCCGCTCGCACGGTTGAACGTGGCGGAACAGATGGGCGTGCCGAAGGCCGATGCCGAGTTGAAGAAATTCAAGAAGCTCGGGCGCGGCGCGGTGACGTCATCGTTCCTGTATCATTATGCGCGCTTGATCGAAATCCTGGCGGCCCTTGAATACATCGAACGTTACATGGAGGATGACGAGTTGCTCAGCGATTATCTCCGCGCCGATGCCGGCATCAACAGTCTGCGCGGTGTCGGTGCGAGCGAGGCTCCGCGCGGCACGTTGTTCCATGACTACACCGTGGACCGCAACGGGCTACTGAAGAAGGTCAACCTGATTGTCGCCACCGGTCAGAACAATCTGGCGATGAACCAAACCGTGGCGCAGATTGCGCGGCACTACGTCAAGGGAGGCAATGACAAGATTCCCGAACCATTGTTGAACCGTGTCGAGCACGGCATCCGCTGCTACGACCCGTGCCTGAGCTGCTCCACGCACGCCGTCGGCCAGATGCCGATGCAGGTGCAACTGATTGGCCCGGACGGCAAGGTGCTGGACGAGACCGTGCGCGGTTAGCCAGTCAGGTTGAACCTAAGCATTAGCCTTCCGCAAATCAGCGGCGACGCGGTAAATGCCTCTTGATGCCGGGAGTGATGAGGCCTAGTTGTTCCTCATGAAAGCTCATTGGCTCTGCGCTCGCATCTGCCTTCTGGGTCTTTCGCTGATAGTGGAAGACCGTTCATTTGGCCAACCGTTTGTTAACCTCGGATTCGAACAGGCGCATCCGACTCTTGTGCCTGGCTCAAGCTTTTTCGTTTACGCTTCCAGCGCGCTGCCGAGTTGGACGCCGCTGATTGATGGCCAGCCCCAGGCAGAAATCGTCTATAACACCGTCTCTCTGGGAGCTCCTTGCGTTTCAATTCAGCAGACGAATAGCTATGTCTTGTCCGGGCGTTTCAGCGTCGTTCTCCAGTCTGGTTATATCCCATTCAATCCGCCGGTGTCGGCCGGCATCTCCCAAACCGGTGACGTACCCTTGGGCACCAGGAGTCTGCAGTTTCTGGGCGATAACGATCTTCGTTACGACAACCTGACTATCTCGCTTGGAGGGACGATAGTCCCGATTCACGCATTGGAAGAAAAGCTCCAGGGGACGATTTACGGCGCCGACATCACTGGGTGGGCTGGCCGCACCACCGAGTTAAGGTTTACGGCATCTCCGACCTACATCGATTGGTTCACATTCGTATCTTTGGACCAGATCCAGTTTTCTCCTCAGGCCATACCCGAACCATCCGTCGCCGGTTTCGTCGCCTCCGCACTATTGTGCCTGGGGTTCGGTGCCAGGGGACAGCGAACCGGTTGTTTTTCTTGAAACATCTGAGGCGGTTAGTGAGTTCTTAAGCTGGACCATGGGTGCGCCGATGGTATTTCATCGTCGCCATAACCGGTAACAACTGCTTGAATATCATGAAACTGACTGCATTGGCCCTGACCCTCGTCTCCTGCGCCGCTTTTGCCGCGACGGAGGAAAATCTCAACAAAAAATTCCCCATTGATTCCGGCGGAACTCTGGTGGTGGATGTGGAGTTTGGCTCGATTGACGTCACGACCAACGCCACCGCCGAGGTTGCCGTGGATGTCTGGCGCAAGATCGGCCGCAAGAACGCGACCGCTGAAGCGGATTTCCTGCGGGAGCATCCGGTGGAATTTATTCAAGATGGAAACACCGTTACCGTGCGCTGTCGGCACAAGCAGGAAAACAACGGCTGGTTCGGCGGCAGTGGAAATCGCAACGAAGCGAAATACACCATCCGAGTGCCGGCGCAGTTTAGTGCCAAACTCAACACTGCCGGCGGTGGCATTGCAGTGAGCGATCTCACCGGCGAAGTGAAGGCGGGCACCAGCGGTGGCGGATTGAAGTTCACGCGCATCCACGGACCGCTCACGGGCAATACATCCGGCGGCAGCATCCGGGTTGCGGATACCGAGGGCGAAATCAAGATCGGCACCAGCGGCGGCGGGATTGATGTGAGCGGTGGTTCGGGTTCGTTGAACGGTCACACTTCCGGTGGATCGGTGGCGGTCAAAACCTTCAACGGGCCGGTATCTGTTTCCACCAGCGGCGGCGGCATCACCATTGAAAACGCGACCGGCAAGGTTGAAGGCTCAACCTCCGGCGGCGGCATCAACGCCACGCTCGCTTCGCCCGTGAAGGAGGAAATCAAACTCTCAACCTCCGGCGGCGGCGTGACCGTGAAAGTGCCCGAAGGCTCGGCGTTCAATCTGGATGCCTCGACGTCCGGCGGCGGCGTGACCTGTGATTTGCCGGTGACGGTGCAAGGCAAACTGGAACGTCAACGCATCAAAGGCACGGTGAACGGCGGCGGCCCGGCGGTCTCGTTGCACGCGAGCGGTGGCGGGATTCACGTCAAGAAACTGTAAGGAGCTTTCAGATCAAGGTGTTCGCAACCTGAACGCGGTCGTTCGATTGGCAACGGATGAGCACCAATTGACTGGTAGTGATTGGCCCGGACGAGGCGTCTCGGTTAGTCTGAGTTCGTGAGTAAAAGTCGAGAGAATGGCCAACCGGCTGGGTTGCTCGTCATCGGTTACGGTAACACGCTGCGTGGAGACGATGGTGTTGGCCCGAAAGTCGCCGAGGCCGTTGAAGCGCTGAAACTGCCGGGCGTACGCACGTTCACCTGCCAGCAACTCTCTCCCGAGCACGCCGAAATGATTTCGCAAGCCGCGCGCGTCGTCTTTGTGGACGCCGCCGTTGATGCGCCCACAATAGTCCACTTACGCGAACTTGCTCCCGGCGAAACCACCCAACTCATGGCCCACGCCGCCGACCCGCGCACCATGCTGGCGCTGGCCCGCGACGTCTTCGGCCACGCGCCGCAGGCCTGGTGGCTGACGATTCCCGTCGTGAACCTGGAGTTTGGCGAAGAACTTTCGCCCGAGGCCAAACGCGGTTTTGCCGAAGCGATCGAGAAAATCAGGTCGCTTTCAAACGACTGAACGTTGCTTCAGGAGGAAGTCCAGCCATGCCTTCATGCCATCGCCCGTCTTGGCGGACAATTCAAAGATTTCCGCGTGATGGCTGACGCGTTTTAGATTCGCTAGCGCCTGTTCCCGATTGAATCCCGCTGCCGCTGCCAGATCGCGCTTGGTGATGATGGCCACGCTGGCCGAGTGGAACATGGGCGGGTACTTGAGCGGCTTGTCCTCGCCTTCGGTGGTGGAAAGCAGCACTACTCGCAAATCTTCGCCTAGATCGTATTCCGCTGGACAGACGAGATTCCCAACATTCTCGATCACCAACACGTCTAGTTGGTCGAGGTCCAGTTGCGCGGCGGCCTTGGAAACCATGTCGGCATCCAGATGACAGACCGTGCCGGTGGTGATTTGCACCACGGGAATGCCAGCGGACTTGAGCCGGGCCGCGTCGTTGTCCGTGGCGAGGTCCCCGACGATCACCCCCACGCGCAACTTGCCCGCCAGCTTCACCGCCGTCTCGCGGATGAACGTGGTTTTGCCCGAGCCGGGTGACGAAACGACATTCAGCACAAGCAACTTCCTGGCTTGGAAGGAGCCGCGATTGCGCTCGGCCAGCAGCTTGTTCTTCTCCATCAACGAACGATTCAGGCTGATGGTCTTGGCACCATGCTCAGGGTCGTGGTGATGGTGGTGTTCGTGCCCATGGTGATGACTGTGGCCATGGCTATGGTCGTAGTCGTGATCGTGCGAGTGGCCGCCGATGTTCACGCTGCCCCCGCCGAGTCCGCATCCGCATTCTTTGCACATATCATTCAAGCTCCACCGAAGCGATCTCCAGTTCGCGTCCGCGCCGCAACTCACCACTCACGTTATGGCATTGGGGACATTCGCTGAAAAAATCCCGGCATTCAAATTCAGTCTGGCACGTCGCACACCAGCAAGCGGCGGGGATGGATTCAATCTCCAGCCATGCTTCCGCTGCGGGAGTATCGCGCCGCACGATATCCCACGCAAACTGCATGGCCTCCGGCACCGCCCCGCTCAATGTCCCCACGCGCAGACGCAAGCCAGTCACGTGGTTTGCGCTGGAGGCCTGCGCCGTTTCGACGGCCATGCGCACTGCTTCCGCCATGATCGAGACTTCATGCATGATCCGCTACGTGAGAATCTTCCCATTCCCGTGGCGTTCCGGCCCCACTGCAATTGACAATTACTGAGCGAAGATTGGCAACCTGCGTAGAGCTAAAGAGTGGCTTCAGGGCATCATTAGGGCTGAAAGATGATGACGCTGGAAACCAGAGCCGAGGTCGGCGCTGCCCGCCTGCGATTGGTCGTGCGCGGCGCGGTGCAGGGCGTGGGTTTCCGTCCCTTCGTCTATCGGCTGGCGAACGGGCGGGGTCTGACGGGTTGGGTCAACAATTCGGCGCAAGGCGTCTTCATCGAAGTCGAGGGCGAGCGGGCCGACCTGGAACAATTTCTCCTCCAACTCGAAACCGAAAAGCCGCCGCGCAGTTGCATTCAAAGTTGTGAGGCGATCTGGCTCGACCCGGTTGGCTACGACGGTTTTGAAATCCGCGAAAGCGAAATGGCCGGAGACAAGACCGCGCTCGTGCTGCCGGACATTGCGACCTGCCCGGATTGCCTGCGCGAAATCTTCGACCCGGCCAATCGTCGTCACGGCTACCCGTTCACGAATTGCACGAACTGTGGCCCGCGTTTCAGCATCATCGAGGCGTTGCCGTACGACCGCGCGAACACCTCTATGAAGTCGTTTCGCATGTGCCCGGCCTGTCAGGCGGAATATGACGACCCGATTGACCGTCGGTTCCACGCGCAACCCAATGCATGTCCGGTCTGTGGCCCGCGACTGGAATTGTGGCCAGGCAACGTTGGACCCGCCTCGCGCATTGAGGGTGGGCCGCCGCGCCGACTGGCGCACGGCAACGACGCGCTGCTGGCAGCGGCGCACGTCATCCGCTGTGGGCATATCGTGGCGATAAAAGGCATTGGCGGCTTTCACCTGCTGGTGGATGCGCGAAACGAAAGCGCCGTGCGCCGGCTCCGCGAACGCAAGCATCGCGAAGAAAAGCCATTCGCGTTGATGTTTCCGACGCTGGAAAGCGTGAAGCAAGTCTGCGAAGTCTCGCAGCTCGAAGAACGATTGCTGTGCTCGCCGGAAGCACCCATAGTATTATTGCGGCGGCTGCCATCCTCCATCTTCCATCCTCCATCTTCGCTTTGCGGCAGCGTCGCCCCCAACAATCCCAACCTGGGCGTGATGCTGCCGTCGAACCCGCTGCATCATTTGCTGATGGCGGAGTTGGGTTTCCCGGTGGTCGCCACGAGCGGCAACTTGAGCGACGAGCCGATTTGCACCGACGAGTTCGAGGCGCTGGAGCGCTTGCACGGCATCGCCGACGTGTTTTTGGTTCACAACCGGCCAATCATCCGGCACGTGGATGATTCCATCGTGCGCGTGATGCTGGATCGCGAGATGGTTTTGCGTCGCGCCCGAGGTTACGCGCCTTTGCCAATCTCGCTGGCGGCGGGCGTGCCGGCCATTGAAGCCATTCTCGCCGTCGGCGCGCATTTGAAAAACTCGGTGGCGCTGGCGGTGGGCGAACAGGTTTTCCTCAGCCAACACATCGGCGATCTGGAAACCGAGCCGGCGAACCACGCTTTCCGTCGCGCGGCTGAAGATTTGCCACGCCTTTATGGGACTCGACCGGCAGTGATCGCCGCTGATCTGCACCTGGAGTATCTCTCGACGAAGTTTGCCTTGGAGCGCCGGCCTCCGGCCCGGCGTGATTCGCTGAATGATCAATGCGCCGGGTCGGAGACTGGCGCTCCGCAAATTATCCAAGTCCAACACCACATCGCGCACGTTTTGTCCTGCATTGCCGAGAACGAAGTTGAACTGCCCGCCCTTGGCGTCGCCTGGGACGGCACGGGTTACGGCACGGATGGCACGATCTGGGGCGGTGAGTTTTTTCTCGTGACCGAAGAGGCCGTCGAACGAGTTGCCCATTTGCGACCCTTCCGATTGCCTGGCGGTGATACCGCGGTTAAAGAACCGCGCCGGGCTGCCTTGGGATTGTTGCATGAAATGCTCGGTGATTCGGCGTTTAGCCGCAAGGAACTGCCGCCGGCAGACACTTTCTCAGCCATCGAATTGTCCGCGTTGAAGGGAATGCTCGCGCGGAATCTCAATTCACCGCTTTGTTCCAGCGTCGGACGGTTGTTTGACGCGATGGCTTCGCTCGCGGGCTTGCGGCAGACGATGCACTTCGAAGGACAAGCGGCGATGGAACTGGAGTTTGCATTGGCTGGCATCAAGACCGATGAAACTTACGACCTGCCAGTCATCGCGAGCCGATCATCGCTGACTTTGGACTGGTCGCCGATGGTGGCGGGGGTGTTGGCGGATGTGCGCGGCGGCATTTCCGTCGGTCAAATTTCGGCCAAGTTTCACAACTCGTTGGCCGAGGCGATCGTCCGGGTCGCGAGACAGGTGGAATGTCCACGGGTCGCTTTGAGCGGCGGGTGCTTTCAGAATCGTTACCTGACGGAGCGTGCGGTGACACGGTTGCGGGAGGAGGGGTTTCAACCTTATTGGCACCAACGCGTGCCAACGAATGATGGTGGCATTGCGCTGGGACAAGTGGTGGCGGCACGCCGCGCACTTGCGGCAAGGAGCGCGACTGTGTGCGACAGCACCAGCAGCAGCACGACTGATCGTTCCACAATTTCCGAGCCGGCGACGCGCAGCGGCTGGTCCGATGGACACAGCCGCGCTCCACTGCCACCGATCACGCATCACGCATCACGCTAACATGTGTCTCGCAATTCCAGGCAAGGTCGAGAGCATCACGGGCGATGACCCGATCACTCGCATGGGCCGGGTCAACTTCGGTGGCGTCCTCAAAGAGGCCAGCCTCGCCTACGTGCCCGAGGTGCAGGTTGGCGACTATGTGATCGTCCACGTCGGATTCGCGTTGAGTAAGGTGGACGAGGAGGAGGCGCAGAAGGTGTTCGGATATTTGAAGCAGATGGATGAGTTGGCGGAGTTGAAGGAGGGCGGGCCGTGAAGTTTCTCGATGAATACCGCGACGGCGACCTGGCGCAAAAGTTCGCGCGGGAGATTCATCGCATCACGACGCGGACGTGGACGATCATGGAAGTTTGCGGCGGGCAGACGCACGCCATCGTGAAGTTCGGGATTGATGAACTGCTGCCGAAACAAATCACGCTCATCCACGGGCCGGGTTGTCCGGTGTGCGTCACTCCACTGGAGGTTATCGACAAGGCCTTGGAAATCGCCGCAAAGCCGGGCGTCATCTTTACGTCGTTCGGCGACATGCTGCGCGTGCCGGGCAGCACCACCGATCTGCTGTCGGTCAAGGCCAACGGCGGCGATGTGCGCATGGTGTATTCGCCGCTCGATGCGGTGAAGCTTGCCGAGCAAAACCCGGCGAAGGAAGTCGTGTTCTTCGGCGTTGGTTTTGAAACCACGGCGCCGGCCACAGCGATGGCGGTGTTTCAAGCGGCACAGAAGGGATTGAAGAATTTCTCGATGCTGATTTCGCACGTACTCGTGCCGCCGGCCATCGAGGCGTTGATGTCATCGCCGAGCTGTCGCGTGCAGGCATTCCTGGCGGCAGGGCATGTTTGCACGGTGATGGGTTACGAGGAGTATCCGCCGCTGGCGGCGAAATATCACTTGCCGATCGTGGTGACAGGCTTCGAACCGCTCGACATCCTTCAAGGCATCTTGATGACGGTGCAGCAACTGGAGTCGGGCCGCGCCGAAGTGGAGAATCAATACGCGCGCTCGGTGCGGCGCGAGGGCAATCAGCCCGCTCAGGAGTTGATCCGCAAAGTGTTCAGGGTCGTGCCGCGCAAGTGGCGGGGCGTGGGTGAAATCCCGCAGAGCGGGCTGGGTTTGGCGGAGGCGTATGCGGCGTTCGATGCGGAGCGGAAGTTTGGCGTTTCGGACCGGCGCGTGGATGAGCCGGCGGATTGCATCGCCGGCTTGATTTTGCAGGGCTTGAAGAAACCGCATGAGTGTCCGGCGTTTGGTGGAAAGTGCACGCCCGAACATCCGCTCGGCGCGACGATGGTGTCGAGCGAAGGCGCGTGTGCGGCTTACTATCGCTATCGTCGGCACGCTACGCGGGAAGCTGCGCTCGTCGTATGAACCTGCCTGAGTTCAATGCGAGTTGCCCGCTGCCAATCCAGCAATATCCGCAGGTGCTGATGGCGCATGGTGGTGGTGGGAAGCTGATGCATCAACTGCTCGAAAATGTTTTCGGCAAGGCGTTCAGCAATCCGATTCTCGATTCGCGTCACGACTCGGCGCAGTTCGCGGTTCCGCCCGGCAAACTGGCGATGACGACGGATTCCTACGTCGTGCGTCCATTGTTCTTCCCCGGTGGTGACATTGGGTCACTGGCGATTCACGGCACGGTGAACGATCTCGCGATGAGCGGCGCGCGTCCGTTGTATCTGAGTTGTGGATTCATCATCGAGGAAGGCTTGCCGATGGAAACGCTCTGGCGGGTGGTGTGTTCGATGCGTGACGCGGCCCAGCGCTGTGGCGTGCAGATCGTCACGGGCGATACGAAGGTCGTGGACAAGGGCAAAGGAGACGGGCTTTACCTCAACACCACGGGCATTGGCGTCATCGAACATTCGCTCAACATTGCTCCAACCAGCGTGCAGCCCGGCGACACCGTGATTGTGAGCGGCGATCTGGGTCGTCACGGCATGGCGATCATGGCCGTGCGCGAGGGGTTGCAGTTTGAGAGCACGATTGAAAGCGACTCCGCGCCGGTGCGTGATCCGGTGCGGGCACTGATCAAAAGTGGGATTGAAGTTCATTGCCTGCGTGATTTGACGCGTGGCGGGCTGGCGAGCGCTCTCAATGAAATCGCCGAAGCCTCGGGCGTGAAGATTGCCGATGTTCATGCTGCGTGCGAAATGCTCGGGCTCGATCCGTTGCACGTGGCGAACGAGGGACGGTTTGTCGCCTTCATCGGGGCGAAGGATGCGGAACTCGCGCTGGACATTCTGCGTCGTCACGAAGTGAGCGCGGGCGCGGCCATCATCGGCAGGGTCGTGGAGAAAGCCGCGCCTTTGGTGACGATCAAGAGCGCGATTGGCGCGAGCCGGATTCTCGACATGCCGAGTGGCGAGCAGTTGCCGCGGATTTGTTAGCGGGAAAGTTTTGCCGGGGAGGTTTGAAAAGAGGGTGTTTGCAGATGGTCGCCCAACTGGTAAGTTCGTGGGAGCGGCTGTCAATCCGGCCGCCAAACAATCTCAGACAAATCCGTGGCCCGCGCAATTCGACATGTTCGTTGGTTGGCTTTGGCTTGTGCGCTGATTGCCGTGCCGGGTTGGGCCGATGAGCGTGGACCGGGGCCGGCTTCCTCGGCGCGGCCGAATCCGGCGTCGGAGAAGCTGGCCGCCGAGTTCAAGATCGGTCGCTGGATCTGGACGACGAATTTTGCGGACAAGCAGGTATGCCGACTCTGGCGCGTCTTCTCGCTGCCAGCCACCAATTCCGTGCGCAAGGCAAACCTGCGCATCACGGCGGACAACCTCTACCGGCTGTACCTGGACGGACGGGAAATCGGACAGGGGGCGAATTGGAAGAGCTTGACGGATTACGATGTGACCTGGCTGTTGACGCCGGGCACGCATGTGCTGGGCGTGGAGGCGCTCAACGATGGCATGGAGGGTGGGGTGATCGCCGGGTTGAAAATTGAGTTCTCCGACGGCGACGAGATGCGGGTGGTTTCAGACAAGTCCTGGCTGGTAGTGCCCAACGACGTGCGGAACTGGCAGCGCCGCACTCATTCGTCGCCGACATGGATGGCGGCCAAAGAAGTCGGCGTGGTGGCACAATTCCCGTGGTGGGACAGACCCTATGCGATTCAAGCGCCGCCACCGTTGCGCCCGATTGATTTGCACTTCTGGCAGGCGGGCTGGTTTCAAATCACTTTGCTGTCGGTCCTGGTGGTGGCGGTGGCCGCGAGTCTGCGGCTGGCGGCCAAGCTCGCGGTGCAATCCAAGGCGCAGGAACTTTTACAGCGTGAGCGGGCACGCATCGCCCGGGACATTCATGATGATGTGGGCGCGGGACTCACCCAACTGGTGTTGCAGGGCGAGGTGGCGCAGACGGAATTTCCCGCCGGGTCCGAGGCGCGGGCGAAATTCGACGCGCTGAGCGAGCGGGCGCGGACGGTTTCGCGGGCATTGGAGGAGGTGGTCTGGGTGGTCAATTCCAAGCGGGATACACTGCGCGATTTTTCCTCCTACATCTGCAAGTATGCGATGTCGTTCTTGCGTGACTCCCCGATCCGCTGCCGGCTGGATGTGGAGGCTGATTTACCCGAGATGGGCCTGAACCTGGCGGTGCGGCGCGGTTTATTGCTGGCTGTGAAGGAGGTGTTGAACAACGCGGCGAAGTATTCGCAGGCGACTGAGGTGCATCTCCGCGTACATCGTCGCGATGACAAGCTGCTCGTGGTGGTGGTGGATAACGGGGTGGGGTTTGACGCGACACTTGGAGTCGCCGAAGGTAACGGGTTAATCAACATGCAACAACGTCTGACCGAAATGGGCGGCCAGTGTCGCGTGTGGAGTGAGCCGGGCGCGGGTTGCCGGGTGGAGTTTGAGTCGCCGCTCGTGGCCGAGTCCCGGGGCGGGTGGCGTGCGCGGCTCTGGCCGTTTCGGCGCGCGCGGAAAACGGAAGCGGCGCAAGTTGTTTCGGGTGAGGATTCCCTCCGACCCACCTGATACGATGCCCCAACCCGGACCATGAAAACGCACCTCCCGAATTCACCGGAGACTTCGCCGGGCCGGCGGTTGATCAAAGTGGCGCTGGTCGAGGATCGTCGCGACATGCGGGAGAGTTGGGGCCGGCTCGTGGATGCGCTGGGCGATTTTGAGTGTGTCTGTGTGTGCGCTTCCGGCGCCGAGGCGCTGCGATCCGTTCCCCTAGCGCAGCCGGATGTGGTGCTCATGGACATTTTCATGCCGAAAATGTCGGGGATTGAATGCACGGCCCGGCTCAAGGCGTTGCTGCCCAAGACACCCATCGTGATTTTGACCACCTCGGACGACGACGAAATGGTGTTTCTCGCGTTGCAAGCCGGAGCGGATGGTTATCTGCTCAAGCGAACCAAGCCGGCGGATTTGCGGGCAGCGCTGCTCGATGTGTTGAGTGGTGGCGCGCCGATGTCGAGCGAGATTGCGCGGCGGGTGGTGGAGTCGTTTCGGGCCAAAGGCCCGGCTCGCGACGAATCGGTGAGCCTGACCGCGCGCGAGGAGGAGACGTTGGTGCTGCTGACGAAGGGATTTTCCAACAAGGAGATTGCCGACCAGTTGAGCTTGGGCGTGGAAACCGTGCGCAGTCATCTCAAGCATATTTACGAGAAAATGCACGTGCGCTCGCGGGCGGAGGCGGTGGCGCGCTACATGTCGGCCGGTCGGGTGGAGACCCGATAAGGCTGAAGTTCTCACCCGGTTGGGGGATAGCCCGAAGGCATTGGGGTGTGTGAGAGTAGTCGCGTAAACCTAAGTCGTAATGAACGTAACACACCCGAGTCCGTTGGGCGGATTTTCGTCGGAATTCATCGCCCTTAGCGTTGCTTCATCGCATTAAACCCAGCCGCTGCAATTCATGAAAAGCCCCACCCTGTCATTCTACAAAGAACTTGGCTACGTCAGTTTGAGTGTGCTTTTGTTGGCGGCAGCCAGTAGCACGAGAGCCGATCTTGTAGGCCCCTACACGCCCGATGCCAATACACTTTTCCTGTTCCATTTTGATGAAGCTCCTGGTGGAACTGTCACGGTCAACACTGGCACCAAGGGTGGCAATGCCTACAGCGTGAACGAACTCGCCGCCTCGACAACCCCGCCAACGATTGCCACGATGCTGGGTGCCGCAGGTTACGTGAATGGAGCAACCAATTTTGGGAACTGTATCACGAATCCTGGCTTGTCCTCGGCTGCCGTGGATCAATTGGGCAATGTTGTCGGTTATGATTACAACAACAATGGTGCCTATGAGGGCGATGTCAGCGCGGCAACCCAGAGTCCAGACCGGCTGGTGATGACGAATCTGAACATCGGCAATGGCAGTCAAACTTCCTTCACCTTGGAGGCGTTGATCCGGCCAAACAGCACGACCGGCAGTCAGGAAATTATTTGCACCGACAACAGCCAGGGCAACACCTTGCGCGGTTTTCAGTTCCGGATTAACTCGGGCGGGCTACAACTACAGTATATTGGCGGCCCGACCGTCCAGGCAGTTTCCGGGACAATTCCAACGACGGGCGCGGACGCGTTTGTCGCCGGTACTTGGTATCATGTGGCCGTGACGTACGACGGTACAACGGTCCGGCTCTATTGGACGAAACTGGATCCTGCAAATGGTGCCGCTCATCTGCTGAATTCAGGGGGTATGACCTTGGGCGTGGCACAAGGGGCGGTTGCGGGCCCGCTGGTTTTTGCCAATGACAATCGAAACAATTCCGGCGAGCAGTTTGTCGGTAGCATTGATGAAGTGCGCATCAGCAGCGTGGCCCGCGCGGCCAACCAGATGCAATTTTACTCGCCGCTGGTGACCATCACGTTGAATCCGGTCAGCCAGAACGTGGATTACAACCAGCAGGTCGCGTTCAACGTCGGCGCCTCCAGTCTGACGCCGCTCAGCTATCAGTGGCGTTTTAACTCCAATTCGATCCCGGGAGCGACGGGCAGCAGCTATGTGATCACCAACGTGGCGGCGGGCAACGCCGGTTACTTCGATGTGGTGGTAACCAACACCGCTGGTTACGGGGCGACCAGCGCCGTGGCCAGATTGGTGGTGGGTGCGGCAAATTTCCTCAATCACCGTTACAGTTTCAGCACGGACACGTCGGACAGCATCGGTGGCGCGTGGGGGACGAATTTTGGTAACGCCAACGTGGCCGGCGGCCAGTTGGTGTTGGACGGTACCGCTGGGACTTATATGGAGTTACCTGGGAATTTGTTCAACAGTGGAAACGCCACCGCTTTGACGGTGGAGTTCTGGGCGACCTTTGGTGCCAACGCGAACTTTGTTCGCGTATTTGACTTCGGCAACACCAACGTGCAGAACAATGGCGTCAACTACGTTGGCTTCTCCCCGCACAATGGCTCCGGTGGTCATCAGATTCACATCAGCCCGGGCGACGGCACTTTTCAACAGCAGGTTACCGCTGCCGGTACATTGGATGGCCTCGCCATGCACGTCGCCTGTGTCATTGATCCACCGAACCAGACTTTGGCCATTTACACCAATGGAGTGTTGGAGGCGACCATCACGAATATGACGGTGAACATCGCGAGCCTGAACAACGTGTTCTCGTTTATTGGCCGCTCGTTGTTTGGGGCGGATCCCTATCTTAACGCGAACATTGATGAACTCCGCCTCTACAACGGCGCGCTGGCCGGTTTGAGCATCAAGCAGAGCGAAGACCAGGGACCGAACACGATTCTGGCGGATGGCCCGGCCAAGTTTGTGATCAATCCCACCAACACCTCCGTGGCCGAGGGCCAATCGGCCGCCTTCACAGCAGCGGCCGTCGGTTATCTGCCCATCACCTATCAATGGTTCAAAGGCGGATCACTGGTGTCCGGGGCCACCAACTCGAGTTACTCGTTCGCCACGGCGATTGGGGACAACGGGGCCACGATTCAATGCTGGGCTACCAATACCATTGGGATCACGACCTATGTGACGAACAGCACGACCGCGACGTTGAATGTCTTTGTTCCTCCAACGCTCGCGTGGCTGGATGGTGCCGGCGGTGCCATCGACACGGATTGGAACACGACGTCGCCCAACTGGACCAATGTCGCCGGGGGACCGGTGACGACCTTCGCATCCCTGGATGGCGCGCTCTTCGACAGCCGGGGCAGCGGTTCGCCGACCGTGAACCTGACCCAACCGCTCAATCCCTCGAAGGTGACGGTCAATGCCGCTGGCGACTACTTGCTGACATCGTTTGCAGTCAATGGCTCGCTCACCGGGCAGGGCATCATCAACAAACAGAACAGTGGCAAGCTCACGATTGATGTGACGAACACGATGAGCGGTGGCATGACCATCTCCGGCGGCACGCTGCAGATCGGCAATGGTGGCACTGCCGGTACCGCCGGCACGGGCAACATTACGAACAACGCCACGCTGGTGTTCAATCGCAGTGACAGTCTCACCGTGGGCAATCTCATTCGTGGTGCCGGTTCATTGCGATTGGATGGTTTTGGAACGGTGACGCTGGCCGGTGCAAATGAATACACCGGCAGCACGTTGATTAACGCGGGCATTGCCATCCTCCCGGGCGCCAGCGGTCTTGGCAGTCCAGGCGGTGGGACGGTGGTGGCCAGCGGTGGCCAGCTTTACATCACCGGCAACGTGCCGGTTGGTGCGGAAGCATTGACCTTGAACGGGATTGGCGACCTCAACGGCGCGTTGCGCAAAGGCGGTGCCGGTCTGACCACTTATGCTGGAACGGTGACGCTCGCCAGTGATTCAACCATCGGAGTGGATGGCGGCGCGACCCTTGAGTTGTCAGGCGTTCCGGCGGTGAATGGCGCCGGGGTGTTGACCAAGAATGGCGGTGGAACGTTGGCGTTGAACAGTGCCAGCACTTACAGCGCGGGCATGATTCTCGACACCGGGATTCTCGGTTACAACGCGAACGGTGGGTTCGGTTCCGGCGGGGTCACCACCACCCCAACTTCGACCGGCAGAATTGTGCTCGGCGACGGCACGACACTGGCCAACGCCATCACGGCGGACAGTGTAAATCCCGGCGCGGCGTTGGGTTTCATAATGACCGGCGATAACACCAACAACACGGTGACCACGGTTACCGGCCCCATTACCTTCAATGCGGATGCAACCACCGGCGGCCACTTTGTTGGTCCGACCACTTCCGGACGGATCAATGTCAACGGGCCGGTTAACCTGGCTGGCATTGCCACGGCGTTGAGTGTCCGTCTCGGCAATCTCAGGTTCGCCGGTGGCGGAACTTATCCGGAAATCCAGGTGCGGGCGAATACCACCAGCCTCGGCGCCAACAACGGGATTGCCACCACGGCCGTGATGGACCTCGCGGGTAATGGCAGCCCGACGGTGCCAACTTACTTCGACTTGAACGGTTTCAATCAGACGCTGGCCGGGTTGAAAAATATTGTTGGCCCCGCAAACTTGGGCGTCGTCACGAATAGCAGCGCCACGGCTTCCACCCTCACGCTTGATCTGGGTGCCGGCGGGCCATTCACATTCAGTGGCAATCTGGCCGGGAAACTGTCGCTCATTCTGAATTCCGGCTCGCAGACTCTGACCGGGACGAACGCTTACAGTGGCAATACCACCGTCAATGGCGGAACCCTCGCCCTCGCCAATGCCACCTTGGCCGCCAACTCGACGGTCACTGTGGCCAGCGGCGCCGTGTTGCAATTGGATTTCCCGGTCACCAACCAGGTTTTTGGCCTGGTATTGAATGGCATCAATCAACCAGCCGGAGTTTACAACAGCACCACGAGTTCGCCGTTCCTTGCGGGTCCAGGCAGCTTGCTGGTTGCGCCCGTCGCCACGAATCCGACGAACATCACCGCCGTCGTGGTGGGCAACCAATATCAATTGAGCTGGCCCGCGTCCCATACCGGGTGGAGCTTGCAGGCACAGACCAACAGTCTCAGCACCGGTTTGAGTGGCAACTGGGTGACCGTGCCCGGCTCGGCCTCCGTCAACCAGATCAGCGTGCCGATCAATCCGGCTAACGGCAGCGTTTTCTTCCGGTTAATCTATCCGTAAACAACAACTCAGAACAAAACAACAAAGGTAGTATCGTATGAAAAAACTCACCCTCATCGCGTCGGCGTGCCTCCTGGGCGTGATGGCTCAGGCCCAACTCATTGACAACTTCAGCGGCGGCAGTCTCGGTTCCTACACGTTGACGAGAATCCTCGACAACGGTGTCGCCGAAGCCAATGTCTCCTTCAGCGATGCCAGCGGGGCGTTGATGGCGTCCTACGGAGGCACGGTGAACCAGGCGGAACAGGTCGTTCTCTTGCGAAACGATTTTAACCTGGCGGTGGGGAATGTGCTGCTGGTTGACGTCTCGTTTCCCACGCAAACGAGCCAGATGGACTTTGGGCTGGCAGTTAGTGCCACCGGGTCGCCCACCGGGGTTGGGAACCCTACGCCGACCGATACGCGCACCACCTTCAATTGGGCCGGGGTTTATGCGAGACCATCGCAGAACGCCGTGCGTGCGGCCAGCTCCATCAACGGGGTCCTCGATACCGGCACGGGCGTCCTGACGGCCGATGAAACCACCGTCAGCCAGTTGTTCATCGAGCGTAATTCCAGCACCGACTTTACTTTGGGATACTACAACACCAGTGCGGCACGCATTGTGAGTCGCACCGTCACGTTTACGGCCACCGATGTCGGAACCGCGCTCGGTTTTTACGGAGACTTGCGCGCTGTTGGTGGCACCCTGGGCAGTCTGGATAACTTGCGCATCACAGTCATCCCGGAGCCCTCCATGGCCGCCCTGTTGGGTCTGGGCGTCTTGGGCCTGATCGGTCGTCTGCGCCGCAAGTAAGAAAGCCGCCGGTTGAAAGCGCCCTCAAACTTAATGCCGATTCTGACGAGTAAAGGCGCCCGCAAGGGCGCCTTTCCGTTGCCGCCCCTGCGCATGAGTGATGTATCAATCCCGGCTGGCGTTGGCCGGTGTTGGTGGACGTTCGCGCTGTGGATGCTTGGTTGCACCCTGATTTCCACCCCGGCGGCGCTCGTTCCCTACACCGTGGATTCCGCCACCCTGCACCTCTGGCACCTGGATGAAACCGCGGTGCCATGCGTGGACTCCGCCCCCGGCGGCACGAACCTCACTTCCCTTGCCAATGGCGCAACCCTCGGCGCGGCCAATGTTTCCTTCCCGGGCTTTGGCAATTGCCTGAACACGTTCGATGGTGGGCCGAGCAGCACCACCCAGAAGGACGCGTTGCTCTCCGTGGTCTCGTTGGCCAGCGGCACTGGTGATGACGTACCGTTGGCGCTCGCCGATCCAGGGACGGGTGCGTTTACGTTTGAAGCCATCGTCCGTATTGATTTCAATCCGGCGGCCAATCTGGCGGCGCGGAATTCCGGCATGCAGATTTTCAGTGGTGAGGGCGATGGCACGACCGACCGCATCTTCCAATGGCGCATTGATCCGGTTGGTTATGGCTCGGGCGACACCAGCGTGCCGCGGCTGGAATTCATCAACCTTCGCCAGGGCGGTGCGATCCAGAACATTCTCCTCGCCCTCCCGACCAATGGGCCCAACGTCATCGCTTCCAACCAGTGGTTCCACGTCGCGGTTGCCTACGACGGCAATGACAGCTCCCCGGACAACTTCCGCGCTTACTGGACCGCGCTCACCAACACCGCTGCCACCAGCGCCAATTTCATCGGCACGGCCACCATGGTGAACGATCTCTCCGTGGCCGGTTGCGATTTCACCATCGGCAACGAAGGCCGCGCCACCGGCGGGAGCACGGACAATTTCGTCGGCCTTCTTGACGAGGTGCGCATCAGCAGCGTGGCCCGCCCAGCCACCAATTTCTTCTGGTTGCCTCCACCGCCGACGGACAATGACGCGGACGGCCTGCCGGACTGGTGGGAAACCAATTACTTCGGCGGCATCACCCTTTACGGCGCCACCAACGATCCGGATGGCGACACGTTCAACAATCTCGCGGAATACACGGCCGGATCGAATCCCACCAACCAGCTTTCCACGCCGCTCGACACGGATGCCGATGGCTTGCCCGATGCGTGGGAGCAGACTTACTTTAACTCGCTGTCGCAATCGCCCGGCGGTGATTTCGACGGCGACGGTTTCACCAATTTGCAGGAATTCAACGCGGGCACGAATCCCAACAACGCCGCGTTCACGCCGCTCGACCAGGATGGCGATGGCCTGCCCGACGCCTGGGAGCAGCAATACTTTGGCTCGCTGACGAGCGAGTACGGTTACGCCGGTTCGTCCTCCATCAACACGGTCAATTTCGTCCACAACGCGCTGCACACCGAGAACGGTCAGCAGTTCATCGCCTACTATTACCGGCACGCCACCAACGCCGGTGATCCCAACAACAATCGCATCGTCATCGCGCGGCGCAATGTTGACACGAATCTCTGGCAGATGTTCTTCACCACGTTCACCGCGAATGCGATCACCGACGGCCACGACGTCGCCGCGTTCGGTATTGATGGCAATGGTTTCATGCACCTGAGTTGGGGCATGCACGGCGATGCATTTCATTATGCGAAGACCACCACCTCCGTGTTTGGCACCAACATCATCGTCTTTGGACCGGACACGACGATGACCGGCAATGAAAATTCCGTCACGTATCCGCAATGGCTGCGGCTGCCGAACGGCGACTTGCTTTACTTCTTCCGCGAAGGTGCGTCCGGCAGCGGCGACACCTACTTGAATCGGTACTACGTTTCCTCCCAGACCTGGAGCAACGTCCACACGAGCGCCGGTTCGCAGCAGCCGTTCATCAAAGGTCGCGGTTGGACGCCCGACTACAATTGTTATCCGAACATGCCGCAACTCGACGCGGATGGAAATTTCTACCTCATCTGGACGTGGCGTTATCAAAGTGATTCGCCCGCTGGCGAATCCGGCTATCAGACCAATCACGATTTCGATTATGCGCGTTCGACCAACGGCGGCGTCACCTGGCTGCGGCAAAACGGCGTGCCCTATGCGCTGCCCATCTCACAGAGCGGCGAGAGTGGCGACCCCAACACCATTGCGGAAAAGATTCTCAGCATCCCCGAGGGCTACAGCCTCATCAACCAAGCCGGCATGTATCTCGACCAGAACCAATCACCCGTCATCGCCACGTGGTGGGCGCCCGGCACGGGCACGAACAATTATCGCCGCCAATACATGCTCGCCTTCCGCGATAGCAATGGCTTCTGGCAGACACGCCAGATTTCCAACCGCACCAACGATCCCGTCGGCACGAAGTACAATGAATCTTTCGTGCGCAACCTAGGCCGTCCCGTCGTTGTGTGCGACACTGCCGGCCGTCTGATCGTGCTTTATCGCGACAACTCCGGCAGCAACGGGTTGACCATCGTCCACTCGCTCCCCTACGCCATCGATCCACAGCGCACGAACTGGACGACGATTGATTTGACCACGGCAAACCTCGGCAACTACGAGCCGGTCATTGACGAAGCCCGCTGGGAACTGGACAACCATCTGCACATCGTTTATCAGCCGTCAGCGGGCGAGGGCTACACACCGCCCGCGAACACAGCGGCGCAGATTGGCGTGATCGAATGGAATGCCGCCGCCTACTTCGCGCATCGCCCAACGCTGCAACTGGCCATCAACAATGCCACCAATGCCGTGCTCACGTTCAACTCGCAGTTGGGCTGGGGTTATCGTCTGCAATCCAGTCCCAACCTGACGAATTGGAATACCATTACCACGCTCGCCGGTATCTCCGGTCAGATGCAATACATCCAAACCAACGGTATCAATGGTGACCGACGGTATTGGCGGCTGCAGAGTCAGGAAGGCGGCTTTGGACCATGATCTTTTGGGAACTCTGGCCAGCTACGAATAAAAATACCCCAGCTCGCGCAACGACGAATAATCCTTTGTCCGGCCTTCCGCCGCGCGACCAAGGATGACGTGGTCCAACACGTCAATCTTGAGCAACTGCCCGGCGCGGATGAGATCGCGCGTCACCTTGATGTCCGCCTCGCTCGGCGTGGGATCGCCGCTCGGGTGATTGTGCGCCAGCACGATGGCCGAGGCATTCGCCGAAATGGCCGCCTTGAAAACTTCCCGCGCATGGACGAGCAACGTATCCACCGTACCGTCGGTGATTTCCTCCACGCGAATGAGCCGCCGCCGTGTGTTGAGCAGCAACACCTGGAGCGTTTCCACGTCCTTGATGAGATTCTGTCCCTTGAGTAATGCGACCACGGCTTCGGGATTGTCGAGCACGGGCGATTCACGTTGGAGTTCCTCCGCCATCTTGCGCGCGAGCGTGAACGCGGCCAGCAACGTCACCGCCTTGTCGCGCCCGATGCCTTTGACCTTGCGCAAATCATCCACCGACGCCCGCGCCAGTGCTTGCAGCGAGCCGAACTTCCTCAGCAACTGCGCCCCGATCTCGACCGCGTTCGCCCCGCGCAGTCCCGTGCGCAACAGAATCGCGATCAACTCCGCATCCGTCAGCGCGCCTGGTCCTTTGGCCGCGAGCCGTTCCCGGGGCCGTTCGCTGGCCGGCTGGTCTTTGATCTTGAGCGCGGAGGACATGGCGGGATTCAACTACAAACCCGCGCGAATGTGAATTCAAACCTTGAATCCCACTGCGACAGGATGTTCCCCGCGCGGACTTGCGACCCGGTTGTACTCCGGGCATGAGCGCGCAATTTCCGCGGAGAGTTTGCCAAGCCGTGCGTGGAGAGTTTGCCCCCGCGCGGCATCTTGGTTAAGGCCACGAAAACTTGAGCGACCAATCATGCACCACGATGCCACCAGCACCGACCGACCGCGCGGCGAACAGGTTCTGCGCGACCCCATGCAGAACAAAGACGCCGCCTTCACGCTCGAAGAAAGACGGCAACTCGGCTTGGACGGGCTGTTGCCCGCCGCCGTGCAATCCATCGAGCAGCAAGTCGCCCTCGCGCTGGAGAACATTTTTGCCAAGAGCGATCCGCTCGAACAATACATCGGCCTCATCGCCCTGATGGATCGCAACGAAACCCTGTTCTACCGCGTGCTGCTGGAAAACCTCGAACGCCTGACGCCCATTGTTTACACGCCCACCGTTGGTCAGGCGTGCCAGCGTTACAGCCACATTTACCGGCGTCCGCGCGGATTGTTCATCACGCCGGAAGATCGCGGCCAGATTGTTCAGCGCCTCCGCAACTTCAGCGAGCGCGACATCCGGTTGATTGTCGTTACTGACAACGAACGCATCCTCGGGCTCGGGGATCAAGGCGCGGGCGGCATGGGCATTTCGATTGGCAAGCTGATCCTTTACACCGTTGGCGCGGGCATTCATCCCGCGCACTGTCTGCCGGTGAGTCTGGATGTGGGCACGGACAATGCCGCCTTGTTGGAGGATCAATTCTACCTCGGCTACCGCGCGCGGCGGTTGCGCGGCGCGGATTATGATTCGTTCGTCGAGGAATTTGTCGAGGCCGTGCGCACCGTTTTTCCGCACGCGTTATTGCAGTGGGAGGATTTCAAGAAAGGCAATGCCATCCGCCTGTTGGAACGCTACGCCGGGCGACTGGCCAGCTTCAACGACGACATCCAGGGCACCGCGGCTGTTACGCTGGCCGGTGTGTTCTCCGGTTTGAATTCCCTCCAACAACCCATCCGTGAGCAACGCTTCCTGCTCGTCGGCACCGGCGCCGCCGGCGTGGGCATCGGCCAGTTGCTGAAAACCGCCTTGCAGGCGGACGGCTTGAACGCATCCGAAGCGCAGCGGCGACTGCTCTTCCTCGACTCCGGCGGACTGGTTGTCAGCAGCCGCAGCGATTTGGAAAAGCATAAACGCTCCGTCGCCTGGCAGCCGGAAGAACTCGCGTCAGCGGGTTTTGCCTCGCCGCTGCCGCATCGCCTTGAGGAAGTCATCGAAATCTTCCGCCCCACGGTCCTCATCGGCACCACGGGACGCGCGGGCGAGTTTACGCCCGCCGCGTTGCGCGCCCTGGCGAAGCACTGCCAACGTCCGCTCATCTTCCCGCTGAGCAATCCCACCGCCAACACCGAATGCACTCCCACCGAGGCGATTCAAAACTCGGATGGCCGCGCGCTCGTTGCCACCGGGTCGCCGTTTGAGCCGGTCCTCTTCGGTGGTCGAAAGCATGTGATCGGTCAGTGCAACAACGCGTTCATCTTCCCCGGCGTCGGTCTCGGCGCGCTCATCGCCCGGGTGGGCCGGGTGACGGATTCCATGTTCCTCGCCGCCGCGAAGACGCTGGCGGACTTCACCGGCCAGATCGATTGTGCCGGCGCGCTCTATCCGAGCCTGAACCACCTCCGCGCCATCAGCCGGGCCATCGGATTCAAGGTGGCCCAGACCGCCCGCGACGAAGGCATCGGCCGCAGCTATACCGACGAAGCGTTGAATGCTGAACTGGACCGGTTCATCTGGTATCCCGACTACGCGAACATGCGGTGATCGGGTTGGAGCGCCGGCCTCCGGGCACGGCTAACTGCTGCGCACAGATGGGCGGCACGTGGGTGGTCTCGGGGCGTGCGTGGTCACGCGTCTGCGGATGCAGCCCTCTTAAGACTACCGGTTAACACCTGATTTTCAAATGGATTCCCCGAGCGGTCGGGCTATTCTGCCCGCGTGTTCAAACCCCTGCTGACCGTTGCGCTGCTTGCGCTTGCCATGTCCCTACCAGCGGTGGATTGCAAACACCGCGGCGTCTGGTTCTGGCAGGACGCTGGCAATCCTTACGGCGCAGCCAACATCGTCGGCAACGCGGTGCTGGAGAATCAGACCGTCACGTTTCTCACCAGCAAGTCGGTCAAGCGCGTCTATGGTAGCTACGGCACGCAACCCGTCACCAGCCCCAGCGTCAGCGCGACCTGGAACGCCAAGCTCAACGCGGCC
Organism: Limisphaerales bacterium; assembly: GCA_044225555.1. Lineage (GTDB taxonomy): Bacteria > Verrucomicrobiota > Verrucomicrobiia > Limisphaerales > JADLHS01 > JADLHS01. The sequence goes on along the minus strand of JBGAIM010000001.1, from coordinate 81,080 downwards.
GGCATCCAATCCCAGTTCCTGATGTCGGAAACCACTTCGATTTTCCCGAGCAACTATCCCGCTTTGCTCACGAAAATTGATCAGCGCGTCCTCAACTTCAACAGCGCTCCCGGCCGCACCAGCCCCGAGAAGTTCGACGCCCTCCATCTCGACATTGAACCCCAAGCGCTCCCGAATTGGTCCGCGCTGACGAGTTCCGAAAAGCGCGATCACCTCTTGCTGCTGCGCGACACCTACGCGGCCATCCGCACACATCTCATCAGCCAGGGCGTGCCTACGTTTCCGGTTTACGCGGACCTGCCCGTGTGGTTCGACCGACTCCCCGTGGACGGCGGGCAAATCGGCTGGACGAACGCCGCGGACCGCAACCAATGGTTCACCAACATTGCGGCCAGCCTCACCGGCTACACCCTGATGGCTTTTGATCAATCCTCGTTCACCGCCATCACCAACAACGTCGCCTGGGAAATGACCAACGGCATCGCCACCCAGGTCCGCGTGGCCATCGAAGCCGACGTCGGCGCGACGAACACCTGGACGAACCTGCCCGCGTTCAACGCAATGCTGGAAACCCTCGAAGCCGCCTATGGCCAGAACCGCGCGGTGGACATCCAGAGCTACGTGAAATGGCGGGAAGCCATCGCCGCCGGGCCGGTGATCCCGGTAGCCTTGGCATTTTCGTTGGTCAGCCCGTTGATTGGTGGGGAGATTGTTTTTGATGCCAAGCCGACCACGACCTACATCGTGCTCCACTCGTTCAACCTGTGCAATTGGCAGGAAGTCCTTCGCGTCAAATCCCAGCAATCCGGTCCGATGGCCGTTCCCGTCCGGTTCGATAACTCGCAAGGCTTCTGGCGAATCGAGAGCTTTACTTCGCCCTAAACCTGACGGCCCTTATGACAAGGCACACAAGCAAAATGCTCCGTTGAAATCGTCGTTATGATACCCTAGAGTCGGTCACAAATGAACCTATGACGACGCAGTTGCTAAAATTCAAAACGAGAGATCCGCGAAGGAATCTTCCGCCAGAACTTGGCCGCAAACGTGCCGAGGCAAATTTCGTAATCAAATTTATGGAAGCCTACCTCAAACTGGCGGTTGGCGGGTTGGGCGGGAAAGACTTTGCTTTGTCAGGGTTCGGTATTGCGGATTTTGTGTGGATTGCTTGGCGTGAAGCAGCCGGCGGCATCGAAGGTTCAGCTCTGACTTTGGAGCGGCTCAAGGCGCGCATCGTGAAACATAAACTCACGGCGTTTGAAATGAAGCTGACGGACTGGAGAAAAGGTTTGTCCCAAGCTTACCGATATGGGTTCTTTGCGGATCGAGCGATACTCGTTTTACCACCGAACACCGCCGCCACGGCGGCGAAGAGCAAGTCGTTATTCCAACAACTTGGTGTGGGTCTATGGTCGTTTGATTCAGAATCGGGAAAAATCCGCAAATTGGTCGGTGCAAAATCCTCTGTTGCGCGGGATGCCGTCGCGCGCGCGAAAGCGGTGGATTTAATCTGTCGGCGGTTCAATTTCGGCAAGGCGCGCAAATAAGCCTATCCCCTCGCGCAGTGGTTCAAGATGTTCGCTGTTTGATTTCCCATCCAACGGCAACGGAATGGAATCGTAAAGCTGCTCCGCCTGTCCGATCGCCTGCACACAACGACGCAAGGAGGTTTGCGAGTCGCCTTGAAGCAGCCGCCGGTTTAATTCCCGCACAGACTCCCAAGATTGGAGCACTTCCTTTGGCCGTTCAGGTTCGTTTTGATACAATGAGTCGAGTGGCAGACCATTCAAAACACCCTGCATCCCAAGGTCACGGAGCGCATTCAGTTCAAAGTAAGTAATCCGGTTTAGCAACCCGACCGAGAGGTATCGCTGAATCGGTAACCGCCCACCACCCGACGAAGGTGCAAACCGATCAATCGAAAACGCGCGCAGATTCGACCACCAGCCAAAGCAACCTGCCGTGCCTCCGGCTGCACCGAGGAATGGAGTCAAGAGGTCCGAGTAACCATTGATGACTTCAAAACCATTTAATCTGAGCACATGGTTCAAGAACATCCATCCGGCAATCACATCCGCGTGATAAATGTCCGAACGGGCTTCGGTGTTTCGAGCGGCTACGAGCAAATAAAATCCGTCCGGCGGAGTTTCCAACGCAGTGATTTCGTTTACGAACTCAATCAACTCCTGCTTGTCCACCAACGCCTCGCGAGAAATCGCCAAAGTGGCGAACACTTTGCGAGGGTCATTCAGCCCGGCGAATTCTTCCGCTGCTGCGCGGATGAAATTCTTGGCGATGACCGTTTCAACTGAGTTCAAGGAGCGAGGAATAAGGATCCCGGGAGCAATCAGCGCGGTAACAGCCAGACTTTTTTGAAACTCCAAGGCAGCACGCACGTCAGTCCGGACGTTACTCTCACGTTCAAGTTGCGCTCGACGGCGTTGCTGTAAATATACCGAGTAGTCATCCGCCAGATAGCCAAGACGCGCATCCTGATTATCAGCGAGGAAGACGGCGTAGTATTGCGGGTCGAATAGTCTTTCGGCAGTCGGAAAGTTTGTGGCCACCGTCTCCAACTTGACGCGCAAAGTGTCGAGGGCGATGTCGCGCGGGCTGAAGACAGCACCATCCAGCAAACCTTGGGTCAAACCCTCGGTAATCTTTTCCCCAGTTTGTGCACCGTGTTGGGCAAACAGTTTCATGGCTGGTTCTGCAACTGCGAAATCAGCAAATTCAAATTAGCGGGTCGCAGTGCTGGCTTCTTCTTTAACATTTGGTCAACCGTCTGGCAAAGGAAGTCGCTCAAGTCTGCTCGCATCTGCTTCAGTGGTGTTGGCGGTTGGTGAAGCGCGCGGGAAATAGTCCGCATCATGTCCTCTTGGCTTCGAGCCAGCGGATGCAAATGCGTTGCATACTCAAAAACAGTCAGCGCAGTTGTGTAGAGGTCGCTCCGATAATCAAGATTTTCACGGAAACCAAAGCTCATCATTTCTGGAGCGAGATAGCGGAACGACGCAACGAGGCGCTCGTTGGGGTTAAAAGTCAGCGCGGTTTCACGAATTGAGAACGCAATGCCCAAGTCCAACAATACAAACTGACGCTGAGGGTTTGTATGCTTGATGACGTTCAGTGGTTTGATGTCCCGGTGAACATAACCGTGTGACCATAGTTCTTTAATCCCGACCAGCAACGCAACAAAGAGCTTCCGCAGTTCTGGTTCATCGGGTTTCGCGCCCCCTGCGGCGATGATCTCTCCAAGATTCTGCCCTTCCACGAATTCTTCCGTGTAAGCAATGTAGTCTTCACCTTGAATCACTATGTCAGAAGCCGGAACTTGACCGAGCTTCACAATTTCAGGCCGCTGACACCGCCCCAAAGATTCAACCTCCCGACGGACCCGCCCTATCATCTCCCGTCGAAATGCTTCCGCTTCTGCGGAATTTTGTGTTTGGGGAATCTTGACCAGTTTTAACGCCTCAGTTCGCCCACCGACGGTCGCTCGATAGACTACTTTGAAACCACCTTGATGTAGCGGTGGAGACAGCGATTCGAGCGCAGGCAAAGCTGCGCGAATCAAATCAGGTTGAGGCGGAATGAAGTTCATCAGAGCAAGCTTAAGATTTTCCTCTTCAAGGTGCGGTTCAATTTTCCAGATTCTTGCTGTTAAAATCAATCCACCCGGCAATACGCCGCCAGTCCGTGCAACCCGCCCTCGCGACCGAAGCCGCTTTCCTTGTAACCGCCGAACGGGCTCGTCGGGTCGAACTTGTTGTAGGTGTTCGCCCAGACGACACCGGCGCGCAGCTTGTTGACCATCTTGAAAATCTTGCTGCCTTTGTCCGTCCACACGCCCGCACTCAGGCCGTAGGGAATGTTGTTCGCGCGCTCGAACGCCTCCTCCGGCGTGCGGAACGTCATCACGCTAAGCACCGGCCCGAAAATCTCCTCGTTCGCCACGCGATGAGCGTGCGTCACGCCGGTCAGGAATGACGGCGCGAACCAATAACCTTTCGCCGGGAGCGCGCAGCTTGATTGAGTCAGTTCCGCACCTTCGTCCACGCCGCTTTGCACCAGCTCGCGGATTTTTTTGAGCTGCGGCTTGGAATTGATCGCGCCGATGTCGGTGTTTTTGTCGAGCGGATTGCCGACGCGCAAGGTCTGGATGCGGTCGCGCAGTTTCTTGATGACGGTGGAATAAATTCCCTCCTGCACGAACAACCGCGAGCCCGCGCAGCACACGTGACCTTGATTGAAATAAATCCCCGCGATGACACCCTCGATAGCCTGATCAATCGGCGCGTCCTCGAACAAGATGTTCGCCGCCTTGCCGCCAAGTTCGAGCGTGAGCTTCGGTATTTTGGTAGCGACGCGCTGCCGCGCGTCCTGGCCGACCAGCAGGTCGGCCCTACCGGTGATTGCTTTCGCAATCGCCTTCCCAACCTCCGTGCTTCCCGTGAAGGCTATCTTGTCCACGTCCGGATGATTGACGAGGGCCGCGCCGGTTTCGCCCGCGCCGGTGACGATGTTCACCACGCCTTCCGGCAATTCCGCTTCCTGAAGAATCTGCGCGAGTCGCAGCGCGGTGATGCTGGTGGTTTCCGCGGGCTTCAGCACAACGGTGTTGCCACACGCCAACGCGGGCGCGATTTTCCACGCGGCCATCAGCAGCGGAAAGTTCCACGGGATGATTTGTCCCGCGACGCCGAGCGGTTGCGGGGTTTTGCCGGGGAACGCGTATTTCAATTTATCCGCCCAGCCCGCGTAGTAAAAGAAGTGCGCGGCCACGAGCGGCAGATCGACGTCGCGGCTTTCTTTGATCGTCTTGCCGCCGTCCATCGTTTCCAACACCGCCAGTTCGCGCGACTTCTCCTGGATGATGCGTGCGATGCGATACAGATACTTGCCGCGTTCGCGTCCGGGCATCTTGCTCCAAACCTTGTCGTAAGCCTTGCGCGCCGATTTCACCGCTGAATCGACATCTTCAGCATTGGCCGCCGCAATCGTTGTGAGCGTCTGTTCCGTGGCCGGATTGACCGACTCAAAATATTTTCCCGACGACGGCTTCACAAACTTCCCGCCGATGAACAACTCATGCTGCGACGCAATGACGTAATTCTTGGAGTCTTCCGGCGCGGGCGCGTAATCCCATTTGTTGCCGAAATTCAAGCGACGCTCTCTTAACGGCACGACGGGAGGGGCCGCATGCTTGGCAGGAACGATTGCGCGACGGGAAGTTTTGCGGCGAGCCGGGCCGGTGGCAGCTTTCATGGTTCAAACCGTACCAAAGCGAAGATTGATTGCCAGTCGAAAGCTTGCCCGCCGATGGCCAGAAATACCTCTCTTTCTTCCCGGGCACTGCTAGACTGGCCAACGTCGCGAAGACATTGCATGACACCAAAACTATTCACCGAACTCGGCTTGTCCGAAGAATTGCTCAAGGCCATTGATAAACTGGGCTTCGAGCAGGCCGCGCCGATTCAATCCGCCGCCATCCCGGCGCTCCTGGCCGGCAAGGACATCGTGGGCCAATCGCAGACCGGCTCGGGCAAGACCGCCGCCTTCGGCATCCCCGCCGTGGAGAAAATTGACCCGTCCATCCGTGCCGTGCAGGTGCTCATCCTTTGTCCGACGCGGGAACTCGCCATCCAGGTTTCGGAGGAAATCCACAAACTGGCGTTCTTCAAGCGGGGGGTGAATGCGCTGCCGATCTACGGCGGGCAATCCTACGAACGGCAGTTCGATGGCCTCCGGCGCGGCGCGCAAATCGTCATCGGCACGCCAGGTCGCATCATGGATCACATGCGGCGTGGCACGTTGCGGCTCGAGACGGTAAAGATGGTGATCCTCGACGAAGCGGACGTGATGCTCAACATGGGTTTCCGCGACGACATCGAATTGATTCTCCAGTCCGTGCCGAAGGAACGACAGACGGTTTTCTTTTCCGCCACGATGCCGCGTCCGATCCGCGACTTGATCGAGAAGTACGCCCGCACGCCGGAGAACGTGAAGATCGAGCAGAAGGCGATGACCGTGCCGACGGTGGAGCAGGTTTATTACGAGGTGGATCGCCGCTTCAAGATCGAGCTGCTCACGCGGCTCATTGACATTCATGACCTCAAGCTCGGCATCATTTTCTGCAACACCAAGCGTATGGTGGACGATCTGGTGGATCACTTGGAAGCGCAGGGCTACATGGCGGACCGGTTGCACGGCGACATGACGCAGGCCATGCGCGATCGCGTGATGAACAAGTTCCGCAAGTCTGGCTTGGAATTTTTGGTGGCCACGGACATTGCGGCACGCGGGATTGATGTGGATGACGTGCAGGTCGTCTTCAACTACGACCTGCCGTACGACGGGGAAGATTACGTGCATCGCATCGGGCGGACGGGCCGGGCGGGCCGTGAGGGGCGGGCGATCTCGTTTGTGTCCGGGCGCGAACTGTTTCAAATCCGGAATATCGAGCGTTACACCAATACGCGCATCCAACGCGCCCGCGTGCCCACCGAAGCCGAAGTCGAGGACGCGCGCGCGAACACCTTCCTCACGAAGATTCGCGCCGCGCTTCAGGCCGGCGAAGGCAAGGACAACCAGCACTTGATCGAACGGTTGTTGGAAGAAGGCTTCTCCTCGACGGACATTGCGGCGGCTTGTCTGGCGCTATTGCAAAGTGGCGAAGGCGCCGCCAAACCAAACACAGAAGAATACGAACGTCCGCAACGCGAGGAACGTCCTGAGCGTGGCGGCTTCCGCGATAATCGGCGTGAACGCTACGATGATCGCGGGCCGCGCTTTGAACGGCGCGAACGGGTTGACCGCCCGCAACGATTCGAGGATCGCCCGCCGCGTCCCGCGGTGCCGATTCCGGTTGCGTCGCGAGCGGTGAAATCGCCCGCATCTGGAGCGTCGGTCTCCGAGCCGGCTCGTTTGGAAAGAACGTTGCCGCCCGCAAAACCCGCAGCAGTTCCGCGCCCTGAAACCAAGCCCGCCGTTACGGCACCAACGGCAATGCCCGCCGGGCCGGAGGCCAGCGCTCCGCCAACCGCGACCAAGCCCGTGGTGGAGAAAACTTACTCCGATGAAGAGATTCTGGCGTCGGTGAAAAGTCCCGAGCCAGCCGAGCGCAAAGCCGGTTCAGCCAAAAATCTTCCGCCGTGGGCTGCCAAGAAACGCGAGGAGGCCAAACCGTTCGCCAAAGGCAAGCCCAGCCGTGCCACGCCACCCAATCAAACCCGCCTCTGGATGAACCTCGGCGAAGCGATGGACGTGAAGCCGATTGACATCGTCAACGCGGTCGCGGGCGAAACCGGCCTGCCCGGCAAAGTTGTCGGCACGGTGGACGTGCGCGAGCGGCATCTGTTCGTGGATGTCGCCGCCGAACATGCCAATGGCATCATCGCGAAGTTGAACCGCGCACAGATCAAGGGCCACAAGGTCAAAGTCAAAGTGGCGTGAGTGACGCGCCCCCAGCCAAGTCGGTCGAACGATTGTTTCCGTTCGTGTTGAAGGCACGGGTGTTGATCGTGGGTCGCGATACCTTGGCCCGCAGCAAGGGCCGGTTGCACTTTGTGCTCATCACCACGGACATTTCGGAGAACAGCCGCGAGCAAGTGTTGAAAGAGTTCGCGCATTACCCGGTGGTGCAGCATTACAGCGAGGCCGATCTGGAAAAGCACTTTGCGCTCAAAGGCACCAAACTGGTTGGCTTTGCGAAGTCCGGCCTCGCCCAATCCATTTACGCCGAGTTGAAGGAGCATCGGATCAATCGTCCGGTTGAGAAACCAAAACCGTCGGGGATTGAAAACCGTTGACCGGTTCAATAGTCTGCCGACATGAAACCATTAGTTCACCTCGGGCTGGCGCTTGCCTTGGTCATGTTCGCCGGCTGTGGAAAGAAGAGCGACAGTAAGACCTATACCGTCGCCGTCATCCCCAAAGGGACGACGCATGAGTTCTGGAAGTCCATTCACGCCGGCGCAGTCAAGGCGCAACAGGAGCTGACCGCCCAGGGCGTGCCCGTTGAGGTGATCTGGAAAGGGCCGCTGCGCGAGGATGACCGCGACCAGCAGATTCAGGTCGTCGAGAATTTCACGAGCCGCAAAGTCAGCGGCATGGTGCTGGCCCCGCTCGATTCACAGGCGCTGGTCAATCCGGTGGCTAACGCTGCGCAGGCCGGCATTCCGGTTGTCGTGATGGACTCCGGGCTGAAATCGGACAAGCAGATCAGCTTTGTCGCCACGGACAATTACAAGGGTGGTCAACTGGCCGGCGAACATCTGGCGAAGTTACTCGGTGGAAAGGGCAACGTGATTTTGCTGCGATATATGGTCGGGTCCGCCAGCACGGAGGAGCGGGAAGCGGGTTTTCTCGACGCGTTGACGAATCATGCTGACATCAAAATCATTTCCTCGGATCAACATGCCGGTGCGACGCGCGAACTGGCTTATCAAGTTTCCCAAAATCTGCTGAACCGTCACGGGCGCGAAGTGAACGGCGTGTTTTGTCCCAACGAAACTTCCGCCATCGCGATGACGAAGGCGCTGCGCGATATCGGACTCGCGGGCGGCAAGGTGAAGATGATCGGTTTTGATTCCGGCTCACAATCGGTGGCCGATTTGAAGAACGGCGATTTGCAGGCGCTCGTGGTCCAGAACCCGATGCTGATGGGATATCTGGGAGTGCAAACGTTGGTGAAGCACCTGAAGGGCGAGACCGTGGAGAAGCGGATTGATACTGGCGTGACGTTGGTAACCACCGAAAACATGGCGCAGCCCGAGGTCAAGGAACTGCTCTATCCCGAATACGACAAATATCTGAAGTAATGGATGCGCCAAACCAGAAGCTCGCGATTGGTCGCCTGCTTAACATTTTTGGTCCGTGGTTTGGGTTGGTGCTCGTCGTCGGCCTGTTTTCCCTCAGCAACGAGGTGCGCCCCTACTTTCTCACCGGCGCGAACTTCAAGATCATTCTGACGCAAACGGTCATCGTCGCCATCGGGACTTTGGGAATGACGATGATCATCGTCAGCGGCGGGATTGACCTCAGCGTCGGCTCGGTGGTGGCGCTGACCAGTGTGGTCGGCGCTCTCGCGCTGGTGAAAGGCTGTTCCCCAGTGGTCGCGGTGCTGTTGATGATTGTCGTTGGAATGGGAGTCGGGCTGATCAACGGTTTGATCATCGGTGGCCTGCGCATGTTGCCATTCATCGTCACGCTGGGGATGATGGGCGTGGTGCGTGGTGTGTCGAAATGGATTGCTGGTAGCCAGACCATTAACGTACCGGAAGCGACCATCAATCGCCTCATGGCGCTGAAGAATCCGACGCATTTGTTTCCCCTGCCAATCGGCGTGTGGATCACGGTGGGGTTGGCGTTGCTGATGTCACTCGTCATGCGACAGACGATCTTTGGCCGATATATTTTTGCCATCGGCTGCAACGAGACGGCGTCGCGCTACAGCGGCATCCGGATTCCGCTTCAGAAAGTGGGCATTTACATGGCCGCCGGAATTTTCTTCGGTGTCGCCGGTTTGATGCAACTTTCGCGGCTGGCGCAGGGCGATCCCACTGCGGCCATCGGATTGGAACTGGACATCATCGCCGCCGTAGTCATTGGCGGAGCGAGCCTGAGCGGTGGGACGGGCAGCATTCTCGGCTCGATCATAGGGGCGTTGATTATGGCCGTCCTGCGCAATGGCTCGAACCAGATGGGCTGGCCAACCGAGGTGCAGGAAATCATCATCGGCACGGTCATCATCATTGCGGTGGGACTGGACAGATTGAGGCACAGCCGGTCGAAGGCATAATTGATTGGCAAAGCGTGGCGGGATGGGCTATCCGTAACGACGTTATTATCCAAGCTATGAAAACGCCTGATTCTGCAACCAACGGTCATTCACCACTCCAAAGTCTGGAGGAATGGGAGGATTTTCTGAAAGACCGTTACCCCGAACCGGCCCCGAATCCGGGCAAGTCATTTCAGGCCACGGACCCCGACAAGAAAAAAGAGGAATTCCGTAATTACGAAGCCGACGCCCGCCCGACCGTGCGCGAGTTTTACCGGCAGAATCATCGTCACCAAACCTATGAATTCGCGCAAGCCAAGCGAAAGGAATTTCTCTCCTTGAGCCGCCGGAAGATGGGAATTTGGGAAGCGGCCGAGTATCTCAACACGCTGATTGACGACAGCGATCCGGACACGGACCTCTCGCAACTCCAGCATTTGCTGCAGACCTCGGAACACATCCGCGCCGATGGCCATCCACGCTGGTTTATCATGGCGGGTTTTGTGCATGACCTAGGGAAGATCCTCTGTCTCTGGGGCGAGCCCCAGTGGGCGGTGGTAGGTGACACTTTTCCCACGGGCTGTCGTTACTCCCAAAAGATCGTGTTCCCCCAGTATTTCGCGGACAACCCGGACAGCCAGAATCCCCGCTTCCAAACCGAGCTGGGTGTTTACGAGGAAGGGTGCGGCTTGGATCAGGTGCAATTGTCCTGGGGGCATGACGAATACATTTACCAGGTCACCAAGGATTATCTGCCGGCGGAAGCGCAATACATGCTGCGTTACCATTCATTCTATCCCTGGCATCGCGAGAACGAGTATCAAAAGTTAACCAACGCTCGTGATCGCGAGCTGCTTCAATGGGTGCAGAAGTTCAATCCCTACGACCTCTACACCAAGAGTCACACCAAGCCGGACGTGAAAGCGTTGCGCCCATACTACGAAGACCTGATCGCGGAGTATTTCCCCGCCAAGTTGAATTGGTAGCGGTTGCCGGTCGGTTTTGCCCGAGGACCGAAAGGCTCTCGGGCTTTATTTTTCCGCCGCGAGCTTGATCGCCTCCAACTCTTCCCAGCGGGCGTAGAGTTTGGTGACATTCTCTTTCGCGACATCCAGTTCTGCGGTGAGCTGGCTGACTTGGGCGGCGTGTTTGCGGAAAAACTCTGGGTCGGCGAACAGTCCTTCAATCCGCCCCACGGACATTTCTGAGAACAGCCGCGAGCAAGTGTTGAAAGACTTCGCGCATTACCCGGTGGTGCAGCATTACAGCGAGGCCGATCTGGAAAGGCACTTCGCGCTCAAAGGCACCAAGCTGGTTGGCTTTGCGAAGTCCGGCCTCGCCCAATCCATCTACGCGGAGTTGAAGGAGCACCGGCTCAACAAGCCGGTGGAGAAATCGAAGCCGTCCGAGGCGCCGGTCACAGAGGGCTGATCGGCCGGCCAAGCGGCGCAGGGGGGCAAGCGCCGCACCTGATTATCTCCCACGCTGCCAGTTGCGCCAAAGCTGGCAGCTACTGGCTTCCGTGGATGCGGAAGAAGCGGTTGGTCGCGGGCAACGGAAGTCGGATGTCCCACAACCCGGCGCCAGTCGCTTGGAAAACCGCGGTAGATTCGGTGGACCAGGTGGGATTGCCAGTCAGGGATTCCGTGCCTTCGACGTTCAGTGCCTCCACCGCCCAGCCCGATGCGGAGGTGAGGAGTTGAAGTTCATCGCCCGGCAGCTTCACGATCTGCTGAATCGTGATTGGGCCGCGTGGCTGATAGCGATCCAGCATCCGTACGACGAACGCGTCTTCACCACCGTTCGCAGTGGCGTCGGGATTGCCGAGCATCCAGAGATTGGTGGAGGTGGTGTAACCCGCGAGATAAACAACGCCATTCGTGGCCGAAGCGACGGCCAGGCCCTGGTCAATGAGCGCACCGCCGTAGAAAGTGGACCAGTGATGAGCGCCGTTGTCGCCGAGACGGACGAGGAAGGCATCGGAGGAGCCGCCGTTGCGCGTGTTGTCGGCGCCGTTGGCAACCCAGTTGGTGCTGTTGCCGCTGCAATAACCGGCGACGTAGATGGCGCCGGAAGGATTCACGGCTACGGCGTTGGCGTCCGCGCTGGCTGGACCCATGAAGGTTGACCAGACCGGTGTGCCTTGCGGGCTGATGACGGCGGCATAGGCGCGCGTGCTGGTCCAGTTGGTGTTGTAGCCACCAGCGATCCAGCCGCTGGACGCACTTTGACCGACCACGATGGCGGCGCCCGAAGTCAGGGCCGCCACGCCATTGCCAGTTTCCGCCAAGGTGCCGCCGATGAACGTGGACCAGAGATGGCTGCCGTCGGGCGCGAGTTTCGCAAGAAACGCGTCGTTGTAACTCGTCGTGCCTGACTTGTTCGTCTGGTAGCCGCCTGCGACCCAATTGGTGGACAGACTTTCTCCGGCGATGAAGACGTTGCCGCTGCCATCCAGTGCAATGGCATTCGCGGAATCGCTGGCTGCACCGCCGAGATAGGAAGACCAGAGCAAGTTACCGTTCGCATCGAGCCGGGCAACGAAACCGTCGGGGTTGCTGCCGAGCGTGGTGTCGTAGCCGTTTGTGGCCCAATTGGCCGTGCCCATTTTACCGGCAACGTAAACGGTGCCTGCCCCATCCACGACAATGCCATAGCCATAATCCGCGCCGCTGCCGCCGAGATAGGTGGACCAGAGATGCGCGCCCGCCGGACTCAACTTGACCACGAACCCATCACTGGATCCGCCCCACGTGGTATCGTAGCCGCCGCTGATCCAGCTGCTGGAAGGCGTTTCACCGACGACGAGCACGTTGCCGTTCGGATCCAAGGCGACGCCGCGCGCGTAATCCTGGCTCGTGCCGCCGAGATACGTTGACCAGAGGGGCGTGCCATCCGCAGCGAACTTGGCCACGAAGCCATCGCGGGCGTTATAGATGGTGTCGGGACCGCCGCTCACCCAACCGGCGGAATCGGTGTAGCCGACCACGACGACGTTGCCGTTGCGATCCGCCGCCACGCCTTGCGCGCGATCCGCCCCGGTTCCGCCCACGTAGCCCGCCCACGTAAAATCGGAGCCGGCGGGCTGAATGGCGAAGGCGAGTTCATTCGTCACCGCATTGGTGAGCACTAACGTGAAATTCGAGGTCGAGAGCCAGCCGATGGTTTCCTTGATCTCGATGGTGTAAAAGCCGGTGGGCAGATTGGTTTCGAGATCGCCGGAATTGAGCCAGTTGGTCGTGCCTACGCGCCGCCATTGCACCCCGGCAGCGCTGGCTTCGGGGGGCGTGAACGTGACGCGCAGGTCGCCGCTGAAGGGCGGGCTATCAATAAACTCCGTCACGACGCCAGCTCCGTCTTCCAGCGCGGCAATGTTTGTAAAAGAACCTGCACTGTAGGTGAGGCCCGCGCAGTAAATCCGTCCGGCGTTGTTCACGGCGATTCCGTAATAGATATCCCGGCTGCTGCCGCCATCGTAGGACGACCAAAGATGTTCCCCGGTGGAGTTAAGCTTGAGCACAAAGCCATCCTCGGCGGGCCCAATTTGCCAGATGCCCCCGCCATGCGTCAGGTCGGGTCCGCCGAAAACCCAGTTGGTGGCGGTCGTTCGCCCGGTCACCAGAATCTCACCCGCCGCATTGAGCGCAACATCTTCGGGAGAACTGTCGCCATCGGGGGCTCCGTAAAACGTTTCCCAGAGCAGCGCGCCCGCCGGGTTCAAGCGGGCGATGGCGATTTTGGTGCCGGGATAACCGAGGGTGGCGTTGCCGCCCGCCACGATGATGTCCTGGTTGGTAGCGGTGATCACGCAGGTGGCATATTCCGAAAAAGGCCCGCCTTTAAGGTAGGTGGACCAAAGCACCTCACCGAGGGGGGAGATTTTTGCGACGTACGCGTCCACGCCGCCGCCCTGCACCAAATCGTAACCATTGGTGACCCAGCCGCCGGTGTCCGTTTGCCCGACGAGAATGATGTTGGTGGCCGAATCCACCGTCAGATCGCAATAGTATTCAGCCCCCAATCCGCCCACCAGTCCGGACCAGACATGGGCTCCGCCGCTGGTAAGTTTTACCACGAAATTATCCGGGGCGCTGCCCACGAAGTTGGTGCGCAAGCCACCCGCCAGCCAGTTATTGGTGAAATATGAGCTGGGCCAGGCTTCACCGCAGATGTAGACGTCATTGGCCGCATCGGTGGCCACCCCATAGGCATATTCCTGACCATAGCCGCCAATGAAACTCGACCACAGATGGGACCCGCTCGGACTCAATTTGACGATGAAACCCTCGTAACCACCGCGCACCTCGTTGGTGGTATCGTAGCCACCGGAAACCCAGTTGGTCGTCGTCGTTTCGCCGACGACCAGGACATTGCCCGCGCCATCCACCGTGACTCTTTTGGCGATGTCAATGCCTGCCCCGCCGAGAAAAGTGGACCAGACTGGCGTGCCGTTGGTATTGAGTTTGGCCACGAAACCATCGCTCGAGGCATACCAACTCCCCAATGAGGTATCGTAGCCGCCGCTCACCCAGCCGTCCGAGGCGGTGATTCCCGACACAAACAATTCGCCGGCGGCGTTCAGCGCAATGCTCCCACAACCGTCATAATTCGTTCCCCCAATATAAACCCCCCAGCCAAATTCAGGATCCAGCACCAACGGCAGCGCCGGATTTGGTACATCTTTCAACACGAACGCCACCGTGCGCTCATCCACCAATTCGTATCGGCTCTGCAGAATCGCGCGTCGTCCCTCCACCTCTTGATAAACCACCGGCGCGCCCTCCACCAACGCCGGCCAGCCAGGCGCGGGAAACACCGCCAAGGCGCCGTTGGTTTGAAGTTCCAGCCGTTCAATGCCTTCATAGCGCACACGCACCTGCCGCCAGTCGGCCCCGGGCGCCACGATGAAATCCGATTTCACGCCGCCGCTCCGACCCGTCACGCGCAGGTCCACGCCCGGGTAGAATTGTCGCCAAATAACCGAATCCCACGCCGCGACTCCATCGCGCCAGCGCTCGGCCGTCCCGCGATGAAAATTGAACCGTTGCGTGGAGGCACGATCGCCCACCGGCTCCACGGCGCGAGCACCAGGGAACACCGTGCGAATCTCCCTTCGGCGGGTGGGTGAATTGGTCGCCGCAGGAGGGGCCGTTTGGAATAGTTGATAACGCGGTCCCTGGTCCGTCAGCCCGACATTCACGCCGCCGGAGTTCAGGGCAAAACGGATGTCGGCATCCGCCCATTGCCCGCGATTCTCGACGAAGACACCCGCAGTCGCCGAAGCAGGGTTGGTGAGCGGCTGGATACGTTGACCTCCAAGGGCGGGTGAGCAGTTGGGGAGGCTGAAGCAACCGGCAACCGCAATCAGCAAGAGTGAGTGGCGGTTGATTTGAGGTTTGCGGCGGCGCGGAAGCGCAGTCGCAGCGGCAGGAGACCAGCACGGATTCACAATTGTCATGTTTTCAATGGGCAGGGGGCTGCACCTCGAAGCGGCCATCCGCAGAGTTTCAGGTTCTGATTCAAACACACCACACGGGGACACCCGCGAATCCTAGTTTGCGAAGCCACGAGGTGCAACGGAGAAGCCATTGACCGGCCATCCGTAATCGCTCGGCCATGCCCGGGGCAATCCGGGTTAGTTCAATCCGGAAGCAGCCCGAATCGCCTCCAGTTCCTCCCAGCGGGCGTAGAGTTTTGTGAGATTCTCTTTCGCGGCGTCCAGCTCCGAAGTGAGCTGGTTGACTTTCGCGGCGTGCTTGCGGAAAAACTCGGGATCGGCGAACAGTCCTTCAATCCGCGCCACCTCAGCTTCCACTGCGTGGATCTGTGCTTCCATGCCGTCCAACTCACGCTGTTCTTTGAACGAGAGCTTGCGGGGCTTAACCGACTTTGTGGCTGGGTCTCGTGAGAGCGCGGCCTTCTTGTTCAAAGAAGCAATTGCAGCACTCTCACGAGATGCTGCCGCAGACGCACGTTGTTTCTTCTCCAGGTAATAATCGTAATCGCCAACGCTATGATGAATCTTGCCGTTGCCCTCGAACGCGAGGATGTCCGTGCAAACGCGATTGAGGAAGTAGCGGTCGTGGCTGACCACACATACAACGCCCGGGAATGCGATCAACGCTTCTTCCAGAACACGCAAAGTAGGCAGGTCGAGGTCATTTGTCGGTTCATCGAGGATGAGAAAGTTGCCGCCACTCTTCAGGATGCGTGCGAGCAACAACCGGCTGCGCTCGCCGCCGCTCAACTTTTTCACCTGTGTGGTGATGCGATCGTCCGCAAAGAGAAACCGCTTCAGATAGGAGCGGACGGAGATCCGCGACTCGCCCCAGATCACGAACTCGGTGCCGTCGGCGACTTCGTCGAGCACGGTGCGCTCCTCGTTCAACTGGAGGCGGCCCTGGTCCACGTAATTAAACTTGGTGAGCTGGCCCCTTTTCACCGTGCCTTCGCTGGGCGCGAGCTGCCCGATGATGGCCTTGAGCAAGGTGGTTTTCCCGAGCCCGTTCCGTCCGCAAACCCCGATGCGCTGGCCGTTCTCAAAAGTGTAGTTGAACCCGCTGAACAATTTCTTGCCGCCGATCTCCATGCCGAGATTCTGCAAGTCAACCGTGCGATTGCCCAGTTGGGGTGGCGGCGGGATGACGAGTTCCATGTCTTCCTCGACGGCCGGCCCGTCTTTCGCTGCCTCGTTGTAGTAACGCTCAAAACGATCCTTCTGTTTGCTGCGTTGTGCGCGCGGTCCCTGCCGGACCCAGGCCAGTTCTTTTTTCAGAAACATCTGGCGCTTGTGCTCGATGACCGCGTCCGCCTCCTGCCGTTCGGCTTTGTCGAGTAGGTAATCGGTATAATTTCCGTCGTGCGACCAGAACTTGCCGTCGTACAGCTCGACAATGCGCTTCGCCACGCGGTCCAGAAAGTAGCGGTCGTGCGTGACCACCAGAAACGAACCGTGGAATTCATCGAGAAAATCCGCAACCCAGTCAATGGACTCGGGGTCGAGATGGTTCGTCGGTTCGTCGAGAATCAGAAAGTCGGGCAATGAGACGATGGCGCGACACATGGCCACCCGCCGTTTCTCGCCGCCCGAAAGTGTTTCCACGCGCCGGTCGCCAGCAGGACAGTTCAGATGCGACATCGCCGTCTCAATGCGTTGATCGAGCGTCCAACCTTCGAGCGCCTGGATGCGATGTTCCAGTTCCTCATGGCGTTTAGAGTCGAGCGGCAGTGATTCGAACTCGGCGATTAAATCGAGCACCGGCTTGGCCCCATCGCGGATGTTCTCCGCCACCGACTTGGTCGCATTGAGCATGAAATCCTGCGGCAGGTAGCTGACGACCAGATCGCGCCGCCGCGTGACGTCGCCGATGTCCGGTGTTTGCACGCCGGCGAGAAGTTTCAAGAATGTTGTCTTGCCGCAGCCATTGCGCCCGACCAGCCCGATGCGGTCGCCCTCGTCAATAGCCAGCGTGGCGGCATCGAGCACAGCGCGTTCGCCATAGCGGACGGTGACTTCGGTGGCAGTCAGGATGGTGGACATGGGTTAATGACGAAGGTCAAATGCCGAGGCACGAAGGAATTCAGGAGTCCGAAGCGTGGCGTCGGCCGATAAGCGCAAATTAAAGGTCACTGGAGCGCAGACGGTAGCAGAGAATTGCGAGGGAACAAGCCTGCGAATGCGGGCGTTCTCAGTGAAGCGGTGGAGCCGGCCAATGCCTGTTGCCGGAAGTGATCGAAGAGCCGGTGTGTGTCAACCGAGTCGTGGTCAACGATCAGAATTTGACCACCTTCTTGAAAAAGAGATAGCGAGTTTCCTCATACTGCGTTCCATTGCGACCCCGCAGCACAATCGAATCAGGCTCGTAGGCCTGGCCATATCCGGCCTCAAAGTTCGCGAAACCGAAATTACCATTGCCAGGCTGTCCGGAGAAAATGCCACTCGGGGCCGGCTGCTTTTTTATCAGGATGGCAACAGGAACCAAGGGTTGCGCGTTATCCAGCGGACGGGCCGTTGTGGTTGTCGGCAGGGTGACTGTGACCGGGCGCGGATGAAATGTGGCAGAGAATGAATTGGTATCCGTGGTCGTGACTTTAGGAGAGACTTTTGTAGCGTTCGTGGACGTGGTGACATGGGAGGCCAGCGCAAGTTTCACTGGTTCGTCCGCCCGGCTGGAGTATTGGCCGATAACCAGCGTGGCCAACGTCAATACGAGGACAAACCTTGGACTTCCAGCGCACAGACTTGCGCGGAGAAAAGAAAATCCGTTCGAGACGTTTCCCAACTCACCGGCGCTCCTTGTTGCCTTGCGGTCCGCGGACGATACGAATGTCGCGTTCTGCACGCCGCAATCTCAGCACTGGACGTACCAGCAATTTTTTCCCGGGGCCGCACCGGGAGGGAAACTCCATTCACAACACGTTACGTGCTCAGGTCGGAAAACTCGCCGGAAGAGCTGTCCCGATTCTGGCAAAAGGACGACGGACTGGACGTGGAAGAATGCTTGAAGTTCCGTCTCAACCCGCTACTCTGACCGGCGCTGCGCGCTTAGCTCAGTGGTAGAGCACATCCTTCACACGGATGGGGTCGTAGGTTCAAACCCTACAGCGCGCACCATTTCTCTCGCCCGCTCAATAATCCGGATATTTCGACAGGTCCGCCCGGCGCATTTGATATTTCTTCGGGTCCAATTTCTCCCGCCGACACAATTCGTCCATGTCTTGCTGCATTTCGGGCGAAGGGCCGCTGGTCGAGCGTCCGCTGAAGAAGACGAGTTCGCCCGGCACCGGGATCAAGTTGGGGCAGCCGGAATCGCCAGGTTTCCAGGTGTTGACAACGAAAGGGGCAATGCCGGTGCTGACGTAACCGCCCTGTTCGGTTTGAAAGACCGGTTGGGGCCAGCTTACCTGACGGGGAAATGGATACTTGGATTGAACCTCAAGCGGTGTGCCGACACTCATGGGCTCAATCGATTCCGGCAGATCCCGGTCGAAGAGTACGATGGTGTAATCCCGATAAACCCGGTTTGTGCTCATCGAGGTGCGAATCACCACGTGTTTGATAAGCGCCTCGACCAGCGAATTGTTCCGGCTGACAAACCATACTTTTTGCTGGAGCGGGTCGCGGGTATCGAATCCCTCGGCGCCCACTCCGTGCCCGCGCGTGTAGGCGTGTCGCCGCGTGAGGGCAGTGAACGGTACCTGCCCGGCATAACCTTCCCCCTCCCAGCACGGGCTCAAAGCAGTCAGGCCTTTCAAGCCCCAGAGCACGCTGTTGGTGTTCCATTTGACCGATGGCTTGTTCGTGGGCCAACCCTCCGGATGCGTGCGCTCCGACCAGATGTGCAGGTTACGTCCGTTGGTCAAGGCCATGAAATTGGTCCAGACGGCGTAGTGTAGTGATCCGGGGATGAAGTGTTCAAAAACGGTGTTGGTCCACGAATAGGTTGATTGCCGCATTTTCATAAAATACGGATTGGTGGCGATGACCGGGTTCGGCGCGGGCCTCGAATTGGTAAAGGACTGGGTGATCCTGAACAACTGCACCACGGCTGGTCCATTCGTGAAGAGTCCCAGGTCATTGGTCGTTTGCATGCTGATCATCATCCGGTTGGGCGCGGGCGCCGCCCCTGTGACGTTGGTTTGAGCTTCAACCGCCGTGGTAAACAGCCCCGCAATCAGCGCCAAACAAGTTCTTGTTTTCATAGAGCCTTGGTATCGTTGTCGAAGCCCAGCACCCGTCGCTGTGCCCAAAGGGCTTGGGGCTTGAAGATTCCGACCGGCGTGATGATGCCGGTGATCAATTCCGCCGGCGTCACATCAAACCCCGGATTACGCGCGCCACTGGCCGGATTGGCCACCCGCACGTACGCACGGTGGGACGACTTCGGGCTTCGGACCTCAGGCTTCAGATTTCTGACGGTGCCCCACGCGCCGAGCACTTCATGCTCCCCCCTCTCCTCGATGGGAATGTCGAACCCGCTCTTCAACTCCCAGTCAATCGTCGAGAGCGGGATTGCAACATAAAAAGGAATTCCGTGGCGGGCTGCCAGCACCGCCTTGGTGTAAGTGCCGATCTTGTTCGCCACCTCGCCGGTGCGACCCAGCGTGCGGTCGCTGCCAACGATGACGAGATCAATCTCGCCACGCTGCATCAGGTGGCCGGCGGCGTTGTCGGCGATGATCTGGTGCGAAATACCCTGTTGCGCCAATTCCCAGGCGGTGAGGGTCGCCCCCTGCGAGCGTGGGCGGGTTTCATCACAGAACACGTGGAACTTTCTCCCCTCCGCCTGTGCGGCATACATTGGGGCGGTGGCGCTGCCGATGTCCACGAATGCCAGCCAGCCCGCGTTGCAATGCGTCAACACGCGCGCGCCCTTGCGAATCAGCTTTGCGCCATGGCGTCCGATGGCGTCGCAGTGCCGGACATCTTCGTTGGCGAACTCCTCCGCCGCCGCGAGCGCCAGGGTTTGTTGCTCTTCGACGGATGCTCCGCGTGCCATCGCCCGGAGCACCGCCTTCATGGCATTGACCGGATCAACCGCCGTGGGCCGTGCCGTCTTCAGCGTGGCGTAAACCCTTTCAATGTATCGCAAAAATGTTTTCGGGGCGCTCCCGCGAAACGCCCGCGCACCTTGGGCCAGTCCATACGCCGCCGTCGCGCCGATGGCCCCGGCCCCGCGCACCACCATGTCACGAATCGCGGCCGCCGTTTCGTAAAAGTCGCGCGTTGCCACGATCCGGAATTCATGGGGCAGCAACCGTTGTTCGACGAGGCGGACCTGATTGTGCCGCGCCTCGAACGTGACGGTGCGATAATGCCGGGTTCGACCCCGGACGGTGACGTTCATGCCGGAAAGCTACGTGATGCGGCGTGGGAAAACCAGCGCGGGCTAAGGGCGCTTCGACTTGATCCGTTTGATCGTCTCGCGGATTTGCTCGTAACGGGGATGCTTGCGGAGCTTCTTGAGGTCGGGGTCTTTGGCGAGCCACTTGAAATCGCGATACCCAAGTTCGAGCGCCCGTTCGATGGCATCGGCGGCGCGATCACACTGGTCGGTGAGCGAATAACTGCAGGCCAGGTTGTAGAACACCAGCGGATTCTCCGGCTCCAACTGGGCGAGCCGTTCGTCCACCGTGAGACCCTCGTTGTACCGCCCTCGCTTGGTGTAATTGTCGCCGAGCAGTTGGAGCGCCTCCACATAACGGGGATCGCGGCGGACCACGCCCTCCATGAACTGAATCTGAACATCCAGCGCCCGCGTTTGCTCGCGGGAGGAACGGCTCTTTCTGGAACTGCTTTTGACCGGCATACGACTGCCAGTATGTTCACGAAATCAGTGTCCTGAGTCAAGCCGCTGCCACTTGCCGCTCGTCGCGGAATTTGGCTTGCCAGCGAAAGGACCGCCGACACATTTTCCGGCTGTGAAGTCGCACTCGCTCCCAAGTCAGGCGTCGTTAGCAAACCGGCTCGTGAGGTCGTGGTGGGCTCTGGCCATGGCAACCGTCCTCGCCGGGCTGCTCTGTGGCTGTTCGAGTTTTAATCGTTCGTGGAACCGCGCAAGTCAGACGCCGCCGCCCGTCGATTCCATCGAAGGGCGCTGGGAGGGGCGCTGGTTGAGCGCTGCCAATGGCCATACCGGCAAATTGCGCTGCCAGTTGACCCGCGATCCGGATGGGCAATTCAGCGCGTGGTTCCGGGCGACCTACCTCAAGATTCTGCGTTTCAGTTATCGTGTGCCCTTGCAGGTGGAAGCCCGCGACGGCGTCTGGCAGTTTCAGGGCTCTGAGGACCTGGGAAAGCTGGCGGGCGGTGTTTACCACTACGCTGGTAGCGCGACCCCAACGAATTTTCACTCCACCTACCACTCGGCCTACGACCACGGCACCTTCGAGATGACGCGTCCGTGAAGCGGGAAAATCGGGGATTCTCGTTGACAGTTGGGCCGGCAACCGCTGTATTGCGCCCCGTCCAACAAGCACCAACTGAACACCGATTGACTATCTATGAGCAACGAGCTAGCTAGCAACGAGGGCATCGCCCCCAACGCCAAACGCCTGCTGACAGCGGGATTCCTTGCAATTCTCGCCGCTGGCATCGGCTTCGGCATCCGCGGCGGCATCCTGGCTAACTGGGCCGCTGACTTTGGTTTCACTGGGGCGCAACTGGGCGCCATCGGCGGGGCCGGTTTCACCGGTTTCTGCTTCGGTATCATCATCGGTGGTGTGATCGTGGACAAAATCGGCTACGGCAAGTTGGTCGTAGCGGCATTCATCTTCCATGTGCTGTCGGCCTTTGTGACGTTTGCTGCGTCCAAGGGACAAGCGCAGGAATTGGCTTACAATTATCTGTACTGGGGCACATTCATCTTCGCGCTCGCCAACGGAACCCTCGAAGCGGTGGCAAACCCCCTTGTCTCTACGCTCTTCCCTAAGAACCGCACTCACTATTTGAACATTCTCCATGCAAGCTGGCCGGCTGGCTTGGTGCTCGGTGGTCTCGTTGGCTGGACACTCGGAGAAGGTCCGAATGCGCAAAGTTGGAAATTGCAGCTTGGCCTTTTCCTCGTGCCGACGGTGCTTTATGGTGTCGCGTTCTTTGGCCAGCATTTCCCGAAATCCGAAGCATCCGTCAAAGGCCTCAGTATCGGCGAGATGCTCAAGGAAGTGGGCATTCTCGGCTCGGCGGTCGCCTGCTATTTGCTGGCTCGCTTCTGCATGGATGCCCTTAAGCTGCCCGAAGTGGCGTCGTACGGTGTCGGTCTTGCCATCTTGATTTCTTCAGCCATCCTAACTCGTGGCTCGCTCGGCTCGATTTTGTTGTTTGTCCTGTTCATCACCCACGCCTTGATTGGCGCAGTGGAACTTGGCACTGACGGTTGGATTCAAAACATCACCGGCAACATCCTCACGCCCGCCGAAGGTAAGAAGCTCTTCGTATTTACTTCCCTGCTGATGTTCTCGCTGCGTTTTTGCGCCCATTTCATCGAAAAGAACCTGAAGGTTTCTCCAGTGGGTCTGCTTGTCATATGTGCCGTGCTGGCGGCCATCGGTCTCCAATTGGTCAGTGGTATCCAGACCTTTGTCGGTGCCATGGTTGCCCTTGCCGTTTACGCACTCGGCAAAACGTTCTTCTGGCCGACTATGCTGGCAGTCGTGGGAGATCGTTTCCCGCGCACCGGCGCCATTGCCATGTCCATCATGGGTGGTATCGGCATGATGTCCGCCGGACTCATTGGTGGTCCCGGCTTGGGATACGCCAAGGATCGTTTTACCTCAGAACACTTGAACACCGCGGCGCCCGCCCTTTACGAACAATACAAGGCACCCACACCAAGCAAGTTCTTGTTCCTTCAAGAAGTGCATGGCCTCGATGGAACAAAGCTGTCTGAAGCACAGACCACGGCGACCAAGACTCCCGAACAACAAACTGTGGTGGATGCCAGCATCACCGGCGACCGCAAGACACTAAAGGCGGACTCATTCATTCCGGCCACCATGGCGGCGATTTACCTCCTGTTGCTGATCTACTTCAAGAGTATCGGTGGATACAAAGCGGTGCACTTGGAAGGCGCGGAAAGTTCGCCGTCGAAAGCAGGTTGATCCTAAATCGAGTATTCGGGAACGCAAAAGGGCGGTTCGGCAACGAACCGCCCTTTGCCATTTGTCCAACCGAACTAAAGCACCACTTCCGTCCCGACACCTTCGTCGGTGAAGATTTCCAGCAACACCGAGTGTTGCACGCGACCGTCCACGAACGAAACTTTGTCCACGCCTGACTTGAGCGCCGCCACGGCGCTGTCCACCTTGGGAATCATGCCCTTGTCCACAATGCCGGCTTGCTTGAGTCCGGCGACTTCGTTCGACTGCAAATGCGCGATCAGCGTGGCTGGGTCTTTCGGATCACGCATCAAGCCTGGCACATCGCTCATGAAGACGAGGCGTTTGGCTTTGAGCGCGATGGCGGCTTGGGCAGCAGCCACGTCGGCGTTGCAGTTGTAAATCTTCCCATCCTCACCCAGCGCCACGGGACTGATGACGGGCGTCACGCCGCGTCGGATGCACTGGCGCAACGGGTCAGTGTTCACCTCCACCACTTCGCCCACGTAACCGATGTCCAGCTTCGCGCCAGGCTTTTCCTTGTCGTCGAGCAACAGCTTGCGGCACTTGAAAATGTCCGCACCCGAAAACCCGCGCGCCTTGCCGCCAAGCGACTCGATGGTCTTCACAATCTCCGGATTGATCTCGCGCGACAGCACGCGGTCCACCACGTCCACCGTTTGCTCGTCGGTAACACGCTGGCCCTGGATGAAGTTCGCCTTCAATCCCGCCGCCTCCATCGCGCGCGTGATGGCCTTGCCGCCGCCATGGACGACCACCGGGTTGATACCCACGGCTTCGAGGAACACGACGTCGCGCGCCACGCCATTGCGCACCGCCGGATCAGGCGAGTCCATGAAACTGCCGCCATACTTGACGACGAACGTCTGGCTGCGGAATCGTTGAACGTAAGGCAACGCTTCGAGCAGCGTCGCCGCTTTGGCGATCAAATCTTGCACGGCGATTGGTTACCAAGATTGCGTGCCGACGCCAAGTCGCCGTTGTGAGCAAACCCGCCCGCGAACATTCGTCTCCCGGATTTTGCTTGCTTCCCCCGCCAATTCGGTTGAATACCTGCCCCCGACACCTCGTTGTCTATATGCAAATGAAACTTCTATCTCTCTTGGCGATTTGTGCGCTGCCCACCCTTGGTTCAGCGCAACAGTCGGTGGACCTTTTCAATGGCAAAGACTTCTCCGGCTGGGTGCAGCGTGGCGGCAAAGCTAAATACGCCGTCGAAGGAAATGAAATCGTCGGGACGTCGGTGCTCGAGACGGGGAACTCGTTCCTCTGCACCGAGAAGACCTACGGCGACTTCATCCTCGAATACGATTTCAAGGTTGATCCCAAGTTGAACTCCGGCGTGCAGATTCGCAGCGAGTGCTTCGATAAGCCAACCGAAGTCGAGTGGAACGGCAAGACGATCAAAATCCCCGCCGGCCGCGTGCATGGTTATCAGATTGAGATTGATCCCGATGTGCCGCGCAAACGCATGTGGAGCGCCGGCATCTACGATGAAGGCCGTCGTGGCTGGTTGTTCCCCGACGCCGACGAGAAAAGCCCAAAGTCCAAGGCCTTCAGCGAGCAAGGATTGAAAATCTTCAAGCCGAACGATTGGAATCACGTAAAGCTCGAAGCCAAGGGCGATTCGCTCAAGACCTGGCTCAATGGCACGCCGTGCGCCGACATCAAGGATGCAATGACCCCGCGCGGGTTCATTGCGTTGCAGGTTCACGGGATTGGCAAGGACAAGGATAAGGAAGGCACACAGGTCCGTTGGCGGAATTTGAAACTGACCGAGTTGTCCGGTGGAAGCGCTTCAGTGTCGGCTCCAAATGCGCTCACTGATGCCGAGAAAGTGGCGGGCTGGCGTCTGTTATGGGACGGCAAAACCACTGATGGCTGGCGCAGTGCCCGCAGCGAGGCGTTTCCAAAGAAGGGCTGGGTGATTCAAGATGGCGTGCTTACCGTTCTGGCGAGCGGCGGCGCGGAATCCGCCGGTGGCGGCGACATCGTCACCCGCGAGCGCTACTCGCAGTTTGAGTTGCTGGTGGACTTCAAGATCACGGAAGGCGCGAACAGCGGCATCAAGTATTTCTGCGAACCCAACCTCGACCCAATCACCGGCACGGGCGCAAAGGCCGCCACGGGTTCAGCCATTGGATTGGAGTATCAGATTCTTGACGACGCGCGCCATCCAGACGCGAAGGCGGGTCGCGATGGCAATCGTACCATCGGTTCGCTTTACGACCTGATCCCTGCCACTGCGGCAAAGAAGGTAAACCCCGTCGGCGAATGGAACACGGCGCGCATTCTCGTGAAAGACAAGCACGTCGAACATTGGCTCAATGGAGAAAAGGTCCTTGAATATGAGCGCGGCTCCGAGGCGTTCCGCGCCTTGGTTGCCAAGAGCAAGTACAAGAGCATCCCGGGCTTTGGCGAACTGCCCGATGGCCACATTCTACTTCAAGATCACGGCAATAGCGTCTCGTTCCGTAATATCAAGATTCGCGTGCCCGCCAGGTGAGTTGATTGCATCAGCCCAACAAAAAACCGCTGAAGCGGCGACGGCTGCAGCGGTTTTGAATTGTTGGGCCAATCAGAACTGGAATACTTTCCCGCCCGCCATGACTTCTTGAGTCTTCGCGTCGAACGTCGCCTTCGATCCCGTGCGATAGGCCGCATTGGCCATGATGACGGCGATGGCGTGGGAGTAACCCGCTTCGATGGGCGCGTGCGGATCCTGCCGGCTGCGCACGCATTCCATCCAGTTGCGCATGTGGCCGGAAGTGAGCGCGTCGCCACCGGTGTTGGCGGAGGTCTCCACCTGCACATCCTTGAGTTTGATTTCGGGCAGCAGGTTCGGCTTCATGTCCATCTCCTTCGCCTCGCGTTCCTTCAACCCACCAAGGGGCGAGATGGTGTTTTTCTCGAGGTCCAAGGTGCCGCCATTGGAATAATAAATCTCCTTTGTGCCGCCCGCCGAGTTGGTCATGCGCGAACTGTAAACGACTTGGAAGCCAGTCTTGGGATCGTCGAGCGGACCGTAATCGAAAACCGCCGTGAGAGTATCCGCGTTGACTCGTCCATCGTTCCAGAGATAAACGCCGCCGTTGGCGACCACACTCCGGGGATGCGGCAGTTTCGCGAACCAGTGAATCGTATCAATCTGATGGCACATCCACTGGCCGGGAATGCCGGACGAATACGGCCAGAACAAACGAAACTCGAGATACTTTCTCGGATCCCAAGCCGCCGTGGGCCGATTCAGTTGAAAGCGCTTCCAGTCGGTGTCCTCCTCACGGCACTTGGCAACGAGGTCCGGCCGCCGCCAGCGCCCAGGTTGGTTGACGTTCCACGTCATCTCCGCGCTGACAATCGGACCGAACTTCCCGGATTGAACGAATTCCGCCGCGGCGGCGTAATTGGGACCGCTCCGGCGCTGGGAGCCGATCTGCACGATGCGTTTGCTGTCGCGGACAGCTTTGAGCACGGCGCGGGCATCGGCCATCGTCTCAGCGAGCGGCTTCTCCGTGTAGGTATCTTTGCCCGCCTTGACGGCTTCCACCGTGTGCATCGCATGCTGGAAGTCCGCCGTGCTGATAATAACGGCGTCGAGGTCTTTGACCTTCTCGTAGAGTTCGTCGTTGTTGCGGCAGGCAGTGATCGGGTGGCCCATCGCCTTCTCCAGTGCCTTTTGTCCCTCGTCGCGCCGCACGCTCCAGAGGTCGGACACGGCCACGATGTCGAAGTTCAACTCCTGGCAATGGTCCTTGAAGCACGGCAACAACGTGGACCGGAAGCGATCCGAGAAGCCGACCACGCCAACGCGCACGCGGTCGTTGGCGCCGGGCACCGCTGCGCGGCTGCGGGCGGTCAAGCCCATCAAGCCGACGGACGCTGCGGCGAGGCTGGTACGTTGCAGGAAATCCCTGCGAGTGAGACTGACGGAGGAGGTTTTCATGGTGGATAGATTGGGAAATTTAGGCTTCATGTTCAAGGTCAGCGTTCGCAACGGCTGCGAACGAATGTATGATTGACGTACCTACTTCGCCGCATTCGCGCCGCGATTCTTCATCTCCATCGAATAAAGCCCCTTGCTCGCAGTAATGAACAGTGTTTTGTGATCCTTGCCGCCGAAGCTCACGTTGGCGGTCCAGCTCTCGGGCACCGGTATGTTGGTGATCTTTTTGCCGGTTTTGTCGAACACCGTCACACCCCTGCCAGTGAGATAAAGATTTCCCTCGACGTCCAACGTCATGCCGTCCGAGCCGAGTTCACAGCGTAAGCGTTTGTTCGTCAGCGTGCCGTCGGGTTGAATGTCGTAAGCGTAGGTCTTGCCGGCCTTGATGTCGGCGACAAAGAGTGTCTTGCCATCCGGTGTGCCAATGATGCCGTTGGGTTGGGCGAGGTCTGTGGTTACGCGTTTCAATGTCTTGCGGTCGGCGCTGAGAAAATAAACCTGCTCCGTTCCCTGTGGCGGTTTGTCGTAGTCCCACCATTCGCGTTTGTAAAAGGGGTCGGTAAAATACAGGCCTTGATCGGGCCGCACCCAGACGTCGTTCGATGAATTGATGATTTTGCCTTCGTATTCGTGGGCCAACACGGTGTGCTTGCCGTCGGGCGTGATGGACCACAACTCCGCCTTTTCATCGGCGCAGGCGATAAGATTGCCCAGCGCATCAAAGAACATCCCGTTCGCTCGCCCGGCGGGCTGCAAAAACGTGGAGAGCTTGCCGTCCACACTCCACTTCATGATGCGATTGTTCGGCTGGTCGGTAAAAAAGACATTGCCTTCCTTGTCGGCAGTCGGGCCTTCGGTGAATTTGAAATCACCGGCGAGCTTCACCAGCTTCGCACCGGGAGCGACGACAGCGGAAGCATCGTTATCGGATTGAGCCGGCGAGGTGGTGGCGAAGCCGCAGGCAATGGTCAGCAGCAAGGTCGCGGGAAGTATTTTCATGATTGGTTGACGCGATTGGTAGCAGAAAACTTCAAGCGATGGAAAGCGTAGATTTGGCGTATCCGGGTAAGCGAGATTGACCCCGCGAGTTAGCGTGGTTAGCGTCCTGCCATGATCCATCGCATTTTTGTCCTCGGCGCGGGCCTGTTTCTGGCGGCTAATTCCATCACGCTTTCTGCGGCGGAACCGAAACCCATGCGCACGCTGCTGATTACGGGCGGTTGCTGCCACAATTATCCGTTCCAAACCCAGCAACTGACCAACGCCGTAGCCAAGCTTGCGGCAGTCGAGTGGACGGTGGTGATGGAAGGCGGTAATGGAACGCGCGCGGAGATTTCAATCTACGACAATCCGGATTGGGCCAAGGGCTTTGACGTAGTCGTCCACAACGAGTGTTTCGCCGACACGACGAACCAGGTTTACATCCGCAAGATCACCAGCGCGCACAAGGCCGGCGTGCCCGCAGTGGTCATACATTGTGCGATGCACACGTATCGGGCGACGGACATTGACGACTGGCGCGAGTTTCTCGGTGTGACCAGCCGGCGGCATGACCATCAGAGCAGGTATCCGGTCAAACTGGTTGAGCCGATCCATCCGATTTTGAAAGGCGTCGTTGCCGACTGGAAGACGCCCATGGATGAACTCTATGTCATTGAGAAACTCTGGCCGAACGCGAAGGCCCTCGCCACATCCGTGAGCGAGCAGGATGGCAAAACCTATCCCGCGGTTTGGATCAATCAATACGGCAAGACGCGGGTCTTCGGCACGACCTACGGCCATTCCGATGACACCTGGCGCGATCCGAATTTCCTCACGCTCGTCTCACGCGGCACGCTTTGGGCGGCGGGGCGATTGAGCGATTAGCCTCCCAGCGTCGCCGGGTCACTGACGTCGCCCTTGTTGAAATCCACGTAGTGCTCGGTTAAATCGGCGGCATACATCACGGCGTTGGACTTCCCGAGGTTCAGGTTGATGTGCAACTCGAACTCCTTGGGTGCCGCCGCCGCGCAAAGCTCTTTGAACGTCGCCTTGGTCGGTTGCCCACGCTTGAGACTCCAAAGAATCTTCTTTGAGTTCGGTGCACTGTAACCGATGTCCACCTTTTCCTCGACCACGGTAGCCGGTGAGTAACCTATGGAGTCAATAATGCGCCCCCAGTTTGGATCACCGCCGTGCCAGCTTGTTTTCACCAGCGCGCTGTTGGCCACCGCACGCGCCGCCGCATCAGCGTCCTGAATCGTCTTCGCGCCACTCACTCGCACCGTCACGACGCGGTGAACGCCTTCGCCGTCGCGGACGATCATCTTGGCCAGTTCAAGGCAGACGTGGTTCAGTGCGGTCTGAAACGTTTGGTGTTGGGCGTTGAATGTTGAATGTTGAATGTTCTTGTTCCCCGCCAACCCGTTGGCAAGCACCAGCACCGTATCGTTCGTGCTCATATCGCCGTCCACGGTGATACGATTGAAGCTGTGCGCCACGGCTTCCTGCAACGCTGCCTGCAAAGCCTTCGCCTCAATCGCCGCATCGGTTGTGATGAAACAAAGCATCGTCGCGTGCAGTCCGCCATGCGGCAACGCCGCCGGTCGTGCGCCCGTTGCCGACATGCCGGGCTGAATCATTCCCGCACCTTTGCAGATACCGCCGATGCGCACTTTCTTGCCGCCGAGAGCAAACTCCACCGCAATTTGCTTCGGTTTGGTATCGCTCGTCATGATGGCTTCGGCAGCCTCCTCCGCCTGCTTGGGAGCATTACCCAGCAGTTGCACGGCGTGGAGAATGCCGGATTTCACGTTTGGCATAGGCATCGTGACACCGATGCGCCCGGTGCTGCCAACGAGAACTTGCTCCTCTGGCATGTGCAGTCGCTTCGCCAGCACCGCTGTCATTTCCCGCGCGTCTTTCATGCCTTGCCTGCCTGTGCAGGCGTTGGCATTGCCGGAATTCACCACGATGGCCTGCGCCTTCCCCATCTTCACACGCTCGACGCAAACCTTCACTGGTGCGGCGCAGACTTGATTGGTGGTAAACATGCCCGCCACCGTCGCCGGCACTTCCGACACGATGAGCGCAAGGTCGCGCTTCTTGCCCTTCTGCGAGCCTTTGCCGGTCCCGAGCCGTTTGATGTCGCAGAACACGCCGCTGGCCAGAAAGCCCTGCGGGGCGATGATTGATCCTTCAACGAGTTTCAGTTTTTGCTTCATGGAAAAAATCCGGGGAGAGATTGCCAACGCGCGCGCGCGCCGCAATGCAAATTGTTGGAGCGCCGGTTTCCGACCCGGCTCGTCGCGGTCAGACTCATTCACGCCGGGCCGGAGGCCGGCGCTCTCCGAGAGTTCACCGGCAGAACACCAGCACGAGGATTTGCACGGTCACGATGCGCAGCAGCATGGTGAGCGGATAGACCGTGGCGTAAGCCACCGAAGGCGCGTCCGAGCGGCTTACGGCATTTGCAAATGCCAGCGCCGGCGGATCGGTCATGCTGCCGGCCAGCAAACCGCTGATGGCCGTGAAGTTCAGTTTGAAGAACAGGCGCGCGGCGATTCCCACCACCAGGATGGGAATGACGGTGATGGCGAAGCCGGCCAGCAGCCAGTTCAGTCCTTCCGCGGTGAACACCTTGGCGAAGAAACTTTCCCCGGCTTTCAATCCGACGCACGCCAGGAACAAGACGATGCCCAGCTCCCGGAACGCCATGTTGGCGTTGGCGGGCATGTACCAGACCATCCGACCGATGCGTCCGATGCGGCTCAACACGATCGCCAGAATCAACGGCCCGCCCGCAATGCCCAGTCGCACTGGCGCGGGAATTCCCGAGAAATGCAATGGCAGCATCCCGACCAACACGCCCAGTGCGATGCCGACGAAGATGGGGATGAAATTGGTTTCGTTGAGCGCACGCACGCAGTTGCCGAGTTCATCGGCCACCTTGGGCATGGCGGCTTCGTCGCCGACCACCTGGACCATGTCGCCGAATTGCAGCGCCAGTTCAGGCAATGCGGTCATTTCTAGATCAGCGCGGGTAACCCGGGTGACAGCCACGCTGTAACGGCTGTCGAGGTCAATCTCATCAATCGTCTTGCCGAGAACTTCTTTGCGCGTGACCACAATCTTGCGCGTGACGACTCGGCCCGGCGCTTTGGCAAGGTTCACGTCGCTCTCGCGCCCGACGATGACCCGAAACTTCTCCAGGTTCTTGCGCGAGCCGACCGCGAGAATGATGTCGCCCCGATGCAGGATCGTCTGGTCGGTCGCGGTTTGAACTTCGCTTGCCTCCTTGCGCCTGATGCGCGAGACCACGACGCTGATTTCGCGGCGGCCCGGAACGTCGCCGATGGCCAGATTCTCCAGATTCGCATTCTCGATGACGAGATTCATGCGTTCGAGCGGGTCAACCCCCTTGCGTTGCTCGGCTCGATAAGCTTCCGCCTCCTGCTCGGGATTGATGCGAAATCCGAACCGGAGCGCGAGCAAAGTTAGAATGATGCCAAACACGCCGCCAGGATAAGCGACGGCATACGCGAGCGCCGGCAAGGCGGCTTTGTCGGCGAAAGCGTCGCCGAGGGTCTTGAGTGTTTGCTGGGCGGCGCCGAGCGACGGGGTGTTCGTGGTTGCGCCGGAGAACAAGCCGAGCGCGGCAACGATATCAATGTCCAACAGCTTGTTGGCGACCACCAGCGTCACGACCACGCCGAGCAATACCACCGAGGCCGCGAGGAAGTTGAGTTTCAATCCCTGCTTGCGAAGCGAGGCGAAAAAGCCCGGGCCGAGTTGCAATCCGATGGTGAAGACAAACAGGATCAAACCGAACTCACGGACGAATTCGAGAATCTCCTTCTCGATGTGAATGCCGAAATGCCCGACGATGATGCCGGCGAAGAGCACCCCGGCAATTCCCAACCCGACTCCGCGGACTTTCAGACTGGCAAACGCCAGCCCGAGTGCCCCCACACCCGACAAGACCAGCACAGCCCAGGCGACTGGCTGGGTGGAAGACATTTGTTGTAACCATTCCATAAATAAGAAGCGGCTCAATTGAGCCGCGGGGAAGGTAGCGAAGTCGCCGGATATTGCCCCACTTTTTTTGCGATTTATTGACCGTGCTCCGGGACTTGCAAATGGCGCATCAACCGGGATTCTGAATTTCGCCGCGCAGATACAATGAGGCCCGCCCACCGATTCGCACGCGGTCACCGGCGAGTTCGCAAAACAATTCGGCGCCGCGAGCGGAAACCTGACGAGCGAACAGCTTCGACTTGCCGAGTCGTGCCGCCCAAAACGGAATCAGTGTGCAATGGGCCGAGCCCGTCGCCGGATCTTCATCCACCCCGGCGCCGGGCGCAAAGAAGCGAGAGACGAAATCACAATCGCCCCCCGGTGCGGTGGTGATGACGCCGAGGCAGTCGAGCGATTTCAGCGCGGCGAAGTCCGGCCTCAACGCGCGCACCTCCGCTTCGCTGGCAAACACAGCGAGATAGTCACGCGCCTTCAAAACTTCGTTGGGCTTCGCGCCTAAGCCATGAATCAAGGCTTCCGGGGCTGCGCACGGGGTTGCTGGACGCGAAGGAAAATCCAGCGTGAGTTGATCGCCCGCGCGAGTGACCGTCAGCAAACCGCTGCGTGAGTGGAAGCGGATTTCGCTGGAGGCGACGTTGCGCTCCGTGAAGTGCACGAACGCGGCGGCCAGGGTGGCGTGCCCGCACAAATCCATCTCGACCGTGGGCGTGAACCAGCGAAGATCGAACTCTGTGCCGCGGGCGACGGTGAAAGCCGTCTCGGCCAGATTATTGTTGGCGGCGATGCTTTGCAGAACCGCATCCGGCAGCCACGCGTCGAGCGGGCAAACGCCAGCGGGATTCCCGCCGAACGGATTCGTCGTGAACGCGGATACTTCGTAGTACGGGAGTTTCATTCGGAACTTTCCGCAGATTACGCTGATTTCACAGCTTTTCTGGAGATCAATCTACAATAATCTGTGGAATCTGCGGTCGAACTATATCAACCCCGCCGTTTCTGGAAACCCGCACAGGATGTTCATGCTCTGAACGGCTTGGCCGCTCGCGCCCTTAACCAGATTGTCCTCGGCACTCATCACAATGAGCCGGCCCGTGCGCGGATCGAGTCGCCATGCGATTTCACAAACGTTTGTCCCGACGACGTTCTTGGTGTCCGGCAACGCCTTGCCTTCCAGCACCCGCACGAAAGGTTCGTCGGTATAGGCATTGGCGTAACAGGCGGAAATCTTCTCGCCAAGCTTTGTCGCCCCCGCTGCGTCGGAAAAATGTTCGCTTGGTGCAAGATAAAGCGTAGTGAGAATGCCGCGATTTACCGGCATGAGATGCGGCGTGAATTGAATCACGACGTTTGCGCCCGCTGCGAGCGAGAGTTGTTCCTCGATCTCCGACAAGTGCCGGTGCTTGGGCACGCCGTAGGGACGGACACTTTCATTGCACTCGCAGAATAGATAATCCAGTTCAGCCTTGCGCCCCGCGCCGCTGACGCCGCTGTGCGAGTCGGCGATGATGCCGTGCGGTTTGATCAGCCCGGCTTTCAACAACGGGAGGGTCGGGAGCAAGATGCTCGTGGGGTAGCAACCCGGCGACGCGATGAGCGACGCCTTTTTGATCTGCTCGCGGTAAAACTCCGGCAGACCATAGACGGATTTAACGAGCAGCTCGGGCGCGGGATGGTCGTGCGCGTAGAACTCTTTATAAACTTCGGCGCTCTTGAGCCGGAAGTCGGCGCTGAGATCAATGACCGTGCAGCCGGCATTCATCAGCGGCACGGCGTATTCTGCCGCGACACCGTGAGGCAGCGCCAAGAAAACGACGTCGGCTTGCTTGGCGAGCAACTCCGCGTTCGGCTCGACGAAGCGAAGGGACTTCGATTTGGGATGGCTTGCGAACTTCGGGAAAACCTGTGCGAGCGTTTGTCCAGCGCTCTGGCGCGAGGTGACGGCGACTAGGTCCGCGTGCGGATGATTCAACAGCAGTTTCACCAGTTCCTCGCCCGAGTAACCGGAGGCGCCGACAATGGCGACTTTCTTCGTTTTCATTTTCGCGATTCTGTTTGCACTGCGGATTGTCCACCGGCAGCGGCGGTTTTGTAAATATCAGGTTTGTGCCGTTCCATGAAGGCTTCCGGCTTCGCCAGCGGTTGAAATCCAAACTGCGCGTAAAGTGCGTGGGCGTCACGCGTGGCGAGGCTGAATCGCCGCAAGCCCTGCAACTGCGGGTGCGCCATGACGCATTCGATCAGCCATTTGCCCAGGCCGCGCCCGCGATGGCTCTCCAGCACATAGACATCGCAGAGGTAGGCAAACGTCGTGTAATCCGTCACTACGCGCGCCAGCCCCACCTGTCCCGCGTTATCGAACAATCCAAAGCAAAGCGAGTTTCGCACGGCGCGCTCCACGATCTCGCGGGGAATGCCCTCGCACCAATAGGACCGTGTCAGGAATGCGTGGATGGCATCCACGTCCTGTTGTGCCGGATCGGTCGAAACCGTCCAGTTATCTTTTCTCCACTCAGTCATAAACTGTGATACAACATAATACCAACCGCTTGCACGATGAACCGGAGCGCCGATCTCCTGATCGGCTCGATGTTGACCAACGTTCGAAACCTGCCGATCTGGAGATCGGCGCTCCGGCTTAAAAGAAAAAACCCCGCCAGCTTGCGCCAGCGGGGTTTGAAAGTTTCCAGTGCGATTAACGCTTGCTGAACTGGAAGCGCTTGCGCGCACCCGGCTGGCCGTACTTCTTGCGCTCCCGCGCACGTGGATCGCGCGTGAGGAAGCCCTCGGCCTTGAGGGCCGGACGCAGATTCGCGTCGAATTGCAGCAACGCGCGGGCAATGCCGTGGCGTACCGCACCGGCCTGGCCATTCGGGCCGCCGCCGGTGACGTTTACCTTCACGTCAAGCTTGTCGGTGTTGCCGGTGATGGTCAACGGACCGGAAACGGTCGAGCGAAGCGTTTCGAGCGGGAAATAAGTGTCAAAGGCGCGGCCGTTGACAGTGATTTTGCCGCTGCCGGTCGCGAGACGCACGCGGGCGATGGCGGTTTTGCGCCGGCCGGTGCCGAGGAATTCAGGAGTCTTGGTTTCTGCCATGATCGTCGGGAGTTGAAATTAGTTCGCGGCCTTCAGCACGTCCGGCTTCTGCGCGGCGTGAGGGTGCTTGTCGCCTTTGTAAACTTTGAGCTTGGTCAAGAGCACGCGACCGAGGCGGTTCTTGGGAATCATGCCTTTGACCGCGTGAGTGATGAGATGCTCGGGCTGCTTGGCGCGGATGCGTTCCACCGTGGTGTACTTCTCGCCACCCTTCCAGCCGGAATAGCTCATGTATTGCTTGGCGGTTTCCTTCTTGCCGGTGAGCTTGACCTTCTCGGCATTGATCACGACCACGAAGTCGCCTGCATCAAGATGCGCCGTGTAAGTCGGCTTGTCTTTTCCGCGCAAAATATCGGCAACCTGCACGGCCAACCGGCCCAACACCGCGCCATCGGCATCAATGACATGCCACTTGCGCTCATCCAAATTCACTTTCGGCAAATGCGTTTTCATTCAGTTCCCAGCAAAGGGACGCAGACGTTATCAAACAGGCAAACGAAGTCAATAATCAAGGGAATTGGCCGTAAACCGAATAGTCCCCGAGCTGCCATGGGTTTCATCAAAACCTGCCTGAGCACGCCCAATCGCCGCATCGCGACCATGGCGGTGCTGGTCTATGCCCTCGATCAGTTCACCAAGCTCATCGTCCTCAAGCTGCTGGGCAAGGGCGACGAGCGCGTGATCATTGACGGCTTCTTCAAGTTCGTGCACTGGGGCAACACGGGTGCGGCTTGGAGCATGTTCCGGGGCAACAACGAAATTCTCGCCATCGTGGCGTTGGTGGCGCTGGTCGTCCTGTTTCTCGCGCGAAATCATTTTGAAACCCGCACCCTGCTGGGGCAACTCGCGTTCGGCATGATCTTCGGCGGCATTGCCGGAAATCTCACGGACCGTCTCCTGCCCAGCCGCCATCAGGTGATAGACTTCATTTACTTCTACGTGAAACGGCAAGGCGGCGAGGAAATTGGTTTTCCAGCCTTTAACATCGCCGACAGCGGCATCTGCATCGGCGTGGCGCTGGTCTTCTGGGTGACGTGGCGAAGCGAACATGCGGCGAAGACGGGTGCCGTGACGGAGACGAAGTGAATTCTAACGCCGCTCGTGTCTGGTGAAAACTTCCAGCTCAACATTCAACGCTCAACATTCAACTCCCAACGTCGAGCGGGCGAGTTTGCGGGGTAGCGTTGGGCGTTCGGCGTTGAATGTTGAATGTTGAATGTTCCCCCAATGCCCTCCCGCACCGAAACTCTGACCATTGAACGCTCCCACCCCGGCGAGCGGCTTGATGCTTTTCTGCGGAAACAATTCCCGGCTCTGTCGCGCAGTGCCGTTCAGCGATTGATCGAGGAAGGCCACATCACGGTCAACGGCAAACCTACCAAGCCTACACACACGCCGCGCGCGGGCGAAGTGGTGCAACTCGCCTGGCCCGAAGTGAAACCCGCCGAAGCGAAGGCAGAAGACATCCCGCTCGACATCATCTACGAGGACGAGGCGTTGCTGGTGTTGAACAAGCCCGCCGGCCTCGTCGTGCATCCGGCCGCGGGCAACGAGGAGCACACGCTCGTTAACGCGCTGTTGCATCATTGCGAGGGCGAACTCAGCGGCATCGGCGGCGTGGCGCGACCGGGCATTGTCCATCGGCTCGACAAAGAAACCAGCGGCTGCCTCGTCGTGGCCAAGAATGACGAAGCACACGTCGCGCTCTCCGCGCAATTCGCCAGTCGCACCGTCGAGAAAATCTATCTCGCCATTGTCTGCGGTGTCGTGCCGCGCGACGAAGGCAACATCCGCGCCGCCATCGCGCGTCATCCCACGCACCGCAAACGCATGGCCGTGTGCGACGCCGACGAAGGCCGCGCCGCGCACACCGGCTATCGCGTCATCGAACGATTGAACGAAGCCACACTGGTTGAGGCCCACCTGCACACCGGTCGCACGCACCAGATTCGCGTCCATTTCCAGCACCTCGGTTTCCCCGTCGCCGGCGACACCACCTATGGCCAGCGCCAGACCAAACGCCTCGCCGACCTCACCAAATACGAAGCCCTGCGCGTTCTGCTCCACGCTCAGAAGCTGACGTTCACCCACCCGCGCTCCGGCAAGAAAATGAACTTCACCGCCCCCTGGCCGGAGGATTTTGAGGATGCTCTGAAATTTCTGCGCGTGAGTTGAAATGAAGAGAGGAGCTGGTTTTGCTCACGTGGAGGATATGTCGCCCCGACGGGGGCTTGGGATTTGTGTTTTGGCAAACGGCTACAACGATTTCGCTCCTGGCGCTGCTGCGGCCTCATATCGAACACCTGGATGCGGTTTGAGCGGTTTCATCGTTGCAGGATCGCCGCCGGCATCTTGGAGAGCCTTCTCCCATTCCGACCTGTTGCCGATTCGGGGTAACTCTCCATAGGAATCTTCCCAACCGGCGCGTAGTCCAGTACGCCGAGAGCACAATATGCCGAGGTCAGGAAGCTCGCACTCCTTGGCGGGCAGCACTTGGTCGTTGTTGTTCAACGCCACGATAAGTTCCGTGCTCACCAGCGGGCGGATCGTCCACACGAGGTCGGTCAACCAGCTGAGTTCATTCGTGATCCGGTTGTGAACTGAGGTCCGCTCCTCCGTCAGACCAATCCAGGCCGCAAAGTATTTGAAACGCAACCGGAATACGAGCCGTTCAACCGAATCAGCATACCCGGGGCTGCCGAGAGTCAGGGCTGGGTTTGTCTCTCGGCTCACTTCGATGAGGTAACGTTCCCGCATGTCACACATCGTATGGACCGGCTCCAGCAGCTCGCGGCGCGTGCAATTCTCGGCTTTGCGACGGTCACAAAGCGGGTAAAACTGAGGATGCACCAGCAAGCCGCGCCAGAGCTCCCAAGTCGTGACGGTCCTGGCGCGCTGCCAAAGCCTGCCCTCGGAATCCACCATCGTGGTGATCAAGTCAAACACCGCGTTGTCGTCGCGGTCTTCGCGATTGATGGGCCGAACGGCCGCCAACATGTCCACATGCACCGTAGGGAGTCCTTCGGCAGGATCGGGTTTTCCGCTGGCATGAAACGCAAGTCTGCCGCCATCTGCCGTTGGTAGCGTCATTCCAGCAAGGAACGTTGCGCGCAGTGGGCCAGTCAGAACATTCCCGAAAGAACCAGCAGACTCGGCAGAACTCATCGTGCCCATATCAGTTAACCAAG
Organism: Limisphaerales bacterium; assembly: GCA_044225555.1. Taxonomy (GTDB): domain Bacteria; phylum Verrucomicrobiota; class Verrucomicrobiia; order Limisphaerales; family JADLHS01; genus JADLHS01. The sequence goes on along the minus strand of JBGAIM010000001.1, from coordinate 42,444 downwards.
GGATTCACTGTCACGAGCCTGCGAGAGCAAGCCAGCCCCTGCAAACAAAAACTGGACGACTAAAGTCGTCCCGTTTCTGGTTGAAGCTCTGGTTACACAACTGTGGCGATGAGGTCGCCCACTTCGCGTGTGCCATAACCCATCTTGCCGGCGGCGAGTGATTTGATCTTCGTGTTGATCGTGCTGACGACCGCGCTTTCGATGGCTGCCGCCGCCTTCGATTCGCCGAGGAAGTCGAGCATCATGCCCGCTGCGTTGATGGCGGCGATGGGATTGATGACGTTCTGGCCGGTGTATTTCGGCGCGCTGCCGCCCATCGGTTCGAACATGCTCGTGCCTTCGGGATTGATGTTGCCGCCCGCCGCCACGCCGAGTCCGCCCTGGATCATCGCCGCGATGTCCGTGATGATGTCGCCAAACATGTTGTCGGTGACGATCACGTCGAACCACTCGGGATTCTTCACGAACCACATGCAGGTGGCGTCCACGTGGGCGTAGTCGCGCTTCACGGTCGGATAGCTCCCGCCGAGTTCCTCGAACGCACGCCACCAGAGATCGAACGCGTAGGTCAGCACGTTGGTCTTGCCGCAAAGCGTGAGTTGCGTGGTCTTGCCGGCGGAAACGTCCTCGGGCTTTAGTCCCTTCCACGGCTTGCCACCGCGCTGCTTCTTCGCCAGTTCAAACGCATATTTCAAACAACGCTCAACTCCCCGACGGGTGTTGACCGATTCCTGGAGCGCGACTTCATTCGGGGTGCCCTTGAACAGAAATCCGCCCGCGCCGGTATAAAGCCCTTCGTTGTTCTCGCGCACGACCACGAAGTCCACATCCTCCGGGCCCTTGTCCTTGAGCGGACAATCCTGTGCGCGATAGAGCTTCACGGGGCGGAGATTGATGTATTGCTCCAGTTCGAAACGCAGGCGCAGGAGAATGCCTTTTTCCAAAATACCGGGCTTGACCTGCGGATGGCCCACGGCACCGAGGAAGATCGCCTTGAACTTGCGGAGTTCGTCCACCGCGCTGTCCGGCAGCACCTCGCCGGTCTTGAGATAGCGTTCGCCACCGAAATCGTATTTGTGCCAGTTGATTTTGAAGCCGAACTTTTTACCGGCAGCCTCGGCCACTTTGACGCCTTCGGCGGCGACTTCCGGCCCGGTCCCGTCGCCGCCCATGAGTGCGATGTCGTATGTTTTCATGTGATTGATTCGGAAACCCAGCCCGCAGCCTAGAAATCCACACGACAGGCGGCAACTGAATTCTCATAGCGCGCAACGGCACTGCGATCGATCAGGTAGCAGTTCTCGCGCTGCGAGAACTCCGCCCGCGTATCAGCGGGCGGGACGTGCCAGGGTGCGCCGCTGCACGCGGCGCTGGTTTTCGCAGCGCGAAAACCGCCACCACACACACGGGGCAACGCGTAGATGTGTGCTATTAAATCCCCGCCGCAATCGCATCGCCCATCTCGCGCGTGCCGACTTTGCGCGTCTGCGGTTCACCCGCTTGGAAAATATCTCCCGTGCGATGGCCGGCGGTGATGGCTTTGGCCACGGCAGCCTCAATCGCTTCCGCAGCCACCGTGAGTCCGAAACTGTGACGCAGCATCAACGCGGCGGAGAGAATCTGCGCAATGGGATTGGCGAGATTCTTCCCGGCGATGTCCGGCGCGGTGCCGCCCGCCGGTTCGTAAAGGCCAAAGGTTTTTTCCGCGCTGGTCTTGCCCAGACTCGCACTGGGCAACATACCCAACGAACCACCCAGCGCCGCCCCTTCGTCGCTGAGGATGTCGCCAAACGTATTCTCGCACAGCATCACGTCGAACTGGCTCGGGCGCAGCACCAGTTGCATCGCGCCGTTGTCCACGAACATGTGTTCGAGTGCGACATCCGGGTATTCTTTGCCAAGGTCCGTCACGACCTCGCGCCAGAGCACGCCGTTTTCGAGCACGTTCGCCTTGTCAATGCTCGTGACTTTTTTGCGCCGATGCCGCGCCGCCTGAAACGCCACGTGCGCGATGCGCTCGATTTCTTCGCAGGTGATGACCATCGTGTCGGTGGCTTTGCGATAACGACGCTCCTGTTGGGTGGTCTCGTGCAAATCCACGATTTCCTCGGTGGACTTGGGGCCAAAGTAGAGGCCCGCCGTCAATTCGCGCACCACGAAGATGTCAATGCCGCTGCCCAGTCGCTCGGGGCGCAACGGACAGTTGCCGACGAGTTCCGGCAGGAGCTTCACCGGACGCAGGTTCGCGAACAGGCCAAACTCTTTCCGCAGTCGCAGCAACGCCGCCCGCTCGGGCCGCTGCTCTTTGGGAATGGTTGGATCGCGCTGGGGCAAGCCGACTGAACCGAAGAGGATGGCATCCGACTCCTGGCACAATGCGAGCGTGGCATCGGGCAAGGCCTTGCCGGCGGCGTCAATGCCCGCCCAGCCCACCGGCGCTTCGGTGATTTGCAGGCTGAGGCCAAGTTTCTTTTCCACGGCGCGAAGCACCTTGATGCCCTCGCGCATGACTTCCGGACCAATGCCATCGCCCGCCAGCGCGGCGATCTTGAGATTCTTTGAACTCATAAAGCCGCGTAGCGTAGCAAACGTCTGCGCCGCGTGAAGAAAAAACACTTGTGCGCTGGCTAAGCGTAGTTGACATAGATCGAATTGCCGGGCATTGGCTCGCGTCGAAAAATCCAGTTTATGAACCCACTCAGACTATTCTCCATGATTGCGCTGGGGCTCGTCGCTCTTGCCGCGAATGTTTCTGCCGAAAACTGGCCGCACTGGCGCGGGCCGAACTTTGACGGTTCGTCGGCCGAAAAGAATCTGCCGTCGGAGTTCTCCAAGACCAACAATGTGAAGTGGGTCGCCGAACTGCCCGGCCCGGCGGCCGCCACGCCCATCGTCTGGGGTGATCACGTCTTTGTCAGTTCGACCGACGCCAAGGCCAAGAGTCTTCGCGCGCTCGCGTTAGACCGGAAGACCGGCAAGGAACTCTGGAATCATGAAGTCTCGCAGGCGTTCGGCCACGACAACATGAGCAACTACGGTTCGCCGTCGCCGGTCACGGACGGGCAACTGGTTTATTTCTACTATGGCAACGGCGAGTTGGTGGCGTTTGATTTCGTCGGGAAGAAGATTTGGTCGCGCAACATCCAACAGGACTACGGCCAGTTCGCCTTCCAATGGACCTACGCCACAAGCCCGACACTGGCCGACAGCAAATTGATCATTCAAGTCTTGCAGCGCGACGTGCCAGTGAACGGACGCGGGCGCAAGGACGGCCCGAGCGATTCCTACCTGCTCGCGCTCGACCCGAAAACCGGCAAGGAACTGTGGAAACATGTTCGTCCCTGCGAAGCCCGCGCCGAATCGCGGGAATCCTTTTCCACGCCCATCCCCATCAACCATGGCGGAAAATTGGAATTGTTGGTCACCGGAGGAGATTCGATTTCCGCGCATGACCTGTCGAAGGCGGGCGAGGAGCTGTGGCGCTGGGGCGGCTACAATCCCACGCGCATCGGCCATTGGCGGTTGGTGCCGACGGCGGTGGCGAATGATTCCGTCGCCCTGGTCTGTGCGCCGAAGGGTTCGCCGATCTACGCGGTAAAGCTGGACAGCAAAGGCACGGTGGCTGACTCCGATCTGGCTTGGACGAGCAGCGACCGTGAAGTGTCCTCGGACGTCTGCACTCCTCTGCTCTACCAGGGAAAGTTTTACGTGCTCAACGGTGAGCGACAGACGAAGACGCTGACACGCGTTGACCCAACCACCGGCAGGGCCGAGTGGATCGGTGAAATTCCCAGTCGCGCCAAGATCGAGTGCTCACCCACTGGCGCGGATGGCAAAATCTATTTCCAGAATTTCAAAGGCGAAGTGTTCGTCGTTGCGGCGGAGAAGGAGTTCAAGATTCTTCACACCACGAGCCTTGCTGACGATGGTGAAGACAAGCTTCGCTCGACCATTGTGCCATCGCAGGGAAACCTGTTCATCCGCACCGACGGCAAGCTCTATTGCATCGGCAAGTGACAAAGCTTGGTAGGGCCGAGCTGCCGCTCGGCCTGGCGGCGCGGCAGCACCGCCCTACCTCGAGCCGGGACGATGGATTCTCTCTTGGCCCTTAACGGCTCGACACCTCTGTTCACGTTTGTTACCTAACGCTGGTGCGTTCGGAACTGCTCAAGAACATCTCCCGCATCGTGGTCAAGCTCGGCACGGGTGTCCTCACGGACAGCCGGAAGCAGTTGGACCCGGCGCAGCTCGAGCAGATCGTAGCGCAGGTCGCCGCTTTGCGACAGGCGGGCAAGGAAGTCGTGCTCGTCACGAGCGGCGCGGTGGGCGCCGGCATGGGTGCGCTGGGATTCGATTCGCGCCCAACCAATCTCGCTGAAAAGCAGGCGTGTGCCGCCGTGGGACAGTCGCGGCTGATGTCCACTTACGAGAAGTTGTTCGCCAAGCACGACCTGGTTGTCGCCCAAGTGTTGCTCACGCACGACGACCTCGAGCATCACGAGCGGCATTTGAACGCACGCAACACGCTCGTCACACTGCTGGGTCGCGGCGTGGTGCCCATTATCAACGAGAACGACGCGGTGTCGTTCACCGAAATCAAAGTCGGCGACAACGACACACTCTCAGCGCTTGTGGCGTCATTGCTGCCGGCGGACTTGCTAGTGATTCTCACCACGGTGGAAGGCGTGATTGAAAATTTCGGGAAGGCAGAGGCCAAAACCATTTCCGTCGTCGAATCGATTGACACCAAACTGGAGAAACTGGCCGGCGGCACCACCAGCGAAACCGCCGTGGGCGGCATGGTGACCAAGATTCAGGCGGCGAAGATTGTCGTGCGTTCCGGCATCCCGCTGGTCATCGCATCGGGCCGCAAACAGGATGTGCTGGCGCGGGTGTTGGCAGGAGAGGACGAAGGCACCATGTTCGTGGCCCAGGAAGGCAAACTGCGCGGGCGCAAGCGCTGGATTGCGTTCTTTCATCATCCCAAAGGCGCGCTGTTCGTGGACGACGGCGCGAAATTCGCCTTGCGCGAGAAGGGCAAGAGCTTGCTGCCACCGGGCGTGTCGCGCTGCGAGGGTGAGTTCGCCGCCGGAGACGTGGTGCGCATCTGCGATTTGAACGGTACGGAGTTCGCCCGAGGGATCGCCAAGTTCAATGCCGAGGAAGTGCGCGGTCAAAATCTACCCCGGGCAGAAGTGGTGCATCGCGATGACCTGGTAATTCTGTGATGAAACATTCAACGCTCAACATTCAACACCCAACTTCCAAGGTCATGTCAGCTGCGTCAGATGCGTATTGAGCGTTGAATGTTGAATGTTTTTCCATGAAAAGAAAACGTCCCGCCATCGAAGACCTGCTGCGCGTCATGGCCAAGTTGCGCTCGCCCAAGGGCTGTCCGTGGGATCGCGAGCAGGATCACCTGACGTTGCGCCGCCACGCCATCGAGGAGGTCTATGAATTGATTGACGCCATCGAAGCGCGCGACGATCACGAGATGGCCGAGGAACTCGGCGACCTTTTGTTGCAGGTGGTTTTTCACTGCCAGCTGGCGCGCGAGCGTGGTGCGTTTGATTTTGAAAAGGTCACGCGACATCTCGTGGACAAGCTCATCCGCCGCCATCCGCATGTCTTTGGCACGACGAAGGTCAAGGACGTGGATGAAGTCTGGGCGAACTGGGAGAAGATCAAGCACGCCGAGAAGAAGGGCACGCATCGTGAACGGGTGTCGGCGCTCGACGGTATTCCCAAACATCTCCCGGCCTTGCTCCGCGCAGAGAAGCTGGTGAAAAAGGCGCGCAAGGCGAAGTTGCTGCCGGAATCCAAATCGCAACGCCGCTTCAGCAAGTCCGCTCTGGCGAAGGAACTGTTCGACCTTGCCACCTTTGCGCAGTCACAGGGCTGGACGGCGGAGGAATTACTGACAGATGAGATCAAACGCCGCGAACGCGCCTTGCGCCAGCGAGAGTCGAGGTCGCAGGCGCGTTAAGGACTGCCCCACGTCTTATTGTGCTCGGATTGAGCCCACGTAGCTGACCGGAATAAACACGCCGTTGCCAACGTGCTGCAATTCCACCGCCGACAGGCGCGAGCCAATCAAGTAGCCGGCGGTGCCGGCAGTCGTCGTGGCCTGGGAAGAAATGTAAATGGGATTGGAATTGGCAACCGCGACCATGGTGCTGCCATCGCCGGAAACGGTGGCCCCGTTGTAAATGGTGACGCCTGCCGGGAGGTTGGGACGTTGCTGCCAGTTGATGCCGCCATCGGTGGACACGTAAACGCCGCCACCATTGGCTACCGCGATCATGCGCGACCCATCCGCCGAACAGCCCACGCCGGTCCAGTTGGCGGAGATGTTGCCGGGAATCCAGGACGCGCCGAAGTCGGGCGAGACATAGAGGAATCCCCCGTTGACACCAGCCACCAAACGGCTGCCATCGGCGGACGACGCGATGCAAGTCCAAGCGCGATTGCTGTCGCGCGGAATCCAACTACTACCAACGCCGTTGGTGGCGGAGGTGTAGATTTGCAGGCCCTGGATCACTGCCACCACGTTCGACCCGTTGCCGGACGACGCGACTCCGGAAAAGTTGGCCGCACCTACCAGGGAAGGAGTTGCCGGCCAGTTTGCGCCGGAGTCGGTTGAGACAAAAACCCCGACATTCGCGGCGCAGGCGATGAGCTTGTTCCCGTCCAATGAGGAGGCCACGGACGTCCAGTTTCGATTGCCCGAACTGATGCGTTGCGTCCAGTTCGTGCCCGCGTCCGTTGAAGTATAGATGAAACCGGGGTTCACCGTCGCCACCAGCTTCATGCCATCGGCCGAAGCAGCGACCGAAGACCAGTTCAAGTTGCCAAATCCATTCGCGCGCACCGTCCAGTTCACGCCGTAGTTGGAGGAGGTGAAAACGTTCCCGCCGTTGACCACTGCCACCAATTTGCTGCCGTCGGAGGACGACGCCACCGCCTTCCACACGCGGCTGGTTTCGTTGGTCCGCCAAGCGAAACCCACGCTATCCGTCAAATTCGCCACCAGAATCGATTGCCCCGCATTTTGCGCGACGATCCAACCGCCCGCCCCGCCGCCCGTCACCCGGACGGTTTCGCCCACCCGGATACTGGCCGTTGGCGGCAACGTCACGACGACGGCGGTGGTGGGGTTGGTGGCAAGGTAACCAAAATTCGCCGTGGCCGTGAGGTTGGTCGCCGTGGCGATGTATTCAAAAATGCGGCCGGGGACATTGGTCAAGCCACCGCCATAGCCGTAAAAGTTCGTCGCCGTGATGCCGCCCGAGAAAACCGTGTTGCTGGTATTCACGAAGGCTACATTCGCGGAAAGGCGGTTGTCGGGAATGATGCCAATCAGATTAGTGGCGGGCAGGTTGGTCAGGCCCAGCCCGCTGCCGATGAAGTTGGAAGCCGTGACGCTGCGGGTGAACACGACGTTGTTGGTGGTCAAGGCGACATTGGCCGAAAGATTCGTGTCGGAGATTTTGCCCGTGAGGTTGGTGGACGCCAAGGTGCCGCTGTAGTTGGCGGCACGGATGGCATACGGGGTGGCGGTGAGCAATTGACGCGGCGCGAGCGTTGTGAAGTCAACGGCGGCGCCGTTGGAGCGCACGCCGATGGCGAGCCAGCGCGGGCTGCCGTCAAAGACCAGACTTCCAAAATCCAGCAGCACGGTGAAGACGCCGTTGCTCACATTCACCGGGCTGTTGGTCAGCGTGCTGCCAACTTGATTGCCGGCGGTGGCGGCATCGTGCAGGGTGAAGCGCAGATCATAGAGGTCGACAGCCGGATTACCACTCGCGGTGAGTTGTCCCTGGTAGGTGAACGGGGAGGTTTGCGCCACGACCGCAAGAACGGAGGACAGCAATGCCAGACAGGCCAATGAATTCGACTTCACGGAGATTCTAATACCACAAGTCCGTCGCAGGACAAGCCCCAACAAGTCGGCTCGACAACGGACAATTCTGCAATAGCCTAGCCGCAACTATGACCGATCCGCGTTACACGAAACTGGCCAAACTTCTCGTAACTTATTCCACCCGCGTCAAGAAGGGCGAACACGTCCTGCTCGATATGATGGATGTGCCGGATGAAATGTCCGTCGAGCTAATGCGCGCGGTGCGCGCCGTCGGCGGTATCCCGCTCATTGACCTGCGTCACGCCCGCGTCACCCGTGAAATCCAGCGCGACACGAATCAAGCCCACGCCGCGCTCATGCGCGACATCGATCTCGCCCGTATGAAGAAGATGCAGGTTTACATCGCGATCCGCGGATCGAGCAACGTCAGCGAAAACTCCGATGTGCCGTCGGATCGCGCGTCACTCTTCGCGCGCGTGACGCGACCGGTGCAGGATCAACGCGTGAACAAGACCCGCTGGGTCGTGCTGCGCTGGCCCACGCCCAGCATGGCCCAAGGCGCCGGGATGAGCACCGAAGCCTTCGAGAATCTTTACTTCGATGTCTGCACGATGGATTACCGCAAGATGGCCAAGGCGATGGTCCCGCTCTGGAAGCGCATGAAGAAGGCCAACCGCGTGCATCTCAAATCGCCCGGCACCGATCTCACCTTCAGCATCAAGAACATTGGCGCGAAGATGTGCGAGGGTTTGCTCAACATTCCCGATGGCGAAGTGTTCTCCTGCCCGGTCAAGGATTCCGTCAATGGCGTCATCCAGTATAACACGCCGACGCTTTATGCCGGCACGAAGTTTGAGAATGTGCGGCTCGAATTCGCGAACGGCAAGATCATCAAGGCCACCAGCAACAACACGAAACGGCTGAATGAGATTCTCGATACTGACGCCGGGGCGCGGTACGTGGGCGAATTCTCACTGGGCTTCAATCCCCACATCCTGAATCCGATGTGCGACATCCTGTTCGACGAGAAGATCGCCGGCTCATTGCACTTCACGCCCGGCCAGGCCTACGAGCTTTGCGACAACGGCAATCGCAGCGCGGTGCATTGGGACATGGTGCTCATCCAGCGCAAGGAATGGGGCGGCGGCGAAGTGTGGTTCGACGGCGAACTCATCCGCAAAGACGGCCTCTTCCTGCCCAAGGATTTGAAGCCGCTGAATCCGGACAAGCTCAAGTAAGCCATGGCAGAGCTGCCACCCAAACTCCGCATGGCTGCGCCGGAATCGGCGGACCTGATCGCGCGCCGGCTGGAACGCGAACAAACCACCGCGAACCGCGAGCGCGAGGTTGCACTGGAACAATCGCTCGCGCCATTCCGCGTCGGTTCGGTGAAGGCGCTCAATGCCGTGCCGCTGACGCGCGGACTGGAGAACGAAATCACCTACGCTCCGCCGGCCAAACTCGCCGAGCTATTGCGACGCGACGAACTCGATGCCGCGCTCGTCAGCGTGGTCGAGACGCTGTTCAGTGACCGCTACGATATTCTGGACGGCATTGCCGTGGCGTCGTTGGGCGAAGTGAAAAGTGTTTTCCTAGCCCATCGTCATCCGCTCGAAGAAGTGAAGGAGGTTTTCTGCGATACAGCGTCACTGACCAGCGTCACGCTGATGAAGGTGTTGCTGGCTGAACGCGGATTGAAACCAGAGTTCAAGCCGTTGGAAAATTACGCGGCGGCGAAGGAGAAGGATTTCGTGCTGCTCATCGGCGATGCGGCGCTGGATTTCGTGTTTAGCAATCCGGCGCATGAAATCTTCGATCTCGGTGCGGCGTGGTCCGAGTTGACGAAGCTTCCGTTTGTCTATGCGGTGTGGGCGATGCGGCGCGGTGTTCACAACGCCGAACTCCGCCGGCAGTTGCGCGAGGCGCGCGACTTCGGGTTGGATACCCTCGACCACATCATCCGCGACCGCACGGAATACACGGAGGAGTTTCGGAAGGATTACTTCGGCTGGCACATTCACTATCACCTCGGCACGGACGAGAAGCGCGGCATTGCGAAATTCGTGGAATTGCTCCGCAAACACGGCTTCGACCCGGTGCACGAGCCGCAGTATGTGTCGTAAGCTGTGACTCTAACTTGAGCAAGCGGCGAAGTCTGGGGACGCTACGGCTCACCGCGCGAGCAGTTCTACCTTTCGCTGCTAATTCCCCGCGGGCCCGTTGGGGATTTGGGGCTTTGACTTCCCGCGTAGTTTTGCCAGATTGCGCAGCGCATGATCCATCCAACAGCAGTGATTCATCCCCAGGCCCGACTGGGCGCAAATGTCCGCGTGGGGCCGCACGCGGTAATTGATGCGGACGTGGTGTTGGGAGCAGAATGTGTGGTGGGGCCGCACGTTTATCTGACGGGCCAGACCACCATCGGCGCGCGGAACAAATTTCATTCCGGCTGTGTCATCGGCAATATCCCGCAGGATTTGAAATACCAGGGCGATCCCACGCGGTTACGGGTCGGGGACGACAACACGTTTCGCGAGCACGTGACGGTGAATTGTTCCACCACGATGGAAGGGGAGACGGTGCTCGGCTCGCACATTTTGCTGATGGCCGGCTGTCACGTGGGGCATGACAGCGTGGTGGGGGATCACGTCATCATTGCCAACTGCTCCGCACTGGGTGGTCACGTGACGGTGGGGGATCGGACGGTGCTTTCGGCGTGTGTGGTGGTGCATCAATTTGTACGGGTCGGCACCCTGGCGATGGCGCAGGGGGGAAGCGCGATCAGTCAGGACGTGCCGCCGTTTGCCATGGTGCACAACGGACTGAACCGGCTGTGCGGATTAAACGTGGTTGGCTTGCGCCGGGCCGGGGTTCCGGCGAACGAGCGGCTGGAGTTGAAGCAAGTTTACCACGCGCTGTTCCGCAGCGGGAAGAATCTGCGCGAGGCGGTGGCGGAGGCGCGGGAAAAGTTCCGGACCGAGCGGGCGAAGCTATTCCTGGATTTCGTGGCGACCTCCAAGCGCGGTGTCTGCCGGCACACGGGCGCGTCGGGAGCGGACGGCGAGGAGGAATAACCGCACAAGGCTGGATTGATTCCGAGCGACGGTTTTGGGAAGGAAGGTTTGACCGCACCGAGGGCGTCTGTTTAGCTGGCGCGGAATTGTTGAGCCGGATGAGTTGAGCAACGCCATGAACCCCGCCCCGGTCCCCGCTTCGACCACCCCGCACTATCCGCCCGGCTTCCGGCCGCGTCGCGGATTGAACTGGTTCATTCTCGGCCTCATGTATGCCTCGTATTACATGTGCCGTTACAACTTCCGCTTCGCCACGCCGGGGATGATCAAGGATTACGGCTTCGATGAAGTACAAATCACCGGCATGCTCAGCGCCTGGTCCATTGCCTACGGCACCGGGCAGTTGGTGAACGGGCTGCTCACGGATCGGATCGGGGGCAAAACCGCCATGTTCATCGGGGCCATCGGGGCCATCGTCATGAATTTGATCTTCGGCTTCGCTTCGTTCGCGGGCACATTTTCGACCTTTGCTCTGATCTGGCTGTTGAACGGCTGGTTTCAATCCTTTGGCGCGCCGGGCATGGTGAAGATCAATGCCGCGTGGTTCAATCGGGCGGAGCGCGGCACCTTCGCGGGCATATTTGGTTTCATGATTCAGTTGGGGCAGTTTGCCATCAACAATCTCGCGCCGGTCATTTTGGGGGGCTTCACGATTCTGACCTGGACGGTGGCGAAGGATGACTGGCACTGGATGTTCCGCATTCCACCGTTGTTCACGGCGGCGGCGGTGGTGTTGCTGGTGCTCATCCCCAAGGAATCGCCCGAGCAAGCCGGCTATCCGGGCGTGGTCCACGATGAAGCCACGGAAGGTGATGCCGGCACGCGCGCCTCGATCAAGGAATGCTTTGTCACGATCTTCAAACACCCGTTGGTTTGGTTTTATGCGGTGGCCTACGGTTGCACCGGAGCGGTGCGCAACAGCTCGGATCAACTCTCGGTCCTCTATTTCGTTAACCAATTGCATCTCGACATGGCCAAGAAACCGGCGGCAGTTTTCTGGACCTTCAATCTGATGCCCTTGGCGGCGGTGCTGGGGTCCTTCACCGCCGGCTGGATTTCCGACAAGTTTTTCAAAGGCCACCGCTCGCCCGTGGCGATGACACTCTACTTTTTTGAAAGCTTGGTGATTCTGATTGCGGCGATGGTTATCTACTCGGGAGTCGTGGGCCCGACTCCGGGCGGCATCTTCCTGGGCTGTCTGTTCCTGGTGATGATTTCGCTGACGGCCAATTCCACCCATGCAATTGTGGGCGCAGCTGCCCCGATGGATATTGGCGGGCGCAAGATGGCCGGGTTTGCCACCGGCGTGATTGATTCCTTCCAATACTATGGTTCGGCGATCGCCCTGCCAGTCACCGGCTGGTTGATCAAGCATTATGGCTGGGGCACGTGGTATCCGACTATGGCTGGCTTCGGCGTCATCGGTGGGTGCGCCATGCTGCTGGTGATGCGGAAGCAGCGATGGTTGAAAGCGAAGGCCGTTGGCTGAGTTGCCTCAAAGCAGGTTCACGCCTTCGCGCATGAGCAACTCCCGCTTCCATTCCAGTCCGCTGGAGAAGCCGCCGATTTTCTGGTTCGCTGCCAGCACGCGATGGCACGGCACCAAGACCGGAATCGGATTTGCCCCACACGCTCCACCCACCGCGCGCACGGCTTTCGGGTTGCCGATGGCGCGGGCGATCTCACCGTAGCTGCGGGTTTTACCAAACTGAATTTTCGTCATCGCGTGCCAGACGCGTTGTTGAAACTTCGTTCCCACCGACAGATCAAACGGAGGTAAGCTGGTTGGCGGACGACCGGCTAGGATTTGCTTCACCGCAGCGCAGGTTGCGCGATGCCAGTGTTGAATTTGTGACGAGATGGCTGTGGATGCGCCTGGGGACGATGAGCGTCGGTCGGACGGAAAGCGGAGTTCAACAAGGCCACGCTCGGAGTAGCTCGCCAGGAATTCCCCCACTTCAGTCGCGATACCAAGGCACAGCCACGAGGAGCGATCTGGTGTGGTCATGGCTTGTGATCAGCGGTTGCGCAGGAACCACCAGAGCGTGCCGAAGAGCACGATGAAGAGCAGCGCCGAGAACAGGATGAATCGGTTGCGCGCCACGCGCTTCTCCTTGCGCAACGGGCGCAGGCCTTGCACGCCGCCTGCCGCGAGATAATTCACCAGCTTCGGATTGCTGGTGTTCGGTCCATGGAAGAAATCCCGCAGGCGGCGGAGCAGGCCGGGGAGGTCATATTTGCGCACGCCCAGGTCGTTGAACATTTCCGGGGCATTACCGACCTCCACGCGGGTGGTGATGCGCTCCTGGCTGATTTCCTCGAAGACCGGTTCACTGCGCACGGTTGCCGCGCTGTGCGTGCCAGTCTCCGTGGTCGGGGTGGTGTGACTGATGGTGGCGCCGTGCGGCACCGCCGTGGAGCGCAGGCGCGGATGACCCGGGCCGCGCTGCAACTTACCGTCGAGCTGCTTGATCTGCGCCTCAAGCGCGGCAATCTCGGAGCTCAACATCCGGGCACGCTCGGAAACCGGATCGGATTTTTTCTTCAGCCAACCCATGAAATCATTCGACGCGCGCGCGTCCCTGCGCGCCTCAGTGGCGCAACAGGATTGCCACCATCACGCCCAGCGCGAGCAAGGCCACCAAGGCGAGCGGCCAGGTAAAGGCGAGTCCCAGTTTGCACAGTTCACCGAAACTTTTCGGCGCAAGAAACGGGGCGGTGGTCGGAGCAACTCCGGAGGTGGTGGGACGCGCGATGGCCTCGCCCGAGAGCACGGGATATTTCAGGCGGGCGCCGTTCCATTCGAGGCGGGCATTTTCCAGGGTGGTCAAGGCGCGGGTGAGTTCAACGTTGAAATTGTCCTTCGTCCAGCCTTCCTCGTGGATGGCCTGCACTTTGGCTAGGGCATCGCGCATGTCTCCGATGGATTTCGCCATCTGCTCCGCATCGCGGCGCGCGGCGAACTCGGCTTCTTCCAGCAAGCCGAGGCCGCGCGTGAGATTCTGAATCATCTCGCCGCGTCCGGTTTGAAATTCCGCCTGGCGGCGGCGCACTTCTTCGAGGGCCGAGCGCTCGCGTTCGAGTTCCTCCTGGGCGCGTTTCAACTCGGCGAGTTTTTGCTGCGCTTCGGAGACTTTGGAGTCCACCTCTTCACGTGTCGGGGCGCGGAACGGGGTGGCGGTGGTTGCGGCGGTGGGCGTGGTGTAGGGCGATTTGTGCGCCTGAAAATCCGTATCAACAAATTCGGTGGTGTCGTATTCCGTAGCCATGTCGCGACTTTAAGGCGGCGCGGAAAACGTGTAAAGCCGCGTGTTGGTCAGATTGGTGGCTGCGGATCGCGGCAGCCACCAATTGTCGTGCGCAAAGAGCTGTTTCAAACCGCTGGCGGGTTGATCCAAGGCCTGTTAAGGTCCTGCCGGGTTTGCCCCCATAGCTCAAATGGATAGAGCAGCGGTTTCCTAAACCGCGGATTCCCGTTCAATTCGGGATGGGGGTACCAGCTAAAACCCTGTGGCGTAACCCTTGCCACCGGGCCGGTTGACGCATGAATACCTGTCCGCGACATTGAGTCCCATCCAGTAGTAACACGGTGGAAGCGTCAACAGAAAGAAGAGCCATGAAGAAACGCCTTGTCAGCCATTTGATGCTCGGCTTTTCGCTGGCCGCGCTGCCGTTCCTCGGCGGTTGCACCCAGCGCAATGCCGGCGGTTCAAATCCCTTCCTCAGTGCGGCCAACGCCGAGCCCTCGTTGAGCGAGACCAATCTCGCCGTAACGCCACCGGCCACCACCAACTTGCCGGTCGCGGTGCTGGAGGCGGAGTCCGGTTCACCAGCTGCGACCAATGCACTGTCCGTGGTACAGACCAATGGCGCGGTGCTGGCGGCAGCGGCAACACCGGAGCTTCCGCCCACGGAACTAAAACCCCCGGCAAATGTACGCATGTCACCTGTTCTCAGCGAGGTGGTCAAGCTTCTGCAATCCGGCGTGGAACAACCAGTGTTGTTTGCCTACATCACGAACACGACGGGTTACTTCGCCTTGGGCGCTGAAGAGATTGTTTACTTGAATGATCTCGGCGTGGAGGGGGAAGTCCTTACCGCCATGATGCAGCACGATCAGGCATTACGAGAACTCCGGATGAATGCCTTCCAGGCCACGCAAACCGCGCCGGTCGTTCAAGCAACGCCGCAGCAGGCGGAGCCAGAGATTGCCGCGGCCCCTTCCTACGTCAACCCGCCCGAGATGGAAGCGGAACCGGTTTATGTTTCGAACAATTATTTCTATGACACGCTCTCGCCGTATGGATCGTGGGTTTATGTGACCGGCTACGGTCGGTGCTGGCGGCCGACGGTTGGGGTTTGCAATCCCCGCTGGCGGCCATACTGCGATCGGGGCCGCTGGGTTTATTCGGATTGCGGTTGGTACTGGCTTTCGGATTACACCTGGGGTGCCACCACGTTTCATTACGGTCGCTGGTTCGATGCCCCGAACGTCGGCTGGTGCTGGTGGCCGGACAATGTCTGGTCGCCTTCGTGGGTGAGCTGGCGTTACTCCGGTGACTACTGTGGCTGGGCGCCGTTGCCGCCCACCGCTTGCTATCAGCCCGGGGCCGGCCTGATGTTCCAATACACTTCGGTTGCGGATGGCTTCGGATTCGGACTGGGTTTCAGTTCCTATAATTTCGTCCCGTGGGGCAGTTTCTGCAGCCCGCGCCCGTATCAGTATTGTGTGCCGGCCAGTCGGGCGTATCAGGTTTATCACACCACCACACCGGTGAATCATCTCGAAGCCGGCGGTCATGGCCGCGTGTATAACCGGGGTGTTGCCCCGGATCGCGTGCGCGAATTGTCGCGCACCGAAGTCCGTACGGTCAGTATCCGGGAGCAGAGTGGGCGCGGTCCGCGCGCCGAACGACTGGATCGTGACGGGCGTACCCTGGCCGTGCACCGGCCGACGTTAATCCCGACCGGCAAGGACAACAGCAGCGCCTTCGAACCAGCCGGGCGAAATGCCGGGCGGGGCGGCTCGTCCCGGGGCAGCGAACCCGTGCTTTCGCCTGCGACCACGCCCCCGATCATCGCTTCGCCATCACCGGTCGGACGCACAGAAATAAAGACCGGGCGTGACCGCCGGACTCCGCTCCCTGAGGTTGAGCGCGCGCCTTTGCCGTCTGCGCCAACGACTCCCCCGGTGGTGGAGTCGAAGCCAACCATCCCCTCGCCAAATCGCGTGGAAACCCGGCCCGTTCGCGAACGTGAGCAGCAAGTTGAAACAGCGGGTGGAAATCGGGGCCGGACAACTTCCCCGGTTATCGTGCGAAAGCCGGAAGTCGCTGCGCAGCCGGTTGCGCCGACGGTACCAACGCCCAAAGCACCGACGCCGCGGGTTATCCCAACGACGCCCCAAGCCGTCCCGCGACCCACGGCGAACACGCCTTCCACTTCGGTGATCGTCATCGGGGGCCGGAACAACAACCCGCGTTC
Source organism: Limisphaerales bacterium (assembly GCA_044225555.1). Lineage (GTDB taxonomy): Bacteria > Verrucomicrobiota > Verrucomicrobiia > Limisphaerales > JADLHS01 > JADLHS01. Next base: position 26,022 of record JBGAIM010000001.1, on the reverse strand, counting down.
CACCGGCCGGGATTACTCCGTTTGGAGCACGCCGGCGTCATCTCCCGCTCCCAGCGCGCCGGTGAATTCGGCGCGCGAGAACTATACGCCGCGGCCAGCTTCCTCACCCGTTGTCAGTATGCCGCAGGTTGCGGAAAACTCGCAGCCGGATCGCACCCGGCCCAACCGCACTGAATATGGCCGCTCAGAAAATCGCAGTTCGTATTCGACCTACTCCAGCCCGCCAGCCGGACAGATCATCCCGCCCACGACGCGTTCCGCGCCATCCACGCCCGCGCCCAGTTACACCCCGAGGCCGACGCAGCCGGCGGCCCCAAGTGTTTCCCGCTCGGAGTCGAGGCCCGCACCTCCGGCGCCGGCCACAACGACAGTCCCGGCTACTTCGCGGTCCGGCTCCAGCCCGCAGTCAGGTCGGCCCAATCGCTGAACGCCCTAAAACTCTCGCTTCCATGAAATCGCGGACCCATCTTCAGCGATTCCTGACCGCACTTGCCTTGTGTGCCGGTGCGTGGTGCTCAGGACTTGCCGCACCCACGGACGTTTTCTTCACGCGGTTTGAATTCAACGAGGGTTACAGCACCAACTCTGATCTGGCCGGCCAGAAGTCGTGGACCCGTGAAGGTTCTGGCGGAAATGGCATCCTGGCGGGTTTCTTTCCGGGTCAGGGCCAGCAGGCGTATCTGGGATTCTCCGCGCCCGATACGGGCGATGATCAATTGGTGGTCTGGCCAACGAACCAGCCCAATCCGGTGGCCATGGGTCTGCCGCTGGTGAGGTTTTCCGTCCAGATGCAGGTCGCTGATTCCGCCAATGGCAGCTATGATTTCTTCCAGTGGCGCGCCTACAACCGGCAGGGCAAGCGGCTGTTCATTCTCGATTTCGACAATTATTACACAAACATCAACTACCGGCTGGATGGAACGAACCTCTATGTGGGCACGGGGATTTCTTTTGCCCCGGATACGACCTACACCTTGCTCGTCACGATGAACTTCGCCTCCAATCGCTGGAGTGCGTCTCTGGACAACACACTGATCGTCACGAATCTGCCGATGACCACGACGAATGCGCAGTTGAGCTACGGCGACATGGACGCCGTCTGGCTGCTCTATGATACCAATGCGCCGGGCGACAACTACCTGCTCTTCGACAACTATCACGTCACGGCTGAGGCGCTGCCGGTCGCTGCCTCGCAGGTGCAATTTCTGGGGCGCACCAGCGAGGGCTGGGCTTTGGTGCGCGTCCTTGGGACGGATGGTTTTCGCTGGTCGGTGGAAGCCACCACCAATTTTGTCAACTGGACGGCGCTGAAGACCAACACCATTTCCAGCGGCTTTTTCGATCACGTGGACATGACGGCCACGCCCTTCTCCCGCCGATTTTATCGCGCCCGCTTTGTCCCCTGATGCAAACCGATCCGGGCTGAAACCCGTTTTCTCCTTTTACCGGCGCGCGTTCATTGGCACAGTGGCGACTGTGGGCATCACGCTTCAGCAATTCAACCAGATGACGGCGCGCGTCAGCGGACGCAAACCGCGCGGGGCGGCACCGGTCTTTGAACCCACACCCGCTCGCAACTCCAGCGCGCACCGGGTCATTCTTGGGCTTGATCCCTCGCTGCGCGGCACCGGCTACGGTGTCATCGAGGTTGGCAAGCCGCATTCCCGTGCGCTGGCCCACGGCACCATTTCCTGCCCGGCCGCCTGGCCGCACTCGCGCTGTCTGGGCAATATCTCCCAGACTGTCCGCGAGGTGCTGCGGAAATTTCAACCCACCGTCTGCGCGGTGGAGGGACTTTTCTTCGCGCAGAATCTGCAAACCGCCATCGTCCTGGGCGAGGCGCGCGGCGCGGCCCTGGCGGTCATCGCTGAGGCCGGACTGGAGATCTACGAAATCGCCCCCCGCAAGGTGAAGCAGGCCATCGTCGGCTACGGCGCGGCGCAAAAGCTCGCCGTGGCAAAGATGGTGCAACGGATGTTGCAATTGTCCGAGCCGCCTGCCGCCGACGCCGCGGATGCCCTGGCGCTGGCTTTGGCCCATGCTCAGGAACAAGGACATTACAGCCTGACAGCACCGAAGCGAATATGATCACTTTTCTCCACGGCAAACTCGTCGAGGCGTTACCTACGCAAGCGATAGTGGACGTTCAAGGTGTCGGCTACGAAGTGCTCATCCCGCTTTCCTCCTTCGACAAGCTCCCGCAGCCGGGTCACGAGGTGAAGTTGCTTACGCAACTCATCGTCCGCGAGGACGCGCACATTCTCTACGGCTTCGCCAGTGCAGCGGAGCGCGACTTGTTCCGTCTCCTTATCAACAGCGTCAGTGGCATCGGTCCTAAAACGGCCCTGAACATTTTGAGCGGCATGAACGCGGTCGCCTTTCGCGGCGCGGTGGCCGGCGGCGATGTGAAATCGCTCTCGCAAATATCGGGTGTGGGCAAGAAGACTGCCGAGCGCATCGTGGTCGAGCTGCGCGACAAGATCGGTGCGGCCGGCGCGTGGGAGGCTTCGAGCGCCGCGCGTTCGCTTTCAGCCACCGACCAGAAGCTCAACGATGCGGTGCTGGCTTTGATGGCCCTGGGTTTCAAACAGGTCGAGGCCCACGATACCGTTCGTGGCGCCCAAGCCGTGCTCGGTCCGCAGGCCACGGTCGAGGAACTCGTGCGCGCTTCGCTCAAGAAAGGCGCATGATGGATGCTCCCGGCGCCAATGCTGAAACCAGCACACCGATTACGACGAGGCGGCAAGTCGGGGGCGCGGTGGTGCCCCACCAACCCAAATGGCACCAACGCCTCGCCGCCCGGGTGATTCACGCGGCGATTCGCGGTCTCGCCATGACGATTCGCTTCCAAGTGAATGAAGATTCCATATTTTCCTCCACGGCCCCTTCGGAGAAGATCATCTTCGCCATCTGGCACAACCGGCTCGTGTTGTCGTTGATCATTTACCATCGCTACGTGGTGTGCCGTGATCGGAAGCGGAAGCTGGCCGCAGTCGCGAGCGCGAGCCGGGACGGCGGCCTGGTGGCCAGCATCATCGAACGGTTCGGGGTCACGCCAGTACGCGGGTCCTCCAGCCGCCGTGCCGCGCAGGCGTTGCGGGAAATGGTCGTGTTGGCCGAGCAGGGTTACGACCTAGCGATTACGCCGGACGGGCCGCGGGGGCCGCGCTACACCTTGCCCGAGGGTGTCATCTCCACCGCCCAACTGACCGGCCTGATGATCGTGCCCGTGGCCTACCATCTGAACTGGAAAATCTGTTTGAAGACCTGGGATCGCTTTCAGATTCCGCTTCCTTTTTGCCGTTGTGAGATCACCACGGCCCCGGTCATCCGGGTGCCACGCGAAACGACGGCGGCCGAGCGCGAAGTCTTGCGGAAAAAGCTGGAAGACGATTTGCGTCGCATCACCCGCGATTGAATCCATCGCGCTGGCGCGCGGCTTGACTCCCGTCCTTCGCCCCCCAACCCTCGTTTTCCAATGATCGCCCGCGTCTCACTCGAAATCGCGCTCCGCAAGGAGTTCGATTACGCCATCCCGGCGGAACTGGCCGGGCAGGTGGATGTGGGCAGCCGTGTGCAGGTTCCTTTCGGTGCGCGCAAAGTGCTGGGGGTCGTGACAGCGGTGGCGGAAGAGTCCGCCCTCGCACGGCTTAAACCGATCATCAAGATCATCGGCGCGCAAACTCTCGTCACCCCCAAAGTCATCAAGCTCGCGAATTGGATGGCCACCTACTACTGTTGCGCGCCGGAGATCGCATTGAAATCCGTCCTGCCCGAGGCGGTGCGCAAGGAGGAGGCTGGCTGGCGTGAACGCTTGTATGTGCGCGCCCTTCCCGCAACCGGCGAGTTTCCCAAACTGCCGAAGCGACAGCTCGAAGTCTGGAACATCGTTGAGGAGCGGCGGGAAATTTCCCTGACCGAACTGCTTGAACTGGCCGAGACCACGGCGGCCACGGTTCGCAAGCTGGAAGATCGCGGCCTGATTGTCCTCACCTCCGAAATCTCCGAACGCGATCCGTATGCGAAGGAGCACATTTTGCCAAGTGCGCCCTTGGTATTGAATCCGAGCCAGGCCAATGCGTTGGAGAAGATCAAAACGGCCATGGCACCGAGCGAGGATGGCAAGTCTCGGTCATCCTCGACTTTCCTGCTGCACGGCGTCACCGGCTCGGGCAAGACCGAAGTTTACTTGCAGGCCATTGCCCACGCGCTGGAGCAGGGCAAGGGCGCGATCGTGCTCGTGCCGGAGATTTCGCTCACGCCACAGACAGTGGAACGGTTTAAGGCGCGGTTCAGTTCCGGCAAATTGCAAACTCTGGTGGCCGTGTTGCACTCGCACCTCTCGGCCGGGGAACGCCATGATGAGTGGCACAAGATCCGACAGGGTCGGGCGCGCATCGTCATTGGCGCGCGCTCGGCGATCTTTGCGCCGGTCGAACCGTTGGGGTTGGTCATCGTGGATGAGGAACACGAACATACGTACAAGCAGGAGGAAGCACCGCGCTATCACGCCCGCGACGTCGCTATTGTGCGGGGCCAGATGGAAGGCGCGGTTGTAGTACTGGGTTCGGCCACGCCGTCCCTGGAGAGCTATTACAACTGCACGAAGGGCAAGTACACCTTGCTCGAACTGCCCGAACGCGTGGACAATCAGAAGCTGCCGCATGTGCGGGTGGTTGATCTACGCCAAGCCGCCCGGGGCGGCAAGGGTCCGCCGATTTTCTCCAACCAGCTCAAGGAAGCCATCACGCAGCGTCTTGAACGGGGCGAGCAAACGATTTTGTTTTTGAACCGGCGCGGCTATTCGACCTCGCTGGAATGCATGCAATGCGGTTACGTCGCCAATTGCCCGAATTGCAGCCTGTCGCTCACGTATCATCGCCCGGAGCAAAAACTGCGCTGCCACCTCTGCGGCTACTTCGAGCCGGTGCCCGCTGCCTGCCCGAATCCGAAATGTCGCAACCCGCAGATTCGCTACAGTGGCCTCGGCACGCAGAAGGTCGAGGACGTGCTGGGGAAATTGTTTCCGCACGCGCGGGTGCGCCGCATGGACGCGGACGTGATGAAACGCAAGGAAGACTACCGGCGGGTGCTGGGTGATTTCCGCGCAGGCAAAATTGATATTCTCATCGGCACGCAGATGATCGCCAAGGGTCTGCATTTCCCGAATGTGACGCTCGTGGGCATTATCTTCGCGGACATGGCGCTGCATCAACCGGATTTCCGGGCGGGCGAACGCACGTTCCAATTGTTGACACAGGTGTCGGGACGCGCCGGTCGCGGCGACGTCGAGGGCGAAGTGTTTGTGCAGGCGTTCACGCCGTTTCATCCAGCCATTCAATACGCGCGCCGGCACGATTTCGTGGGTTTCTATGAACAGGAGATTGAGTTTCGGGAACAACTGAAGTATCCGCCCATCGCCCGGGTGGCCTTGTTGACGTTGAAGGGCCGCAATGAGGAGAAGGTGAAGTTCTCCGCCGAACATGTGCGGCAGGAGGTGGAGAAGTTGAAGACCGGCACCGCGGCGGAGGCGACCGCGGGAAGGGGGGCGGCGGAGACTGCGACGCTGTTTGATCAATTTGCGCCCGGGGCGCAGCGCACGCCCAACCGGGAGCCCGCCGTTGTGTCTTCCCCCTTTCGTGATTTGATCGTCGCCGGTCCCGCCCCCGCGCCGTTGTTGCGGGCGGAAACCTACTATCGTTATCAACTCATGTTGCGCACGCGGACCATGAGCCGGTTGAGCGTCGCCCTCGCAAGCATTACTGCCCGGTTGAGTTTGCCCGAGGATGTGATGCTCACCGTGGATATTGATCCAGTCAGTCTGGGTTGAAACCGGTGTGCGGATATTATGAAAGCTTGCCAGTCGCACAGCACAAGTGTTGAATCTTTTCAGCAGCGCGATGAGCCAGACGCCCTTACAACAAAATGGTCACAGCAACGCCGTCCGGCCGCTGGTCTTTGTGGTGGATGACGAGCCGATGTTGCTGGAACTGGCCAGCATGATCGTCGAGCCGCTGGGCTTTCGGGTGCGAACCTTTCGCGATCCGCTGACAGCCGTGCGCGAATTCTCGCTGGCCAACCCACTGCCCGCCCTGATCATCACGGATTTTGCGATGCACCAGATGAACGGCCTGGATTTGATCCGCGACTGCCGTCGGATCAATCCGCGCCAGAAAGTGCTCCTGGTCAGCGGCACGGTGGACGCGGCGGTCTATCGGGATTCGCCCCACAAGCCGGACGCGTTTCTCGCCAAGCCGTATCAGACTCAGGAACTGGTGGATGCGGTGAAAGCGCTTGTGGCCAGATAAGGGAATTCACCCTATTAGCCGCCAGAAGAACCCTCCGGAGCGGCAAACAGAGCTTGACCGTGGCGCGCGCATTGCTATTCTCCAGCCGCAATGACTGGACAAATTCGACAAGTAGTTCTGGTAGTCGTCGTACTGGACGACGCCGTTGGCTCTTGTCGAGATTGAAACGATTTTAACAAGAACCCACGGCTGGCAACGGCTGTGGGTTTTTTGTTGCCCGCACCGCCCAGCCACGAACAAAAAAAGTATGAGCAAGACGACAACCGCAACTGCCGGAACGAAAAAGAAAAACGCACCCGCCAAACAACGCGCCGAAGTCGGCACGGCGATGTTCGGGCGCGACATCCTCGTCGAGGCCCTCGAACGCGAAGGCGTGGAGGTCATTTTTGCCTATCCCGGCGGCGCGAGCATGGAGATTCACCAGTCGCTGACCAAATCGAAGATTCGCACCATCCTGCCGCGCCACGAACAGGGCGGCAGTTTTGCCGCGGAAGGTTACGCGCGTGCGACCGGCAAGGCGGGGGTGTGCATGGGCACGAGCGGCCCGGGCGCGACCAATCTCGTCACGGCCATCGCGGACGCCTACATGGATTCCTGCCCGCTCATTGCCATCACCGGCCAGGTGAATCAGAACATGATCGGGCGCGGCGCGTTCCAGGAAACGGACATCATCGGCGTGACACTGCCCATCGTGAAGCACAGCTATCTGGTCACCGACGTGAACGACATTCCGCGCATCGTCAAGGAGGCGTTTTACATCGCGCAATCCGGCCGGCCCGGTCCGGTGGTGATTGACGTGCCCAAGAATGTGCAACAGACCAAGACGCAGCCCGTCTGGCCGACGCACGAACAGATCAAGAAGGGCCTGCGCGGTTACAATCAACCGGATCTGCGCGCGGACGAACTCGCGTTGAACGAGATCATGGGCTTGATCGAAAAGGCCGAGCGGCCCGTGCTTTATGTCGGTGGCGGCATCATCACGAGCGACGCGGCGGCGGAACTCAAGAAATTCGCCGAGGCCACGAACATCCCGGTGACGACGACGCTCATGGGCATCGGCGGTTTCCCGGAGACGCATCCGCTCTCGTTGCGCTGGCTGGGCATGCACGGCGCGGCCTTCGCGAACTGGGCGGTGAACGGCGAGTACGAGAAGCGCAAGACGTTCAACGATCCCATGGTGAAGTTGAAGGATGGCGCGGATCTGTTGCTCGCTTTCGGCGTGCGGTTCGACGACCGCGTGACGGGCAAGTTCGAGGAGTTCTGCAAGCACGGCACGATTGTTCACGTGGACATTGATGCATCGGAGTTGAACAAGAATCGCAAGGCGCATCTCCCGGTGGTGGGCGATATCAAGGACGCGCTCACGCGTCTGAACGCGATGATCGCCCAACGCCCGCTCGCCAATAAACACGCGGCATGGCTCGAACAGATTGCCGAGTGGAAGAAGAAGGCTCCATTCGCCTACGGTGTCACCTCGGAAATCGCGAACAGCGACCACATGAAGGATCATCTCAAGGACCACGAGGATCAGGTGATCCTGCAACAGATGGTCGTGGAGGCACTCTATGAATTAACCAAGGGCGAGGCGTATATCACCACGGGCGTCGGCCAGCATCAGATGTGGGCGGGCCAGTGGTACAAATACAAATTCCCGCGCCAGTTCATCACCAGCGGCGGTCTTGGCTCGATGGGTTACGGCTATCCGGCCGCGCTCGGCGTCAAGGTGGCGCATCCGGACAAGCAGGTCATTGACATTGACGGCGACGGCTCGTTTCTCATGAACATTCAGGAACTCGCCACCGCTCACGTCGAGAAGATTGCGGCGAAAGCGATCATCCTGAACAACCAACACCTCGGCATGGTGGTGCAGTGGGAGGACAACTTCTACGATGGCAACCGCGGCCACACGTACCTCGGCAATCCGGATGACCGGGCGCAGGTTTATCCCGACTACGTGCGCGTCTGCAATTCGTTCAATGTGAAATGCGAACGCGTGATGTACAAGAAGGACCTGCGCGCCGCCATCCAGCGCATGCTCGATGCCGACGAACCCTATGTGCTCGACGTGGTGACGCCCTACAGCACGCACGTCATTCCGTTCATCCCGGCCGGGCGCACGGTGGCGGACATGATCTGGAAGGTCTGAGCCCAGAGCGATTCAATGAGCCGGGCGGCATTTCCTTGTCGCCCGGCTTTTTCTTTGTCAGGCTGGCCAGCATGTTAAGTCGTGTTTTGGGACTGCTCGCCGTGCTGGTGGTTGTGTCGTCACCGGGAGCAGAGCTGGCTTTCAATTTCGGCGATTCGGCGTCGGACAATTTGCCGCCGGGCTTCACCAATATCGTGGTGGGCAAAGGTGAGCCGGGGGGCTGGAAAATTGTCATGGATGAAATGCCGACGGCCTTCGCTCCGCTCACGGACAAGACGCCGGTCAGCTCGCGCCGGGCGGTGCTTGCGCAAACGAGCATGGATATTACCGATGAACATTTTCCCGTGCTGGTTTACACGAAGGAAACGTTTGATGACTTTACCCTGACAACGAAGTTCAAGCTGGTGGAAGGCGTTTCCGAGCAGATGGCCGGCCTGGTCTTTCGTTTTCAGGACGAAAGGAATTTCTACGTGATGCGGGCCAGCGGCCTGGGGAACAACGTGCGGTTTTACAAGGTAGTGGAGAGCCTGCGCAGTCAACCCATCGGTCCCAGCGTGCCGGTCGCCCGGCGGGTCTGGCACGAATTGAAGCTCGAATGCCGCGGCAACAAGATTACCGGCTGGCTCAATGGCGAGCTGGTCATTCCCGAGTTGATGGACACCAGCTTCAAGTCCGGCAAGATCGGCTTCTGGACCAAGTCGGATTCCGTGTCTTATTTCACCGATGCAAAAATCACCTTCACGCCCCGCGAATCGCCGGCCCAAATTCTCGTGCGTGATACCCTGGCGAAGTATCCGCGCCTGTTGGGATTGAAGATTTATCTGCTCGATGAAAAGGGCCAGCCGCGCGTGGTGGCCAGCCGGGACGAGCAGGAGGTGGGCGAAACCGGCGGAAATCCCGAGAAGACCGTCATCGCGGGCGGCAAGGTTTTCTATGGCAAAGGCAAGGACACGGTGTCCGTCGTGCAGCCGTTGCGCGATCGCAACGGTGAACCCATCGCCGCCGTCCGGCTGACGATGACGTCCTTCACCGGTCAGACCGAGCAGAGCGCCTTACAACGGGCCCTGCCGATTGTGAAGAGCATGCAGGCGCGCGTGCGCTCGCTGGATGAACTGAAGTGAAGTAAACCCTCAGAACGTAAAGCCCAAGGAGGAACGGAGCTGGACTTCGTTCTGGTCCACGCCCGGCGCGGGGTTGGTGTCGTACAGATCCAGAAAGCTCAGGTTGAAGGAGAGACTGTTCCACAGCCGGTACTCCAGGTTTGAATCCAGTCGGAAGCGGAACTGGCTCGCATTTTCGCAGCTCAGGAGGAAGTCGAGCTTCTTGGACAACGTGACCCGGTCCGCCAGTTTCCAGGTCAGATTGTCTCCCACCCGCAGATAAGCGCTTTCCGGACTCTCACCTTCGCTGCGTTTTTGCACCTGGTAGTTGATGCCCCCGTCCACGTTCAGCACGAAGGCGGGCTTGGTGTAAAGATGCCGGCCAATACCCGGGCCGACTCCGTATTGCAGATCAATCTTCCGAATTTGATCGTACCCGACGTTGGCGGCGTTGTAGAAATAATAGACCGGGCCGAAGTCAAAATCCGTCTGCACGCTGGCGGCCATGTTGTTTGCCGAGACATCACCGTCTGTCTCACCGTAGTTCGCGGAGTAATCCGCGATGGTGCGGAAGAATTGCTTGGGGTTGCTGTCGTATGGGTGCTCGTAGGTGCTCTTGATCCGGGTGTAGTAAATCTGGCGCTCCTTGGCACCGAACAGCAAGTCCAGACCGAGGTCGGCCTTGGTGGTCAGGGATGTTTTCGGGGCTGGTGTTGCTGGTTTGGTTTTCGGCGGGGCAACGGGACCAGCCACAGGCGGCATGGGAGGTGGCGGTGGAGTATAGAGCACCGCGCCCTCCGCGGTGCGCAGTCCGCCAATGGCTGAAATGGGCAGCACAATGGAATTTGCCCAGGAAGTCGCGATGACCACCCGGTTTGTTTCCTGCGTGACCAACGCCCCCGTGAGCCGGTCGCCGTTCTTCAGTTCGACGACGACATCAACCGCCGCGGCTGGCAGGGTGAGTAACAACCCTGCAACGGCGAGGCCTTTCAACAAATAACCCGGAAGATCAAGGCCGTGGCGCAGGAGCATTGGTTTCAGATGAGTTTACCTCGGGCACATCCGTGGCGGACGCCCTTCGCACGCCGCCGGCCACGACTACCTTGCCTTCTTCGTTCAACTGCAAGCGGGGCCGGGTGCTGATATAGTCATGGGTTTGGCGGAGGATGATATCCCCGTCCGGATTGATCACCGTGTAGCTGAACGAGCGCGCGCCGTTCTGATACAACAAGTGGAGCTGGCTCTCCCGGTCAATCTGATGTTCGGGGTTGCCGAATGACACCATGGGGCCGAGTGGAAATAACTTGATCACGCGCGAACCCTCCGCGTCCGTCAGCCGCAGGTAAAGCCGCAGTTGCGAGCGGAGATAGTTGGCTTGCTCCAGGGAATAGCGGCGCACTTCCGGAGGTCGCGGCGCGGCGCCGGCGGCGGCGGGGACGCCGAAATCCTGCGACCAGATCTTCGCGCCGTGAATGATGTCGAACGCCGCCGGCTTGGTGGTCAACTGCGTGTCCCAAACCTTGAGCCGGACGGTGGCAATGATCTGGTAGCGGCCAATCTGACTGAGTCCGAAATGCGGCGCGAGGTCCACCCGCCGCGTCGCCACCTGCCCCGATTCGAGTTTGAACTCACCGAGCACCGGCGCCTCGCTGCTTTTCGCCACAATAAAACCGTCGCGGGATTCGACCGAGAACGTCAGCCAGTCCGGCTCGTTACCCAATTTCAGCGTTTGCCCCGAGCGATTCGTAATCCGCACGGCGACCGGCAGGGCTTCGCCAATGAGGAAATGTTCCTGGTCAAGTACGACCTCCGCCGTCACCTGTGCGCACAGGTGTGAAAGCGGGGCGCATAACATCGCCAGTAACAATAAGAGAGTTTTCATCCAGCCACTTTAAGTTGGCCCGCGGATCAGGCAAGCCGCAAAAAACCAGCGACCGGTTTCCTCCCGCCGGTGCCTTGGCCACAAGACCGAAAGGCTGACGCGGTTTCGGCGGCCGGTATTCAGGCCGGTTGCTTCAGTTCCCGTTGAACGGCATTGAGAACCTGGGAGGGCGAGATGGCCGTGAGACATTCCATCGGTTGCGACCAGGTGCAGCGGGATTTGAGACAGGGGATGCAAGGCAGTTGGTGCTGGACGACGCGTTCGAGCTGGCCATACGGGCCGGTGCGCCGGGGTTCGGTGGGGCCGAATACGGCAGCCACCGGCTTGCCGAGCGCGGCGGCGGCATGCATGGGCCCGGTGTCATTGGTTACCAGCAACTCGCATCGGCGCAGCCATTCGATCATCTCCGGCAGTGAGGTTTGGCCCGCCAGATTCAAACACCGTTCCGGCACGGTCCGGCACAATTCGTCCGCCAGCGGGGCATCGTCTTTTCCACCCAGGACGGCAAAGCGCATCTTCGGAAACTCCGCGGCCAGCTTGCGCGTCAGCATGGAAAAATATTCCAGCGGCCAGCGCTTGTTTGACCAGCGGGCGCCGGGTTGGAGGAGGATCCACTTCGCATCGTCAACGGGCCATTTGGAACTTACCGTGGCCGCAACTTGAGAACGCTCCGGTAGCCAGGTGAAATCATGGTGAACCGGCACCCCCAGCGGCGGCAGCGTGGCCAGATACCAGTCCACCGCGTGGGTGTGGAATGAGGCTCGCCGTACGACGATGTCGTAGAAGCCGCGGGCGCCTTCGCGCGGTTCGTCCAGGCCGACGAGGAGTTTTCCGTTGGCGAGCCACGCGAACGCCCCGCTGCGGGCCAGGCATTGCAGATCAATCACCCAGTCGAAGTGCTGCGCCCGCAACCACGCGATGCTGCGCAGCATTTCCGGCCAGTGAACCGGGGAGGCCCAGCGCTTGCGCTCGAACCGGACGACGCTGGCCAGATCGGGATCGCCGTCGAGCAACGGAGCCAGCGCGGAGTCAATCCACCAATGAATCTCACTTCCAGGGAAACGTTGTTTGAGCAAACGCAGCACGGGCAATGCTTGGATGACATCGCCCAGCGAACTGGGTTTGAGGATGAGGATTTTCAAAGTGAAACGTGAAATGTGAAACGTGATCGCATGAGTCCGGTCTCCGCCAACTCACGCTTCACATTTCACGTTTCGCCTCACCTTCCGTACGCCAGCCGTTCCGCCAGCCGTTCCGGCAGACCCGCCGCCAGAATTTTTTTCTGCGCGGCGGCAATGTCGTAATCCAGCCGGCGCAGTTCAATCGTGGCTTCCAGCGTGTCGTAGATCACGTACGCGGACTTGGGATTGTTGTCACGCGGCTGCCCGACGGCCCCGACGTTGACAAAGTATTTCTTGCCCTGCTCGAGTTTGAACTTCGAGTAAGTGCCACCCCGCACCACGCTGTCCTTCATGAACGCCACGGGCACGTGCGTGTGACCGAAGAAACAAACCGAGGTGTTTTGATATGTGAAACTGGCGGCGGCAGCGAGTTTGTCGAACACGTAACCCCAGCGTTGTGGACCGTCGAGCGTTGCGTGGACGATGGTGAAATTCGTGACCATCCGGGTGTACTTCAACTCGCGCAACCACTGGGTATCATCGGCGGTAAGTTGCTTGCGCGTCCAGTTGACGGCCTCGGCGGCGGCGGGATTAAAGCCTTCGAGATGCTCCTCGCTGGAGCAGTACTCGTCGTGATTGCCCTTCACGCACGGCATGTTCATCGCCCGCACGATGTCGAGGCACTCCTTGGGGTTGGCATTGTAACCGACCACGTCGCCCAGGCAGGCATAGTGCGTCACCTGTTGTTTCTTGCAGTCCTCCAGCACCACCTGGAACGCGTCCAGATTGGCGTGAATGTCGGCTATGATGGCAAACTTCATTAGTCCTATCGCTCAATGGCAAACCCGCTGAACCCGCCCTTCGCCTCGCTCCAATTCGCGTCTTCGCGCCGGATGTTCGCAGCCAGTCCGGCTTCGTGAATTGCTTCGCGAAAAGCCTCCAATTCATCCTTCGCCCCTTCGGCTGTGAGTTCCACCCGGCCGTCCGCCAGATTGCGAACCGAACCGGTAATCTCATAACCCGCAGCCAGGGTTCGGACCGCATACCGAAAACCCACACCCTGAACGCGTCCGGAATACAGGATTTGCATCCGGCGACGCTCCGAAGGTGATGAACCCGGCTTGTCGGCGGCGCTTGCCATCACAGAATAAAGCCAAAGACCGGGCCCACAGGCAATTCCTTTTTGTGCTTATCCGTCCCGCCGCTTCTGCGCGCGCCGCTTCGCTTCGAGCAAACGACTGGTCGTGGCGGCGGGTTTCTCCCCGGTTTCGGGGGCTGGCGGTTTGTTTGTCGGGCTTGCTTGCGCCGTCGGAGCTGGATTTGCGGTGGGGGCGGGAGGGATTTCAGCTGTCGGCGCTGGCTGCTGCTCGGGCTTGAACAGTTCCGGGCGCGCCTCCGTGCCGGCGGCCGTCTTTCCGCCACGCACCTGATCCCGCCGGGCCAGCAACGTTGCCAGCGATTCTTCCGCCTCCACCGGCCGTGGTGTGCCTTGCCAGAAGAAAAACCACTTGCGCAACTTGGCCGTCACCTTCGCCCATTCCTCCCGATCCAGGTCAATCCGCCGCACTCCGACATCGAACACAAACAAGATCACCGCCAGCTTCAACAGCCATTCCCACAAATCCAGCGGGCGCTTCGTCTTGACGCGGTCGTGCGTGAAGGGGTTGTCGGTGCCGGGCTTGCCGGGGTCGAGCAATTTTCCACCGCCGGTCTCCGTGATGCGCCGCAATAAATTCAGATTCGGCTCGCCCGCTGCAAACTCCGGCGAGAAATTCACGCTCGCCCCCACCACCTGTCCTGCCACGGCCTGGCCGTTCTCCACCTGCATCAGGTTTAACAAATAGCCGCCGACTTCCTTCGTTGGGAACTTCGCCTCGTAATGGCCCGGCCCGGTTTGTTCGAGCCGCACCGTCATGCGTTCACCTTTCGGACTGACCACGGCGGCTTGCAGGTTCATGAAATTCTTGTAGTTCCCCTTCTCGTCGAGTGCCTCGACGTTGATCACGCCCTCGCCCTTGTCCACGATCACCTCACTTGTGAAGTCCGCGTTCTCCAGCCGACGCAAGCTCCACTGCGCGACCTGCGACCAGAACTGCCGGTAGCGTTCCCAGCCCAGCCAGTTCTTCCCCCACTTCGCCCGGGCGTCCGAGGTAAAGGCCACCGCGCGGCCCAAACCATATTGCCAGTGCGCCAGCAACGGATCGCCCTTGTGCGTGAGTAACGGCGTTTCCGCGCGCGGCTTCAACGACGTCGCCACGTAACCGAGCAGTTGCGGATAATCCGCGCCGGCGATCCCGCGGGTCACTTCGCTCGCTGAACGCACCTGCGGTTTGAACGGCTCCTCGTAAATCGCCGACTTCAAAATCACCGCCGTTTCCTTGATGAAAATCTGCGGCAACATCGAGGGCGACGTCACGTTGTAGAACCGGCCCCGTCCCTGCTCGGCAATTGACATCATCGTCTGTGGGCCGACGTGTCCCGCAATCAACACGGTACTGACCGTGATGCGGTCCGCGACGATCTGCTGCATCAACGCCGCCGATGGCGGGGCCGGATCACCGTCACTGAACACGATGATGTGCTTCAGGCTCGCCTTGGATTTTTTGAGCGCCTTGTACGACTCCTCCAACACGCCCTGAAAACTCCCGAGATCGCCCTGGTTCATTCCCGCGATGGCGCGACCCGCGGCACTTTTGTTTCCCACCTTTTGCAGCTCGTAAACCCACTGATCCGTGCCGTCCCAAAGAATTACGCCCAGTTCGTCCGCCGGCCCGAGCGCACCGAGCACGCCGAGCGCGCAATCACGCGCCACTTGATTCCCGTTGGCAAATTCCATTCCGTGCATTACCAACACCACCGCGCCCGGCGGCAGAACCTTCTTGCTGTCCAGTTCCATGCTCACCGGCAGCGTGGTTTCCAACGGCGTGTTGCGATAGCCACCCGCCGCAAAACTGTTCTCGCCGCCCACGCACACCAGCCCGACCCCAAAATCCCGCACCGCCGCCTCCAACAGCGACATCGTATCGCGCCCCAGATCTCCCGCGCTCAGGTTGCTGATGAAGATCGCATCATAACTGTCCATCTCCGCCAGCGAGTTCGGGAGGCCGCTGAGTCCAACCACCTTTACATCCAGGCGCGCTGAACGCAGCGCCGCCGCCAGCGTCTCATCCTGATCCGGCTCACCCGAAATGAGCAGCACGCGCGGATCGCCCTTCACGCTGGCGAACGCTGTGGCGCGGTTGTTCTGCGGCAACGAATCGCCCACCGCGTCCACGCGCACGTCATAATTGAAAAACCCCTGATCCGGCAAGGTCTGCGGAAAGGAGAACAAATTTTTGCCCGCCTCGAGCTGCACCGTCTGTTCGCCAAGAAATTGTTCGTTGCGATACAGCCGCACCGTCGCCTTCTGGGCTTGATCCGCCTGCACAAAAATCTTCGCCTCGAACGGCTGCCCCTTCTTCAGTTTCGCCGGCACTTGGACCTTCTGAACGAAGACGTCATTCCCGCGTGTCACCCCGAGCGGCACCACATCCACCGTCGCGCCTTGCGACTTCGCTCCGGCCACCGCCGCCATCACGTCCCCGATGTTCTCGTTCCCGTCGGACATCAGGACGATTCGCTTCTGTCCAGTTTCCGCAAACGCCGCCGTCGCGAGCCGGATCGCTGACGCCAGGTCCGATCGCTGGGTGTCCACCACCGCCTCGACCTTTTCCAGGTCAATCTTCTCGTTCGGCATCCGGTCAATGCTCGCATCCGTGCCGAAAATAATGACGCCCGCCTTGTCATCCTTTTTCTTCAATCCGGCCAGTTGATTCACCAGCCCCTTCGCCGCGTCCTGTTGACCAGAAGGAATGCTGTCCGATCGGTCGAGTACGAAGAACACATTCATCCCTTCGACCGGCAGCAACCATTGAAAACCCGCAATGGCGAACACCAGCGCCAGGCAGATGACCGTGCGCAACCCCAGCGCCGCCCACCGCCGCCACGCCCCGATTTGAACGTCGGTCTTCCAGGCCAGCCAAAAGATCCACGCCAGCGCCGGCAGCGCTGCGAGCAACCAATATGGATGGCTGAATTGCATTCTAGTTTATCGCCCTTACGCCCATTGGTCCTTTTTTCCTCACGAGCTTCTGCAAACGATGATTCAGCGCGTCCGCCACGTAAAGATTCCCGTGACCATCGAGCGCGATCGCCCACGGATTATTAAACTGCCCCGGCGCACTGCCCGCGCCGCCGATGATTTCCACCGGCTGGCAATTCGCGTCGAATACCTGAATCCGGCTGTTCCCAAACTCGCAGACGAAAATGTTTCCCGCCTTGTCCACCGCCACATCGTAGGGATAACTCAACTCCCCCAACTTCGTCCCCGGCTTGCCGAACTCCCGCAGAAACTTTCCATCCGCCGCGAACACCTGGATCCGATGATTGCACGAATCGGCCACATAAAGCCGGTCCTGGGCATCCACGCAGACGCCCTCCGCCCGATTGAACTCGCCCGGCGCAGTCCCGGCGCGCCCGATCACCTGAAGCAGCGTAGTCCCAACATGCGGAGCGCCAGCCTCCGGCCCGGCGTGATCCTGTGATTGTGAAGTCTTCTCGGCAAGAGGCGCATCCAATTTAGTGTAAGGCCAGTTCGTGTTCCCCCTCTCCCCTTTGGAAGGGGAGAGGGCCGGGGTGAGGGGTGCGCTTTGGACGTTAGGCGTTGGATGTTGGGGGTTGGATGTTTCCTTCGTTCCCACCGCAAACCGCTGCACCCTCTCCGCCCCCATGTATTCGCTCACGAAGAAATCGCCGTGGGAATTCTGGGCAATCCCCCGCGGCAACATGAAGCAGCCTTCGTTGGTTCCTTTGGAACCCCACTGCGCCACGAGTTGCCCGTCCGGCGTGAAATGATTCACTCGCTGATAATGCGGCTCTACAACAATGATGTTTCCATCGTGATCGCATCCCATTCCCTTTGGTTTGCCAAGCGTGGTCTCCGGCATTTGCCAGTTCAGGAGGTATTCGCCCTCGGGTGAGAATTTCTGCACCCGCCCCGTCATGTCCACCACATAAACATTTCCATTCGTGTCACACGCCACCGACCGCGGCTTGTTGAGCTCGCCAATCCCCACGCCGCGCGAACCAATGACGACAGCGCGGTCAAAGATCTTGCTGCGCAACGCTGCCTCCCGCGCGCGATCGCCCGGTGAGCACCCCGAACAAAAGCACCATCCCACCAGCGCGAAAATCCACAGTGCCGTTAATTGCCACACCCCATTCGTCGCATCGGTCCTCTCAGTCCTCTTGCCGAGTAAGCTGCGGCCCTTACCCCAAATGCTCCACCCCACCCACGGCAATACCGCCAGTCCCAGCAACACTAGGCACAACGCATTCACATGGGCCGCATAGCCGTAGTGCAGCAAATTGAAAATCTTCAGCGCCAGCGTCTCGCCGCCGGGCGGTTGCACGAGCACGATGGACTCCACATCCCACAGGCACAGCAGGTAAACCACATACCACGCCGCGAGCATCTGCGGCGCAATCTGCGGCCACACCACGAACCGAAACATTTGCCACCCGGACGCTCCCTCCAGCCGCGCCGCATCAACCAGGTCCGCGTCCACACTCGCCACGGCATACCGCGCCGCCGTCCACGCCAGCGCGAAATAACGGATTACCAGCGCCAGCAAACAAATGCCGGCGCTTTGATAAAACGCCACGAGCACCGGCCGATTGAACACCTTGATGAGCGCGATGCCGATGAGCACGCCCGGAATAAAGAACGGCAACCAACCGATTCCCGTAGCCGCCGACGTAAGGAGGCGGACCTGGGCTGAACTGTCCCGCTCCGCCTCCTTACGTCGGCGGCTACAAGAACCCAGCGCCACTCCCACGACCAGCGTCGCCGCCAGCGCCGCGAACCAGAACGAATTCCAAATCGTCCCCGTGCTGGCTTCAATCGCACCGGTTAATTCCGCCCACGTCCGCTTGGCTGTAAC
Organism: Limisphaerales bacterium; assembly: GCA_044225555.1. GTDB lineage: Bacteria > Verrucomicrobiota > Verrucomicrobiia > Limisphaerales > JADLHS01 > JADLHS01. Next base: position 7,484 of record JBGAIM010000001.1, on the reverse strand, counting down.
GATCTGGGCCAGCGGCAAAACGGATGACAGCAGGACAACCAGCATCGCCGCCAGGCCGCAGCCAGTTCGCCACGCCGATCCCAGTTGCCGACGCAACACCCGCGCCGAAACCGTTCCCTGCACTCGCGGCCAGCTCACGCCACGCCGCGCCGCCCACGCCAGCAGCAAGACCGGCGCGATCACCAACGGCACGCTCAACTTCAGCGCGCCCAGTGTGTCGAACTGCGTGTTGAACTGAACCCACATCTCGTCGGGCAGAACTTTCGTTTGCAGGATGGCGGGTACGGTAAAATTGTTCAGCGCGAGCACGAACGTCAGCACTGCCGCCAGCGCCAGTTCGCCTTTGGCTACGGGAATCAACAGCCAGCGCAGCAGCGCGATACCCGTCATCGCCGGTTCACACTCGAATTGCGCTGCCTCTAAACGCCGCCACGCCGCCAGCACCGCGAACAAAGTGATCGGCCACAGCAACAGCGCCAGAATCCAGATCGTCCCGCCGAGCGAGTAAATTTTGAACGGCAGCCACGCGCGCAACAGACCGGTTTCACCGAGCAAACTGATCCAGCAGTTCGTCACGAGAAACGGCGGCAGGGCCAAGGCCATCACCGCTGCAACCAGAAACCCATTCCGCCAGCGCGCTTCCAACGTCGCCAGCCACAGCGCCGCGACGAGGCCGAATCCCACCGCCAGCGCCGTGGTGGTTCCGGCGACCAGCAGACTGTTCTGGAGCAAAGGCCAATTCATGAGGTTTGTGTAACGACCGCCCTCACCCCGGCCCTCTCCCCCAGGAGAGGGAGAATTATCCGCCGCGGTTTGGCGACAACGAAAGTTTCAGCTTGTTCCTGCATCTCGTTGCGAAGAAAGGTGAGGCGGAGATTGCAACGGTCGTGTCCGGATTCTCCACCGGCGTGAGTCGCTTCACCCTCTCCCCGGGGGAGAGGGCCGGGGTGAGGGCGAGCGTTTAAACTATTTTCAAGCCGACTCATCTCAGAAAAATCTCGTTCAACTGCTTGGTTGTGGTTTCCAAATCGCGCAGCAGCGCATCCCAATCCGGATGCAGAGCCGTCGCATTCGCCGTATAAGTCGTTTCCTCCAGCGCATTCGCCGCCACCAGCTTCTCCGCCACCTTGCGCTGCTGGAGATACTCGAACAGCTTCTGCGCGTTCGCCGCGTGGGGTGCGTTGCGGATCACCGCGACGGTATTCGGAATGAGCAACATCTCACCCCTAACCCGGCCTTCGACCACCCTCTCCCCATCCGATGGGGAGAGGGACGGGGTGAGGGGCAACATGGCCACCGGCGCTCCTTGCCGTTGCCCGGCGAACACATCGTCCGAATCCGTAAGGCCAATCCACGCCTCGCCACGACCGACAAATTTCACCACGACCGAATTGCCATCCACGACGAACGGCTTGTTCGCCGCGAGTGCGCGACACCACGCGAGCCAGTTGGCTTCGCCCCAGAGTTGTTTCAACGCGTGGAAATGCGTGGCCGTCGTCCCGAACTGCGGGAACGCCAATGCCACTTTGCCACGCCAGATTTCGTTGGTGAGTTCGAGCAACGACTTTGGCGCGGTAGGGACGCGCTGCTGTGCGTCCTGGCCGAGCGGCAGCTTGGCCCTACCAACAAAGTTCGTGTTGATCACCATTCGCCGGCTGCGATCACCAAATGCCGCCCAGCCGTTGGTCTCGCGGAAGACATTTTGTGCCGCGAGCTGGCGCGTGCGCATTTCTTCGTTGCCCCAGAACACGTCGCATTGCGGATGGTCGCGCTCGGCGAGCAACCGGTTAGCCAGCCCGACCGTCTTCACGGCCTCGCTATCATACACAGCTTTGACCTTGATGCCGGTTTCCTTCTCGAACTCGCGCAGAATCGGTTCGGCATAGACCTGGTCTTGCGCGGCGTAGATGACGACCTCTTCGTGCGAAGCTGATTTCTTACAACTGAAGGCTCCGAAAATGAGGGTAGTAAAAACTGCGATGAGCCCGATGAACAGAAACGGGTCGAAGTGGGCTACCATCCGAAACATACGTCGCAGGTTGTCTCTCCAATCGTAATCGCTTCCTTGCTTGTTTGTCTGGTTGTTCATCGGCTTTTGCCTTGGTTAGCGCGACGGAGCTGAGCAAGACTTACTCCAAGAACGGACACGGAGGGCAGGCACACCACAAGTAAATGCCACGCCAGACTGATGCCTTTCGTTTCAAACTCGTGCCGGCTGACAACTCGGAGCGTCCTCCCGTAAAGATCGAAGCGGGGAGCAGATTGATCGTAATAAATGGCCCATTTTTCCCCCTTTGGCTTTCTCTCAAGAAAAATTTGGCTGCCGAAATCACGCCACGATGAAAATGATTCTTCGTTTCCATCAACTAAGCCGTAAGCCAGCAAGCGACGGCCTTTTGGCCCAGTATTCGCAATTCTCAATTCCTGAAATGCAAATTCGGCGGGCTCGTATTTGGACTTTGCTAACTGAACTCGCGACCAATAAAAGACCATCGGCGCGTCTAGCGCGAGCACCAGTATGGAAATCGCTGTCGCCGCCGAACAGACTCTTTGTTTGGCAATCACACCGTCCTCCTGTGATACCACCACCACTCGAACAACAGCACCGCCAGCCCGATGGCCGCCAGCGTGCGCCAGAGCTCCATGTTCGTGCGTTGCACGGTCGTGGCGGCAACGCTCGTGTATTCGCCGAATTTCAATTCGTCGCGCGGACGGATGTTGCTCTCGGCGGAGTCGAGCAGGTTCGCGCAGAACGTGACTTCGTTCGTCCCGGCGCGCAGGTGATAGACGCCTTGCCGCGCAGTGTCGCCAAAGACGAGTTCGTTGGCACCTTCGACGTTGAGCGTGGCGGATTTGCCGTCGGGCAATTTCACTTCAGCGCTTTTCACCGGTTCAGCGAGCGCGAGGCGGAACGGGTCGCCGGCCTTGACGAGAAGCTGGGAATTTTTCGCGTTGGCGGGATTGAGCCAGTCCACGGCGTTGGCGATGAAAATGGGGAACGACACGCGCAACGGCCAGTTGCTCTCCAGCGGATCAAAGCCCACCCACACAATGCGTTGCCGGCCCAGTTCGCCCGCGAGGATGAGCGGCGCTTGCGGCGCTTCGAGGATCGAGACGGCCCATGTCGGCGCGCGCGCGGTGAGGCTCTGCACGATCTGCACGTTGTCGAATCCGGCGTAGCGCAACAGCGGGTGTGTGGATTTCCAGTCCACGATCACCGGCGCCTCCACGGCGGCGACGTTCTCAACCCAGTTCGTGTTCACGGTGCGAAACGCCAGCACGTTGCCCTTGGGCCACGTCGTCGGAACGACGCCGTCGAGGACGATGAAATCAAATCCCGCGCCGCCGTCGGTCAAATCATTCGCCACGGCCAACTGCACGTTCGCCACCGCGCGCAGGGCCTTTTCGAGCAAGCGATTTCCGCGCGTGACGAGCAACACGTTCACCGGTTTGGGCAACAGACTCACGATGGACGCTTCGTTGTCGGCGGCCAGATCGTCCTTGCTCGTGAGGCGAACCGTGAACACGCCGTCCTTGGCTTGCGATGCTTTGAAAACCTGCGGCGCGGTTTGCTGGCCGGGAACGGTGAGCGGACGGGTTTCGAGCAGGCTGCGCGCGTCGCCGCCGTTGGCCTGGAAATAAAGTTCCAGATCGGCGCTCATCGTGTTTGACGAAAAATTTGCGACGCTGGCGTAGATGGCGCGTTGCGTGGCGTCCTCGGGATTCGCGCGGGCGTCGAGCGCGGTGATGCCGAGATTGTCCGCGCGCTGGCCGACCTTGTGATAGATGAGCGGCAGCGCCTTGTTCTCGAAATCACTCAGCTCCGACACCGCGCCATCGCTGAAGAGATGAATCTCCGAACTGCTGTGGTCGCGCACGAGCGACTCGGCCATCTTCAACGCCGGGACGAGGCGCGTCGGAGAATCCGACGGCTGACAGTTCTCCAACGCACGGCGCAACGCGGCCTTTTCGCTCGTGGCAGATTGCTTGACCTCGGTGTTCGCGCCCGCCAGCAGCACGACCATCTGATCGGTCGGCTCCAGACTGTCCACCCACTTGAGCGCCTCGGTGCGCGCCCGCTCGAAGCGCGACGGTGATTCGTCCACCGCCTGCATCGAAGCCGAGCCATCGAGGATGACGACGCGCAACTGCGCCGGCTTGGCCGTGGTTTTGAAGTATGGTCTTGTCAGCGCCAGCACCGCCAGCGCGAGCAGAAGGATTTGCAGGTAAAGCAGCCAGTTCTTTCGCAGCTTCTGAAACGGCGCACTGGCCTGCGTGTCGGCGAGGAATTTTTGCCAGAGCAAAGTGCTGGAGACGAGTTTGACGACACGTTTCCGTTTCAACAGGTAAAAGACGATGACGACAGGAATTGAGGCTGCGAAGGCGAAAGCCAAAGGCGCGAGAAAGTTCACGAAATACCTCCGGATTCGCGAAGCGTCTTGGAGTGCGGCAGCCCTCTGCCGCTTTGGTTCGTGGGCTCGCGATGGGAAAGCGGCAGGGGACTGCCGCAGTCCAAGACGCTGGCGCGTTGGCGAGAGCCCCACTTCGGACTTCGCTTCATCCCCAGACCTCCGCTTTGCGAAGTTGTTTCAGCAGCAGGTTCTGCAAATCCATGTTCGACGGTGCCATGAAGAAGTTCATGCCGCGCTTGGTGCAGTACTCGCGGAGGCGCTGGACGAAATTCTGCACGGTCTGCTGGTAGGCCTTCATGCGGTAGCGACCGAACGTGACTTCCTGCAAGCCGCCGCTTTCGGAATCCACGAGGCGCAGGTCGCCGAACGTGGTGGGCGCGAGTTCCTCGGGCGCGAGAATCTGGACGCAGTTCACTTGGAAACCGCGACCGACGAGCGCGGTGAGTCCTGCTTCGTAACCGGCGGGGTCGAGAAAGTCGCTCAGCACGATGGCGAGGCCGGTGTGGCGCGCTTCCAATGCGCCGCGCCGCAATACCTCGTTCAAGTCCGCGCCGCCGCCGGCGGTGAGGGCGTTGAGGTTGGCGAAGAATTGCATCGAGGACTTTTTACCGCGCACCGAGCGGAGCGCGCCTTCGACGGCGGATTGTTGATTGTAGTTGGCGACGGCTTCGGCGCTGGCTTGAGTGGTTTGCGCCCGGCCTTGCGCGTTCGGAAATGGAATCACGCTCACGCGATCAAAACCGCACAACGCCACGTAGCCGATGGCGGCGGCGACCTGGCGGGCGAAATCGAATTTGCGCGGCTCGCCGAAGGTCATGGACTCGCTGGCGTCGAGAAAGATGCGCACGGGCAGTTCGCGTTCCTCCTCGTAGAGCTTGAGGAACAGGCGGTCGAGACGGCCGAAGAGATTCCAGTCGAGGTAACGGAAATCATCGCCGGGGACGTAGCTGCGGTGGTCGGCGAACTCGACCGATTGCCCGCGTGCGCGACTGCGGCGCTCGCCCTTGGACAAACTCTTCGCGCGCCGCGCCGCGAGCAATTGGAATTGCTCGAGCCGGCGGAGAAGTTCGGGGGTGAGGAGGGACATGCGTCAGGGCAAGGATGGAGCAAATTGAAGTCGCGAAGCGACGATGGAAATTAGCCAGCCACGAAGTGGCTGGAACGGGGAAATAAAATAATATTTCGTCCCGGAGGGACGGTGGAAATACGGCGCGGCAAATTCAAACGCTGCATTCCATCGTCCCTTCGGGACGAAATACAATTCTTGCCACCAATACCAGCCACCTTGTGGCTGGCTAATTTCCGTTGGCCCTGCCGGGCCATGGGAAAGACGTTGAGGTATATCACCAAAGATATTTTTCATTGTAATCCACGCGATGCTTTTGAAGGAACGCCACGTATTCCTCTTGGAAGGATTTCTTTCGGTGATGTTCCTCTTGGTTGGCGATGTATTCTTTGACGGCATCCACATTGGATACACTCACCGTGAATGCGCCGTAGCCTTGCTGCCACGCAAAATCTTTTACACCGATAGTTTCATGAATCCATCGTGAGGACGTTTGTTTGATGTCTTGGACAAACGACGACAAGGTATGCGTGGCTTTCAAACCAACGAGAATGTGAACGTGGTCCGCCGTGCCGGCTATTATTTCAGGAATGCCTTCCGCCGCACGAATCAATCCGCCGAGGTATTCGTGCAGGCGAGCACGCCATGAGGCATCAATGAAAGAGCGACGTTCCTTCGTGCTGAACACGATGTGGTAATGAAGGCTTAGATGGGTCGATGGCATGAGGTGTTCCGGCGTCCCTCCGGGACATTGGTATTTGCGCACGAGAACCAGCCACTTCGTGGCTGGCTAATTTCCGGTTGTCCCTTCGGGACGATCATTCGCGTCGTGGCTTTCAATAGGCTCGTGCAACAATCCATTGCGTCTTTTCCATCCTCAATCCTCTTGAAATTTGATCACACATTCACCGCTTCCGCCGTCACAGGCACGTCGCGGAGGATTTGCGCGATAATGTGGTCGGTGGTGATGCCTTCGGCTTCGGCTTCAAAATTCGGGATGAGGCGATGGCGCAACGCGGGGAGCGCGGCGGATTGGATGTCCTCGAAGCTGACGTTGAAGCGGCCCTGGGCGAGCGCGCGGACTTTGCCGGCGAGAATGAGCGTTTGCGCTCCGCGCGGGCTGCTGCCGAAGCGGAGATATTGATTCGCAATCGGCGCGGCGGTGTCGGTTTTGGGATGCGTGGCGAGTACGAGGCGCACGGCGTAGTCCTTCACGTGCGACGCGACGGGGACTTCGCGCACGAGCTTCATGAGTTCGCTGAGCTGGTCGCGGTCGAGGATTTTGTTCACGCTGGTTTTCGCGCCGGTGGTGGTGCGGTTGATGACTTCGTTCAAGTCCGCTGCGCTCGGGTAGCCGACGAGAATCTTGAAAAAGAAACGATCCAGTTGCGCCTCGGGCAGCGGATACGTGCCTTCCTGGTCAATCGGGTTTTGCGTGGCCATGACGAAGAAGGGTTCGGCGAGCTTGCGGAGTTCGCCACCGGCGGTGACCTGCTTTTCCTGCATGGCCTCAAGCATGGCGGACTGGGTCTTGGGCGTGGCGCGATTGATTTCGTCGGCGAGGATCAGGTGGGCGAAGATGGGGCCGCGTTGGAACTCGAAGGCGCGTTTGCCCGCGTCGGTTTCCATGACGAGGTTTGTGCCGAGGATGTCGGCGGGCATGAGGTCGGGCGTGAACTGGATGCGATTGAACGGCATGTCGAGCACCTCGCCGAGCGTGCGGATGAGGAGGGTCTTGCCGAGGCCGGGCACGCCTTCGAGCAGGACGTGTCCGCCGCCGAACAGCGCGATGAGGGTGCTCTCGACGATCTCGGTGTGGCCGACGATGACTTTGCCGATCTCAGCGCAGAGCGAGTCGTAGGCGGTGCGGAAGGATTGGATTTGGGATTCGGTGCTCATGGTTTGTTTGACCGTTAAAAAGTGAAAACGTTACATCGTTACAACAATTCGCTTTTGGACGTTGTAACGATGTAACGTTTTAACGCAAGGAACGTTTCGCTACTTCT
>JBGAIM010000028.1:0-35237 GCA_044225555.1 Limisphaerales bacterium | reverse complement strand
TCGCGCGCGAGATGCGGGAAGGTGTCCTCGAAACAGATGAGCGTGGCGGTTTTGATGCGTCTGGGAGCGCCGAGCGCCGGCTCGGCTCGTTCGGGTGGAGTGTTGGTGTCGAGCCGGGCCGGAGGCCGGCGCTCCAGTTCAAAGCGCGTTACGCGATTGCCCGGCGTAAAGCCACCGGTGATGGGCGTGAACCATTTGATGAAGGGCAGGGCATCCACAAGCGGGATGTACTCGCCGAACATGACCAGGTGACGTTTGCGATAGTTGCCAGCGAAGGAGCCGTCGGGCCGGAACAGAAACGCGGCGTTATAGGAGTCGTAGCGGTCGCCGGGTGTCGGATTTAGTTTCTCCACCACGTCGTCCGCGCCGAACAGCATCCAGACCTGATGAGTTTGGATGAGATTGGTAATGACGGCAAAGCTGGCTTCGTTGAACTCGGGCAGTGCCGCTTCCGGCCAGAGCAGGAGATCGGTTTCGTTGGTCAGCGCGCGGGTGGTGAGTTCGATGAGTTGATTGAACCGGTTCGTGTTTTCGCTCATGTCCCAGATCATCGTCTGAGGGATGGCCGGCTGTACGAACGTGGCGCGCAGGGTGTCGTGTTCCGGAGGAGCATTGCGCACGCGTGATGTACCGGCGGCAAATAGAATCAGTACCGCCACCAGCGGCAGGAGAATTTCGCTCAACCAGACGTAACGCGAAGTTGGCTGGCGCAACATGGCGAGCACGCCGGAGAGCATGGCGAGGGAAGTCCACACCACGATAAACGACACGCCATAGATACCGGTGACTGAGGCGATCTGAATCAGCGGCAGCATCTGCCATTGCGAGGCGCCGACGGTGTTCCAGGGAAAGCCGCTGAGGAAGCGAGCGCGGATCATTTCGAGCGCGACCCACGCCGCCGCGCCCGCGAGCGTCCAGGCGGAGCGGCGCATCCAACCGCCTTCACCGATGCGTCCGGCCAGCAGCCAGACCCACGTGGCCGGATAGATTGCAAGAAAGGCGCTCATGGCGATCCAGCCGAGGATTGGGAAGCCCGCCACGGGCATGTGCAACAGCCAATACAGCGTAGCCAGAAAGTTTGCGAACCCGGCGACGTAGCCGATGCGAAACGCTTCGGCCCCTTTGGTGCCGTAGGCGCTGGCGAGAATCAAAGCTGGTCCGACCCACGCGATCCCGGCGATGTTGAAGTTCGGGAACGCCCCGGCGAAGACCAAGCCCGCCAATGCCGCGAGAAGGTAGCGGCTGCGCAAAAAAGCCTGGCCCGAGAGAAAATTCAACGGCGCGAGCTTGCCGCAATTGCGATGAAACGCAAGTTCCCGCCGGAGTCCGGGCGACTCAACGCTTTCATCCTTCCGACTTGCGGTTTACGCTGCGCCGCGTGCCGACCTCGTTAAATACCTGGCAAATGCTGGGGTTGATCCTGATCAGCGCCCTGTTTTGGATGCAGTATGTGCAACTGAAAGACCGTCTGCAACCGGAGCCGCGCTGGCGGCTCTTGCTCGCGGTCGCGCTCGGCGCCTGCGCCTGCGGAATTTCGGTCTTGGGTTTCATGGCGCTCGACACGTTGGGTGTGCCGGACATCCAGTTTGGCAATGGTCGTTGGACCTGGTTCTATTGCCTGGTCTTTGTTGGTCCGCTGGAGGAAGGCGTGAAGGTATTGATGGCCTATTTGTTCATCTTCCGCTGGCGCGAGTTTGATGAGCCGATTGATGGATTCGTGTATGCGGCGGCGATTTCACTTGGGTTTGCCAGCGTGGAGAACTTTTACAACGTCACCGGTCTGGCCTGGCAGTTTCAACTGGCGCGGACGGTGGCCTTGCCCATCACGCACATCCTCTTCAGCGCCATCTGGGGCTTCGGGATTGGTTACGCGCGCTTTCGCCTGCCGCCCTCGACGCGGCGCTCGCTGTGGCAGATGGGCAGCGTGGTGCTGGCCATGCTCGTCCATGGGTTCTACGATTTTCTCATCCTCGCTTATCAGGCGACGCTGGTGTCGAGTGGAGTGGCGCTGGCCTTATGGGCGTTTGTCATCTGGCGGGCCCGGGCATTGATGAAACAACACGCCGCCGTTCGGGCCCTGGCCATGACGGACGAACGTCCGCCACCGGAACCATAGAATCATCCCCCTCGTTTTTGTCTCAGGGCTCAAGCTGAACTTCCCGCACGAGGTGTCAATGTGCTGGCCAGCTTTTGGGGCTCCCGTACCGGTTTTGTCCACTTCCGCGTCATCAGCCTCCTAGGAATCAGGCTTAGAGTGGGTTTTGCCCGGGATCAGCTACGCTGGCACGCGGGCTGCGAAGTTCCCGCACAGGTTGTAAGGAGCGTTAGATTGAAAGCCCCACTGCACGAGGCTCATAATGGAGGACGATTGTCCCCATCTGCCCGTGGTTAAAAGTCGTAGCTACAAGATGTATTTATGAAAAATCCCAACTCAACGGATTCGCAAGGTTCTTCCCATTCCGCCGCCCCGCCGGACCAGGGATTTTCCCCCTGGCAACAACTGAAGAACAAGCGCATTTCGTACTTCGCCGTGCCCTTGCTCATCATGGCTACATTGGTGGAATTCGTCATTCTGGCAACCGGCTGGAAATATCAGCAGGTGGCCTGTCTGCCGCAGGGCATGGGAGTGACGTTCTTTGGCATCGGCCCGATCGGCGCGACCATTCTCGCGGTGGAACTACTCAAGCTGCCCCTGGCCGTGTGGACCGCGGCGCGCGTGGGTTGGACCAAACGCTTCATGCTGATTTGCGGGTTGCCGCTGATTTGTGTGCTGACCTTCCAACTGGTCAAGGACATGGCGGTCTATGAAATGGGCATTGCCATGAAACCCGCCAGCGAGATGCTGGCCAAAGCGTCCACCGAGGAAATCAAGATTGCCCAACTCAATGGCGAACTTGCCGCCATCGAAGCCAAGAAAACGGATCGCCAACACAAACTCGCCGAGTTGACCGCGAAAAAGGCCAAGGCGAAAGCTGAGTTGGATGAAAACCTCAAGCGCATTGATGAAACTCGCCAGGACGCCATCACGCTGACGGACTATCAGAAGAAAGAGCTGGCCGAAGAGGAATCGCGTCAGACCACCATTACCAAACAATACAACGCCGACGCGGATACACTCACCAAGGCCGTTGCCGATCTGCGCGCCCGGCGCGAAGCCGAACTGCCCCGGGCCGCCCAATGGAATGCGGAGGAAGCACGCATCGAGAATATCTACAAGGCCAAGCTGGCGGAATACACCAACAAAAAGAAAGCCTACGAAAAGGACAAGGCCGAGTATGAGAACGCCAGTTTTATCATGCGCCAGTTGATGCGGGAGCCCGTGGATCCCGGTGTGCCGCCGGAGCGCACGGTTAATACGATTTTGAAACCGACGGTGCTGGCGGAGCTTGACGAGCAAATCAAGTCCAAGGAGGCCGAACTCCTCGCCGTAAACAACAAACGCCGCGAACGCACCGCACAAGTGGGCGATAGCGCACAGCGCCTGCGTCAGGAATTCGATGCCCGCTCGCGGACCAAACGCGAAGAGGCCGACCGCAACCGCGCCGAACAGCTCGCCGCTTACGCCGCCCAGGAGAAAGACTGGAAGGCGGAAGAAAAGCAAATTGACACGGACCTCGCTGGCGCGGTGCAAAATGTGGACGGACTCCGCGCGCAAGTTGATGCCAGCCGCAAGACCGCCGAGGGCTATTACGAGGCGCGGGAAGCCGCCATTCGCAACACGCAAGTGCATCGGATCGCCACCACGGTGGAAATCGTGCGTGGACTCATCTTTGGGGAACGTCCCATGTCCATCACCGCCAGTGCCAAGGAACGCGGCGACATCCTCACCGACCAGATCAGCATGGTGCGCATTTGGGTGTATCCGGTGCTGGCGTTTATCGTGGCCTTCCTGCCCACGTTGATGGTTGAGGTCGCTTGTTCCACCGTCTTCCTGCGCGAACAGCAAACCCAACGCAAGCCGCATCGCCTCGGCCTGTTCGGTCGTGGTTTGCATCAACTCTACATTCGCGCCGGTCGCTTGAAGGTTCTGCGGGCCGAACGCAAAGCCGCCGCCGCCACGGCGGAAATCTCCAGTCGCGACCGTGCGGTCGCCGAAGCCAAAGCCGCCGCCACGAAGGCGCAGGCGGAGAAGGAAGCCGAGTCTGTGGCCGCGCAACAAGCCATCACCGCTGCCGCCGCCGCGCACGAAGAACAATTGAAGTGGATGAAGGCGGAACACGAGGAGCAATTGAAGGAGAAGGAATCCGCGTGGGTGGAAAAATTCGGCGGGATCGCTGACGCGCTCAACAAATCGGCGGCGGAGAAGGATGCGTTGCGTGATTTCCAAAAAGCCGAAATCGAACGCCAGGTGCAGGCGCGTCAACATGCCTGGACCGAGCGCGTGAGCCAGTTGCAACACGAACTGGACACCCAACGAGCCGCGCATGAAGCCGAGCGCGCCGCCCTGATCAAGGAACAGCAGCAGAAATTGCGGGAAGTGGCGGAGGATTATCAGACCCAGACCGCGCATTTCCGTCGGCAGGCCTCGGGTGCCGAACTGGCCGCGCAGGAAGCCACGGCCAAGTTGCAATACGACGTGAAGCAAGCCCTCGAAGACCGCGACGCCGCGCGGCTCCAGATGCAACATCAAACCGATTCGCTGGAGTTCAAGCTGACCCAGGCCAAGGAGGAAGCCGCCCGCGAACTTGACAAGGCGCTGCGCCAGGAAAAATACAAACTGGAACGGCAGCAACTGGAATTTGCCAAAACCCTGCGGGAAAAGGATGAAGAGTTCGAGCGCCGCCTGCAACAACGCGAACAGGAGCTCGCGCTGGCTGCGGACGAACGTCGGGCCAAGGATCGACTCGCCTTTGAGCAGGACGGGCGACGCCGCGAAGAAAACTTCGAGCGCGAGGTTGAATCACGGATTCACGAGGTGAATGCTCGTTGGAATCAGGAAGTGCAACAGCGCGAGGAAGCGGCCCAGGTCCGGCAGAAGCAGCGCGAGCAGGAAGTGTCCGCGAAAGCTGCGCAGGAGTTGCGTCGCCGCGAGGCGGAATTGGAGCGTCAGCTTGAAGCCCAGACCCGCGAGGCGGAAACCCGCCTGAAGCAGGAATTGCAACAAAAGGAACTGAGCTTCGAGGCCCAGCTCAAGCAACGCGAACAGGAGCTGGCCGCCAAGGCCGTTGCCCGGGAAACCGAATTACAAAGTCAATGGACTGAGGATTTGCGCGCTCACGAACAGGAATGGGAACGCCAAGCCGAGGCCCGCGTCCGCGCCACAGAGACCCGCCTGGGTCAGGAAGCGCGGCAGAAGGACGAGATCTTCGAGATCAAGCTCCGCCAGCGCGAGCAGCAACTCCTGGCCGAGTTTGAAACCCGTCAAGCGGAGTTCCAGACGCAGACGCAGCACTTCCATCGGCGCCGCGAGGAGGAGTCAGCGGATGCCAGCCAGCGGGCGCTCCGTGAACAGGAAGTCCAACTGCGCCAGGAAATGCAGCAGAAGGAAGAGGTGGTTTTGGCCAAGGCCAAACAGCGGGAGCAGGAACTGCTCGCTCAACTGAGCGCGCAAACTGAATCCCATAAACAGGCCCAGCACCAGTGGGAGACGGAGTTTCACATGTTGAACCGCAACATCGAGCCCCTCAACGCGCTGTTGAAACGCACCGAGCAGGAGCGCGACGAAGCCAAGCAATTCGCCACGGAGCACTTCCTCAAGGTGCAGGACATGGAAAAGAAATTGACCGAAGCGTCCTCGGTGCTCACGGGCTGGAAAAATGGAAACGGAAAAAGTGCCGCTTCAACCAGAGGCGGGCGGGATGTCCTTGAAGTGACGCGTTCCTTGGCCGCCGCGAGCGATCACTAAACGCTGCTGATACCGAAGCAGGACTGAGACAAAACGTAATACAGCCGGTTGGTGCTTTGCCAGCCGGCTGTTTTGTTCCGATCTGCCGGGAGCAACGAGATTAACGCGGGCGGAGCGGATGGCGGAAGATGGTCCGCGGCGGATTCGGTTGGCGAGTCGAATACCCCCGGCCTTTTTTGACGTCTGGTATCCGCCCGCGCCAATGTTACCTCCGCCGCGCACTTTGCCTCGCGCCCGGGCGATTTCTGCCGGCGCCGCAAGTGCAGTCCTGAACGGCGAGTGAAGCCGGCTCCCCTTCAAGATTGCCGACGGCACCGGCTTTCGGTAAAACCCCGCCACATGAGTAGCCCCAAGCACATTCCCACTGACGGCGGCCAGAGTTTTGGTCATAACCCATTTGGTGGCCTCTCCAGCGAAGGACTCCCGCCCGCGCCTGAAGTTTCACGGGCGGACTCCGCCCCGCCGCTCGCGGCGAAACCGGCGAAGAAAAATCGCGGGCGCGTGGACATCCTCCGGGTCAAGGCCGGGCGCGGTGGCAAGACGGTCACGGTGGTGAAGAACTTCGTCGGCATCGGTCTGCCGGAGAAGGAGCAACTGGCCAAGGCGATGCAAAAGTCCTGCGGCACGGGCGGCACGGTAAAGGATGGACAGATTGAGATTCAAGGCGACAAGCGGGAGGAAGTTGCGCGAATCCTTCGGGAGTCGAATTTTCAGCCGGTGTTCGCGGGCGGTTAGGTTTTTCACGAGTCTGGTTCTTCGGCGAATCTCGCTTCCGCCATGAAACTTAGTCTGACGGATACCCTCTGCACGCATTGCGGGCTTTGTTGCGATGGCTCCTTGTTTGCCGATGTGGAACTGGGCAGCACGGACGAAGCCTCGGCGCTGGAGGTTTTGGGGCTGGAGATTGAGGAGGACGAGGATGACGGCGGGTTGCTGTTGCAGCCGTGCGGCGCGTTGAAGGGAAAATGTTGCAGCATCTACCAGCATCGGCCGAATTGTTGTCGAACGTTTGAGTGTCGGTTGCTGCAGGAGGTCAGGCGCGGTGCGGTGGACGTGGATCGGGCCCGGGAGCAAATTGCCGAGGCAGTGCGACTGATTGAACGGGTCAAGGTTCTGATTGGCCAATTGGGGCGAGACAACAAGCATCTACCATTGAAGGAGTGTTGTGCCGAGGCACTGGCGTTTTCGCCACGGGGCGACGTGAGTTCCGGGCGTGATCAGAGACGGGATGAACTGGAGGCGGCGATGTCGGAGGTGGAGCGGTTGATTCAGAAAGCATTTCTGGGTGGTTAATCACAAGGAGTGAGCGGCTCGGCGGCTGGTTTGGAGAATGTCGTGTTTGCTTGTCGCCGGGTAGTGGCTTTGACATGCTCCGGCTCATGTTAACCAAGATCTTCGTCCTGATCGGTCTGACCTTTGCCATTCAAACATTCCCCACAGCGGCAGCTGAGTTGCCGCCCAACATGGCAATGTATCAGTTCGTGATGCTCCGGGCGGGCACGAACCACAACCAGCCAGCGCCGGAAGCGCAAGCGAAGTTGCAGCAGGAGCACCTGGATGGATTGATCAAATTGAATCGCGAAAAGGTCAATCTGCTCTTTGGCCCGTTCACGGATAACGGTGACTTGCGCGGCATCGTGGTGCTCGACGTGCCGGATGCGGACGCCGCGCGAAAAGCGTTGGCAGAAGATCCTTACCTCAAAGCGGGGCTGATGACGCTCGAGATCAAGCCATGGTATTGCGAGACGAATCACTTTTTCCCGCCAGAAACGCCGCACACGCCGGAGAATCTGGTGTTCGGATTTTTGATGAGCGGCACCAATCGCATGCAATTGCCCGCCGAGGAAGGCCAGAAGATTCAATCGGGGCACCTCGCCTACATGGGAGAATTGCACAAGCAGGGCAAATTGCTCATTGCGGGGCCGTTTGGTGATAATTCAAGCCGGCGCGGATTGGTGATTTACCGCGTCAAAACGGTGGCCGAAGCGAAGGAGCTCGCCGCAGGAGACCCGGCGGTGAAAGCCGGGCGACTGGCAATTGATGCCCGGCCGTGGATGACGTTCAAAGGCATCTTGAAATAGCGGGTGAGCATTGGGACGAAGCAATCGCCGCGGTTGCCTGGCATTTTGAAACGGCTGGCCCGGGAGTTTGCCCGCGAAGCACATGACTGCCATGTTTGACGAACAGAAGATCCTGGCGTTGGAACGCCCGCATCCGGCGTTGTGGAAGTACTACATTATTACCGCCGTACTGACCGGGCCGGGCATTGTGTTCACGCTGCCGTACCTGTTCTTCCGCTACTACACCTTGCGCTACCGGTTCGATGCGGAGGGGATTCACATGAGAGTGGGAATTCTTTTCCGGCGCGAGGTCAATCTCACTTACGCGCGTATCCAGGACATCCATCTGCGGTCGGGAATTATTCAGCGCTGGCTGGGGCTGGCAAATCTGGAGGTCCAAACCGCCTCCGGATCGGCCACGGCGGAATTGGTGATCGAAGGTTTCAAGGAATTCGAAGCCATCCGCGATTTTCTTTACACCCGGATGCGTGGCTATCAAACGCGCCACGCCCCATCGCCCGCGGCCAGTGTGGCTTCGGCTGGTGCGGGAGGGGCCGGGGACAATGCGGAGATGGTTTCGCTGCTGCTGGGCATTCGCGATGAACTGCGGCGCACGCGTGAGTTGTTGGAAGCCGGGAAAACTGATTCACCTCAAAAGCCGCCCGGCCATGTATAGCGCGTTTCGCAATTTAAGCGAACAGGTGTTGCGGATTCCGCCCGCGCCGGAACCGCCGCCGGGCGATGAGGCGCAAACCCGGGTTTTCCTGGCCGCCAAGAGTTATTACAAATATCTGCTCGTGCTGTGGGCGCTGAAGACGGCGCTCTCGTTGTTGGTCTTCCTTTTTATCCTGCTGGGACCGGTGATTGCCATCTTCGCGAAGTGGGCTCATTTGGAGGACTGGGTGAAGGGGTTGATTTTTTTGGGTGAAGCATTCGGCTTGGTCGTTGCTTTGGGCAGTGCGCTCTTTGGGCTGGCGTTGGTGCGATTGAATTTCGAGAAGCGGTGGTATGTGGTGACGGACCGCAGCTTGCGGGTACGCGATGGAATCGTCCAGGTGCGCGAGGCGACGGTTACGTTTGCCAACATCCAGAACATCTCTATTTCACAAGGACCGATCCAGCGCTTGCTGGGCATCGCCGACCTGCGGGTGGATACGGCGGGCGGCGGGGGCGCGGTGTCGCACGGCAAGCACGGCATGCCCAACCTGCACACGGTCTGGTTCCGCGGCGTGGACAACGCGAATGAAATCAAGGAACTCATGCAGCAGCGTCTGCGGCAGTTGAAGGATTCAGGCTTGGGTGATCACGAGGAACTAACCCTGGTCCCAAGTGTGACGGTTTCGGCAAATGTCCTGACCGCGCTCCGGGAAGTGCGGGCCGAGTCGGCGGCGTTGCGGATGGCTGCGTCGCAGGGCTTCAACCGCTGAGTCACAAATAATACTGCGACTAGGGCCAGGTCCAAACGAAGGGGAAGCGCAATCGGTAACATCGCCAGGGATCGGTGGCAGGGACAAAGATGGATTGCGTCGAGTTGGTGCTGTCGAAGTTCTGGTCGTTCACCCAGTTCACCAGATTCGAGCAGCCCATCACGATGCCATTCCGGCCAATGGGAATGTCCACTGCATCCAGCCGGTTGCTGCCGGGGAACGAGGTGATCTGGCTGATGCGCACAGGTGAGAGGAGTTGTTGTGTGATGTCGGCAAGGATCATCTGGAACTTGGCGGTTGGGTGGAGATAGTCCCAGAAGACGTAGTTTGTGCCGGCGCCTGTGAACGAGGTGTAACCATCGTCAATCGCGTCGCTGGTGATGTTGGTAAATCCATAGTTCGCCGGGTGCGCCAGCACATCATCGAGCAATGCAAAGGTGTTCGGGACATAAATCTTGAGGGTGGGGAGGGATGCCATGGTGTTACTCAGGGCCGCGGTGAAGGCGGTGTTGAAATCAATGGTCCGTTGACGGATGAAACTTTTTTGTGCGGCGGGCAGGCCGAAATAGCTCGGCGTCTTTGAGATGTCCACGGCATTCGGCATGACCAGCGTGCGCGCGCCTTTGGCGTAGAGATTGGTGACGGCCACGAGGTGATTGCTCAGGGAGCGGTTCATGGCATTGGTCCAAACCGGAAGGTTGTTGGTTGTGTAGGGACTGTAGTTTTGCACGTCGTACACGAAGTCGGCGTTGTTGATCCAGACGACGAAGAGCGCGGTATTGGCATCAGCAGGCGCGGTGAAATTGTTTACGTTCGCGACAAGGTTGGGACTGTAATGTCCGAAGTACGACCAGTTCTTATTGGACTCATAGTTTACGCCTTGCCACTGGGCGAGCACCTCGGCCCAGACCCGGCCATTGCAGTAACGTTTGCCGTAGTAGATCGCGCCACCCGGCGAGTTGGTGGTGGTGGACACGCCGTCGCCGAACACGTAGAGCGAGGTAAAGGCAGCCGGGGCAGGGGACACAAACGATCCGAAGAGCAAGGCGCACACGGCAAATTGAGCCAGACTTTTCACGGAGCGAGTTTGGCGCTGAAGGCCGTGATGTAAAGTCGGGAAACACCCGAGCCTGTTGACGCGTGGCGCTATTCACGAATAAATACGGTGGGAAACTTGCTTGCTCCAGGAGGTCCGCGCCGTGTACCAAGTGGTTCTTTCGGGCCGTCGGACGGCGAGTCGCAACTATGAACACTCACGCTTTGGCGGGATTCCTGGCGCTGACAGCCTTGGGCTGCGCTCCGCTTTCGCTGTTTGGAAACGGGCTGCGACTGGTGAGCCAGGATGGTCTGGCCAGTGCGCGGGGCGAGGCATTTGTCGCTACCGCGGATAATCCTTCCGCCATTTACTACAATCCCGCCGGCCTCACGCAATTGGAGGGAAACAATCTTCGCGGCGGCATTTATGGATTGTACTACGATCCGACTTACACGCCGCCGGATGGAGCCGTCAACAGCGGCAACACTTACCACCTGGAGAACAACGTCGCCGCCGCGCTTCAATTATTTTATTCGTACTCGATGGCCGACTGGCCGGTGAGTTTTGGCGTGGGCATGTATGCGCCGTATGGAGGAGATGTGAAGTGGCCGCAGGACACGGGCTTTCGCGCGGTTGGGACGGAGGCGGAACTGATCTATTTGCGCGTGAATCCAGCCGTGGCGGTGGAGTTGTTGCCGGGACTTTCCTTCGGCTGCGGGTTGATGGTGGATTACGGGGAAATCAGTTTGGAACAGGGGTTACGCGCCGCGGCAGAGCCGTTCGCCAACAATTTCCGGTTCGCGGGCAACGGCTGGAGCGTCGGCTACAACCTGGGGCTGCTCTGGCAACCGCACGAAAAAGTTTCCGTCGGGGTTACGATGCGCAGCAGCACGAGCCTGACGTTTGGTGGCAGCACCGAATTCGAGCAACAGCCGGTTTTGCAACCGGCTGAACTTCCGGCGCACGCGACCTTTGATTTTCCGTTGACGGTGGTTTGCGGTGTTTCCTTCCGGCCCACGCCGAAATGGAATCTGGAGTTCAATGCGGATTACACGGACTGGAGCAGTTTCAAGACGGTCACGATTTATCAGGAGTCGCCGGCGCCGTTCCCGGTGCAACAGGACATCCCGGTCACGTTCGACTGGCAGGCGAGCTGGATGTATGAGTTTGGCGTCACCCGGTACTTCGACAAGGGCTGGCACGTGAGTGCCGGATACCTTTACAACGAGAATTCGGTGCCGAACGCGAATTACAGTCCTTTGGTGGCGGACCTGAACCGACAGTTCATCACGGTCGGCGTCGGACGGAAGGGCCGGCGCATTGATTTCGATGTGACGTATCAGTTCGGGTATGGCGCGGATCACACCGTGACCGGGAGCGAGCCGCCCTCGCGCCCCGCCGCGTTCGTCGGCCAGACCGCCGACGGCACCTACGACTACATCAGCCACGCGGTGCTCATGACGGTGGGCATGCGTTTCTGATTTATACCGCTTGCACGTTACCGCCGGGTTTTTGGAGGCAATAGGAACGATACGTGAGTTCGCCATTGGTCAGGGCGTTGTAAATCCGCGAGCCTTTCGTGCCGGCAAAGTCGCGACCCAGTCCGTGGAGAAACTTGGGAAGATGCTGTGCAATCAGCTCAAGTGAGCGTGGCGAATTGCGGTCCATGCCGCGCAAGACTTCGGTGTTGATGTTGCGTTGGTGCAAAATTTGAAGGGGCGCGGTGGCGAGGGCGTTTTCCCATTCAGCAAGCCGGTCGGCAAACCGGAAGTCGGCATGGAGAAAATGTCCACCTGGTCGCAACACCCGCGCGACCTCGGCGAGGAATCGTGGAAAGTTGGGATAACAGTGGGACGCCTCAACGTTGATCACGGCAGCGAACGCGTTTGGTTCAAACGGCAGATTTTCCGCGTCGCCTTGAACGAAGGCGAGGCCGTCAACGCGATGGCGATTCTGGCAGAATCGAATTCCGGAGGCGTTCAAGTCCAGGGCCGTGTAGCGTTGCGGTTGCAGCGTGCGCGCGAGGTAGGCCGCACCGCCGCCGTGACCGCAGCTTACTTCCAAAACATTTTTTCCCTGCAAGGGTACCTGCGTGGCAACGTGATGATAGAGCTGAATGCAGGCGCGATTTGGCTCCTCTGCTGAAGAGAGTGGAATGCCCATCGGCGGTATTTCTTCATAGGCGTAGTTCAGGAAGAGAACTTCCTTTCCATGCAATTGCCGGGTGAGGAACGGGTACCAGAGTTGCCAGATGAGCTTGCGAATTCTGCCGACGGAGAACAGATGATCAATGACAGGCACGAGAAACAACTACGGCAACGGGCGGCGGTTGCCAATCTTGTTACGTGCGGGTGCGAAATTATTTTCCCGCCGGCTGATCCTGTAGCAGTGAATCGAGATAGCTGAGCCAGCGCAGGGCGACGAGGGCGCGGGCGCGCAGTTGGACAGGATTGAACGGCTTGAGCAGGTAATCGTCCACGCCCGCCTCCAGCCCTTGTTCGATTTCCTCCATCTGGTTCATGGCGCTCGTGACGATCACATAAACGTAGGGCCAGGGATTTTGCTGGCGGATGCGCTCCACGAGTTGCAGCCCGGACAGGCCAAATTCAAACCGGCGCTCGGTCATTACGATCCGTGCCGGCCGGAGTTGAAAACTGTTCCAGAGGTCATCGGCACTGGGGTAGGCGGTCACGTTGAAGCCATCCACGATCATCGAATCGGCGTAGTGAGCCCGGTCATCCGGTCGCTTGGCCGCAATGTAGATGCGGATTTGCTTTTGAAGTTCCCACATGGTGTTCCTTCGGCACGACTGATTTCGTTCCAACCTGTGTGATTGATTGCAACGTAGGCCCGCCGGTGGTTCTTGTCACGTGGGATTGTTGGATGTTTTCGCCCGGCAGTAGACGGCAGGGGTTGCTGCGCCTAGTTGGCCGATCGAGGACGAAACCCCTCTGGCACGCGACCAGGTCCATTGCGGTGGAGGCGAGGCCAAGTCGTTGGAGCATTGTGGCTAACTAATCGTGGATATTAAGCGCTTCAAAAACGTGAAGTTTTTCACAAACTTGCTTGCGATGGTTTCGCCACTAGCTAAAAATTGCCTTCGAGTTTGCAATTATTGCTCATCTGTTGGCGAAGTTGTAAGGGGAGCGTGACCGAAAAAAGGATTGACGGTCGCCCGTTATTTTCAACAATCCCGGCGCTTGTTCGGTGCGAGAGTTTGGTTTGCGTCGCCTGACGTGTTTTGGCGGACTCAGTAGATACCTGAAATGTCAGCAATTTTTCCGAAATGGACCAACCGGTTGCCGTTGCTCATTGTAGTCGGCGGCGGGTTGGTGGCCACGGCTGTTACGGCGGGCGTCTGGTATTATTTCACGCCGAAGTATTTTCGCGTGGGTTACCAGCCGATCCAGCCGGTCGCCTTTTCACACGCGACCCACGCCGGCCAGCTCGGTATGGACTGCCGCTACTGCCACAGCGCGGTTGAGAAATCCTGGTTTTCCAACATCCCGGCCTCGTCCACCTGCATGAATTGTCACAATCAGGTGCTGAAGGATGATCCGCGGCTGGCGTTGGTGCGTGAGAGCGCCGCGAGCGGCAAGCCGATTCCTTGGGTGCAGATCCATCGGGTGCCGGACTTTGTGTATTTCAATCACTCGGTTCACGTGAATCGCGGTGTCAGTTGCGTCGAGTGCCACGGGCCGATTGATCAGATGGATGAAGTCTATCACGCCAAGCCGTTGAGCATGTCGTTCTGTCTCGACTGCCATCGTGACCCGGCGGCGAAAGTGCGTCCGGCGGACAAGATCACCGATTTGAACTGGAAGTGGAGCGACGACCCGAACGTAAACGCGCAGCAGCAAAAGGCCTTCGGCACGAAATTCGTCCACGATTTCCGGGTGGAATCCCTTCAGAATTGCTCGGCCTGTCACCGATGAAAACCATTCCTCCTACGGACACAACGCCGGCCACAGGTCGCCATTACTGGCGCGGTTTGGATCAACTGGCCGAGACGCCGGAGTTTAAACAATTTCTGGAGCGCGAGTTCCCCGCCGGTGCGTCCGAACTGACCGACGCCGTTTCGCGCCGCCACTTTGTCAAAATCATGTCCGCGTCGTTCGCGCTGGCAGGCATTGGCCTCGGGACGTCGGGCTGTCGCCGGCCGGAAGACAAGTTGATGCCGTTCGGCAAGGCGGTGGAACATTACACGCACGGCACGTCGCAGCTTTTTGCCACGGCCATGCCGACGCGTGGTGGAGCAATTCCCTTGGTGGCCAAGTCCTATGAAGGCCGTCCCATCAAGCTGGAGGGCAATCCGCTGTTCCCCGGTGGCAACGGTGGCACAGATCGTTTCGCGCAGGCCTCGATCCTCAATCTTTACGACCCGGATCGCGCGACGCGTTTCGCCAAGGCCGACAGCACGGGCAAACTCCAGACGACCGAGCGCCTTGCCGCGCTGGATGCCCTCGACGGTCTCGCCAGGAAATTCGCGGCGAACCAAGGCGAAGGTTTGGCGTTGCTTGGTGAGCGCACACAATCAGCGTCGCGCCGCCGGATGCATCAGGAGATTTCCAAGAAGCTGCCCAAGGCGCAATGGTTCCTGTATGACGCGATTGACGCGGATGTGCATCAGCGCGCGGCCACCAAGGCGTTCGGCAAGTCAGTGAAGCCGATCTTCCGCTACGACGAAGCCAGCGTCATTCTCTCGCTCGATTGCGATTTCATCGCGGGCGAGGAGGACGCGCATAATAATATCCGGCGCTTCACCAAGGGCCGGAAGATTGAGAAGCCGGAAGACAAGTTGAACCGGCTCTACGCCGTTGAGTCGCTCTTCACGCTCACGGGCGTGAATGCGGATCATCGGCTGCGGTTGCCGGCGAGCCAGGTCGTGCAGTTGGCGCGTGGCATCCAGGACGAGATTGATGGCAAGTCTGCCTCGGGGCTGCCGGATCATGCCAAATGGATTGTTGAATGCGCCAAGGATTTGAAGGCCAATCGTGGCAAGTCGCTCGTCGTTGCTGGTTATCGCCAGCCGCTCGCGGTGCATCTGCTTGCGTATGCGATCAACGCCGCGCTGGGCAACATCGGGCAGACGATTGAATTGGTTGAAGCGCCCGCGCCGATTTCGGGAGGCATTTCCGAACTCGCCACATTGCTCAACGCGGGCAAGGTCGAGACGCTCGTTATCGTCGGCGCGAATCCAGTTTACAACGCACCGGCGGATTTGAACTGGGCTGTCACGCAGCGCAAGGCCAAGACGATTATCCGCCTCGGCTATTACGAAGATGAGACCGGCGCGGCGTCCGACTGGCATTTCCCGCTCGCGCATTATCTCGAATCGTGGGGCGATGCGTTGACCAGCGACGGCACGCTCGTGGCTGTTCAACCGCTCATCGCGCCGTTGTTCGGCGGCCTGACGGATTTGGAATTTTTGGCGCGGCTCGCCGGTCAGACCGAGCCGAGTGCGAACAAGATCGTCCGTGAAACGTTCGCGTCCATTTCGGGGCAGAGCACCGACGCAGCTTGGAACATGTTTCTGCACGATGGATTCGCGCCGGGCACGGCCGCGAAAAAGGCCAGTGCCAGTTTCAATGCGTCAGTATTGTCCGAGGCGACCAGTGCCAGTTCCGGCGCGCCGGGCAAGGACAACCTCGAAGTCGTGCTCTTTCGCGATGCGAAGGTGGACGACGGCCGCTACGCCAACAACGGCTGGTTGCAGGAACTGCCGGACCCGATCACCAAGATCGTTTGGGATAACGTGGTGCTTGTGAGCCGCAAGACCGCGCGTGAACTCGGGGTTCAGAACAATGACGTTGTCGAAGTGACGGTTGGCGGGAACAAGGTCAAAGGAGCGGTTTGGACCCAGCCGGGCATGGCGGATTATTCGTTGGGCATGGCTCTGGGTTATGGACGTGAGAAGGTGGGGCGCGTCGGGGTCGGCACGGGCTTTGATGCCTATCCGTTGTTCACGACCAAGACGAATTACATTGCCACCGGCGCAACTCTCAAGCAGACCGGCGAGACATATCCCATTTCCTGCACGCAAAGCCACTGGTCCATGGAAGGGCGCTCGATCGTGCGCGAGGCAAATCTGGAGCAGTTCAAGTCGCATCCGGATTTTGCCGATGCGATGAACGCGCCGGTGCCGCCGAAGCCCGCTGGGGCCAAGGAATGGCCGATGCCGATTTATCCCAACCCGCTTGATGCCGCCAAGAAAACCGCGCATCACCAGTGGGGCATGTCCATTGATTTGAGTTCGTGCGTCGGTTGCGGCACGTGCGTCATGGCGTGTCAGAGCGAGAACAATATTCCGATCGTCGGCAAGGATCTTGTGCAACGCGGTCGTGAGATGCACTGGTTGCGGATCGACCGCTATTTCTCGACGGACCCGAAGAAGCGCAAGTTCGACGAGACGTTCAAGAAGGACGAGGATCAGCAATTCGACGAGTGGATTGACGATGTGCAGGCGGTGAACCAGCCGATGCTGTGTCAGCATTGCGAGGCCGCGCCGTGCGAGAGCGTCTGTCCCGTCAATGCGACTGTTCATGACCAGGAAGGTCTGAACGTGATGGCTTACAACCGCTGTGTGGGCACGCGATATTGTTCCAACAACTGCCCGTACAAGGTTCGCCGGTTCAATTATCTCGACTACAACAAGCGTTCGTTGAAGGAACTCAAGGGACCGTTTTACCCGACGACGGTGCTGCATCGCACGGACGGCGAGTGGGATCTGGCGCGCTGGTGGAAAGACCAGGACAGCGGCATGCGGGAGCAGGACGAATACGACCTGATCCGCATGTTGAAGAATCCGGACGTGACCGTGCGGATGCGCGGCGTCATGGAGAAATGCACGTTCTGTGTGCAACGCATTGAAGGCGCAAAGATCGCGCAGAAGGTCAAGGCGGGCGAATCGGGCGACGTCGTGGTGCCCGACGGCACGTTCAAAACTGCGTGCGCGCAGGCGTGTCCGGCCGAGGCGATTGTTTTCGGCAACGTGGCCGATCCGACCAGCCGCGTGTCCAAGCTCAAGGCGCAGCCGCGGGATTACTCGGTGCTGGATTTTCTGGAAACCAAGCCGCGCACGACCTATCTGGCGCGGGTGCGGAATCCGAATCCGGCGATGCCTGATTACGCCGAGGCGCCGATGACGTTCCTGGAATTTGAAAAGAAGAATGGCAATCCCTTTGGTGGCCACGGGCACGAAGCGGCCGGCGCCCCGGCGGCGGAACACGCCGTTGAGAAAGGAGCGCACTAATGTCTGAAGCCGCGACTCAGATTCAAGTGCCGGTTCCCCCGAAGGAACTCGAGCGGATTCCACTGGTGCAAAACCAGCGGAGCTTCGGCTGGATTTCCGACCGCGTCTCTGCCATCACCGAAGGCAAGGCGCCGAAGTGGTGGTGGGCCGCGTTCATTCCCAGCCTTTGTTTGCTCGGATTGCTCGGGGCGATGTTGTTCTACCAGATCACAACCGGTGTCGGCGTGTGGGGCAATCATCATCCCACGATGTGGGGCTGGGACATCATCAACTTCGTGTGGTGGATCGGTATCGGTCACGCGGGGACCTTGATTTCGGCGATTCTCTTCCTGCTGCGGCAGCGCTGGCGCACGGCGGTGAACCGCGCGGCGGAGGCGATGACGATCTTTGCGGTGATGTGCGCCGGTATTTACCCGGCCATGCACGTCGGACGCGTGTGGTTTGACTGGTGGTTGTTCCCGATTCCGACCTATCAAGGTCTCTGGCCCCAGTTCCGTTCGCCACTGATGTGGGACGTATTCGCGGTCTCGACCTATTTCACGGTGTCCGTGTTGTTCTGGTATGTCGGGCTCGTGCCGGACCTGGCCACGATGCGTGACCGCTCCAAGACCAAGATCAAACAATTCATCTACGGTTTGTTCGCCTTGGGTTGGACCGGATCGAATCGTAACTGGAGCAATTACGAGAAGGCGTATTTGATTCTCGCCGGTCTCTCGACGCCGCTGGTGTTGTCCGTGCACTCGATCGTCTCATTGGACTTCGCGGTGTCGCAGTTGCCGGGCTGGCATACGACCATCTTTCCGCCTTACTTCGTCGCAGGCGCGGTGTTCTCCGGGTTCGGCATGGTGCTGACGTTGTTGATTCCGTTGCGCAGCATGTGCCATCTCGAAGACATCATCACGATGCGGCACATTGACGTGATGTGCAAAGTGACGCTGGCGACCGGTTGTATCGTCAGCTACGCCTACCTGATGGAGTTTTTCATCGCGTGGTACAGCGGCAGTCCGGCGGAGCAGTTCCACTTCATGAACCGCGCCCTCGGCCCGATGTGGTGGGGTTGGGTGATGATGATGTCCTGCAACATGATCATCCCGCAGTTGTTCTGGTTTAAGAAAGTGCGCGAGAATCTTGTGGTCGTGTTCATCATGTCCATCTTTGTCAACATCGGCATGTGGTTCGAGCGGTTCGTCATCGTGGTCGTTGGCCTGTATCGTGAGTTTCTGCCGGCCAACTGGGGTTACTTCAAGCCGACGTGGGTGGACATCTGCACTTATCTCGGCACGTTCGGGTTGTTCTTCACGATGTTTTTGTTGTTCATGCGTTTCCTGCCGATGATCGCGGTGTCCGAAGTCAAAGGCGTGACCGCGCAGGCGGATCCGCATCACCCGTCGGCCAAGCCTAACGGAGGGAAGCACTGATGAGCGCAAACGCAAAAGCCTACGGCGTCATTGCGGAGTTCGACAACACAACCGACACGCTGCACGCGGCGGAAAAAGTCCGCGATGCCGGCTTCCGCAAATGGGATGTCTATATGCCGTTCCCAATTCACGGCATGGACAAGGCAATGGGGTTGAAGAATTCCAAGGTCGGCTGGTTCTCGTTCATCGGCGGGGTGACCGGTTACACCACGGGCATGTTGATGATCTGGTGGATGAACGCGGTTGACTACAAGATCCTCGTGGGCGGCAAGCCGATGTTCAGTCCGCACGGCGCGTTTCCGCCGTCGTACGAACTCACGATTCTGTTCGGCGCCTTCGGGGCGATTCTGGGCATGCTGTTCCTGAACCGCCTGCCGCGCTTGCATCATCCGCTGCTCAAGCACAAACGCTTCGCGCTTGCGACGCATGACAAGTTCTTTGTGGTAATCGAAACGGCCGATCCGAAGTATTCTGAAACCGAAACCCGCAAGCTGCTCGAAGCCGCCGGCAGCAAGCGCATCGAAATGGTGGAGGAATAATGCGCTACTTCCTTTTACTCTTCGGCGTGGTGGTGCTGGCGGTGTTGCTCATCGCGGGCAAGCGCGGGGACCTGTCGCGCAACCGGCCCATCCAGATTTTCCCGGACATGAAGCGGCAGCTCAAGCTGCGGCCCCAGACGGCCAATGGCTTCTTTGCCAGCGGGCTCAGTTCACAACTGCCGCCGCCCGGTACGATTGCGCAGGAGAAACCCCTGACGATCGGTGGTCGTGAAGTGTATTCCTTCGAGGATGTGCCGGTGAACACGGGGCGCGTGCCGGGCACGACGAATTTTGTCGACCTGAGCCCGCTACCGGTTACGAGCCTGATCCTTGCGCGCGGACAACAGCGTTACACGATTTACTGTGCGCCCTGCCATGGCCAGACCGGCGAGGGCAACGGCATCACGAAGAAGATTGGCGCGATGGCGGTTGTTGCGAATCTGCACGACAAGCGCATCGTTGAGTTGCCGGACGGCGATATTTTCAACACGGTCAGCAATGGCAAGAATAACATGCAGGGTTATGCGCCGCAGATCTCGGTCGAAGATCGTTGGGCGATCATCGCCTACCTCCGCGCCCTGCAACTGAGCCGGCTCGGGTCGGTGGACGATCTTCCCGCGGACGTGCGGGCCAAACTCAAGTAAGCGTATGAGTCAACAAGACGATTTCTCGAACGACGATCCGCAGTTGCCTCCACCGCTGGACTTGTCCCGCTGGCGCCGGCTGCCGGGTCAACTCATGATGATTGGCGGGCTGATCACGCTCGGTGGCGTGGCTTACAGTTGGAAGCACGATGACCTGGTCAACTTCGGTTTCTCCTGGCTGGTGGCTTTCATGTTTTTCCTGAGCCTCGGTTTGGGTTCGCTGTTCCTGGTGCTCGCGCATCACTTGTTCGATGCTGGGTGGTCGGTGGCCACACGGCGGTTCAGTGAACATCTGGCTTCGCTGCTGTTTCCCTGGATGGGCCTGTTGTTCATCCCGATCGCCTTGCTCGCTCACCGGATGTATCCGTGGATGCAGATGGAAGCGGAGCACAAGCCGGATCACGCACTACATGCGAAGTATCCGCTTTTCACCACGCCCGGCTTTTTTATCGTGGCGGTGGCTTGCTTCGCGGTCTGGTGGTTTCTCTCGAACCGGTTGAAGTATTGGTCACTCAAGCAGGACGAAACTGGTTCGGCGGAATGCACCCACAAGATGCGGTTCATCTCCTACATCGGCATCTTCCTGTTCGGATTCTCACTGACCTTCGCGGCCATCATGTGGATGAAGGGGCTGCAACATCAGTGGTTCTCGACGATGTATGGCGTGCAATACTTCGCCGGCAGCGTCTGGCTGACACTGGCGACTGTGTATGTCATCACCATGATTCTCGACCGGCAGCGCGTGCTGACGGATGTGCTGCATGAGCATCAATTCTATTTCCTCGGCACGCTGCTCTTCGCGTTCACCGTGTTCTACGCCTACGTGTCGTTCTCGCAATACTTCATCATCTGGAACGCGAACATGCCGGAGGAGACGTTCTGGTATGTGTTGCGTGAAAAGGGTTCCTGGTTCTGGGTGAGCATGGTCATCATCTTCGGACACTTCTTCATGCCCTTCCTCGCCTTGCTGCGAATTGATGTGAAGAGCAACTTCGCGCTCATGGTGCCGATTGCTGCGTGGGCCTGGCTGATGCATTTCACGGACATGACCTTCAACATTCTGCCGGTGCGTTTCCCGAACGGCTTTCCGTTCGCCTGGGTCTGGCTGCCGCTGGGCATCATGGCGTTCATGGGTGGTTTGCTGGCCACGGTCTTCCTGAAGAAGCTTGCCAGTACCGCGCCGTTCCCGCAGAAGGACCCGCGCCTCATTGAGGCGATGGGCCTTTATCATCCGGTGCCCACGCAGATTTCTGGTGGCGAACTCGATCAGGCCGACAAGATGCACGGCGGTCCCACTGCTCATCCGAAAGGAGGCCATTAATGAACTCCTGTGAATCCGATCCGAATTGCTGTGGCCGCGGTTTTTCCGTGACGGTTGCGGTCGTCCTGGTGTGCCTGATTTTCGCGGCGCTCGTCTGGAAGATGCGCCAATACACCACGCCCGCTCCACTGGGTGCTGCGCGCGCTGCCGAGCGCGCTACCGCGCTCAAGGAACTGCGCGCGGCCGAAGCCGATGCGCTGAACAATGTCGGCTGGGTGGACCCAGCCAAAGGCGTGGTGCGCCTGCCGATTGCCGAGGCGATGAAGCTCGTCGAGCGCAAATGGCAGAATCCCGCCCAGGCGCGGGCGGATTTGATTGCGCGGGTGGAAAAGGCGACGGCGCTCCCGCCGAAGGCGCCGGAAAAACCCAGCGCATTCGAGTAAACGATTCTGTCTGTTCTTAATGACCGCAACCACGTCCACATCGCGGATTGACGCTTCCTGTCGTCTGCCGCTGTTCATGCTGTTTGGCGGCGCAGCGATGTGGCTCGCGTTGAGTTCAGTCTTCAGCCTCATTGCCTCGCTCACATTTCATAAGGCGACGATGTTCGCGGGCTGCGCAATGTTCTCCTACGGGCGCGCGTATCCGGCATGGTCGCATCTGCTGGTTTATGGATTTTGCGTTCCGGCCGGATTAGGCGTTGGGCTGTGGTTGCTGGCCCGACTCGGTCGCGTGGAACTTGCGCGGCCCTGGCTGATTGCCGTTGGCGCCAAACTCTGGCACCTCGGCGTGTTGGTGGGCTTGGTTGCGATTCTCGCCGGCCAGACTTCGGGCTACGATTGGTTCGAGCTGCCTCGTTACGCAGCGGTGATTTTGTTTATCGCGTTTGTGCTCATCACCATCTGGGCTTTCGTGACGTACTCCCGGCGCACGGAGGAAGCGCTGTATCCCTCGCAATGGTTTGTGCTGGCGGCACTGTTCTGGTTTCCCTGGATTTTTTCCACCGCCACCTTGCTGCTGCAATTCTTCCCGGTACGGGGCGTGGTGCAGGCGGCGGTGAACTGGTGGTTTGCCGGCAATCTGCTCAACGTCTGGCTGACTCTCGCGGGTCTGGCCTCGACGTTTTACATCCTGCCCAAACTCACGGGTCGTCCGCTGCAAAGTCACTACCTCGCGCTGTTCGCCTTCTGGACCTTGATTCTGTTTGGTACCTGGACGGGCATTCCGAATCACGTCGCGCTGCCCGCGTGGATGCCGACCTTGAGCAGTGCTGCCAGCGTGATGTTGCTGATCCCCGTGCTGGCGATTGCTACCAGCGCCATACTGACCTCTCGTGGCTCGGTGACGCCAAGCGGCGGTGGCCCGTTGTGTTTTGCGAAATTTGGCGTCGCGTCGTTGGTGCTTGCCACGGTGTTGCTCGCCGTTGCGGCCTGTCCCGCGATCAGTCGGATTACGGATTACACCTGGTTTGGTCATGGGCAGACGACCTTGCGCATTTATGGGTTCTTCGGGATGACGATGTTCGGCGCGATCTATCATATTTTCCCGCACCTCGTCGGCGCGAACCGCGTATGTCCGCGTTGGATGCGCATCAACTTCTGGTTCGTCATGCCCGGGACACTGATCTTCTCGCTCCCGCTCATCGTTGGGGGAATCGCACAGGGCTTGAAGCTGGCTGACGCCAATGTTGCTTTCCTCGATACCACCAAGGCTGCGCTGATGGCGTTCCGCCTCAGCACACTGGGCGAGACAATGCTGCTGCTCGGCAATTTGATTTTCCTCTTCAATATCGGATGGGCCATCGTGAGCTATTACCGGTTGATCTGCCAGTCGGCCTACACGGAGGCGACGGCGCAGCTCGAACCGGCGGGGGTGAAGCCATGAAGTCCAGCGCGACCGTTTTTCTCGCGGCGTTCATTGCGCTCTCGGCGTCGTGGGGTGGTTTCGTGCTTGCGCCCCAGTTGCAACTGGGCCGTTCACCGCAGGAAAAACCCACCGGCACGGAGAGCCTTTACCCGCTCGCCCGCCCGGGTCTGGCGGCGCAGGGCGCGGAAGTCTATCGCTCGCTCGGTTGTGTCTATTGTCACAGCCAGCAGGTCGGCCAGGAGGGCGTAAAGTGCGACATCGTGTTGAACGACGCCGGAACGAACGCGCTCGCCACGCTGGCGGCGCTGAAGCAATTGAATACCGAGTTGGGCAAGCTGGAGTCGCTGGCTGGTTTGCCTAAAGTCCTCATGCAGGTGCCGAACGTGGCGGCGGCGGACCCGATCCTCAAGATTCTGGGCGCGGCGGGTGCGAAGGCGCAGGTGAGCATTGTGCCGGTGGGAACGGATATTTCGCGGGGTTGGGGACTTCGCCGCACCGTGGCGCAGGATTACGTTTATGATGCGACCGTGCAGCTTGGCACACGTCGCGCCGGGCCGGACTTGGCGAACCTTGGAATGCGCCAGCCCGATGTGAACTGGCAACTCCGTCACCTCTACGCACCCGCGGCAGTGGTTCCCGGTTCCACCATGCCGCCCTACCGGTTCCTATTTGAAAAGCGTGCGGTCAAACCCGGTTTGCCGGCGGTGGCCGACGCCATTCCTTTGGCCCAGGTCAGCAAAGACCTGAATGCGGCCGAGTACGAGTTGATTCCTACCGATGCGGCCCGGGCGTTGGCGGCATATCTCGTCAGTTTGCGTGCCGATGCGCCGTTGTTTGAAGCGCCGTTCACCGCGCCGGCGCCGCCGCAACCGGCGGCGACCAATTCACCCGCGAAATGAGTCACGAATCGCAAACCTCACTTTGCGCCACTGCGGAAACCGAGCCGACAGCGGCGCCAACGACTGTGCCGATGTGGTTGATCGTGGCGACGCTGGTCTTGTTTTTCCTGAGCGCTTGGTATTTCGATCTGCGTGGGGGCTGGTTTGAGCCGAAAGTGTATGCGCCCTATGTCTCAATGGCGAATCTCGATCAGTTTCAGCCACCCAAGAGCGGTGAAGAGTGGCGCCCCCGGGGCAAGGCCTTGTTCGACGCCAACTGCGCGCTTTGCCACAACACCGACGGCTCAGGTAAACCAGGGCAGGCGCCGCCGCTGGCCGGATCGGAATGGGTTATAGCCGCCGGGGCGAATCGTCTGATCCACATCCCGCAGGTCGGTGTGGCTGGGCCAATCAAGGTGAAGGGGCAGGAATGGAATCTCAACATGGCGGGCATGGGTGCAGCCTATTCGGATGAGCAACTGGCGGACGTGCTTAGTTACATTCGCAATTCCTTTGGCAACAAGGCTTCGGTGGTGACGGTCGAACAGGTCAAGAAAGTGCGCGCGGAAATCGGTGGCCGTTCGCAGCCCTACAGCGCGGACGAGTTGATGAAACTTCCCGAGTAAGGATACTCCTCGGGTGTCGCCCGGTACGTTCGCCTGAATCTGGCCAGAACTTCAGGCTCGCAGGCAACCTCAGTTCGATGACATCAGCGCCTTGGCGACTGCCCAAATAAAGAATCCGCCAACGGCGAGGAAGAAGGTGGCCAGCAGCGTAAGCAGCAGCATGGCCCAAGGGTGAGCCCTCAGTTCCTTGAATCCCTGCTCCCGAACCGCAAGCAGCAGTCCCCAGGCGAATCCGCCGCCATTGGCCAGACCCCAAACCGCAAAGCCCGCGAGGAAAAGGCCCGTGCCCAGTTTCATCATGAATGATCTCTGCGCCAGGATGCTGGCGATGATAACAACAAACCCGGTTATGCAGAGAATCGGAATGCAACGAATCGCTCCGTGGAAGAGTCTGGCGGGAAAGTCGGCAGGAGGGGGTGGTTCGCACGCGGTTGGCGGCAGGCGTTCCCGAACTAAAACCG
Organism: Limisphaerales bacterium; assembly: GCA_044225555.1. GTDB lineage: Bacteria > Verrucomicrobiota > Verrucomicrobiia > Limisphaerales > JADLHS01 > JADLHS01. The sequence continues at coordinate 9,924 of JBGAIM010000028.1, read as the reverse complement.
AAATGTAACCAACCAGATCGGCAAACGTCACGAGGTGCTTCAGTGATGCTTCGTGGGCCTCATACTCCTCCACCTCGGTCTTGATTCCGAATTCGGCCTCCAGTTCCCAAAATAGATCCGGGTTGGCGGCCAGTTCTGTTTGCAGGTCGGCGTCGAGCCGGTCCTGTGGCTGAAGTCCATCCAGAGGCAGTTTGAGATTGGCAGCCAGTACACGACGCACCCGCGCGGCAATTGCGCCCCGTTCCGCATCGTCGGGGAAAAGCGTTTTAGCAAAGTCGTTGTCGTTGAGTTGCGGCCGCGACCGAAGCCACTTGAGGAGGCGCCGTTTCTTGGCTCTTTCGTAAACAATGGCGCTGATCAGGCACGTGCCAATCAAGCCGAAGAAGATCAGCCCGACAGTTTCCTTCGGCATGAAGCCAGTCAGCGCCCCCGCGATTGTGACGACCAGCAGGATGCCAAAGCTTGCGATTGCGACGATGGAAATCGCAGCTTTTGGTTTCATGCTGGCCTGCCCTGGAGGTGCTCCATCGCCCAGCGCGCGTGCCCGGCGATCAATGGCTCGGGGTCTTGACTGGCCTTTTCCAATGCCGCCAGCCCGCTCCGGTCACCGATGTTCCCGAGCGCGACACAGACGTTTCGCAACAGTCCTCGGCGCTTTGTGCGTAGCATTGGCGTACCCGCGAACTTTGCCTTGAATCCAGCTTCGTCGAGTTGCAGCAATTCAATCAAATCGGGCGTGGCCAGTTCAGCGCGGGAGTGCGGCTTTAGCAAATTCCCCTCGCGGGCAAACCGATTCCACGGGCATGCGGTGAGACAGTCGTCGCAACCGTAGATGCGATTGCCGATGAGAGGACGCAGTTCGAGGGGAATCGGCCCCTTGAGTTCAATGGTGAGGTAGGAGATGCAACGCCGGGCATCGAGCTGGAACGGTGCGGTGATGGCGCGGGTCGGGCAGGCGGTGAGACAACGTTCGCACGAGCCGCAGCGGTTTTTCTCCGGCGGGTCGGGCTCCAGTTCCAGCGTGGTCAGAATTTCGGCGAGGAAAATCCAGTTGCCCAGTTTACGGCTGATGACGTTGGTGTGCTTGCCGATAAAACCGAGGCCGGCGCGTTGGGCGAAGTCGCGCTCCAGAATTGGTCCGGTGTCCACATACCAAAGGGAACGCGCGTTCGCGCCACCTGTTTCGTTTACGAAGTTGGTCAACACTTTCAACCGTTCGCTCAAGACATCGTGATAGTCCGTGAAGCGGGCATAACGGGCGACCACGCCGGATTTACGATTTACGATGGGCGATTTACGATTGGTTGCGACGTCGGCTAATTCCCCGGCGTAGCTCGCCGCGAGGCAAATGACGCTTTTTGCACCGGGCAGGACGCGTTGTGGATCGGCACGCTTGTCGGCGTTGCGGGCAAGCCAGGCCATTTCACCGTTTTGTCCCGTCGCCAACCAGCTCTGGAGATGCGCGGCGCTTTCCGGTGGGGTGGCGGTGGTGAAACGGCAATCGTCGAAGCCGAGTTCGAGCGCCCGTTGCCGGAGGGCCGCTTTCATTTTTGGCCGCTGGCCATGCGGAACTGGAGGATGACCTGTTGCGCGACCTCGCGGATGGAACGGAATTCACTGTTGATCAGGACGTCAGCCTGTTTGTAAAACGGCTCGCGTGCCGCCAGCAACGAACGAATTTTGTTCATCGGGTCCGGGTCGTGGAGCAGGGGCCGGTGAGATTGTTCCCGGACGCGCTCGAAGATTTTCTCGGGAGAGGACCAGAGGCAGACGACGAGGGCGTGTTGCTTAAGGCTGCTCAGATTGGCCGGGTTCACCGGCAGTCCGCCACCGGTGGAAATGACCGTGTGTTTGCGGGCCGCCAGTTCTTCGACGAACTGGCACTCGAGTTCACGGAAGGTGGCCTCGCCGTTTTGCGCGAAGATGTCGCTGATCTTTTTGCCGGCTCGGGTTTCGATGAGATCGTCAGTATCGAGGAACTCAAAGCGCAACTGGTCGGCGACCATCCGCCCCACGCTGGATTTGCCGGTCCCCATAAAACCAATCAGGGCGAGGTTGACGATGTGGCGGCCAGCTTGCACGGACTTGGAATACTGAATCGGGGCCGGGGACGCACGCCGTTTCTACAGGCGCGAGCTGGTTCAGATGTTGAAGTCCAGCGCGGTCATGGGTTCCTGTTCCAACTTGCGTGCCCGCTCGGCGAGGTCCGCCAGGGTCACTCGTTCCATGATGCTCACGATGGCGTCGCGGGTTTCCTTCATCACACTGCGGATGGCGCAACGTGATTCATCGGGGCAGGAACATTTTTCGTAGAACTTTTCGCTGACACAACCGACCGGCGCGAGCGGGCCCTCGATGTGGCGGACTACCTCGGCAAGGTTGATCTGCTCCGGACGACGACGAAGCCGGTAGCCACCGGCCACCCCCCGTTTGCTCTCGACGATGTGGGCGGACTTGAGATCGTTCAGAATCTGCTCGAGGAATCGCTTCGGGATGTTTTGTCGGTCGGAGATTTCCTGAATGCGCACGACGGAGTCATCCTCTTGATAGTCGCGCGCCAGAACCAACAGCGCGCGGATCGCGTATTCGCCCCGAACAGATAACTTCATGTCGGGAAGTAAACAATCTCGATACAAAAAGTCAAGAATGGCCGGAGTCGCTCGCAATCGCGCGAATTGATGGTGGCTGGAAAAATCCATAGGCATGATAGAGTTTGTCCGTCGGCACCCGATTTCAAAGACCGGTCGCCAGCTGTTGCTCTGAAAACATTCTCCCCAAGCGCGGAGAGCTTGGTCATCATGGGCAAGCGATTACCAATGAAAGCCATTACAGACTCAGATGCCGGACTGGTTCGCGCTGCCAAGGCGGGCGACCTGGCGGCGTTTGAGGAACTGGTGTCGCGGCACGAACGGCAGATTTACTCGCTCGCGTTCCGCATTCTCCAGAACTCACACGATGCCGAGGATGTGACCCAACAGGCTTTCACCAGCGCGATCGAACATCTCGCGGGATTCCGGGAGGAAGCCAGCTTCGCCACCTGGCTCAATCGCATTGCCACCTTCGCCGCGCTCAAGGTTATTCGCAAGCGCCAGGGCCTGGATACCGTTTCCCTGGAGGAGGCGACCGAGCCGCGCGAGGATTACGATTCCATTCCGCACCCGGAATACATTGCGGACTGGAAACAATCGCCGGAGCAACTCGTCGAGCGAAACGAAACCCAGCGCCTGCTTGACGATGCGCTCGCCAAACTTGATGACAAACATCGCCTCGTGTTTCTGTTGCGGGACGTCGAAGGGTTGTCGGTTGCGGAAACCGCCGCCGCGCTCACCTTGACCGAATCGAACGTCAAGATGCGGCTCTTGCGCGCGCGGCTGCAACTGCGCGAAGAACTCACGCGCACACTGGGCGATCCCGCCAAACGCCTCGAACGCGGGCATCATCACCATGAGTAACGCAACCGGCAATGGGTTCCTTGCCCGCGGCGGTGCGTGGGTGGTGGTCCAGTTCGTGTTGATGGCGGCGGTCATCGCGTTGGGCGTGTTGTTTCATGGCAACTGGACAAACGTGCCAGTCATCACAACGGGCGTCGGGCTGTTCGTCCTGGGTGGTTACTTTGGGCTGGCTGGAGTGGCGGTGCTTGGACGCAACCGCACACCGTTCCCGCGACCACGTGAACACTCGGAAATGATTGTGCACGGCATCTATTCACGAGTGCGTCACCCGCTGTACACCAGCGTCATCCTGGTTTCGTTGGGCTGGGCGTTGATTTGGGAAAGCTGGGCCGCGTCGGCCGTGGCGCTGGCGTTGATTCCATTCTTTCACGCCAAGGCGCGGCGCGAGGAGGACTGGCTGCGGGACAAGTTTCCGGGCTACGCGGATTACGCCCGGCGCGTGCCGCGCTTTCTCCCGCGCCTGGGTGGGGCAGTGAATTTAGTTTGTAACTTTTGAGCCGAGCCTGGCTCAATGAAAGTTAAGCAAAGATGAAATGCGAAGAGTTATTGAAGATGTTGAATGAATACGTGGACGGCACGGTGGACCCGGCTGTTTGCGAGGAATTCGAGAAGCACATGGCCGGCTGCAACCCGTGCCAGGTGGTCGTGGACAACATTCGCAAAACCATCACGCTTTACAAAAACGGCGAGCCCTACGAACTGCCGATAGCCTTCCGCACCAAGCTCCACGCTTCGATTCGGGAGCGGTGGAAGGAAACGCACTCGTGACTTCTCTCGCTTTCAGCCTGTTGCTGGGTGGGGGCCTGGGCGCTTTGCTGGGGCGGTTCGGCCAATGCTCTTCCGGCGCGTGCCCGCTTGTCGCCAATTGGAGGCGCGGGGCGGTTTATGGCGCGGCTCTGGGCTTGGTACTTCACCTGGCTTGGGCCGCTGGCGCCCCGTACGAACCTCCGAAACATGTGAAGCCGATCACGGAGGCCGAGTTTGAGACTGCGGTTCTCAAGACCGGCAAGCCGGCGTTGGTTTACTTCTATGCGCCGTGGTGTGCGCCGTGCAAAACTCTCTCGCCGCGGCTGGGCGCGCTGGCCAGTGAGTACGGCGACCGGATAAATTTCGTCTCCTTGAACCTCGACCACTCGGCTGACCTGGCCGCGCGACTAAACGTGCCCGGTGTCCCCACGCTGCTCTTCATCGGCAAGGATGGAAAAATAGCTGACGCCGTCATCGGGTTGGAATCCGTTGATGTCATGCGCGTGAAAATGGAGGCGTTGGTCGTGCTGGGGGCGAACGTGCCGCTGAAAAAGGCCGGCGCGTCAACTCTGGAGAAGCTATGAACTGGGGCATCCTGCTCTCGATGGGAATCGTCCTCGCGGCGTTCTTTGCCCTGAAGCGGTTATCGTTTGTGTCGGCGGCGGTTGCTCAAAGGCATCTCAAACAAGGCGCGCTGGTGATTGACGTGCGTTCCCCTGGGGAATTTCACAGCGGACACCTGGCTGCGGCCATCAACATCCCTCTCGGTGAACTGCGCGCAAGCCTGCCGCTTCGTGTGCCGGACAAGAGTCAGACGCTGTTGGTTCATTGCCTTAGCGGCGGACGGAGTGCGATTGCCAGACAGCAACTCAAGAGTCTCGGATACGCGAACGTGTTCAATCTCGGTTCGCTGGCCCGCGCGAAAACGATTGTCAACGCCACGCAGAAGGATTGACCGCTCGTCCGTGGGCTGATAACCAATCCGCTCATGGACGTGCTCACACTGTCCCGACTCCAGTTTGCCGCCACGATTTCGTTTCACTATATCTATCCGCCATTGAGCATTGGGCTGGGCGTGATGCTCGTGCTCATCGAAGGGCTGTGGCTCAAAACAAAGAATCCGCTCTATCACCAAATGGCGCGGTTTTGGACGAAAGTTTTCGCGCTCACCTTTGCCATTGGCGTCGCGACGGGCATTGTGATGGAGTTCGAGTTCGGCACGAACTGGGCCACGTATTCACGCTTTGTCGGAGATGTGTTCGGCAGCGCGCTGGCGGCAGAGGGAATTTTCGCGTTCTTTCTCGAATCCGGTTTTCTCGCCGTGCTCTTGTTTGGCTGGGACAAGGTCGGGCGCAAAATGCATTTCTTCGCGACGTGCATGGTTTGCCTGGGCGCGCACTTCAGCGCCATCTGGATCGTGGTGGCCAACTCCTGGATGCAGACGCCGGCGGGTTATCACATCGTTGGTGAGGGTCTGAAAGCTCGCGCGGAAATAACAGATTTCTGGGCGATGGTGTTCAATCCGTCTTCGATCGACCGGCTGTTTCACACGTTGTGTGGGGCGTGGCAGGCGGGCGCGTTTCTCGTCGTGAGCGTGAGTGCCTGGTATTTGCTGAAGCAAAAACACGAAACGTTTGCCAAGGCTTCCTTGCGCGTAGGATTGGCGGTCGGCCTGGTCGCGTCGTTGCTGCAATTGGTCAGCGGTCACGGCAGCGCGAAAGGCGTGGCGCAGAATCAACCGGTCAAGCTCGCGGCATTCGAGGGTCTTTACGAAACCACCACCAACGCGCCGCTGGTATTTTTCGGCTGGGTGGATGAAAAGAACGAACGCGTTGTCGGCCCGGAGATTCCCGGGATGTTGAGTTATCTCGTTCACGGCGATTCCAGCAAACCCGTTATTGGCTTGCGTGAATTCAAACCGGAAGATCGCCCGCCGGTGCAGCGCGTGTTTCAGTTTTATCACCTCATGGTTGGCATTGGCTTTGGAATGATTGGACTGGCGGTGTTAGGCACGTTCTTTTGCTGGCGCGAAGTGCTGTTCCGGAAGCGGTGGATGCTGTGGTTGCTGGTGTTGTCCGTGCTCGGCCCGCAACTGGCGAATCAAGCCGGATGGTTCTCCGCGGAAATGGGTCGCCAGCCTTGGATTGTCTATGGCTTGATGCGGACGCCGGAAGGGTTATCTGCCGTCGTGAAAGCGGAGGTCGTGCTCGGCTCGCTGATCTTGTTCATGCTGATTTACTTGCTGCTGTTCGCAGTGTTTGTCTATCTGCTGAACGACAAAATCCAACACGGCCCGGATGAAGCGGATTTGAAACCTACGGGCAAACTCGCCGACGTCGTCGGAGGTCATCGCGCATGAAATTCGGCTCACTTGACCTCAACACCATCTGGTTTCTGCTCATTGGCGTGCTCTTCACTGGCTATGCGATGCTCGATGGTTTTGATCTTGGCGTTGGCGCACTGCACTTGTTCACGAAGAAGGATGAGGAACGCCGCATCATGCTCAACGCCATCGGTCCGGTTTGGGATGGTAACGAAGTCTGGCTGGTGACCGGCGGCGGCGCGTTGTTCGCGGCGTTTCCCAACGTGTATGCGACGGTGTTCTCCGGGTTCTACTTCGCGTTCGTGCTGTTGCTGGTGGCGTTGATCTTTCGCGCGGTGGCCATCGAGTTCCGCAGCAAGCAGCCGATGCGCTGGTGGCGGCAGATGTGGGACGTGGGTTTTGCGGCTGGCAGTATCCTGTCGAGTTTTCTCATCGGCGTGGCGATGGGCAATATCGCGTGGGGTGTGCCGATTGACGCTCGGGGCGAATACGCCGGCACGTTCTGGACGCTGCTGCGCCCGTACCCAATCCTGCTCGGCGTCACGACCCTTTCCCTGTTCATGATGCACGGCTCGATCTACGCGGTGATGAAGACGGAAGGAGAGTTGCACAAGAAGCTGCGTGGTTGGATCAACAACACGATCATCTTCTTCATCGTCTGTTACGCGACCATGACCATGGCCACGCTGATTTACGTGCCGCACATGGCCACCCGGCTGCGGGAAAATCCCTGGCTGTTCAGCATCGCACTGGTAAACATGCTGGCCATCGCCAACATCCCGCGCGAAATCTCCCTGCACCGCGACGGACGCGCCTTCATCTCCTCCTGCCTGGCCATGATTGCCATGATGACTTTGTTCGGCCTGGAGATGTATCCGAATCTCATCCTCAGCAACCCGGAGGTCGCCAACAGCCTGACGATTCACAACGCCGCTTCGTCGCAAAAGACGCTTGGCATCATGCTGACCATTGCGCTGATAGGCGTGCCCATCGTGCTGGCCTACACCGTCAGCATCTACTGGATTTTCCGCGGCAAGGTGAAGTTGGACAAGATGAGCTATTGAAACGCGTGAGGTTGTCACCCGGATTTCCCTTGTGACCTGGACCCCCCTCGCGGCTCTGAAATGGTGGGTTGTTGTGAAAGTTCTGATTGTCGAAGACGAGAAAAAGATCGCCTCCTTTCTCCGCAAGGGGCTGGAGTCGCAGGGTTTCGTGGTGGATGTCTCGCACCATGGCGACGAAGGCTTCACGCTGGCCACCACACGGCCCTATGACGCGGCCATCCTCGACATCATGCTGCCGGGCAAGGATGGGTTGAGCATTCTACGCAATCTGCGCGATCGAAAAGTCCCACTGCCCGTCATTCTGCTGACTGCGCGCAGCGAACTCAACGAGCGCCTCGAAGGCCTGAATCTCGGCGCGGACGATTATCTCACCAAGCCGTTTCACATTGAGGAACTCATCGCCCGACTCCACGCCGTCACCCGCCGGGCGAGTGGCACGAGTCAGAGCATCCTGAAACTTGCTGACCTCACGCTAAACTTACTCACCCGTGAAGTCCGCCGCGCCGGCCAGAAGATCGAACTCACCACGCGAGAATTCTCGCTGCTCGAACACCTCATGCGCTCGCCCGGTCGCGTGCTGACCCGCGTCGAGATTGTCGAGCGCGTCTGGGAATACAACTTCGATCCTGGGACAAACCTGGTTGACGTTTATGTCCAGCGCATTCGCAAGAAAGTGGACGGCGAATTTCCGGAGAAACTCATCGAGACGATTCGGGGTGTGGGCTATCGCATCCGGCCGGCCGCATGACGAATCTGTAATGTGCCTGCGGGGTGGCGGTTCATCTTGCTGGTGTTTGCTCCGGGGAGCGGAATTGGAACCGTCACCCGACTCCGGCGAACCGGAGCTGAAGGAAAGATGACTCATGAGAAGTCCCGACTTAGCTTTGGCTGTGGTGCTGGCGGGAGCAACACTGGCGTCCGCCGAGCTTGCGAATGTTGAAACACCCTTGTTCAGCGGGGCGGGCAATTGCGCCTTTTGTCACGATCCGTGGAATGCCGCTCGCGCGGGCCGACCGGGCGAGGCTGCGGTCCTGGCGACCGATTGGCGCGCGACGATGATGGCGCATGCGTTCAAAGACCCGCTGTGGCGCGCGGTTATGGAGGCGGAGGTCAAGGAGCGACCGGAGTTGAAATCATTCATCGAGAACAAATGCCAGACTTGCCATGCGCCGCTGGCCCGGAGTCAGGCGCACGCGGAGGGGACGAACGAACTCGCTTTCGCAGCCGCCTTGGCCTCGCCGCTGGCGGGCGAAGGCGTGGGGTGCACGTTGTGCCACCAGATCCAGCCCGACAATCTCGGAACGGCGGCCAGTTTCACGGGCCATTTTGTGATCGGAACCAACCGGCACATTTTCGGGCCGTACGATAACGTGCTGACCATGCCCATGCAGCGCCATGTGAATTACACGCCCATGCTTGGAGCACACGTTCAAGATTCCGCGTTATGCGCGACTTGCCACACGCTCTTCACGCCGATCCTCAACGATGCCGGCCAGCAGATCGGCGAGTTCCCCGAACAGGTCCCTTACCTGGAATGGAAGAACAGCGACTATGCTCGGCAGGGTCGGCATTGCCAGGGTTGCCACATGGCCCGGGTGGATGAAGCGGTCAAAGTCAGCGCGCGCCCACCCTGGCTTGAACCGCGTGCGCCGTTTTGGAAGCATCAATTTGTCGGCGGCAACGCGTTCATGCTCCAGTTGCTCGCGGACAACGCCAAGCGCCTCGATGCGAATGCCACCGCGGACCAGTTCGAGCCCATGATCGAGAAAGCCCGCGACCAACTCCGGCACGCCGCGCGGTTGCATGTCACCGGTCAGCGCAACGATGGATCAGCCGAGTTGCGGGTCGAAGTCGAGAACCTCGCCGGTCACAAGTTTCCCACTGGCCATCCTTACCGACGCGCCTGGCTGCACGTTCGGGTGACCGATGAGCGGAAGCGTACGCTGTTCGAGTCTGGGGCTGTGGACAAAACAGGCGTGATTCGCGGCGTTTCCGCGGGGTATGCCGAGCATCACGACCTCATCACGCGCCCGGAGGAGGTTCAGATTTATCAGTCGGTCATGGCGGACGCACAGGGAAAGCCCACTTGGTCGCTCCTGCGCGGCGCAACTTACTTCAAGGACAATCGCATTCCGCCCAAAGGCTTCGTTGCTACTGGTCCGAACACCGCCCAAGTGGCCGTGTGTGGCGGCGCGGAGAGGGATTCGAATTTCCACGCCCAATCCAACGGGCGCGACGCAGTCACCTATCGCTTCGACCTTCCGCCGTCGAAGGGAAAGCTGTTGATTGAAGTTGAACTGCTTTATCAGTCAGTGCCGCCCGAGTCGGTCGCGCGCTT
>JBGAIM010000027.1:0-36231 GCA_044225555.1 Limisphaerales bacterium | reverse complement strand
GCGAACGCGCCGAGCATGAAGACGTCACCGTGGGCAAAGTTGATGAAGCGCAGGACGCCATAAACCATCGTATAGCCAAGTGCGATGAGTGCGTAAATCGCACCCAACGCCAGCCCGTTGATGAGTTGCTGGAGGACTTCGTTGATAGTCGTTAGTTGATAGTTGATGGCAAGACGGCGACGCGTCACGAACCCTCGAGGACGGAACGGCGTAAACCGCTTAACATCTTGCCCTGTTCTTCTGCAGCAGCATACAACTGCTGGAAATTTGGTTCAGCCAAAAACCCCTGCCGCCGACCGATAAAAGATTGCGAATCGACTTCGAACAAAGAGCCAGTAGCGATTTCCAGAAACCGCGCATAATCGTGTTTGGAATTTCGCGCGGCCCCTTCGGCGATATTCGACGAGATTGAGACAGCCGCGCGGCGCATTTGATTGGTCAGTCCGAATCGTTCATCCGCCGGAAAGTTGCGCGTCAACTCGTAAACCAAGTCGGCGAAGTTGATGGCCTTCTGCCATGTCTCAAGTTTCTCAAAATTGAACACGCCTCATGATTGCCGCGAGGGCTATCAACTATCAACTAAAGACTATCAACCACTCAGGGCTCGACCGTTTCCAAGTATTTGTATTTGCCGTCTTTGACCTGGAGGATCACGGCTGATTTGGTGGCGTCGCGATTTTCGTTGATGCTGATCTTGCCGGTGACCGCCTGGATGTCTTTGGTGGCGGCGAGCGCATCGCGAACTTTCTGGCCGTCGATGCTGCCGGCGCGCTTGATGGCGTCCGCGAGCACGAGGGCCGAATCGTAACCGCAGGCAGCGAGTGCGTCGGGCGTCTTGCCATTCCACCGCTTCTTGTAGTTCTCGACGAATTTCTTGCTCAATTCACTGCCTACGTCTGGATGATAGTGGGTGGAGAAATATTGGCCCTCGACGGCGTCCTTGCCGATCTCGACGAGTTTCTCGGATTCCCAACCATCTCCGCCCATGAACGGCACATTGAGGCCGAGTTGCTTTGCCTGCACACAAATCAACGCTGCATCCGTGTAATAACCTGGAACGAATACGGCATCAGGGCTGGCCGCCTTGATGGCGGTAAGTTGCGCTTTGAAATCCTTGTCGCCACCATTGAAATCCAGTTCTGTCACGATCGTGCCGCCGTTGGCGACAAACCGCTCCTTGAAAAACTTCGCCAAACCCTTGCTGTAATCGCTCTTCACATCGGTGAACACGGCGACCTTTTTGGCTTTGAGCGTCTTGGTGGCGAAGTTTGCCATGACCGTTCCCTGAAACGGATCAATGAAACAGACGCGGAAGATGTAATCGCCGACTTCAGTCACCTTGGGATTCGTGGACGATGGAGAGATCATCGGGACTTTGCTTTGCTGGCAGATGGGCGCGGCTTCGAGCGATCGGCTGGAGGCGACTTCACCGAGAACCGCCATTACCCCGTCGCGGGCGATGAGTTTGTTCACGACTGTCGCCGGCTCGCCCGGTTTCGACTGGGTGTCCTCCGTCAGCAACTTCAATTTGCGACCCAACACACCGCCGGCGGCGTTGATCTCTTCGATGGCCATCGTGGTGCCTTCATCGGAAGAGATGCCAAAGGTCGCTTCCTTGCCGGTCAAGGATGCAAACTGGCCGACCTTGATGGGTTCGGAATTCTGGCTGCCACCGCTTCCGCCCCCGGCGGTTTCATCGGCGGGTTTGTTGCAGCCGGAGGTTATCAAAAGGACAGATGCCACCGCCACTGACCAAGCGAGTTGATTCAATTGCATTTTCATAAAGGGTTTCCTGCTCCGGCATCGTCCATTCGGCATTCAAGCCTACGCCTTCGTGTGCGCCACCTTAGAAAAAGCCCGCGCGCGATTCAATCTCCAAAGGGAACAGCCGAAATGGACCGAAAGTTCCAGTCGCCGGAAGCGAAAGAATTTGACGGGGAAGACAATGTTACCTACCGTTCGGTAAGTTCGATGGCTAAAGTCACTCCTAATGGCGAAACCCGCCAAGACATCCTGCGAGCCGCCCTCAAACGCTTTGCGCATGGCGGCTATGCGGCAACTTCGGTACAACAAATCGTAGGCGACGCGCGCGTTTCCAAACCGGCGCTCTACTATTATTTCAAGGACAAGGCCGGTTTGTTTCAGGCACTGGTGCACGAAGCGCACGATGAACGGTATCGACTGCTGCACGAGGCGGCCCAGCGCGTGACCGGCATCCGCGCCCAACTGGAGGAGATGCTCCGGGTGTTGTTCGCCTACTTCGATCAGAACCGCGAACTGATGCGTATTTCCTTTGCCACCACGTTTGCCGCGCCGGGGGAAATGCCGGAAGACCTTTGTCTGGGCCAAAAATGCGAACGCAACTTTGAGTTTGTTCACGGACTCATGAAAAGCGCGCAGGCAACGGGAGAACTTGACCGGCGCTTTAACAGCCGGGAACTGGCGTTTGGTTTTTATGGCCAGGTGAATTTCTATCTGGTCTCACATCTGGTGATGCCGGGGTTCAAGCTGGACCGGAAGGCCGCTGCGCGCATCGTGGATTTGTTTCTGTCCGGCGCCGCGGCGCGGAAAGCAAAATAGAGGAGAATTTTTATCGCATGAAAACGAAGATCATTCTTAGCACTGCGCTGGTTTTGGTGGTGATTGCTGTCCTTGCGGGCGCAAAGACGCTTCAGATCAAAAAACTCATCGCAACGGCGAAGACGATGGTTGTGCCGCCGGAAACGGTTTCCAGCGTGGTGGCAAAAGAAGAAAAATGGCAGGACACCCTGTCCGCCGTCGGTTCCATTACCGCCGTGCAAGGCGTGATGGTCACCACGGAAATTCCCGGGACGATCCGCGAAATCGCCTTTGAGTCCGGCGCAATGGTGAACAAGGACGACTTGTTGGTGAAGCTCGACACTTCTTCCGAGGAAGCGCAGCTTCGCTCGCTGGAAGCGCAAGCGGCTTGGGCCCAGACAAATCTCGTGCGCATCCAGAGCCTGCGCGCCGAAAACACGGTTTCGCAATCCGAGTTGGATCAAGCGGAAACGGCGCTGAAGCAACAAGTGGCCAATGCTGACAATGTCCGCGCCATCATCGCCAAGAAAGTCATCCGCGCGCCATTTGCTGGCCGCCTCGGCATCCGACAGGTGAACGCCGGCCAATATCTGGAGGCCGGCAAGCCCATCGTTTCCCTGCAATCGCTCGCGCCGGTTTATGGCGATTTCTCCCTGCCCCAACAGGAGCTGGCCCGCCTGAAGACCGGGCTGAAAGTTCGGATTACCACCGACACGTATCCGGACAAGGTTTTCGACGGCACGCTCACCGCTATCAATCCCGATCTCGATGCCGCCACGCGGAGCATCCGGTTGCAGGCCACGTTTGCGAATGCCGACCAGTTGCTGCGGCCCGGCATGTTCGCGCGCATGGAAGTCGTGTTTCCTGAAGAACAGTCCGTGCTCACGATTCCCGCCACCTCCATCCTGAGCGCACCGTACGGCGATTCCGTTTACGTCATCGAGCCGACCACCAACGCCACTGGCGGGCTCGTGGTGCGCCAGCAATTCGTCCATGTCAATCGTGCCAAAGGTGACTTCGTGAGCATTGGCTCTGGTTTGAAAGCCGGGGAGCGCGTCGTGAATTCCGGCATCTTCAAACTGCGCAACGGCATGAGCGTGGTCGAGAACAACAGTCTCACGCCGCCCTCGGCCAAAAAGCCGAATCCGTCGGACAGCTAATTCCCTCCCACCATGAAGTCCTTTACCGACATCTTCATTCGCCGGCCCGTGCTGGCGGTGGTGGTCAACCTGCTGATCCTCATCGCGGGCTTTCAGGCGATCCGCTCGCTCAACGTGCGGCAGTATCCGCGCAGCGAGAATGCCACGGTCACGGTCACGACCGTTTATGTGGGTGCGAGCGCGGAACTCGTGCGCGGTTTCATCACCCAGCCGCTGGAACGCGCCATCGCGGCGGCGGACGGCATCGAGTATTTGCAGTCCAGCAGCAAGCTGGGCATGTCCACCATCACGGCGCGCTTGAAGCTCAACTACGACGCGACCACGGCGCTCTCGGAAATCAGTTCAAAGGTGGATCAGGTGCGCAAAGACCTGCCGCCCGAGGCCGAGGTGCCCATCATTAACATCGAGTCCGCCGACACGCGTTTTGCCTCGGCCTATCTGAGTTTCACGTCGGAGATTCTGGAAGCGAACCAAATCACCGACTACCTTGTGCGCATCGTTCAACCGCGTCTGGCTGCGTTGGAAGGCGTACAACGCGCGGATATTCTCGGCGGACGCACCTTCGCCATGCGCGTCTGGCTCAAGGCGGATCGCCTGGCGGCGTTCGGCATCAACCCCAACGAAGTCCGGCAGGCGCTGGCCGCAAACAACTTTCTCTCAGCCATCGGTCGCACCAAAGGTTCACTGGTCCAGGTGAATCTCACGGCAAACACCGACCTGCGCTCCGTGGATGAGTTCCGCAATCTGGTCATCCGCCGATCCGGCGACACGCTGGTGCGCTTGAGCGACGTGGCGGATGTGGCGTTGGGCGCGGAGGATTACGACGCGGAAGTGCGGTTCACCGGTGAGCGAGCGGTGTTCATGGGCGTCCGGGCGCGTGGCCTACGACGCAACCAAATACATTGACGACTCGATCCGCGAGGTGATCAAGACGTTGTCGGAAACGCTGCTGATTGTGGCGATCGTCATCTTCCTCTTCCTCGGGTCGCTCCGCTCGGTGTTGGTGCCATTGGTGGCGATTCCCATTTCGTTGATCGGCGCGGTATTCCTGATGCAGCTCTTCGGCTTCACGCTGAACCTGCTCACGCTGCTGGCCATTGTCTTGTCCGTCGGTCTCGTGGTGGACGATGCCATCGTGATTGTGGAAAACGTCGAACGCCACATCCGCGAAGGCAAATCGAACATCCAAGCGGCACTGTTGGGCGCACGTGAACTTGTGGGGCCGGTGATCGCGATGACCATCACGCTGGCGGCGGTGTACGCGCCCATCGCCTTCCAGGGAGGGTTGACGGGTTCGCTCTTCCGGGAATTCGCGTTGACGCTGGCCGGCGCGGTGTTCATCTCGGGCATCGTAGCGTTGACACTTTCACCGGTGATGTCGGCAGCATTGATTGATCCGACGTTGGAGGAGCGTGGATTGGTTGGCCGGATCAACCATGGGTTCGATCGCTTGCGCAAATTTTACAGCCGAGTGCTTGATGCCACCCTGAACGCCCGGCCCGCCGTCTATGTCATCTGGGGCGTCCTCACGCTGCTGACGGTGCCGCTGCTCATAATGTCGCCCAAGGAACTCGCCCCGGCCGAGGATCAGGGCATCATGCTGACGATTGTCGAAGCGGCGGCGGATGCGACGATTGATCAGACGACGCATTACACCGAGGCCATCGGTCGCGAGTTGTTGAGCACGCCGGAAGCGGAACGGACCTTCCAGATCACCATGCCGGATCAGGGCTTTGGCGGCCTGGTGCTCAAGCCCTGGGGCGAACGCAAACGCAAAGTGTTCGATGTAATTCCGGAAGTGCAGACCAAGGTGAACAAGGTTCCGGGTGTGCGTAGCATGATTGCCACGCCGGCCGCGTTGCCGGGTGCGGGCGATTTCCCGGTGGAGTTCATCCTATCAAGCACGGCCGAGCCGGCGGAGATTCTGAAGTTCGCCGAACAGTTGCAGCAGAAGGCCGCCACCAACGGCATGTTTGCCTTCCCACCGATCATTGACACCAAGGTGGACCAGCCGGAGATGGAACTGGTTCTCGATCACGACAAGGTGGCCGCGCTCGGGCTGGACATGCAAACCGTCAGCGCGGACCTCGCCGCGCTCATAGGCGGTAATTATGTAAACCGTTTTAATTTCGCCGGTCGCGCTTACAAGGTGATTCCACAGCTCAAGCGTGTGGAACGACTGAACCCCGCGCAGTTGGAGGACAATTATGTCAAAGGCCCGAACGGGCAGTTGGTGCCGTTGAGCACCTTTGCGCATTTCGAGAAGAAGACCACGCCCCGGGCGCTGAATCGCTTTCAGCAACTCAACGCCGTGAAGATTTCCGGTGTGGCGATCCGTCCGTTGGACGAAGCTTTGCGTTTCCTGGAAACCGAGGCAGCGCAGGTGCTGCCGAAAGGTTACCGGATCGAATACACCGGCGAGTCGCGCCAGTTGCGGACGGAGGGCAACAAGTTCCTGTCCGCGTTTGTCCTCGCGCTCGTGCTGATCTTCCTGGTGCTGGCGGTGCAGTTCAACAGCTTCCGGGACCCGCTGATCATCCTGCTCGGCTCGGTGCCGCTCGCCATGTTCGGCGCGTTGATCTTTACCTTCCTCAAGTTCCCGAATCCCAACCTCCATTACTGGACCGACGGCTGGACGACGACGTTTAACATTTACGCGCAGGTCGGACTGGTCACGCTCGTCGGGCTGGTGTCGAAGAACGGCATTCTGATCGTGGAGTTCGCCAACGAACTCCAGCGCACCGGGCTGACCAAGGTGCAGGCCGTGCGCGCGGCGGCGCTGACGCGATTGCGTCCGGTGCTCATGACCAGTGTGGCTACCGTGGCCGGCCACTTCCCGCTCACGTTGGTGAACGGCGCGGGCGCCGCGGCGCGGAATTCCATCGGTCTCATTGTGGTCGCTGGTATGGCGCTGGGCACGATCTTTACCCTGTTGGTCATTCCTTCGATTTACGTGCTGCTGGCAAAGCAACACGTGGGCGAACAAGCCGGGGCCATTGGCAGCGAATTCGCCGAGCACGAGGCGAACGTACTGGATTCCGCTCCGGAAGGGGAGACAGCCGTGCGGTAAGCGTCCAGCCATGAATCTCCGCACATTCTCAATCACGGCTGCTGTGGTAGCTGGGATGTTGGCTGGTTGCGCGAAGCACGAAGACAAATCGGTCAAACCCTCCGGAGAGGCAGGCGTGCCTGTCACCGTCGCCTCGGTCGAAACTGTTCCGCTGGATCGCACCATCTCCATCGTCGGCACTTTGTTCGCCAAGGATGAAGCCACCATTGCCGCGCAGGTTGAAGGTCAGGTTGAAAAAACGCGCGTGGATTTCGGCGACCGCGTGAGTGAGGGCCAGGAACTCGCGTTGATTGACACAACCTCCTATGACTCGCTGGCCCGTCAGTCGGCGGCGAATCTGGCCAAGGCCCACGCCAGTGCCGACAACGCCGAGCACAATCTCAAACGTGTCCAGGACCTGCAGAAGGACAAAATCGCCTCCGCCAGCCAGCTCGACGACGCGGAGGCGCAGGCCAAGCAAGCCCAAGCGGATGTCAGTGCCACGGAAGCGGCGGATGCGATTGCGCAATTGAATCTGGCGCGGTCGCATGTGCGGTCGCCGTTCAACGGCGCTGTGGCTGAACGCATCGCCAGTGCCGGTGATTACATGAAGATTGGTTCGCCGCTGTTTCGCCTGGTCAACGACTCGGTGCTCAAATTCATCTTTCAAGTGCCAGAACGAAACGCGTCGTTCGTGACAAAGAAACTGCAAGTGCAGTTCAATGTGGACAATTATCCGGGCGAAACTTTCACTGGCAGCGTTTATCTCATCAGCCCGGCGGTCTCGACTGCGTCACGCGCGTTCAGCGTTGGAGCATTGGTGACCAATGCGGACTTCCGGCTCAAGGCCAATACCTTTGCACGGGGCGTGTTGACTTTGGAACATGCAGTTCCCACCGCGATGGTGCCGCTGGATGCGGTTGTCAGTTTTGCCGGCGTGACGAAGGTGTTCGTGGTCGAAGGGGACGTTGCTCACGCACGGAGCGTGAAAGTCGGTCGGATTCAAAATGGTCGTCAGGAGATTCTGGAGGGACTAAACGCCGGTGAACACGTGGTCGCCAGCGGACAAAGTCATTTGAGTGACGGAACGAAAGTCGTCGTGCAGTCTTCGCCCCAACCCCACGGCCCGGGTGATCTCGCGCATACCAACTCGGTCGCCGTTTCGGTGAATGAACACCACTGAGACACCCGAGCCGGCCCCGACGGAACTCAAAGGTGTCGGCATCGCCGACCTCTGCATCAAGCGCCCCGTCTTCGCGACGATGATCAATTTGTTCATCGTCGTGCTTGGCTGGTTTTCCTTCAACAGCATCGGCATTGACCAATTCCCCAACGTCGAACTGCCCATCATCACCGTGACGACGACCCTGCGCGGCGCGTCTCCGGAGGAAATGGAAACCAGCGTCACCAAGCCGCTGGAGGAAATCATCAACACCATCCAGGGCATTGATGAATTGAGCAGCGTTACGACTGAAGGCGTTTCGCAAATCACCGTCACCTTTTTGCTGGAGCGCAATCGCGACATCGCCGCGCAGGATGTGCGCGACAAGGTCAACACCGTGCTCGCCCGCCTGCCACCCGGCACCGACCCGCCGATCATTGACAAGTTTGACCTCGACGCATTGCCGGTCATTTCCATCAGCGTGACCGCACCGCGGGATTTGAAGGAGATCACCTACGTCACGGAAAAGGTGGTCAAGGAGAACCTCGAAACCGTGTCGGACGTCGGCTCGGTGACGATGATCGGTGCACGCACGCGCGCGGTGCAGGTGTCCGTGGATGTGGAAAAACTCCGCGCCTACAACCTTACCATCTCCGATGTCAGCACGGCGCTGGAGCGGCAGAATGTCGAGATTCCCGGCGGACGGCTCAACCAAAGCCCGCGCGAACTCACCGTCCGCACGCTGGGCCGCATGATTCAGGTGAAGGATTTCAACGAATTGATCGTGGCCAACTATTCCGGCCAACCAGTCTTTCTCAAGGATGTGGCCACCGTCACGGATTCCGTGGAAGAGCCGCGCACGCTCTCCACTGCCAACGGTCAGAACTGTGTCACGCTCATCGTCCGCAAGCAATCCGGCAGCAACACGGTGAAGGTGATTGATGCTGTAAAGCAGCGGCTGGAGGAACTGAAGGCGGTCGTTCCGGCGGATTTCAAGATGCAGGTCATTCGCGATCAGTCGCGCTTTATCAAGCGTTCGCTGGAGGAAATCAATTTCCATCTCGTGCTCGGCGCGATTCTGGTGGCCTTGACGACCTTCGCGTTTTTACATGATTGGCGCGGCACCGTCATCGCCTGTGTGGCAATTCCCACCTCGATTGTCGCCACGTTCGTGCTCATCCGGGCGATGGGTTACACCCTCAACAACTTCACCATGCTCGGCCTCGTGTTTTCCGTCGGCATCGTGATTGATGACGCCATCGTGATTCTGGAGAACATCCACCGCACCATGGAAGAAAAAGGCTGGAGCGGCATTACGGCCGCGAGTTACGCCACGCGTGAAATCGCCATGGCGGTCATGGCAACCACGTTGTCGCTCGTTGTCATCTTCCTGCCGCTGGCCTTCATGAAGGGCCGCGTGGGCATGTTCTTCTCCAGTTACGGCGTCACGGTGGCGTTTGCCATCATGGTTTCATTGTTCGTGTCGTTCACGCTCACACCCATGCTGTCGTCGCGCTTTCTCCGGCATACCGATGATCCGAAGGCCCGGGAGAAAAAGGCGCACGGCGGACCGTTCCTGCAATGGCTATCGCGCCATTACCTCGACCTGCTGCGCTGGAGTCTGCATCACCGCTGGGTGATCATGCTCGCGTCGGGACTGTGCCTCGTTTCGCTTCCGCTGCTGGGCAAGCTCACCAAGTTCACCTTTGTCCCGCAGGACGATTCAAGTGAATTTGAAATCTCGGTGCAAACACCGGAAGGTTCGGACCTGCAACGCACGACCGAGATTTGCCAGCAGATCGAACGAAAGTTACGCGCGTTGGAGATCAACCAGCAGTCGGTGGTCGTGGACACGCTTATCACCTTGGGCAACACCAGCGGGCGTTTGGGCAAGGGCGAAGGCGATGTGACCGTGGCGACGATTTATTGCCGGTTGCCGGAACTGGGCGGGCTTTGGGACAAGATCATCGGCAAAACACGGCGCTGGTCACAGTTTCAGGCGATGGGCATGGCGCGAAAAATCCTCGCGCAATTTCCGGATGTGCGTTCGAGCGTGCAGTTGATTTCGAACATCAGCAGCGGCGGACGCAATTCCGATCTGCAATTCAACCTCACCGGGCCGGATCTGCAAAAGCTCACCTCGTATGCCGATGAGCTCATCGCTCGTCTGGCCACCACGAACGGTCTCGCGGACGTGGATATGACGCTCGCCAACCGCAAACCAGAGTTGCGCATCGAGATTGATCGCGAGAAAGCCAGTCAGTTTGGGCTGCGCATCCAGGATATCGCCGACACTTTGCGCACGCTGGTGGGTGGCGAGATCGTCGGCACGTTCCGCGAGAATGACGACCTCTATGACGTGTGGCTGCGCGCCAACGCCAAGGATCGCAGCACACAGGAGGCGCTCGAGGATGTCACGTTGCGCCTGAACAACGGCGCAAGCACCGGCTTGGTTCAACTGGTGAACTTCGTCAATTTCCGTGAAGCGCGCGGGCCGAACCAAATTGACCGCTTCCAGCGCCAGCGGAAGGTGACCATTGTGGCCAATCTCGCAACTGACAAAGCGCTGGGTGATGCGATGAAGGATTCATTGGACACGGTCAAAGCCCTCAATTTGCCGCCCGGTTACGGCGCGACGTTTACCGGACGCGCCAAGACGCTGCAGGAGACCGGACAGAATTTCATCATCGCTTTCGGGCTGGCGATGATTTTCATGTACATGATTCTCGCCGCGCAGTTCGAGAATTTCGTCCACCCGATTTCCATTTTGCTTGCGGTGCCACTCTCGCTGCCGTTTGCGTTGGTCACGATGATCGCCCTGAACGAGCCGCTGAATATCTATGCCATCTTCGGTTTGTTCATGCTGTTCGGCATCGTGAAGAAGAACGGCATTTTGCAGGTGGACTACACGAACACGCTCCGCGCGCGCGGCATGGAGCGCGAGGAGGCCATCCTGCAAGCCAATCGCGCGCGGCTGCGGCCGATCCTGATGACGACGTTGATGCTCGTTGCTTCGATGATCCCGATTGCGCTGGGCCAAGGACCGGGTGCGGCGGGTCGCGCCTCCATGGCCAAGGTCATCATCGGCGGACAAATGCTCTGCTTGTTGCTCTCCCTGCTCGTGACGCCAGTCAGCTATTCCATCTTTGATGACTGGAGTTCAGGCAAATTCTTCTTCCGCCGACGGCGCACTGCGACCGACGTAGATCCCGCACTTCAACCCGCGCCGGTTGGCAAATAACTTCCCGAATTTTCACCGCCCATCTGCCGTCGAACTGGCCGACCAATGTCGCTTCTACGGTTTCCGTCGCCATGCGACCAGGGTTTGATTAGGTTATTGCCATGAATTTCATCCGCCATCGAGCCGGCGTGTCCTGGGCACTGTGTGTCCTGGCGCTTGCATCCTGCGGGAAACCGGAGAAGCCCGGCGCGCAACGCGCCGAGAGCGGAGTTCGAGCCGTTCGCGTCGGACGGGCCGAGCTGCGACCAATGGAGCGCACTTTGCAGGTTGTGGGAACGCTGTCGGCTCATGAGGAGACCACTGTCGCCGCCCAAGTTGCCGGTCAGATTGAAAAATACCGCGTTGACCTTGGCGATCAAGTGACTGCCGGAACGGAACTCGCGTTGATTGACACCACGGCCTATGAAGCGCTCTCGCGTCAGTCCGCCGCCAATCTTGCCAAGGCCACGGCCAGCGCGGCCAATGCCACGCAAAATTTGAAACGCACCCAGGATTTGCAGAAGGACAAAATCGCCTCCGGCAGCGATCTTGATCAAGCGGTGGCGGAATCCGACCAGGCACAGGCTGAAGTCCGATCCGCCGAGGCCGCTGATGCGATTGCCCGGCTCAATCTCGAACGGTCGCGGGTGAAAGCGCCCTTTGACGGCGCGGTAGCGGAGCGCATTGCGAGTCTCGGCACCTATGCCGCCATCGGCACCCCGATTGTGAAGGTTGTGAAAACCGATCCCTTGCGCCTGCGCCTCGAAGTGCCCGAGCGCGAATCCATCCACGTGCGCAATGGACAGGCGGTGCGCGTGACGGTCGAGGGCGATACCAATGTTTATGCCGGAACGCTCGCCCGCGTGGCGCCGGCGATTCGCGAAAGCAGCCGCATGTTGCTGGTGGAAGCGGACGTGCCTGCTCAAGGCAGCCTGCGACCAGGACTTTTTGCGCGGGCTCAGATTGTGGTCAGTGCCGGAGAGCCGGCGTTAAGTGTACCGGCCGGTTCGCTCATCACCTTCGCAGGTTTGGAAAAGGTGGTGCTCGTTGTGGACGGCAAGGCGCTGGAAAAAACGGTCGTGACGGGCCGGCGAGGTGCGGACTGGGTGGAGATTGTTTCCGGCTTGAGTGCGGGTCAACCGGTGGTACTCGACCCCGCCGGTTTGCGCACCGGGCAAAGCGTTACGGTTGCCAGTCCCGCCGGGAATCAAACGGCCGCCACCAATCCGGGCAGTTGATGCGTTTGTGTTTCGATGCAAAAGCTCGCTGAAATCTGCATCCGCCGCCCGGTCTTCGCGATGATGATCGTGCTCACGCTCGTGGTGTTGGGCGTGGCCGGCTACACGAAGCTCGGCGTGGATCGTTTTCCGTCGGTGGACCTGCCGGTGGTCCGCGTGAACGCAGTCCTGCCGGGAGCCTCGCCGGCGGAAATGGAGTCGAGCGTCGCGCAACCCATCGAAGAGGTCATCAACACCATTGAAGGCGTGGACGAGCTTCGCTCGGTCAACGGCTCCGGTAACGCCTTCGTCGTAGCCACCTTCAATCTCAATCGGAACATTGACGTGGCTGCCCAGGACGTGCGCGACCGCGTGGCCTCGGTCGTCCGCAAGCTGCCCGACGACATGGACCCGCCGACGATTTCCAAGGCCGACACCGATTTGCAGCCGGTGCTTTCCATTTCACTCTCCGGCCCGCGGGCGGGTCGGGAGTTGCACGAGATTGGGGACAAGATCATCAAGACGCAGATCGAGCGTTCGCCGGGCGTGGGTGAGGTGAATGTGTTCGGCGGCTTGGAACGCGCGATCAACGTATGGGTGGATGCCGACCGGCTGGCAGCGTATCAAATTCCCATCACGGCCGTCCGCGCTGCCGTGGCGCGCCAGAACGCCAACACTCCGGGCGGCAACGTGACCACTGAGTTGCGCGAACAGACGTTGCGCACAATGGGCCGCCTGGACAGCACGAAAGCGTTCAACGATCTGGTGGTGGCGACACGCAACGGTTCGCCCGTGCGCGTGCGCGACATCGGCTGGGCGGAGGACGGCACGAAGGAGCTGCGTTCACTGTCCCGGCTGGACGGCGAGCCGAACGTGACCATTGAAGTGGTCCGCCAGTCCGGCGCGAACACGGTGGCCGTCATCGAAGGCGTCAAGGAGCGGCTGAAAACCTTGCAGGCGCAACTGCCCAGCGATTTGAAACTGGAAATCATCCGCGACCAATCGCGCTACATTTACCAGGCGTTGCACGAAATCAAGGTCCACCTCGTGCTCGGCAGCATCCTGGCCTGCCTCGTGGTGTTGCTGTTCATGCGGAACTGGCGGGCGACTATCATTGCGGCGGTGGCGATTCCCGCGTCAGTGGTTTCGTCGTTCGGCATGATGAAGGCGCTGGACTTCACGCTCAACAGCGTGACGATGCTCGCGCTCGTGTTGATGGTCGGCATCGTGATTGACGATGCCATCGTCGTCCTCGAAAACATCTTTCGGTTCATTGAGGAAAAGAAGATGCGGGCTTTCGAGGCGGCGAAGGCGGCCACGGCGGAAATCGGTCTGGCGGTCATGGCTACCACGTTCAGTCTCGTGGTCATATTCGTGCCGGTGTCGTTCATGTCGAGCATCTCCGGACGGTTTCTCTATCAGTTTGGACTTACGGCGGCGGTCGCGGTGCTCGTCAGTCTGCTGGTTTCCTTCACGCTGACGCCAATGATGAGCGCGCGCTTGCTGCGGGTGAAGCATCGCGGACAGGACGGTGACAAATCGGAGTCAAACTCACGTTCGGGTTTTTATGCACGCATTGACCACGCTTACACCCGCATCCTCGGCTGGGCGTTGCGATTTCGCTGGGCGGTAGCCGGGCTGGCACTGTTGGTAATGCTTTCGTCCGTGCCGCTCTACAAATTCGTGCGACAGGAATATCTGCCGAGCAACGTGGATGAGGGCGAATTCGACGTGCGCATCACGGCGGCGGAAGGCACGGGACTGGGCGCCATCAACGCGGTCGCGCTCAAGGTCGAGGAGGAAATCAATCGCGTTCCGGGCGTGCAATCCGTGCTGGCGTCCGTGGGCAGTGGGTTTTTCGGCGGACTGAACTCGGCGAATTTCTTCGTCCGGCTCGTGCCGCATGAGCAACGGACGTTTGGCTGGGGACGATTGTTGCAATGGCCGCCGTGGCGGGCGTTCGAGAACAATTCCACACAGCGGGAGATACAGCAGGAAATCCGGCAACGGTTGCGAAAGTTTTCTGATGTGCGCATCGCCGTGCGGAATCCCCAGACCTTCGTGGGCGGCGGACCGAACTTTGAAATTGATTTCGCGCTGCTCGGACCGGACTTGGATGTTTTGTACAACTACGCCGAGCAATTGCGCAAGAAGGCGCCGGAACTCGGGTTGCAGGATGCCGACATCACGCTCAAACTCGACAAGCCGGAGTTGCGCGTCGAGATAGACCGCGCGCGCGCGGCCGATCTCGGCGTGGACACCGAGGACATTGCCACCGCGTTGCGTGTCATGGTGGGCGGGGACGATCAGGTGAGCCGCTTCCGCGACGAATCCATGAACGAGGATTACGATGTACAGTTGCGGCTCAAGGCGGAGGATCGCAACAGTGCGGCGGGCATCGCCCAGTTGTTTGTGCCGCGTCAAAATGGCGGTCTGGCCCGCTTGGACAATCTGGTCAAGCTTGTCTCGACGAACGCCGCGTCGCGCATTGATCGCCTGGACCGCCAGCGGCAGGTCAGCCTGCGCGCGTCGGTGGCGCCGGGTTACGCGCAGGCCGACCGAATTGCCGCGCTGCGCGCCGAGGTGGAGAGGATGGGATTGCCCACTGGTTATTCGACGAAGGTGTCGGGTCGCGCACGCGAACTGGAAACGACGTTCACGGAATTTCTCTGGGCGTTTCTACTTTCGGTGGTGTTGATGTATGTCATCCTCGCGGCGCAATTTGAAAGCCTGGTGCACCCCTTCACGATCCTGCTTTCACTGCCCTTGTCCGTGCCGTTTGCGTTTCTCTCACTGCTGATCGCCAGCCAGACGATCAATCTATACTCGGCGCTGGGGTTGTTGGTTTTGTTCGGCGTGGTGAAGAAGAACGCCATCCTGCAAATTGATCACATGAACAAGTTGCGTGCCCAGGGGATGGATCGTCTGGCGGCCATCCTGCAAGGAAACCGTGAACGCTTACGGCCTATCCTGATGACCACGATGACGCTCATTGCCGGCATGACGCCGCTGGCCTTGGGCACGGGGCCGGGCGCGGAGGAGCGTCGCGCCGTGGCGGTGGTGGTGATTGGCGGACAGGCGCTATGCTTGTTGCTGACGCTGGTGGTGACGCCGGTTGTGTATTCCCTGCTGGACGACCTCGCGCAAAGATTGCAATGGCGGCACTGGCGAATCGAGCCAGCGCTGGAATCGCGCAGCAAGCCGACGTCAACTGCGGCATGAACCGCGGCGGCGGGCAGGGTTGGGGCGCAGCCGGAACTACGCCTGGGCCCGGTGTGGTTGTTTGTGGAAAAGGCCGGCGCTGTCCGCGAGATTGAGGACGGAGAGGTCAATACCAGCCGCCGGATTCCGCGCGCGGGCAACTTTAAGTTGGTCCGCGATGGTTTGAATGGCTGGCGTGGCAAAGTGTTTCACAGCGCCGATCCCGACCTGTGACTGGAAGACGACCAGGAGCAGGCAATGTTCGTCAATGCAAACGGCAAAGAGACTGAACTTGTCGCCTTGCTGATAGACGCTGTTGAAATTGGTTTCCTGGACCAGGCCGGCGATGGTCTGGTTGGCCAGGTAGGCGCCGGAGGCGAGGGCGGCAATGGTGGTCAGGTCGAACTTCCGGCTGTTACCTTGGTGCGCGATGAGAAATCCCCCTTTATCCATGATCAGCGCGGCGGTCGCTTCGGTCTGGCTCAGGAGTTCGCTCAGGGTGTCATCAAGTTTCAGCACGTCTTCTTCGAGGAGTTGGGGCAGGGTATTCATGGCAGTTTTTCTTTTTTGGGGTTGGGGTTGAACTGGATTCAAGCACCTCGTTTGCGGTCAAGTTCCTTGGCCAAGGTGGTGAGTTCAGGAAGCGGCAGGGAGCCGCCCGCCAGCCCGAAGGCGGCGAAGAGGATTCCGTTCAGACGAAAGATGTGCCAGGGAATGCCGTCGGCCGCAAATTCCAGATGGCTCAATTCGCCTACGAGCGATTCGCGCGCGCACTGGTTGACCCGGCCAAACGCCCGCGCCAGGAACGCGGCGAGGGCATCGTCATCCTGACTGGTCGAAAGCTCGGCGGCCACCAGCAATCCTTCCGGCAGCACCACCAAGGCGCCCGCGACGCCATCCAAGGCGGAGGCGCGTTTGACCACTTCGGTGGGGGAAATGTAGCGGTTCTTGAAATCGGTGCCGGGAGTCTTCGGCTTCGTGGCCAGATCTCCGGCGGGCGACGAGGCTCCGGTTGCTTCACTGCCGGCCTGCGGTTCGGTCTCCGCGGGCGTGGCCGGGCCGAACAAGGCGGGGATGCTTTCATCCACGACGAGGCGCGGCTGCGACTTGGGAGTTTGCTTCAGGCGCGTCATGAACAATGGCATGAGGACCTCAAGCGGAAGTTCCAGTGTGGTGTCGTCGTAGTTTGAAATTGCCGGTGGCGGTGCGGGATTCAGCCAACTGCGGAGGGTTCTCCAGGTAAACGTGACCTTGCCTTGTTTCATTCCGACCTGCACGGATGCCGCAGGGAGGGAGAGCTGGGCTTGGGCGCAGTTCAACTGGTTGATTTCAGCGCGAATCCCACCCGGCCAACCCCAGCAGACTGCCGACAGCGGCACGTCCATTATGGAGCTATCCGGTGGTGCCGTGGATACTGGCACTGGCACGGGCGCCGCATTTTCCGGGGAGCTGACCGGCAGTGGAACGCGAATGGGCCCGCCCACAGGTTTTGCGGAGGCGGCTTTGGTCGGCGCGGAGAACAACGGGATTTCATCGTCAAGTGTTGCTGCCGACACATTGAAGGCATGCTCCAAGGCGTCGGTGCTGACATTCTGCTTGGGCGATTGCGGGAGCAAGGCCGGATTGATCCGGACCAGCAGTTCGTTCAGAGGCAGCGCGACATCTTGTTCGTCATACTGGTCGCCCGTCGAAAAGAGCTGCGGTGCGGCCCGGCGAATTTCGCCAAACGACAGCTTCACGGCCCCCGACGGCAATTGGGAAAGCACCTTGTGAAGTGCCACCGTGAGCGTCGCGCCGCCCAGTTCCATGGGAATGACCCAGCGCTTGAGCCCCGGCGTCAGCGCATCGAGGACGGACTGGAGCGGGATGCTGACGTCTTCATCGCCGAAATCGGGCTGCCGATTTGACGGCGGCGCCGGTGGGGCGGTTCGTGAAGCCGGCGGGCGGGTGGACGCGGGTGTGAACCCGGTGCGCGGTGCAGCCAATACCGCGGTGGCTTGGCGCCTGGCGGTGGGTTGTTCGCTCCGGCCAAAGAATCTTTTCAGTTGCTTTAACATTTTGTTTTCCTTCGGCGCGTGGCCAATCAGGTTTGTTGGATAAAATCGGTGATGAAATCGTTGACCGCGGAGGATTCGGCATCGGAGCCGGTCCGGCAATAAAGTCCCAGCGCCACGCCATCGGCTCGCAAGGCGAAGTAGAGCCGGCCATGGGCGTAGTTCCAAATCATCTGGCCGGGCAACAACCGTTCCTGGAGCAGGAGCGGTACGATCGTGCCAATCTGTTTGACGGCTTGAACGAAGTTCTCGTTGGCCGCCTCGGTGCCGGCCAGTTGCACGTGGCTTTCCCCGTTTGGCAGGTGGAGACAACACGCCAGCAGGTGCGAGAGCCGCGGGTTGTCGAGCCAGTTCGGGATGATGTCCTTCATACAGGAATCCTTCATGAGGTCAGGCTGTTGATGTCGTTTTCCATGCCGATCAACAAATGGCACTCCTGATCTCCCCGAATCAGGGTCTTGGAATCGGGTCGGAGAATTTCAATCTGGTCAAATTCGCCCACGGGCAGCAGGACCGAGGCGGCTTTGGCGACCCGGAGCAGATCGAGGCACACCTGCGTCCGGCCCGCCTGGTCCCGGCATTTGGAGTTGAACATCGCTTTGCCTTCGCTCGAACAGACGAGGATCTCCGTCACTTGCGGATGATCGGCGAGTAATCCAGCCATGTTGAGAATATCCTCGGCATTGGTGGTCGAGCGGGTGAACGAGAGTTTGCCGGCGGTGAGATGGACCGTGTCCTCGTCGCGCTGGCGGGCGGCTTCCAGCAGCAGATGAATCCAGTGACATTGAATGGTGCGTTGCTCGGGGTGCTCGAAGGGCTTCAGGTTGAACTCGCCGCCGCGCAAAGAGAACAGTTTGATGAACGCCTTCTCGCCCGAATACTTGCCGGCGGTGGCATGGAGGATCTCGCCGCGTTCCATGTAGATCCGCCCCGTCAACTTCTCCGTGGTGATTTCGAGAATGGACGAACGCTGATTCAAGCATTCCATCTGAATCAGGTCCTGCAAGCCAACCTTGCGCAGCACGCCGTGAAAACCTTCGGCGCAGAGGTCAATGGCCGAAGTGTGCCGTTCCACGTTGTCCTCCGGATGCTTCTTCCAATCGTCGGCAAGCGGTTGTGGCGTGGGACTGAGGGATTCCTGCTTGAGCGCGGCCCTGGCTTCGCCCACCGTCGGGCCCAGTGCTTTCGGAGCGGCTGGCGCTGTTTTTTCCGAGTGGCTGTAGATCGGTTGCGCCTCAATGATGGCCAGCCGATCTTCGGCGACTGGACTTTCGTTCCTGGATACATTGGCGGCGGCCGCGGCCACGAGTCGCTTGAGCACGAAGGCCAGCCAGCCCAACAACCCGGCAATGATCAGCAGCACGCCGGCGATCAACCAAGTCACTCCTTCCCATTTGCGCGGTGCCGGTTCTGGCGAGTTGGGTGTTGTTTGGGGCGAAGTCTCGGCCGGCGTGGCGGTGGTGGTTGCCGGTGGCAGGGCGGCCAGGGTCGTCGGGCCGCCAAAGAGCATTTGTGAAGGCAGGCGTGCAATGCCACTGACACGAACTTCATCAATCAGGCCGATGAAATTGTTGTTGGGGCGGGGTGTGACCGGGCTTTGTCTTCCCGTCTGGCCGATGGCGAGGTCGGGCTGGCATTTGGTCGGGAGGCTGTTCGACATCCGTCCGCTTCCAATGAGATTCGCCGTCGTGTGCGGGGAATCCAGCAGTGACCAATAGAATTTCAGATTGTCGGGCTGGTTGGGATTTCCGTCGTACGTGACCGCGAGGTGATACCAGTTGCTCCGAGCGATCGCCTCCGGTCCGGCGATGGGGATTCGGGCGGTGAGGCTTTGGGGCGATTTGTCCCGGGAGAGGTTGATAAATTCCAGCAACGGCTCGGTGTTTCCCTTCAAGATCCCGATGGGAACGAGGCGGAACTGGCACACGCGGTTGGTGCTTTCGTCGGCATCGAGATTCAGAATCTGCATGAAATTACCATGCGCGGGAGCGGTCGAGTTCGTGCTGAACACCGTCAGCGGATCGAAGTCAATTCGCACCAGCGCCTCGTAGGTGAAGGCCCCATTCTCTCCAGCGTAAATCGTCACTACGTTGTCGCCCAGGTCACTTACCAGCGGACGCGCCGACAGGTAGGCATCGCGCCCGGCATCGCTGGTGGCATCCACCCCGCCGTCCGAAGTGCTCAGCGCCAGGCCAAATCCGGCGTGGGATACATTCCCCAGCGTGGCCCCGTTTCTAAGGGCGGCCAGATGCGTGCTGTCAATGCCGACATCCACCACCGGCACTACAAGCTCGTTCATGTGCCACAGATGAATGGTGTCCGCGTCGGGCACGTAGGGGCCGACAATTTCGCTGCGCGCGGCGCCGGTCAGCAGCGCCAGGAGGGCCGCCAGGGCGGGCGCGTGGCTTGGTCGCCAGGCGGCGGGGAGGATCGGCAGTATTGATTTCAAGGCAGGTCCCGGTTTTGCGTGGTTCAAGGCCGCTTAAGGTCAACCAGCGACGGCTGGGAGGGCGGGCGTGGAAAACTGACATCAAGCAATTGATCCACGCGCACGAACTTGTAACCGCGATCCTGCAGGGTGTTGATCAGTTCGGCAAACCGGTGATAGAACTTGTCACTGCGGCGGGCTCCGGAATCGAGCGGGAACAACAAGAGGAATCCGTTGAGGCCGCCGCTTTCGCGTTCCGCCTTGAGGATGCTGTCGAGGATCGCCTGCGATGAGGCAAACTGCGGCGTGCCTTCGGCGGTGGACGTCGCGAACGAAAGCGTGCCGGGAGTCCCGGCCACCATGGTCAGGCCCCAGGAACGCGCCCGTTCGGCGGTGGCGGGGTTCAATTGATCCAAGGTTGGCAGGAAATAGGATACGTCCTTGCGCTTGAGACCAAAGGCGGCGAGTTGCGCCAGATGCGACTCCACTTCGGGGGGGGGCGTCGGGTTGAGTTTTGACGCAAAATCCGAACTGGTGGTGCCGAGCGGAGACCAGTTGTCAGACTGGAGACCTACGTAGTGGCCTTGGACCAGCACGGATTGGACGAGCAACCGGTTGGCGGGCTGGAGCAGGAAATCTCTCGTGACAAAAAAGGAAACCTTGGCCGGCTGGGCCTTCAGCGCTTCGACGGTGGCGGCGGCGGCGGCATCTGCATCGCGGCAACTGAACATGATGGCGAGCCGGGGCTTGTTCGTGGCGCCGCGCGCCACGGCGCCGTTCATGAAGGTAACCGGTTCGAGCGCTACTTTCTTCGCGCTGTCCAGTTCCGCCGGTGCGGGGAGCACCGAGGCCACGAGTTTGGGCGGTGGATTGGTGCGGGTCGTGGTGGGCTTGGCGACGAGCGTCGTCTCGGCAAACAACATCTGGTGAGGCGAACGCGCCACGCCGCTGATCCGCACCTCATCGATCAATCCCACGAAATTGTTGTTCGGCACGGGGGTCACCGGACTTTGCCGTCCGGTCTGGCCGATGGTGAAATCCGGATTGCAACCCGCCGGCAAACTGCGGGTCATTTGTCCGGAGCCGATTTGATTTGCCGCCGTGCGCTGTGGTTGCACCCGCGTCCAATAGAACCGGAGATTGTCCGCGTGATCCGGCTGGCCATTGTAGGAAACCGCGAGGTGGTACCATTCGCCAATGCGGATGGCATCCGGCCCGTCGGTTGGGATGGCGGCCGTGAGGTTCTGGATGTTGCTGCCTTTGTTGAGATTGATGAACTCGAGAAGTGGTTGCGCGTTCCCGTTCAAAGTGCCGATGGGGGCCAGCCGGAATTGAAACACCCGGTCGGCGTTTTCATCGGCGTCACCGGAGATGATTTGCATGAAGAAGGTCTTGCCGCGTCCCCAGCCTTCCGGCCCGAAGTTCGCGCTGGGATCGAAATCAACCCGAACGATGCCTTCATAGGTGAAGGCCTCCGCAGGACCGGCGTAATGCACGGGGACGTTGTCCCCGCGGCCATTCTGGAGCGGTTGCGCGGCCAGCCCGGCGCCTTGTCCGGCGCAACCCGGTGGCATGGCGGGATTGCCGACATACGTACCCAGGGCGGTGCCGAATTTCTTTGTGCCGACGTAAGATTCATTTTCCAGGGTGGCGCCGCCTTCCAGCTGGTTCAGATCAATGCCGCCACTGACCGCATCCGCGACGGGGGTGGTCATCTCGTTCAGGTGCCAGAGGTGGAGCGTATGTTCATCTGGCGTGTAAGGGGCGACGAGTTCAGCCCGTGCCAGCATGCCCTGAATCAGGACGATGATGGTTAACCCTGTGATTCTGGACAGCGTCCTGAATGGGGGACGGGATTCGTGGTCGCTTGGGTGGGGGCGGAGGAGTGCTTTCATCAGTGTGGGTGGTTCTTGCTGCGGGTGCTGGCGTGTCCCGGTGCTGGCTGGAATTGGTACACCAAAACGCGCCCGATCCTATCCAGATGGGAGACAAGTCGTTGGGTCACCAAGCGGTCCCGTTCGAGTTGGACGCGAACGGAATCCGGTCGGTTGTTCTGGTTTTGTATCGTAATCATTGACTGTTTCGATGAATTCGTTGAGGCAGCAACAATCCATTCATCAACTACACGACGCTTACAACCAAGCGTGCGGTAATAGCTAAATGGCTGCCAAGCCACATGGCCACGTGAGGTTTGCCCGCAGTGGAGTGGTCGGTAGCCAAAGCTCGCGGGATGGGAGGGGCTGAATTTGGATGACTATGGTGCCCGATTGAAACTGTCCGGGGTGACGTGGATGACCCGCTGCCGGTTTAGGCACTGGCTGAGGTTGGAGTCGGTAAATCGTTCCGGGTGTTGCCAGCATTGCTCATGAATTCGCCACGTACCTGCTCCGTCTGATGCAGCCACCAGCCAGCGGGGTTCGAGTTTGACGCCTGTAAGGTTCGCCTCTAATGTCAGACTCACATGCTGGTTAAGATTTTAACTATGAATAAACGCGTACTTTCGTTTGGTTGCCTGGTAATGTTGTTACTTGCGAGTCGCCCGGCGCCGGCGATCGAATTGGGGCTGCCCGCCCCGCCGCTGGAGATTTCCGATTGGATAAAAGGCAAACCGGTAACTCTGGCCGAAGGTCTCAGTAACAAGGTGTTCGTGGTTGAGTTCTGGGGCACTTATTGCCCGCCATGTATCGAGAACATCCCGCATCTGACCAAATTGCAAAAGCAATACAAGGATCAGGTCGTCATCGTCAGCATCAGCGGTGAAGATGCGCCGACGGTGAAGAAGTTCGTGGCGAAGATGGGGGCTAAAATGGACTACACCGTGGCACTGGACAGGGAATCGAAAACCATCAGCACTTACATGGCGGAATTCAGTGCGCCACCCATCCCTTGGGCGTTCATCGTGGATCGGCAGGGGCTGGTGGCCTGGAGTGGTTCACCCTTGATAGGATTCGATGACGCGCTGGCTGACGTTGTGGCCGGCAAGCATGACCTGGAGAAAACCAAGCGCCGGGCCGCCGCGCGTCAGCAGTTGAACCAATATGTCCAGATGACCTTTCAATTGGAGACGTTGGGGCGGAATCTGGAGGGGCTGGACCGGGAATTGGGAGGCATTGAACCCGGCAAGCAATTCAGCGCCGCGGAGATTCGCCGGAGCATCCAGTTCAGCATGGCTCAGACGGATTATGAACAAGCGGTCCTGCGCGGAGTACAAGGCGCCGAACTTGAGGCTTTGAACCGCCGGTTGGACGAGTTGGCGGCGAAAAATTTCGACTTGGCGGGCTTTCGGGAAGCCGTCGGGGCGCAAAAGACCTTTCGCGACTACATGACCACCGTTACCGCGCAGAATCCGGATCAGAAATTATTGGCCGGCTTGACTGCCCAATTGGCGGCCAACAAGTTGAAAGACCCGACGCAGTTGCGCTATTACGCCTGGATGATCCTGAATGACGGAGACAACAAGCATCGCGATACGGGGCTGGCGCTTAAGCTCGCCCAACAGGCGGTGGATGTCGCCAAGAACGGCGATCCATTGGTCATGCACGTGTACGCGCGCGCTTTGTTCGAGTCGGGAAAAGTTGCCGAAGCGGTGAAGCACGAGCAACTGGCGCTGGATACCACCGAGGACGAGGCCTGGCAGCGTCAGTTCAAGGAAGCGCTCGAAAAATACAAGACCGCTGCGAAATAAGCGTGCGCAGTTGCCGCCGTGCCCCTGTCGTCAGGGGCCAAGTCAGGCCGGTTTGCTTCCGGCAAATTGGCCTGTCAAATACTCGATACTCCGGCGCGAAATCTCTTCCGGGCCCTCTTCGAACTTGAACACTTCCACCGAAACGTAGCCACCGTAGCCGACTTCGCCGAGCGCCGCGGCGATCGGTTTGAAGTCCACTTCACCAAAGCCCGGGCCTTTTAGATTCCGGTCGTTGGCGTGAAAGTGCGCGAAGTGCGGCCATGATTCACGGATGATCTGCGGAATCGGCTTCGCTTCCGAGCACATCGCCTTCACATCAAGGATGATTTGGAAAGCGGGCGAGTTGAACGGCTTTACGAATTCAATCGCGGCGGCCGCCGTGTTGATGAAATTCGTCTCCGCTGGGGACAACGGCTCGAAACAGATCGTCACCCCGCGATCCTCCGCGCGCTTCACAGCGTCACGAAACATTGCGGCTGTCCAGTCCCACGCCTGCTGGTGCGAAACGCCTTCGACCACATTTCGCTGTTTCGGCGAGCCAACGACCATGATCGTGCCGCCCAGGTCCGCGCAGCAATCCACCAGTTCGACGAAATACTTCGCCGTGCGGGCGCGGATGCCGGCGTCCGGGTGATTGAGATAAAGCCCCTCCGGTTTTACCAACAGCCAGTGCAGTCCGACGATGGCGATCTGGTGGTGTGCCGCCAGATCGCGAATGCGCTGCCGCTCGACGGCGGAGATGTCCGTGACGGCATTGGCGAGTGTGAAGGGGGCGATTTCCACCCCGGCGTACCCCAGCCGCGCCGCGTGGGCGAACGTGTCCTCCAGCTTCCAACCTTGATAAATCTCGTTGCAGATGGCGAATCGCATCGCGGGAGGTTCGGGGCTGGCCCGGTCGAGTTCAAGGTGGAAACCGCACGTTTCGCCGACGCGGAACTGGTTAAGTTCATAAAATCGTCCATTGAATTCATCTTGTCGGTTTGCCGGCTTGAGGTTAGGTTGCGGCAAATCCATGAAGGCGCTGAAAACCCGTCGGTTGGGCTTTACCTTGATTGAACTCTTGGTGGTAATCGCAATCATTGCCATCCTCGCGGCGCTGTTGTTGCCAGCGCTCGCGACCGCGAAGGAAAAGGGCAAACGCGTCCGGTGTCTCAGCAACCTGCGCCAGATCGGGATCGGGATGGCGATCTATGCGCTCGATAACCAGGATCGGGTTGTCCTGGCGCGAATCATTCCCGGCAGCACGCCGGCGCGGTTTGTCCAAATTGCCATCAATCCGCCGGAAGCCGCCGCCGCCAAGACGGTGGGGTTGACGGTACAAACCAACAACATCTGGACCTGTCCTAATCGGCCGGGGTTTCCCACGTATGAGGACTCGTTTCCTCAGTATAATATTGGTTACCAGTATTTCGGAGGCATCACCCAATGGTTGACCCGTGGCTATGACGGCCCGTCGCGTAGTCCCATCAAGGCTTCCACCTCCAAGCCCCATTGGGTTCTGGCGGCTGATGCCACGATGAAGGTGCTGAATGTCTGGGGTGGGGTGGATCGTGATGTGGCGTATGCCAACATTCCTCCCCACAAAGGCGCCCGTGGCGCGCTCCCGGCGGGTGGCAACCATCTTCTGATTGATGGTTCGGCTAATTGGGTCAAGGCGCAGAAAATGTATGGCCTGCATACTTGGGCGGACCCCGCCTCCCGTCTGGGTTATTTTTTTCAGGACCCTTCAGATTTCCCACCGGCGTTGGCTGCCCAACTTACTTCCTTGAAGTTTCCGTAGCGACCAGGCTGGGGTTGATCGGGTCAAGGCGGGGACAGGTCTATTTGCAAACATCAGCGTCCACTCGCCGGTTTGCGTTCACGGTCATCGAACTCGTGGTGATCGTCGTAATCTTAACGATGTTGTTTGTGCTGTTGCTCTCCGGCTTGCCGCGGGCAAAGCAGAAGGCGCAAAACCAGCAATGCGTCAATAATTTGAAGCAAGTTGGTTTGGCCTTTCGTTTATGGAATAACGATGGGTACAAATATCCGATGCAGTATCCCAATATCCGAGGTGGTTCAATGGATTCTGCAACCAACGGGGAAATCTGCTGGACGTTCGTCGTCATGTCGAACGAACTGAACACGCCGAAAATTCTGGTCTGCCCCTCCGATGTTCGTAAGCCGGTCGTGAACTTCGGCCCGGGCTTTGCGAACTCCAACGTGAGTTACTTCGTCGGTGTTACTGCTGACGAAACTCAGCCGCAGATGCTCCTCTCCGGTGACCGAAACCTGACTAATGGACCGTTACCGCCGAACCGGTTGCTCCTGCTCACGACGAACAGCGCGCCCGGTTGGAATCACGAACTCCACAGATTCAGAGGCAACGTGGCCCTAGCTGACGGGAGCGTTCAGTCTCTCGACATCCCGCGCCTGCGCACCGCCTTCACCAACGCGGGCAACTCCACCCTGCTGGCCTTTCCCTGATGCCGGAACCTCGTTAGCCGCGTGAAGGCCACTCAAACTGCGTGGCCTTCGCACGGTGGCGATCCGGACTTCGTTGGTTTTCCGCCCGATTTCGCATGGCATTTCCGGTGCTAAAGTCATTCATACATGAAACCGCACCGGCACCGCAGGCAGGTCGTCGGATTCACCTTGATCGAATTGCTGGTGGTCATCGCCATCATCGGGATTCTCGCCGCCCTGCTGCTGCCGGCGGTCAGCCGGGGCCGGATGCGGGCCCACCAAGCCGTATGCGCCAGTAATCTCCGGCAGGTTGGCCTGGCTTTTCAGAGTTTTGCTCATGACCACAACGACCACTACCCCGCGCAAGTTTCGACCCGTGATGGGGGAATGGAGGAATTGCGTAATCTCGATGAATGCGGGAACAACTCCGTTCGGACACTGCAAGCACTGTCGAACGAGTTGGTAAATGCCCAGCTCCTGCTTTGTCCGGCGGATCGCAATGTCGCACCCACCAACTTCACATGGCTGCTGGATGGGGCCGGAGTCGCGCCATATCGCCATTGCAGTTACTCGGGAAATTTCGATCTGACTGCCGGGGAAGCAGGCAAAGCCACCGCCATTCTGGCTTCGGACAAAAATCTTTTACCGTATCACTGGGCTTGCTTACCGGGCTCGGGCATGGGTCCACCAGAAAAAAGGTCGTGGTCAGAAAGCCTTCATCAGTTCAAGGGCCACTTGCTGTTTGCCGATGGACACGTGGAATTTCATCCAAATGGTCCAGGGTTGAATCTCGCGATCGCGCAATCCTACTCTTCCAAACCAACCAAGTCGCCACCAGCCATACCCTCTCCCGCACCCCCGCGCCCAGTCCCGACCGTCGCAACCCGCAATAACCCACCGCCATCCGGCCAACCCGATCCTGCCAATCCACTCGGTCCCAAAGCAAATTTTCCGAACCCGGGGCGCACGGGTTCAGTCCCCCTTTATGCCCCAGCAACCTCCCCGTCGGGCGTCGAGCGTTCCCCGGTTGCAATCACGAATCAGGTTTTTGCAGTGGTGACGAACGCGCCCGCCGTTCAACCGGCAGATGTCGTCGCGGACGATTCAGCCATGGGCGAGACCGATGCACTGGTGGTGCGGGTTTTGCAAACCGCCTTCAAGTGGTTCTATCTGCTTGTGCTGTTGGTTGTGTTGGTCTATCTGGCCCGCCAGCTTCACCAGTGGCAAAAGAAGCGGCGGCGACTTGCGCGGCAGCGCGCGCCAATCAGTTCGTGAGACTGGGCGGGGGATCGGCGTCGGTTGAGTCAACTCGCATGGAAGCTACGGCAGGCGTGACGTGCGCCGATGCTTGCCCAAAATCGGCTATGAAAACAAACCAGCGGGCCGGGCGGATTGGTTTCACCCGCCTGGATCTTTTGATTCTCGCGGTGTTGGCGGCGGTGGCTGCCGTGCTACTTCCGCTTCTGGCTCGCCCCAAGCGCCCTGCGCTGGGTATGCGTTGCGTGGGTAACCTCCGGCAAGTCGGCTTGGCATATCAGCTTTGGGCAAATGACAACGGAAACAAATTTCCGGCACAAGTGCCCGTGGCCGACGGTGGCGCGAGGGAATTGGTCCAGAGCGGATTTGCCTACGCCAGTTACTTGGTGATGTCGAATGAACTCAACACCCCCAAACTTTTGATTTGCCCCGAGGACCCGAACCCTCGCCGGGTCATCGCCACCGTTTTTACCCGACCTGAAACCGATGTCCCTGGCAACGGAATACCTTTTACTAACGACTGCAATGTGAGCTACTTCGTTGGCGTGGATGCAAACGTCGCCAGACCAACGCGGTTTATTTCCGGCGATGCGAACTTGCTGGTCAACGATTCGCCATCCGAGCAAGGCATGCTTTTGCTTTGGACGAACAGTCATGTGAGTTGGCAAAAGGACATGCATCTCCAAAAGGCCAACATTGGTTTTGGCGACGGGTCGGTGCAGTCGTTTAAGAGCCGGAAGTTACAGGAGGCCTTGATCAAGACGGGGATGGCGACGAACCGGCTGGTATTGCCGTAATTGGCTTGGCCCTCGATTTATCCGTGACCATCGGTGTTCATCCGTGGTTAATTTCTCACGTGAAACTCTTTTACACCGGCCCGGTGATCAACACCGAGATGCTCGTGGTGATGCTGGAGAAACACGGCATCACGGCGACACAGGAATTTGTTGACCCAGCCGCACCGGACGACGGCAACTTGAATCGTCCGGCCAAAGTCTTCGTGCCGGAAGCGGACTACGACCGAGCGCACCAATTGTTTTACGCCGAACGCGAGGGCGAACTGTAACGACCGGCTATTTTCATTCATTTCCATCTTCCATCCGCCAGCCTCTCTCCGCTACCCTCCGCGCCCTATGTTCGAGACTGTTACAGCATCGGTGGAAACGGCGGCGCAGAAGCTCACGCACCTGCGGAGGTTTCTTTGACGTCCCGGGCACGCAGAAGCGCCTGGGCGAGCTAGAAGCCCAGATGGCGGCGGAGTCGTTTTGGAACAATCGCGAACAGGCCCAGAAGGTCATTGACGAAGCCAACACCCTGCGCGGGAAGATTGAGCCCCTGTTTCAAGCGGAGAAACACCTCGCAGATTTCCGCGTTATGATCGAACTCGGCGAAGCCGAGCCACCGGACGCGCAGGCCAAGGTGCAACAGGAAGTGGCGCGTGATGTCACGAAACTGCTCAAGGAACTCGACGCGCTCGAACTGAAAGTTTTCCTCAACGGTCCGCACGACAAGAACAATTGCATCCTCAGCATCAACGCCGGCGCCGGCGGCACGGAGGCGTGCGACTGGGCGAGCATGTTGATGCGCATGTACCAGCGTTGGGCCGAATCGCGCGGTTGGGAGCTGGAGGTGGAAGACGCGCTGCCCGGTGAAGGCGCGGGCATCAAGAGCGTGACGATGTTGATTCGGGGCGAGAACGCCTACGGTTACTGCAAGGCTGAACGCGGCGTGCACCGGCTGGTGCGCATTTCGCCGTTCGATTCCAACAAGCGCCGGCATACGAGTTTTGCCAGCGTGGACACGATTGCTGAGCTTGAGGAAGCGTCGTCCGAGATCGTGATTCCGCCGAATGAATTTCAAGTGGACACGTTTCGTTCCGGCGGCAAGGGCGGCCAGAACGTAAACAAGGTGGAAACCGCCGTGCGCATCACGCACATTCCCACCGGCTTGGTTGTGGCCTCACAGGCACAGCGGTCCCAACACCAGAATCGCGCGACGGCGATGAATTTGTTGCTGTCGCGAATTTTCGCGCAACGCCAGGACGCTGCGAAGGCCGAGATGGAACGGTTCTACGGCGAAAAGGGCAGTGTGTCGTGGGGCAACCAGATTCGCAGCTACGTGTTCCAGCCGTATCGCATGGTGAAGGATTTGCGGACCGGCGTGGAAACCAGCAATGTCCAAGGCGTGATGGACGGTGATCTCGACGCTTTTGTGAACGGCTGGCTGCGCGCCGGCTGTCCGCTCAAGCGGATGCAGGGCGTGAAGGACGAGGAAGAGTGAACATTCTCGACACCATCGTTGAGCAGAAAAAGCTCGAAGTCGCGAAGCTGCCGGAGCGGTTGATCGCAGCGGGCGATTTGCGCGACGCGATGCTGGAGCGGGGAGAGTCGCGAGACTTCCTGGCCGCCCTCCGCAGCCCCCGCGCCGGGGATGTGGCGTTGATTGCGGAGGTGAAGAAGGCCTCGCCCTCTAAAGGCGTCATCTGCGAGAACTTCGACCCCGTTCGCATTGCGAAGGAATATGAGGATGCCGGCGCGAGCTGTCTGTCCGTGCTGACCGACGAGAAGTTCTTCCAAGGTTCGCTGGATTATCTCCGGCAAATCCGCGAAGTCGTGAAGCTGCCTTTGTTGCGCAAGGATTTCATCATTGATGAGCGGCAGATTCTGGAAGCCATCGAATGGGGCGCGGATGCTATTCTGCTCATTGTCGCCATTCTCGATGACGCGCGGCTGAAGCGGTTTCACGATCTGGCCATCGAAGCCGGGCTGTCCGTGCTGGTGGAAGTGCATGATGAAGTTGAACTGGATCGCGCGCTCGCCATCGGTGCGCAGTTGATTGGCGTGAACAATCGCGACCTTAAGACCTTCAAGGTTGACCTCGCCATCACCGAACGGCTCGCCGCCAAACTCTCCCAGTTCCCAGTCCCCCCTTCCCAGTCCCGAAAGCTGCTGGTGGCCGAGAGCGGGATTGACACCCGCGCGGATGTGGAACGATTGGCGAAGTGCGGGGCACGGGCGATTCTCGTCGGAGAAAGTTTGATGCGCGCCGGAGGCATTAAGGCCAAGGCGGCGGAGATGCTTGGCATCCGTTGACGCAAGAAAGCCGCTTCACTTGGAAGCGGCTTGGTTGAGAAACGTCAGGGTTTTGAGCGCAACGATCAGTAGCGCACGGTCTCCCATTTCTTCGACTTCGAACTCTTGAGAATGGCTTCGCAGATGGCCAATTCGTCGTGCCCGTCCTGGAACGTGCTGAAGTCCGCCTTCTCCTTGCCCGCGATGTGGGAGTAAACGCGGAGCAGGAAATTCTTGAGTCCGTCGGGATACGCTTCCGGATGGCCGCCGGGATAATGAGCATAGGCCCGGGCGCGCTCGCTGAGCAAAGACGGATCCTTGATGAGCAGTTCGTTCGGCTTTTCGCGATAGCCAACCCAGAGTTCGTTGGGCCGTTCCTGATCCCACACGAGCGATTTCTTCGAGCCGGCGAGTTCGTAGAACAGGCGGTTCTTCCGGCCCGCGAAACATTGCGAAACGCTGAAGGAGCCGTGCGCGCCGTTGTCGAACTGGAACAACACGCTCGCGAAATCTTCCGTGTTGATCGGCATCGGCTCGTAATCGGAGGGCTTGAGCATCTTGCCCGAATACGTTTCGACCTGTTTCTTCGGCTTCATGCGATGCTTGTGGATCGTTTGAAAATCCGCGCAAACCTTGGCGATCTTCAGGCCGGTGATGAATTGAATCGCATCGCACCAGTGCGAACCGACATCAGCCACGGCGCGGGATTCGCCGCTGAACTCCGGCACGAGCCGCCAGTTCCAATCGGTGGCGAGGTACAGCCAGTCTTGCGTGTAGCTGCCCGTGGCGTGGAAGACGTCTCCGAGTTTGCCGGAGGCGACCTGATCTCGCGCCTCTTGCACGAGCGGGTAATAGCGATAGTTGAAATCAATCGCGTTCACGACGCCGGACTTGGCGGCGAGCTTGACCAATTCCTTGGATTGCTTGGTGGTCATTGCCAACGGCTTCTCCGAGATGACGTGCTTGCCGGCGGCCATGATCTTCTTGCTGATTTCGAAGTGAACATGGTTCGGCGTGCAGTTGTGGATGACCTCGACTTCCTTGTCCTTCAGCAACGCATCCACGCT
Source organism: Limisphaerales bacterium (assembly GCA_044225555.1). Taxonomy (GTDB): domain Bacteria; phylum Verrucomicrobiota; class Verrucomicrobiia; order Limisphaerales; family JADLHS01; genus JADLHS01. The sequence continues at coordinate 4,656 of JBGAIM010000027.1, read as the reverse complement.
GCCGTAGGACTTAGGAATGTTGAGCGCAGCAGCTTTGCTGCGCGCGAGGTCGTCGTTTGCCTCGCACAACGCGATCATTTCCACGAAGCCCACGCGACGCGCGGCTTCCACGTGTGCCGGCCCGATAAAACCGGTTCCAATAATTCCTGCTTTTACTGTTTTCATGATTCCCTGTGTCCCTGACGTTGGTTGATCACTTGATATTCGCGACTTTGACCCACTTGCCGGCTTTCACCGATTTGACGACCGCTTCGAGCACGGCCACGCATTTGGCGCCGTCCGCAAAGTCCGCATGTACTTCGCTGTTGGTGGCGATGGCATTGACGAAGTCGGCCACGGTGTGAATGAACGTATGCTCGTAACCAATGACGTGTCCAGGCGGCCACCAGGCACCGAAATACGGATGACTGCCTTCGGTGACCATGATGGTTTTGAAGCCGGGTTTGTCCGCCGGGTCGTTGCGGTTGCAGTATTCCAACTCGTTCATGCGCTCGAAGCAGAAGGCAAGGCTGCCTTCGCTGCCGTTGATTTCCCAACGGTTATAATTCTTATGACCGGGCGCGAGCCGCGTGGCTTCAACGGTCGCATAAGCGCCGGCGGCGACACTTTTGCTCGGAGCGAACCGCGCGAGGAACGCCGTCGCGTCGTCCACGGTCACTTTCTCCACCCCTTTGCCGGCGGAGGCGGTCAGCCCCACGGCGGCGGCTTCCTTGGGTCGCTCGGTGATGAACGTCTCCTGTAAGCCGATGGTCTCGGTGATGTCGCCGACGAGGAAGCGCGCGGTGTCCACCAGATGCGCGTTCAAATCGCCGTGGGAACCCGAGCCGGCCGCGTCCTTGCGCAGTCGCCAGTTCATCGGGAACTTGGGATCGCTGATCCAATCCTGAAGATAGGTCCCGCGGAAGTGGCGGATTTGCCCGAGTTGACCGGATTCAATGATTTGTTTCGCAAACGCAATGGCTGGCACGCGGCGGTAATTGAATACCACCATGTTTTTCACGTTGGTCTTGCGCGCGGCGGCCACCATCTTCTCGGCATCGGCCACGTTAAGGGCGAGCGGCTTTTCGCACAGCACCTGTTTGCCGGCTTTGGCGGCGGCGGTGGCAATTTCCGTGTGCGAGACATTCGAGGTGCAGACATCCACGATGTCAATCAGCGGGGATTCGACGACTTCCTTCCAGTCGGTGGCGGCGAATTGCCAGCCGAGTTGGGCCCGGGCCGCTTCCACGTGTGCCCGGTTGCGGCCGCAGATGGTGTGCATCTCGACCCGGGCCTTGAGCGGAAAGAAGTGCGACACCTGCCGCCAAGCGTTGGAATGCGCCTTGCCCATGAATCCATAACCGATCATCCCGACCCGGAGTGTTTTGGCCATATAAAGTTGGGGTTGAATTGATTTCGGGCGTCTTTATAGTGGCGAATATTTTTCAAGTCAACGGATGACTTGCCTCAACCAAAATGTCTTTTACCGCCGCTGAGATAGCCAAACACCTGCAAGGCGAGGTTTTGGGCGATGCGCAGACGCCTCTCAAAAGTTTCGCTCACGCTGATCGTGCCCAAGCTGGCGACCTTACTTTTGCCGAAACTGACGAGTTTTTTGCCCGTGCTGAGCAGAGTCCCGCTTCCGGTATTATCGTCAGCGGCGCAAACACTTCGGCTGCCGGAAAGGTCCTGATCCGGGTGGCAAATGCCCGCATCGCTTTTGCACGGGCGGTCGCCCTGTTTTTTCCGGAAACACCCGTTCCAGCGGGGATTCACCCCAGCGCGGTCATCGCCAAATCAGCTCAAGTAGACCCGGGCGTCTATCTTGGGCCAAATTGCGTGGTCGGCGAGCGGTCCTGGATTGGGGCGGGGGCGGTGTTGCACGCTGGTGACGTCGTGGCCGACGACTGTAAACTCGGCGCCGGCACAGTCTTGTTTCCGCACGTCACGCTCTATCCGCGCACCGAGCTCGGGCAGCGCGTACGGGTTCATGCCGGCACGGTCATCGGGGCGGACGGCTTCGGTTACGTGCTCGATGGGGGCGTTCACCGCAAAGTGCCGCAAACGGGCAACGTCCTCGTGGGCGACGATGTGGAGATTGGCGCGAACGTGACGATTGATCGCGGCGCCCTCGGCCCGACGATCATTGGCAAAGGTTCGAAAATAGACAACCTCGTGCAGATCGGGCACAACGTGCAGATCGGTGAACATTGCATCGTCATCTCGCAGGTTGGCATCGCCGGCAGCACCAAGCTGGGGAACTACGTCATCCTTGCCGGACAGGCAGGTCTCGCCGGTCACCTCAACATCGGCAACAAGGTGACCATCGCGGCGCAATCCGGCGTGATGCACGACATTCCCGACGGCCAGATATGGCTGGGCACGCCCGCGCAACCCGATAAACAAACCAAACGCCAGATGCTCGCCATCCAGCACCTGCCCGAATTGCTCCGCCGTGTGCGCAAGGTGGAAAAGAAACTCGGTCTCGAACGCGAACCCGAAAAGTGAAGATGCATTCAGAGACGCAGATCGCGAATTTGCCGGACCGCGACTGTGTGCGCAGCGCCAGTCGCAGCGGATGGTGGTGGCGATTATTCGGCGGTTCGGCGGCTGGTCTTAAGGACACGGCTGCGCTCCTTCTGCTTTTCCTGCTGACGCACCAAGTTTTTGCGCAACCCCCCGCGCCGTCAGCCAGCCTCGCCGACCTCCAGCAGCAATTGAGCAATCATCTTTCTCATCCCCGTTTTGCGGCCGCGATGTGGGGCGTGAAGATCGTTTCCCTAGATTCCGGTAAAATTCTTTTCGAGCAGAATGCGGCGAAACTGTTCAGCCCGGCCTCCAACTGCAAGCTCTATACGATGGCGCTGGCGCTGGACAAACTCGGCGGCGATTACCGCATCCGCACGTCGCTTTTCTCGACGGCGAAGCCGGACAAACGTGGCACGCTCAAGGGCGACTTGATTGTTTACGGTCGAGGCGATCCGACCATCAATGCCCGGCTGAATGGCGGCGATATTTTTGCGGCCCTCCAACCCCTCGTGGCCGCGCTCACCAATGCGGGGGTCAAACGCATCAGTGGCGATCTGGTGGGTGATGAAAGTTTCTTCCAGGGTCCGCCGTATGGCTCGGGCTGGGCGTGGGACGACATGAATTATTACTACGGCGCGGAAATCTCGGCGCTCACGCTTAATGACAACACGCTCCAGGTCGTGGCCCGACCCGGCGTCAGCAACGGTGCGCCTTGCCAGCTCACGCTCGTGCCCGCCACCAGTTACCTCGTGTTGAGCAATCGCACGCAAACCGTTGCCGCTGGTGGCAAACGCGATCTCACCTTTTACCGGCCCATCGAGCAGAACGTGGTGTATGTGTCCGGGCAAATGCCGTTGGATGCGACCAACTACACGGACGATGTGACCATGCACAATCCTGCCGGACTGTTCATGGCGTTCTTCCGCGAGGCGCTGGCCCGCAATGGCGTCAAGGTGAGCGGGAAGACCCGCACGGTGAACTGGCTGGATCGTCAGGTGCGACCGCTCGACGTGGACAAACTCATCGAACTGGGTGCGGTCGAGTCGTTGCCCATGCGCGACCTTGTGGGCGAAGTGCAGAAGCCGTCACAAAATCTCTACACGGATTTGTTGCTGGCGCATGTCGGGGAGCGGGAGCGCCGATCTCCGATCCAGCGCGAAGCGGAAAGCGGAGATAAACAAGCCGGGTCGGAGCCCGGCGCTCCCATCAATTCCGAAGACCTCGGCATCCGCGAGCTGCAAAAATTCCTGGCTAGGGCCGGTATCCAGCGCGGCGATGTTCAATTTGAGGAAGGCTCCGGTTTGTCCCGCAACAACCTCGCCACTCCCAACGCCACTGTCACCCTGCTCCAGTTCATGAGCCGACACGCGGAGGCCGACGCTTATCTCAAGGCGCTGCCGATTGCCGGTGTGGATGGCACGTTGCGCAACCGGATGAAGAACACACCCGCCGCTAACAACGTGCGCGCCAAGACCGGCACACTGCGCTGGGCGAACTCGCTGTCTGGTTACGTAACCACTGCCGCTGGCGAACGCCTCGCCTTCTCCATCATGCTCAATCGTTATTCCGCACCGGACACGGAACACAGCGGTCGTGCGGAGATTGATAAGATTGCGGTGATGCTGGCGGGCTTTACGGGGCGAGGCGACAAATGAAGCTGGAGTCTTCCAACTCTTCCTCGCCGAACGCAGATCGAGCTTCGTATTACGGGTTCAACGACGTGGTCGGCTTCAGGGATTTCTTGGTTTATGTCCTGTCGTATTCCCCGGATATGTTTCCTGAAGAGGAGTGGCGGTCTCCGAACGAGCAGATGAATCTGGAGCGAGCATTTGTTGGGTTGAGTTATGGCTTGACGCTTTTCCAAGTCCACGAAAAGCACGGCGACGTGGTGTCGAAGTGCCGCGCTTTGATTGAGCAAGCATATCTTGAATATCGCGCAGGTCGTGATTTGGACGGACAGCATCTCTTGGAGCAGGTCGAGGACTTGATTCGGAAAGTCTGATACTGTTTACTAGAAGCCATCTCATAAATATGTTCTTGTACTTTTATCGATAACGTACAATGTGGGTGGATGGATCTGAGCAACGAGCAATGGCGACTCGTCGATACCATCATACCAGCCGACCCAGTACGTGCCGACGGGCGGGG
>JBGAIM010000012.1:0-233185 GCA_044225555.1 Limisphaerales bacterium | reverse complement strand
CATTCCCGACGGCGTGACCAACATCTTGGGTAACGCATTCGAATCGAGTGTCAACTTGACCACGGTGGTGATTCCCAAAAGCATCACGCGACTTCCCGGCTATGCGTTCGCTTCCTGCAGCAGTCTGACGAACATTACGATCCCGGCCAGCATCACTCTTCTGGGAGATCGCGCCTTCGTCGTGTGCAGCAGCCTCACGGCTGTGTATTTCTGCGGCAATGCGCCCGCGTTGGGCAGTTCGTTTGTTTTCTACAACGCCAACAAGGCAACACTTTATTACCTGCCAGGCACCACGGGATGGACTGCTACGCTCGGTGGACGTCCTTGCGTTTTGTGGAACCCCATCACCCCAATTGACCATCCCAACTTCGGTGTCCAGACTTCCGGCTTTTACCTGCCCGTTACCGGCACTCCGAACATTCCCATCCTTATCGAAGCAACCACTAATCTCACCGGATCAGCTTGGACAAAGCTCCGGTCCTGTACCCTGACCAACGGCGCGATCCAATACATCGACACGCAGTGGACCAATTTCCCCAACCGCTTCTACCGCCTCCGCTCCCCCTAGAACCAGCCCCGCAAACCTTCGTCATTCGTCATTCGGACTTCACCCTCCATGCCAAGGATCTTGGCGACGGCGGCAGACTGCTCCGGCGTCGCATTCCACCTTGTCATCTCGAATGCGACGCGCATCAGCGGGGCCGTCCAAATCATCGCGGTACAAAGCGGGCCTGTTGATGTAATTGTGCCGCCCCTCCGTCCAAGTAAAGTAGCGCCGTAAGTAAGCGCGTCACGCGATGGAAACAAAGCCGGTCGCGATGACCGATGAAAGGTAAACTATGGAAACTGCAACTCTGACCAACCTGCCCGCCGCCCGCCAGGGCAGCGACAAAATCTTGAGCATGCTGAGCCATCTCTCGGCCCTGCTGGGCGTCGGCATCCTGCTGCCGCTCGTGGTCTATCTTGCCATGCGCAAGGAATCGGAATCCGTCGCGGCTCATGCCCGTGAAGCCCTTAACTTCCACCTCTCGATTCTGATCTACAGCCTTTGCTGCCTGCCACTCGTGCTGGTGTTCATTGGCATTCCGTTGCTGCTGGTCCTTTGGCTGGGCTCGTTTGTCTTCGCCGTCATCGCCACGGTCCAAGCGTCCAACGGAGTGTGCTATCGCTATCCGTTAACCCTGCGGCTCGTGTCGTAACCGAATACCCGGCAGAAATTGTCCGCAACAAATCCGAAACCACCGGAGTCTAAAAACACGACGATGAAAAAGATTTACGCCCGGACCAATCCCGCCTTCAAGCGGACGCAACTACTCCCCGTGATCCTCAACCGCCTCCCGCCCGCCACGGACGTTGCCGCGCGCCCCTTTGGATTCATCTCGCCGGCGACCGCAACCGGCCTGAGCCACCCAAGTCGCAACTCAGCCGCTGACGCGGGCGCACCCATTGCTGCGGCGCCGCTGTGCCTGAGTCCTGGGGAGCATGGGCGGACAACACGGGGTTGCCAATGTTTGCGGAGCTGATCGAGTTGGTGGTGCGCCTTTGGCTGGCCGACTCGGCAATTCGCGATCGCAGCCTCTTGGGCGAATCGGAGTTGGAAAAGCAATCGCGTCGGAGCGTCGCCTGGATTTGTGGCGGAGCGATCGCCCTGTTGCTGATTGCCGCCCTCCTCTGGGCCTGCCTCGCCGACTAGCCGTTCCGTCAAGGGAGATTCCTTCGACCTTCGTCCCTCCGCTTTGCGCTCCCATCTCCCATTTCCTAGCTCCTCTCCTCCCCCTCCGAAGTTGAATGTTGAGCGTTGAATGTTCGATGTTCAATGTTCCCCAGCCATCGCCTTCTGGCTCCTGGCTTCTGCAATCCTCCATTCTCACCCTTGGACCGCCTTTGTCCGTCCCGCTGTGCCAATCTCCGCAAATGACTTACTATCCAGCGATGGCGTTTCAACGACGGGAAGATTGGGTCGCACCCAAGACCTCCGCCGACAGCCCGTTCCGACTCCGGCGAAGTCAAAGCTTACCTATTTTGCCCTAACTGCCGCGTCCGCGAACTCCTGCCCATGCGCTGATCCCAAATACATCAACTGTGGTCTGTGAATAAAGTCGTCCAAAGTGATTAAACACGTCCGTGCGCCTTGCGAAACTTGCATGCCGAGGGATTGAGTTGGGCGGAGGTGGATTGGTCGGAGCGGGACGCGGAGTCCTGCCGCAAGGTCGAGGGAAATCTGCTGCCCGGTTGGGTCGGGTGTCGAAGTCCAGATTGCTGAAAGAGACGGGATTGTCCGTCTGGTTTGCCAGTCGATTGTCACGTCTGCCACGGACGGAGCAAGCGCTTCGGCGGTTGGCGGGGCCGCCAGGATTACGGCCTTGCTGGGCTGATTTCTCGTTTGCCGGGATGCGAGGAACGCGATTGCTTCACGACCGGCTGGAGGAAGTGCAACGTTTGATCCAACCAGACTTTGACCATGGTTGGATTCCCAATAAGGCACAAACAACAATCCTTGGAATTCCCAGCTGCGATTACATCCTGGCTGACTTTTCTAAGCGGAAGTGAGTTTAGCCGATGCTGCCAAGATCAACAGAGGAGGCTCGTCTCAAGACTTGTGGCCACCGCGTGCTTTGGAAATTTTGCAGGCGGTTTCGATCTTCCTCAGGCAAAGTATTGCTCTCCGCGGCTTCTTGAATTTGCCTGACGGGGACGGCAGTCAAAATTTCAAATCCATGTTTCTCCTGTAGCCGTCGGTAGGGGTTGTATTGACTAACCGCGATCAGCCGCTCGACGTTCCAAAGAACCTGTTTGATTTTCGTTTCGTGGAGCAATTGCATTATGAAGTGATTGGCAGTAACCAAGCTCGTTTTTAGATGTAGTTCATCTTGCCTTCCGTCTTGATCGAAAGCCCTCAAAGCGTAGAGTTTTGCCAACACGAGCGACACGGGAGAAAGAACCAACAGGCTCTTTTGGGTGTCGCCTGTGCTGAACAGTTGAGGAATGGATGCCTTTTCCTCGACAACGCTGTCTAGTCCGGGCACGGTGTTGATGAACTCAACCAGTGTTTTTTCTCCGTTGATATTCAGCGTAATTCCGCCAACCCAGACTGTCATCTCGTATTTGTGCGGGTAAAGTGGTCTGTGGCCGATTGCCTTTGCCAACGTATCTAAATCGTCTCTATAGCCCCAAAAATCAATATCGCAACTCGTGATGGGAGTTGCTGACGGACAGTATTGTTGCTGCCACCAAGCAACGGCTTGCCCCCCAACCAAGGGACACCCTGCCGGAACGTGTTGGATGATCCCGCTGAAATCAGAAGGGACAAAAATACGCCTTTTTGGGTGAAATCTTTCAGGTATCGGGGCTAATCTCATATTCCAAAATCTCAACCCGACTCACATCCAGTGGCTGGCGTTTAATTCTGTTTGCGGCTGCGAGCGTGAAGTCGGCAATTTTGATCTGTCCCTTAGCGTGCTTCGCCTGCAATTCCCTTCGCTTGAGAATCTTAAACCGCTGAACTCTTTGAGTGGTGTTCATGTGTCCTGCTCGCCGTCATTCGAATTCATGGCCAAGCATACTGGCGAATGCGTTTGGTTTCAATGTTTGATGAAGGCGGTTTTCTCGCATGTTGTTGATTTGGACGGAGTCATATTCACCCCTGAGCGCGTTTTTGCTTTTGCGGCTTTATTCCCAGAACCCGGTCTTCGGGAGCGGGCATTTCACAGAATTTGACGACTTTATGCGCAAGAGCGCTGGTGGGGCGCGTGCGTCAAATCATGAGGTTGCGACAGCACGTCAAGACGACTTTAATCGCTGCTCACATCAACCGTTCCGAGCGCGGACGTCCGCTCGCGCCCAGCCATCGCTTCCCTGATGGGTTCCTGGCGTCCCCACTACATGGTCCAGTTGAATGCCAGATTCTCCCAGTCCAACTTCCTGATTTGTGCCACCACTTCAGGATCAATCGGCAGTGCGAAGGTGTCTTGAAACCACAGGATATTCAGCAATGAGAAATCCTCACGCTCGTTTCGCACGGGCTCAGACTGGAACATTCCCACACAAACGATGGGCGGCAGAAATTCAACTGGTCCCCAGATGTCATCGTCCGGCTGGCCTTTCGGGTTCGGATCCCCCTTTCTGACCGGTTCAATTACGACCAGCCCAGAGCTTTCATACCTCCTGCGCCAACCTTCGATGATGTGGTTATTGAATGGTATCCGCGGCAGTCCCTCCAGAAGATTGGCATACGTCTTTTCCTGGTTGAGGCTCTCCAATCCAATCTCGCGGCCCGATTCCAGCTTGATCATAGTCGTCAGGCAATCGTGAGCGGATTGCCGTCCCAGTCAACCTTCAACCGATGGAGCTAACCGCTCGTGCTCTTGGTCAATGCCTTTTCACGCCCCAGTGACTTACGCGACCGGGCTCGGTGGCGAATTCCGATTTTTCTGACACCACAACAGGTAGATGATTGGCAGAATGCCGACCGTGTTGAAGATGGCGAGGCAGATGAACCAGGCGAGCTGGTTGTTCCGGCCGCTCTTCCACATCGCGATGGCTTTCCACACGCCATCCCACAGTGCCAGCAGTATCAGAATTGGGATGAGGATCGCGAACCAGGCCGCTTGAGGAGGATGTTCCGCTTGCATAGTGGCTTGAGCCTGCTCCGAACCCGCCCCCCGTCAAGCCCAATCCCAACCACGCCGCTCGCTTCCGGGGGAATGACGCAACTGGCAGGAACAGCGTGAAATCCGGGAAACGGGGCTTAACTAAAAAAAGATTTTCCGGTTTGAGGTGGTGATTGCGCACTGAAGGAGTGAAGCCCAGAGCTGGCCAAAGGCATGATGCTGCCATGAACCCCACCCGGGGGATGCTGACTGTGGATGGCCGATGGGTTCAACAACCAACGCAAACAACCAATGAATGGACCGCACCACCGCCTCTGGCCCACGTGTAATTCACGCCCCACCCATTATCAACACCGTCAACGATCATCCCTCTGGTTGGGGCGCGGCCGGACGTGGTTGACGGCCAGTACCTCGGCGCTCGGGCTAGGCAGGAAATCTGGTTTGGTTGGCATGCTGACACTGCTTGCTGCGCTCAACAACTATGCGGCCAGCGGCGATTGGACGAACAATGCCGCCAGCATCTGGAGTGCAGCCACCAACTGGAGCTCCAATCCCACCGTGCCCGGCACCACCGCGGGCGACACTGTGGGCTTGAACTTCGACCTCACGGCCAATCGCACCGTCACGATTGATACGACAGCCAGGATTGTGGGCACGTTGAACATCGGCGACCCAACCACGGGCTATTTTGCCTATACGCTGGCGGCCAGCGGTGGGGCGACTTTGACCTTCAATAACAACGGCAGCGGTGCGTTGCTGGCCAAGCCAACGGCGGCGAACACGGTTTTGGACGTGATTTCCACACCACTTACGCTGGCCGACAATCTCACCATTGATACGGCGGTAACCGGCACGGGGAACAGCGGCAATTCATTGCAGTTCACCGGGCTGATGACTGAAAGCGGCGGCGCGCGGACGCTCACGAAAAACGGCGTGGGTGGTATGTACTTGAATGTAGGCGGTCTAAATAACTATAGCGGTGGCACCATCGTGAATGCCGGAGAGATTCAGTTCAGCAGCAGCCTCGCCTTGGGAACTGGAACAATAACCATGAATGGCGGATCGCTCGCTGCGCGCACCGCCGCCCGAACGCTCACCAACTCGATGACGGTCGGTGGCGATTTTACCTTCAACAGCGCCAATGCCGGTGGCAACAGCCTGACCTTGACGGGCAACGTTGACCTAGGCGGCGCGACGCGCACCATCACCGTCGCCAGCACGGCGAATCCCAGCGCGCTCATGACCGGGACGATTTCCGGCGGCAATCCCAGCGTGGGCCTCATCAAAGCGGGCGCCTCGGTCTTCGCGATCTCCGGCGTGAACACCTACAGCGGCGACACCCGGATTATGGCTGGCGGACTGCAACTGAGCACGAACGCAGCCGCGCCGGCGGGCGCCAGCCTCGCGCTGCAAAACAGCACGCTGGACCTCGCGGCGGCGGACGCGGGCACCTTGAGTTTTCGTGGCAGCACTTTCACCGTGGCGGCGACGTTGGGCGGGCTAAAAGGAACACGCAATCTCGCGTTGCTCAATACCTCCAGCGCCTCCGTAGCCCTGACCATCGGTAACAATGGCCAAAGCACGATTTACTCCGGAGCGATGAGCGGCAGTGGCGGCAGCTTGACCAAGATCGGCGCCGGGACGCTGATCCTCGCGGGCGCGAACACCTACGACGGCGCCACCACCATCAGCGGCGGTTCGCTGCAATTGGGGAATGGCGGTGACACGGGTTCGTTGTTTGCCACCGGCTACATTCAGAATGACGGCAACCTGACGATCAACCGTAACAACTCGGTGGTGCAAGGCGTGGATTTCGGTGGCGGCTCGATCGCGGGCACGGGTTCGTTCACTCAAGCTGGCTCGGGAACGACCACGTTGAACCTCGCCAACAGCTACAGCGGAGCGACGACCGTCAGCGCCGGTAAATTGGTGCTGGATTCGCAGCAAACCAGCGCCGGCACAGTGAGTGTGGCCGACGGCGCCGCGCTGGCAATTACGGTGACGAGTCCGGCGGCCCAGTGGCAGCCGGTTGGTCTGAGTTTGGGGACTGGAACCGGCTGCACTTTGGAATTTAACAATGTGGCCAACGCCGGCACGACCACTGCCCCGCTCAACCCCGGGTCGGTGACCCGCAATGGATCCGTGACGGTTAACGTCAAGAGCATCAGCGGCGCGATTGCCGTTGGGGGCAGCGGTTATCCGCTCCTGGGCAACATGGCCGGCTCTACCACCGGTTATACTCTGGGCACTCAGCCGCCGGGCGTCAGTGGTCACCTCGCGGTTTCCGGAATTACCCTGACCTTCGTGGTGGATACCGTTTCGGACATTTGGAACGCCGCCAGTCCCGGAGGCAACTGGGATGTCCTCAGCACAGCCAATTGGACAGGCAACGCCGCCAACAATTCCCCGGCGAACACTTTCCAAAATGGCGACAGTGTTCTGTTCAATGATACCGTTGCCGGTCCGCAAGCCGTCACGATCGCGGCACCAGTCACCCCCGGTCCGGTGAACGTGGACAACACGGCCACGGAATACAGCATCACCTCCAGCGGCGCCAACAACATCAGCGGCACCACCGGCCTGGCGAAGTCGGGCAGCGGCACGCTCTCGCTTTCCGGTCCGAACACTTACAGCGGCGGCACCACGCTGACCAGCGGTCGGTTGAACATCAACGACGGCGGCACGAGCAGCGCAGATTCGGCGATTGGTACCGGCCCGCTCACCATCAATGGCGGCACCCTGGGCAATACAGCTGCGGGCGATGTGACCTTGCTGCCCAACAATCCGCAATTTTGGAACGGTAACTTCGGTTATGACGGCACGGGCTTTAATTTGAATCTCGGCTCCGGCGCGGTCACTCCCAATGCCAGTCGCGTGATTAACGTCAGCGCCAATACCCTGAAGATCGGCGGTGTAATCGGCGGCGGGGCCATCTCGCTGACCAAGGCAGGCACCGGCACTCTGGCGCTTTCGGGCGCCAACACCTTCAGCGGCGGGTTCATTCTGAATGGCGGACAATTGGACATCAACGGCAACTCGGCGATCGGCAGCGGAACATTGACGATTGGCGACGCCACGACGATTGACAACAGCAGCGGCAGCGACGTGACGTTGCTCGCCAACAACGCGCAAACTTGGAACGGCAATTTCACCTACGCCGGTTCCGCCAATAATCTAAATCTCGGCTCGGGGCCGGTAAGTCTTACCGGCACGCGCACAGTGACCGTCAACGCGAACACGCTGACGGTTGGAGGCGTGATCAGCGGAGCGTTCGGACTTACCAAAGCGGGCCCGGGCACGCTGGTGCTTTTGGCCGCGAACACTTACGGCAACAACGGGGCTGCGGATACCGCTCCCAATGGCGGCACGTTGGTCCTTGGCCATGACCAGGCCTTGGGCAGCAGCCGGTTGAATTTCGGCGATGGCGCCACGATCCAGTCGCTGGGCAGTTCGCCGCGCGTCATTACGAACACTCTCAACTTTGGGAGCGGCGCGGGCGGCAACAACTTCTTCGCGGGCACGGGCAATCTGAAATTCACCGGCTCGGCCAATAACGGCTCGGCGAAGACGATGACGGTCAACAACCCGGTGACCGAGTTCAGCGGTGTCCTGAGTGGGGCGATGGCCCGGACAGTAGCCGGCACCGGCATCCTCATTTTCAGCGGAGCGAACACGTATAGCTTGGGAACGATCATCAATCCGGGAGCGACCCTGCAATTGGGCAACGGCGGCGGGACGGGTTCGCTCTCCACCAGCGGCGCGATCGCCGTCGACGGCACGCTACGGTTCAATCGCACCAACACCGTAGTCCAGGGCACGGACTTCAGTGGCGCGCCCATCACCGGCAGCGGCTCCGTGGTGCAAAACGGCAGCGGGACGACCACGTTGACCGCCGCCAACACCTACACCGGAACGACCTTCGTGAACAACGGCGCGTTGTTCATCACGCCGGCCTATCAAGCAGGCGGCGACGTGGTTGTCGGGAACGGAACGAGTTTCGGCGTCTCCGCCAGTTCCGTCAGCAATAGCGCTTCGATTGGAACTCTCACGCTGGGCAGCGGTGGTGTGACCACCCTCGACTTCTCTTACGGCCTCACCGGCAATCCCACCAACGCGGCGCTCGTGGCCAACTCGATTGTCATTAGCGGCAGCAGTGCCATTCGCATCGGAGGCAGTTTCGTCGTCGGCACGTTCCCGATTCTCAAATACAACAGCCTCTCCGGAACGTTCAATGCCGCCGTCACCGCCCCGCGTGGCGTGACGGCCTCTTGGTCCAACGATGTCGTAAACAAAGTCATCTATGTGACCATCTCGTCCGTGGGAAGTGGCGTGGTCTGGACCGGCACGAACAGTGTTTCACCGAACCTCTGGGATTTGAACAACACGGTCAATTGGTTGATCGGTGGCACCCCGACGACTTACATTGAAAATGTTCCACCGGGAGACGCAGTGACCTTCAACAATCTTGGCAGCGGCTTGGTGTTGTTGAGCAACACCGCCAGTCCGGCCAGCGTCACCATCAGCAACACGGTCAATTACACGATCCTAGGCACGGGCGGACAAATCAACTCAGCGGCGGGCTTGACCAAAGTCGGAACCGGCTCGGTGACGCTGAATGTCCCGGGCAACTACTCCGGCAACACAGTGATATCCAACGGCCCGATCAGCATCGGAGCGAATCAGACCTGGGCAAACTTGTCGGGCAACAGCGCGGTGGACGTCTCTGCTGGCGCACCGACGATCACGGTCAACAATAGTCTCAACACCACCTTTGCCGGCAGCCTCAACGGCGCGCTCGGTTTGACCAAGAGCGGCGTCGGGCAGTTCACGTTGCCGGGCAGCAACAGTTTTACCGGCAATCTTTTTGTGAAGGCGGGCGGAGTGACGCTTAGTTCCGGCTTCCTGGGTCTGGCGAGCTTCGCGAGCATCGGCCAAAACGGCACCGACGACGGCACGTTGACCGTGAAGGGAACGACCGTCGTTGCAGCCAACAACGACTTCAACGTCGGCGATGTCGGCACGTCCATTGGCACCTTGAACGTTCAGGACACGGCGAGCCTCACGGTGAGTTCCTTCTACATCGGCTCGGCCAATGCCGCCGCCTCGACGGCCAGCGGCACGGTCAATCAAACCGGAGGTGCGGTGACCCAACTCAACACCGGCGCCGGCACGTTCTGCATCGGCGGTCGCGTCGAAACCACCTCAGTCGGTGGCGTGGGCGTTTACAACCTGAGCGGAGGCACCTTGACCGCTGCCGCAGGAATCCGCGTCGGGTCGGCAGGCCCGGGCACATTTAATCAGAGCGGCGGCATCGTCAACGCCGGCGGCGACATTAACATCGGTCGGTTCGCTGCTTCGTCCGGCACCTACAACCTGGATGGCGGCACCTTGCGCGCGGCGCATGTGCTTTCATCCATTGGGCCAAATGCCATTCTGAACCTAAACGGCGGCGTGCTCGTCCCAACCGCAGACAATCAACTCTTTGTGACCAACCTGGCCCAGGTCAATGTGCGGAATGGTGGCGCGGTGGTTGATACCGCTGGATTGAATGTCGTCATCAGCTCGACTCTGCAGCACAGCTCCATCGGCGGCGACAACGCGATTGATGGCGGCTTGACCAAAAGCGGCGACGGTATGCTGACCCTGGGCGATGCGTTCTCGTCTTACACCGGTCCGACCTTCGTGGCTGCAGGTGGACTGAGTTCTTCGCCCAATTCGGCTTCCAGTCTGAATACTCTGACGGTGAGTAACGCAACTCTCCGCCTCGCGGTCAGCGGCGGTGGCGCATCTGTCAATGCGGCCAGCTTGAAACTGGCGGGCGCGTCGGCGTTGAATGTGAGCTATGACCAGTTGTTCGGGGCACCTGTCTCCGCTCTCAATATCGCCGGTGGCCTCACCGTTTCGGGGACGACCACCATCAACGTTTTTGGCTACGGTTTGACCGTCGGCCAGTTCACGCTCGTGGATTACACCGGCGCCCCACTGCCGGACCTGAGCAACTTCGTGCTGGGTGCCCTGCCCTACGGTGCTACGGCCAACCTGGTGAACAACACGGCCAACACTTCGATTGATCTGGTGGTCACGGGTGTCAGCGCGTTGAACTGGATTCCGCTCACGGCCAACGATGCCTTTGGGAGCTCCAGCTTCAATACCGGATTGAACTGGGCAGATTTCAATCCACCCACAGCCGGCAACGGCTATTACACGCGCGCGTTTACGGTGCGCTCCCCGGCGGACAATCTCCCCTACACCTTCGGCGGCGACATTCTGGCGCTTGATGAGGGCGGCCAGCTCCTGCTCAAGGGCACCGGGGGTCAGGTCATCACGGTCGGCAACCTGCTGCTCAACGGCGGGCTGATCGTCTATGGCGTTTCGACGGGTGACAACCTGGTGCAAACGCTCACGGGCAGCGCGACGTTGCAATCCGGCGTGACCACCGCGATGGGGGTCAACGGTAGCGCGAACTTCGCGGAAACGCTAAACGTCACCGCGCCCATCAGCGGCGGCGGGAATCTCCGCGTGGGCGTGGGCTCCGGGAACGTGGGCACAATTGTGCTGGCGGGAAACAACACCTACACGGGCACGACGACCGTGTCCGCCGGCACGTTGCTCGTCAACGGCGCCAACGGCACTTCCCCAGTCACCGTCAACTCCAGCGGCACGCTGGCGGGCACGGGTTCGCTGGGCGGCACGGTGAATGTGCTGGCTGGCGGAAACCTGACGCCCGGTATTCCAGCTCGGGGCGCGTTGACGGCAGCCATCGGAACTTTGACCGCCGGCAACACCACGATTGGTGGCACGGTAACCATGAAGATTGATCGCGGTGCTGTTCCGAACAGCGACAAGCTGGTTGCTCCGAGCGTCGTTGTGAATGCTGGCGCGACTCTGACGGTGAACAATCTGGGTTCAACGGCTCTGGCCGCTGGTGACACGTTCACTCTGTTCAGCACACCGATCAGCGGCGCCTTCAGCACGGTCAACCTGCCAGCATTGCCGGATTCAAATCTGGCGTGGACCAATAAACTCGCCGTCAACGGAACGATTGCGGTCGTCTCCACGAGCACGGTTAACCCCACCCCAACCACCATCACGGTGACCACGGTCGGTAACAACATGACGCTGTCCTGGCCGCTGGATCACACGGGCTGGACGTTGCAAGTGCAGACGAATTCGATCACCACTGGTGTGAGCAACAACTGGGTGGATGTGCCCGGCTCAACCGCGACGAATGTAGTCATCGTGCCACTTGTCCCGGCGAATCCGACCGTGTTCTATCGGTTGAAACTTTGAGCTGGTGCGAGGTTTAGTTTTCACGTCGACCGGGTTGGGTTGACGTGGGGTCGGGTGGGTGCGAGCCGGCATCGTCAAAACCGATGCCGGTTCGCGACCGACTTGAATCCAATCTCGCGTTTCAACTGGTCCGGCTTCCCGACGCGGTTGAACTTCTTGATGAGCTTCTGGACCAGCGGGCCGCAGCTGAGGTGTGCTTTCAGCAATTCCTGACCGACCGTGCCTTTGGGTCCGGGCACGCGGCTCGACGGTTTGTAGCCGAGTTTTCTCGAAGCTCGATCAGGTTTCCTTCCGACGAGAGCAAGCTAAAGTTGCCGTAGTCCAATTCGCAACGGGATTACGCCGTCAGAGTCAGCTACTGGTCAATGTTCTTGCGGACCCAACCGGCATGCAGGTCGAGGTAGAGTTGGTTGCGACCCCCGTGATGCGCCGACCAGCCCCCGGCGGGCGGCACGCTCGCCCCGATGGTCCACTGGTCCTTGAAGCCGGCCCACCACGGTTTCTCAAAAAAGGGAGTCATTAACCATTCCTCGTCGGAGACACTGGCCTTGCGCGCGAGAGCAACACTTTCCGGGGTCCGCCCGCGGAGATACCGGGCGGCAGTGGGATTCGGCTCGGCGAGCTTGTCGCTGAGATAATTCGCCCAACCGCGTTCCGGTGAGTTGGTGCCGTTTTCGCGCCATGGACTGAAGAAGTGTTGCTGCCACTCATTCGTGCTCGTCAGCGGCACCGGCGGACTGAGCCACATTTTCACGTTCGGCGCGTATGGATGAAACAATGGCATGAATGAGCCCATCGAGTTGTAGCGCTTCCCGCTCGTGTCCACGGGCGGCGTAAGTTGCAACTCAGCGTCCGGCACGTGCATCATCCTGCCGGCGTTGTCCACCAGATACATGGAAGTGGCCAGGCCAATCTGGTGAAGGTTGGAGAGGCAGGAGGTTCGTTGCGCGCGCCGCTTGGCCTTGCCCAGCACGGGAAGGAGCATGGACGCCAGAATGGCAATGATGGCGATGACGACCAGCAGTTCGATCAATGTGAAAGCGGCGCGTTGGGTCTTGTTCGCAGTGGGACCTGAATTCCCAGCGTGGGACCAACGGCTCAAAATGCAATGGCGCGAAGAAAACCGTTCGTCCGCTGCCTCTCCGCGTCTCTGCGCAAATGAATTGGGAGATTGTGTCATGGCCGAACGCGATTCTACGTCGTTTCCCAGCCGGTATCCAGCAGGATGTGCTCTTCCGGCGTGGTGATGAGAAACGAACTGATGCCGGACGCGCCGACGTAATGGATGTTGCCGATGAGGCAAAACGGTTTGAACGGTGCGTTCCACGATTACCATTCCTCTTTGATCGCCGCGTTCCCGGCAGCATTCTTTTCGTCCCAGGAAGGTTCAGCCTGCGCGATTTGTGCCATGAGCCATGGCGAGTGGTAGAATCAAATTCCGTTTCACGTTACAATCAAATCCAAGTTCCTTCAGGAGCGGCATATTTCCGATGATGTCGCTCCTGACGGGGCTGAAGACCAGCGCGAGCTCGCGTCCGCCCGAACCGATGAGCAAAATTTTCATGGGCGCAGCTTGAAACAAGAAACCAAAAGCCGGGGAAATTTTTCACTGCGCTGGAGCGACGACTTCCGCGGATTGCAGCGTCAGAACGGTATCGTTTGTGCCAGACTTCGGCTTGTGCTGCGGCTCGATGAAGATGGGCGCATCTTTGCGTAACGGCAGAATCTCCAGACGCAGGTCGCCGGTGAAAATCTCCGGCCCATAACGCCGCAGACCGAGATCAAATTCGCGGCCGCAGTAAAAATTATCCGCGATGAGTTTGCCGTTGAGCGTGAGCCGGGCGACATCGCCAACGTAGCGGATGCGCAGCAACGGATTCGCACTAAGGTCCTGCTTCGCGGGCAGCTTGATTTGCCAGACTGCAGCACTGGCAAAATCCGCGTCCGTCGGCGCGATGGCAACCGGCGACTTGCCGCTGGTCATGGGAATTTCCCGCGGCGGCCCGGCGGATTTCACTGGTTCAGCGTGAACAGTTTTGGCCGAAAACGCGGGTGGCTTTTCAAAGACGATTTTACCTTCGGTCTTCTGGAACGCCAGCGAATCGGCTTCGCTCAAAAGCACGATGTCTAACGGTGGTCCGAATTGCTGGGTGATGTGAATGGCGGCTTCCCGCCCCGGCTTCAGATCGGCGACCACTGTCCGGCGATTCTCACGCCGGACTGTTCCCGATGAAGTCTTCACGGCCAGTTCGTCACGGCGAAAACAGAATTCGGCAGGCACGCCTTCTACTGCTGCAAAATACCAGGTCCGCCGCCCGCCATCACCGGTCACCAGACAAACCGGTTGCGCCGTGGCATAATCCAATTCCACTTCGCAGTCCATGTGCAGCTTAAATGGCCAGATAAAGAACGCGTCAGAGGGAATCGTCACCGGCTGGCGCGGAAAAATGAATTCGCCACCGGGGAGATTCAGTTTGAACTGCACATTGGTTTTGGCGGGCAGCGCGCGCAGGCGTTCGTAATTGTTCACGAACACATACCCGGCATCACCATCCGACCGCACGCACCAGCGGAGCGTGTTCGTGTCGGCTTTGTTTGCAGGAATCACGTCCGGCAAGGTCGTGGGCATTTGCGACAGCGCTGCCCCGAAGTCGCGCAGGAACAAATGCAGCCGCCGCAACCAGAAGAACTGTGGATTGAGCTGGCCGAACTCGCCGATGGGCGCGTTGAAATCGTAGGACTTCACCGGCAGATCGTTCGGGTAACCGGTAGCGGTGGATTCCTGAAGCGTCGAAAGTTTGCCCTCGGGATTCTGGCCGCCGTGATACATGTAGTAACCCATCAGCGAACTACCGCCGCCAAGCTGACACAGCACCACGGCCGTGACATCGCGCGGGTCGTAATTCATCCGGCGGTGATAGGACGCGGGCATGCCGCCGCCGATCTCGCAAGTGAGATAAGGATACTTGTCCGTGCCAGACGTATCGCCGGACTTGCGGTTGCCGAGCGTGTCGTTCGCGACGGCGGTGTCGGTGCGCGTGGTGCTGAAAGTGAATTTCGTCCAACCGTTGCCGGGCATGGGTTGAGTGCTGCGTTCCCAAAACCCATCGGCATACGCGCCGAAGAGCGGGAACAATTCCCCGAGCGGCACGGGCGACTTCATCGCCGGCCAACCGGTCTTGATATAGAACGGCACGTCAATACCCGCCTCAATGGCCATGCGCTTCAACTTCATGAGGTGATCCGGCGAGCCGCGAAACTCGTTCTCGACCTGCACGCCGATGACCGGGCCGCCGTCCTTCCAAAGTTGACCGCGCAATTGTTTGGCGATCTCGCTGTAAAGCGTCTCCGCCGCCGCGAGATAATTCGTGTCATTCGAGCGCAGCTTCCAACCGCTGTTCTGCACCCAGTTGGGGAATCCACCGTTGCGGACTTCGCCGTGACACCACGGGCCGAGTCGCACCACGACTTTGAAACCCAGCTCGCCACAGAGCTGTAAAAAAAATTTCAGATCGCGCTGGCCGGTCCAGTCCCATTGGCCCTGCACCTCCTCGTGATGAATCCAGAAAACGTAGGTCGCCACGATGTCCACGCCACCGGCTTTCATCTTGAGCAATTCCTCGCGCCATTCGGCTTGGGGCAGGCGCGAGTAATGAATCTCGCCCATGACGGGAAACCACGGTTGCCCATCCAGCAACAGGCTGCGACTGGTGGCGGAAAGCTCATGACCGGCGGGATTCTGGGTCGTGCCGAGTTTGAAATAACCGGACTCAGCGGGCGACGGTGTGGCAACCGTGGCGGTCAGCGGCGCGGCGTAGAGAGGAACGGCCAGTAGGAGATTTAGGATCGCACCAAGGAAAAACAATTTTTGGAGACGCGAAATCACGACCGCAGAGTAAGCAGATTATGCGGATTTAGAAAGCGCGGAGCCGCATCGCCATGAAAAATCCAGCGCCGTCAGGAGCGACATAGTCGGTGGGGCGAGGCTACCGACGAGCCGGCTCGCGGGGACGCTCGCCCCACCAACAAAGACCGTGAAAAGGCAACGAGAACTGCCTGACACATAAAAGTTCAAACAACCGCCATGGACTGCGCCGGCAAAGCGCAGCGACGACGGCGCTTTCGCACGCACGAAAGCCAAACGAACTTTCCAACGCCTCCCGCCCGCTCGAAAAGCGGTGTCGCCACTGCGCTCTGCCACCGCAGCCCAAAATCAAACTACCCTAGCCTCGCCCTTGCCTTTGACGACTTCGCCGATGATCCACGCCTTGTGCTGCTGCGCTTTGATGAACTTCAGCGCGGCGGCGGCCTTGTCCGCTGCGACGATGGCGACCATGCCGATGCCCATGTTGAAGACTTGATACAATTCCTCGTCGGGCACGCCGCTCTTTTGTTCGATGATCTGGAAGATGGGCAGCATGTCCCACGAGCCCTTCTTGATGACGACATCGAGCGTCTTCGGCAGCACGCGCGGGATGTTGTCCACGAAACCGCCGCCGGTGATGTGCGCGAACGCTTTCACCTGGTCCGGCTTGCCCACGAGATTGAACTTCTTGATGAGCTTCTGCACGAGCGGGCCGTAGCTAATGTGCTCGTTCAGCAATTCCGCGCCGATGGATTTCTTGAGGCCGGGGATTTTGGCCTCGGGCTTGTAGCCGAGCTGTTCAAAGAAAATTTTGCGGCCGAGCGAATAGCCGTTCGTGTGCAGGCCGCTGGATTCGATGCCGATGACAACGTCCCCGCGCTTCACGGTTTTCTGACCGTTGAGCATGCGGGATTTTTCCACCACGCCGACAATCGTGCCGCTGACGTCGTATTCGCCCGCTTGATAGAAACCGGGCATCTGCGCGGTTTCGCCGCCGATGAGGGCACAGTTGTTTTCCGCGCAGGCGCGGGCGAAGCCTTTGATGATCTCGGTGAAGACGTGCGGCTCGAGTTTGCCCGTGCCGAGGTAATCGAGGAAGAAGAGCGGCTCCGCGCCGAGCACCGCGATGTCGTTGACACAATGGTTCACGAGGTCGGCGCCGATGGTATCGTGCTGGTCCATCGTGAAGGCGATCTTCAGTTTCGTGCCCACGCCGTCCACGCTGCTGACGAGGATCGGTTCGCGGTATTTCTTCACGTCGAGCGCGAACAGGCCGCCGAAGCCGCCGACCTTGCCGAGGACTTCACGGCGGTGCGTGCTGGCGAGCAATTGCGGGAGCGTGGCTTTGACTTTGTTGCCGAGATCGATGTCAACGCCGGCGGCGGCGTAGGCTTTCTGTTTCTTCATTCGCGCGAAAGTAAATCGGGAACCGCGGTGTCACGCGAGTCAAAAGCGCGGTGAACATCACGTGCTCGGAGCGTCGATCTCCGCATCCGGCACGAATCTCCCACTTCACGCCGAGCCGCCAGCTCGCGAGACCGGCGCTCCAGGATTTGCGGCGAAACTTTTCGGGCGGCGCGTTTTTCAATTGGCAGGAGCGGCAATTGGCCGTAAATAGCTTTATGCGCTGGCGCGTTCTATTCTGGTGGTCGCTCGTGGCGAACCTGGTTCTGGTCGCGGCGTGGATGTTCTCGGCGCGCGGTCCCAGCCCGCAGTTGACTCGCACCGCCATTCTGGTGGAGACCAACCCGACACCAGCGCCGGCGAAAACAGCGGTGATTGTGCGGCGCCAGTTTTTCTCCTGGCAGGAGGTCGAGTCGGACGACTATCCCACCTATATCAAGAATCTCCACGACATTGCCTGTCCGGAGCAGACCATCCGGGACATTATCATCGCCGACGTGAATGCGCTCTATGCCCGGCGCCGGGCACTGGAGATTGTAACCCCCGACCAGCAATGGTGGCGGACCGAGCCGGACACAAACATCGTGGCCCAGGCCAATGCCAAGAGCCGCGAACTCGACCAGGAGCGCCGCGAACTGCTCACGACCCTGCTCGGGTCGAATTGGGAAGGCGGCGATCTGGTGAGCCTGCCGCGCCCTTCGCGCGCCCCGATCCCGCTCGACGGTCCGGTGCTGGGCACCCTGCCCACCGAGGTCAAGCAGGCGGTGGAACAAATCAGTGTGCGGGCTGCGGACCGTGTTGAGGAATATCTCGCCGCGCAACGGCGCGCTGGAAAAACGCCTGACCCCGCGGAACTGGGACGGCTGCGCCAGCAAACCCGCCGGGAGCTCGCCGGGATCCTGAGCGCGTCCCAACTGGAGGAATACTTGTTACGCTATTCGGACAGCGCCCGCAGCCTGCGCACCGACCTCGCCCAGCTCAAGTTGTTTAACGCCACGCCGGACGAGTTTCGGTCCATGTTCCGCGCGCTCGACCCAATTAACGAACAACTCGCCGGCCTCGATGACTCGACACCCCAAGGGGCGATGCAGCGCGACACACTGCTGGCCCAGAGCGAGGCCGCACTCAAGCTCGCCCTGGGTGAGAAGCGTTACGCGCAATATCAGTTGATGCACGACGCCCGTTATCGGGATGCTTACGCGGAGGCACTCAAGGCCGGAAACCCGGAATCAGCCGGCGCGCTTTACGAGATCAAGCTCGCCGCGCAACAGGAGCAAACGCGGATCAGCGACCTGACCGGCCTCACGGATGAGCAACGCGCCATCGAACTCAAGAAAGCCGAACTCGAACAACTGAAGGCCGTCGCCGCGGCACTCGGGCAGGAACTCCCACCGGAGCCAACCAAACCCGTGAAACCGGCGCCGGCCAAAATTCACAGCGTCGCCAACGGCGAGAGCCTGGATCGCATCGCGCGCATTTATGCGGTGCAGCCCGCCGATTTGAGGGCGGCCAATCCCGGCATCAACTTCGACAAGCTCAAAGCGGGTGACCAAGTCAGGGTGCCTTTCAACCTGATTTTCCCTGTCCCGGTGACGCCATCGGAGTAACCGATGCGCGCCGTCATCCAGCGGGTCTCTCAAGCCAGTGTCACCATTGCCGGCGAAGCCAAAGGCTCTATCGGGCGCGGCTTGCTTGTGCTGCTGGCGGTCGAAGACGCTGACACGGCAGCAGACATCGAATGGCTTTCGGGCAAGATTGTCCGGCTACGAGTATTCAACGATGAGCGGGGAGTAATGAACTGTTCCGTTCAGGAAACCGGGGGTGATGTTCTGATCGTCAGCCAGTTTACTTTGTTCGCCAGCACGAAAAAGGGTAATCGGCCTTCCTACACCCGCTCGGCCCGGCCGGAGATTGCCATTCCGCTCTATGAGCAATTCGTCGCCCGCTTCACGCAGGACCTGGGCAAACCGGTTCCGACCGGCGAGTTCGGCGCGGACATGCAAGTGGACCTGACCAACGACGGACCGGTGACCATCCTCATCGACTCCAAGGCCCGGGAGTGAGCACAGCCAAAATCGCCCGGCTTCGGCGTTGACATCCGGCCCAGTTTCGCTACCGTTTCGGGCCTTAAATTGACTTAGAAACGATACTATGCCGAATACCAAGTCCGCCGAACGTCGCATGCGCAGCAGCGAGCGCAAGCATCTGCACAACCGCTCCATCATTTCCCGCCTCCGAAAATCGGAAAAGGGACTGCGTGAATCGCTCGCCGCTGGCAAGAAAGCCGACGCCGCCAAGGCATTGCCCGACGTATTGTCCGCACTGGACAAGGCGGTGAAGTCGAAGGTCATCACCCGTGCCAACGCGGACCGGAAGAAGTCCCGCATCACGCTGGCAATCAACCGCGCGAAGTAAATCTTCAGCCAAGGACATTTTGGGAAGGGCGCGCTCCTCGCGCCCTTTTTCATGCCCCGGCGACGCCACGAAGGTTGCGGAGCAACAAACCGTCGCCGCCTCACCAAAGTGGCGGGCAGGTTGTTTTTTCTTCACTTCGCTGGAAAGAACAGCCGGGACTTGATCAGACCCATTTTACTCGCACGAAACCTTAGTCCCGTTGAAAGACACCCAAAGCCGTACTTCACGCTGCGACTGAAGTTGATGGACGAGGCCTCGGCAAAGTACTTTGTCGGACAGCTGACTTCCCCAATGGTGAAGCCGTGCCAGAAAATCTGCGCGAGCATCTGGTTGTCGAACACGAAATCATCGGAATTCGCGCTGAGGTCAATCTGCTCGAGGATCTGGCGCGAAAAAGCCCGGTAGCCGGTGTGATATTCGGAGAGCTTCGCACCCAGCAGGAGGTTCTCCATGAAAGTCAGGGCGCGATTGGCCACATATTTCCAGAGTGGCATCCCTCCTTGGAGTGAGTATCCCCCCAAGATACGGCTGCCAAGCACACAGGGATGCAGCCCGTTGCCAATCATCGAAACCAGCGCGGGCAGGAGCTTGGGGGTGTATTGGTAGTCCGGGTGGATCATCACCACGATGTCCGCGCCGGCTTCCAGCGCGAGGCGGTAGCAGGTTTTTTGATTGCCGCCATAGCCGGTGTTCTTCTCGTGAACATGAACCTTTACGCCTTCAAGCCCCCGAGCCACCGCCACGGTGTCGTCTCGGCTCTTGTCATCCACGAGAATGATCAAATCCACCAATTGCTGCTCGCGGACCTCGTCGTAGGTCTGACGCAAGGTGCGCGCGGCGTTGTAGGCCGGCATGACGACGACAACTTTCTGATTGCGATACATGGTGCAGCGTGCGCGGATGATGCCGGGCGAACCGGGCCTTGGCGAGATTGTTCTTGAGCGAGGGGCGATTCATGCAATCATCCAGCCCGTCGGAGCGTAGCTCAGCCTGGTAGAGCACTTGCTTTGGGAGCAAGACGTCGCAGGTTCGAATCCTGTCGCTCCGACCATTATTTTATTGGGGGGGGGTGAGGTTTTCCTGATTTGATGACAGTTTGATGACACAATCGCGGGCATGGATCAGACCGCTTTGTCCTCACCCTCCTCCGGCGAGTTTTCGACTGTTGCACACGACTCTGAGCCTGTTTACGCGTCGCCAACACCAACAAATTTAGGTGGCGCAACCGACGCAACCAAGGAGAAAGGCAAGCAATTCGCCAAGGGTGATCTGGTCGGGTTCGTGGATGCGAACAAGGATGGCGTGGATGATCGGCTGGAAAACCGCTAGGCCGTAGCCGTGGCAAGCAACCACTCCATTTTAAGGGCTCTCTTTGGATCGCGTTGAGTCCATCCGCCTACTGCTTGATTCCAACGCGATAGAAGAACGGCCCGGGGCCAAGCGCGTTTATGTCCGTGTAATGCGTCGTGCCGCTCTGCCCCGAAATGTTGTTGGTGAGCAAAACAAAGGAAGAAGTTCCGCCTAGGGTAGTCGCCCGTTCGAGGAAGTAGGTTCGGTTGCTCACACTTTCCCAGGTCACAGTAATCCCTGACGCGGACCTAGCGGGATTGAGCAATCGAAGTGCTGACGTTGGGTCGGTCGGAGCGGTGCCCGCAATCCATTCCTGCCAGTTGTTGAGCCGATCGCTGTCGGCATCTGTGAAATCCACCGAGCCGTCGGTGGGCAAACCGTATTGTTGTAACCAGGCATATGAAATTACCGAGGCTGGAGATTGCAACTCGTACGCGCCAATGTCCACGGTACCGCCAACGACGCGAGGGTCGCCATCCAGGTCAGGACCATTCGGTGTGTAGATGGGCGCGCTGGAATTGATGCAAGGGGAATTGGATTGCAGTCGCAGGTTGCCACCAGTGAGGTCAACAAAACGAGGATCACTGGGAATGTTGCCAAGCCCGCTGGCAGGCAGTGGCAGAGTGCAACAGAAGTTCATGAGGCTGTTCCAATGATTCTCACCGACTAACGCATCGTTGAAGTAGATGATGCAGTTGGTCAGCGTACCGTAATAGTCCCCGCCGCCATATTCGGCCGAGTTGCCGGCGAGGGTGCAGTTGAGAAGTGTGCTGTAATAAGCTCCGCCGCCCCAGAATGCCTGATTCTCGGCGAGCAGGCAGTTGTTCAACCGAGCGGCATACGCTCCGCCAGCCCAAGTGGCGGAGTTGCCGGTGATAATGCAGTTGTCCGCATTGCCTTGCTCTAAAGACACCCCTCCCCCAAACTCGGCCGTGTTGGCGGTGATCGTGCAATTGGTTAAAGAACCGAAAAAAGCTCCGCCACCGGAGTAGCCCGCCCAGTTGTTGGAAAGTGTGCAATGAATCAACGTGCCGCCAGAAGCACCCCCACCATACGTCGCCGAGTTGTCGGTCAGCAAACAGTTGTTGAGACTACCGCCCCCAACGCCACCGCCGTTTGTAGCCCCCCAGTTGCAATTGAGTGTACAGCTGTCCATCGTGCATTGATACGCACCCCCGCCACCCTTGACCGCAGAGTTTGCTGTCAGGGTGCAGTTGCTCAGTGTGCCGGATGAGGCGCCCCCACCGTATGCCGCAGAGTTGCCAACCAATTGGCAGTTAGCGAGCATGCCTCCAAAAACGCCGCCACCGTCAGCCTGCACAGCGGAGTTACCAACCAACTGGCAATTAACCAAGCTACCGCCATAAACCCCGCCGCCATACCGATTTGCTGAATTGCCTGCCACGACACAGTTCGACGCGTTAGCGATTGCTGAGAATTCGCACCAGAGTCCGCCGCCGCTTTGCTCCAAGGCCGGATCGCCGCCGGCACGCGTGGCACCATTCGTCAGAGTAAAACCCGACAGAGTCGCGCCACTGGTTAAATACACACAGCGAATCGCACCATCGCCATTGGTGATTCCGGGCAACTGATAACCTTGAATGAACGTGAACTGTGGGCCGTTGACACTGCGCAACATCAGTATCCTGTCCACGGCCACGCGATTCGTCATCGTGCCGAAGACAGCCCGACCACCGGTTTCGTAAACTCCATTGGTCACCAATACCAGCGCGCCCGGTGTCGAGGCCGCGTCAATTGCGTCCTGGATATTGGTTGCGGCGATAGCCCATGAATCGTAGGGAGGAGACGGAGAAGCACTGTTCAAATCCACATAATGCACCGCATCTGCAACGTGGATATTGATCGTTGCTGTTACCCCTGATGGATTGTCTTGGTTGTAGGCCCGCAGGACCACCGCATAATCTCCGGCCAGGGTCCAGGCATGGGAAGCGAAGGGCCGATTACTCACGACCGTTCCGTCGCCGAATTCCCAACGCGACGCACTTACCCGCCCTTGGATTGATGCTTCAAAATTCACGCTGAACCCGATGGCCACATTTGTGAATGAAGCCATACAAGCCACCGTCAGTGCGCCCGTAATCGAGCCACTATAATACTCATCGCAGCCGATAGCCGGCGGCTTCGCCCACGGATCGCCGTCAATATCCACGCCACTGACTGCGAAGTAATTACCCTTGCCACGACAGACCGAGCTGGCACTAAGGCGGAAGTTATTGGCTAATTGCGGTTCGGTGGTCAGATTGCCGAAGCCGCTAGTGGGGAGAGGCGTTGTACAACAGTGATCGAAAGTGCTGTAGGAATAATTCGCTTCACCATACATGGTGGAGTTATAGTACACGATACAATTGGTCAAGGTACAGCCATTGACTCCGCCGCTTTCATACTTCGCAGAGTTGCCTGTTACCGTGCAGTTGTTAAGGGTGCTGTAAAAGGCGCCCGCTGAGCCGCCGGCATTGGCACGGTTGCCGGTCACGACGCAGTTGTTCAAAGTACAGTAGGACACCCCGCCACCGTAATAGTCTCCCACCGAATTGTTGGCCACGGTGCAATTGTTCAGTGTGCTGCCGTAAGCCCCACCGCCCTCCCAAGCGGAATTAGCCGTCAGCGAACAATGGTCCAATGTGCTGGCGGAAGCTCCGCCACCACTACCGTACGGCAACGTCGCGTTCCCGATTACTTTGCAATTGTTCAGCCTGCTGACATGAACCCCGGCCCCGGAATTTGCCGAATTGGTCATCACCGTGCAGTTGATCAAGCTGACCCCGGCTGCCCCACCACCGTTGACCGATGAATTCCCTGAAAGCAAACAGTCGACCAGCATGCCGCCTTGACGGAGTTCGTAGTTGAATTGGTAGGTGGAGCCTGCACCGCCGCCTTCAATCGCCGCAGAGTTGCCCACGATAACGCAATTGGAAACCACGGCCTCGGACATCGCTCCACCAAAAAACACCCCGCCACCCGAGTCGCTGGCAGATCCATTCGTCAAAGTAAATCCGGATAGCCAGTTCCCATTAGCCAGCCAAGCACAGCGAACCGTGCCACCGCCGTTGATGACTGTGAACTGCGGTCCGTTGACGCTCTGGATCACAACATATTTGTCTAAAAACACGCGACCTGCGGATGTACCTCCACTCGCGTAAGTGCCATTGGTCACCAACACCAAGGCTCCCGGGATCGAGGCGGCATCCACGGCATCCTGAATGTTGGTGGCGGCTGTCGCCCACGATAAGTACGGCGGCACGGGAGTCAGGTTGCCAGCCAGGACATGATGGACCGGCTGCGTCACCACGTGAACGGTCACGGTCGCGGTCACCCCAGCAGGATAACTCTCGTTGTAAGCCCGCAGTATGACCGGAAAATCACCTGCAACACTCCAGGCATGGGAAGCGAAGGGCCGATTGCTAACCACCGTTCCATCCCCGAACTCCCAGCGCGAGGCGATAACCCGGCCTGAGATCAAGGCGTGAAAGTTCACAGAGAATCCCACCGCCACATTGGTATAGCTGGCCGCCAGGGTTACGCTTAACGCGCCGGTCGCCGAGCCGCTGATATACTCGTCACAGCCTATCGAAGGTGGATTGGCCCACGGCTCGCCATCAATATCCACACCGCTGATCGAGGCGAAGTTGCCCTTGCCCAAGCAAGGGGAGTTAGCGCTCAAGTGGGAAAGGCTGGCCAATTCGGGTTCGGCTACAATATTGCCAAAACCAAAACCACTGTTAGGCAGCGGTGTTGTGCAACAATGGTCCAGGAAGCCATCGCCGTTTGCGTTTAGGGGAGCCACGTTGTAATAAACGATGCAATTGGTGAGGGTCCCCACAACGCCGCCGCCGTTGTTCGTCGCCCAGTTGCCGGTCACCGTGCAATTGTTAAGCGTGCCGTCGTAAGCCCCGCCACCTTCGGAGGCAGAGTTACCGCTCAGGACGCAATTGTTCAGTGTGCTCTGAACCGTCCCGCCGCCAGTGAGAATCGCCGAGTTGCTGATAACCGTACAATTGTTGAGGGTACTGCCCCACGCCCCGCCACCATTGAGCGCAGAGTTGCCGGCCAGGATGGAATTGTTCAACGTAGCCTCGAACGCGCCACCTCCACCCAGGTCGTAGAACGTTAAGTTTCCGATCAAGGTACAATTATTCAGCGTGCCGCGGTAAACTCCGCCGCCACGTTCAGCAGCCGAGTTTCCCGTAAACACGCAATTGGATATTACGGCATTGGTGGACACACAGAATACTCCCCCACCCCATCGATCCTCCGATTCAGCGCCGAACCGAGACGTTGCACCATTAGTCAACGTGAACCCGGAAAGAGTGGCATTGTTTGTGAGATAGACACACCGAATCGCTCCAGTACCATTGGTCAAGCCCGGCACCTGGTATCCTCCGATGATTGTGTACTGCGGGCCGTTCACACTGCGTAGCAAAAGCGGTTTAGTCACGGCGACCCGATTCGTCATGGTCCCAGACACAGCACGGCCACCTGTGTTGTAAATGCCATTAGTGACTACGATCTCATCGCCCGCACTGGCTACATCAATGGCATTCTGAATAACACGGGCGGCCCCGGCCCAATTGGTATAGGGAGCCGCGGGAGTGACGCTGTTTGCATCCACATAGCGCACCGTGCCGAAGGCACCGGCACTTGCCGCCAGCAAGGTCAGCCCAGAGCACAAAAGCACGTTGAATAGTTTCATGCGATTCAGGGCGCGGACTTGCGGCTATGCGCGTAATTCTCGACGGCTTTTTTCACGTGGGTCTCCGACGCCTGCTGCATGGCCTGTTGAATGAGATATTGCTCCAGACCCGTAGCATCCTTGAGATATTTCGCAGCCTTTCCACGCCCGATCTTAATCGTGCCCTGATAAACGCGAATTTCCTCGGGAAGTCCCAAGCTTTGACCGCCTCGAAGGCGAAAGCCGGTGAAACCCAGTCGTGACCAGTCACGAGGTTGCTCCTCGAACGCTTGAGGCAGTTCATTCAATTTCGCCTTCAAGTCCTCCAGTGGCTTCGTGTCCTGAAGTTGCCAGATTGGATTTTGCCGCCCCGAGTAAATAAGAACTTCAACAGTGACATTGGTGCTGATCGCATCCGCAGCAAGCAACTCTGAGACAAATCCACGGCCGATCAGGAACAGCGTCACGGCAATCACAATCCATCCCTTTGTAACATTCATGCCTTGCCCCATTCCGGTTTCGGATTGGGTTCTGTTGCGGTTGATTGCATTCATAGCTGGTACACTCATCAATGGATATGAACATCCGGTCCGACCCAAAAGAAGCTGCAGAAATCATAATCGCCAAAATCAGCTGTCCGCGGATCCAGAATGGGATGCCAAGAATAGTCTGTCAGACTGGCTGGATTAGGTCCCCCTTTGCTCGACCACGTGCCATCAGCTTCCAACCGCGCGAAATGGAAATCAACACTGGGCCAGATAAGCAGGGCGACGATGTGCCCCTGAGGAAGGCCGGATGTGTGGCAAAGGTCGGCAAGATCAACTCCTGCCCGGAGTCCATCCGCAACGACGCCGGGAATTGCGTCCGGGCATTGATAGCGATCTCCGGAAGGTTGAGCAAAGGTGTCGGTGCGGATGTCCGTGGCGAAGTTGTAACAGTTATTTTGAAACTGCACGAATCCGCCATCATTCCATTCGGACAAGGGAGACAAACTGGGAAAGGCAACCACGGTCCGACAACGGTTGGTAACGGGACCGCCAGACTTCGCGATCACAACCTGGACCGTCACCGAACCCGACCACGATGGCCGGAAGTCCGTCGTTACGTTGGCCGTGTTCGTAAAAAAGCCCTGGCCCGAAACTATGCTCCACTGGCAGGTGTCGCCTGCCACGGCACCGAAGGCGTGCAACGTTGCGGTCTGTCCTACGATCATGGAAAGCGGCAGTCCGTTGCTCCGGCTGAGTGAAGCAATCTCATTCGTGTCCAGCGCCCGATCATAGAGGCGCACGTCATCCACCAAACTCAGATTGGTCAAGCCAGGAACGCCAATCATTACAGGATTCGGCAGGGGCGAAAGCGGGCCGGTGACTGTCCGACTGTCCCGCACTTCTCCGTCCACGAACACGGACAGGTTGTTTCCAGTGTAACGAACCGCCACATGATGCCAGTCATTCGTGGACCAGCCTGGATCAAAGCGAACCGTCGTGCGCGAACCATTGCCGGCCGGAGAAAACCAGAGTTCAATGTGATCCGGACCATACTGCAGCCGGTAGTTCCCATAGACCTGCCCAATCGAATCCCAATTGCCCAGCAGCACACCTAGCCCTGATGGTTTGACCCACCCGGCCAAAGTGAGTTCCTGAGTGGGCACGAGACTCGGATGATACGGTACTTGAATCCAGTGGTTTGAGGGGCCGCCAATCGTGAACGCATTGGAAATGTATCCGGCGGTCCACAGGGCGGTGAGACCGCTACCCATAAGCCCGCCGTGGTGTCCGTTGAACGAGGAGTCGAATGCATTTGTGCCTGCGGCCTCATCGAGTTTCCACCAAGCGACGAGATTGCGCGGCAAATAGGCAGGTTGACTGTATGTGGCGTTCGGCTTGGTGTGCAAGGCATGTTCCTGAAGATTGCTGTAACCGTCGCCGTCGGAATCCACCTGAGCATCCGCCGGGTTGAGTGGATCAAGGCCATTACTTACTTCCCACAAATCAAACATTCCATCACCATCCGTGTCCACATCGTGCAAATCCGTTCCACGGTTGAATTCCTGCAAGTTCGTGAGGCCATCGCTATCTTCGTCGCCATCAAAACGCAATCGTTGCACACGATAGAACCTTTGAACATAAGCGGGAGCATTGGTGTCCGTCCAACTGGTTGCGCCGTCGCCTCCGACCATCAAGCCCTTCCTCTGCCAACTCGTTTGGGGTGAGCCGTCAGAAACTTGCACTTCGTAAAGGTGATCCGGGCAACTCGCCCATGAAAGTGTGATAAAACTATTCGTGCCGCGAAAACTGCTCTGGAACGCAAACACCTGGGCCTCGTTGGCAATCGTGCATGGGCTGGCCCAGCCGGTGGCGCAGCTCAGAAGCAGGAGCGGTCCAAAAGCGGTCTTTACAAGACGAGAACGGAAGGCAGCTATCAAATCTTGCATAAATCCCAGAACAGACTGGTGGACGAATGCGGTGTGTTGCGTTTCATTTCAGCTTTTGCTGAGGTTTTATCAAGCTAATTATCCGAGCGAATGGTTCTCGCAGGGTTGCTACAGTAATTTGGAGCGCGGGTTACGAGAATCTCTGTGAAAGCAGCAGGATTGGAATTTCTAAGGGTCGAAAACTCAGCGCATCCTAACAAGCCGGGTTCGTTTTCAGGTGGTCGAATGCTTCTCCGCAGGATTAACGCTGATGGTGTTGCCGACGCTGATCGTGAGGAACGAGCCTCTAATGTTGGCTGGCGTCGGCTTGGCAGTTGGCGGATGGTCTCTCGCGCACAGGCACGGAGAGTTGCGGGGGTCCGGAGATGCGGCAAAAGCGATAGGAAAAAACCTGAACCGGCCGCGTAAGAGCGTTTCTGATGACAGGTGATGACACAAAACTAGCGCGACCGTTCATTTTGCTTCGTGTGGCGGAAAAATGGGACAGGCATTTTCATCAATGGCCATGCAGGTATAGTGGCTGTTTGGGAAAACACACTAGAGCGTGACTTGAATTCGAATCCTGTCGCTCCGACCATTTTTCCCCTCTCAATCCTCTGCCAGTGCGGCCAATCGGCGGCAGCTTATTTTCCCGTAATCTCGTGGATCAATTTGGAAATCATCTCCGCGCCATTCTCCCAGAAGATGAGCGCCAGGCCCATGAGCGAACCGCCAGCGATGATTCCCGAAGCCGCAGGAAAAGTGAATTCTTCCGCCAGCTTGGGACGCTTCTTTTCAAATCCCCACGCTGCCAGGCCGCCAATGAAAAACAGCAGGCCGTAATACCAGTGAAACGTCCAGGCCAGCCCAAAGGCCGCTGGGGATGGAATCCAGGCCTTCCATTTTGGCATCCGTGCGCTCAGTACGGGTAACACAATTCCCAGCAGTCCGCCGGCCGCGAGCGACCAGATTTTCAGCGGCTCCAATGAACTCAAGCCCTTGCTCATGGCCAGCGCCACAGCCTTCCAGGTTTGTGCGGCCGGCGCCGGGAATTGATCGTTGCCGATCGCCGAGGCATCGGGCACGAGGGCGCGCCAGCACAGCACCGTCGCCAGCGTGCCGACGAAGATGCCGGCGAATTGCGCGAGGAATTGCTTGCGCGGGTTGGCGCCGAGCAGGTAGCCGCTCTTGAGGTCCGTCAGCAAATCGGCGGAGCCGATGGCGGCGCTGGAGGTGATATTGGCGCTCATGAGGTTGACGTTCATGTTGCCGGGACTGAGCACGCCGAAAATCAACTGCGTCACCTTGCCCATGGCGCCGGTGGGAGTGGTGTCGGTCTCACCGGTAACCCGGCAGGCCACCAGCGCGAGGAAGAACGAGAGAATCACCGCGAGCGTGCTTTGCCACAGGGGCATTTGAAAGCTTCGGTGCGCCAGCCACGCCAGCGCGGTGAGCGCGATGAGTTGGCCGGCAAAAAACCACCAGGCGGGAGATTCAATCGCTTCCATCGGGTCTTGCGCCCCCTTCTTTCGACTGAACATTCCCGTAAGCCCGCGGAAGGCGCGGATGATAGATTTCCATTCCATGAAAAACTGGAGCAGACCGCTGGTAACCATGCACGCCACCCCACCCCACAAGGTCCAAGGCACGATCTCGCGGTAGGTCGTGCCCGTGATGATGCCTTGGTGTTGCAGAATGGGCACGTACACCACCCAGCACAATGTGCCACCGAGGAACATGCTCGCGGTCACGCGCAGTCCGCTCAAAGCCCCGGCAGCGATGAAGATCGGATCCCAATTGAACAGGACCGTGCGGGCCATCCATGCCTTGCCAAGAATCAGCACATTGAGTTTTCCGAAAATTTCGCTCAGGGAAAATGGTGCAAGCCTCTCACTAACGAGTCGCAGACCGTCCGCCCAGAACTGGCTTGCCGCGGCCAGCAGGCCGGCGATGGTCAAGGCCCGGGACGCCCGCGCGGCTTTTGCGCCGTGCGAATAAAGGGCGCGCAGTGTTTCGGCAGCGGCGGTGCCGGTGGGAAAGCGCAGTTGCTCCACGTTGACCAGTTGCCGCTTCATCGGGATGGCCATCGTGATGCCGAGCACGGCGGTGAAGAACACCCAAGCGACCATTTCCCACAGCGGCAACGAGACGTTGTTAATCATCACGTAGGCCGAAAACGCGGAGACCAGCGTCGTGCCGGTCGAGTAGCCCGCCGCGCTCGCCGTGGATTGCATGCAGTTGTTTTCAAGGATCGTCATCGGCGTGCGCGCGATGCGCAACTTGAGCAGTACTTGCCAGATGGAATACGAAAGAATCGAAGCTGTGATCACCACGCCGAAGAGCCACCCGGCTTTCAGACCGATGTAGATGTTGGTGGTGGAGAGCACCGCCCCCAGCACCAAACCCATGATTACTGCGCGCCAGGTGAGTTGACGCTGGCGGTCACCGCGACCGGTGTAAACCTGTTCGACCCATTGGCGCTCGATCTCGTCGGGGGTACCCTGAAAGCCAGCGACCGGCAGCGGGGCGTCATCCATGGGAGCAGAACCTGCGGGAGGGCGTGAAGCGGACGCTTTTGAATCTGGCATGCAGTTGACGAATAGCGGTCACCGCCCGTTGCCGTCAAGCCACGACTGAAACCTGAACGCTCGTCTTCGCCGCCACCAGCAGGTCTTTCCAATGAGGGGAGCATGGCACTCACGCTGCTTTGCAGAGACGCGTGTGCGTCCGGCTGCGAAGCGCTTCTGCTCGCGCGGACAAGCTGGCTCCCAGTTCCGGGCGCACACAGACGATTGATTTGCCCGTGGTTTGCGGGCAGTTCTGGTTGGTATGTGGTTGGTGGGTGAGGCGGCGGCAGACACACTGGCGTGTTTGCCGCCGCTCCTTTTTTTCCGGACAAGCTCCCGCAAGGCTAGGTTCCATTGGATTCTTTTACGCGGGTTGAACAAATCAGAGCATGCCAAGCGCTTTCCGCTCCCGTCGGTCCAGCCTTTTCTTCTGCAATGAAATCAAGGTTTTACCGGCGACGATGAATGCAACTCACAGTGGTGGCATCCCCGCTGCTTGGAACGCTCGCAGCCGCCCCAGCGGCATTGCAACCCGGGCAAATCAACAATCTGCGCGCAGGCGCCATCAGGTTGCGCGCAAAAAACAACAAACAGCTAAATGAAGAAAATTGAGGCCATTATCAAGCCCTTCAAATTGGAGGAAGTGAAAGACGCCCTCGGCGAAATTGGTATCGAAGGGATGACCGTCACCGAAGTAAAAGGGTTTGGCCGCCAAAAGGGCCACACCGAAATCTACCGCGGCAGCGAATACACTGTGGATTTCCTGCCGAAGATCAAACTCGAGCTGGTGCTCACCGACAAGCAGGTGGACCCGGCTGTGGCCGCGATTATCAAGGCCGCAAAGACCGGTAAAATTGGTGACGGCAAAGTGTTCGTTGCACCCGTTGAAACCGCCATCCGCATCCGCACCGACGAGAAGGGCGATGCCGCTGTTTAACTTGCACAACCTTCACATCAAACCAGATAACTCATGAATAAATTGATCAAAACCTTGCTGGCAGTGGTATTTCTTTCGGGGAGCATTGCCGTGACTTCGTTCGCGGAAGATGCGACCAACGCCGTCCCAGCTGCAACAACCGCCGCCGCGCCTGCGAAACATCCCAATGCTGAGCTCGTTGAAAAACTCGGTGCCGCCGCCGCGCCCCAAAGCGACCTGCGCGTGGGCATTGATACGGTCTGGGTATTGGTCACCGCGATGCTCGTGTTCTGGATGAACGCCGGGTTCGCGTTGGTCGAATCCGGCCTTTGTCGCGCCAAGAACTGTGTCAACATCCTGACCAAAAACTTTATCGTCTTCGCCGCTTCCACCATTTCGTTCTGGGTGATTGGTTGGGACTTGATGTTTGCGGATGGCACATCGCCCTGGCTGGCTACCCTCGGCTCATTCTTCGTGCATGGCGCAGATAACTCGCCTGCACTGGGAACTGCCTATGCGGCAATGAACCCCTTCTCCACAGCAGAATACAGCGGTATCTATAGCGCGATCAACTGGACGCCGACGCCGCTCATTGCGAAGTTCTTCTTCCAGCTCGTGTTCGCAGGCACGGCGGCCACCATCGTTTCCGGCGCAGTCGCCGAGCGTATCAAGTTCACCGCGTTCCTTGTGTTCAGCTTCATCTTGGTCGCTTTTATGTATCCGGTTACGGGTCACTGGATCTGGGGCGGCGGTATTCTCGGTATGACGCCGGATGACGTCCACAAATTCTTCGGTAACTTCCGCGACTTCGCCGGTTCAACCGTGGTTCACTCCGTCGGTGGTTGGGCGGCCCTCGCCGGTGTAATAGTTCTTGGACCGCGTCTCGGCAAGTATTCCAAGGATGGAAAGGTGCGTCCGATCCCCGGTCACAACATGACCTCTGCCGCGCTCGGCGTGTTGATTCTGTGGCTCGGTTGGTTCGGATTCAACCCCGGTTCGACCATGGCTGCGATGAACGGTAGCGCCATCGCTCACGTGTTGGTGAACACCAACCTGGCTGCGGCCACGGGTTCACTCGGCGCGATGTTGACCGCCTGGCTGCTTCTCAAGAAACCGGATATGTCCATGATCTTGAACGGTTGCTTGGCGGGCCTCGTGGCCATTACCGCTCCTTGCGCGTTTGTCACCCTGGCTTCGGGCGCGATCATCGGCTTGATCGCCGGCATCCTGGTGGTGTTCGCTGTCATCTTCTTTGATAAAATCAAGATGGATGACCCGGTCGGCGCCTTGGCGGTGCATCTCGCGAATGGTGTTTGGGGAACCCTCGCACTCGGCCTTTTCTACAACGGCAAAGCCCAGTACGGTGACGGGGCGATTGCAAACACCGTAGCCGCCCTCGATACTGGACTGACCCGTGGCGCCCAGTTCGTTCAACAACTGAAGGGTGTGATTCTCGTTGGCGCATTCACCTTTGTGATTTCACTTGTGGTCTGGTACATCATCAAAGCGGCATTTGGCGGTATCAGAGTCAGCGCCGAGGAAGAAACCGAAGGTCTGGACATCGGCGAACACGGCAACGAAGCCTATCCGAACTTCACGTCTGTGGCCGAAAGGTAATTGGAATTGTCCATGGCTGGGGCGGACTTGCCGCCCCAGCCTTTTTATTATTTATCCTAATTATTTATGAATGCTCGTCTCCCGGTTTCACCTCAATTTGCCTTCTGGGGCATTTGCATCATTGCCGTTTGCTGGCTGGCGGCCACTTTCCTCTTCGAGGTTCACCTTGGCTTGCCTTATACCGGTGTGCAATGGGCCAAGCGTCTGATTGGCTGGGGTGTGGAATTCTGGATGTTTCGCACCTTGATGCTCGGATTTCGTCGCTGTCGCGCCGCTACGGTGAAATGAATTTCCCGTGGGGCCCCTCTTGCCAGATTGGTCGCGACAGACCATGACGATCAACCCCACCTTGCTCATTCTTCTGTTGGGGCTACTTGGCTTGCCTTTCATCGCTTCCGGGGCCGAAACATCTCTGCCTGCCGAACCGCACCCATTGATGGTGTTGCCTTTTGTGTTGTTGTTGCTGGCCATCGCATTGCTTCCTTTCATCAACAAACACTTTTGGGAACATAATTATCACAAGATCGCCATCGGTCTGGGACTGGTTACCGCCGGCTACTACGTGCTGGCCCTTCACAACACTCAGCGCATGTTGGCCAGCGGCATCGAGTACATCGGCTTCATGGCACTGATTGGATCCCTCTTCATCATCGCCAGCGGCATTCACATCAACATGACCGGCCGATCCACCCCCAGCGTCAACACCGCTGTGCTGGCGCTCGGCGCGCTGCTCGCGAATCTAATCGGCACCACCGGCGCTTCGATGCTGCTCATCCGCCCGTTTCTTCGCATCAACAAATACCGTATCGCGCCGTACCAAGTCGTGTTCTTCATTTTCATCGTCAGCAATATCGGCGGTGCGCTGACACCGATTGGTGATCCGCCCCTGTTTCTTGGCTACCTGAAAGGGGTGCCGTTCTTCTGGCTGTTGACCAAGCCGCAAGTGATTTTTGCCTGGCTGCTGTGCATCGGGGTCTTGTTGGGGTTGTTCTTTGTGATTGATACAATCCAATTCCGCAAGCACCCGACCCAGAAGCGCGAAACGACCAAAGACCGCATCGAGCTTGAAGGCGCCCACAATTTCCTGTGGTTGTTCGCGATCATCGGCCTCGTCTTGGCGCAAAAAGCTGATTGGCTGCACGGGCTGGAGCACTGGCGCGTGTTCGCAATGATGGGTGAATGGCTGGGCTGGAGCGCGCAAAAAAGTGCGGAAAGCACTGTCGCCCTGGTCATAGCGGCCCTCATGATCGGCACGGCCTGTCTTTCCCATAAGTTCGCGAACAAGGATGCCTTGCGCGAAAACGAATTCGGCTTCGGCCCCGTGCGTGAAGTCGGTTTCCTGTTCATCGGGATCTTCGCCACCATGGTACCGGCGCTGGACCTGCTCGAACATCATGCCGCCAGCATTGGCATCACCACCGCCCAGCAGTATTTCTGGGGCAGCGGCATCCTTTCCAGCGTTCTCGACAACGCCCCGACGTATCTGAATTTTCTAACGGCCGCGTTCGGGCTGCACTCGCTTTCACTGGAAAACCCGGCGCACGTCCAGACCTTTCTGACCGACCCGGCGATGCAGCGGTATCTCGTGGCTGTGTCGCTTGGCTCGGTCTTCTTTGGTGCGAATACTTATATTGGCAACGGGCCGAACTTCATGGTCAAGAGCATCGCCGAATCCAGAGGTGCCCCCTGCCCCAGCTTCTTCGGCTACGTTTTCAAGTACAGCCTTCCGATATTGACCGTCCTGTTCGCCTTAGTTTCGTTCTTGATTCTGGCGTAAAAGGCGGAATGGCCTCCCCACGGTCGGCAAGCACCGAGCTTGTAGCCAATTGGCCTTGATGAACAAATTGGTTCAAACGTGAGGGTCGGCTCCACTCAGGTCAGAT
Source organism: Limisphaerales bacterium (assembly GCA_044225555.1). Classification (GTDB taxonomy): domain Bacteria; phylum Verrucomicrobiota; class Verrucomicrobiia; order Limisphaerales; family JADLHS01; genus JADLHS01. Next base: position 198,165 of record JBGAIM010000012.1, on the reverse strand, counting down.
CGGCTCATTGTGCAATGAAATCAGGCATTTCATGAAAACCATGAATTGGATTCACCCCGCTGGCATTGCCGCTGCTTGGGAGCGCGCCAGCCAGACCGGGACAAGGTGTTCCAGGCGACAGAATCAAAGCGCGCGGCAGGCGATAACTACGCACGCTACAACCACAGCAAAACAAAATGAAGAAAATTGAAGCGATCATAAAGCCGTTCAAGCTCGAAGAGGTCAAGGACGCCTTGGGCGAAGTCGGCATCGAAGGCATGACCGTGACCGAAGTCAAAGGATTTGGCCGCCAAAAGGGCCACACCGAAATCTATCGGGGCAGCGAATACACCGTGGACTTCCTGCCGAAGATCAAACTCGAACTGGTGCTCACCGACAAGCAGGTGGACACCGCCGTGGCCGCCATCGTCAAGGCCGCCAAGACCGGGAAAATCGGCGACGGCAAGGTATTCGTCTCCACCGTCGAACAGGCCGTGCGTATCCGCACGGACGAGCATGGTGACGCCGCCATCTGAGGGATCCGCCAACCTGAAACATTTTCGCAGAAACCAAATATGAAAAAACTACTACTGAATGTCGCCTTGATCGCGGCGGTGCTGTGTAGCTCGCTGCCCACCCTCCGCGCGGCGGATGCGCCCACGCCGACGCTCGATCAACGCGTTGGTGCGCTCGAAGCCTATATGGCCAACACCGATCCCACCGCGCCACTCAAGGATAAGGACGGAAAGATTCCTGACGGGCTTACCACGGTGGCTGGCAGCAATCCTGGTCCGGGCCACAACGGCTGGATGATGACCAGTGCGGCACTCGTGTTGTTCATGACCCTGCCGGGGCTGTTCCTTTTCTACGGCGGTCTGGTGCGTCGCAAGAACATCCTGTCCGTCATCGCGCAATGCTTTGGGATTGCAGGTTTGGTGACCATCTTGTGGGTGGTCTTTGGCTATAGCATGGTCTTTGCAGACGGCTCCGGACCGTTCATTGGCAACATGAAGTTCGCGATGCTCAAGGGCGTGGATTCAGCGCCGAATACGAATTATGCCTACTGGGTATCGCACAACGTGTTCTCCATGTATCAATTGATGTTCGCCATCATCACCCCGGCACTAATCCTTGGCGCGATTGCGGAACGCATGAAGTTCTCCGCGATTCTGCTGTTCGTTGGCATCTGGATGGTGGTGGTTTACTTCCCGCTGGCGCACATGGTCTGGGGCGTCAATGGTTTCATGAACGGGGTGTGGAACGCGGATGCAAAGATCAAAGCGATTGACTTCGCCGGTGGAACGGTCGTTCACATGTCCTCGGGTTGGTCGGCGTTGATCCTGTGCATGATCCTCGGCAAACGTCTCGGCTTTCCGAAGGAACCAATGCCCCCGCATAGCATGGTGCTCTGCGCCATCGGCACGGGTATGCTTTGGGTGGGTTGGTACGGCTTCAATGCCGGCAGCGCTGTCGCGGCGGACGGTGTGGCCGCAAATGCGTTCATGACCACCACCATCGCGACGGCTGTGGCCTCGTTCGTCTGGCCGTTGACGGAATGGATTGTGAGAGGAAAACCGAGCGTCCTGGGATTCTGCTCCGGTGCCGTAGCGGGTTTGGTGGTGGTAACTCCCGCTTGCGGTTTTATCACAGCGGGTGGCGCTCTGGTCATCGGCGTCGCGGCTGGTCTGATTCCTTGGTACTTCTGTTACAAGGTCAAGTCGATGTTCGGTTATGACGACGCGTTGGACACGTTCGGGGTTCACGCGGTCGGCGGAACGCTTGGGGCTTTCCTGACCGGGATCCTCGCCACGCCAAGCGTCAACGCCAACTTGAACACCAACCTCAAGGACATCGTGGGCAAGACCCTCTGGCTCGAACAAATCAAGGCCATCGGCGTTACGCTCGTGTTGGCCATCGTTGGCACCATTGTGATTGCCTACATCGTGAAGGCGGTGCTCGGCTTGCGTCCGACGGAAGAAGTCGAAGTCGCCGGCCTCGACCTCGCCGAACATGGCGAAGAGGGCTATCATCAGGCCCGCGGTTAATTTCCGCAGATAGCACCCCCAATTCAAAGTTGCGCCGCTGTTGGAGAAATCCCTCAGCGGCGCAATTCTTTTGAGGCAGGAAGCTCAGTCCACCTGGATCACCAGGGCGGTGGTGTTGTCGCGTCCCGACTTTTCCACGGCAGCTTCCACCAATCGCTGTGCCGGATTAAGGCCGGCTGGCACCGCTTCCGGCGCGCGCAACATTTCCACCAGCTGGTCGTTGTAGAGGCCGTCCACCAATCCATCGGTGCAAAGCAGGAAGAGGTCGCCCGACTCGAATCCGACCGCGCCCACCTGCGGATCCACAAATTGGTTGCCGCCACCGAGGGCTTTTTGGAGAACGTTCCGCCGCGGGTGATTGCGCGCCTCCCGCTCGTTCAATTTTCCATTGCGGAAAAGCCAGCCCACGTGGGTGTCATCGTGGCTGAGTTGTTTGATTCCGCCATCCCGAGCGGGCAAGTAGTAGATTCGGCTGTCGCCCACGTGGCCGAAATACATCCAACCCGGGGTAAACCAACACAAACTGAGCGTGGCCTCCATGCCCTGACACTCTTCGTAGCAACTGCCCACATACGCCAGCGCATGATGCGTTTCCCCAAACAACTCGGTCAATACATCAGCAAAACCGGCTTCCATGCCTACGGCTGATTGCTGAAACGAGTGCGGCAACAGTTTGGTAATCTTCTCCACGGCAATCTGGCTGGCGTATTCGCCGGCCTTGGCGCCGCCCATCCCGTCACTCACCGCAAATGCAAAGTCCGTATGCTTGAGGGAGGCGCCCCCAATTCTCCCCAAGTGGTGCACCTCCCGGGCGTCAAACTGGAGTCCGACAAAGGCGTCCTCATTGTTGCGCCGGACCTTGCCGCGGTCCGTCCAGCCAAACCAACGAAGACCACTTGCAGTTGAAGTCGGAGCCGCGGGTAGATGATCCATTGGGGAAAAACGGTTACTTGGAGTCGGGAAGAATCCGGGCCAGCTCAAAATCAATCAGGCAAAAGCGCCCGTCCGCCTGCCGGTACGTCACGTTGCGCATATCCGGATCGTCATGACAAACGCCGTAAGCCGCCAGTTCGGCGAACAGTTCCTTGGTTCGCGCTTCATCCAGATGCTCCACGCGGCTGCCACAGTTCGTGGTCACAATCCTGAGTTGCGCAGGATCGGCCTCCAACAATCGCGGCACAAAACCGCAGCCCCGCCCCTCGAGATGGCGCAACACCCGCACCTCATTGGCGAAGCGCTCCGCTGCGTTCGGGCCGTGATAAACCTTGATGACCCGGCCATCGAAGGTCAGGTTGACTGTCGCCCGCAGAGTATCTTTGACTTTCAGCATAGGGCGGGAGCCGCACCGGCACTCGACCGGAAACCAATTGCGCTTTGATTCGGCCCGTTCCGATTTCAACTATTGCCTATCGGCACAAGCTTGAAAAGCCACTTCACCGAAACACGGACGCACCCGTTCGCGCTTCGGAACATTTTGCATCAGTGTCGTCGTTGATGCGGATTAGGACTCCTCGCAAGATTCTTTTCGCGCAGCCCGGCCAAAAAGAAACACATTTTCACGGTGCCGCGCGGAGTTACCGAAGTTTCGCCCGCTCCCAAAAGGCTTTATTTTCAGGGCCAGGACGCGCTTTATGAAAGAGCTTCATGAAAAACTTGCCGGGCGGCATTGTCCCTGCTGAACTGGGCGCACGCAGTTTGCAAACTGAAACCTTTGACGCAGGACAGCGAAATAACATCCACAACCAAAACATAGATCCATACTCACATGGCGAAATACAAACTCGAATATCTCTGGCTCGACGGTTACGAGCCGGTGCCGAATCTCCGCGGCAAGACCCAGATCAAAGAATTTGGCAGCTTCCCCAAGCTGGAAGAACTCCCGTGGTGGGGCTTCGACGGCAGCTCGACGCGCCAGGCTGAAGGCAAAAGCTCCGATTGCATGCTGAAGCCCGTGGCGGTTTATCCGGACAGCACCAAGAAAAATGGTGCGCTGGTCATGTGCGAGGTTTACATGCCCGACAAGAAAACCCCGCACCCGAGCAATTCGCGCGCGAACATTCCCGATGATCCGGGCGCATGGTTCGGCTTCGAGCAGGAATACTTCCTCTACAAGGACGGCAAGCCGCTGGGTTTCCCGGAATCTGGTTTCCCGTACCCGCAAGGTGAATACTACACCGGAGTTGGCTACAAGAATGTCGGCTGCATCGCCCGTGAGATCGTTGATACGCATCTGGACCTCTGCCTCGATGCCGGCATCAATCACGAAGGTATCAATGCTGAGGTCGCCAAGGGCCAGTGGGAGTTTCAGATTTTCGGCAAAGGCTCGAAGAACGCCGCCGATCAGGTCTGGGTCGCGCGCTACCTGCTCATGCGCCTCTGTGAGAAGTACGGTGTGGACGTTAACTTCCACTGCAAGCCGCTCGGCAAGGACGTGGATTGGAACGGTTCCGGCATGCACTCAAATTTCTCCACCACTCACCTGCGCGAAGTTGGCGGCAAGGAATACTTCGAGAAGCTCATGGCCGCGTTCGACAAGTTCAAGAACGAACACATCGCTGTTTATGGCCCGGATAATCACCTCCGCCTGACTGGCCTGCATGAAACGCAGTCCATTGACAAGTTCAACTACGGCGTGGCCAACCGCGGCGCCTCCATCCGCGTCCCGCACAGCTTCGTGGACAGCGGCTACAAGGGCTACCTCGAAGACCGCCGCCCGAATTCACAAGGCGATCCCTACAAGATTGCTGGCCGCATTCTCCAAACCATTAACACCGTGCCTAAGTAAGCTGGTTTCGGTTGTTTCTCTCAAGGCGTGGTCTTCGGACCACGCCTTTTTTTCATCAATCCAATCGGCCTGGGCAGCCATTCCGGCCAAGGCCCACCATTTTGTGAATAGATTGGGCTTGGCGAGCCGCTTAAAGCCCGCTATCACCTCCGGGCAACAAGCCATTGATTTCGTGGACGCGGCCGTCTTTGCCGGTTTGAAGTCAGTTCCGGCCGGCATTTTGGTTTCGCGAGGTCATCAGGCAAAACCAACAACCAGAGAACATGAGCACACCCAAAAGCGTAATTGACATGGCCAAAAAGGCCGGGGCGAAGATGGTGGACGTGAAGTTCGTGGACACCTTCGGGACCTGGCAGCATTTCAGTGTCCCCGTCAGCGAACTGACCGAGGAAGTCTTCGAGGAAGGCTTCGGCTTCGACGGATCATCCATCCGCGGTTGGAAGAGCATTGAGGCGTCAGACATGCTGGCCATGCCGGACCCGGATTCGGCGTTCATTGATCCGTTCATGGCGGTGCCGACGTTGTCGGTGACCTGCACCATTGCCGAAACCGGCACCAAGGAGGCCTACAATCGCGACCCGCGGGGCATCGCCCAACGCGGTGAGGCTTACCTCAAGAGCACGGGCCTGGCTGATACCGCCGTGTTCGGTCCGGAGGCGGAGTTCTTCATTTTCGATAACGTCCAGTTTGACAGCCGCTCCAACGGCACCTTCTACTCGGTGGACAGCGACGAAGCGGTCTGGAACACCGGCCGCGATGAAATGCCGAACCTGGGCTACAAGATCCGGCACAAGGAGGGTTACTTCCCCGTGGCGCCAATTGATACCCAACAGGACATCCGCACGGAAATGTGCCTGGTCATGGAATCACTCGGCATTAATGTTGAACGCCAGCATCATGAAGTGGCCACCGCCGGCCAGGCAGAAATTGATTTCCGCTTCGATACGCTGGTGAAGACCGCCGACACGATGATGCTCTACAAGTACATCATCAAGAACGTGGCGCGGAAACATGGCAAGACCGTGACCTTCATGCCCAAGCCGTTGTTTGGCGACAACGGCAGCGGCATGCACACCCATCAATCGCTCTGGAACAAGGGCAAGCCATTGTTCGCGGGCAAGGAGTATGCCGGCCTCTCCCAGATGGCGCTGCATTACATCGGCGGCATTCTCAAACACGCCAAGGCGCTCGCCGCGATTTGCAATCCGACGACGAACAGTTACAAGCGGCTGGTGCCCGGTTACGAAGCGCCGGTGAACCTCGCGTACAGCGCGCGCAATCGTTCGGCGGCCATCCGCATTCCGACCTTCAGCGAAAGCCCGAAAGCCAAGCGCATCGAGTATCGTCCGCCGGATCCCGCCGCGAATCCCTATCTCTGTTACACCGCGTTACTCATGGCCGGACTGGATGGTGTGTTGAACAAGATTGATCCGGGCGAGCCCATGGACAAGAACCTCTACGAATTGCCGCCGGAAGAACACGCGAAGATTCCCCAAATGCCCGGCAGCCTGGAAGAAGCGTTGAATCACTTGGAAAAGGACCACGCGTTCCTGCTCAAAGGCGACGTCTTCACCTCGGACTTTCTCGACATGTGGGTCAGCCACAAGCGCAAGGAACACGACGCCATCCGGCTGCGCCCGCATCCCTACGAGTTCTTCCTTTACTACGACGTGTAATCACCTCGGAGGAGCATTCACGGCGCGGATGAAATCATCCGCGCCGTTTTTTTATTGGCGGCAGGCACAAGCAACTTTCCGTGCTCCCGGGTATCCGTTACGATTTCTCCAATGCCGGACATTGTCCTCGCCACGCTCAATGCGAAGTTCATTCACGCTTCGTTCGGGTTGCGCTATCTCCTGGCCAACCTCGGCGAATTGAAGGCGCGCGCGGGCCGGTATGAATTCGACATCAACCAGCGCCCGCTGGACATTGCGGAGATCCTGCTGGCGCAGCATCCACGCATCATCGGCCTGGGGGTCTATATTTGGAACGTCGCGGAAACGACGAAGGTGGTGGCGGCCATCAAGCGCATCCAGCCCGGGGTGACGGTGATCCTGGGCGGGCCCGAGGTGAGTTATGAAACCGACCAACAGGAAATCGTGCGGCTCGCCGATCACGTCATCACCGGCGAGGCGGACCTGAAGTTTGCCGAAGTGTGCCGACTGCTGCTGGCGGATGGGCGGGGTGACTTGCCCAAAATCATTCCCGCTCCCCTGCCCGATTTCCCGCAACTCGCCCTGCCCTACGATCTTTACGACGAACGCGACATTGCCCACCGCATCATCTACGTGGAAGCCTCCCGCGGCTGCCCGTTCACCTGCGAGTTTTGCCTGTCGTCCCTCGACGTGCCGGTGCGGGCCGTGAACCTCGATGTGTTTCTGGGGGCGATGCAGAAGCTGCTGGATCGCGGCGTGAAGCAGTTCAAATTCGTGGACCGGACGTTCAATCTCAGCGTGCCGGCCAGCCGCGCCATCCTCGAGTTCTTTCTCCAGCGACATCAACCCGGCAACTTCTATCACTTCGAGATGGTGCCTGACCGGCTGCCCGAGGCCCTGCGCGACATCATCGCCAAATTTCCGCCGGGCACGTTGCAGTTCGAGGTCGGCGTTCAGACCTTCAATGAGCACGTGGCTGGCTTGATCAGCCGCCGTCAGAATTACGAACGACTGGCGGATAATTTTCAATTCCTGCGCGGTAAAACGGGTGTTCACATCCACGCCGACCTCATCATCGGCCTGCCCGGCGAAAGCCTGGAGAGTTTCGGCGCGGGTTTCGACCGGCTGATCGCTCTCCGACCACACGAAATCCAGGTGGGCATTCTCAAGCGTTTGCGGGGCACGCCCATTGTGCGGCACGACGCCGAGTGGCAGATGATCTACAGCCCACATCCGACCTACGAAATTCTGCAAACGCGGTTGATCGATTTTCCCACCATGCAACGGCTGCGGCGCTTCGCCCGCTATTGGGACCTGGTGGGCAACAGTGGCAATTTTCTCGAAACGACCCCCCTGATTTGGAGCAACGACGCGTCACCCTTTCATTCTTTCCTGCGTTGGAGCGACTGGCTTTACGGCCGGACCGGACGCACCGATGCCATCGCGTTGTCGCGTCTGATGGAATTCCTGTTCAGTTTCTTGACCGGAGAACTCCAACTGCCGCCTCGCCCGGTAGCCGAAGCCATGTGGCGCGACTACCAACGGGGTGGGCGACCGGACAAGCCCGGTTTTCTGTGTGCTCATCTGCCCAGCACCCCGACGGTCCCGCGCCGGGTCCGGGCCCAGTCCCTGAAACGCCAGGCCCGCCACTCCGCCACCGCAAACTTGCCTTAGCCGGGCCAGCGGCTAAGATTCGTTCATGAAATTTTTGCTATCAGCCTCTGTTTACTTGCTCATGGGCGTCTTGCTGGCCTGGGGAATTCTCCTCATGACGCAGGGCAAGCCGTGGCTGCTGATCGGCGTCACGCTGGCCTACATCCTGGCCGTTGCGAAGATCGGTTGCCTTTCGCACTAACCGACTCCGCTACCTCGTGGTGGCCGGCAAGGGAAAGCTGCGCTGGATGGTTTGAATGATGTTGTTCCAGTTGGCCCCGTTCTTATCGGCCAATCCCGCCGCCACTCCAGTGGTGAACGCCGCCGCGGCCGACGTGCCCACCACATACCATTGACGGTTGCCGTAGGAAACAATGCTCGCATCCGGGGCGGCGACATCCACAAAGCTTCCGAAGTTGGCATAACTGGAAATCCCATTGCGGTTGCCCCCGGTCACCGCGATCACCTGCGGATACGCGGCGGGATAGAATGGGGTGGCCACCGGCTCGTTGCCGGCCGCGGCGAAGATCGGAATTCCCTTGGCCGTCACCTGCGCCACCAGATCCTGGAGCATTGAACTACCCTGCGTGCCGCCCAGACTGAGGTTCAGCACGGTAGCGCCATTGTTGACAGCCTGAACGATTCCCATGGCCACATTCCAAGTGGTCGTTTCGCCCGCTGATCCGTAAACATCCACCGGTAGAATCTGGACGGACGTACTCCCTTTCGTCACTCCTTCCAGGCTGCGCAAGATCGTTTCCGCCATGGAAGTACCATGCAAGGGCGCGGTCGAATCCGCGTTCGCCTGACCGGCCACCGAAAGCTGTTTGAGCAGGAAGGCATTGAGGCTTTCACCCAGCGGCTGAACCGCCGTGTCAATCAACCCGACCACGACCCGTCCGGAATCTCCCGGGGGCTTGAGTTGAAGCGATGGCAGGGAGGCACTGCCATTGCCCGTGTATTCGCGCGTGGGCTGGGGCTGATCAAAGTAGTAATTGTAGTCCACGGAAGCCACACCGGTGGTATCCGCCAGCAGCTTCCGGGCGGCTTCCGCCGCGGCCTCATCCGGAAACTCCAGGCGATAGGTGTTTAGTTCCGGCAAACGGCCGGTAATCTTCGCTCCAAACAGTCTGGCCAGTTGCTCGATATCGGTGCCGGGTTTGACCCGGACGATCAGTTCGTTGGGAACATGTTTTGCCTTGGCCGCATCTTTTGCCGCGACGGTCCCGAGCACCTGCCGCGTCGCATTCTGCATCGTCGTCCGAAAAACATAAAGCCGCTGGGCGGCGTTGGTCTGCGGGACGAGCGCGAAGTTCATATCCCCCAGCAAGGAGCGCAGGGCCGCGCCGGGCGGCAGGTTCTTGAATTTAACGGAGGACTTGAAGCTGTAATCCGGTTCGACGAACACGTGCCAGCCCGTTTGCGAGGCGATTTCCTGCAGGAGGCCGACCAATTCCCAGTCCCGCACGTCAGCGGTCACCTGGTCTTTGTTCCAGACCAGGACATTCGTCGGCGCCGCCAGCGAACGGCTGGCCAGCAAGCTGAGGCACAGCAGCAGCAGCAACCGACCGACGCCGCACGTCCGTTTCATCAAGTTCATTGACGGTTGGAAAGCCAGATTGTTCATGTCGTTCAATCGCTGGCGCTAGGGCGTTCTCACCCGATAAAAGCGTTGGAGCGAGGAATTGTTGGTTTCGGACCAAGAACCCGCGGAATTCGTTGGCGTCACCGTCGCGCGCACGGAGAAGGTATTCGTCGCCTCGGTTGCACTCAATACTTGATAGCCACGCCCGGCGGTGGCCGGCCAGGTCAAGGTCGGCGCCGTGCCAGCCACCGACACAACGAAAGGAGGCTCCGCGCCGACGATGCGCAACCACCGGGTCTCCGTCCGGTACTGCTTCCCATCCGCTCGGGTAACCACTGCATAAAAGGGGTGCAGGCCGACCCCAAGACTTGTGGCAGGGACTGAAAAGGTGGTGCTGGATACATTGTTGGACGTCGCAAACAACCCACCGGTCGTGAACAGCTCGATCCTGGTGATGTTACTCGTATTGGCGACGACCGCCAACTGGAGGGTTGCTTCGAGCGCCGTATTCGTCCCCCCAAGCAACGAGGTGAACGTGGCGTCCCAACCGTTGTTTTGAATACGAACAGGCAACGAGATACGCTTCTGGGTTCGCACATGGCTGCCCTCGTAGGCGACGGCGGTGAGTTCATGGTAGCCGTCGGAGTTGGTGGCGGTGTTGAACGGGATGGTGATCCCTACATTGGTGAGCCCAGCGGCAACATAGAGATGATTTCGTGGGCGGAGATCGGTGACATTCTCATCCACGCGATTGGTGCCGACCGGCAAAGTGATGAACGTAGGCGAACCACTGAGCGAAACCTGAACCTGCGACTCGGGCCAGCCCACGCTGCGAACCCGAAGGTTGAACTCACCCGAGAAATCGTTGGAGCCATAGACGTACTGGTTGTAGGGCCAGTCCTCGTGGAGGTTGATGTCCTCCACGATCACGCCCTCCGCGGCCTGCAACGCCGCATGGCTGTTGACGGCGTCGAACAGCGAACGGGCGAGGACATTGAGGGGGGTGCCCGCGATGGTATTGGTCACAGCAACCGTAACAGCGGCGCCGTTCGTCTTGAGCACCAGCAGTTGCAGGTATCCATTGAGCGGCACGGCGCTGCCGGCCGAGTTGGTGATGTAGTAACTCCGCAACCCATACGCAACGTTGTCGAGGAAATTACTCCGGCCAGGGACAAGGTAGGTCGTCAACCCGCTCGCGGTTCCGGCTGAATTACTGGCCGTCAGGGTGGTGCCACCTCCCGCTCGCGTCACGTCCAACGACTGCAACTCGATCCGGTCACCATGGGCAAAGGCGCGCACCTTCGTCGCATTGGTGTAACTGGTGGTGTTCAACCGCAGCGTCAGATTGCTGGCGACGGATCGGATCGTCGCACCGACGGGAACGGTATAGTTCGTCACGTACCCGTTAATTGTGACGTAGAGGATATTGTTTGTCCGGGGCGGGATATTCGTGAGCGTGCCATAAAGGCCGCCATCGAGAAACAAATCCACCTGTTGAATCGGGCGGGCGGCATCCGCCGTGTTGAACTCGAGCGTGAGGTTGGTTGTCCCGACGAGAATGGCATTCGCCGCCGGAGCCAGCCACGCGCCGTCTGCGGGCGTCGCAAACGGTGCGCAAAGCGGTTCGCCAACCAACAATCCCTGATAAGGATTGGCCAGGCTCAGATAATAGCTTTCCACGGTGCTGTAGCCTCTCAACTGATAGAAATACAGTTGGGGGGAGGCGAATTTTTCCAGATAGGCACAGGGCTCAAGCACCGTCCCGTAACTCGCTGTCGCGCCGGCGTTGAGGAGATCCAGAGCATCGGTGTGCCCACTGTCCTCAAAAATAAGCCCGCCGTAAGAGGTCAGATCATCCGCCAGCGCGCCCGAGGCGAACACGTTGGGTGCGAGGCTCAAGATCTGTTCCCCGCTTTGGTAACCGAGGAGGCTGCCCAATCCAACCGGCGTGGCGGTGTTGGTTCGCAGGATGTTCAGGCCCCCGTGCAACCGGGCATTGAGCACCGCATCATCAAACAAATAAAAGCGCACATTTCGCAACCGGTCCTGCCCCTTGGCCAGATACACGGTCTGCGTTGGGTGGGCAAAATCGCTGGCCACACCGCGATCCACCACCGCTTTGGCCTGGGTCAGGTTGCTCGAGGTGAGCATCATCACCAGCCACGAATTACTGGTGGCACTGACGGGCGGGGTCTGCCGGAAGATGCCTTCGCTCGCGGCATAGGCGTTGGAACTGGCGTTGGGCAGATTGCAGGAGCCGTACGGGCCGGCCCCATCCGGCTTGAACCCATAGAACAATGCGGAGGTGGTGCTGTTGACTCCGCTGGTCGCGGGCACGCCGGTGTTTTCGGTCACCCGATACGGGATGTCCATTGAGAGCAGCACATAATCAATTTGATTGGTGAGTTGACGGGCGCCGAGCATCGCGGTAAGCGGGGCGCGCAGGGTCGTTTCAAACTCGCTGCGCGTCCAACCCACGGGGCCACCCGCCCAGTTGATGCGCAACAGATTTTGGGGTGGGACACCGCGCTGCTCGCAGTAGTAGTTGCCCAGTTCGACCGAATTGGTGCTGTTCTGGTTGACGACGACCACAACATTCAAGCCGCTTCCCCCCGCCCACAAGCGGGCACCCAGCCCCACCCCCAAGGCCAGTAGTGCGGCGGATCGAACTAGTGCTTTCACGAAATGATTCTCGCTCATCAGTTCGCCAAGTAAAGTAGTTGCCCAAACGAAAACGCCAGCCGCAAGGCGACTGGCGTCATGATTGATTCACGCGCGACGCTAACTGGATAGCGCATCGGCAGCGGAGGTGTTTTGGCTGAACACCAGCTTTTCCTTGTCCGCCGTGACGCGGATCGGGTCGCCCTCATGGAATTGCCCCCGCAGGAGTTCTTCGGCCAGCGGGTCTTCGAGGAACCGTTCCACGGCTCGTCGCATCGGGCGGGCGCCATACTGGGGATCGTAGCCCTTCTCAACCAGGAAGTCCTTCGCGCTTTCTTCCAGCACCAGTTGAAGGTTCTTGCCCTTCAACCGGCCGACTACTTTGGCGATTTCCAGGTCGAGAATCTGCACCAGGTCCGGCTTGGTCAAGGAACGGAATACAATCGCGTCATCCAGACGATTCAGAAACTCGGGGCGGAAGGTCTTCTTCGCTTCTTCGAGAATTCGTTCGCGCATCTTCTCGTAACTCGATTCGTCGGTGATCGGCGAAAAACCCAGCGTGGACTGGCGCTTGATCGTGTCCGAACCCACATTCGACGTGAGCAGAATGATCGTATTCCGGAAATTGACAACGCGACCGACGTTGTCGGTCAGCTTGCCCTCCTCCAAAATTTGCAGGAGCATGTTCCACACGTCCGGGTGCGCCTTTTCGATCTCATCAAACAAGACCACTGAATATGGCTTGCGCCGAACCTGCTCGGTCAACTGGCCTCCCTCTTCGTAGCCAACGTAGCCGGGCGGGGAACCGACCAGCCGTGAAACATTGAACTTCTCCATGTACTCGCTCATATCCAGTTGAACGAGCGACTTGGAATCACCAAACATGTTTTCGGCGAGCGTCTTCGCCAACAGCGTCTTGCCAACGCCGGTCGGTCCCAACAAAAGGAACGTGCCGATGGGACGCCGCGGATCCTTGAGATCGGCCCGCGAACGCCGGAGCGCCTTGCAAATGGCGGACACCCCTTCGCGCTGGCCGATGACAACCTTCGCCATCTCCCCTTCAACCGCCATCAGCCGGTGCATCTCGTCCTGGCCCATCCGTTGCAACGGAACCCCCGTCCATTTGGAAACCACGTGCAGAATATCCTCATCCCCCACCTGCACACGGTGCTCCTCCCGGGAAGTGCGCCACTCGCGCATGATGGTTTCGAGTTTCTCCTTCGCCTGCTTCTCCCGATCGCGCATGTGCGCCGCCCCTTCGAAGTCCTGATTCTTGATGGCCTTCTCCTTCTTGCCCTTGATCTCCTCGATCTCGGCTTCGATCTGCTTGACTTCTGGTGGGCGGGTCATCGTGCTGATGCGCGCGCGCGAACCCGCTTCGTCCAGCACGTCAATGGCCTTGTCAGGCAGGAAACGGTCCGTGATATAACGATCCGATAACCGCACCGCCGCCGCCACCGCGTCATCAGTAAACTCGGCCTTGTGGTGCTCCTCATATTTGGGACGGAGCCCCTTCAAAATCTCGATCGCATCCTCGATGGATGGCGCTTCGACGCGCACCGATTGAAAACGGCGTTCCAGGGCGGCATCCTTCTCGATATATTTGCGGTATTCATTGAGCGTGGTGGCACCAACGCACTGCATCTCACCCCGGCTGAGTGCCGGCTTGATGATGTTGGAGGCATCCATGGTCCCCTCGGCCGAACCGGCGCCAACGATCGTGTGCAACTCGTCAATGAACAGGATGATGTTTTTCGCCCGGCGAATCTCGTCCATCACCGCCTTGATGCGCTCCTCAAACTGGCCGCGGTACTTTGTGCCCGCGACCATCAGCGCGAGGTCAAGCGTAATGACCCGTTTTTCGCGCAGGAGTTCGGGAACGTTGCCCTTGGCAATCTCTTGCGCGAGGCCTTCCACGATCGCGGTCTTGCCGACCCCCGCCTCGCCCAACAACACGGGATTATTCTTCGTGCGGCGGCAAAGAATCTGGATGACCCGCTCGATTTCGTTTTTGCGACCAATGACCGGGTCCATGTCCCCCTTGCGGGCGATTTCCGTCAGGTCGCGGCCAAACGCCTTCAACGCCGGCGTCTTGACATCGCCCTTCTTTTCTCCGGGGGCGGCCTTCTCCGGACTTTCCGAGGAAGCCTGCTCTTCCTGCGAGGCAAAATTCGGATCCAGTTCCTTCAAGATTTCCTGGCGCGTCTGTTCGATGTCCACTTCAAGATTCTTCAGCACCCGCGCGGCGACGCCGTCGCCTTCGCGCAACAGCCCAAGAAGAATATGTTCCGTCCCGACGTAGGTGTGGTTGAGCGCCTTGGCTTCCTTCGATGCCAGCGCGAGCACTTTTTTCACACGCGGCGTGTACGGAATGTTGCCGATCATCTTTTGGTCCGGCCCCGTACCAACCTGCTTTTCCACTTCCATGCGGACCGTTTCAAGGTCGAGCCCCATCTTCTGGAGCACGTTGACGGCGACCCCCTGCCCCAGTTTGATTAATCCCAGCAGCAAATGTTCGGTCCCAACGAAGTTATGGTTGAACCGGTCGGCCTCTTTGCGCGCCAAAGCGAGCACCTGCTGGGCTCGCGGCGTAAAATTGTTCATGGCTTCTTCGCTCATACGTGCTTCACAATGCTATGATTTTTCGCCTTTGTCCATTCCCGCAGCCGCGGGGCCAGCGGGTCGGGCCACCGGCCGGCTGACAGGCTTGAGACGTTCGCGTAACATGTCTGCACGGAGCAGGTCGCGTTCCTCCGCCGAGAGCTTTTCCGAGTGCTGTTTCTGCAAGTGGGCCGGCTGGGTCAGGATGAACAACTCATCCACCAAAGCCCCATCCGCCCCGGGGAAAGACCCCACTTCCACTCCCAACCGCAACAAGGAGAGCAAATTCATCGTTTCCTTCGAGGAAATGCTATGGGCGTTCGCCAGAATACCGTAGGCGCGACCGATGTGGTTATGGATCATCTTGGGCTTCTTTTCGAGCAGGGTCGCCCGGGCATTCTCTTCGTGCTCGATAATCTGTGCCAAGACCTTCTCCAGTCGCTCCACAATCGTGGTTTCCGCCTCTCCGAGCGTCATTTGATTGGACACTTGGAAGACATTGCCCAGCGCCTCGGTACCCTCCCCATAGAGCCCGCGCACGGCCAAACCGAGCTTGTTGACCGATTGAATGATGGGGTTGATTTGCTCACCGAGAACCAGCCCAGGCAAATGCAGCATCGCACTCACCCGGATACCCGTGCCGAGATTCGTCGGGCAAGCCGTGAGATAACCCAGCTCATTGCTAAACGCGTAATTAAGCTTCTTCTCCAGCTCTGAATCCAGCCGGTCAATCGCCGTCCAGGCCTGACGCAATTGCAATCCTGGTCGCAGCGCTTGCATCCGCAGGTGATCCTCCTCATTGATCATCACGCAGAAGGTTTCCTCAGAATTGAGCACCACGCCGCTGCCAGCGTTCTTGGCGGCATGTTCGCGGCTGATCAGATGGCGTTCGACCAATACCTGTTTGTCCAGCGCACTCAGATTGTCCATCGTGTCCGAGAACGCGCCTTTCATCTCGGGCAGACTTTCAACGGCGGGACGGATGACCTCCATCACGCGCACCCGCTCGGGCTTCTTGGCCCAACCCGGAAACGCGCCGTCTCTCAGATTGCGCGCCAACCGCACCCGGCTCGACATCACGATCCGGTCGTGCGGTCCCTTGCGATGCGCACTGTCCTTCGCAGAAACTAGAAATTGGTCCAGGTCCATACGCTCACGTAGAGATCGCTGCCGTCATCCGGCTGTTCAACTGCTTGATCTCGTCGCGCAGCTGCGCCGCTTGTTCGAAATTCTCCGTCTCGATGGCCTTGGCCAGTTTCTTCTGCAACAGATTCATCCGCTCGGTCAGATCGCGCTTGGTCCGGAGGTTCTCCGGCACCTTGCCGACATGACGAGTGCCCTTGTGCATGGACTTGAGCAATCCACCCAAGCCTTCAGAAAAAGTCTTGTAGCATTCGGCGCATCCCAATCGCCCGGACTTCTTGAAGTCAGCGTGCGTGAAGCCGCATTGCGGGCACTTGGCATCCGTGCCGCCCACCGCTTGTTCCAGTTCCTGCGACGCGCCCAGGCCGAGCAAAAGATCAGCAAGCGAAAACCCCGTCTGATCGTTCACCCCTTTTTGCTTGGCGCAATCTTCGCACAAATCCACCTTTTGCATCTTCTCCCCGGTGATCTGGGTCAGGTGTACGGTCGCCGTCTTCTCTTTGCAAACGCAACACAGCATAATTCTATACGTATATCGGCTCGCCGGAGGCTTTCGTCAAGGTGTGGTAATTCTCCACCAACTTGCGCGTTAACAGCCCGGGTTTGCCGTTGCCAATCACGCGTCCGTCAATCTTGACCACGGGCATAATCTCCGCCCCGGTGCCGGTCAAGAAGCACTCGTCCGCATTGAACAAGTCGTAGCGCGTCAGATTCGGCTCGGAAACCTTCATCCCGATGTCAAACGCCAGGTCCATCACCGTACCACGAGTGATGCCGTAAAGCGCACCCGCCGAAAGCGGCGGCGTCATCAACGCGCCATTCTTGATGATGAACAAATTGTCCGCCGTGCACTCCGCCACAAAACCCTCCGCGTTCAACATCACTGCCTCCTCCACCCCGGCGTTGTTTGCCTCGATCTTGGCCAGAATGTTGTTGAGGTAGTTCAACGACTTGATCGCCGGGTTCACCGCGCTGTGCAGATTGCGCACGGTTGCCACCGTGACAATGTCCATGCCCTTCGCGTAAAGTTCCGCCGGGTAAACCTGAATCTTACCGGCAATAATGATGACGGACGGGTTCTTGCAACTGCGCGGGTTCAACCCCAGCGTCCCCACGCCGCGCGTGACGACAAGCCGGATGTAACCATCCCGCAGCTTGTTTCGCCGACAGGTCTCGACCGTCGCCCGCATCAACTGGGCATGCGTCATCGGCAATTCCAGCATGATGGCCTTGGCCGAATAGAAGAGCCGGTCTATATGCTCCTTCAACTTGAAGACGCGGCCATTGTAAATCCGGATGCCCTCAAAGACCCCGTCGCCATACAGCAATCCGTGATCGAACACGGACACTTTGGCGTTCCACTCGTCGTAGTATTTTCCGTCAACAAAGACTTTCATGTCTAAACGGTGGCACACTAGGAGAAATTACAAGTCAACGCAAACGTGAATTTCGCCTGAACCGCGCTCATTTTGCTTTTCTGCGCGCGGTCCCCGCTTATCCTCACTGGCGCTGCGACGCCGTCGCGGCCAAGAATCCTTTTCCGATCAATAATACAAGATGAGCAAACCAACTGTAGGAATCCTGATGGGCAGCGACTCCGACTGGCCCACGATGAAAGCCGCCGCCGATGCCTTGAAGGAATTCGACATCGCCTCCGAAGCCAAAGTCATTTCCGCCCATCGCACCCCGCGCGACCTTGAGCAATACGTCTCCACCGCACGCGAACGCGGCTTGCGCGTCATGATCTGCGGCGCGGGCGGTGCCGCGCATTTGCCTGGCGTAACCGCCGCCTTCACCACCCTGCCCGTCATCGGCGTGCCCATCATGGGCAAAGCCCTCGACGGCATGGATTCCCTGCTCTCCATCGTTCAAATGCCACCCGGCGTGCCCGTCGCCACCGTCGGCGTCAATGCCGCGCGCAACGCCGGTTTGCTGGCCGCCCAAATCATCGGCAGCGGCGATGCCGCCATGCAAACCAAGCTGGACGCTTTCAAGGAAAAGCTGGCCGCCGAATCGCGCGCGAAGAACAAAACCCTCGCCACCTGAACTGGCCTCATGCAAAAACTCATTGAGGGAGTCCACAAATTCCAGCAAGACGAGTTTGGCAATTACCGCAAGCTGTTCCGCAAATTGTCTCAAGAGGGGCAGTTCCCGCACACCCTGTTCATCACCTGCTCGGATTCCCGCGTCCTTGCCGAGCTGATCACCCAAAGCAAGCCGGGCGATTTGTTCGTCGTTAAGAACGTGGGAAACATTGTTCCCCCGGCGAGCGTCGTCGGCAGCACCAACTCCACCGCCGCTGCCATCGAGTTTGCCGTCGAATCACTGCGAGTTAGCGACATTGTTGTCTGCGGCCACTCCCAATGCGGCGCGATGGGAGCTTTGCTCCGGGGGCTGCCCTCGGAAAACTCTCTGCCCCATCTGCGCAATTGGCTCGCCCTCGCCGCGCCCGTGCGCCAGGTCCTGCTGACCAATTACCAACATTTGAAGAGCCACGACGAACAAGTCACCGCCGCCGCCGAGGAGAACGTCCTGTTCGCGCTGGAAAATCTACATACCTATCCCAGCGTACAATCGCGCCTGAACGACGGCTCACTGCGCCTGCACGGTTGGTTCTTCAAAATCGCCACCGCCGAACTGTTCGCCTTCGATCCCGAATCAAAACAGTTTCTGCCACTCGTGACGGAGAAGTAACTACATGACTTTGTGGATGCGCGTTATTGTGTTCGTCGCCGTATTCGCGCTACTCATCTTCGCAATCTTCCATATCGATCTGGTCCACAGTGACCCTGGAATTCCCATTGAGGACCTGCCATTCATCATTGGCGGAATGGCATTTGTTTCATGGCAGCTGTTTCATCCGAAGCGCGTCCGGTGCCGAGCGGCTATCTTCACCGTAGTGCTCGTTTGCGTTGCCATCGCCTCTTGGATTTGGGCGCGTAGTCAGTATCAAAAGGTAGCCAGCGTGCGGCTAGACGGCGTCTCGCTAGCCTTTCCGGGATTATATTACCCAAAAGGCACATTGCGTTATACCTACACGGTTCTGGCGGAAACTGGTCGGCCGCATGACGATGTGGAGCGAGCGATTTCGAGTGCTCTCAAGACGCGCGGAGTTCGTGTGTCTGAGTTGCGTATTCTTTATAGCAACTGAGCCGTCTGATCAGAATTAGACGTTAAGTCGCCTAGCGTGCGGTCTGACACACCGATTGAACTCTTACAGCAGCTCCCAACTCACTTCGAGGGCTCTAACTTTGCAACTTCCGCATCCTTCACAATAAGCGGCTCACCCTTCTTCGGCGTGACTTTGACGTTCTTGAGCTGAACGCCTTTCGCATTGCGAATTTCCAAGCCGGTCTGCTCGGCGGTGATGGTCACATTCTCCAGCAGGACGTTCTCAATGTAACTCTCCGGCAGGCCGACGACGACACCCGCCGCTTTGCTGCTCGTGGCGGTCAGATTCCGGATCGTGATGTTCTTGTACTTTGGTGTGGTCTCGGTAACCGGTTGTGCCGTGTCGGTCGCAGGGATCTTCGGATAGTAACTCGTAATCGTAATCGCGCCGCGCACGTTCTTCATCGTGATGTTCTCGCAGACGAGATTCTCCACCGTGCCGCCGCGCTTGCGATCCGACTTGATGCGAATGCCATTATCCGTGTTCTCAAACGTGCAATTCTTCACCAGCACATTCTTCACCCCGCCCACCGTCTCGCTGCCGATGCTCATGCCGTGACCATGCTTGAACGTACAATCCGTGATCGTCAGGTCTTCGCAGGCAAACTCGCGCCCATCCATCCGCTTGCCCGACTTCACCGCCACGTTATCGTCGCCCACATCAATCAGGCACTTCGTAATCGTCACCCGTCGGCTCACGCTGGGATCAATCGCATCTGTGTTCGCCGCGGGCTCCGGCGCCAGAATCGTCACGTTCGTGATCAAAACATCATCGCACTCCGTCGGCACGAGGTGAAACTTCGGCGAGTTCTGGATGGTCACATCCCGCACCACCAGATTCTTCACCCGCGTCAGGACAATCAGATTCGGCCGCGGCAACGTATAGCCCGATACCTTCCGCCGCGCTTCCTCGGCCGCCTCCCACCACACGGAGCCGCTCCCTTCGATCGTTCCCCGACCTGCGATGGTCACATCCTCCATATCCTTCCCACTCAGGAACGGCACGAAATCCCCACCACTCTTGGCCTTGGTCCAATCGCCCGGCACTTTCATGAAATCACTTTGATTGGTCGAAGCCACCAACGTCGCGCCTTCCTCAAGCAACAAGGTGGTCCTGGTTTTGATCGTCAGCGGTCGGCTGTAATAACTTCCCTTGGGCAACCGTACCGTGCCCCCGTTCTTCCCACATTCATCCAGCGCCTTCTGGATCGCCGCCGTGTCGTCGGTCTGTCCGTCCCCTTTCGCCCCTGATTCGCGCACGTCGAAGACTTTTCCCGATTGCGCGCTCGCCGCCCAGCCAACCAGCACCCCGAGCATTGCCCAGGACTTCCAACACATCATTGCTTTCATAGCGTTCAGTATTTGCCTTGCGCCAAAGGATTCCAGTGATCCACGCCAGCCAAAACTGCGGGCAACGTGATTTCCTTCGCCTCATTCGCGTTCAATTGCTTCGCCCATTTCACCCGTGCCGCCGGATTCGCCCCGGCCCCCGTGCTGCCAAACTCGGCGTAACGCGTGGTCTTCTCCTTCTCCACCTTCCCCCAATTATGCCAGCCCTCGGGTCGGACGACGTCGTCCATCTTTGTGTTCAGATAGACGGTGGCTGCGAAATCACGCCACGGACGACCCAGATACGTCTTCGCTCCTGGCGCGCCGGTGATTTCACAATGGTTAAACACATACCCAAACTGGTTCGTGTCCGGCGTTGACGCCGCAGTGATGTAGCCATCGCGCAGGCAATGAATCCGACACCGCTCGAACCAGCACGTCGCGCCACCGAAGATAAAATCCACGTGGCCTTCGATGTAACAGTTCTCGAAGTATTGCCGCCCGCGATTCACCAGAATCGTGTCCTGCCAGCCGAGGAAGCGGCAGTTGCGAAACACCGCACGGTCGCCGTCCACGCGAATGGCCAGCGCCTGCCCGACCGGCCCGGCAGAATTCTCAAATGTCAGGTTCTCCGCCGTGAAATCCTCCGCGTCAATCAGCACCGATGGCGTGCGGAACGTGCCGATGGGTTTGCCATCCGGTCCGGTCAGGTTCGCGTTGAGATTGTAAGTCAGCACCGTGTTCGTCGCCGACTCACCACGCAGATGGAAGAATCGCTTTTCGCGCTGGATGTAAATCTGTTCCCGGTAAATGCCCGGCTTGATATGGATCACCACCGGATTCGTCGCATACCCCATGGGCACGGACATGATAGCCGCCTGCACGTTGGTGAATTGCCCGCTACCATCCTGCGCGACGACGATTTCAGTCACCTGCAGCGGTGGAAGCTTGCCGGAAGTGCGATGACTCGACACCGAGTGACAGGCGGGCAAGGCCAGAGTAAGCCCGACCAAGACAGCGCAGAAGGCGATGGTCCGCCCAAAGTTCTTTATTGGCAACATCAGTTCAAGATAACAATTGGCCGCTGCGTGTCAGCCTCGCGGGCTGCAAACCGCAGTGAAAATAGTGCAGGCGCGCACCCACTCAAAGCGCGGTGAAACGAAAATAATCAAAATCGCAGAAGCTATCCGCTGCGCGTCCGGCGCAATAGAGTCCGACCTTGGCCCCAATCCATTTGCCCGGACGCGCTTGAAATGTCCTGCCCACTTTGACCGGCGAACTGCCAACGTCCACAACGCCGAAGGAACAAACTCCGCCGTCAGCGACTTCAACCCACAACCGGAGTTCACTCCCGACCACATCACAAACATCGCTGCGTGGGCATCTCCCATCACCACGAGTCCGGCTTCGTTGCCGGCATGTAGTGAATGAAAGTCCAGTCGCGTCTCGACGTGGAAGGTCCGGGCCGGAAACTTCTGCAGCAGCAGGTTTGGAGACTGGGCCAGATCACCGCGCCCGGGTTGGGCAAACAGCCGCAGCCAGCCGCTGCGCGCCGAAAGCGAATACCAATACTCGCGATGATTGGCCTGCCATTGCCATTGCAAACCCAGTTTGAAAGCGTTGAACTCATCGCTCGTCGGCGGAACGGCGATTGGGCGGGCGGGCAGATTTGGTTTGGGATGATGCAGCACCGGTTCACCCGCCGTGACGCCACCGTTGAGCACGCCCATCAAAGGCCAGTCACGGCGCCATTCGACCGGCTGCAGATGCACTACGCGACCGTACACACCCGCGTCTTGAAAATGCAGAAACCACCACTCGCCGCCCGGCGTGTCCACCAGTGCGCCCTGGTGCGGGCCGTTGACAGCCGTCTGGCCTTGATGAAGCACGGTGTGGTCTTCGTACGGGCCAAAGATGTTTCGCGAGCGCAACGCAGTCTGCCAACCGGTAGTCACGCCGCCCGCCGGCGCCAGGATGTAATACCAGCCGTCGCGCTTGAGGAACTTGGGACCTTCAATCGTGTGATGCCGCTCTGGTTCATGGAACACAATCTGTCCCTCTCCCAACAAACGCGAGCCGTCCGGGGACAGCGGACAAACACGCAACTTGTGTTTCAAGCCCGAACGCGAGTGCGCATAGGCGTGAGCGAGATACGCCTTGCCGTCGTCATCCCACAGCGGGCACGGATCAATCAGTCCCTTGCCCGCCTGCACGAGATGCGGTTCGCTCCATTGGCAACGCGGGTCGGTAGCCGTTGTCACGTAAATGCCTTCGTCCACCAGCGGAAAGAAAATCCAAAACCTGCCGGCGTGGTAACGGATGCTCGGCGCCCAGACACCGCAGCCATGTTGAACCTCGTGGTAGCGCTCACCCGGGACATTCCGGAGGGCGTGATTGACCAGCGTCCAATTGACCAGATCGCGCGAATGCAGGATCGGCAGCCCCGGTGTGCAATTGAACGACGACGCCGTCATCCAAAAATCGTCATTGTGGCGGACCACATCCGGGTCAGAATAATCCGCCTGGAGCACGGGATTGCGATAAGTCCCATCACCGCAATCGGGGGTCCACGGGTAAGCGCGGTTCGGCGCCACAGCGGTTGAAGTATTGAGAGTCGGAGCTTGCACGTTACGCAACTACTTTTACAGGTTTAATCACCGGCACGCCAAGGTGGAAGATAATCCAGCCAATCACATACGCGCTGCCACACACGAGCATGATGAGTTTGTACGAGCCGGTATCCTGAAGTTGCGTGCTGACAAACCAAAAGAATGCCAGCGATAGCAGCGATGCCAGCGTGCCGCCAAAACCGATGACCGACGGCACCGCGCGCTTCGGAAACATGTCGGCGACCACCGGATACATCGTCGCTGACCAGCCTTGGTGCGCGGCGCCAGCGAGTGCAAACAGGCCCGCCGCGAGCCATTTGTCGCTGAGGTACGGCGTCGCAATGACTGGCAACGTGCAGATGGCGCAGATGAACGTCGCGGTCTTGCGCGCTCGATTTATTGTCCAGCCACGTTTGAGAAAATACGCGCTCAAACCGCCACCGAAGATGCTCCCCAAGCACGCGCCCGTGCCGACGACGGCCAGCGGCAGACCAAATCCTTTGAGATCGAGGTTAAACTGGTCGTGGAAAAATCCCGGCAACCAGAAGCCGTAAAACCACCACACCGGCCCGATGAGCAGGCCCGTGAGATAATACGCCCACGCCTCGCGATAGCCCATGAGCTTCGTCCACGGGATTCTCTCCTCAGCGTTCTCGGCCACGCCGGTGCGGAGGTGCGCGAGTTCCCCGGCGGAAATGCGCCTGGATTTTTCCGGCGACTGAAACAGCCACAACCAGAACGCCAGCCAGACAAATCCCGCAACACCCAGAGCGATGAACGTGCCCTGCCAACTGACCAGCCCGAACATCCACGGTACAAACAGCGGCGCGAAGATCGAACCGATGTTTGACCCCGAGTTAAACAAACCCGTGGCCACAGAACGTTCCTTGGGCGGAAACCACTCAGCCACCGTCTTGGCGGCGGTGGGAAAGTTGCCTGACTCGCCGAGCCCGAGCGCCGCGCGGGCGAAACCCCAGCCCGTGACCGAGCGCGCCAGTGAATGCCCCATCGCCGCAAGACTCCAGAACGTGATGGCGGCGGCATAGGTCCACTTCGTGCCGATGATTTCCATGATGGGCCCGAACAAAGTCTGGCCAAAGGCGTAGGTCGCCTGAAAGCAAATGTTGATGAAGCCGAAATCCTTTTCGGTCCAGCCAAAGATCTTCACCAGCTCCGGCTTGAGCAGACCGAGCACCTGGCGGTCCATGTAGTTGATGACGCACGCGAAGAACAACAGCGCGCAGATCACCCAACGGAATTTCCCTGGTGCCTTCACTTGATCGTAATCTCCTTCGCCATTACGTCCGCGCTGGTAACGAACGTCTGCTTCGCTCCATTCAGGTCGCACCCTTCGAGCGTAACGCCGCGCGACGTCTTTCCGCCCAGTTTGAGAAACATCTCTGCATCCGGTGGTGACTTCGATTTTCGAATCGTAATATCCGCAGCGTCGTTCAACTCAAACACCACCCCCTTCGCCGGGGTGACTTGCACATTATCGAAGACCAACCCTTTCACAAAGTTCGCCACGACACCTTTGGTGGATATGATCGTCATGTTCACGAAGCGAATGTTCTCGATCGGCGACTCGGCCATGCCTTGAAGCAGAATCGCCGTCGGCGCGCCATCGCCCGTGATGTTCTCGAACTGCATGTTGCGGAACACCGGTGGCTTGCTGGCGATGGGCTGGTTGCGATCCGCGCCGTAGTCCATGTTCAGAATCGCCACCTCGCGCTGCATGTGCTTCACCTTGAGATTCCGCGCGTAAATGTTCTCCACCACCCCGCCGCGATCCGCGCGCGACTTGATGCGAATGGCGCGGTCCGTGCCCTCGAACTTGCAGTCCTCCATGAACACATTCCGCACACCGCCGGACATCTCGCTGCCGATGACCAGCCCGCCGTGCCCGCGCTGGCTGAAGCAATTCCGCATGACGACGTTCTCGGTTGGTCGTCCAACGCGCCAGCCGTCCTCGTTGTAGCCGGACTTGAGCACCACGCAATCGTCGCCGGTGTCGAAGGTGCAATTCTCGATTAGCATGTCGCGGCACGAATCCGGATCAATGCCGTCGTTGTTCGGCCCATCCGTAATGACCTTCACTCCGCGAATGGTGGTGTTCTGGCAATAGATGGGATGCACCGTCCAGTTCGGTCCACTGCCAATGGTGAAATCTTCAAGCAGAACATTCGTGCAACTGACCAAACTCAGAAAGCTCGGACGAATCGCGAACTCCGGTTTGCCGAAGACGCGTTGTTCCACCGGCACGCCTTTCGCGCCCATCTCGAAGCCCGCCTTGGTCTCACTGCTCCGCCAATCCCACCAGCGCTTGGCGTTGCCGTTGAGTCTGCCTTTGCCCGTGACCGCGATGTTACTGCAATCGCGCGCATAGATCAGCGGCGAGTAATTGTAGAGTTCAATCCCCCCCACACGCACCAATACGACGGGCAGGTAATCGTCGAGCCGGTCGCTGAAAATAATCTCCGCACCGTCGGCCAGATGCAGGTTCACACCGCTCTTGAGATGAATCGGCCCGGTCAGGAATTTTCCCGCGGGCACAACCACCTTGCCGCCGCCAGCCTTCGCACACTCGGCAATGGCCTCGGCGAAGGCTTTTGTGCAAAGGCTATTCCCATCCGCAACTCCACCATACTTTGTGATGTCGAACGAACGATCCGGAAACTGAGGCGGCACAATGCGCTTCAAAATCTCCGACACCTGCGCCCAGCCTTCAGCCGCAGTCAACCGGTACGCACCCGCCAACGCGGTCAGCAGCAGCGCCAGCAAGGCGCACGACCGCCACCGGCGTTGAAGACATGGTTTCATTCTGAGGCAAAGTCTAGCCTGACCGGCCCGGACGCTAAACACACACTTTTTGCAAAATGAATTGGAAATTGTGCCTGACGGCGACAAAGCATTGAAAGAATCCAAACCCGCGTTAAGCTGACGCAACTCATGGCGAAACGTCAAAAACGCATCCTGCTCGCCCTCGGCTGGTACGATTACCGGCTGCATGACGGCATCGCCAAATACGCGATGGAGCACGGCTGGCATCTGTGCCCGGACACCACCAAGGAAAAAGTCATCCCGTGGGGCTGGGAGGGCGACGGTATTCTCGCGTGGTTGGGCGCGGGCGATGATCTGGCTGACTTCGTGGTGCGTGCCGAGAAACCCACGGTGGATTTCAGCTTCCGCCGCCCGCATCTGCTTTTCCCCCGCGTGCTCGCCGATCATGCCAGTGCGGCCAAACTGGCGGCGGACCATTTCCTCTCGCGCGGCCTGAAGAATTTTATTTTCTACAGCGACGTGGAGAATTGGGCCTTCGAGGAAAATGGCCGGGCGTTCGTCCGGAACATTGTTGAAGCCGGGCATCGTTGTGACTGGCTCTGCTGGCAGCGCTCGCCGTCGTTCAACAATGGCCGGATGCAATGGCAGCACAAACGCCGCTGGCTGGCAGCCCACATCAAGAAGGCGGAAAAACCGATCGGCCTGTTCGCGGCCACGGACGATCACGCCGTGGAAGTCTTGGAAATCTGCGACAGCGCGGGACTGAACGTGCCCGAGCAGGTCGCCATCATCGGCGTGGACAATTCCCTGCGCGCCGTGGATGCGATGCACACGCCCATTTCCAGCGTGGACACGAACATGGAATTGCTCGGTTATCGCGGCGCGGAACTGCTGGATGGACTCATGCAGGGCAAAGCGCCGCCCAAGGAACCCATTCGCGTTCCCATCACGGGTTTGATCACCCGCAAGAGCAGCGACCTCGTCGCCGTGGCGCATCCTGGCGTGGCGCGCAGCTTGCGCTTCCTCCTGGATCACTGCCACGAACCGATTGGTGTGGACGATCTGGTCAAAGCGGCGGCCATGTCCCGACGCGCCTTGCATCAGGCCTTTCTTGAACAGGTCGGTCGTCCGCCGGGACATGAATTGCAACGCGTGCGCATCGAGCGCGCGAAAAAATTGCTCGCCGAGTCCAGGCAGAAACTCGAGTCCGTCGCGGAGATGTGCGGTTATCAGAGCGCGAACAGTTTCTGGTTTGCCTTCAAGCAGGCCACCAAGTTTTCCCCCAAGCAATACCGCGAGCGCTTCGCCCGCTGACTCCTGGCCACTGCCCCGAACCAAAGCCGGGCGGTTGTTGCCAACTGCGAACAAGTCCCGCCGAATTTCCAATCTGCTTTGCACAAAGTTGGAAGGGCGCGCGGTCGGGTTGGAGTTAACATTGTCGGCATGATTTCCCAAATGTGCCGGCATCCGGCCGTGGCGCGCAGCTTGCGCTTCATGGCGGCGAACTGGCGTCGTGCCATCACCGTCACTGATCTCACCCGGGTTTCAGCCATGTCCCGCCGCGGTTTTCTCAAGGCCTTTCGTCGTCACACGGGATGCCTGCCAGGCCGTGAGTTGCAGCGAATCCGGATGGCGCACGCGCAAAGATTATTGCAGCACTCGCGGCAGGATTTGTCCGTTATCGCAGAACGGTGCGGTTATCGCAGCGCCAACAGTTTTTGGGTCGCCTTTCGCCGCTTCACCGGCCTGTCTCCGCAAAAGTTCCGGCAGCGATTTGCGACGATCCGACTGGCGGCGAGCCGGCGCACCCGGACGCAAGATTTCCAAGGCGGTTTGCATAAATTCCGGAATGAGCAATCGCCGACCCCTGTTAGGCTTGCCAACAGATCAGCCATGAATTCGCGAATTCCATTTGCGCGCCCGCAACACTTGGGGAGTCGTCCCCTTGCCCGGGCTTTCACGCTCATCGAACTGCTCGTGGTCATCGCCATCATCGCCATTCTCGCGGCGATGCTGCTGCCTGCGCTGTCAAAGGCCAAACTCAAGGCGCAAACCACCGGGGACATTAACAACAAGAAGCAACTGATGCTGGCTTGGATGTTGTATTCCACCGACAACACGGAAAAGTGCGCTGAAAATCCGGATGGGGCTGGCGGGCCGCCCATCGCTGGCGAAGACCCATCGCGCCCGGCGTGGGTGGCCGGGTGGCTTCGAACCACCGCCCATCCAGACAACACCAATATCCTCAAGCTGGTTGGCGCGGAGTACCAGAATTATGGCAGCATCGGCACCTACACCAGGAATCCCGGCGTCTACCGCTGTCCGGCTGACCTGAGCACCGACAAAGGAAGCGGACTTCCTCGCGTGCGTACGTTTTCGATGAACGCCTATGTGGGATGCACGGATTCCGGTGGCAGCAGCGGCATCAGCGGTGGGGTGCTTCGAGATGCCAACGAAAAATATCGCAAAACCACGGATTTCATCCGCAGAAAGTCGGTGGATGTGATTGTCTTTCTCGACGAGACCGAAGAAAGCCTGAACGACGGTTGGTTTTGGAGTCCTGCGAGCAAAGCCTCGCTCCGTGATCTCCCGGCCAAGGCGCACGGCAACAACAGTTCAGTCTTCGGTTTCGCCGACGGCCACGCCGAAGCCCATCGCTGGCGCGTCCCCAGTTTCATCCGAGGCACGTCCGGCCCGGACATTCCTGCCAGCGCCGACACCCAGTGGCTCTTCGAGCATGTGACCGCGCCTTGAACCCACACGTACGAGTTTCCCAGCAGTCAACCATACCAACCATCAACCAACCAGCAGCATGAAAACACAGATTCCAAAACCAGTCCGCAATCGCCTGCTTCCACTTGGGACGGCGGCGGCGACCAATCCAGTTGGCTCGCATCCCCGGCCAATTGGGATTTGGATACCGCGCCCTCAGCCGGTGACCAATTGTTCTTTGGTGGCAATGTTGGCTTGGCGCCGAACAATGATTTCGCGGCCAACACGATCTTTGCCAACCTCACGTTCAACGCCGGGGCGGACGCATTTACCCTGGGCGGAAACGGGATCAATCTCCCCAGCGGAAGTGCGACATTGGGCGCCGTCACCAATTTGTCAACTGTGGCCCAAACGATCAATCTGCAGATTGCCAACAACGGTGGACCGCGCATTTATAACGCGCTGGCCGGCGACATTGTGGTGACCAAGAACATCAACAATAACACGTTGGTGAAGGAAGGCCCTTTCACCCTTACCCTCGCCAATACCGCCAACGATTCAAGCCTGGGAGCGCTTGTCAATGAAGGCACGTTGGTCTTGGCTGGCACCATCAACAACTGCTTGGGCAGCACCCTCTCAATCAACACAAATGGTACCGTTCGATTGGTGGGCTCAGCCAACAACACGGACCAGATCCATTTCAATCAACGAGTGATCATGAACGGTGGCAAATTCCAGCACCAACACGTGCGCGGCCTCACGACGCCAAACACCTTGGAGGAAATTGCGTCGCTCAGCGGGTCCAACCTGAACAGCATCGTGGAAAACGGCCAGGCGCTATCGACCAACCGGTTGGATATCGGCGGCGGCAGCGGGCATCGGGGCATTTACGCCGGCACCATCCGGGACGGCGCCGCTGGCGTATTGGGCTTGCAGGTTTATCGTCACAACAACTTCCAGCAATTCAACGGCACGAATACCTACACTGGCGTGACCTTGATTAACAACCAATCGGGATCAGGAGCGGTGCGCTATATCATGAATGGCGCGCACCTGGGCGACCCCACCACCAGCACCTACACCCTCAACGCCAACCAGCCCGACCGGTTTGCGTACCTCAACGGCAGCGGTGTGATTTCCGCCTCGACCATCAACTTGAACGCCAATGCCATCATCGCTCCCGGTGGTTCGCTCAGCGCTGACTTGGTTGACACGGCCACCTTCGCTGAGTCCGTGGCAACGTTGACCATCAGCAATGCGGTCAATCTCAACACGGCCACCGCCATGCTCGAGTTGGAAGTCAACGGCACCACCCCTGGCGTCACCTATGATCGCGTGGTCATCGCCGGCAGCGGCACCATCTCCAACAACAACGGAAACCTCAAGATCACGTTGGGTTACACGCCAGCCTCTGGTGACAAGTTCACCATCGTGGATGTCGAGGGAACGGACTCCGCCAAAACGATGGGCACCTTCGGTTCTTTCAACAGCGTCCCGTCCAGCATGGCGCAGGGAGCGATCATCGTTGATCCCAACACCGGTCAGTCATTCCGGATCAGCTATCGCGCCGAAGGCAGCACCTTCGACATGGGCGCGGGGCTCGGCAACAACATCATGCTGGAGGCGATTTCCCCGGTCGGTGGCGCCCAAATCACCTGGCGTGGAAACCTCAGCAGCGATTGGGATGTCATCACGGCCAACTGGCGGCTGGCAGGCGACGTCGCCAGCATCTTCAACAACGCAGATTTCGTCACGTTCGATAATTTTGGCTCCAACAGTTCGCCCATTAACTTGGTGGGCGATCTGACGCCTGCCACCATCAACTTCAACTCGACAAACAATTACGAGTTTGGCGGAGCGGGCAAACTGACGGGCCTGGTCATCCTCACCAAGACCAATACTGGCAAGGTGACTATCACCACTGATAACGACAACTCCGGCGCCACCCTGCATCGCCAGGGCATCATCCAAATCGGAACGAATGGCACTTCCGGGTTGTTGTCCGGCAATATCAGCATGACCACCAATTCGACTTTGATCTTCAACCGCTCGGACGCGAGCACGTTTGCTGGCGTCATCTCGGGCCCCGGCACGATCATCAACAACAGCACCAATGGTACGATCAGCCTGACGGCCAACAGCAGCTTCACTGGCGGAATTCTGGCCAACGCCGGAACGCTTCAGTTCGGTGACGGCACCGGAGTCAGCGGGGCGGTCGCCGGTCGTGTCACCAACAACGCCGTGGTCGCCTACAACTTTAACAATGCCGTAACCATTGCCAATTCACTCTCCGGCACTGGATTGGTCAATCTGATCAACTCCTCCGCTTCGTCGCGGCGCTACAACCTGCCGACTACGCTGCAGAACAGCACCTTCTCGGGCAAATTCAACGTCGGACCGCTCGTCAATCTCGGCACGGCGGACGGGTCCACCGGCACCAACCAATTGGGCGTGGGCTCAGTTGTTTATGTCGAAGACACCGGCAGCGTGCTGTTGGATCGCTCGGGAAATTATAGGACCACGTTCTACATTCAGGGTGCAGGCAATGGTGCCGGCAACGCCGGCACTCCCGTGGCACTGGAAATCGAAGGCATCTCTCCGCCCACCACCATCCACAGCAATGTGTACGTCCTCTCCAGCACGACGATTGGTGGCTTCATCGGAACGTCCCGCATTTTGGGTCAGATCATCGATACGAATGGGACCAGCACCCTGACCTTTGCGAATGGTCGGGGCTCCGGCACCTCTTTCACCTTGCAAGTGGGTTCGGCCAGCGGCCCGAATCACTGGGGTACGACTGTGATCGACCCGGACTTGAGCGGTGGCGTATTTACCCTCACCGCGATGACTCCGAATGCCATCAGCACCAATGGCCTCACCTTGGGTGCGCACGGCAACTTCGCGCTGAACGGCAACAACCACACGATCGCCAGCCTCGCCAGCACGGCCGCGGGCGGAACGATTCTCAACACCCACGCAACCACCGCCGCCGTCCTGACCGTGGGGGCAGATAATTCTCCCACGAGTTTCTATGGGGCTTTCGCCAATGGCGGCACGGCACCTCTGGGCTTGACGAAAGTTGGCACTGGCACCCTCACGTGTGACGGCGACAGCACCTCCACTGGGCCCGTAACCATTCAAGGCGGCACGCTGGCCTTGGCCCAATTGACCGGCTCGGGCTCTTTCAGCAATGCCTCGTCAATCAGCATCGCTACCGGCGCAACGTTGGACGCTTCTGCCCGAGCCGACGGCACCCTGACGTTGAACAGCGGACAAACGCTGCAGCACAGCGGGAATTCGGCTGGCCCCATCGCAGTGACGGGTAACCTCAACCTCGGCAACGGTACCTTGCTCTTGGGGGTCAATCACACCGGCCTGGCGCACGACAGCCTAGCTGCGAGCGGCACCGTGACCTATGGCGGCACGTTGGCGGTGACCAACACCGGCGGACGGTGGACGTCGTGAACTTGGTTCAATACACCTGGCAAAACGATGTGGCCACTGATGGATCGGTAACCGTCCTGACGGTTTCTCCGATTACTTCGCCAACGCTCGGTGTTTCGCAGGCGGGCAACACGCTCACCTTCTCCTGGACCGGCCCGTTCAAGCTCCAGTCGCAAACGAACAGCCTGAGTGTCGGCCTCAGCAACAACTGGTTCACCTTCCCGGGCGGCGGCACGAGCCCGGTGAATGTCACCATCAACCCGACGAACGCGACGGTGTTCTTCCGGTTGAGCCTGCAATGAGATGTTTGGTGTGGGATGCGTGAGTTGGGTTGAACGGGCGGCGGTGGTTTCCGCCGCCCGTTTTACTTTTCGACCGGCAACATGCTTTTCATCCTGTGATACGAAACCAACAAGGGGAACGAAACGCGTTCACATTGATTGAACTGCTGGTGGTCATCGCCATCATCGCCATCCTGGCGGCCCTGCTGTTGCCCGCACTCTCGAAGGCCAAGGAAAAGGGCAAGCGGGCAGTTTGCCTGAGCAATCTCCGCCAGGTGGGCACCGGCACCACCATGTACGCCGGGGACAATCTCGACAAAGTCTTCCCCTGCCTCGCCAATAATCAGGTCGGGTTGGAAATCACACTCCTGCCAACTCTGAAGAGTTACTTTGGCATCAATTTGAAAACCAATTCGTCGGAGGAAAACAACATCTGGAGTTGCCCGAACCGACCCTATCTCCCCCGCGCCAATGCCGCTGGCACAGTCATTGGCATCGGCTACCAGTACTTCGGATGGCTGACCACCTGGGTGAACGACAACGGCACCCTCAACGACGCTCCCAGTCCCACCCGCTTGGGCACGGCCAAACCCGGTTGGTGCCTGGCGGCGGAGGCGAATCTGAAATACACTGCCCCCGGCAATTCCGCCGGACAAATCGGTTGGGGCTATGATGGATTTGTCACGGGCCAACCTGCACGTGTCCCTCATCCGCGACGGGGTTTTCCGGACGGCGGCAATATTCTGTTCGTGGACGGCTCCGCCCGCTGGGTCAAATTCGAGAACATGTTTTTCATGCACAACACCGGCAGCAGCAAGGGACGAGTCTTTGCTTACCAGGAGGATTGGGGCAATCTGACGCCCATTCAGATTAGCAGGATGAAACCGATCCCCAGTGATTTTACGAATCAATAGGCAACGAACCATGTCGCACCGCACCTGCATCAATTTCGCCCTGGGCATGCTCCTGGCACTCGGGTCGGTGGCTAATGCCCAAAGCCTGATCAACGTCCGTGTCGCGGGCGCCAATCCCGGCACGCCCACCGGCATCGCCGCGTTCGGTAACTCCAGCAGCGATGTCTGGAACTACTTCCCCAACCTCAGCGGACGCGCCAGCGGTGGCGGCGTGGTGACCAACGCCACAACGATCAAGGATTCCTCCGGGGCGACGCTGCCTGGCGTGACGCTGAACATGATGCTCAGCGGCGGCGACGGACTGGACAATTACACCGATAACAACAGTTTCAGCCCGACACCCGTGCTGCTCATGGGCAATTACCTTTACGAGAACAACGGCGTTTATTACTTCACGTTCAGCTTCACCGGCCTGCCCGCCAACAAGACTTACTTCCTTTATGGCTTGGGCAACGGCAACGCGAGTGGTCAGGGTTCAACCTGGTGGGTCGACGTCGCCAATGGCCACGGCACCGCGAGCGCCACCGCCAACTACGGGCTCGGTGATCGCAACGTCACGCTCGCCAGCAATCAAAATATTTCGTGGGTCAAACTTCCCGCCACGACAACGGCGGCGGGCGCGCTTACCTTTCGCGTCGTGCGGCTCAACGCTGCCGAGAATGGCACGGGCGGAAGTGGTCGCGCTTACCTGAACGGATTCCAACTCCTGGCCTTGGCCGCCCCAGTCACCACCGGTCTCACCAATCAAACTGTGATCGCGGGGAACACTGCGCTGCTCGCGCCGGTCACCACCGGCACGCCCGCTCCAGCTTATCAATGGCGCTCCAACGGCGTGAATATTGTCAACGCCACCAACGCCTCACTCACGTTGCCGAACGTGCAGTTCAGCCAGAACGGCGTCACGTATTCGCTCGTCGCGAGCAACTACGCCGGGGCCGTCACCAATGCCATGACCCTCACGGTCATTGTAACGCCGAATATTGCCGGTGTGACGAATCAGGCCGTCGCGGTGGGAACGGATGTGACGATGGCCGGCACCGCCAGCGGCATTCCGACGCCCTCACTGCAATGGCGGCGCAGCGGCACAAACCTCGTTGGCGCAACTGGCAGTTCCTATTTCATTGCCAATGCTCAAATCGCTGACAGCGGCACGTATTCGCTCGTCGCCAGCAATAGCGCCGGCATCATCACCAACAGCCTGACGCTCACGGTTTCGGCAAGCAACGTTCCGCCGAACATCACCGGTCCGACGGATCAGACCGTGTTGCAGGGCAACAACGCCACGTTCGCCGCGTCCGTTTCCGGCCTGCCCCTGCCCACCTTGCAGTGGCGCGTCAACGGCGCGGACCTTTCCGGTGCGACCGGCGTTTCGCTCACGCTCACCAACGTCCAGTATTCGTCAAATGGCTTCGTGTATTCACTCGTTGCCAGCAACGTCGCCGGACTGGCCACGAATAGCGCGACGCTCTATGTCCTCGTGCCTCCGACCATTGCGCAGCAGCCCACGAATCTTTCGGTCGTCACCGGTTCGCCCGCGAGTCTTAGCGTCGTCGCCACCGGTGTGCCCACGGTGAAATATCAGTGGAGTCGGAACGGCAGCCCCATTGCCAACGCCACGAATGCCTTTTACCACCTGGCGAGCACCAGCGGCGCGGACAACGGGGCTGTGTTCGCCGTCACGGTCACCAACAGTGTCGGTGCTGTGACGAGCAGCAACGTCACGCTCACGGTGCTCTCCACGATGACCGGCACGTTCCTGCCGACGAACAACGCCGCCGGCATCGCCCCCGACCAACAGTTGCGCATCGTGTTCTCCAGCACACCGAAGATCGGTTCGGGAAAACTTTACATCCGTGACGCTTCGAATAATGCGCTCCTGGAAACAATCGACACGAGTCTGTTCCAGACGATCACGCTCTTCAGCGCCACGGTGACGAACAACTACACGCGCACCGTGCAGGGCTCGGTGTATTTCTATCAGCCCATCGCGATTTACGGCAACGAGGCCTGGATCACGTTCTCGAACCGCTTTGGCTACAACAAAACCTACTACGTCAACGCGGACGCCGGCTTGTTCCTCGATGCGGCGAACGCCGCGTTTCCTGCGATCACGGGCACGAACACCTGGCGATTCTCGACCAAAACTTCCGGTCCGGCTACTCCCACAACTTCCACTGGTCTGACCAATCTTACCATTGGCCTCGATGGCGCAGGCGATTTCGCCACGTTCCAAGGCGCGGCGGATTGGGTGCCGCAAAACAACACGCTCAAGCGCACCTTCAATGTGCTGCCCGGCATCTATCGCGACTACCTTTGCCTGCGCCAGAGTCGCAACAACATCGCCTTCATCGGCACAGGCGCCAGCCGCACCAATGCCCAGCTGATTTATCTCTATCCTTCGGGCTCCAGTGCAGCGACGATGAGCATCACCACCTCGGACATCTACGTTCGCAATCTCACGGTGGACAACAAAGTTTACCAGACGAACAACGGCGTCGTGTTCGCTGGACCGATCAACACGGTGTTCACTGCCGGCAACCGCATCATCTTCGACAACACCCTGCTCAAAGGCGGGCAGGACACGCTCTACGCTAACAGCGGCACGGCGTATTATTATCGCAGCGAAATCTGGGGCAGCGTGGATTTCATCTACGGCGACCAGCTGGCCGTGTTCGATCAATGCGACATCATCGAAATCCGCAGCAGCGGCGGGCCGATCACCGCGCCCAGCACGCCGTATGCGCAGCCGTACGGTGAAGTGTTTCTGAACTGCACCTTCCCGCGTGCGCTCATCGCCAATGGTTATCCCTACGATGTCGGCACCGCCACGACGACCTTTCAGCGTCCGTGGCGACAGGACGGAATGACCGCCGTGATCAACTGTGCGCTCGGCTCGCAGATCACCACCAAAGGCTGGAGCGAATGGGTAGCCGCGGAGGGCGCGAAGGAAGTCACCTGCCGTGCGCGCGAATACGGCTCATCGCTTATCGGCGGCGGTGCTGCGCCCACAATCACAGATCGTCAGACCGCGGGCGCGTATTGGTTAAATACGGCAGACCCGGATTACAATCCTGCCGCGGGTGACCAGCCGTTGGATGCCGATCTGGCCCCAGGGACAGGCACCGGCAATCGGACCAACGTCGCCGTCAACCCAGCTAACTACACTCTCGAGGCCATGTTCGGCCATGCGTATTTCGGCCTCGGCAGTTGGCGTCCCACAACCCTCCCGACGATCTCCACTCAGCCGACGAACAAGACTGCCAGTGCCGGATCGGCGACTTCCTTCTCCGTCGCCGCATTCGGCCAACCTGCACCGACGTATCAATGGCGCAAGAACGGAACGAACCTCCTCGGCGCAACGAGCGCGACCCTCAACATCACCAGCACCACGCTGAACGACAACGGCACTTACTCCGTCGTCGTTTACAATTCCGCGGGCATCGTGACGAGCAGCAATGCCACACTTACCGTTCCCGCACAGCCCACTTCCCTCACACCGACTTTAACCAACGGCGCTTTGAATCTTTCCTGGCCGGCGACTCAAACCGGCTCCCGCTTGCTGACGCAAACCAATCCGCTGGGCATCGGCCTCAGCACGAACTGGCAAGTCGTGGCCAACTCAAACACGACGAATCAGGTCGCCATTCCAGTAAATCTTACCAGCGGATCGGCATTCTTCCGGCTCGTTTATCCATAAAGCACCATGAAAACAGAATGGCTGAGCGTCCGCCCTCACTCCAGCTTCTTCCGAAGGCCGGAGCGCCGAGCACCGGCTCGGCTCGTTGGCGCTATGACCGGAAACTGGCCGAGGCAGTGCTCGGCGCTCCTCGTGCTTGGAGTTTGGGCTCTGGTGCTTGCCGTTCGCGCCCAGGACGGCTTCTGCATGGTCAACGGCACGACCACCGGTGGCGCGGGCGGGCCGACCGTCACCGTCACCAACGGCACGGACTTTGCCACCCAGATCAGCCTCGCCGGACCACGCATCGTGCAGGTTTCCGGCCCGATCAGCGTCGGCACGGTCTATTGCGGATCAGATAAGACCATTATCGGCCTCGGCACCAACGCCGCGTTGCTGGGCCACCTCAACATTTCTGGCGTCAGCAATGTGATCGTTCGCAACCTGCGCATCACCAATCCCGGCAACGACGGCATCACCATTCGCGAGCGCAACGGCAACCCGGGTTCGCATCACGTCTGGGTGGATCATTGCACGTTCATCGATTGCGGCGACGGCTCCTGCGACATGAGTGTGGGCGCGCAATACAACACTGTTTCCTGGTGCAAGTTCATTTACCCCACGCAACTGGAGCATCGCTTCACCATGATTGCCGACGGCTACAACAACACCGCGGCGGGCGTGACTAATTGGGGCTGGTACACGCTGCATCACAACTGGTGGAGTGCACGGTGCGACCAGCGGATGCCGGCTTCCAGCTATGGCCGGATTCACATGTACAACAACTTTTTCAATTGCACGAACAACTCCTATTCCTCCAACGCCCGCGCGGAAACCGAGATCCTCTCCGAACGCAATTACTACCTGCGCGTGGACGATGCGCTCTACGCGGACGCCGACAAGAACGGCAAGATCCGGACGAACGGAAACATTTATGTGAGCATCACTGGGCTTTTGACCGCCGGCACCGATACCGTCTTCACCCCACCGTATCCCTACGTTCTCGATGCGGCCGCCGATGTGCCCAACCTTGTTACCAATGGGGCGGGTGCGCCGGGCCCGGATTTGGTTGTGTTTCCGCCGAAGATTTGGGACGGCAGTGGTGCCGACAACAATTTGAACACGGCGAACAATTGGGGTTATGCCGGCGGCTACAATGAAACTCCGAAGGAATACGACGTCATGCTGTTTGCCGGCACCGTGCGCCTGACACCCAACAACAACTTCACGGCGAACAACGAATACGCCGCCCTCAACTTCAGCAACAGTGCCGGGGCCTTCCTCATTGGCGGCAATGCCATGAACCTCGGCCAGGGCATCACCAACAACAGCGCCGCGGTCCAGACCATCAACCTCAATCTCAGCTTCGCCTACGCCGCCGACCACTTTTCAACGAACCGCTATTTCGACGTCACGTCACCCAATGGCTCACTGGTGCTCAATGGGCAACTTGCCGGTCCGACCAATAGCTATGGCCGGATTTATTCCATCACCAAACTCGGCCCGGGATTGTTGACGCTGGCGGGACTGAACACCTCCGCCGCCAATCTCAACCTTAACGGCGGTCTGGTCCGGTTCAGCACCTTGGACCCAGCGCTCCCCGGCAGCCTGGGGTTAGTTGCCCGGCTCAACTTCGATGGCGGCGGATTACAGTGGGCGACCGGCAACACCGCGGACATTTCTGCGAGCAATGTCATCACCATCAACTCCGGTGGCGCCACGTTCGACGTGGACGCGAACAGCGTCACGATTTCAAACCGGATCGGGAACAGCGGCGCTGGGGGATTGACCAAGTGGGGTACGGGCCGGCTGACGTTTGACGCGACGAATAACTACAAAGGCGACACGCTCATCGCCCAGGGCACGCTGGCGCTGGGCTTGAATGGCCTCCTTACCAACAGTCCGCAAATCATTCTCAGCAACAACGCCGTCCTGGACGTGGCCGCACGCAGTGGCGGCGAATTGACTTTGGTGAGCGGGAGAACACTGCGGGGCAACGGCACCGTCCACGGCAGCGTGATCGTGGCCAGCGGCGCCACCATTTCGCCCGGGTTCGCAATTGGCACGCTGGTGATCACCAACACGCTCACGCTTCAATCCAGTTGCACGAACCTCATGGAATTGAACGCGACAACTCGCACCAACGACCTCCTCGCCGGCATGGTCAGCGTGAGTTACCGCGGACGATTGATTGTCACCAATCTCAGCGGCACGCTCGCAGCGGGCGACAGTTTCAAACTCTTTGACGCGACCAGCTACAGCGGCGCATTCACCACCGTCACCTTGCCCCCGTTGACGGGAAACCTGTTCTGGACCAACCGCCTCGCCCTCGACGGCACCATCGCCGTGCTTTCGCCCGTGAACACTACACCCACGAACATCACGGCCGTCATCAACGGCAATGCACTTCAACTCTCCTGGCCCGCCGATCACATCGGCTGGCGGCTGGAAACGCAAACCAACGCGCCCGCTGCGGGGCTTGGCACAAACTGGTTCACCGTTCCTGGCTCATCCACCACCAGCCAAGTCCTGTTGCCGATCGATCCCGCCAACGGGAACGTCTTCTGGCGTCTTGCCTATCCCTGAGGAACCGGCGAGCAACCGACTTTCCTCCTGTCAATCACGTGCCTGGGAAGGCACAAATTTCAAACTTGTTTGCCCAAAATCCGGGGTGTCGAGGAGCGACTGCCTGCTAGACTGCTCACTGAACCCATGATGACGTCACGCAGCTTTTGTTCACCCAAAGCACCGCAGATGTTCCAGCCCGGTCGTGGATTAAGGCTGCGGCAGGTAACCAACGGAATACGCGGCAGTCTCAATCTCTGAGTTTTACCAACCACCAAAACAAACCAAGCCATGAAACGAAATCCCATTCACAACCTCTGCTGGGGAGTGTTCGTCAGCCTGCTCGCCACCACGGCCGCCGTTGCTGATACAAACATCTGGACCGGTCTTGGTGCAGACCAAAACTGGTCCACCGGCGCCAACTGGACCAACGCCACCGCCGGCACATCCGGCACTGCCCCCGGGGCGGCGGACGACGTCCGGTTCTTCGAAAGCATTGCCACCGGCCCGACCGTGGATGGGGCATTCGCGGGCACCATCGGTTCGCTTTGGTTCAATGCCACTACCACCGACTATGGCCCTTCCATCGCAACCGCTTTGAGCATCACTGGTACGAACGGATTGAAGATGGGCACCAACGCCGCCACCGCCCAGTCGCGAACCGTAACTGTCTCGGGCAACATCCTGAACGCGAGCAACACCACCGCGGTGCTCTCCGTCAGCCAGGGCTCGGCCGCCGCCGGCACCATCAAGGCCACCTTGAACCTCGCCGGACTCAATCTTTTCAATGCCGACCTTAATGCTATCGGCGTGGGCAGCGGCAACTATCCGAGCATCGCGGGTGATCGCTACAGCGGCGACTGGTATCTCGCGCGCACCAACCTCGTCGTGCTGCGCTATTCCCAGCCACTGGCATCGTACGCCGGCGGCACGGTTGCTAGCGCCGTGGATATGGGACACAACACCGGTAACAACCCGGGCACGCGCAATTTCCTTTATTTGGGTGTCACCAACGCGTTTTTCGTGGACAGCATCAGCATCGGCAAGACGAAAGCCTCTTCGGCCGCCTCGTGCGCCATGCTGTTCAATCCGAACTTCGT
Source organism: Limisphaerales bacterium (assembly GCA_044225555.1). Classification (GTDB taxonomy): domain Bacteria; phylum Verrucomicrobiota; class Verrucomicrobiia; order Limisphaerales; family JADLHS01; genus JADLHS01. The sequence goes on along the minus strand of JBGAIM010000012.1, from coordinate 157,476 downwards.
CGGCGAAACTCTCGTTGCTTACTTCCGCGGGGCTGCCGGTGATACGTCACGCGTGACTTGGTGGTCCATCGGCGACATGAACAACTCCGCCTCCAGCGCGCAGGTTTCCTACGGCACGAATGACTTCACGGGTGGCCGGGTGGACGCGCTGGTGGACACCATGAGCCTGGGCCGCGATTGCACCCCCAGCCACACCGCCACGGGCAGCCAGCGATATAATATCGGCGGACTGATCTTCACCGACGGCACGATTGACGTGAACACACTCTATGTCGGCAACCAGATCCTTGGCCCCAGCTCCAGCACTACTCCGAACCACGGCTACGTCACTGTCAATGGCGCGACTGCAACGTTGATCGTAAACAGCAACCTGGTTCTCGCCCGGACTACGCAAAGCTCCACCGCTGCGCAGCAAACGTTCGGTCGTGTCACGGTCAACAGTGGCACCCTGCAAGCCAACAACATCTCGGTCGGCGCCAACACCGTCACCAACGCGATCATTGACGTCACCGCCGGCGGTAAACTGGTTCTTTCCAACACCCTCGCCTCCGCCACCAAACCGTTGCGCAGCTTGAACCTGAGCGACTCGACCCTCGTGCTCCACCTGAACAGCGCCTCCACCGTCGGTTACGTCACCAACCTGCTGACGGCGGGCAGCGGCAACACGATCAACCTTGGCAGCTCCGTGACGTTTGCTTCCTACCCGGCGCAAATCCCGCTGTTCAAATACAGCAACCTCTCGAACGATGTCTCGGGCGCCGGCACCCACAACTTCGTCATCGGCTCCACCCCCGCCAATGTCGTCGGCGCGTATCTGACCAACAACACCTTCAATTCCTCGCTGGATTTGTTTATCCCGACCGATCCGCGTCCGGTCATCACCAATCAACCCACCAGTTTCAGCGGTTTGATCGGCGCGAACGTGACTTTCACCGTGGGCGCCACCGGCCTCGCACCGCTCTCGTATCAATGGCGATTGGAAGGTACCAACATCGCTGACGCCGGAAATGTCTCCGGCACCACCACCGATACTCTCGCCATCACCAGTGGCCAGGCAGCCAACAACGGCAATTACACGGTCGTCATCACCAACCCGTACGGTTCGACCACCAGTTCGGTGGCCATCCTCGACATCGGCACCGGTGCGCCCAAGATCTCCGGCCCGGCGAACCTGTCCATCCTGCAAGGCAACCCTGCGGCATTTGTCGCCTCGGTCTCCGGCACCCCGACGCCCGCCGTCCAATGGTACAAAGACGGTTCGGTACTCACCGGCGAGACGAGTCCCACCCTTACGCTGCTGAACGTCCAATACCCGGCAGATGAAGCGACCTATTCGATCGTGGCCACCAACCTCAACGGCAAGGCCACCAACAGCGCCACCCTGACCGTGCTGGTGCCACCGGGCATCAGTGCTGAACCCACGAGTCAGACCGTTCCGCAAGGCTCGCCGGCTTCGTTCACCGTGGTGGCCACCGGGCATCCCACTCCAACCTATCAATGGAGCAAGAACAACACGGCTATACCCAACGCGACCAATGCCACGTTGAGCTTCGCCAGCGCCCAACCAGCGGATGCCGCGTCTTATGCGGTGTTCATCAGTAACCCCGGTGGTTCAACCAACAGTGTTGCAGTGACCCTCACGGTGACCTCGACGACTCTTTCGTACACAAACCTGTCGCCCGCCGACAACGCCACCGGTGTCTGCTACGACACGCCACTCTACCTGAAGTTCAATACGTCCCCAGTACTCGGCGCGGGTACGCTGCGCATCTATGACTCCGCCGACACGCTGGTGGACACCATTGACCTGAGTCTCAATCAGGCTAACAACGCGCAAACCCGCGCGATTGCCGGCGGCACTTACTACACCTACCCCGTCATCATCCGCAGCAACACCGCCGCCATCTTCCCGCACCTCGGCGTGTTGACCAGCAACACCACCTACTATGTCCTGATGGATACCGGGTTCTTCAAGGACACGGGCGGCGCCAGCATGGTCGGCATCAGCAGCCCGACGGCATGGAATTTTGCGACCAAGGTTGTTGGGCCGGACACCGCCACCGTCACAAACATCACCGTCGCCGCCGATGGCTCGGGTGACTTCGTCACGGTGCAAGGTGCGATTGACTGGGTCTTACCGGGCAACACGACGCCCATTACGATCAACCTCAAGCCGGGAATTTATGAGGAGATCAACCGCATTCCGTCCGGCAAGAACAACCTCACCTTCGTCGGGGATGGCTGTCAGCAGAGCATCATCGCCTACGCCAACAACAATTCCTTCCAGCTCGCCAATGCCGGCACGGCGACCCGCATTATGTTTTATGCCGGCGGCAATGATTGCGTGTTCAAGAATGTGGTTTTCACCAACAGCACACCGCAAGGTGGCTCGCAGGCCGAGTCCATCCGCGTCCAAGGTCTGCGCAATCACTTTGACAACTGCAAGTTCGCCAGCTACCAGGACACCATCCTGGTCAACTCGGCCTCGAGCAGTTCCGGCTACTTCAACAAGTGCCTCGTGCAAGGTGACGTGGACTTCATCTGGGGCAGCGGCGTGGGCTTCTTCCAGAGTTGCGAAATCCGGGCGATGCGCCGCGCCGGCAATGGCACGGGCGTTTACACCCAGGCCCGGACTCCGTTCAACACTTACGGGTTGATCTTCGCCGACTGCCTGGTCAGCCGGGAAACCAATGACATGACGGGCTGGAGTCTCGGCCGGGATGCCAACACCTCCGGACCGGATGGCAACGTCGCCTGGCTCAACTGCGAGATGGACGCCCACATCGGTGCATTTGGCTGGACGGACGGCGGATTGGCGGACAAAAGCACGCTTCGCTTCTGGGAATATCAAAGCACCGATCTCTCCGGCAACCCGATCAACACGTCATCGCGTGTCGCCTGGTCCGCACAAATCAGCGCCACCACCAACGCCCTGCTTCGCGACCTGACGAACACCTTCGCCTTCGTCAGTTGGGTGCCCATGCTCCCGACCTACATCGCGTGCGATCCGCAAAACCAAAACGCCTACTACGGGCAGACCGTGACCATCAACGCCGCAGTCGGCGGCACGCCGGAGCCCGTCTATCAATGGTACAAGGGAACAAACCCGATCCCCGGCGCCACCAACGAAGACCTCACGCTGCCAAACGTTCAGGCCGCAGATGCTGCGACCTATTCTGTCCGGGCAACCAATGAACTCGGCTATGCCATCAGCGCCAACGCGGCATTGACGTTGTTCAATCCGCCGTCGCTAGGGAGTCCGACCGTACTGGGCAATGGCAATGTGCAATTCACGTTCAATGGCGCAGCCGGCACCGGCTACCGCATCTGGGCGAGCACCAATGCGGCCCTCTCGCCTATCATCAGCACCTGGACGCTGGTCAATACGGGCACGTTCACCGGCACGCCTGTCACCTTCACCGACACGCAGGCAACAAGTTACAGTCAGCGCTATTACATTCTGACTCTTCCTTGACGCTGGATCGTTCTTGGCCGTCGTGCTCGCGCATTGCTGGCACGACGGCCTTTGTGCTTTGCACCATCCAAAACTTTCTGCCCGTTTAGTTATTGCGAGTCCGGCCGGGCATCTTCGACTCGCCATTTGAATCAAACTTTTGATTGCCGCGTCGGACGTTCACCGTAAAACTCCATCCCATGAAATTTCTTGTCCGACTCGTCTTCTCCGTCTTGCTGCTCTGCGCCCTGGCGTTGAACTCCTTTTCCGGCGAACCACTGGTCATCCCGCTTTGGCCAGAGGGCGTGCCCGGACTGAAAGCCAACGCCGGCCCGGAAGTCGAGTTCAACGGTCGCTTCACCAACATCCACAACCCGACAATCACGATGTACGCACCGGACGTGGCGCAATCCGCCGGCGTGGCGATCATCGTCTCTCCCGGCGGCGGGTATGTGCGCGTCAGCGACGGCAAAACTGACGCTCGTTGGCTGAACTCGCTCGGCATCACCGCTTTTGTCCTCAAGTACCGACTCGATAACTACGGTCACCCTGCCCCGTTGCAAGATGTGCTGCGCGCCGTCCGTATCGTCCGTTCGCGGGCGACGGAATTCGGCGTGCGCCCCGATCGCATCGGCGTCATGGGCTCATCAGCCGGCGGCCATCTCTCCGCCTGTGCCGCGACGCTTTGGGATTCACCGCTGGGCAAGACCGGCAACGAACTGGATCAGATCAGCGCGCGGCCCAATTTCGCGGCCTTGATTTATCCAGTCGTGACCATGGAGGATTCATTCGTTCACAAAGGCTCACGCCGCGCGCTCTTCGGCGACAATCCCACACCAGAGCAGATCCAATTACTCTCCCTCGAAAAACAGGTTCGCACCAACTCACCGCCGTTCTTTCTCGTTGCAACGATGGCCGACAAAAGTGTTCCGGTGGAAAACTCACTTCAACTTTATCAAGCCTTGCGCAACGCCGGGGTGCCCGCCGAAATGCACACCTACGCCGCCGGATCGCACGGTGACAGCCGTGATCCGCAATACGGCCCGACCGCGAAATGGCCGCAGCGCCTGGAGGAATGGTTGCGCTTCAACCAATGGTTGCCTCCCGAACAACGCGATTTCGCCCGCTGGGAAAAAGACATCGCCGCCATGGAAGCTGCCGACAAAACCAATCCCCCGCCCCAAAACGCCACGCTCTTTGCCGGCTCCTCGACCATTCGACTCTGGAAAACCTTGGCCCAGGACTTCCCCAACTTGCAGGTCGTTAATCGCGGCTTTGGCGGTTCCTTCATTGAAGATTCAACGCATTTCGCCGACCGGATCATCTTTCCCCACTCGCCGCGGCGCATCGTCTTCCGAGCCGGGGGCAACGACCTTAACGCTGGCAAATCCCCCGCCGCGGTATTTGCAGACTTCAAAGCATTCGTGACGACGGTCCACGCAAGACTGCCGGAAACGGAGATCTACTTTCTCGGCTGGAATCCAACCTCCGCCCGCCCATCGTGTCGGGCGCGCGAGCATGCCTTGAATCAAATGGTGATCGCCTTCACCCAGACCAACCCAAGAGTGAAGTACGTGGATACTGAAAGTGTCTCACTCGACGCTGAGGGTCAGCCGCGCCCGGAACTGTTCGTCAGTGATAAATTGCATTTCAGCCCCAAGGGCTACGAACTCCTCAGCGAGCGCGTCCGGCAAAATCTGAAACCGTAACCAGCCAGCGGTCGCCGCGCTGCCAGTTCGCCTCACCCGAAATGGTTTGCTTACCGGATGGCTTTCCGCGCCGACCGGCCTAACATACCAGCAAGGCTTCATGAAACGACGCTGCTTTGCGAGAGTCTGCGCGCTCCTGCTGGGAACACTTGTTGTTCTGAAAGGCAACCCCACCCTGGCCGACTTTCAACCGTTGCCGCTGGCCGGTCCGTGGCGCTTCCAACTCGACCGCGCCGATGTCGGCGTTAACGAAAAGTGGTTCACGCGTGACCTGGCCGATAAAATCAATCTGCCCGGCATTCTCCAAGCTCAAGGCTACGGCGATGAAATCAGCACCAACACGCCCTGGGTGCTTTCGCTCTACGACAAGCTCTGGTATCAGCGCGCGGACTATCTGGCTTACACCCAGCCAGGCAAAGTAAAAGTCCCGTTCCTCTGTCAGCCACCACGACATTACCTCGGCGCCGCGTGGTATCAGCGCGATATCGAAATTCCCAAGGAGTGGGAAGGTCGCCGCGTCGTGCTGTTCCTAGAACGCACTCGTTGGGAAACCCGCGCCTGGTTCGACGACAAGCTCATCGGCACGAATCATTCGCTCTGCACGCCACATGAATTTGACTTCGGCATCGTGTCGCCGGGCAAGCACCGCCTCACCGTCCGCGTGGACAATCGGATGTTGATGAACTATCGCCCGGACGCGCACGCCGTCTCTGATTCGCTCGGCAGCACGTGGAATGGGATCGTGGGAAAGATCGAACTGCGCAGCACGCCACTGGTGTGGATTGATTTTGTTCAGACCTTTCCAAGCCGCGAAACCAAATCAGTTCTTGTTCGGGGAAGAATTGGCAACGCAACGGGCCAATCACGAACCAACCTGCTCTCGATCAGGATTGGAAACGAAGATGGGAACAACTTGGTTGCACCTCGGGTGGCTGTCTGGACTGCCAAAGGCATCACGGTGAACACGAGCCTGCCCGCCACAAGCACCAACATGGTCATCAGTGCCAGGGAACAGGATTTTGAAATGGTGATTCGTCCGACGAACGCCATCACCACTTGGAGCGAGTGGGGGGCGGGAATTCAACACGCAATGTCGGTCGAGCTTGGCACGCAGCCCGAGTGGCCAGGAACACTTCGTTTTGCCCCCGTAACGTTCCGCGACTTCAAAACCTCCGGTCAGGAATTCACCATCAACGGACGCCCCACGCACCTGCGCGGCACGCATCACGGCGGCGACTTTCCGCTTACCGGTTATCCGCCGTGCGACGTGGAGTATTGGCGGAAGCTGTTCCAGACTTGCAAGGAGTGGGGGCTAAACCACGTTCGCTTCCATTCGTTCTGCCCGCCCGAAGCCGCGTTCACCGCGGCGGATGAAATCGGGATTTACCTCCAGATCGAGCCCGGCATGTGGAACGAAATCAGCCCCGGCACGCCGATGGAGCAGATGCTCTACGAGGAAACCGAGCGCATCATCAAATACTACGGCAACCATCCGTCGTTCGTGCTCATGTCCGCCAGCAACGAAGCCAAAGGTCGCTGGAAGGAAGCCTGCTCGAAATGGGTTCGCCATTTCCGTGAGCGCGATCCCCGCCGCCTCTACACGCCGGACACCGGCTGGTCGCTGATAGACGAGCCCGGCCCGGTTGGTGAGAACGCGGATTATCTCGCCGTCCATCGCATTGGCCAGAACATGATGCGCGGCGAGCGCGGCTGGTTCGGTCGCGATTACGCCCGCGCCATGCAAGGTGTGGATGTGCCGAACATCGCTCACGAACTCGGCCAATGGGGCGCGTATCCCGACTTCGATGTGATCAAGAAGTTCACCGGCTTCATCCAACCGGGGAACTACGAAATCTTCCGCGACTCGGCCGCCGCGAACGGGGTGCTGGAGTTCAACAAGCAATTCGCCTACGCGTCCGGTCGTTTTCAACTTGCCTGCTACAAGGAGGAGATTGAAGCCAACCTCCGCACGCCCGGGCTTGGCGGATTCCAACTCCTCGACCTGCACGATTACACCGGTCAGGGCACGGCACTGGTGGGTTTGCTTGATCCGTTCTGGCAGGAGAAGGGCTACGTGACGGCGGATGAGTGGCGGCGATTCTGTAGCAAGGCAGTTCTACTCGCGTCACTTAAACAACGCATCTTCACTACCGCCGCCAAACTCGAAACGGGAGTTTCACTGGCAAACTATGGCTTTAGTCAGTCCAACACTCTCACAGCTTGGACTATTTTTGAGAGGAACGGTAAGGCGGTTACAAATGGTTTCTGGCGATCCGGCGAGTTGGGTTTGGGAAGAACAACTCTCGGGGCAATCTCACTATCGCTTTCACAATTGAAGTCGCCAGCAATGTACCGCCTGCACGTCTCGCTCCACGAAGGACGGATTCCTTTTGAAGGAGAAGGTATATCAGATTTCTTTGGCCTGAGCAGGTGGCGAGAACGCTATCAAGTGTTGCCGAACGACTGGAATTTTTGGCTCTACCCGGCGCAAGTTTCCGTCGAAGCTGGCAAAGACGTTTTCGTTACCAGTTCCTGGAACGATGCCGAGAAGAAGTTGGTCGCCGGCGGCAAGGTGCTTTTCCTTCCGCGCAATGCCGATCTCGATTGGTCCAGCCCACCGCTGGATAACTTGCCCGTGTTCTGGAACCGCCTGATGAACCCGCAGTGGGGACGAATGCTCGGCCTCTGGTGCGATACGAACCATCCGGCGCTCGCCGGGTTCCCGACCGAAGCGAATTGTGACTGGCAATGGACCCAGATCACCAAAGGCACACGCGCCGTCAACATTGGCAAGCTGCCGCGTGAATTGAAACCCATCGTCGCTGCGATTGATGACTGGAATCGCAACTGGAAACTCGCGCCCATCTTCGAAGCCAAGGTAGGTAAGGGCAAACTGCTCGTCTGTTCCTTCGACCTCACCACCAAACTGGATGACCGCATCGTTGCCCGTCAGTTGCGCCGTTCGTTGCTGGATTATGCCGCCAGCGACGAGTTTCAGCCCGCAACCTCCATCCCACCCGAACAGATGCGCTCGTTGTGGTTCGACAGCCTGGTCATGCGCAAGTTGGGGGCGACGGCGGACAACGATGCCCGCGCCGCGTTCGATGGCGATCCCAACACGTTCTGGAGCGTGGGCGGGGGACGCGGAAACGCCCGTCGTCATCCGCATGAATTGACCATTGCCTTCACCAACGCAGTCGCCATGAGCGGCGTCACCTTGATGAACCGGCAAAATGATCGGGACCACACCGGCGACATTCGCAGTTACAAGATTGAACTCAGCGAGGACGGCTCGAGGTGGCGACAAGTGGCCGGCGGCGAACTCCCTTCCACTTGGAATCCCCAGACGCTGAAGTTCGCGCGTACGGAAACCGCAAAAAAGTTGAAACTCACCGCCCTTTCCGGCTCCGGCAATGACAGCAGCGCCGCGCTCGCGGAGATCGCCGTGCTCTATGCCGGGCCACTGTTGCCCGAGAATTCCGATGTCCCGGTTGAATATCGACGTGTGCGCAGTACTTCAAGTGATGTGGACGAAGGCATGGCGTCACCACCTGTCCCGAGAACAAACAACTGAACCATGAAACGTTTCGTCGTGCGCCTTGCCCTGCTCTGTCTCGCACTTTGTTTCCTGCAAGCACAGCTTGCGACCGCCTCGCTCACGGTGATTGATCCCCGCTGCGAGTATCGCACTGATCCGTTGGGTGTGGATATCGCGCAGCCGCGCCTGTTCTGGAAACTGGAAGGCAGGGAGCGTGGGGCGTGGCAGACCGCGTATCAAATCTTGGTCGCTTCATCTGAAAGCCAGTTGAAGGGTGAAAACGCTGACCTTTGGAACAGCGGCAAGGTGCTTTCAGAGGAGACGATTCACATCCGTTACGAAGGAAAACCACTGGCTTCTTCGCAACGGGTTTTCTGGAAGGTCCGCGTGTGGGACGAGAAGGACAAGGTGTCCGCCTGGAGCAAACCTACGGCCTGGACCATGGGCGTGCTGAGCGAAGCGGACTGGCAAGGTGCGCAGTGGATCGGCGTCAACGATACCAACGTGCCGAATGTTTTGCTTCGGCGCGAATTCTCCGTGAAGCCAAAACTCAAACGGGCGCTCCTTCACATCTCCGGGCTCGGCCACTACGAACTGTTCGTGAACGGCAAGAAGTCCGGCGGGGATTTGCTCTCGCCCGGGTGGACGAAGTACGACCAAACCGTACTCTACGACACGCATGACGTCACCAAGCGGCTGCGGCGCGGCGACAACGCGCTCGGCCTTTCGCTTGGCAACGGCATGTATAACTCCATCGGCGGCGGGCGCTTCACCAAGTTCAAAGGCTCGTTTGGTGGACAAAAGGCCCTCGCCCAGCTTCGCCTCGAGTATGCTGACGGTTCGGTCGACACCATCGTCACGGACGGGTCGTGGAAGCGCGGCGACGGCCCGATCACGTTCGGCACGATTTTCGGCGGCGAGGATTTCGACGCGCGACTTGTGCAGCCCGGCTGGAGCAATGCGAAGTTCGACGATTCCAAATGGCTACCGCCCTCAATTCTCAGCGGGCCCGGCGGAGAACTGCGCGGCATCTCCTGCGCAGCGCCGCCCTTGCGTGAGATCGAGGTTCATCGTCCGGTGGCGACGCGCGCGTTGACCAATGGCGAGGTCGTTTACGATCTCGGCCAGAATGCATCGCACCTGCCGCGTTTGCGGGTGAGCGGACCGCGTGGAACCAAGGTGCGCCTGACGCCCGCCGAGGTCGTGGACGACGACGGTTCAGTGAACCAACGTTCCATGGGTGCCGGCCGACGCGGCAGTTCGTGGTGGGAGTACACGAAGGGCACGGATGGCGTCGAGGAGTGGACGCCACAGTTCTGCTACATCGGCTGCCGTTATTTGCAGGTGCGCTTGACCCCGGCCAGCGAAGGCGGCGCCTTGCCGAAAATCAAATCACTCGCAGGCGTCGTGGTTCATTCGGTCAGCGAACCCGTCGGCGAATTCGCCTGCTCGAATGAGTTGTTCAATCGCATTCGCACGTTGGTTCGCTGGGCGCAACGCGCGAACATGGTCTCGGTTCTGACTGACTGCCCGCATCGGGAGAAACTCGGCTGGCTCGAGCAATATCATCTCAACGGCCCGGCGATCCGCTACGAATTCGATTTGAACGCGCTTTACACGAAGGGCATGAAGGACATGGCCGATTCGCAACTTAGCAATGGTCTTGTGCCGACGACCGCGCCGGAATACACCATCTTTCGCGATGCCGGCGAGACGAACCATCTGCGTGGCAAGTTCGGGGACTCTCCGGAATGGGGCAGCGCGCATCTGATTGTGCCGTGGCAGCAATACGAGTTCAGCGGTGATCTCGACCTGTTGCGCCAGAACTACGACACCATGAAGCGCTACGTCGCCTTCCTCAGCACGCGCGCCACGAACAACCTCCTCTCGCACGGCCTCGGCGATTGGTACGACCTCGGCCCGAATCCACCCGGCGTCTCACAACTCACGCCCATTCCCCTGCCCGCCACGGCATTTTACTTTTACGATCACTGGATCCTCTCGCAGGTAGCCACGTTGCTCGGCAAGGAGGATGAGGCGAAACAATTCGCGGCGAAGGCGGAGGAAATACGTCAGGCGTTCAACGAAACGTTTTTCGATGCGACGAATAGGTCTTATGCGACCGGCTCCCAATGTGCAAATGCCATCCCACTTGTCATGGGCATCGTCGAACCGACCAATCGCGCGGCCGTGCTGGGCGCGATGGTTGCGGATGTCCGTTCTCGTGGCAATGGCCTCACGGCGGGCGATGTCGGGTATCGCTACTTGCTGCGAGCGCTCGCGGACGGCGGGCGCAGTGACGTCATCTTCGACATCAACAATCAATCGGACAAACCCGGCTACGGTTACCAGTTGAAGTCGGGTGCCACCAGTCTCACCGAGGCCTGGGATGCGCGGCGCACCTCCTCGCAAAACCATTTCATGCTCGGTCAGATTACCGAGTGGTTTTATCACGACCTCGCGGGCATCGCTTCCGACCCAGCCGGGCCGGGCTTCAAGAGGATTACGATCAATCCGCAACCAGTGGGTGACGTAACTTGGACCAAGGCCAGTTACAATTCCGTTCGTGGGAAGATCGTCAGCGATTGGAAGCGCACGAAAGAAAAGTTCACTTTGCGCGTCACCATTCCGGCTGGCACCACCGCCACCGTTCACCTGCCATCCCGGTCGGCCGAGACGGTGCGCGAATCAGGCAAGCCGCTCAAACAAGCCAGGGGCGTGAAGTTCCTGCGGCCGGAGGGTGATCGTTCGGTTATCGAAATTGCGTCGGGCCGCTATGAATTCCAGTCGTCATGGTGAACAATCTCGCCGTTCGTTCGTCAGGCCATTCAATCAAATGAAGTCACTCGTTGTAACCAGCTTGTTTCGGTGCATCTTTGCGTTTGCATTGGGCTGGCTGGGTGCCAATCGCGTTTCGGCTGCCTCGGGCGCACCAGTTACCTTCGAGGAAACCAACCGCAGCTTCTTCCTTGATAACGGCATCTTGCGCGTCAGCATTCAGAAACGCACTGGCGAAATTCTCTCCATCAAGTACAAGGGCCTGGAACTGCTGGCTCAGAACAGTGCGGGCGGCGCTTTGGGCGGCTATTGGTCTTCAGTGGGGCGCATTCCCGCCGGCGGCAATCCGTCAGCCGTGGTACGGATTAACCCGAAGGACAATGGGGGTAATCGAGCCGAAATCTCGTGCAATTTCCATAACGCATCGGGCAGCGCCAGTTCCCCACTCGATGTTGACGTGCGCTACTCGCTCGGACGCGGCGAGAGCTGGGTTTACACCTATCTTGTCTGGTCGCACAAACCGGGCTACCCACCCTTCAGTGTCGGCGAAGCTCGTTACGCCATGAAGTTGAACCCGGAAGTATTCGACTACCTGACCATTGACAAGGACCGGCGACGGCAAATGCCTTCCCCGTCCGATTGGGACGCAGGTTCGCCACTCAATCTTAAGGAGGCCCGCCGCATGACCACCGGTATTCACAAGGACGAGGCCGAGCACAAGTACGATTACTCCGCCCTCATCTATGAGATTCCTGCCTACGGCTGGTCGAGTACCAAACACGACGTCGGCCTTTGGTTTGTGAATCCGAGTTTTGAATACATGGCCGGCGGCCCAACGAAGGCCGAACTCACGGGCCATCTCGACGTGAATCCGGGTGGCACGCCCACGCTGTTGAACATGTGGCTCGGCAGCCATTATGGCGGAAGCTCGCTCGTCGTCGCGCAGGACGAGAGCTGGACAAAAGTTGTTGGACCGTTTGCCATCTATTGCAACTCGGCGCGCAATCATGACGCCATGTGGAAAGACGCGCTCGCCCGCGCGAAATCTGAATCCGCCGCGTGGCCCTACGACTGGGTCACCGATCCCAACTATCCGAACGGATCGCAACGCAGCATCGTCAGCGGTCAAATCATCTTGCGTGACCCACTGGAGCCGAAACTGAAGCCAGAAAACCAGTGGGTCGGACTTACCGCTGCGGATTATGTGCCACCTCGGATTGGTGGTGGTTTCGGCCGGCGCAACGTCACCAATGCACCAGCGGGTGGCATCACAAACCTGCCCGGTGGCGCGTTTCGCGGCGGGTTCCCTGTCCAAGTGGACTGGCAGCGCGACGCAAAGTTTTACCAGTTTTGGACCCGTGCCGATGCGGCCGGGCGATTCTCAATTCCCAACGTGCGTCCCGGGAATTACACGTTACGTGCGATTGCCGAGGGCGTAATCGGCGAGTTCGCCTTCACCAACGTCTCGGTGACCGGCGGACAACTCCAACAACTCGGCAACCTGACCTGGCAACCAGCGCGCTACGGGCGAACCCTCTGGCAAATTGGCGAGCCGGACCGTACCGCGCGCGAATTTCGCCATGGCGACAACTACTGGCATTGGGGGCTTTACTTCCAGTATCCGCAGGAGTTCCCCAAGGACGTGAACTACATCATCGGTCGCAGCAATCCGCGCAAGGATTGGAACTACGTGCAACCGCCGCGCATTCTCACTTCAAACGTGCCCGTCAAAAGTGAGGATGAGGACGCCGCCGACAACCTTGCTCAATTCGTGCGCACTTCCGGGCGCGAAGTGGAATCCACTACGTGGCAAATCACGTTTGCGCTGAACCAGCGCCCTCGGGGCAAAGCCACCTTGCGACTCGCCTTCTGTGGCACGCACGCCGGTTGTCACGTCGAAGCGTTCGTCAATGATCAATCCATCGGCGATACCGGCCCGCTTCCCTCCACCAGCGCCATGCAGCGCGACGGCATCCGCGCCTTCTGGGTGGAACGACCCATCACTTTCGACGCTTCGTTGATGAAGGCTGGCGTTAATGTGTTCAAACTGAAATCCCACGCCAATTCCTGGTCACAGGGCGTGATGTATGACGTGGTGCGCTTGGAATTGGACGAGCCCATCCCATGAGATCGCTCCCTTGTCCGCAGCTCTCGTTCTCGTCCCCGATTTGCTCAATTGTCTCCCGCTCCACGCAAATTGCCGCGCTAACGTCTTTGCTAATCTCGTCTTCCTTCCCCGCCGTGGCCCAACCCAAGCCCCCCGAGCAAATCCGCAACCAATCCACCGTCTTCCTCGAATCCAACATTGATCGTCCGTTGCGTTATTGGCCGGACGGACGTGATTTCGTCATTACCAACGGCACCGAGTTCTTCAACCGGCCGCTCTACGGCGGCAACGAACCGTTTCGGGTGGACGGTGGCGACCAACCGGGGTTCTGCTTCTACCTTCCCGGCCGCGGCGGCAACCTGCGCTTCGGCATTCGCTCCGCCACCGAGACTCGCTGGCTGGACCAACGACCCCAGATCGTGGCGCGCTATCGTCCCGGCGCGCTCGCCTACGAAATCTCCAGCGGCGTAGCCAACGACGGCAGCATCCGCCTGGACCTCCTGCCACTGCGGGGCGCGCGCGGTTTGATCGGCCGGGTTGAACTGGGCAGCCACTCGCTCGGCGGCGCCGAGTTCATCCTCGCCTTCGGCGGCGTGGACGGAAAACGCGGACGCCGCGGCGGGGACATCGGTTGCGAGACCGAACCGGTCAGCGAGTTTTTCAAACTCCGCCCCGAGCAATGCACCGGCAACCAAATCACCACCACCGGCAGCGTCTTCATCGTGCGTGGCAAGTCCGCAACCATGGCGGGCTTGATGTCGCCGGCCTTCGCGGAAGTGGCCGATGGCAAGCATTGGAGCAGCTTGTTCCATTTGATTCCGCCCCGCGCCAACCCACTCGGGCCGCCACTCCAGAGCGATACACCTGTGGTCTTGCTGCGCCGGCCGCTCGAACCGCATCAACCGGCGTATTTTGTCTTGGCGCAAACGAGTTCAAATATCACCTTCGCCGAGTTCGCGCGCGAGTTCGGCGCCGGACAACTGCGCGAGATTTTCGCCAAAGCTGAGGCCGATCGGCAGGCTATCGCAGAACGCGTCGTGGTGGACACGCCCGACCCATTCATCAACGCCGCCGCCGCCGCGTTGAATATCGCCGCCGATGCTGTCTGGGATGCGAAACAGAACTCCTTCATGCACGGCGCAGTGGCGTGGCGCAATCGCCTGCTTGGCTGGCGCGGCATGTATGCCGGTGATGCTCTCGGCTGGCATGAACGCACGCGCCAGCACATCGCAGGTTTCGCCAAGGAGCAGAATCTGAATCCCATTCCTGATACCATCCCACCCGCGGACGAAGACACCAACCTCGCCCGCAGCCGCAAAGCCATTCACAGCAACGGTAACCTCACCAAGAATCACTACGACATGAATCTCGTCGCCGTGGATGCGTTGTTTCGTCATCTGCTTTGGACGGGAGATTTGGACTTCGCGCGGGAAATGTGGCCGATGTTGGAACGCCACTTCGCGTGGGAAAGCCGTCTGTTCCGGCGCGAGTTCGGTCCGGACAAGCTGCCGCTCTACGAGGGTTACGCCGCCATCTGGGCCAGCGATGACTTGACCTACAACGGCGGCGGCGCGGCGCACGCCTCGGCCTACAACTTTTATCACAACCAGATGGCTGCCCGCGTCGCTGCCATCATCGGCAAAGACCCAACTCCTTACGAGCAGGAGGCTGAACTGATTGCCAAAGCCATGCGACGCGACCTCTGGTTGCCCGACCAAGGTTGGTTCGGCGAATACAAGGACTACCTCGGTTTACAACTCGTGCATCCCAGCGCCGCGCTCTGGACCTATTATCACACCATTGATTCTGAAGTGCCCACACCCGCAGTAGCCTGGCGCATGTCTGGCGGACTCGACACGCAGTTCGCTCGCATCCCCATGCGTGGACCGAATGTTCCGTCGGGCAACTACACCCTGCCGACGTCGAGCTGGATGCCCTACTCCTGGTCCGTCAACAACGTCGTCATGGCGGAAGTCATGCACACCGCGCTGGCGTATTGGCAGGCGAACCGGCCCGATGGCGCATTCCCTCTCTTCAAAGGCGCGGCCCTCGACAGCATGTTCCTCGGCCTCTGCCCAGGCAACGTCGGCATGTGCACCGACTTCGACACCTACCGCCGCGAATCACAGCGCGACTTTGCCGACGGCGTGGGGGCCACATCTCGCGCCCTGATCGAAGGCTTGTTTGGCATCAAACCCGATGCACTCGCCGGAGAACTCACGATCCGCCCCGGTTTCCCTGAGGATTGGAATCACGCGAGCATCCGTCATCCCGATCTGGATTTTTCGTTCCGACGCGACGGGCAAAAGGAAACCTTTGTTATCGAACACCGATTCGCAAAGCCGATGGCGCTCCGGCTTCTAATTCCGCAACGCCTGGACACCGTCACATCAGTCACCGTCAATGGGCAAGCTGCAAAAAGCGCCAAAGCGAACCAGCCCGGCGAACCGCGCCTCGAAATTGGCGGCACCCCAGCCATCAAACACGAAATCGTTGTTGAATGGCACGGCAACGCGATTTCCCGCGCGCCGATTGCTCCACCAGCACCGACAAGTGCGCGCGTGGATTCCCGCACCGCATTTAACTGGCGCACCCCCCTACCCGCTGCCACCAAACTGGAAACCATTGACCTCACATCGCATTTCAACGACCGCGTCTCACAAATCTTCAGCAACGAATACCGCGCGCCGCGCTCGCCTTTCGCGTCGCTCGCGACACCCAAGCAGGGCATCGGCAGTTGGTGTCATCCGTTCGACCTCTTCACGGTGGATGACTCCGGCTTGCGTGCCGCGGCCCGCACGAACCATGGAATCTTCCGAATGCCCAATGGCGTTCCCTTCGCAACGCCCTCAGCGACCAACACACCCAACATCTTATTCACGTCGCAATGGACGAACTATCCGCCCAAAGCCACCGTCCCGCTCAACGGCAAAGCCACTCACGCCTTCCTGCTCATGGCCGGCTCAACCAGCCACATGCAAAGCCGTTTCGATAACGGCGAAGTCATCTTTACCTATACCGACGGTTCAACCGATCGCCTTGCACTCCACAACCCGACCACGTGGTGGCCAATCGACCAGGATTACTACATTGACGATTTCGCCTTCCGCCGTCCCGAACCGACTCCGCCGCGCGTGGATTTGAAAACCGGTTGCGTCCGCCTTCTCGATGCGGAATCATTTAAGGGCCGAGGCAAAGAAGTTCCCGGCGGTGCGGCCACTGTGTTGGACTTACCGTTGAATTCGTCGAAAGAATTGAAATCCCTCTCGATCCACGCGCTAGCCAACGAAGTCGTGATTGGCCTGATGAGTGTGACACTTGATCGTCCCTAACCGTTGTCCGTAGCCGCCGACGTAAGGAGGCGGAAATTGTCAGTCCGCCTCGTTACCTCGGCAGCTATGAAATCAAGGCAACGGTCGCAATCCTTCAACTTGAACCTTCCACTTCCCATCCCTCGGAAAACCGGGCGCATTGTTGGTATTGCCATCCCAACCCGCCGCCATTATCGCCACGGCGGAGAGAAATGCACCATTGGCTGGAAGGTAAACGGCGATCTCGCGTTTGCGAGCACCCGGCTTGGCTGATCTTGCCGCCGCCTCATCGCTCCGCTGCGGACAGTGACCGTTGGGCAAATACCGGTTGTTGGGTCCGTCGCGCAACAGAATCTCCACCGCCGTCTCCGGACGCCCCAACCGCGCCGCCGTCATCGCAATCATGGGATAATCCCAACCCCAGATTTTTGTTTCCCAATCCCACGTCTTCAGAACAGCCTCCAAGGTGCGCTCCATCGTCGCGCGCTCCACGCCGGGGCCCGGCAGGAGACCCAGCGGCGCCAGCATCGTCGGATGATCATGGCGACTATCAATGTTGTCCCAGGTATCCGGATTCGAGCCGAGCGCGACATACTTGCCATCCTTTTGCGGCAAGGGCGCGAGGTGGTGGATGATATGGTCCCACTTCTCGTCGCGTTTCATCCCGAGTCGCTCGCGCCATTGCTGCGCCGTCTCCAGCGCCCACTGCCAATAGGCCAGTTCAAACGACGGATTCTGGCTCGTGCCCTGATCGTAAATCTCCTGCGCAATCCACAACGGAGGTCCGAGCACGTAAACCTTCTTCGCTTCGTCGTAGTGAACCATAGAAGCCAGGCATTCCGCCGTTTCCAAAACCAGTTCCCGGTAGCAGCTCAAGGTTTCCGGCGTGGGATGGCTGCGATATAGGAGTTCGCTAAGATAAACCAGGTGAGGCTGATTCCAAACGATGAGTGGATTGCCGCCAGGGCTCTCGCGCATGGCTGGTCCAGTCATCTTGGCCCACCGCGCCCCGCGCAATCCGCGTTCCTTCGCCAGAGCGCCGGCAGCCGGCAACATGGCTTGATACCACGCCAGGTTTTTCGCCAGCAATTCGTCATTGCCCCACAATGCAAAATGCGCCGTGTGCCACCAGATCATTTCTGTGTGATGCTTGCCATACCAGGTGTTGCACGTCAGCCCGGATTCCTGTGGCGGAACATCACCCGCCATCTGCGCGGCCATCAAGTAACGCGACAAGATGATTCTCTCTTCAATTCGGTTTGCGCGTGGATCTGTGGAGCCAGAAAAATCCACCGCAGCCCCTTTGCTCCAAAACTCCTTCCAACGCTCCTCGCTTGCGGTTGCAGTTGCCTCCACGGTTGACCACATCGACGGTCTATCCGGGCCTGGATCGAAGGCCACGGTGAATTCTAGAACTGGCTCTAGATTCGTGCTGGCGATTTTGAACTCGTGCAATTTGGTTTCCGAAAACCTCCCGCCCAATCCCCAGGCAACGACCACTTGATATCGAGCGTCCAGCACCTTTCGCTGCAACCACGCCCATCCTGGCCCGGGCCGGATTATCTCGGTTTCATGGATTCCGGGGTTCGACCAGTCCAACGTCGGCGTGTTCTTCGTAGCAATGTCATGTCCGCGCGGAAATGCAATCCGCACGCCCAGTCTGCCGCTCGCCACCAGCTTCGATTCAATCCGCACTGCTAGGAGGTCCAATTGCGGATGACAGACGGTCGTCACTTTTACCGGGTTGCCTTCGATCTCGAATTTGCTCGTAATCACGCCACGCCACATGTCCAGCGTTTGTTCCGGTTTCTGAATATCCTCCGGCGTGAGCAACGAAGCATTTGCTTTCACATAGTCGAGACTGATTTGTCCCAGCGGATGGCTGCGCGGATTTCTTCGCAACCAATCACCGGCCAGCGAAGATTGTTTCGTCGGCAAACTCACCACCTGCCCGGCGGCATTGGTAAAATCGCGACTTGCATCGGCGAGAGTATAGTGGTTCGTGTTTGGATCGCTCACCCAGCACCAACGCGATTGCGTCTCAGTCGGTACGCCCCAGCGATGATAATATTCCGCGAACGTTTGCAAGCCGGTGATGTCCGCGGTGAACGCAAAACCACCGTTGCCCACCGTCAGTGGTGCATCCACGTCCACCTTGCGAATAACCGGATTGTGGCGCGAAACGAGTGCCTGGCGGTCAATGGGTTTGTCAGACTCGCCCGCAGACGCGAGCGCGCATTGGATTGCAAACAACAGGCTCGCGAGCCACCTATTTCGGATTAAGCGTCGCATCGAGAGAAATCGCTCCACCCTTTCGCACCTTCAGTTCGGTCACCTTCTCGCCAAGGCGCACTCTACACGCGCCTTCCCCGCTCACATTGCGTACGGTTGCCGTAGCCAGTTTACCGTTCTTCCACGCCACATCCACTTCGTAGCCGCCGCGCGCGCGCAGACCTTTTACGCCCCCGGTTGTCCAGGATTTCGGCAAGGCCGGCAGCAACTCAATTTCCCCAGCGTGCGATTGCACCAGCATTTCGCAAATGCCCGCCACGCCACCGAAGTTCCCATCAATCTGGAACGGCGGATGAGTGTCGAACAAGTTCGGCAGCGTGGACTTGGCCAGCAACGCCTGGACATTTTCGCCGGCCTTCTCACCGTCCCCCAAGCGTGCCCAAAAATTGATGACCCAGGCGCGACTCCAACCCGTGTGTCCGCCGCCTGCGGCAAGACGGGCCTCCAGGGATTTTCGAGCCGCCGCCGCCAGCTCCGGCGTGCCGCTGCGCGTGATTTGCCTTCCGGGATGCAACGCGAACAAATGCGAGACATGACGATGTCCTGGCTCGGCCTCCTTGAACTCTTCGCTCCATTCCATCAGCCGCCCATCCGCGCCAATCTGCGGGCCGAGCAACCGTGTCAAAGCCTGTTCCGCCTCTGCCACCGTTGCGTCCTTAACGCCGAGAATGCGCGCAGCTTCCAGATAGTTATTCAGCGCATCCCAGACGATTTCCTGTTCCATCGCCGGCCCCATGCACAACGAGGCCTTCTGACCGTCGGCCGTGATAAACGTGTTCTCCGGTGACGTGGCCGGACCGGCCACCAGTTTGTTCGACTTCGGGTCCGTCACCAACCAGTCCAAACTAAACTCCGCCGAGGCACGCAGAATCGGCAAGACTCGTTTCAAATACTGTTTGTCGTTGGAAAAGGCGTAATGTTCCCAGAGATGCTGCGACAGCCACGCGCCCGCCGATGGCGTCAAGCCCCACGACGGTGATTCGCCGGGTGCGGTAAACCCCCAAGCGTTGGCCAGAGTGTGCACCGTCCAACCACGGGCGTTGTAGTGCACCTTGGCCGTTTTTGCGCCCGGACCGGCAAGGAAGCCGATGTAACGATCCAATGGCTCGAAACAATCCACCAGGCTCGCGGTTTCCACCGGCCAGTAGATCATCTGCAGGTTGATGTTTGCGTGGTAGTCGCTGCTCCACGGAGGCTGCACCGTGTCCGCCCACAACCCCTGCAAGTTTGCCGGCATGTCGCCCGGGCGCGACGAACTGATCATGAGGTAGCGACCAAATTGGAAGTAGAGCGAAATCAACGAAGGATCGGTGGCGCCGTTTTTCATTGCCCGCAAACGCTCATCTGTCGGTAATTTTGCCGCTTCACTTGAACCGAGGTCCAAGCTGACCCGGTGGAACAGTTTTTGGTAGTCCGCCACATGCGCCGCGCGCAATTTTGAGAAGGAGCGTTTCGCTGCCTTGGCAAGTTGTTCAGCGGTTTGTCGCTCGGGGTCGCCGTGCCGCCAGTCCGGCAACTGCATCCGATAATCCGTCGCCGCCGTCAGGAGCAAAGTGACTTCTGTCGCCCCTTGAACCTGTAGCCCATCGCCATCCGCTTTAACTTTTCCAGCGGCATCAACCACCGCCAATCGTGCTGCGAATTTTATTCCGGCGTTGGTTGTTCCATCCCACAACTGACCACGCAACAATAGTTGATCGTTCCCAACGACCGTGACACTCGCAGCCTCCTCCCGCATCAGCGCAACGCGAAAATTCAACGAGCCCTGCTTGCTCGATTTCAATCGAACCACCAACGATTGATCAGGAAGACTGGAAAAGAGTTCCCGCTCGAACTTCACTCCCCCAACCTCGTAGCTCACCGACGCCGTGGCTGTTTCAAGATCGAGAGCACGACGATAATTTGCCGGCGCATTCGTGCCGTGATCGAAGATCAGTCTCAAATCACCCAACGTCTCGTAACTGCCGTAGGCGATCTTGCCACCGCGCCCGTGCCCCGAACCTGGGCCCCTGCAAATGAGCGTGCGATTGGCCAGCCGTTGAGCTTCAGCGTATTTGCCCTCGAACAGGAGCTTGCGGATCTCCGGCAAGGCTTCCAAGGCGCGGGGATTGTCCGCGTCCTGGGGCGCACCAGACCAGAGCGAGTCCTCATTGAGTTGAATGCGTTCCGAGTTCAGGCCCCCGAAGACCATCGCCCCCAACCGCCCGTTGCCGATGGGGGTGGCCTCATTCCAGTTCTGCGCCGGCTGCCGGTGCCAGATCGTCAGGTCATCACTGCCCAACGCTCCCGCCGATGCACCGACTGCCAATAACATTGCGAACACCCTTTTCATAGTTTGCCTTTCAATTGCCATCCGGCTTTTGGTCGTCGGCCATTGGACTGGCCGGCATTTTGAATTCGCGCGGATCATCCGGCCTCGCCGGGTCAAACTCGCCCGCGTCCGACGCCAGAAATCCTGCCAACCCGGGCACGTGCGAGCGAATTCCAGCAACCACACAGCGAGCCAGCTCATAGCTGCCATAGTTGTTATGATGCGTCCCGTCCTGAAACGCCAAATTGAGATTAGTACCGAGTGCGCGGTACAGTACCTTGCTCATCGTGTGCAAATCGATCAACGCCACGCCTTCTTCCCTAGCCACGTCCCGGACGGTCTGGGGATAGTCCCCCAAGGTGTCGCGCTCGACCCCGGCTTTGCGCTCCATCGAAGTGACCAGCACGGGCGTGGCGCCCTTTGCCCGGGTCCGCGCCACGATCATTTTCAAATTGGATTTGTAAACCGCCAGCGCATTCGTGGCCTTGTCCTTCATGTCATTGTGCCCGAACTGCACCAGCAACCAGTCGTTCGAGTGCATCTGGCTGAAGACCTTCTCAAACCGCCGTGCTCCCAGCGAACTCTTGATGGATTCGCCCGACTCGGCATAGTTCGCCACGGCCACGCCCGGTCCAAAAAAGCGCGGCAACATCTGTCCCCAACTGTTCCACGGCTCGCGTGGTTGGTCGCAAACAGTTGAGTCACCCGTCAAGAAAATCGTCGGCACCTTCGTAGGCATAATTTCCAACGACCGTAACGACGGCGACTTTCCATTGAACTCCAGCGTCAGCCGGTCATCCCAGGAAACCATCTCGGTCTCCAATTCGCGTTGCTTGAGTCGGACGCGATCGCCTTCGGCGATTGTCGGAGTGCGCACATTCACGACAAACTGGCGCTGCACGGACTCGCGGCGCGCAATCTGAACATTCTCAGACATCAACCGTCGCGCCTCGGCTTTGATCGTCTTCACCGATTCCGCCGCATTGTTCCCCAGCGTGACGGTGACCAGATAATTGCCCTCCGGCAATCTAGTTGAAAACAGAAACGGTTCGTCACTGGAAACAAACGACTTGCCCGCGCCCAAGTTGGAGGCGTTCTCGAAGCCATAACCCTGAGTTGCGTTGTAAAGATTGGTGACAGCCACCGGCGTCCAGCCCGGCGGCGCACTCTCCGTCCCGAAACAAAACCTGTAATCGCGCGCGTCAGCGCCAGCCGCGCTGACCATCGCCAACAAGATTGCTGCCACGAGCCGGCGCATTCTGGAAAGCCCTCGGGTGTGCTCAGTTCGCACGTATCACCACACTCCCAGCCGCCAAGCCATCGCTGCTGGCCTTGAGCTTGAGTTGCCCCTTCTGACCGGCGTTGGCGCGCACAATCACCAGCGCCAGTCCGTTGAACGCCTTGCGCTCTGACGACTGAAACGGCTCGAAGCTCGTCGGATCGCCATTGTCCGTCGCCACAATCTCACCCGGCCCTTCCAGTTCAAACCGTAGGGGCTGCTTTGCGCGTGGCACAAGCTGTCCGTCTTTGTCGGCCACCGTCACCGTGACAAACGCCAGATCCTTGCCGTCCGCCGCAATCTTGGCCCGGTCCACGGCCAGCCGGAGCTTTGTCGCCGGGCCTGTGGTTTTGACCGTATCCGTCGCCCACTTTTTGCCCTTGCGGTAGGCGACCACCTTGAGTTCACCCGGCGCGTATTTCACGTCGTCCCAAACCAAACGATAATCAAGCGGGCCTCGCTGCTTTCGCCCCAGGGACTTGCCATCGAGAAATAATTCCGCCGCGTCACCGCTGGTGTAAACATGCACTGGCGTCACTTCGCCCTCGCGACCCGGCCAGTTCCAGTGTGGGAGAATGTGCGCCATCGGAAAATCCGGTCGCCAGCGCGATTGATAGAGATAGAACCGATCCTTCTTGAAGCCCGCGAGGTCCACAATACCGAAATACGAACTACGCGAAGGCGTGCGAATCTTTCCGATCTCTGCCAGTTCCTTCTCCGCCCGAGCGCGGTCCTCGGGATTCGAATAGTTATTCAGATTGCTCAAGTCCGAATTGTAGGGAGTTGGTTCGCCGAGATAGTCAAAGCCAGTCCAAACAAATTCGCCACCGACAAACTTGTTTGTGTCCTGCCCGGCGAACTCCCCCTCGGGCCGCATCGCCCATGGCGGAGCGTACAGGTCATAGCTGCTCACTTGAAAATCCGCCAGCCCTTGGGATTTGTTGTTGCTTACGGGAAAAAAGTATTCGCCGCGCGAACTGATGCACGACGACGACTCACTACTAATCAGCGGAATGCTGGCATTCGTAGCCCGAAATTTGGCATATAGCTGTGGCTTGTAGTTGTAGCCGAACACATCGAGCGTGTTTTGAAATCCGTTGAACCCGGCGATATCGTGATTGCAGCCGGCGATGACCGGTCGGGTTGGATCCTCTTCGTGGACAATCGCTGTCAGCCTTTTAGAAATCTCGATGCCGGCCTCCGTGCGCTGATCCGGCATTTCGTTACCTGTGCTCCACAACACCACGGATGGATGATGGCGATAGTGCCGAACCAGTGATCGCAAATCTGCTTCGCTCCAATCGGCAAACAGCAGGTGATAATCGTTTGGCTTCTTGCGCCCTTTCCAACAATCAAACGCCTCGGCCATCACTACAAATCCCATCCGATCACAAAGATCGAGCAACTCCGGCGCGGGCGGATTGTGACTGGTGCGAATCGCATTGCAGCCCATCTCCTTTAAGATCTCCAACTGACGCTCTGCCGCGCGCACATTGAACGCGGCGCCTAACGCCCCAAGATCGTGATGATTGCACACTCCCTGAATCGGCAACCGCTCGCCATTGAGAAGAAACCCATTGTCCGCCGTGAATTGCATCGTGCGGATGCCGAAGGGCGACTCAACCTGATCCACCACTTTGCCACCCAACTCAATCGTGGTCACGGCAACGTACCGATTCGGGTGAGCCACACTCCAAAGTTTCGGCTTGGGGATCTTGAAACTGACGCTCGCTTTCTCCGGCCTTCCGGCCGAGAGGGCGATGCCACTGGTGGTTAGCTGCGCGACAGCGCGTCGGGATTTCGAGTCGTCGGGATTCAACGCGAACAGCGCGGTAGCAACTTTCACTTCCGCTGCATCAACCGCGCTCTCCAGTGTGGTAACAACCTGCACAATCGCCTCGTCCTTGCTGATCTTCGGCGTGGTGATTTGAACGCCCCACTGTCCGACATGCACCGAGGCTGTCTTCGTGAGCCAGACATTTCGGTAAATCCCCCCACCGGGATACCAACGCGAGGAGTCCTTGGGATTATCCAGTCGGATCGCGAGCACATTCTCTCCACCAACTTTCACATGGGGCGTCACATCAAGTTGCCAAGACGCATAACCATACGGCCAACCACCCACAAACTGGCCGTTCAACCAGACCATCGCGTAGGACATCGCGCCGTCCATTTCGAGTACGTACCGCTGCCCTGAGTCGCTCGTGGGAATTGTAAAATGCTTCCGATACCAAGCCACGCCCCACCAGGGAAGCTTGCCCGTCTCGCCAGGATATTCCTGCTTGAACGGCCCCTCAATGCCCCAATCATGCGGCAGGTTCAGTTTGCGCCAGCGCGTGTCGTCGAAACCGGGTTGGGCATAAGTGATGTCTTCGCCGAGATTGCCCCCGGGTCGCTTCTGGCCCGCGAGGGCCGCATCCTTGATGAAATCCGTGCCGCCGGGCAGGATCCAATCGCGTATGTTCCGATAGGCCAGCCGGTCGCCCACTTCCTGCGGGTCGCCCTTTTCGAAATACCAGTCGCTATTGAATGCCAGCCGCTCGCGTGCGAACGAGGTCGCTGCGACCAGCGCGAATGCCAAGGCCACCGGCCATTGGCGCAAACAAGTCAGGCCTTTTGGTTTCATGGAGTGTGGGAAGCGTTTTCCGCGGTTAAGGGTACGGTCAATTGGGGTGGATACAAATAACCCATCGCGACGAGAGCAACGTCGTTACGATAAATCGGGTCTTCCATAAGCCACGGATGACGTCGTGTGGCGGGAATTGTCGTGGAATAAATCCTCAACTCACCGGGCACACTGGTGATGATTTCCTCACGCCAGTCGCCGAGAATATCAGCAATGGCGACAACCCGGCCTTCAATCTCGCCGAGCTTTGCGCCCTTGTATTTCACAACATCGCCATCACGCGTGAGATAAGGTTTCACGTAGCTGTCGTCCCAATAAATCGGATTCGGCGCCAGCGACCCGAAATCTTCACGCGAAAGCAGCTTCCCGTCCCGCGCACTATAGAGCCAGCGATCGGGCAAAAACTTCTCCCCGCCGTAAAACTCCAGGCCGGGATTCGTTGGATCAATGTCCGCCAGCAAGCCCTGACTATGGATGTGCGTAATCATGTGGTCGCAACCCCAGATGATCTGGCCGGTCTTGGCATCCACCACACAAAAACCATTTTTCTCCTGTGCCGTTTCAAAACCGTACGCGATTTCCAACCCAGGCCGCGATGGAATCACATCCGTCACGTAGCAAACATCTGGATGGCCCATGTTCAGATTCCACAGCGTCTTGCCATTGTCGTCAATGACCGCTGCGCCGAGGATGATCTCTTCGCGTCCATCGCCATCCACGTCGGCGGCGTGCATTCCGTGCATCCCCTGCCCTCGCACTTGTGGGGTTTCCTTGTCGCCGTTCCAACTCCAAACCTTCTCCAGTTTACCATTCACCAGATTGTAGGCGTCCACCAGCATCGTCGTATAAGTGCCGCGCAACGCGAGCAAACTGGTGCGCTTGCCATCAAGTCTGGCCAGGCCGATCAGATGTCGTGACGCGCGATTGCCGACCTTGTCCCCCCAATCGGCGACATTGCCACGCGGCGGCCAATCCACGTGGGCAATCTCCTTACCGGTCTCGCCGTTCCAGACGGAGAGATATTCCGGCCCATCCAGAATCCGTCCGGCATCGTTGCGGTACACCTTGTCCATTGGGGCCGTCTTGAGCGCAACCTCCGCTTTACCGTCGCCATCAAAATCCGCCACGATCATTGGCGACCACCAGACGCCCTGCTCGATGTTCCACCCAAGATCGTTGCGCCAGAGAAATTTCCCATCGTGCCGATACGCCTCCACCTTGAAGGTGTTGGTGCTCAATTGCCAGACGCCCGGATCACTGGTCTGTTGCGGTTGCTTGATAACGAAGTCCAATCGCCCATCGCCATCGAGATCCGCGATGCCGACCTTGCTGAAAGGAAAGTCGCCCCGCAAGCGAACGGAGTAATACTGCTGCTTGGGCGCATTCCTTTGAAGCTTTGTGCCGTCGGCAACTTCAGTTTCCTTGCCGTTGATCACGGCCTTCACCAGCCAATAATTACTTCGAGCCGGCGAAACATTCTGGTCCACGAAGTCGGTTGATCGGCTGACGGGCCAGTCGTTCAGCTTGACCGCCGCGGCACCGTCGGTTGAACAATAAACATTGAAGGCAATTCCCGCCGGGTCCGCTGTGAGCAAACGCCAGCCCAGGTAAACTTCCGAGTCCGATTTCGCCAACGCCACCAATCCCCGATGCGCCGCCGCAGCCAGGGAGCAGCCAAGGACGCTCACCACCAGACCAGCAAAGAGGGTGGCTTTGAATCTCATGTCAGTTCCGGTAGTGATCTATTTGTTTTCGGACTTTGCCTGCAACTCCCTGATTAGCTTAATAGGAACGGCAATGACCGTTCCATGCCGGGCGCCCTTCGGAAACGAGATTTTCGAAGAGATGTCCTCCCAGTTCTTCAAATCCTTCGAGCGTTTGGCTTCGTAGCGATGATCGGTGTAACCGTCGTAATAAACCAGGAACTCGTCACCGATCTGAATCGCCGTCGGCCCCTCAACCCAATCGCGCGTGAACGGCGGCTGCAAATCCGTGTACGGCCCGGCGATGTCGTCGCTCGACGCAAGGCGTAGATGCTTTTTCACCGGATTCTTCCGCTCGTCTTTGATGATGAGATGAAATTTCCCAAACGCCGGCAGAATGGTCGCATCAATCACGTTGAAACCTGGATTGTAGAACAGCTTCGTCGGTGTGAACGTCTTGAAATCCTTCGTCGTGGTCGCGTACATACGATGATTGCTGTCTCCGCCACCGACCGTTTCCAAAAATTGATTCGTGATGGTCGTCGCCCAGAAAATCAAAAACTCCTGATGTTTCGCGTCCCAGACGATCTCCGGCGCCCAGCAATTCTTCGCCGCCGGTTCATGGGCCATGACCGGGATCGCCTGTTGTTCCGACCAGTGGACGAAATCCTTCGTCGAAGCGTGCCCGATGGTCTTGCTCCACCACGAATCAGTCCAAACCATTTGATACGTGCCATCCGACCCCCGCACGACGCACGGGTCGCGCATCAGCTTCGACTCACCCACCTTGGGGGCGAGAAAACTCTTCCCGCCATTGAGCGCCTCCCACTTGTAACCGTCACTGCTCCATGCCAGATGCAACCCGTCCTCGCCGTTGCCGATGAAATAGGTGAACAGATACGCCTGGTCCAAATCCGGCAGCG
The DNA here is from genome assembly GCA_044225555.1 of Limisphaerales bacterium. Taxonomy (GTDB): domain Bacteria; phylum Verrucomicrobiota; class Verrucomicrobiia; order Limisphaerales; family JADLHS01; genus JADLHS01. Next base: position 129,445 of record JBGAIM010000012.1, on the reverse strand, counting down.
CGGCCGAAGGCAAATCCGCCTGCGCACGCACCGCTTCACCGGAGAGCCGATACAGCCCCGAACCGTGACCGGGCAGTTCGGGAGCAAATTCACCAGTAAATTCGCCCACCTGCTTCTGTTGCCACAAGTCGCGCACCTTCACTTTGCCCGCAAAGCCGAGGTCCACGAGGTTCACCGGGACGTTCGCCGCGGTCAGATTCGTCTTGCTGGGCGGCGCATTGAACACGGCCAAATACTTGTCCTTGGAATTCGCCACGTCAGCCACCCAGACGACGAAATTGTCCCGATGAAACAACTCGCGATTGCCGCTGCTGGTTTGATTCACCGCGAGCACTTCATCGTTCGTCAGAAGGCTCAACGTGAAATCGTCCAGCTTGGTCATGTCAGCACCGAGCATGAGTGGCGAACGCACGATACTCCACAATGTCATGAGTGTGTATTGCTCAGCCGGTGTGAAGTGGGTCTTGCGCTTGCCCAGGTCCAGAGTGCCCAGCGGTAACATGTCCGCATCCGGCCAATGCCCCGGCCCGCGGAACGGATTCCATTTCCGCAAACGCTCAAACTGCTCGTGGAGCGCCGGCCAGTTGTCCCAGAAATCATCGCTGATGCGCCAGAGATTGGCGTGCTGCATGACATGCTCGGCCCCAGTCAGGGCGGTCTCCCCCGGTGACAAACTCAAAACCATCGGACGGCCCGTGCGATCAATTGCTTCGCGCACCGCTTCGATCTCCTTCTGGTTGGCATGATATGGACGAGCGATGTCGTCCACCTTCACATAGTCCACTCCCCACGACGCGATGAGCTCAAACACGGAGTTGTAGTATTCCTGCGCGCCGGGCTTGCTCATGTCCACGCCATACATGTCCGGATTCCACTGGCAGATGCTGTTGGTGTTGGCGATGTCCCGGGCGCGGAAGTTCGTGCCTTTGACGAGTGTGTTTTCGCGCACTGCCTGGCGCGGAATGCCGCGCATCAGATGGATGCCGAACTTCAAACCCTTGCCATGGATATAATCGCCCAGCGCTTTGAACCCGGATGGAAAACGGTTCGTCGCCGGCTGCAATCGCCCGAACTCATCTAGGACGAGCACGGCGTTCTTGCGATAGTCGAAACTCTTCGCGTTCGGCTCGTACCACTGGATATCCACCACGACGTATTCCCAGCCGTGCGCCTTGAGCTTCTCGGCCATCACGTCCGCCTGCGCCTTGGTTTGCGCCTCGGTGACGGTCGTCGCGAAACAATCCCAACTGTTCCAACCCATCGGCGGACGCGGCGCCCAAGTGAGAAAATCACTCTTGGGCGGCGCCTGGTCGGCAGGCAACAGGTAGCCCGCCAGTCTGGCGTCCGGCAATCCCCGCACTCCTTCTGCCACCATGGCCGCGTTCAACTTCGCCCCAGCCAGCGTCGTGTGCGTGTGATCCGTCGGTTTGAAAAACAGTTCACGCACCGTCGGCTCGCTCAACTGTTCGTAGCGAGCGGCGACCAATTCGTTCAGGTCAAGGAACAGCGCCCCACCTTGTGCAGCCGCCTCCCGCGCGAATTTGCCGTAGCCATTGGACTCGCGCCCCACTTTGCCGTCCTTCCAGATGTTGCGGGGAATTTGCGAAATGAGGATGGGTGTCGCGCCTTTCTCCTTCGCGCCCGCGATGTATTGACGCAAATACCATCCGTAAGTGTGAACCACCTCCACGTTGCCCGAGTTGTTGGTGATGCTCTGCGTTTCCTCGCCATTGCCTTTGAGCGAGCCGCGTCCGCGGTTGCCAGTCAACCCGCCACCGTCGTTGTGCCCGAACTGCATCATCACGAAATCGCCGGGCTGCAACTGCTTCATTACTTCGTCCCAGCGACCTTCGGTCAGGAACGTCCGGCTGCTGCGCCCGCCGATGGCACGGTTTTCAACGCGGATTTTTGCTGGATCAAAATGCTCACCGATCAGACTGCCCCAGCCCCACATTGAATCCGCACCTTTGCCGCTACCATTGCGCACGGTGGAATCGCCAATCAAGTAAAGCGTCGGGATCGCGTTGGTGGCGGCAAATACCTCGACCGCCAATCCCAGCGCCACCAAAACGAACAGGCGCTGCAATTGGAGAATCAGTGAGAGTCGGCGAAAGGACCGGGAGGACTTTTCAACCCGGCTCCTGTTGGTCATTGGCAAGGCGGTGGCAATCATGGCTCGGTTCAAGAATATGTTCGTCATTCGCATCCCAAGTGACAACCAAAACCCGCCGCACCGGTTCGAGTGGAACCCGAATGACCCAAACCGGTCAGTCTTCCTCCCGAGCGGCTTGCAGTGCCGGCGGCTTCACGGCCTGCCCGTTGATCGTCACGTTCTCGAACTGCAAACCCTCGGTATGTTGAATGGTGAAACCGCGTCTGGCCTCGATGCTCACGTTCTCGAGCTTGAGATTTCGCAACGGACTCTCGGGCATTCCCGCCAGGCGACCTGCCGCCGCGCAGTTGGTTGCCTGCAAGTTCCGCACGGTGATGTTGCGAAAGACGGGCGTGCCCTGGGCTGCCGGCACAGCGGCGCGAAACTCCTCCGGCAACCAGGTGGTGCTGAACGCATCCATGTTGAAGTTGAAGACGCGTGCCGTGCCCACGGCCGTGATGTTCTCGTACAACACATCCTCGACAATGCCTCCTCGGCCTTGGCGCGTCTTGAACCGCACCACTTCCTCGCAGCCCGGATCCGCGCGACAATCGGAGATGCGCACATTGCGGATCCCCCCGGACGTCTCGCTCCCGAACACCACCAAACCGGCGGCGGCGCCCACCCGGCAGCGGCGTATGATCACATTCTCCGTCGCCCGATTGACGCGCAATCCATCGGCATCCCGGCCGGACTTGAGACAAATGGCATCGTCCGCGCACTCGATGTCACAGCCCTCGATCAAGACATTCCGGGAAGAGTCAACATCCATGCCGTCCGAGCTGGCCGCGCGAATTGGCTGGAGCGGCGCGCGGATGGTCAAGCCCCGCACTTCCACCCCGTCACAATAAGTGAGTTGCAGATTCCAAAAAGCCGAGTCTTTGAGCGTGAGCCCCTGCACCCGCACATCCCGACCATTCATGATATGAACGAGTCGCGGACGCGGGACTTTGAAATGTGGATCAATTCCATTCTCTTTGGCGCGCGCCTCCCAATACTCGCGCCACCAACGCTCGCCCGAGCCGTCAATCGTTCCCTCGCCGGCAATTTGAAGATTTGTCACTCCGCTGGCATTCACTAGCGCCGCCGGCCATTTCATTTCAAGACCGGCGATGCGGGTATCAATCCACGGATAATCGTTGGTGTTCTGCGAGCCTTTGAGCACCGCGCCCTTTTCTAGGTGCAAGTTCACGCCGGATCTCAGAAAGACCGCTCCGGTCACAAACGTGCCGGGTGGCACCACCACCACACCTCCGCCGTTGCTGGCGCAATGTTCAATCGCGGCCTGGATCGCCGGGGTGTTGACCGTGCGCCCGTCGCCAATCGCGCCGTGTTTGGAAATGACGTAGCGGGCTTCGGCTTGAACCATCGAAGGCCGGGCACACCCCAAAACACAGACGACGAGAAAGCACCACCACAGGGCTTTGGCGCTGCACTTCATTGACCAACCTCCAGGGGATTCAACTTCTGGACGGCGGTCAACGTAACCGGCCCGAGCAAGCCCGAGTCCGTCAGCGGCCAGTTTGAGGCGTCGAAGGGACGATAGTTCAAATTCACGAAGTTGATGTCGTGGAAGGTTTTCCATTTCACACCTTCGCGGTCGTAGTAACGAATGGCATTGGCCGAAACGTTCGTGACTTCGACCTCGAGTTTGTTGCCCTTCGGTTTGAGCCGGCCGACGACGCGGAATGGGGGTGCGATCAACGTGCCCAAGTCGCGACCGTTCAAACGCACACGGGCACTCTGGCAAACTTTCCCCAGCGAAAGTTCCCAGTCGCGTGGTTCCGCATCCGGGGCATCAAACGTTATCGAGTATCGCGCCGTGCCTGCAAAATTCTGCGCGCCTTCGCCGCCCAACTCGGTCCACGATTCCAACCGGGTCGTCGAAACCGCTGGCGGCAGCGTCGGCCCACCAGAAAGGAACTCCAGTCGCCACGAGCCATTGAGTTCGACCGGCGGCAACGTGGAGCGCCAATCAACCCACGCCGGACCGCTTACTTTTCGGTCCGCGAACGCCCGGAGGATCACCGATTCGCCGGGTTGGAGTTGGAGATAAACTTGGGAGCTTCCGTCGCCGACGGTTCGCGAGGTGGCAACGCCGGTTTCTCCGTTCAGGGCGTCCATTTGGACAACCGACCGGGCCGCCATGGCCAGCGGCACCCAGCCATTCACGGCTTGCTGACCTCGGTTGGCCAGGAAATAGTAACGACCGCCATCGAAACCGCGGCGTAGGCACATGAGCCCGGGTTGGTCAAACAACGTCTCCCGCCTGACCCCGGCCGATTGCAACGCTGCCTCCAGTCTTCCAACCAGCACCCGTCCTTTGCCAATCGCAGCCTCGCCGGAAGCTGACAATTTGAGCGAATCCGTTAGTTGCTGGAATTGCGAGCGACGAGAATTCAAATCACCGAGACCGGGCACATCGGAGGGAAGCTGGTTCTCGAAAATCACTGTGGCGCCCTGCTCCGCCAGCGAGAGAAGACGTTTCAGAGTGTCCATCGGCATCAGCCGGCTCGCGGGCACGAGCACGACGCGATAATTGCTTCCAGATAAATCCAACCCGCCGGTTTGGGAGACTTTGGCTTGCGCAAGCTGCCCGTCCGAAATGTAGTCGAAGGCATAGCCGCGATTCCAGAGTTGTTCCGCCGCATGGCCAATGGGTTGCTCCTCGAACCAATCGCGCGCATGAACCGTCAGGTGCGGCAGCAGGCGATTGCCCGGTTGCGACCAGAAATCGTGAATGGGCCAGTAGAGGAGAATGTCGTTGTCCGGTTTGCCGGACTGGAGGACCGATTGACAGCGCGTGACATAGGCATTCAAAGCAGGCACGTCGTGCCAGATGGAATTGCGCGGGTTCATCTCGAAACTCGCGTAGAACAACCAACCGGGCCAGCCGGCTTCGTCGGGTGAATAGCAAGTGCCGTGGTAGAAAACGTGATTCACCCCGGAGAGAAAAAGGTCGTCCAACAGGTATTTCATGCCCGCGAGGGTTTCGGTGAAGTGTTCCTCGAGCCAGGTGCCGGTCTCACTACCGACAAGTTTTTTCCCCGTCACGTGTGCAGCGGAGGAGGCGAACTTGGAGATGAGTTTGTTGCGGTCGAGGTGGAACATCTCGGTCTCGGGAATGTCGGCGACCGCATAGAGGTCGAGTAGATTGCCGGGCGAACCGTGGGCCTCGTTGCGCGTGAGGAAGCCCCGTTTATGCGCCCAGTTGACCCAGATAGGCAGCGCATCCTCGAGCATCACATCCGAAACCGTCTCGCGATAATCAGAAAGCACACGGGCCGCGTGGTCGTTGGTGGCATTTCCAAATAGCGCCGGCAACTCGGTTTGCAGCCGATAACCACGGCGCTTCTGAAATTGATCGAAGAAGTCCGGGGCCCACTCGGATTTGTACTCGTAGGAGTCATGATATTGGGCGCGAGGTTTGGCCCCGCGATGCGAGGCAAACGCCGCATCCACCCAGTCCACGAAATGCTCGACCGCAGGCGGGTAGATCAGATTCAACATGGATCCCTCACCTCCGGGGCTGGGGCGTTTGACCTTCTGTCCGGAAGGTTTCTGCGAGATGGAATAAACCCGCCAGTCTCCCGCCGGCGCCACCCAATCCACAGAACCATCGACCGCGATGCGGCTTGTGAGTTCCACGCACTCTCCCTTGCCGGAGAATGCGACCAGCGCCTGGGTTTTATGGGGATCAAACTTCTCGCCCAGCCGTTGCCCGCCCGCGACATTGAAGGTGCGATTGACCACCGAGGCGTTGGCATCTTGGTCTGTCACCTGCGGCCCGCCAAAGCACCAACCGGTGCCCGTCGTCATGTCCACGTCCATCCCCAATCGTCGAGCCTCGGTGACGGTGTAACTCATCATCTCCATCCAGCGCGGGGAGAGGTAACGGATGTAATTGGTTTCCCAACCTTTCGCGCCGTAGATCGGAATGATGTGAACACCACCGTAGCCCGCGTCGCGATAGCGCGTGAGTTCGCGAGTGAGGTTCACCTTGTCCACCGCGCTGCCCATCCACCACCAATAGGCCCAAGGCCGCTGCTCCTTGGTGGCCACCGGCCAGGCCAGCGCGGAATCACTGGCGGAAACATGGTTTGCCGCCGCGCCCATCGCGATGGCGACCAGGCACAGCCAAGCCATGACCGCACGGAATCGAAAGTTGGATTTGCTCTTCATCAGATCCCTGGTGGACGTTCCCGTTTCACTTCCTCTTCACACAACTCGTTTAGTATCGAACAACCAGCGCGCCGTTCGCACGGCTGTGCTTCAGGGCCCGCCGTCAATCAAGTTGCACAGGTTTTCCAGCTGGAGCGTGTTCACCGAACCGCCCATCGCCACGATGGTCCAAACCTTGGCGCTCTTCACGAACACCACGCTGCCGTCCGTGAAAAGCGAGTTCAAGCCTTTATCCCGGAAATGCGGGACCGAATCGACGTTGTTGGCTTGCCCGACCAGATCCAACCCGAAGACCTTGCGCGCGGTCACCTGGCTGGTCTTGCGAAAACGCCGATGCGTGTCCACCGGAACGCCAATTTGACTCCCGGCGTTGATGGGACGCGGATTGTGCAGGTAACTGGAGCGGATGTAGGGATTCTCTCCGGGAAACTCAACCGGGTTCGGCGTGGTCAAGAGCGGCGAGTAATGCGCCGCACTGAAAGGCGAGGTTCGGGAAGTCAACGCCGGGCAAAACATCGCCGAGCCGTCGCCGATGAACTTGAGCGAATACAGGTAGCCGTAATTGTGGACTTCGAAGCCCGGTGGTGGAAATCCGAAGGGCACTTTCACACCGCCGGCAGTGCCGAAGAACGCATACCGGGCGTACTGCGGATCGGACATATTGTCCTCGTTGTTCCCCTGGCCCAGCCGCCACGGTGGGATTTTTTCGGCATAGTCCTGGGCGTATAGTTGAACGCCCAGATACAACTGGCGAAGGTTCGAGGCGCAATTCACACGGCGAGCTTTGTCTTTGGCTTTCGCCAGCGCAGGCAACAGCAGGGACGCCAAAATGGCGATGATCGCAATGACCACTAGGAGCTCTATCAAGGTGAAACCGCACAGCCAAGTTAGGCGGAAGCGAACAAGCTGATTAGAGGCTCGCCCTGCTCGCTCCGGTGTCATAATTGGCTCGTACGCGAAAAGGGGGGCGTGGAAGCGCCCCCACTCGTTGACTGCTCGGATGAGGATCAAGGATAGGACAGGCGGTAAAAGACCGCGCCGCTACTTGTGTCGATTGGCGCACTGTAGCTCGTCGTACCTTCCGTCCCTTGGATGGCCACCCAATTTGTGCCCAAACCCACGGAGAGGGTGTTGGTCTGGACGTAAAGCCGCCAGCCGATGTAGGCCGGATCCCACACAAAGTCCAAGGTTGTGCCACCACCGGAGACCGAGTTAGTCAACGTCGGCGAAGGCGGCAGGACGGCTTTGATCGTGCCGTCGACGTTGAGACTGGTCAGATCCCAGCTCGCCCCGGGCCCAGGTGGCAAGGCGCCGGTCACCGAAGCCGGCGTGCCGGAGATTGTGCCGCTGGCCTGAATGATCTGGAAGGTGTCGCCGGATTTCAAGGTGTTGCCGAGGTTGGTGACGGTGATGACCGTCGAAGTCAGGTCAACATTTTGGGCCACAATCCGGTCGCAGTTCGGTGCCGCCGCCGGGTTGATCTCGACGAGGTACGCGGCCCCGACCAAGGAGGCATTGCTGGACACCGTAATCGCTCCAATGGAGAAGCCAGGCGAAACTGTGCCCAGGCCGCCCGCCACCAAATTGCCAAGAAGGCTGCCGTTTCCACTCAGGGTCTGGATGGCTGCGGAACCAAGCTGGAGCGACGCATCGGTGCGTTCGGTGACGTCCAACCTGGCCGGGGCGACCAGAATGATATTGGCGCTGACTTGGATGTCCCCGTTGGCCCCCAGCGAATTGGTTGACAGCACGATGACACCGTTGCTTATCGTCGTGTTGCCGGTATGCGCGTTGACTCCGGTCAACTTCCACTTGCCCGTTCCAACTTTCACAAAGCTGTTGCCATCGAGCAGCGTGCCCCCGAACGTGGCGTCGGTGTTAAGACCTCCGACCACCCAGGTTTCGTTGACGCCGGGTGAACCACCGCCGCCAGACGTTGACCGCAGACTGGTGCCTTCGTCGCCGGACAATTCACCGAGGGGCACTGAGGCATTCGCCGCGGCGCGGGAATACATGGAAACGCCGCTGAGTCCGTTGGCTGCCAGGTGCAGTCTGGCATTCGGATAACCTGCGTTGTTCGCCGTCCGGAAATCAAACGCGGCGATGGGTATGATGCCGCCCACAACGGTCATCGCGTTGGTATTCGGAGTGACATTGATCTGGCCGGTGAAATTGGTGAAGCCGGAGGTTACATCCGCGCGCACATGCATGACGCTGAGTTCCAAGGTGCCTGCTCCCGACACCGCGCCCGACATCGTGCCCCGGCCAAAGAGTTCGATCCGTCCGGATTGGCCGGTGGGCACACTGACGGCATTGGGGAACAATCCCGCGCCTTGGGCGTTGCCGTTGGCAATTTCACCACCGTTGTGCGACGCCAGCAGCAGGGTCGCGTTGCCCCAGAAGCTGACCGGACCCGTTCCCAGGCCGCGTTCATTGGCGTTGAAGTATCCGGATTCAGTCGGCGAAGTCGCGGAGGCAACCAGTTCCAGCGTCGCGTTGCTAATGACCGTTCCACCGCTGAAAGTGTTGCCCGCGCCCAAGGCACCCAACGCCGTTATTTGCAGATTGGTCGGCCCGATCTGTCGAATCCCGCCGCTGCCAGAGACTGTGTTGGTGAGCAGATAGACATCGGGACGATTGAAGCTGAGCACCCCGGGAGTTGTGAGGGTGATACCATTCGTGCCGAGGAGTCCCGAAGCATTTGCACCATCGCCAAGTTCCAGGGTGCCGCCGCTCACCGCAGTCACGCCGTAACTGTTCGCATCATTGGTGATGACGGTTTTACCACTGCCAACTTGAGCCAGGGTGCCGCTGCCGACAATGGCGGGCGCATTCGTGGTGGCATCTGAACGATTGAAAGCCACTGTGCCGCCGCTGGCCAGCGTGACAAATCCTGCGGTACCAAGCGAACCGGCCGCACCACCCGCGCCAACGCGCAGGGTTCCGGTGGTCACCGTCGTATTTCCGGAGTAACTGTTATCTGCCGCGAGCACAACCGTGCCAGAACCTTGAACTGTCAAACCACCAGTCCCACTGATGGCGCCGGTGTTGGTCACAGTCCCCGTACGATTGTATGCCAGCGTACCGTTGTTGGAGATGTTGCCATTGCCAACGGAACCGGTTCCACCACCACTGCCAACTTGAAGCGTCGTGGAACTGTTAATGGCACTGGCCCCGTAAGAGTTGTTTCCGGTCAACACAACAGTTCCGGCTTCGACCGTCAGACTGCCCGTGCCGCTGATCTGGTTCGCGGCGGTGAGACTGCCCGGGATGTTGAACGTGAGGGCGGAGTTATCCACGACGTTGCCGGTGCCAAGCGAACCTGAGGCCGTGCCATTGCCCACCTGAATTGTGCCTCCGCTGATGGTCGTAGTGCCTGTGCTGTCATTGGTCGTCAGGATGGTGAGCTTGTTGGCGCTCTGCTTGTCGAGTGCGGCCAATCCGGTAAGTTTGCCGCTGCCGCTGAAGGTGTAATCGGTGGTGGAGTTCACGGTCGCGAGGGACGGCCCAACACCACCGGTCAAATTGACATTTGCGTTGGCCGCACCCGCGTCATTGAACGTAACCGCGTCCCCATTCAGGAAATAATCAGGATTGCCACCATTCAACCAGTTCGTGGTTGTAGCCACATTCCAAGCGTTGCCGTCCAGACCACCCTGCCAGACGAGAACGCCAGTGGAGCCGCTGATCACGACGTCAATGCTCTTGGTGCCGGAATTGTGAACCAGCACCGCGCTGAGTCGTGAAAGTGGATAACCGGCCAAAGCCAGATTGCCAACGCCACCGGAAAGGGTGCCGCCATACTTGATCAGCTGATAAGTCCCCACGGGCAGCGATGACAGCAGATTAAGATTGATGGTGTTCACCCCACTCAAGGTGAGATTGCCCGACACATTGATCACATCGTTGGTCGTGCTGGAGATTTCCACCAAGTTTGTGGCTCCGCCGCTCAACGTCAGGTTATTGGCAAAGGTGAGGGCGCCAATGCTCGTACCTGCACTGAGGGTCGAGCCGTTACCGGCAGTAAGGCTGCCCACCACACTGCCATTTCCAGTCAACAATTGCCCCGAACCCAAGGTGAATGCGGTCGCGGAAACATCGAACGTCGCACCCGAAGCGACCGCGATGGGGGAGCTGACACTGCTGCCACTCGCACCCATGGCCAGCACTCCCTGGTTGATCAACGTCGCGCCGGTGCGTCCGCCGGTAGCGTTCAGCACCAACGTGCCCGCTCCGACTTTTGTCAACACGCCGGCTCCCGCGGTCGGTTCGGAAATGGTCAGCGTAGTGCCGGCATCCGGCGAAATCGTGCCGCCGGCGGCGTTGAAGGTCAGACCGCGATTGCTGTCATCAATTGCAAAGGTCGCGGTTGAGCGAAGCGTGCCGCCATTGAAAGTCAGTTGATCCGCCGCTGGGGCCGCCGGGGCGGCACCCAATGGCGATTCAGAAGCCAGGAGCAATGTGCCACTTTGTAGGATAAGCCGGCCAGTCAGGGAATTGGCTCCGGTCAGTTCAGTCGTGCCGGTATTGTTGATGGTCAGCGCGCCCGATCCGGAAATGATGCTGGCAACCGTCAAAATGGTGGCACCATCAGCGCCAAGACCACCGCCGTTGGCACCAACCGCGAGTCCCCGATTGGGGTTGTTGATCGTCTGGGTTACCGTCCCCGCCAGCGAACCGCCGTTCAGAGTAACTTGGTCAGCCACATAGACGCCGGGTGCCGCCCCGAGGGCGGTTTGGTTCGCCACGGCCAGCGTACCGTTGGTGACAAACGTCTTTCCCGTATAGGTGTTATTACCACCAGTGGGAGACAAGGTCGTGCGACCCGTGCCGCGTTGAATTAAAACACCAGGCCCGTCAATGATGTTCGTCACGGCATAAGTGGTATCTGTGCGACCGAAGGCTACGGCTGAGTAGTTAGAAATCACCGCGCTCCGCCCGATGGTTCCGCTGGTGCCGGAACCGAATTGCAGCACGCCATTGCTGATCACCGTAATACCGGTGTAATCGACTGTGGGTCCATTCAATGTCCAGTTGCCTGTTCCAACTTTGATGATGCCCACGCTGCCGGCACCGGCGGTAAAGCTGCCACTGAAGGAAGTGTCCGTGTTCAGTTCGCCAACGGTCAAAACGAAGGGCGCCGAATTGCCGCCGCCGGCGTTCACGGTGGTGTTGGCCGAGACAATGGTCACGATGCCCGGAATGGAGGCTTCCAGCGCACCAATGTGAACATTGTTTCCAATCGGTTGCATGTTATACATGAAGACCGTGCTCGAGTTCACACCGTTGTTGGTAAAACTGACGATGTTGTTGGACCAACTATCCGAAACAAACCGGCCCGTTCCGGAGTCAATGCGCAAATCGCTGTTCCCCCGCGCTGAAGCCGCAATGGCAACCCGCCCAGTGAAACCGGACCAATCTCCACCCAGGTTGTCGCGCACAAAATCAACAATCAGATTGAGCGTACCGCCTCCGTGAACGGCTCCGTTGAAAGCAGGGAAACTCCGGGGAGGCAGGTAGAGCGTGCCGAATTGGTTGGGTTCGACCACAATCGGCACCGCCAATCCGGGAATGCCACCCCCGCCATTATTGGGGCTGTTGCCGGGAATGGCCGCGTTCTGGAGACGCAGTGAACCACCACGAAAGATGACGGGGCCTGAGCCCACCGCCGTTGTGTTCGCCGTGCCCGTCGTACTCGCGACCCCCAACTGCACCATTCCGTTGCTAAGGATCATTCCCCCCGCCAGATTGTTCGCAACCGAGGGGTTCAAAATCAAATGACCGGCCCCTTGCTTGACGAGCGCGTTGGTGCTGGTGAGGTTCGCCTGCAACGTGGTGTTTTCCCACCCCGTCACCAAGTTGTTGGCGGCACCGGTGGCGGTATTCACCGTGACCGCAACGGTGGGCTGGGTTTTGTTGTCCAAGGTCAGACCCACTCCGTTGTCATTGATGAGCCAGTTTCCTAAGGACCCCAGAGTAACTGTATCCGTGTCGGCGAAAGTCAAATCACCAATGGTGCGTCCCGTAGGATCGGCGGTGGGATCTAGAGAAACCGTAATGGTCACGTTGGCCGTGTCGTTGGTGCTGAGGTCAGCGCTGAACACGGCCGCACCGTCGGCATTGGTTGCAACGATGGCATTCAGCCAGTTCGTGGCGTCACTCCAGACACTGCTTTGCAGATTGGTCCAAGTGCCGCTTTGGGCGCGCACATTCACAATGGTGGTGAACAGCGCGAGCATGCTCAACACCGCTGCCTTGGTGGTTAGGTGGGTTTTCATGGATTGATCACTATTTATCGGTGGGTAGGATTCGGGTTAGCACAAGATACCAATGAAACATCCGGACTTGGCATACTGCATTTGCGACGGCTAAGCACCACCGGGGAGAAGGCCGGCATGACGACTGCACGCAGGGCTGGCATGGTTAGACCAGATGACATTTGGAATGAGGAACCATTGCACGAATGCCGGGGCGCTGCTATCACCATTTCTGGTGAGCAATGGGATGCGGAGAAATCAGCGGCCAGTGGAGGCAATCACGCTGGGCGCAACACCACGTCCCAGGTGTTTGGCCACCGCTTCCGTTCGCGAACGCACATGCAGCTTCTCATAAATCTTCCGGATGTGGGTATGAACGGTGTCGTAACTGATGCTCATCGCTTCGGCAATTTCCTTGTAAAGAAAACCCTTGGCGAGATGGTCCAGGACCTCCTTTTCGCGGGGAGTCAGGTTTTCAAACTCGCGGGAAGAATTTCCGCTCAACTGAAATGAAGCGACGACTTTGCGCGCAATGTGACCGGTCATCGGCGAACCGCCGCCATGCACTTCGCGCACAGCCGCCAGTAATTCAGCCGGGGGTGTCTGCTTCAGCAAATAACCGGTCGCGCCGGCGGACAAGGCCTGGAAGATCAAATCTGTGTTCTCATAAACCGTGAGCATCATGATTTGCGCACCCGGCAACAATGGCTTGAGCTGCCGCACGCATTCCACACCATTCATGCCGGGCAGGTTGATGTCCATCAGCACGACCTCTGGTTTGGCCTTGGGCAACCCCACAACAGCCTCCTCGCCGCTGGCATGTTCGCTCACGCATTTGAAGCCGTCGGACAATTCGATGAGCCGCGCGAGACTGGTTCGCACCCGCGGGTTGTCCTCGACAATGGAGACGCGGATGTTCATCGGTGTGCTCTTCCTCGCAGTGGATTCATTGGACTTGGTCATGGTCGGTCAGGGGCGGTGTTTTTCCAGTCGCCATTTCGGGTGAGCGTGGCGCCGTCAGGTCCACCCGCAACTCCGCGCGGGTGCCCTGCCCCGGCTCACTGCGGATCACGCACTTTCCACCAATGGTCATCAACCGGCGTTCCATATTCAGCAAACCGTGGCCGGAAGAAATTCGGTCCGCTTGAGCGGTGGCGCCATTACCGTTGTTCCGGCCATTTCCAAGCCCGCATCCGTTGTCTTCGACGATGACACAAAAGGACAGCGGCTGGACCACCACCCGCAGCCACGCTTCGGTGGCGCGCGCGTGTTTCACCACGTTGTTAAGCGCCTCCTTGATGGCGAGAAACAAATTGTGTCGCACTTCGGCGGGCAGCACATAAGGCGGTAGTTCCGCCGGCACGTCCAGCCGGCAGCGGATGCCGGCCACATTCAAATACTCCTGCGCGAACTTGCTGACATAAGTCACCAAGCTGTCGAGCGTGTCATTCTGTGGATCCACCGCCCAGACGATTTCGTCCATGTTGCGCGTCAACTCGCGCGCCATTTCAGAAATCTGCGAAACGTGATGGGGCATTTCCTGGGGCGAATCGCGACGGGCCAGTTCGCTCAACAAGGCAATGTGCGTCAATCCCGCCCCCAGATCATCATGAATGTCCTTGGCAATGCGTGCCCGGTCGCGCTCGATCGCCCGCTGCCGTTCGAGTTGTTCCAATTGTCGGCGCAACCGCCGCGCGTAGACTCGGCGCACCGCGAATACCACCAAGCCCACGCCCGCCACGCCGATCGCCACCTTGAACACCCAGGTCTCGTAAAAGTGCGGCTGCACCACGAGCAGGAGCGTGGCGGCCTCGTCGTTCCATACGCCATCGTTGTTACAGGCTTTGACCAAGAAACGATGCTCGCCCGGCGGAAGGAGATTATACTGCACTGAACGCTCGGTCCCCGGCTCGCTCCATTCACGATCCAGGTCTTCAAGCTTGTATTTGAATCGCACCCGATCCGGTGAAATGAAACTCAAACCGGTGAACTGGATTTTGACCTGCTGCTTGCCGGGAGCGATTACAAGCCGGCGGGAAGAGGCGTTGCCTTTGTGCGCTGCCGTTTCATTCACGACTTCCGGCTCCTGTTCCTGACCGTCCACCGTGGCGCCCTCAATCACGACCGGCGGCGGCAGGGAATTCACGGCCACTTCGCCCGGACGAACGGACACCACGCCTTTCAACGTGGCAAACAACAACCGACCATCATGTGTGCGCCATGCGGCCGGTTGATAGCTGTCAGAACATTCCAACGACGGCAAACCATCATAGCGACCGTAGGCCGTGCAATTGATGTTGCCAATCCGACCGGCGGCGAAGGCGTTCAGCTCCACCTTGTCGGCGTGAAAGATGCCCTGCTTCGTTCCCGCCCACAACCGGCCCGCGCCATCATCGAGCAATTGGCAGATCACATCATCGGGTAGGCCGTCCTTTGTGGTGAGGCGCACAAATTTGCCGTCGCGAAACCGCAGCAACCCGCCCCGAAATGTGCCAACCCAAATCACGCCCTCAGCATCCGCTTGCAATGACCAGATTGGTTGCCCGGCCCACGCATCGGTCGGACGGTAGGAAGCAATCGTATTTGAAGCCACGCGATATAACGTTCCCTCGCCCATTCCCGCCCAGATCGCACCGGTTGCATCTTCGGCCAACGCTCGCACGTCGTTCCGCGCTACGCCATCTTCGGGATAGAATTGCCGGAACTGCCCGGCCGTCACCACGCCCAAACCACTTTTCGTTCCAATCCACAATCGCCCGTCGCGTCCACGCAACAACGCCTTCACCCCATGCACAGCCGGTGAAAAAGGACTGAATCTCCCCCCCACTCCGGAATAAAGATCTTCTTCGCCAGCGCTCGTCCAGAGCTTTCCGTCTTCATCCGGGCACACACTAAAAACGAATCCCCGTCGCGTGCCACCGGGCAAAGTGAAGGTCTGCCATTCATTGCGCAACCAACGATGCAGTCCGCCACCAAACGTGCCCACCCAGATTGCTCCGGCCGGATCTTCGCTCACCGTGACCGATGCACTGCTGCCGGACGACAAAACACTGAACCGCTTTTCGCGAATCCGCACCAACCCGCCGCGATCCACACCCGCCCAGATATTGCCTTCGCGATCTTCGAGAAACGAATCCACCCGCTCGCCCGGGAAACCTTCCTCTGCCGTCAGTTGCCGCACCCGACCGTCGGCGCGGATGTGAAAGATTCCGCGACCATAATCGTAAAGCCACACCCCACCTTTTGCATCCTCGTGCAACCCGGTTCGGTCACGGGGGCCAGAAAACAAGCCGCGCGCCTCTTCAACTTCCAACACCCATTCGCGACCGCGCGATTTGCGCAGTCGGTCATTCGCGACGCTCCACACCTCCCCATTGGAAAGCACGCGCAGGAAGGTCACGTTTGACACCGGCGCGCCATTCGTCGGCGTCATCGTCTCGAATTGCGATCCATTCCAAATCGCATAGCCGCGCTCCGTGCCCGCCCACACCCGACCGCGCGGATCGGCCACCAGGCAATTGACTGAGGTGCCGTCCAATCCACCGTTGGCCGGCAAGGCGGCAAAGGTATTCCCGATCAACCGGAGGATTTTTTGATCCCGCCCGGAACACCAGATGACGCCGTCGCCATCTTCCACCGCTTGCTGGCCAGCGCTCGCTCCGGGTGGACGAATCGTTTCCCACCCGTTCGTACCTTCAACTGTCCGCCGCCGGATAAATTCGCCGCTGCGCACCATGAAGGTGAGCTGGTCTGGTCGCCGCGCGACGAGTGCGGTAGTTGAATCCGCCACCCCTTCCCCCGGCCATTCGAGCTTGAAACTTCCCTCACGATACGAGGTGAGTGAACCATCGTAGGCGCTGATCCAAAGTGCGCCATCGGGTGTTGTGGCCAGCCGCCGAATGCGGGCGTGCCGGAGGGCGGGTGTGTTCTCCGGATAAAACTTCACGAAGCGTTCACCGTCGAAACGGGCGAGACCGTTGTAGGTGCCCACCCATAAATAGCCGTCGCGCGTCTGCGCAATCGCAGTCACCGAACTATTCGGCAGTCCCTTCTCTCCCGTGGTAACGTCAATCAGGTAATCGCCCGTTGAATTCGGTGCGCCCGGTCCCGACTGCGAGATCAGCAATCCCGCACCTAGGAGAGTGCAGATCGGGATTCGCCGGACCCGCGGCAAATCCCCAAGGAGGCGCACGATTGCGCGAGTTGCGAGCAGTGGCCAGCTTGGATTCACGGAATCACCCTGCCCCTAGAAGGGGTTGAAAACAAGAACGGACTCCCATGGAGGTTGAAGTCCTGCCAACGATTTCCTACTCTCCTCGCGAATGAAAGCCCTCCATATCTTGCTCGGTTTAATGGCCGCCGCCATTTCGTTGAGAGCGCAGACCAATATGACATTCCCGCTCTGGCCCGCAGGCGCACCTGGCGCACTGGGGCAGAGTTCCAATGACATCCCGACTTTGACGGCCTTTTTGCCGCCGCCGGGGAAAGCAAGCGGTGCCGCGATGGTGATATGTCCCGGCGGAGGTTATGGGCATCTGGCAGATCACGAAGGGTCGCAGTATGCCCGCTGGTTCAACGAACTCGGAATCGCCGGCTTTGTCCTGAAATATCGCCTGGGGAATAATGGCTACCGGCATCCCGCCATGGTACAGGATGCTGCGCGAGCAATCCGGACCGTGCGCGCCCGCGCGGGCGAATGGCAATTGGATACCAATCGGGTTGGCATCATAGGCTCGTCGGCCGGCGGTCATCTTGCCTCCACCCTGCTCACCCATTGGGACAATGGCCAGGTGGATTCGGCGGATCAAACGGAGCGACAAAGTTCACGCCCGAGTCTGGTCATCCTGTGTTATCCGGTCGTAACGATGAAAGATCCGTTCACACACCAAGGTTCGCGCGCCAACCTGCTTGGGACAAAGCCGCCACCGAAGCTTTTGGAGGAGCTGTCCGCCGAATCACAGGTGACCAAGGCATCGCCACCCTGTTTTCTCTGGCACACGTTCGAGGACAAAGTGGTGCCGGTGGAGAATTCACTGCAATTGGCGGAGGCGCTCCGTCGAGTCGGCGTTCCATTTGATCTGCACATCTACCAAAGCGGTGGACATGGGCTGGGGCTTGGCATACGGGATTCAGATGCCACCAAACGTCATCCGTGGACGCGGGATTGCGAATTCTGGCTGAAGGAACGGGGCTTCTCGAAGTGAAGCAAAGACAACGGGGCCGGCTTCACTCAATGCGCTTCAAGGTGACGAGCCAGGCCGTGGCGTTGGGAGCATTGCCGCCCAGCACCAGCATCTCGCCCTTGGGCAGAGGTTGGGTGCGCTTGTAGCAAATGTTGCCCTTCTGCCCGTGCAAGGAAACCTCCACTTTCGCGTCGCCCAGGCGCTTGACCTCGACGACGCATTTCTCGCTCATCGTCACTGAGTTCGTACCGCCCTTGACCACCGTAAACTGCTGGCGTTTCACCTCGAAGTAATTCTCCCACTTCAACGGCAATTCACTGAGCTTGCCCCGGACCTCCGACTCGATCGGCTTGAGTTTTGGATCGCTATTCGTTTTGTCGTTAGTCGCCCAAATAAGTTGCGCCTCGAACTTGGCCTCGCCCGCCAATGCGCAGGAGCCTCCAACCACGAGGAAAATCAGGGCCGAGAGCAGGCTGCCCGGCAGTCCAACAAATTTGCAGGTCAGTTTCATCTAGTCGAATTCGAGTGTATCGTCAGAATCCACCTCGGCAAAGTCCTTTTCCGCCGGGTAATCCACCCAGACGAGGGTTGTGCCCGAGGCGTAGTCCCGATAGGTAAATGCTCCCGCATCGGTGAAAGTAGTCTCGCTCTCCTCCCGTATCAGGTTGCCCGAGGAACGGAAAGTCTGACCGGCCAGCATTACCGCCAGCATCACCGCGACCAGTCCGCTGGCCGGAACCAGCATCCGTCGCAACAGGGCGAAGAGGGAGACGTCCTGAGATTGAGGACGTGGTGATGGCTCCTGCCGTTCGATTTCGCGGCGGATGCCTGACCAGTAGAATTCGCGCGTGGCCGGCACCTTCACAGTCACCTCGTGGGCGGTGACAACGGCGCGGGTGTTTGTGAGTTCCGTCAACAGTTCGCGGGCGTGTGGATCGGCGGCGATCAAGTCCGCCACCACCTTCACCTCCGCAGGCGGCAGTTCGCCATCCAGATATGCCTGCAACTTCAACTGTATGTCCTGTTTCATATCACAACCCTCATTCCGGCTTTCTCAAATCCTGCAACAACGATGCCATCCGTCGTCGCGCATAGAACAACCGCGACATGACCGTCCCGATCGAGCAGTTCATCGTTTTGGCAATGGTTTTGTATTCCATGTGCTCAAACTCGTGAAGCACCAACACGGTCCGATGCGCTTCGGAAAGCTGGCTCAACGCCCGATCAATCCGCGCCCGCAACTCCGCCCGTTCGAGCCGCTCCGTTGGGTTGACCGTGATGACTGGCATTTGCCGTTCAACCCCGCCGGATTCCTCGTCCATTTCCTCGATGGATTCGGCGCGCTGGCGTTTCTTCTTGCGCAGTTGATCGAGGCAGAGGTTGATCACGATGCGGGTCATCCACGTCGTGAAACTCGATTCACCCTGAAACTGCGCCAAGCGTTGCCAGCCTTTCACCCAAGCTTCCTGAGAAAGATCAACGGCCTCGTCTTCATTCCTCATCATGGTGTAGGCGCGCGCGTAAATCTTGTCGCGGTGACGGGCCACCATCTCTTCGAACGCACCCATGTCACCCTTCTGCGCGGCCTTCACCAGAGCCTCGTCTGGGGCGGAGGAATATTCTAATTCGGCCATCGGTTGGACGGGTGGAAGGTGGGACTTATTCAGGAATCAAAGTTTGCCTTTGGTACTGGGAAGTTGCCCCGCGATTCGAGGATCCCGCTGGCAGGCCACGTCAACAGCCTTGGCAAACGCCTTGAAAAGAGCCTCCACGATATGATGCGGTTCGTCGCCGTAGAGAAGCTCCAAGTGGAGGTTACATCGGGCCTCATTGGCGAATCCTTGGAAAAATTCGCGGGCCAGGCCAAAGCGAAAGGCACTCGACATATCCTGCGTCCGCTCTGCCCGCCCGAGGCGCTGGTAGGCCAGCCCATCCAATCCTCGCCAGACGAGATACGGTCGTCCGCTGAAATCCACCACGCAGCGCGCGAGACATTCGTCCATGGGTACATGCGCCTCTCCGGTGAACGGGTTCTTCGGATGAAATCCCGCGCCATACCGCCGGATACCCTTCTTGTCACCCAAGGCCTGAACAAAAGCCTGCCCCAACGCGATACCGCAATCCTCGACGGTATGGTGCGCATCCACTTCAAGATCGCCTTTGCAACGGAGGTTCAGATCCACGACGGCATGTTTGGCAAACAAGGTCAGCATGTGGTCAAAAAAAGGAATCCCCGTTTTGACAGATGACCTGCCGGCGCCATCGAGTTTCAACGCGAGCGCGATACTGGTTTCCTTTGTTTTGCGTCTGAGCCTTGCCTGCCGGACTTTCATTCGCCGGAATTAAAGCAAAACTCGAAAAGGAAGACCAAGCTCAATTGTGGAAGGATGAGATTTTACCGTCAAGGAACCGGCTTAAGCGGACCAGCGGGTGAATCACCAATCCTGGCTCTCAATTCAGCAATGTGCTTCTGCAATGGCTCCGGCTCAGGGGAAACCTGGCGGGCTCTTTCAAAATACGGAATCGCCTGCCGCACATTTCCAGCGGACTCTTCAAGGCGGGCAAAGTGAATGGCAATCCTCCCGAGGATGTCGGTACTGGCAGCTTTGGCCTCGTCGCTCTGCCCATCCCAACGGCGCAAGGCAAGCGTCCAGAGATTACGCGCTCGATTGGTGTCGTGGTAACCCTCTTGATAGAGCAACCCCATTTCATACAGAATCTCCGCGTTATTCGGATTATTGCGAATGCCTTCGCGCAGGACCTGCTCCGCTTCCTTTACCCGGCCAATCTGCTTACGCAGCCAATAGGCGGTCGTCACATACGTCTCCGTTTTTTGGGGGTCCAGTTCGATGGCAATGCGGAGCCAGGGAAGGACTTCACGTGCCTGCGCGCCCTCCAACTCCGTGTGCTCGGTAATCCGAAAACGTCGGATCAACCGGTCCAGCCAGTTCCGCGGCTCCGGCCGGAAATTCATGACTTCTTCATGTTCCTCGTCATGCTTGTGCGCGTCATGATCGTGATCGTCTAGATCCGCATGCTCACCCGATCCGGCACTGATCGCCTGAGAACTTTTTGTCTCGCGCCGATCAAATATCGAAGGGTAAACGCCGCTGTGCAGATAGACGTCGGCCATTTCAACAAATTGATTGGCAAACAACTTCCGGCCATCACCCAGCAGTTTTGTGAAGGCTCCGTTCGCACGCGCGGAGTCCGTCCATTTTCCCGCCCGCAATTCGAGACTCGTCGCCAAGGTAAAGGCAACCGCAACCAAGAAAGCCAGCAACCATAATGGCGATGCCTTGATCATGTACTCAGGCCTTTGCGACGAAACAACAACCAGGTAACCATCAAAATTCCGCCCGCATACGCCGCGGCATAGAGTGTGGCCATCCCGCAATCCACCAAGCCAGGCATCGCCTGGCTGTTCACCACCTGCTGACGAACATCAAACAGTTCAAAGTGCGGAATGCAGAAGTACGCCGTGTATAAGATCGTGCTGACCGGCTCGGCTTGGCGCAACGCGATTTTGCCAAGATGCTCACCAATGAAAAGAATCCCGATCACGGCAATCAAACAGATCGTTGCGTTGGACGAAACAGCGGAGAACAAGACCGAACCCAGCAGCGTCATGGCAATGACGATGCCGAGCATCAACCACTGAAGCGACAGGGCCTTGAGGTATGCGACCACTTGCCAGTGCGGCTCACGCACCCCGGTGACAATCACAAAGAACACATAGAACACCAGCAGGGCGATCCCAGCAGCAAGCCAGCAGCCGAGGAATTTCCCGACGATGAGTTGCCCGCGCGACACGGGTTTGGCCAGCAACGGAAAGATGGTTCGGTTTTCCTTTTCGGCGGGAATCTGCCGGGCCGTCGTGACGACCGCAATGATCAGGGTTGAAATCCAGATCAGCAACAAGCAGATGTCTTTCAAATACCGGACGATGCTTGAATCATTGAAGAAATTGACCGACCCGGCGCCGAGGGTAATCAGCGCGCTGAGGACAAACAGCACGTAAAAGTCCTTGCGCCGATAGAGTTCCTTGATGACGACAGCGGAGAGTGCCCAAACAGTATTCATGTCACAGAAGAAGGTTGGTAACCAATGATGTCGAGGAACACCTTTTCGAGGCTGGCCTGGTGTTTCTGCACCAACTCGGAAACCCGGCCCTCGACCTTCAATTCTCCCTGATTGATGATGGCAACCCGATCACAAATGGTTTCTACTTCGCCCAGTTCGTGGGAAGAAAAAAAGACGGTCTTGCCCTCATTCTTCAATCGCTGGATTATTTCGCGCACTTTCATCCGACCTAGAGGGTCCAAACCGCTGGTGGGTTCATCAAGGATGAGCAGATCGGGGTTGTTGATGAGCGCCTGCGCCAACCCAACGCGTTGCTGCATGCCCTTGGAGTAAGTCTTGATCGGTCGCTTGGCGGCGTGCCCGAGTTCAACCAGTTTGATAAGCTCCTCGATCCGCTTGTCCATCTCAACCCGACTCAATCCAAAGATGGTCCCATAGAATCTCAAGAGTTCCTCCGCCGTGAGGAATTTGTAGTAGTAGGTCAACTCCGGCAAATAGCCAATGCGCTGGCGGGCGATAGGTTGCCGGACATCTATTCCGAACAATGAGGCAGACCCGCTCGTGGGCTGGACGAACCCGAGCAGCACGTTCATCGTGGTCGTCTTGCCCGCGCCGTTCGGCCCGAGAAAGCCGAACACCTCACCTGCCTTGATGTCCAAATCAAGACCGTGCAGCGCGATCTTAGGAGTCTTCTGGAATTCCCGACTGAAATACTCTACGCGAAGTTTTTCAGTTTTAAGTATGGTTATCATCGCATCACGAACTGGTCACCGACGGACTGCGAATATACAAATCCGCTGTTGTGGTCAATCTTCAAGGCGTCATCGCTAATCAAAAAGGCCCGAAGCAGTGCTTCGGGCCTTGTGAAAATTGAACTGATCAATTACGGCAACACGTGGCCGGGCAGCGTACCCACATTCGGGCAAACGGGGCCGGCGATCACGGAAGCAGGAAGCGTGTAAGCGGTAGGACCAACCGGGCATTCCGGCGCCGTGCCACCCTTGATGAATCCCCAGATCGAAGCCGTCGGAGCGGTCGAATCATTAGCACCCGTCTCCAGCGCCCACTGCTGGGTGGCGCTGTCAATCTGACGCATGTTATTGATGCAAGCATTTTGCTGGGACGTGTTACGAGCGCGGACAAAGTTGGGAATCGCGATCGCGGCCAGCAAGCCGATGATGGCCACAACGATCATGATTTCAACCAGGGTGAAGCCCGCTTTGCGAGAGGTGTTGATCTTCATAGTTACTCTTTTCTTTCTGTTCGTGCGGCGTGAACACAGCAGCAGGCGGGTTAGACAATTACGGTTAGTGCTCACTGATTGCCTGCTGCAACCGCAAGCGGGAATTAGCAGCACAGGTGCCAAATCCACTATCCAATCCTGTCCCACGAACAAAAAAGCCCGGAACGAGGTTCCGGGCTGCAAAGCGAACGGCTGGGAAAGCGAACTAAGGTGTGCCCAACCGGTGAGCGGGCAGTGTGGCCGCGTTTGGACAAGTGGGCGGCGTCGTCACCGAAGCCGGCAGTTCATAGGGCCGGTTACCAACTGGACACCTCGGCTGACCATTCTTGATGTACTCCCAGATGGATGACTTCACCACCGTTGCATCCCCTGCCCCAGTTTCCAACGCCCACTGTTGCATGGCACTATCAATCTGCCGAAGATTGTTTATGCAAGCATTTGTCTGCGCGGTGTTTCTGGCTTTTACAAAATTGGGAATCGCGATCGCCGCCAGCAATCCTATGATTGCAACTACGATCATGATTTCCACCAGGGTAAAGCCGCCCCGGCCGTAACTTTTTATCCTCATAACGAACCTTTCTTTTATGTTGTGCGGTGCGAACCCCGGCCCCGGGCAGCTATGAATAATGACAATGATGGCTCGCAGATTGCCCGACGACGACCGCAAAACCACTCTAGCGATGCACCCACCAAACGCAACGGGCAAACATGCCGTAAGGAAATGATTTATTCCCGACCAACCTCCGTAGAATCCCCGGGGCGGGACCGGGTGGAATTGTCCACTTTGTGGAAGAACTGTCCACGCTGGTGCGAAACAGGACAGTTCGCACTGGCTCGAAGTTACGGGGAGCTATGAACCAAGTTGGTAAATCGGTCGTTGTGTAACGCGTCGCGATAGTAGGAGTAATTCCGTAAAAAGCCTTCCTGGAATTCATCAAACCGGCGGATCGAGATTGCAGGAGAAGGGGTGTTCGTTTCAGCAAAGACGGTCATCGAGCCGACATTTGAAATGTGATGGGCCGCACTGGCCAGCTCCCCCGACCGCCGGCTTCCGGTCTGAATCTCCCGTTCAGTCACGACCGCAAATTCATCGTACGAATTTAAAAAGATGCGGCGATTTTCATCCGGCGCGGAAGAATAGAGTGAACGACCTTGGTATAGCTCCCCGCCCGGCACGGGAATTCCCAGGCAGTCCAACATCGTTGGCAGCAAGTCAACCGAGGAGCCAATCGCCTGATTGATTTTGTATCCCGGGTGATCCGGATCCAGGATGATGAGCGGAACATTGGCCAATTGGGGGGTGACCCGCCAGCCATGCCCCATCGGCCCGCCATTTTCGCCCAACATTTCTCCATGGTCCGAGGTAATCACCACCAGGGTTTTCTCCAGCAAGCCCGTCTCCTTAAGTTCATCCAAAATCGATGCAATGATCCAATCCATGTAGAGCAGTTCGTTCAGGTAGAGCGGAGAGTAGTCACCAGGGCGCTCCAGTTTGAATTCACGAAATTCCTTCGGAATTTTGTCATAAGGATAGTGCGGCGCTGCCGGTACGTAGGTCAGAAAGAACCGCTTTTTCGAGCCGGCATACGCTTGAAGCTGCCGGCGGATCGCCCGGGCGGTGGATTCTTCCTTTAATCCCCACGAGACCCGCTCGGCACTTTGCTCCCCGGGCATCGTATCCGCATCGTACATCTCGCGCAATTGACGGTTTTTCAACAGATCCCGGAACCCGGTGTAGTCAAAATACGACGAGTAGAACATGGAACACTCGTACCCCTGCCCGCCCAACACTTCAAAAATGCTCTTCACCGGCACCCGGTTTAGGGTGAAACGGCTGAAATCACTGACCGGATAAAGGCCGGTAAAAGCAGCGAACCGGGCATGAATTGAGCCCGCAAAGCTGGAAAAGAAATTCGGGAACAACTCCATTCGATCTTTGTACCTCGACACGAGCGGTTGTGTTTCCCGGCTGCCGCTGAACAACGACAGGTGCTGGTTATAGGAAGACTCCTGGAAAATCAGCAGCACATTCAAATCCCGGGCCTCGTGCACTGCACCCGGGGTCAAAGCCCCACCCAAACTCGGCATGCCCAGTTCGGTCGCCACTCGCACAAAATCTTCCGGCTTCTGGGGTCGGTTGACCGTGTGTTTCCAAAGCGGGCTCGATTGGACGAGGCGAAACATACTTTGCCCTTCCGCGTTGTCCGGTTTCGTGATAGCCGGGCTGAGCGCGGCGAACATGGCAAAACAGCCCGCCAGGCACCAGCCGCGGAACTGCCGCTCCTCGGTTTGTGCAGCCGATTCGCCTCTAGCCAGCCACCAACTGGCAATTCGCACGGCGATCACATAAGCCACCCCCGCACCGACTAACGCTCCAACCAGCAAAGGCAGGTGCGGCTTCGCCAGGCGGATCATCATTTTGGGATCGCTGCCAAACGCCAGCACATCCCAACCCAACCTTACCCCCATGATTTGAGTCAACCGCAAGTCGATCAACGCCAGCGCCACCGCGCCCAATCCGACCAGATCCAACCACCATAACGAACCGCCCGGCCGTAGCCGATGGTACAGCACCGCCCCAATAGCAATGAGGGCGGTGACAATTAATTCTCCCAAAAAGTAGTGAGGGAACTTGGCCGCAAACCCCAGGAGGTTGTTGAAATTCTCGGCCTTGGGGTAATTGACACTCGAAAGCAAAAGCGTCGCGACAAAATAAAAAGCCACCACATTTATCCACGGCTGGAGGAATCCTTCACGCCGCGCCACGAGCGTTGCAACGACGAACAAGACGGTGAGACAACCACCCAAAATTGTCAGGTAGGGAGGCAATCGGCCAATTTCCGGCAATTCCAGTCGTAGAAGCCACCATACCAGCACCGTCCAGCCCGCCAGGGTCAGCAACCAGGCCGGGTGAAAAGCGCGCCCGCGACGAAGCATGATCACCGCCAGCAAGCCGAACAAGAAAATCACCCACAGGTCATTTCGACGCAGGATGAATTCCTTCCAGCACAACCCCCAGTAAAGGCCGGCAAAAACCGCCGTCATCAGCAAGGCCTGCCGCTCGCGCCCGGACCGGACCAGCAAATAGTAGCCAACCGCATACGCAAAAACCCACGCCGCCAGGTACGGCGGGCGAAAGAAGAGGTTGAGACTCAAATAAGGCAGGAGGTCTTTCCATTTCAAAACCCCAGTCATGACAGGATACAAGTAATTATTATCCCCCTCGTGAAACGTCAGGAAGATCAGCAATCCACCGAACCCGAGCATCAACCCGTTCGCCACCCGCACCGCTCGTGTCCCGGCGGGCTGACATTGCCGCCCCAACTCAACCAATGTGTAAACCAGCACCCCGGCCAGCGCATAGAAGGTAAAGGTGTTGATCCAGCTCACTGCATCGCCACTGCTGCGCCAGTGAATCTCCTGAAGGTGCTTCCGCAATCCAATCAGCAGAATGAGTTTGACCATCGCAAGCGCACCGAAAATCACGACTACCCGGCTCAACACCGCCGGGCGGATCGCCTGCAGCATGCGCCTGCCCACCCCGAGACAGTTTTGTTCGGAATCAGGACTCATCGTACCAAAATGATTCAAGCCGATAATCGGTTCGGAAGCCATTGTTGAACGCTTGTCGCAAACGTCATGCCCGGTTTACTATCCGCCCCGGCACCATGAAGCAACACTCTTGCATCTATATCGCCGGCCATCGCGGCCTGGTCGGCAGCGCCATCTGGCGGGAACTCCAGCGGCGCGGCTTCTCACAACTCATCGGTCGCACGCACAACGAACTGGAATTACGCGATCCCGCCATGGTTGACCGCTTTTACGCCGAGTCGCAGCCCGAGTATGTCGTGGTCGCGGCAGCGCGCGTGGGCGGCATCCTCGCTAACAATTCCCGGCCAGCCGAGTTCATCTACGACAATTTGCAAATCCAGAACAACCTGATTCACGGCGCGTGGAAGGCGGGCGTCAAGAAGCTGCTTTTTCTCGGCAGCTCGTGCATCTATCCCCGCCACGCTCCTCAACCCATTCAGGAGGATCATCTCTTGAGCGGCCCCCTGGAGCCGACCAATCAGTGGTATGCCATCGCCAAGATCGCCGGCATCAAAATGTGCCAGGCCTATCGTCGGCAATACGGCTGCGACTTCATCTGCGCCATGCCCACCAACATGTATGGCGTGAACGACAGTTTTGACCTCGACTCTTCGCACGTCCTTCCCGCCCTCATTCGCAAATTTCACGAAGCGAAGGTCAGCGGCTCAGCCACCGTCACTTGTTGGGGCACCGGCACCCCGCTTCGCGAATTCCTGTTCGCCGACGACCTCGCCCGTGCGTGCGTGTTCCTCCTCGAGAACTACAGCGACGAGCAATTCATCAATGTCGGTTACGGCAGCGATGTGACCATTCGTGAACTTGCGGAAATTGTCCGCCGCGTCGTCGGCTTCCCGGGACAAATCACGTGGGACACCACCAAGCCCGATGGAACACCGCGTAAACTGATGGATAGTTCGCGCTTGTTTGCCTTGGGCTGGCGACCGCAAGTAGAGCTGGAGGCCGGCATCCAGATCGCCTACGCAGACTTCCTCAAGCGCCATGGCCAGGCAGGTGTCAGTACTGGTTGATGAACAAGCGCAGGTGATCCCGGTCACCAAGGGGTCGCAGCCGTTCCAATCTTGGCCCAACCCACACGACCACCGGCTCACAGTCGGAGGTCGTTTCGATCCGATGCGTTCCAGCCGTCAATTCGACGGCCTTGCCGCTGAGCGCAACCCCGTCCAACGTCCCGACACAATTGGTTTTCTCGGGCGGGATGACCAAGCCAAGTGGATTTGTTTCCACCGTGCCAAGGACGCAAGACGCCTCTTTCGGAGAAATCTGATAACGCCCGGGGTGGATGACCTCAAACGATCCCCCACCCGCCGGTAACCTTCGGCCCAACACCCAAAAATCATCCGCCAAAGGGAGATAGTGCTCCCTGATAAACTTGTGCTCGTCAGGACCCAACCACTCAGTCCGATAATTCGGAATGAACACTGCCGCTGGACGGCGCTGAAGCGAGTCCGCCACGCCGCCGGTTGAACGGTTGCTCAACCGCGCTCGCTCCGGAGACTGGAGCAGCCATTCGTATTGGATGCTCGCGCGTGTGGCCACCATTCCAACTCCGTCAAAAACCCGGTCTTTGGCGGGATCGGTGAGGCGTTCCGCCAATTCCATCAGACTGACCTGGCGAAAGTTCAGCAAGTCCTTGTGCCGGCGCACGGCCGCGACAAATGGCACGACGTGCGCGAAGATCAGCAAAGCAACAATGACTGGGCGAAGGGTAACCTCCGTCCAAACCTGCTTGAAAATTGTGCCGCCAAAACGAAAAGCCAGCAAGAATGCGAACGCAGCTAGATTCACGAGGTTGCTAGGTTGACTGCCTGGATTCAGCGCCAGCGCCACCAGTGCAATGAGAAACATCATGGCCTCGGGCAAATCTCCTGCCCAACTCAGGGCCGCAGGTCCGCGTCGCCGCCATTCGGTAAGCAAAGTTATGAGACCCGCCACCGACAACGCCACCACCAATGGTGTCTGGATCACGAGCCGGCGGAGGCCATCCCACACAACCAGCGGACTCCATTGGGTCGGCGGCATCAGACCTGCCAAGTATAACTTCCAGACACCGGCAAAAGCAAAGGTCGAACTGATGATGACAAACATCCCCAATGCGCCCCCCAGCCAGGCGAAGGTAAGCTTCCGCTTTTCCCCCCTCCCGACGGGTGGTGGAAACAGGAGCAAGACAATCGTCAACGGCAGCGTATAGAGGAAAGCCTCGAAGGCGGTAAACTGCATGACCACAGCCAGCGCCCCAGCGAAGGCATAAGCCGTGAGTCCTCCTCCACCAATGCGCACCACGCACCATGTCAGCAGGAGCCCTGTCAGCAGCAGGTTCTCCTGGTGAACCTCAAAACCGAAATCCCAGAGCGGTGCCAGCGTGGCCACTCCGATAAACGCGACCAGCCAGCGCCACGACCGCAGCCGCGCCCCAGTGGCCAAAGCGATCAGCAGTAGGTTCAGCCAGAAGAGCAGGAGTGAGACAATCCGCGCCGTGGCAAACAAGGTCGCCGATTGTGTCGCATCGCGCGCCAGCCAGATGAACGGCAAAAGATGCAAGGAAATGGTCGCCTGGAAGTCTTTCGCCAGACCGTCCGCCAGAATGCTCGCCACAAACACACTCCGGCACTCGTCGACGTCGTAGATGCGCATCGCGGCCTGATAAAGTGAATACTGAAACAGCGCAGCGATGACGATTACGGCCATCGCCACCCCCAAGGTCGTAGTCAGCACACGCTTCATAGTTTCATGGAAGATTTAGCGGCCCGATCGGATTGTGTGCCACGAGTGCGTTGCGATTTTGCGCCGCATGGTAAGAGGCTCCGCTGCCCCCAGGATCTGTTCATGCCAACTTCCATGCCCCCTATTCGGTTGAACGGCGTGATTGCGGATGACCGCTCGAATTGACCGCGCGCCGGGAGTCCACCTCCGGGTTGCGAAACACAATTAGCTTAAGGCTTAGTCCCATAATCAAGCTGCGGCAATAATTGTTGAGTCGCCCAATTGCAAGGAAAATGCCTGACCGGAGAACGCAACGGACTCCCCTCCCCATTGTTGCCCGGGGCGGCACGGTATCGCGCTCTGTCGTTTATGTCGCGCCACCGAACCATCCAATTCTTGCATGCCTGGGGTTAAAACTGTATCCAACAGCCATTGCCCGCACTGGCACCGGCATTTCCTGTCCCGGAAGCCTGCGATAAACTCGGCCAATGAGCGGTTTGCGCGGGGCTTGCCCGGGCGCCGTCGAGCAAAACAAAATCAATGTCACGAGACAACAGGCCCAGGCCTCGATTCATGCCTCCGTCGGCACTCATGGACAGAATCGCGCGCACTCCGCTCCTCCTTTTTGCACTTCTTGCGGCAGCCTCGCTGCCCCTGCGGCTCCCGAATCTGCAAGCGCCGCTTAGCGGCGAACATGAGTTCCGGCAAACTCAAACGGCCCTCTCCGTCTGGGAAATCCGGGAACACGGCTTCTCGCTACTGCACCCCAGATTACCCTTGTTCGGACCGCCTTGGGAGTGCCCGTTTGAGTATCCGGTTTTTCAAATCGCCGCCGCCACGGTTGATAGCCTTGCGCCTTGGAACAACCTCGACGTCTCCATTCGCATTACCAATCTGGTATTTTACTATCTGACTTCCTTGACATTATACCTGTTGGCACTCCGGCTTTTCCAGTCGCCGGGCGTCGCGCTTTTCACTTCAGCAGTTTTTTTCCTAGCCCCCTACAATGTCGTTTGGAGCCGCAGTTCAATGATTGAGTACGCGGCCACGTTTTTCGCACTCGGTTATTTTCTTTTGCTCCTGCGCTGGCTTGCGAAACCCACCGTTCGAGGCTTCGCCCTTTGTTCGGTCTTCGGAATTCTCGCTTGCCTGACTAAGATCACCACCTTCGTCCTACCCCTGTTCATTGCTGGAGGGTTAACGGCAATGCACGTCCTCAGCGCTAAATGGCGCAAATCTCCCAGCAAAGACGTGAATCGCGAGAACTCTGCCACCACCCAAGACCCAGATCCTCCCAGCCGAGCTTCCTGGCCTACGGCCCTGAACCTTCCTCGCCTTGCGCTCCTGGCAGCGTTACTCGTCGTTCCAGTCGTGCCCGGATTTCTATACGTCAAGTACAGCGACAAGATAAAGGAGGAGTCGCCCTTCACCGCCTGGCTCAGTTCGAGTCATCCTTACACCAAAGCGTGGACCTACGGCACCATCGCACAGCGGCTCAGCCCAAGAAACTGGGATTTAATCCAACACCGCATGCGAAACGCCGTCATGCCCACGCTGACGTTCGCATTGGCGATTGGTTTCCTTTGTGTTCCGCTCGGGGTGCGTGGATTCGAGGGGTTGCCAGGAGGAAACTTCTGGATTGGTTGCTGCGTCTCCCTTTCGCCAATCGTGGCGGCGCTGACCTTTTTCAACCTGTACTGCATACATACCTATTATTACATCGCCTGTGCGCCAATTCTGGCCCTGATAACTGGTGCCGGCTTGCAAAAGATTTTCGACCTGCTCCGCAGGAACTTTCTGCGCCTGGTTTTCGTCCTGTTGCTATGTGCGCTCTGGTTGCAAACTTGGTCGTCGGAACTGGGCCGGATGTTCACCCCACCGCCCCCGAACCCGCGCGTTGAATATTTGTCGGCGGCTTCGAAATTGATCGGGAAGGACGAACCCGTGATCATCTTGTCCGCGCGCGAATGGAGCGGGTTTGCGCCCTACCATCTGAAGCGGCGCGCATTCATGGCCATGTTCATCAAAAAGCCGGTCGATACCCGCCCGCTCCTGGATACCGACTACTTCAAACAAAACGGCTTCCGTTGGTTGTTGCTGGAAGATAACGCGCCTGGAATGTCCGAGTTGGCAACCGGCATCATGAGTCGGTGGAAAACCAGCCGCAAAGTCGCCGTACCCGTCAAGGCACCCTACGTCCTCTATTCGTTGTCGGACGACTAGCCCGCACTGAACAGCTAGGCGCGTTGCGCTGTCAGGTCAGCCGGGAGTTTCCTGATTTCGAAAATCTGCATGTTCAAGTAGAAGTACCGGTGCAGACCGCCCACGTTGAATGGATGGTAGTAGAAGCGTTCGATCTTCAAACTCCGGTTCTTCAGCAATTTCTCGAGCAACTCCTGGCATATGTACGTCTTGTGGGTTGGGTCCTTCTGGAAGCCTTTCCTCCCCGGCACAATGCAGACCAGAGTTCCGCCGCCCACCAGCAAGCGGTCAACCCGCTCAAAAAAGCACTCCAGTTCTGGTATGTCCAGGTGCTCAAGCACGTTGTCACAGACGGCATAAGTGAACTGTTGCCGGTTCAAGGAGTTCAACTCGCAAACATTGTCGCTGACTACTTTGAAGCCGTTCCTTCGGCATTTCTCGGCAAGCGTTTCGTTTGAGTCCACCCCCAGGGCATCGTGGTTCCGCCGGCGACAGTAGTTCAGAAACTCACCCGTTCCACACCCCAGATCAATGATGGTATCGGGCGTCCGGAAACAGCTGAAAATCCCGGGGTAAAAAATCCAATTCAGATAAAGTCTGCGCCCTGGAAGATATTTCCCCTCCAGATAATCAGAATACCCTTGGCTGTCAGTTCTCATTGCCTGTTATTGATGGTCCTAAAGCGATGGGCGGTGATTGCAGCCGCGGAAGCCCGGCGATTGTCAGCAAATCGACCTTGACCGCACGATCGAACATTCGGGCTTTCTCAACATGGACGCGCGCGGCAACCACCCGGGGTGGCGCCGAACTCTTGCCGCCCGGTCGCAACACGTCAGCATTACCCAGTAACAATGGATTCAGCAAGAATCCGTGCCGTGCATTGCCGGGAAGCAGCCGGAAGTCCCGAGTTTTCCCGTCTTCTAGTTGAACTTCAAGTCGGACCTCGCAACAGTTCCACAAGAGACTCTCGATGACCCCCAAAGCGCTGGACCGAAGGTCAATCCGGCACCAAAGCGGTTGGTTTGTGACGGAAAACCAATGCTCGAAAGCGGTGCTAAAGTTACGCTCCCTGACGAAAGTATAGGACTCGTCCGCCGTAGAATTTTGCCTCCACAAGACAAAGCCGTCCTCCTGCAACACGGGATGATATCCGTTAAGAATTCGTAACAGCACTTCTCCATCGTCCAGAGTTGGCGCCCGCTTGTCCACCGTGCCCGGTCGCCAAACCACATATTCTGGAGCCCGATCAGAATTAAAAAACGCGGTATTGAGCCTTTGCAACTCGGGTGTGTAAGCCGAGTAACTTTGGAAAACCGGATGCGGAACATAGTTGAGCCCGTTGAGGACAGCCACGTCCTGATGGTAATTGAGAACCCCGACCCGCGCGCCCGCCACCGCAGCCTTGATTCTTGGCAAATGAACGCGGAGCCGCATGACTTCGAGTTGATCTTCCAGGCGGCGCTGGTATTCCCCCGGTGCCGTCAGCGCCACGAACGTGTCCGAAAACCGCGGCACAAATCCGCTTTGCACTGCGCGGCCGAAGGACTTTCGGTAAGAAGCGAAGGGCGCAAGTGCCAGCAGCAGCACAGCCGTCACGAGCAGCAGGCTAAGGCGCGGCAGCCAGCGGAAATGAAATCGCCACAGTGACACGAGTTGCGCAGGCGCATTCGAGGCTTCTCCACTCGCGAAGACTGGGACGTTCAAAAGCGAGGGAAGGAGTGCTGCCAGAAGAAAGGCATACACGAAGAACACCACAACGTGAACGTCGGCTCGAACAAACCCCTCCTTCCAGGCCAGGAATATCCCCAAGGCGACGACTGCCACCCGATCCGTGTTGCGCTTCCAGTCTTGCGATCCAAGCCAGCAGCTCAAGAGCAAGGCCACCAGGCAAAACAGGACGAGAAGCCCAAACACCCGGTCCCACTGGCCCGGGGATAAGGCCATTGCGGAGGAATAGCCGGAGGTCAGTTGCAGGCTGCTCCGGAGGAAGAGCGGCAAACCGGAAAGTTTTTGGCCGCAGCTCCACCAAATGGCAAGGAACGACACGACGCAGCTCGACAGCAAAAGGCTCGTGGCTCGCCAGCGTCCGGCAAATGAATTCGCGATCACAATCGCCAGCACCGCGCAGCCGCCGTAGATCGAAAAACTGAACTTGATGGCGCTCAGCAAAGCGAGCATCAGGCCTGTCGCTACTGTGCGGAAACCACTGGGCCGTTCGGTCGGCAGGCAGGCGACACCGGAGAGCGTAATGGACAGCAGATAGATCGCGTCAAATCCGAGATCACTGCAGAGCGGAACCGTCAGCAGGGGCAAGGCGGCGAGTAGTGGATAGCGGCTGGAAGGCGCGGTCCGCCGCCAAAAGGGCAGAAACACGGACGTCAAGACCAGAGCGAAGCCAAGACTCCAAAGGACAATCGCTGGAAGGAGATAGCCCCAGTAATAATCGGATGTCAAAAAACCCAGGGGCCCAAACGTGAAAACAAGATCACTCCCCCATTGCAGCCGGTTCGCCGCCGCAAACGCGAGCACTGCCTCCCATGATTGAGGCGCTGAATCCCGGACGGAAGTGGCCGGCACTTTTACAAAACAGAGCCAGACATAAGCGCCAAGGAGAATCTGTTGCACCCTCCGGCGCCCGAACAAATCGCCCAACCGATATGGCAGCCTGGTAATCGCAGGAGTCATTGGTGAGCTGTTCCATGAGCCACTCCTGCGGTTAAGGTCGTGGCAGCCCTGCAAGTTCCGGCCCGCAAAGGGGTGGCCACCGGCTTGACGCCATTTCCGAAGTCATCAGTCCAGTCTGTCGCGCCCTCTTGCTGGCGACAATCTGCATTCAGAATCAAATCCATCGAGTTAGTTTGCATGGCGCTTTACAATCAGGAGCCCCAAACCGCATGATGACTGGGCAACAAGCCTGTAGCAAGCGGCAGACCAGCACCAGGAACTGGACACATTGAGACATTCATCCTTCAGTTACCGCCATGCAAGAAATCTTGCCGCGCGGCCCAACGTTGGCACCAGCTTGGCTCACGGTAGCCGCAGGATTAACAGTGATCTCTATCCACGATGGTTAGGCAACCCTTAGTAAGCGTCTGCATCCCCGCCTACAACAACGGGGAATTCATTGCCGCAACGCTGAAAAGCGTGCTGGAGCAAACCTGTGCCGATTTGGAAATTATCATCACGGACGATTGTTCGACGGATGCCACCGTCGCCGCGATCAAGCAGTTCTCTGACCCCCGGATAAAATTCACCGCCAACGAGCGCAACCTCGGCATTGGCCGAAATTGGAACAAAGCCCTCTCCCTCGCGAGCGGCAAGTACCTAAAAGTCCTGTGTGGCGATGATGTGATCCATCCCGCCTGCTTGGAACGACAGGTGGGGCAATTGGAAGACTCAGCGAATTCAAATGTGGTTCTGGCAATCTGCGGCAGTGAAGTCATTGATCCTTCCGGCAGGATCATTTTTCGGCGAGGCCCCCGTTTCAAATCCGGCCGCATGGCAGGTTCGCGTGTGGTCAAAGCTTGTGTCCGGTGGGGCACAAACCTTTTAGGGGAACCGGCCGTCGGATTATTCCGACGCGAAACAACCCAAGGCCGCACCTGGTTCGATGCCAGCAATCCCTACACCCTCGACCTGGGCTTTTGGGGCGAATTGCTCAAGGCCGGCGACGTCTTCATTGATTCGGAGCGACTGGCTGGCTTTAGAATTTCCGGCACTTCGGTCAGCACCAAAGTGGGCCTGGCTCAAGCGGCCTATTTTCGCTCGTACGCTCGCAAACTCCGGACTGAACACTATTACCGGGTGAGTCGGCTAGACGTATTAAGTGGATACTTTTTTTCTTTTCATTGGTGCATTCTGCGAAACTTGGTGATTAACCTTAACGCCAGAAAGAAAGGCAAGCTGCCCGCATAAATCCCATGCTCGTGTCAGTAATCATTCCGTGCTTCAACGAGGAAGCGGTCATCCGCGAAACCAGTTCCCATCTTGGGTCAGCTCTGGTTGATGACACGCGCTTCCAGTTCGAGTTCATCTACATTGATGATGGCAGTCGGGACTCGACGAGGACCATTCTTGACGCCCTGGCCGAGGGCGATCGCCGGATCAAACTCATCGCCTTCTCTCGAAATTTTGGACACCAACCCGCCGTCAGCGCCGGTCTCAAGCAGTCTCGCGGTGAGTTGGCCGTGATCATCGACGCGGACCTACAGGACCCGCCGGAGGTGGTGCCCCAGATGATTGAACTGCTGATCACCAGCGGCTCGAATGTGGTTTACGGCGTCAGAAAAAAGCGCCAGGGCGAGACGGTCTTCAAGCGCGTTACCGCCAAGTTGTTCTATTCGATTTTGAATTCGCTTTCCGAGTATCCGCTGCCGGTCAACACCGGCGATTTTCGCGTGATTGACCGCAAGATCATTGATGCGTTTAACGCCCTGCCTGAAAACAACAAGTACATCCGCGGCCTGATCAGTTGGATCGGTTTCAAGCAGACACCCTTCTACTATGAGCGGCTTCCCCGTTTCGCGGGCGTCACTAAATACTCCATTCACCGGATGGTGCGGTTTGCGGCCACGGCGATCTTTTACTTTTCCAAGAAGCCACTCCAAATGGCGACTGGCCTCGGATTCACCTCGGTGGTGGCGGGGTTCGTTCTGTTTGTCTGGATTCTCAGCAACAAACTGGCAAACCCCCGTTACCTCGTCACCGGTTGGACCTCCGTCATTTTAGCCATCATTTTCTTCGGAGGTGTCCAGTTGTTGACCATCGGAATCCTGGGCCAGTACATCGGCAGCCTCTTTGATGAGATAAAAAAGCGTCCGGAGTACATTATCGCGCAGACAAAAAACCTCGAAGTGCCTCCGGCTCGTGAATGAAACTCGCATGGTCATGATCTTTCCAGCCTTTCAGGCAAGTCGGAGACTTGCAATGGAATCAAAACCGTGTCGACGGCTGCGCTGGAAAACGCCAGGTTGGATGCACACCGTGTTCGTGATCCGGTCATGACGCGACGGCACATCTGGTACGCCCTCCTTCTGGCGACCATCGCCGGCTTGGCGTTTTGCTCGCTTCAACTCGCCCGAATCCGGATTTACCAGGTGGATGAATGCCAGAACATCTACATGGCGAGAGTTTTCGCCACCGGCCAGGCAGCGGAGTTTTTCACCAATTCGTCCTTGTTCCTGTTTGGCCCACTCTCCTGGCTCACGCGCAATGCCACCGGTTCCGCGGAACTGTTTACCTCTGCCCGTTTGCTTTTCCTCAGTGGCTTCTGGCTCAATCTGTTTCTCCTCGCCGCCATCGCCAGCCGCAAACTGCTGTCGCTGCCCGGGCTTATCGCCTTGACCGCCGCCGCCACGCTCGCGCCGCTTTGGGATTATGGTTTCGAAATCCGCCACGATAACCTGGTCCTGACGGGAGTCCTGCTGATCTGGTGGACCGTGCGAGTCAAGCCGCTGGGTTTATACTCCTACGCACTGGCTGGCATCGTGACCGTGATGCTGCTCTTCACCGCGGTGAAGACCGTGGTGTACGCGCTACCTCTTTCGTTTGCCATCTTGGCTTTTCCACCGCCCGACTTCAAGCGCCCCCGCTGGCAGTTGGGTCTCGTCTGGCTCGGCGGCGCGGTGTTGGCCACGGCCGTTATTCGGCTTGGTTACGGCACGGACGGCGCGTGGGAGAACTACCTTTCGGTTTTCCGCCGGGTGACGACTCTTTCGGCGAGCAGCACCACCGGTGATGGTGGCAACCGGTTTTTGCCTTGGAGCACCTTGGCACGACTCCTGGGGCAGTCGCCGCTGCTGGTGGCACTAACTACGGCCGCTTGTTACGCGGTAACCACGGATTTGGTCCGGCGCCGCAGAAACGCGTTGAATTGGGAGGGAAACCTCCCCGAGCTTTTGTTAATGCTGGGCGCGTTAGCTGCCCTGTGCGCAAACCCAACGCCATTCCCCTACAACCTGCTCCACTTCGTGCCCTATGCGTTCCTGCTCTCTTTCAGTTATGCCCGGACCCTTTGGAAAACGCTGGCCGAACGCAGCTCGCTTTGGCCGGTGGCGGGCATGGTCATCGTCGTTGTCCATCTCGTGCCCTTCTGCGTCGCTTCCTTCCGGCATCTGGATCGGCCAAACATCCGGCAGCGGCAATTGATGATGCTCGCGGAGGAATTCACAGACCCGGTCAAGGACCCCGTTTATGACGCCATCGGCATGGTGCCTACTCGGCGCAGCATCCATTTCCAGTGGTATTTGCACAGCCTGAACATCCGAGGCGTCGTGAATACCCCCGGCTCGCGCGTCCGCGAGATGTTGGCGGCGCGACCGGCGGCAGTATTCATCCCCAGCTATCGCACCTCCTGGCTGCCCCCGGAAGACCATGAGTTTATCAGCCAAAGGTATGTGCCACTGGCAGATGATTTCTGGGTGCTCGGGACAGTATTGCCCGCCGGCGGCGGCAACTTTGAAATCTTCCATCCCGGACGATACCTCATTGATACACTTCCACGCTCCGGCATCATCGACACCAACAAGCCCAACCAAATCACGCGACCCGCAGCCGGAGACAAAGTAAACCTGATCTCCACCCTAAATGGGAAACCCGTGACCAATGGCCCGGTTGAACTTGCTGTCGGCAACCACCACCTTGAAGTTCCGGGTGATCTCAAAGTCGCAGTGGTCTGGCTGGGACCGCAGTTTGACTCCCCGCCGCCAATCGCCCCCGGCGATCAGCGGATCCTTTTTCTAAACTGGTACTAGCCGTCGTCTAAGAGTTCCAGTTGTTCGATTTACGTGCTGCGTGCATCCGTTGGCGTCATCCGGTGACCTTGATCTCCCCTTCCCGATGACGACGCAGCAGTTCGATATCCGCGTCCACCATCAGCGTGGTCAATTCCCTAAACTTCGTCTTGGGCTCCCAACCCAGCTTCTTGCGGGCTTTGCTGCAATCGCCGATGAGCAAATCCACCTCCGCCGGGCGATGATAACGCGGATCAATCTCCACGTATTTCTTCCAATCCAAACCAACGTGGCCGAACGCAACTTCCAGAAACTCGCGCACCGAGTGCGTCTCGTTCGTCGAGATCACGTAATCATCCGCCTCCGGTTGCTGCAACATCAGCCACATCGCCTCGACGTATTCCTTCGCGTAGCCCCAATCGCGCTTGGCGTCGAGATTGCCGAGATACAGCTTGTCCTGCAACCCCGCCTTGATGTGCGCCACCGCCCGCGTGATCTTCCGCGTCACGAAGGTCTCACCGCGCCGGGGCGATTCGTGATTGAACAGAATCCCATTGCTCGCATGCAACCCGTACGATTCGCGGTAATTCACCGTGATCCAATAGGCATACACCTTCGCACAACCATACGGGCTGCGCGGGTAAAACGGCGTCATCTCGGTCTGCGGCGTTTCCACCACCTTGCCATACATCTCAGAGGACGACGCTTGATAATACCGCGGCTTGATCCCCGTCTCGCGAATCGCCTCCAACAACCGCACCGCACCGGTGGCCGTGATGTCCGTCGTGTATTCCGGACTGTCGAAGCTCACGCGCACGTGGCTTTGGGCCGCCAGGTTGTAGATTTCCTCCGGCTGCACTTTGAGCATCAACCGCGCAAGCGCGCTGGCATCGCTCAAATCTCCGTAGTGCAAAAAAAGCCGCTTCCGGCTCGCATGCGGATCCTGGTAGATCGGATCCAAGCGCCCCGTGTTGAACGTGCTGGCCCGGCGAATGATGCCGTGGACTTCATATCCCTTGCCCAGAAGCAGCTCGGCCAGATAAGAACCGTCCTGCCCGGTGATGCCCGTGATCAATGCGCGCTTTGCCATATTTGTCGGCGGGTAGATTCAGAAACCAGTCGCTTGAAGACAAGCGGGAAACTATTGGCGGGGTGAGAATCCTATTTCCGGACGGTGGTGCGGTCACGAATCCACTGCAAGTCAGGATTCCGGGGCGAGGGATCGTTGTGAGAAATCATCTGCGCCCCGCTCGTGAGGCCCTTCTTGGTCCGGGCATCCAGCCATTTTCGCGCCTCAACATGCGTATCCGCAAATGAAACCACGCCGGCTCCCCGGTGAAAGCTGGAGGGATAATGCACAAACACGTCGCTGTTCATTTCCACCCCGAAACCGGGAGTGCAGATACTGGCCGGGTTGACGTCCATAAAAACAAAGCGATTGGCCGACCCGCTGGTCGCCAGCTCTGAGGACTTGAGAGAAACCCGAAAGCTGGAACTGAGTGAGAGTGGCCCCTCCACGTTCACCGACCGGGTGCCGAGGTAGCAATTCAGGGAATAACTGCGCAACTCAAACACATTCCCCTTGCCCCGAACCGGCCAGAGCGTGCGATCCGCCGGACACTTGTAAATCTCCACGGACTTGATGTACGGGGCAAAAAGCGCGTAATTATTCCCGACCAAGTACTGCATATTGGTGAGGGTCTGGTCATCGCCATGGTTACCACCATAGACCCACAGATAGGGATTGACCGCCGGGCCGCTTGTGATCCGGCCGCCGTTCGGCACCAACCACTCCCGGTTGTCCACCGCATACAACGTCCAGGCCAGGATCATTTGCCGCTCATTGCTCACACAGCGGGTACGCCACGCGGCATGTTTGGCGCCTCCCAAAGCCGGCAACAACATGGCGGCGAGGATCGCAATGATGGCCACCACCACCAGCAACTCGATCAGCGTGAACCCTTGCCGCCCTTTCGCGGAAACTTGCATGGGAATCGGGATTGTTCGCTGCATCCAACCACACCTTCCCCATGAAAGCAAGCCCGCCTCCGCCCAAGCCGGCAAACACAAGTAAACCAAATCATGCTCGACGAAAACCTCCGCGACATTAAAGTTCCCGCCATGTCCACCGCGTGCCCTCCGATCCAATGAAACTCCTCTGGCCCTTGCTTCTCATCGCGGCTTCGCTCGCAAAGACTTGCGTGGCCGCAGCTGATTCAAACACCGTCCACGTCGCGCTCGTGTTCGACGACGGCCCCTTCCCCGACCATGCGCCCAAGCTGCTGGAGTTGTTCGCCCGAGAAAAGATTCACGTCACATTCAGCCTCGTGGCAACCAACGTCGAGACGCACCCGGACACTGCCAAAGCCATCGCCGCTGGCGGACACGAGATTGCCAATCACTCCTATTCCCATCGCCATCCGAAGGACTGCGACGACGCCAAGCTGGATCACGAAATTGTGGATGCTCAGAAAATCATCGCCACGACCACGGGCTTCACCCCCAAATGGTATTGGCCGCCTTTCCTCGAAACCGACGACCGCGTCCGCGCCACCGCCGCCAAGGCAAAGCTCGAGGTCTATTCGCTCAAGCAAGTCGTGGTGTCACAAGACTACGACCGGTCCGTCAGCGCCGAGGAAATCAAACGCAAAGCCACCACCAATGTGAAGGACGGCTCGGTCATTTTGTTTCACGAATGGCGGGACGAGACCTTGGAACAACTACCCGCCATCCTCGCCGAACTCCGCCAGCAAGGAGGCGACTTCCTGACCTTCAGCGAACTGGCGACCTACAATCAATCCAAGCAACCAACGGTCAAAGTGCCTTGATACTGGGTGCCGGCGGCAGGCGCTCGTGGGGATAGCTTCGTGTGCCATGGCCCAATTCGGGCTGGGCTCAAACAGCCTTGCACTCAGGCTGGCTTCGTACGCCTCCCGCCCATTCCCGCCAACCTCGCCACAAAGCAATCGTCGTCAAAAGCATGCCCAGCGGGGTCCACACCACGAAGTTGGCGACCACCGGAATGAAGATCGCCGACTTAATCTGCGGAAGCGAAAGCGGCAATGCGAGTACAGTTACTGCCGCGAAAATTGTGACGGCACGCCGTAGTTCCCTCGGGTCAACCGTCGTTTCCGCGCCCGCCAATGGTTCCCTTTCGCGGTACATCCAGATTCCAGCAATCACGACCGCGTAAAACGCCAGGGTTGTCAATTGCACTATCGCTGAGGGCAGTCCTTGCGGGAGCAGGAAGAAGTACGTAACGCCGTAGAGCGCTGCCAGATAAATGCACAGCCCCGCAAAACCCCGCCGGCCGAAAACCACCAGCGAGCGCGCGTCCGCACCCGCCAGCCCCGGACGTGCCATCCGCGCCAATGCCAGCAGCAAGGCGCAAATGAATGCAATGTTCAGGCAAAGATGCACCAACCCGCCGGAGTTCATGCCGAGTGTGCAAGCAGAGGAGAAAATGATGTAGAGGCGCGCCGCCCGCGCCCGGCGGCTGTCGCCGGTCACCCAGGCAACCTCCGGAAACAGCTCGCGCAGTTTGGGACACAGCAGGCACGCGACCGCCAGCGGCAGCAGGAACGACAGCACAGGATGAAACAGAAACACCATGCTAATTTCCGAGAAGCCAAACGGACCGAGCTGCCCCAAAGCAAGTTTCCCATCACCCCCGTAGCCGTACCAGATCACCTTGGTGATCCAGGATTCGTAGAGGCCGTACAAGACGCCCCAAAGATAGAGCGCCCCCAATGACGTCCGCCCGGTATGCACGGCCAGCGTTGTAAAAAAGAAAAAATGCGCGAAGTACAACCAGTAGGTTACCAGCCACGTCCAGGGAGTCCAGAACCCCGTTGCGACCGAGGCGCCGGAAAAACCCTCCGCGGAAATCAGGACCAGAAAGCCGAACAACAGCCGGGGCCAGATGATCATGCCAGTAGAACACGCCGGCGGCGACGAATGTTTCAATAAAGCTCCACCCAAAGCGATACGGCTCCCTTGCCGCCGCCATCCGGGACGGTGCGGGGTGTGGCGGTGATTCCGGTTTGAAAGATCTTGTGAAACGACCTCCCTCACCCCGCCCTCTCCCCACGGAGAGGGAGAATCGTTCGCCGCGTTCTTGAAATGTCGTGCGACGGAATTGGCCGGACGATCATCCGCAAATCAGAAGGCGGACAATGGCTGTTCCCTCTCCCGGGGGAGAGGGTCAGGGTGAGGGCGAGCGGTGAAACGAACTTCCAGTGGAGGGCGACCTTCAGGTCGCTTCAGCGCTCCGAAACAAAACGTCACGTATTCGTGCGGCGTCATGGAAATCGTGTTTGATAATCTTTGCGACACCAGCGCAGCTTGGAGTCGTCTTGACGAACTGGGCGAAGAAGTATGGATCAATTGTTCGCGGTTCGAGTGAACCTGCAAGCGGCGCTTCGACGATTTGGCCTGTGGCTGAATTTTCAAAGCATCGATGTTCGCCGTGAATGTAAGACGACCACTCAGACGAAAGACTCTGCTTCGCGTGCCCATCCAAGAGGTATGAACAGGCCTCGATATACATCGCGATAGCATCCTTTATCTCGCGCGAATGAGCTTGTATCGCAGCATCGTTGATGACGGGCATCACCGTCACCCAATCCGTCTCTTTGTTACCGCCGCTGTCGAAGACTGAGTATTCCGGCAGAGACGCCGAAAGCTCGGCAACGATTGGCGGCTTGTTCACTTTCAGCTTTGCTGGAAATTCGAGCACAACATGGTGCTCTGCATCTGCCATCGCTCGAATTCTTTCAACGGATGGAATAGCGGAAGGGCTCTTGCAGCGAACTCGAATTGGCGAGGTCATTCAATTTGGAATCAATCCAAGGGCCCGCTCAATCCTCCCCAGCACCTTCTCCTTCCCCAGCACCTCCAGCAAATGATACAGGCTCGGGCCGGAGGGGTTGGCGGTGACGGCGAGGCGGACGGGATGCACCAGCACGCCGGCTTTCACGCCGAGTTCAGCGGCAGTGGACTTCAACGCGGCTTCGAGGGTCGCGGCGTTGAACGGGCCGGCGGCGGCAAAGGCGGCGCGGAG
Source organism: Limisphaerales bacterium (assembly GCA_044225555.1). GTDB lineage: Bacteria > Verrucomicrobiota > Verrucomicrobiia > Limisphaerales > JADLHS01 > JADLHS01. The sequence goes on along the minus strand of JBGAIM010000012.1, from coordinate 86,038 downwards.
TTTTTCCAAACGCGGTTTGTTCTCGGGCACGAATGCTTTCTTCGCAGCCTCGGGGTCGTAGGCGAGGTCGTCTTTGAAATAGAATCCCGCGTAGGCTGGCAGTTCGCTGAAGGTTTTGATCTTCCCCTTGCAGGTGTCGAGCGCGGCTTTGACGTAGTTCACGTCAAACTTGTTGGTGTCCACGCCCGCCTTAGCGAAGGCATGCACGCCGAGTTCGTAGAAGCGGTCGCCGGGCAGTTCGCGACAGTATTCGCCCTGCAACCAGACGTATTGTCCTTGGGCGACCAGCCGAGGAGGCAGAGGTAATTGTTCACGGCCTCGGGCAGGAAACCTTCGTCCATGTAAGTCGTCATGGACGCGCCTTTGTCGCGCTTGCTCATCTTGCTGCCATCGGCATTCAAGATGAGCGGAATGTGCGCATACTTCGGCGGCTCAACGCCGAACGCACGAAACAGCGCAATGTGTTTGGCGGTGTTGCTCAAGTGGTCCTCGCCGCGGATGACGTGCGTGATGCCCATCTCCAGATCGTCCACGACGTTGACGAAGTGAAACACGGGCTGGCCGTCGGAGCGCACCAGCACCCAATCGGGATCAACTTCTTCGCGGTCGGTCAAGGGCCGCATCACATCGCCAACGACGAGGTCGGGAATGAGGATGGGCTCACGCGTCATGCGGAAGCGGATGGCGCCGTCCTTTTCGTAGGCGAGATCGCGGGACAACAACGCTTCCACGCGCGCCTGATAGTTGGTTTTGCGTTGCGATTGGAAATACGGCCCGCGATCGCCCTTGCACGGGCCGGTGGCATCGCTGGTGAGCGGACCTTCATCCCAATTCAGGCCAAGCCAGCGCAGGCCATTGAGGATGACGTCCACGGCTTCCTGCGAATTGCGCGCCGCGTCGGTGTCCTCGATGCGCAGGACGAACGTGCCGCCGGTATGCCGGGCGTAAAGCCAGTTGAACAAAGCAGTGCGCGCCCCGCCGATGTGGAGGTAACCGGTGGGCGAGGGAGCAAAACGAACGCGTGGTTTCATATTCTCACCCGCAGGTTACTCAGATGAACGCTAATAAAAAAGGAAAAGCGAACCTCAAGCATCTCGTTTGCGGTCAAGGAATGCTGAGGCTGATGGCTAATCCACCTGTAGAACCGTCTCCTCCACCTTCAATGTTGAGGACAACGCCGCGCCTGTCGGATTAGCACTAACCCGAGCCATAATCCCAATAACACTCCAGTAGTAGGTTCCGGAATCGCGATTCCCATGGGATTAAACAGCCCTGAAGTGAAAATGGAACCGTGCCCGGCTGCATCGAATTTCAAGATTGTGCCGTCGAAATAATTCGCGACGAACAAATTCCCGATGTTGTCAAAAGCTAAACCCGCCGGGCCATTCAACCCGGAATTGGCGAAGACAGACCGATTTCCATTCGGATCAAATTTTTGAATCGTGTTGTTGCTGAAATTTGCAGCGAAAAGATTGCCGCCGCGATCGAAAGCAAGCGCTTGTGGGTGGTCCAAGCCGGAAGCAGCGAAGACTGACCCGTTACCGCCTGCATCAAATTTGATAATCGAGTTGTTGCCGTTGGCCACGTAAAGATTGCCGTTAGCATCAAAGGCAAGTGCCTGTGGAAATTGCAGGCCGTCGCTCGAATCGGCAAAGACAAACCGACCTCCATTTGCGTCGAGTTTCTCGATAGTGAAGCCGTTGGCATTCGCCACAAAGAGACTTCCAAACCGATCGAAGGCCAAGCCAGTTCCCGGTAGCGACTCAGCAAAAACGGAACCATTCCCGCTAGGATCGAATTTTAAGATCTTATTAAAGTCACCAACGTAAACATAGCCATCAGGACCAAGCGCTATCCCCTGAGGATACCGAAGTCCATCCGTATAATCGGCTAGCGTTGTTCTGTTTCCATTGGGATCAATCTTGGAAAGGGTCCAATTGCCATAACCCGCCACGTAGATATCGTCGGCTTGCACCGTCAAGTTTGTCACGAATAGATGGACAAACGTAGCGAGCAAGTAAGCGACCAAGACTGTAACCTTCATGCCGTGGTTATACGAGTTCCAAGCGCAGGTGGAAGAACAAATTGACCCGACGTAAAAGCACCTGCCGGGGCCACAGCCCGCTATCAACTCGGCAACAGCATGAGAACCGCACGGTCAATTCTTTGTTGTGCGATCAAACACATTGATCACCGGCAGCGCATTACCGTCGTCGTCGAAAAAGCCGCGATTGCGCAAGCGCCCCCCACCCACTGCCGGCTCCCACCAAAAGATGCCAGCGCCTCGATTGTTCGGGATACTCAGGACGATGCGATTCACTTCAGCGAGGAATCCCTTCTGACCCTCTGGTGTTTCCGGAAACGGGGCGGGCTTGTTCCGATATTCGGTGGGCCGCCAGCAGTAGGCCACTTCCACGAGAATGATGTCCTTGTGGTAAGTCGTGGCCATGAAGTGCAGGTTGTCGCGCAGGTCGAGCAACGAGCCGTGCCACCAGGGATAATAGGATTGCCCGATGACGTCGTAGTCCACTCCGTAGGAATTGAGTTTGTCGAAGAACCATTTCGTGCGCGCCCGGTTGCCGCCCTGGTCAATGTGAATCATGATGCGGGGCCGGGCATTCGTTCCGCGCCCGGCGTCCACGCCTTTGATGCCGGCCTTGATGAGTTCCGCGAAGTTGTCCCAGTTGTCCGGCAGTTTCCCATCCGGCCACAACGTGCCGGGCGTGATTTCATTTCCAATCTGAACCATGTCCGGCAGCACGCCCGCCTCGCGAAAAGCAAGGATGGTGTCGCGGGTGTAATCGTGGACGGCGGCGACCAGTTCCTGGTGCGATTTGCCCTTCCACGCCGCCGGAATGAACTGCTTCTGCGGATCGGCCCAGGTATCCGAGTAGTGATAGTTGAGCAGGAACTTGAATTTCAATTCATGCGCCTGCTTGGCGAGCGCGAGGGTGTATTCGAGATTGTTGGGCAGGTTCGTCGGCGAGTGAAAGAGGCGGAGGCGAATCCAGTTGTAGCCATGGTTCTTGAAGATTTGCAAACCCGGTTGGGCATTGGTACCGTCCTTGAAGACTGCGCCGCGATCCTCGGCCTGTTTCAGAAAGGAAAGATCCGCACCGATGGCGTAATCCGCGGCGTGTGACCCCGCGCAGGAAACAAGGAACAGAACAATCAAAGCAAGCGAACCGTGTCGGTGATTCATGACGCAAGATTCTTTCAGTAGTAAGCGCGAAAAAATTTGCGCTGGCCGCCCGGCGTGATCAGCAGTGGGCTAAAGGCATCCGCCACGTCGCTCCACCCGCCGTCGCTGTCGTCCGCCGATTGCAGCGCGCCCCGAGCCCACTGGAGCTCGATCTGCGCCCCGACCCGCCGCGCGGTGACGCTGGGAGGAATGGGCGACACGAGTGATTTGATCTGGTAAATCACGCCGGCTCCAGCGCCGGAATTGGGGTTTCCCGTGGACACGAGGTCGGCCACATACAACGAATCGCGCGTGGCCAGCAGTCCGTCCAGATGGCCGATTCCGGGTTGCTGGCCCAAGATGAAATGAAAATAATCACCGGTCGCCGGGTCGGCATAGACCACGGGGTTTTCCTCATTGGCGGTGCCGCCGTTGCTGTACTTGCCGTGGAAACCGAGAAAGATTCCGGTGTTGAGTCCGTCGGGAAATCCCGGCGGTGCAAAAGCAATGTCGTTTGCTCCCTCGCTCTCGCGACCCGTGAACGGATTTGGAATCGGCTCGAACACGACCAGCGGCGGAACGCCCGCGCCACCCACGAAAGTGTTCGTGCGATAAAGCGTGTAGTTGGTCGGAAAACCAAAGAACTCAATCGGCCCGCCGATATTAGTGCGGGCGATGAAATTCAACTCGTCCGCGCTGAGGGGTTCATTGCCATTGATCAATCCGTCAATGCCGTTGTCCTGAAAATACAAATCGCCGGTGGCCGGATGGAAAGCGAATCCGGCCGGGTTACGGACCCCGGAGGCGACCTGGGTCAGGTTGGTGGCGGTTACATTCGTGCCGTTGTCAATAAATGTCAGCAGGTGGATGGCATCGCCGTTCAAGAAACCTTGCGCGCCGGGGATGTTGCTGTTGGTGAGCGCAAGGGTGTTGGTGGTGACGGCAAAGTTATATTCGGCGCCCAACTGAAAGAGGACATCGTAGCGATTGGTATAACCGGGTGTTCGGCGCAGCCCGAGCGCCGAAGCCGCGTGCATACGCGAGCCGGTGTATTTGATACCAACCTGGCCGACCAAGGTCAGCGGACTGGATGGTTGCGCCCCCGCGCGCAGAATGGTGATGGGAAAAGGTCGGCCCAGCACGAAAACCAAATTATCCATGACGCGCAGCGCCGTGAGTGCTCCAGGCAGATTGCTGTAAAGGATGGTGCCGGCTCCATCGGCAACTCCGTTCAAATCAATATCGGTCAGGCGAACGAGTTTGCCGGTCGAGCTGAAATAATTCGCTCCCTGGCTGATGGTAATTAACAGTGAATCATCCGCCAGTTGTGCCATGCCCAGAGGAAAGTCGAGTCCACTGGCGAAGGTGGTGACGCGAAAGTCATTTGGGTTCACGCCCGGTCCCTGAACGGAAAATGGCTGGGCGCCGGTATCGTGCGCAATCAAGCCGGCCAGGGTGGCCAGTATTACGGCGAACAACCAATGGACCTGCCGACGGGGAGGATGCACAGGGGCGTTTATGCCAGCGATTGGTGAATTCGACAAGCCGCGATAAACCGATTGCCTCACGCTTTTGCCGCGAATCGGCGACGATCCAGTTGCTGCAACACCGCCGACAGCGCCGCCAGTCGCGGCGTTGACACACCAGCCTGTTGCGCCTGCCGGAGGGGTTCAACAAACAGGCTTTCCAATTCCAGTGGTCGTTCTTGTTCAAAGTCCAGCAGCGTTGAAGCCTTGTACGCCCCCATTGTCCGCGTCCGCTCGATCTGTTTATCGGCGAGTGAATGCGCGACGTCGAGCCCCAGCGCATTTGCCGCCGCGATGACTTCATGCATCAGCTCGCGCACCAGATTCTCCCACGCTCCATCGGCCAGCAGTTTGTCCGTGGTCAAGCAAGCGCCCAAGGAACTCGGAAGTTGAACCTCGGAACTCGGGATGGTCAAGGCTGCATACCCCGCGGCACTGGCGACGCCGAGCCCGTTGAACGGAATGTTCCAGATCAGTTTCTCCCAATGCGCCCGGGCAAGATTGTCGCTCACCTTGCACGGAACACCGGCGTGCCGGATCATCGTGGCAAGGTCGTGCGTGCGCGGCTCGGGGTAACGCTGATGTTCCCCCAACACGATGAGCCCATGGTCCGAGTGATGGATGACGCCGGGGGAAACGCGATTGAGGCACACGAAGCAAAGGCCGCCCAGAATCTGCCCGACGGGGAACAGTCTTGCGAGTTGCTCCTCATTGCCCAGGCCATTCTGCAAAGTCACGATGGCGGTCTGCGGTCCAACCAATGGTGGCAACAGGCTGGAGAATTCAGCATTCGCCGTGGTTTTCAGCGCGATGAAGACCACGTCCCCCGGCCCAATCTCCGCCGGGGACCGGGCACATCTGGGACGCGCGACAAAATCACCCGCCGGGCTCTGAATCCGCACGCCGTTACGCCGCACCACGTCGTAATCCGAGCGCAACAGGAAATGAACCTCCTGCCCGGCGCGGCTCAACATCGCGCCGTAATAGCTCCCCACCGCCCCGCAACCCACGATCGCTATCTTCATGAAACCACGGAAATAAAAAAGGCACTCCGACAGCGTCAGAGTGCCTGCACGGAAAACAACTGCTTACTTGGCGCCGAGGATCGCATCCTTGGCGGCCTTGGCCACGCGGAACTTCACGACGCGCTTGGCCGGAATCTGAATCTGCTCGCCGGTGGCCGGGTTACGACCGATGCGGGCCTTGCGATTGACCAAAACCAGCTTGCCGATGCCCGGCAAGGTAAAGGTGTTCTTCGCATTCTTGTAGGCGAGCACGGCAATGTGCTCGAGAATTTCCTGGGCTTGCTTCTTCTTGATGCCAGCCTTTTCTGCGATCTCGGCGGCGACTTGTGACTTCGATAGTGCTTTTGCCATAACAGTGTGTGTTCCTAGTTGTTGTTGTTGTGCGTTAAAAGTCGTTCGACTTGCGCGAATTAAAGACTTTCGGCACGGTCACGCAAGCATATTTTTGCAGGGCCAAACCGAAATCAGCCAGCATTTGCGCGGGCGAAACCCCGGTGAAGCGAAATCTGAAACGCCGTCCGCGCCCCGTGATTGTCACTCGACCGGCTGATGTTTTTTCTGAGCCATCCCCACCGTCGTCAGAAGTTTGGAAACGAATGACCGGCGCGCGGACGTCGTTCGCGCCACTTCACTTTTAGGAGCGGCGGGTTTCGGCCCCGCCGGCAACCGCGTCTTCGCCGGTTTCGGAGTTGGGCGACCAAGGTAGGGTTCGAGTTTCGCGGTCAACTTCAGGACCAGTTGCTGGCTCTTGTAGTCGAAGGTATCCGGCAATCCTAGACAAACCACGGGCTTCCCAAAGTCCTTTGTTCCAAACCGCCTTTCCATGGCTTCCAACTGGCTGTCGTCGAAAACAAAAACCGCATCCGCCCAGGTCATGAGTTCCTCGGTCAATTGATTCTTCGCAAAAGTCACCGTTCCGGCTGAACGCACTTCCAAATCCGGTCGTACCCGGTACAAGTGTTCCGCCGTCAAGCTACGAACCTTGTTCTGCCGGCAAACAAACAACACTCGCGGTTTCCTGGGCGATTCACTCATCCGACCCGATTATAGCACGCATGGACGGAACTTTGAAAGGGAAACTTCGGCCGCCCAAGCAACGTCGGCGTGACGAAATTGCCCGGGTGTTGTCTATTTGACGGTGGCATGAAGGGCCGCCGCACATGGCTGACGAATCACAGGTGACTTTGCAGGGTCAAGAGAATGGGGCGGGTCACGCGCCGCAGATTCTCGCCGACCTCATTCAGCAGGCTGAACGCGCCCGCGCCAGCGACATCCATCTCCAGATGCGCGGCGCCGTCGCTGAAGTTGCCTTCCGGCTCGACGGGGTCATTGCGCCCGTCACCCAACTTCCCGCCTCGGTCGCCGAGCGCGTCATTGGCCGCATCAAATTCCTGGCGCGCCTCAAAACCTATCAAGATTCGTTGCCCCAAGACGGTCGGATTGAACGCGCCGAAGCTGGCAGCCAGCATGACATCCGGGTCGCAACCTACCCCACCGTAACCGGTGAGAAAATCGTGCTGCGATTGTTCAACACCACGGCGGTGATCACCTTGGGCGAGCTTGGCCTCCCGGAGCATGCCGAATCCGAGGTGGAACGGTTTCTCCAGCAGACGACCGGATTGATGCTCCTCACCGGCCCCGCCGGCAGTGGCAAGACCACCACCATTTACGCCTGCTTACGCCGCCTCGCCGATCAGGGCGGACGTCACATCATCACCATCGAAGATCCGGTTGAACAGATCGTCCCCGGCACGATGCAGACTGAAGTCAACGAAGCCATCGGTCTCGACTTCGCCCGTGCCGCGCGGCATTTGCTCCGCCAGGATCCGCAGGCGTTGATCATCGGCGAAATTCGTGATGAAGAAACTGCGAACCTCGCTGTGCGCGCCGGTCTCACCGGACATCTCGTCATCTCGACGCTGCATGCCGGCTCCTGTCGGGGTGTCTTCGAGCGCCTGCTCGTCTTGTGTCCCGACCACTCGGCCATCGCGTCGTCCGTGGAATTGGTGCTGAACCAACGGTTGATCCGCCGCCTTTGTCCGGCGTGCCAGGGCGCGAAATGCGCGATCTGCCTGCACACCGGCTACCAAGGGCGGGTGCCGTTGGTGGAGTGGCTGCGTCTGAACGACTCGACGCGCACACAAATCCGATCCGGCGATCTCCAAAACATCACTCCGCAACCGACGCTCGCCGAATCCGCCCGTGACCTTGTGAGCCGGGGATTGTCGAATCAGATAGAAATGCAACGCGTGCTGGGCCTATGAAAACCGACGAATTTGCCTTCTTCAACCAACAGCTCGCCGCCATGCTGCGCGACGGCATCCCGCTCGAAGGCGCCCTGCAACGACTGTGCGCCGACATGAGCGATGCAGCTTTGCGAACCGAATTGCAAGCTCTGGCGGACGACCTTGCTCGCGGCGTCCCGCTTCGCGACGCCATCCAAAAACGCAAGTTGCCGGAACTGTACCAATGCCTGATTCAAGTCGGCGCGCAAAGCAACGACCTGCCTGGCGTGTTAACGTTGATTGCCGACCATTACCAGCGCCGCTACACCATCTGGACCCGGTTGAAAGGCCTGCTCGTTTACCCCATGATCGTGTTGCTCGCGTGCTTCGTGCTCTCTGGCTTGCTGGCCATTCTGCTCGACCGCGTGGTCTGGCCGAGCCTTGCCCTCGCCGCTTCCGGCATGGGACGTCCCACTTTTCAGATCGCACTGTGGTTGTCGCCAGTGATTCTCGGCGTGCTGCTCATGGCCGCAATTGTCACGCTGACCGTACCGTCCATCCGGCAGGCACTCCGTTGGCGCGTGCCGTCTTTCCGTGAATCGAGCCTCGCGCAGATCGCTTCGTCCGTCGCTCTCCTCCTGCGCAATGGCGTGCCGCTGGACCACGCGCTCGCGCTGGTGGAACGCATGGAGAGTGGCAACCGTGCCGGCGCGGAAATCTCCGTCTGGCGGCAGCGCCTCGCCGCGGGGCACGGCAAGTTCGCCGAGATGGCAGCGACGGGTCGGGCCTTCCCGCCCCTGTTCATCTGGCTGGTCGCCCATGGCCGCGAAGATATGGCCGCTGGTTTCCAGCGGGCGGCGGAGATTTACCAGGCCCGCGCCACCAATCGCGCCGAACTGTTGCTCTACTCCGCCCTGCCCTGTTCCGTGCTGGCACTGGGAGTGTTGATCGTGATGCAGATCCAACCCGTGCTGGCCACGCTGGTGCAATTCATGAACATGCTCGGCTCGAGTGAAATGTAACTTGATAACGCTGTGAACGATTCCTTCGACATCATTCTTCGGGTTCTGATCACACTGTTGTTGCTGTGTTTGTGGGCCATCATTCTTGGCGGCATCCTCTCGCTGTTTCACTTCCTGCTCTCGCTCCCGATGCGCCGGGCGGAACGGGCGCGCACGATTCTCGACCTGATCGAAACCGCCCTTCAACATGGCGAGCCCGTCGAGCAGGCGCTGATTTCCATTTCCCAGAGCCGCGAACAGTCCATCGGCGTGCGCTTCCACCTGTTCGTCGCCTGGCTCGAGAAAGGACTGCGATTCGATGATGCCCTGGCCAAGGTTCCGCGTCTGTTGCCACCGGCCATCAGCGCCATGCTCCAAGCCGGGCAAAAGATCGGTGACTTGCGCAAAGTCCTGCCCGCCTGTCGCCAGTTGCTGGCGGATGCCGTTTCCGAAACGCGCAGCGCGCTGAATTATCTCGTCGTCATCACGTTCGTCGTGTCGCCCATGACCATCTTCGTCTTCTTCATGACCGCGGTCCTCGTATTTCCGAAGTTCAAGGAAATTGCCGCCGGGATGGGTTTCGGACTGCCCCTCGGGATGCAACTGCTCATCGAATACCGTGTGCCGTTCGTTTGGATCCAAGTCCTCCTGCAACTCGCTCTTTGGTTCACCGCGTTCGTTTACGTCATGGGACCGCACATCCGCGCCTGGCTGCCCGGTTACGACCAGGTCAACTGGCGGCTCGCGTGGCGGCGCAAACGCATGCAGCGCGATTTCTCCGTGATGCTCGCCACCTTGCTCGACGCCGGAATGCCCGAACCGGACGCCGTGACGCTCGCGGCCGGCTGCACCGCCAATTCCGTGTTTCAGGCCCGCGCCGCCGAGGCCGTGAATGCTCTCAAGCAAGGTCGTTCGTTGACCGACGCGATGCGCGCCATGGACGACAGTGGCGAATTCCAGTGGCGACTGACCAACGCCACCCACTCGCGCAGCGGTTTCCTCGCCGCACTTTCCGGCTGGCACGACGCGCTGAATGCCAAGTCGTTTCAACTGGAACAGGCCGCCGCCCATGTCGTCTCCACCGCCCTCGTGTTGCTCAACGGGCTGTTTGTCGCCTGTGTCGTCATCTCGGTGTTTTCATTCCTCATCTCCATCGTCAACGCCGGAGCGCTATGGTAATTCCGCTCAACCGCCATGTTCCCCGATCTCAGCTCGGTCGTGAAGCCGGCGCGCTGATGACCGAACTCATGATCGGCCTCGCCATCCTGGGCATCGCCGTCTTCCCGCTCGCGTATTCGTTCACCAAGGAACACCAATACCTGCGGGGCTGCTATCAACGCGCCGTCGCCATGGAAATTGTGGATGGCGAAATGGAAGTTCTCCTGGCTGGCGAATGGCGTTCTTTCACCAACGGTGTTCACACGCTCACAACCGACGCCCGGTCCGCCACCAATCTGCCACCGGGCACGCTGCAACTCACCGTCGCCGGCAAAGCCCTCCGCGTGGAATGGCTGCCGGCTGGAACCGGTCAGGGCGGAAAAATCGTCCGGGAGGCGACCGCGCAATGAAACTCGTGCCCACATCGGTTCGTCGGAAATCATCGTCCACCCACGGGGTCACCCTCATTGAGTGCCTCGTTTACATTTCGCTGGTGTTCGTCATTCTCGGCATGGCCACGACAGCGTTCTATCGTTGCTTCGACAACATGAAGTCGCTGCGTCGCAATTCTGACAACATCACCCAGGCCTTAAACGTGGGCGAACTCTGGCGGGCCGACATCCGCTCCGCGGTCAAACCCGTCCAGTTCGACACTGCCGATCAAGTGTTGCACATCTTCCAGCGCGACCGCGAGGTGGCTTACAAATTTGCGGACGCTCAAGTCTCGCGCCGGACGGGACTGGACGCCCCCTGGGTGATCGTGTTGCCCAAAGTCGAGAACTCCCGGATGCAAGCGCAAGCGGGCGTAAAGGCCACCGCCTGGCGTTGGGAACTGGAACTGAATACCCTGCGCAAGCCGGCCACTACGCGCCCGCTTTTCACCTTTACCGCCGTGCCCAGCGCCACAACCCCACCATGAAACTGCCCCTGCCAAATCGCCACCGTCGGCACCGCGAGCGAGGATTCCTCGTCATCGCCATGCTGGCCATCATTTCGATCATGCTGGTTTACATTGCGGCCAACCTGCAGGTGCTGGCGGCGTTGAAGCGGGACATCCGGTTGGTCGAGCAGAAGCAAGTCCAGCGGCTGAACCGGTCATTCCCCTCGGCCCCGGTCGCGACCACCAACGACGCGCCAATCGCCATCCCCCCTTCCAACCACACGCAATGACTCCGCCACCCGTCAGCCCGGCTTCGATGGACAAAGTCGAGGTGATCCAACGCTCCCTGCGTTGCTTCACCCTGGGCCTCTTCGGAATCCTGCCCGTGCTGGGAATTCCCTTCGCGGTGATGGCGTTGTCGAATTACTTCCAGGTGAAACGGATCGCCGGCGCGCACTGGAATCCGGCTCAACAATACCTGACCTGGGGCCTGGCAACAGCGCTCTGTGGATTGTTTCTTACCGTGGTTATTGCCGGAGTTGTTGGCAGTATGATCTTTTTGAACCTTTGCTAGGGTTCCGATTTCTTCGCACGAGTTTTTCGTCTTTGATTTTCGACCTCTTGGCGTACCCTGCCCGCCGTTCAGAAAATGGGCTTGAGCTTTTTCAACACGCTGTCGCGCGCGGTGCAGGAATTTGCACCGCTGGATGCCAATGGCAAAAAAGTCGGCATGTATTGCTGCGGGCCGACCGTCTATGACTTCGCGCACATCGGCAACTGGCGCACGTTCGTCTTTGCCGATCTCGTCCGCCGCTATCTCGAATTCAAGGGCTACGAAGTCAAACACGTCATGAACATCACCGACGTGGAGGACAAAATCATCAAGCGCGTCCGCGAGAACCAAACCACCTTGCGCGAGTTCACCAGCCAATACGAAAAGGCGTTCCTCGACGACATGAAGGCCCTTGGCTGCCTCGCGCCGCATCACACCCCGCGAGCGACTGAGCACATCCCGGAAATCATCGCCCTCATTGAAAAGCTCATAGCTCGCGGCATCGCCTATCAAGCCGCGGACGGTTCAGTCTATTTCAGCATCGAGAAATATCGCGGCTGTGGCTGTAACTACGGCCAACTCGTGAAGTTGAACTTCGATGAAATGCGCGTCGGCGAACGCGTGGCCTCGGACGAATACGAGAAGGAATCACTCGCCGACTTCGCGCTCTGGAAAAAGCGCGTGCCTGACGACGGCGACGTGTTCTGGCCCAGCCCGTGGGGCGAGGGCCGGCCCGGCTGGCACATCGAGTGTTCCGCCATGAGCATGAAAGTGCTCGGACAAAGTTTCGATCTCCATCTCGGTGGCGAGGATTTGAAGTTCCCGCATCACGAAGATGAAATCGCCCAAAGCGAAGGTGCGACCGGCCAGCCCTTCGTCAAATACTGGCTGCACGGCGCATTCCTGCTCGTCGAGGGTCAAAAAATGGCCAAGCGGTTTGGAAATTTCTTCACGCTCCGAGACCTGTTAGCGAAAGGATTCACAGGCCGCGAAGTTCGCTTCCTGCTGCTCTCCGCGCACTATCGCGGCACCTTCAACTTCACTGTTGATGGCTTAACCGGCGCCCGCGCTGCTCTGAGCCGCATTGATGAATGTGTCGGCAAGCTTCGCGAGCTGGGAGCGCCGGCCTCCGGCCCGGCGTCATCCGAGCTAGTCACCCGTTTCACCGCGGCCCTCGATGACGATCTCAACATCTCCGCTGCCTGGGCTGCGATCTTTGATTGGGTCAGTGATACGAACAAGCGACTCGCTGACAATTCTCTGACACCTGCGGAAACCGGCACTACGCTAGCCGCCTGGGAAAAAGTCAACTCCGTCCTTGGCATCGAGAAAGTCGCTGGCGCAGAAGCGCCGGTGGATATCGTCGCCTTGCTGGAAGCCCGTCAGGCCGCGCGCAAAGCCAAGGACTTCAAACGCAGCGATCAGATTCGCGACGAGTTGAAAGCGAAGGGCTGGGTCGTCGAGGACTCACCCAAGGGACCGAAACTCAAAAAACTGTGAAGGGCTTGTTCATTACATTCGAGGGCACAGAAGGCAGTGGCAAGAGCACGCAAGTGCCGCTATTGGTCGAGCGATTGCGCGAGTGGGGGCACACGGTAAAAGTTTTTCGCGAACCCGGCGGCACGCCCATCGGCGAGGAAATCCGGCACACGCTCAAGCACAGTCACGCCAACGCTGCGATGACAGCGGAAGCCGAACTACTCCTGATGAACGCCAGTCGCGCCCAGCTCGTGCGCGAGGTCATCCGCCCCGCACTCGCAGGCGGCCAGATCATCGTGTGCGACCGCTTCTACGATTCGACCACCGCGTATCAAGGTTACGGGCGGCAACTGGATTTACAGAATGTCCGCAGCATCATTGATGTCGCGGTCGGCAACACCCGCCCGGACCTGACCCTGTTTCTCAAAGTCCCCCAAGCCGTCAGCGAGGAACGGTTACGCTCACGTCAGGCGACGATGCCGTTCATCCGCGACCGCATGGAGGAAGCGGACCGTGCCTTCTTTGAGCGCGTCGCGCATGGCTACGACGCCATCGCGGAGGCGGAGCCCAAGCGCGTCCACATTATCAACGCCGCCGGTACGGTGTCCGAGGTGCAATCGGCCATCTGGCGATTGGTGGCGCCACTCGTGGCCACCCGGGGCGGTTGAACAAGCGAGTTGCCGATCGGAAAATTCGGGATACATTTTTCACGGGAAATAAAGGTGCCAACGTGATCGAAGAAACCATCAAACAAATTGAAGCACGAATTCAGTCGGCGGATTCGCTCACGCCGGAACGCCGAAAGGAATTGGCCGAACTGCTGACCACGTTGAAGGCCGAAACGAGCGAACTCGCCAAGACGCACGGCGAGCAGGCCCAGAGCATTGTGGGTTTCGCACAGGTCACCACCCACGAAGCCACCCGCGCCGAGCAAGACCCGAGGCTATTGGACCTGTCACTCGAAGCGCTGCGTAGTTCCGTGCATGATTTTGAGAAATCCCATCCGCGCTTGGCACAGATCGTCAACACGATCAGCACCACATTGTCGAACAGCGGGATTTGAACTTCTGGAGCGCCGGCCTCCGGCCTGGCTCGAAGATGATTCCACCAAAAGCCGGGTCGGAGACCGGCGCTCCACCTACGGAAATGTCTCCTTGTCCGTGCAAGGTTGGAGCTTGGCGATCTCCGCCATGATCTGGTCGGCAATCTCCTGGTAAATCTCCTTCAATCTCGCCTTGGAACAGGTCCTAGCTTCGACTCGCAACGCCGCAAAGTTCATCGGCTTGCCATATTTGGCCATGATCTTGCGCGGCATCGGGATTTTCATGTCGCGACCGAACGAGTCCAGCGTCCCGAACACCCGCACCGGCACCACGGGTGCATTGGACTTGATAACCGTGAGCCCGATTCCCGACCGCGCGGGCTGGAGTCTTCCATCACGCGTTCTCGTGCCTTCGGGAAATAAAATAATTCCCCCGCCGGCCAGCAGCCGGTCAAGGATCGCCTTCAGCCCCTTCGCCCCGCCGCCATCGCGATCCACCGGCACGGCGTCCCAATTGCGAAACAGCCACCCAATGCCCGGAAAGCGAAAGAGCGATTCGCGGGCGAGGTAACTGATGCCGCGATCCAGCCCGGTGCCGACCAGCGGCGGATCAATGATGCTGGCATGATTGCAGGCCAGAATCACCGGCCCGGTCCGCGGAACGCGTTCGGGATTGAACCACTCCGCGCGACAATAGACCTTGTAAACCGTCCGGAAGAATCTCCAGCCGCAGTAGTAAACGAAGTTCATTGCGCTTCAGTCCCGACCGAGTCGCCTACCGTTTATCCGCCGCCATGCGCTCGCGAATGTCTTTGATCAACAATCCGCTCGTCTGCTCACTGGTCATGTTCGAGTTGTTGATGACCTTGGCCCCGAGGGCAATCATCAAGGGAGCGGCGGCACGCTGACTGTCCCGCTGATCGCGCGCGGCCAGATTCTCGTTCACACCCTCGGCAGCGCGGCGTTTGGTGCGTTCTTCAAGGTGGGCATCGAGGTAATACTTGTAGTCCGTTTCCGGGAAAACATTCGTGCCGATGTCGCGCCCCTCCATAACGAGATTGCCGAACTGGATGCAGTCACGCTGGGTTTTCTTCATCCACTCGCGCACCTTCGGCACGGCCGCAATCATGGAGACCGCCACGCTCACCTCGGCCGTGCGGATTTCCTTCTCGGGAAAATAACTGTCCACCGTGAGCCGCACGTGATTGTCCACGCACTCCAGCTTCGTCTTCCACTTCCGACACGCGGCAGCGACGGCCTTGGCGTCGTGGAAATCAATCCGGTTCTTGAGACAATACCACGCGAGCGTGCGATACATCGCGCCGGTGTCCACGTAAACAAAGCCGAGCGCCTTGGCCACGAGCTTGGCATTAGTGCTTTTGCCACTCGCGCTCGTGCCATCAAGGGCAATGACGATAGGATACTTTTTCAAATTTCTTACTCTTAATCGTAATCTTACTCTTAATCTCCCCGTAGATTCGGGATTCATCTTAGGAGTAAGATGAAGATTAAGAAACAAAGTTAGTCCGCGAACAACTCATCTATTGTCAATTTCCGACCCGTGCGCCCGTCCCGAATCTCCACGCCCAACCCGTTGGGCGGCGGCGCGGCCAGCTTCTGGAAAAAATTGGGGAAAGTTTTCTTCACGCACGCGGGATTCTTGAGTTTTATGCCCGGCACTTTCAATCCCAGAATGGCGAAACACATCGCCATACGATGATCGTTGTAGGTTTCGATCTCCGCGCCGTGGAGCGGTTTATGATGGGCGGACCAGACAATCAGCGTATCGTTCTCCTCCACCACCTGGGCGCCGCACTTATTCAACTCCGTACGGAGGGCAACCACGCGCTCACATTCCTGCACGCGAAGGCGGCCCAGGTCGGTAAATTTTGCAATCGCCGCCACCCCTTGGTTGAAGGGCGCAAGCACAATTGCCGTCATGATGCTGTCCGCCAGGTCGGTGGCCCGGGAAATGATGAATCGCATGTTTCGACCACGACTCACTTGCGCGCAAAATCCGGCATCCTGTTGCCAGCCATCCAGCATGCTGCACCGATCATTCACGCGAATCTCGCTCTGGCCATGTTTCTCTAAAAGCCAGTCGGCCCCCCAAAAATAGCTTGCACCCGACGCATCTGGCTCGATCTGAAACTTCCCACCATTCCACGGAAACACTTCCACGAGCCGTTCAGTCATTCTGACATACGGCGCTTCCTCGTCATCGTCACCCGCCACTTTCACTCCCCACCCACCGTGCTTGGCAGAAAGCAACAGCGCCGAGGCGAATTGCGAACTTTCCGAGATGCTCACGGTGCAGGAGCGACCGGTAGGGACGCGCTGCCGCGCGTCCGGGCCGACCGGCAGGTCGGCCCTACCGAAAATCACTGCCGGCAATTTGTCATTCGTCGCGTCCACGCGATAGCCGAGTTCGCGCAGCGCCGTGAACAGCTCTGCCTGCGGTCGCTCGTGCATTCGCGGCACACCGCTCAAGCGATAAACGCCATTGCCCAAACAAACCATCGCCGCCAGAAATCGCGCCGCCGTACCAGCATTCCCAACGAATAGTTCCAACGGCTTCTCAGCCGTGCCCGCATTGGGAATACGTCCACCCTGCCCTTTCACCGTGATACGCCGGTTGCAAAACTCGTTCGGGTCGTTCTGCACCTTGACCTCGAAGCCGAGTTTCAGCAGCGCCTCGGTCATCACCTGCGGATTTCGATGAGTTCGGGCAGGGCCATCTTTTGCCGGGTTAGAAGAGCCCAAAGCGCTTTTTGACCAGATTCTTGCGATTCAGATCAAGCACCTCGGTCACGACGTTGGCTTCCAACAACTCAAATAGCGGCTCCGATCCCTCCTTAAGCGCAAGTTTGATCTCCGTGAGGTAAAGCGGAATCACTGCCAGAAAGTTGATGACTTTGTTCTCGGCGATTTGCAATTGTGCGAATTCAGCGGGCGCAGTTTTAGGATTGGCAAAAGTAATCGCGCAGAAGTCAGTGTTCGAGGCGTAGTGTTCAAATGACTCGCCATTGGGAACGGTGTGGCTTTCGGCAAACCAGGTTTCATACTCGTGGGGAAAACGCGCCAGAAACTTGAGCAGTTCGACTGGCCAATACACTTCCAACTCTCCTGAACCCTCTTCATTGAGCGGCCAATCCGGGGGCAGACACATCATTAATTCTGCATAGGCGCACTGTGCGTACTCTGCCGGCGGTGTCATTGGCCGATCGCTCATCCCGCTTGTCACCAAAGTGAAATAGTTGCGCTCCGGGCCAGGAGGCACGACGTGAACATCAAGATGGACTAAATCCGAGACAAACTCATGAAACACATACTGGGGTTCAGCGATGTGCTTTGCAATATGGGCGGTAATTAACTCGATGCTCCGGCTGTCACCAAACGCCGGATCGAAGTCACGTTTTCGTTCCGTATGATACAGATTTTGCTGTTCTGGATCGATTGGTGGGTCACCCGAGTTCATGGGTAATTGAGCGTTTGAAAACCTATTCCGATGAAGGTGAAACGCAACCGGCGCACCAGTTGTCGCGGCGTTGCTTGGCAGTTTCAAAAAAACGGGCAATGGCTTTTGCGTCGCCGCGTTTAAGAGCAGTCTGGAATTTTCTGAGTTCAGAAACAAAGCCGTCCAACGCCCGGCTGAGGTGCTTGCGATTGGTCAGCGCAATATCCCGCCACATCTCCGGCGAGCCTGAAGCAATGCGCGTGGTGTCGCGAAAGCCCGTGGCGCAGAGTTGCCCTTGAGCCTTCGGCTGCCTGGGGTCGAGCACCAGATTGGCCAGGGTGGCCGCCAGCAAATGCGGCAGATGACTGGAGCGGCTCACCAAGGCATCGTGCGCGTCGGGCGGGGTGCGAACCAGGCGTGCGCCCACGTCTTTCCAAAGTTTCTCCACGTTGCGCAAGGCTGATGGGTTCGTTCGTTTCGTCGGCGTGACGACGCAGATGGCACATTCAAACAAATCCGCCCGGGCCGCCAGTACTCCCTGCTTTTCGCCGCCGGCCATGGGATGACTACCTACGAAATGCGCGCCGACTTTGGCGATCACCGCTTCCACGTCCTGGATGACGCTAACTTTGACGCTACCGACATCCGTGACAATCGCACCGCGCTTGAGTGCGGGAAGCATCTGTTGCACGAGCGACCGCATCTGGGCCAGGGGCGTGCAGAGGATGACGAGATCAGCGTCCGACACTGCGGCAAGCAAGTCCGTGGTGGCAAAGTCCATCGCGCCCAGCCGTTCGCAATCGTTGATGGTCGCGGTCCGGCGGGCATAACCGCAAACCAGCTTCGCGAGGCGACGACGCTTGATCGCCAGTCCCAAGGATCCGCCGAGCAAGCCCACACCGACGATGGTAATTTTCTCAAACCGCACCCGCGAAGCTTAGCGGATGGAGGCTGGAAGATGGAAGATTGTTTTGAGCGCCCCGCTATTTTGCTTCGACCGCATACAGGACCGTAACCTGCGCTTTGAATACCAATTCGCCGAAGGAAGTCGGCCCTTCCTCAACCATCCCCTCCGCGCCGCCGGAGACCGGGGTCACGCCCCGGGCCGCGTAAGAGATGGAGTCCGTCATCTTGCTGTATCCTCTGCCAGCGGCGGTCGCCGCTTCGGCAAAGCGCGCCTCCTCAAAACTTTTTGGCGTCAGTCGCACCCCCAGTTTTTCTTCATAAGTCCGCTTCTTCCCGGTGACTTTGTCTATGGCCTGGGTTAACGCCCTCTGCTTCAAGCCGTCCTTGTCTGAGTGCTCAAACTCGATGGAGTCATAGCGGAACTCGGGTGTGACATCCACCAGACCGCCGACGGCTTGAAATTCCTTTTCGTCATGCGCGGTAATCTTCACCGTGTTTTCGACGCGATAACTCTTGGCTTTCTCGCCGAACATCCCGTATTTCGGCGTCGAGGAGAATTTGGACGCCTGAATGCGGTCGGCTGGAATTCCCTTTTCCGCCAGGACGCGCGCCATTTTCGCCCGCAGCTCTTGATTCAGGCGCGAAGCCTCCTGCAATGATTTGTTTTCGGTCACCACCTTGACCGAAATGGACGCACGGTCGGCTGGCACTTTCACCTCTCCGTCGCCGACCAAACCGACGGTGCGCGGCATCCCGCTCAGGTATTGGGTTAAGTCCGCCGCCGTGCCTTTGAGTTCCGGCTCGGCGTGAAGCGCCAAGCTGCCCCAGAGCAAGAGCGCAAGCGCGAGGGTAATCAGTTTCATACTTATTGAGACTGCAGGTGCCAGGCCAGGTTCAAATTATCTTGGAATTTGCACGCTCCGGCGGGAGGACGCCGCTTCCAGACAGGCGAGGACCACCTTCTGCGTCAGCATCGCCGCGCGCGGCCACTCTTCATTGAGGTGGCGTGACAGCACCTGCCGGCTGAAGCTGCGAAACATGTTTGCCTCCTGGCTGGTCACCGGGTTGTCGCCAGATTCGGCAAACGCGAATGACCGGACCCCGTGTTGCAGCCGCCAGTCACAACCTTCGACACTGGCTTTGATCTGATTCACTTCGAAGGCGAGGCCGCTGCCGGAGAACGGCAGGACAAAATCCGGCACCCGCACGTATCCCTTGGCGCCGGTGAGGTTCGCCCACTGATGATGTTCCGCCAGGAAAGAGCAGTGAAAATCAGCGGAAGCACCCCCTGCAAAAACGAGTTCGCCGGAGAACGCTGTCGGCACGGCCGGCGCGTCCGCGCATTCCGTCTGCGCAAGAACCCGGCCCGACACTTCCACGGGCAACTCCCACTTCATGGCCCACAAGGCGAGGCGGATGCCATACCAGCCGAGATCACCGAGACAACCAAGCGGTTCGAGGCGGCTGTCGGCGCGGATGTTCTTCTTGAAGAAATCCTCCCCTCCCAAAAAGCTGAAATGCGCGGTGATGCGGGCCAACTTCCCGACGGAAGTGCCGTCATCAAGCACCTGCCGCAGTTGGTCGAGGCGACGATTGTGCATGAACATCACGCCGTCCATGAATTGCACCCGGTACTTGGCGCAGGCGGCCAGCATGTCCTCCAGTTCGGCCACGCTCACGGCGCAGGGCTTTTCAACCAGGACGTGCTTGCCGGCTTTGGCCGCGCGAATCACCCATTCACGCCGGAGCGCCGTGGGCAACGGGATGTAAACCGCGTCCACGTTCGGCGACACGATCAATTTTTCGTAGCTGTCAAAGACGTCCGGGCTGCGCTCAAAAGGTTCGAAACGCTGACATTCCGCGACGAAACTCCGCGCCCGATTTAGATCGCGACTGGCAACGGCAACGACGGTGGAATTGCCGCTGTGCCGGATGGCCCGCCAGTTCTTGCGAGCGATGCGGGCCGCACCGAGAATACCCCATCGGAGTTTGTTCATAGTTTTGTCTGGTGTCCGGCTTCCCGCACGCGCTCGAGAATCACGTCCGCGAGCAGTGGTTCGCTGCCCACGGCCGGCGAATACCACGTCAACTTCCCCTGCTTCTCCGTCGGATTACGCCACGTTGGTTGGCCGGCGGCAAGCCGTTCCTTCACAATTCGCTCCGGCTCGCCGAGGAGGACCGGGAGGTCTTCCACGGTATGCAAACCGTCGCTGATGAAAAACGGGACAACGACGACGTTGCGCGTTGGCGCGAGCGAATAGCAATCCCGAATCCGCGGAGCTTCCTCCATGAAGACCGCGTGGACCCCGGCGTAGAGTTGTTGCGCACGAATCAACTCCACCTGGCGCTCAATAGAAAGCCGCGATTGTTCGTTCCGCTCCGTGCCGTGCCCGGCAATGAACAACGTGCAGTCCTTCGGCTTGGGACAGCGTGGAAACGGAAATTGCGCCACCACTTGGCGCGCACGGGCCAGAATTACCTCCGTCATCCGGTCGTGAGTGCCAACGGGCTTGGTATAGACAAGCTGGCAGTTTGCGGTTTGAAGTGTGAAGTCTGACCCCAGCCCAAGTTCCCTGGGAATTACCTGGCTCGCAAAATAGCCTTCACTGATGAACAGAGGCACGATGAACCCGCGCGGGGCTGTAAGGCTGGCCAGCACCGGCTTAAGCTGGGGCGCCTGCTTCCAAAATGCCTCTCGCACTTCGCGGAAGAGGCCACGCTGGCGCAGTTCTGCGGCATGTTGAAAGACCGGGCGCTCCGAGCCGGGATTCTGCGTCGTGCCGTGACCCAGCACCACGAGCGTCGCATCGGAGAAGTCATCACCGTTCACCCGGCTTGGTTAGCCGAATCCTGCGGCGCCCGCAAGCCAGCCTTGAGAAGACAGCTAAATACGTCGAATAAATGTTTGACCCGCCCGTCCAGTTACCAAAATATCCGGACCGTTAATTTCAAATATGAACAACAAACACCTCCTTACCCTCTGTGGAATCACCACCCTGACCGTAGCCGCTCTGGCCGGACCGGTGGACACCAGCAAACTCCCGCCCGCGGCGGCCAAACAAGGCGTCACCTACGCGGCCGACATCAAACCGATCCTCGACAAATCGTGCGCGAAATGTCACGGGGCGGAAAAACCCAAAGCCAAGTTGCGGCTGGATAATCTGGAAGGCGCGCTCAAAGGTAGCGCCGACGGCAAGGTGATTGAGGCGGGTAACAGCGCCAAGAGCCCGCTGGTCCACGCCATCGCGCAATTGGGTGACGAAGATCACTGGATGCCGCCGAAGAACAACAAGGCGAAGATCGCCCCGCTCACGGCCGCGGAAGTTGGCCTGATTCGGGCGTGGATTGACCAGGGCGCAAAGTAACCACCATCATTTCCAATCCGGCGCAAGTCTTCGCGGGCTTGCGCCATTTTGATTATCCCAGTGACGCCAGTGGCTGTCGCTTCAGTTGTTTCAACTGCTGTTGCTCACGCAGCAGTTCGACCTTCTCCGCATCGGAAGTTTCCGGCTGGCTGATGCGTTGGGTTAGCACCACCAGTTGCCGGTCGAGGGATTGATTTCGCAGCCGCAACGTCAGGTCGGCAAGTTGCTGCTCCGGACTGGGAATCTCGCGCTCATCCATGGTGGCTTCCGTGATCAGGCTGCGAACTTGCGGCGATTCAAACTGGTCGAGAAACAATCCCACGCTGCGCCACGAGCCTTCCGACTGTGCTCGCAACCGGCGCTCGATAATGTCCTTCACCACCAAATGGAGAATCCAATTGGGATCCAGATGCGCGACCAGCCAGTCCGCGCAGGCGGGGTGCTTCAGAACAAGCTTGAGCAGCCACAGTTCGGGAGCGGACGGTCGCACCAACTCTTCCAGGGATTCTGCCGTCTCGAATGATTCCTCCTCGACACCCGCTACTTTTGGCGGAGTGCCTTTCCTGAACTCGGAACGGACGGCATCCGGCGCAACTCCGAGGCGCAATGCGGTCTTTTGCGCGTACTTATCCACCAGCACGGTGTTGCCTGTCTTGCGGACGGCCTCGGCCATAGCGCGCACGACGGTGAGGCGTCCCTTGTCCGTCGTGCTGTCGTTCTGACGGCAAAGCCGGTTGAGGTAGTAGTCAAAGAAGCCCTCCGCACTGGTAATCAGTTGTCGAAACGCCTCGCCGCCATTTGCCTTGATCAGACTGTCGGGGTCATGCGGCGCTGGCACCATTGCAACGCGGACGGCCAAACCAGAGGCCAGCAAACTGTCGAGGGAGCGAACGGCGGCATTTTGACCAGCTTCATCGGAGTCAAAACACAGGACCACCTCGTCCACGTACCGCTTCATGATACGAGCGTGTTGGTCCGTGAACGCCGTGCCTTGCGGGGCGACAATGTTTTGCACGCCCGCCATGAAACAGGCGATCAGATCAAGCTGCCCCTCGCATACGATGGCGAACCCGGCATCAAGGATGGCGCGCTTGGATTTATCGAGTCCAAAGAAAACTTTGCTCTTGGTAAAGATGGGCGTCTCGGGCGAGTTGACATACTTGGCCGTCTTTTCGTCCCCGGCAAGCACGCGCCCGCTGAAACCGATCACCCGGCCCTGCTCATCGCAGATCGGGAACATCAGCCGCCCGCGAAAGCGATCGTAGTGGCGATCCGTACCCTCCTTTTTCAAAATGAGCCCGGCCTTTTCGACAATGGCGAGGTCGTGGCCTTTGCTCTTGGCCCAATTCACCGTGTCATCCCATGATTCCGGCGCGGCACCGAGGCGAAAGAGTTTGATGGCTTCCGCGGACACGCCGCGTTTGGCGAGATAATCGCGCGCCATCTGACCGGAGGCCTCGTTCACCAGGCAGCTCTGCCAGCGTTGGGTGAGTTGCTCGTGAATCTCCAGCAGTTGATCCTTGAGATGCCGCGATTCCTGCGCGGCGGGATTCTGCTCCATCTCCAGCGGAATCTTCGCGCGCTCAGCCAGTCGCCGCACGGCATCCACAAAGCCGATGTTCTCGTATTCCTTGACGAAGGTGAACACATCTCCGCCTTTGTGACAGCCGAAGCAATGGAAGATTTGCTTGTGTGGGTTGACGTTGAAGCTGGGGGTCTTCTCCTTGTGAAACGGACAGAGCGCCGTGAAGTTCGCACCCGCGCGCTTTAACGGCAGATAGCCGCCAATGACATCCACGATGTCGCTGGCGGCGCGGATTTGTTCGAGAGTGTTGTCCGAAAACAGCCCGGCCACCCACCCATCAAAGACGGAACGGGGCGTCAGGGCAAAGTAAATTCGCGCCGGCGTGAGGCGGTGTTCTTCTGGTCGGGGCCGCTCGGGAAGGTCGGTTTGATGAGCAGGAAGCTCATGTACTTTTTGATATGCGGGCCGGTGAAGGACTTTTCAAACACCTCGGTTTGGATGGATGAGAGCGTCGGGAAGAACTGGCTGCCATAGTTCTCATTCTGGTATTTTTCCATGGCCTTGATTTCAGCGGTGCGATAGAGGCGGGCATTGAGCAATGCCAGCAAGGCGACGAGCACACAGGCAAAGCGCAACATGCCCGCCGGCATGGCCAGATAAAACTCACCTTTGCCGAAAGTATCACTGCCGGAGAGTTTCCGGCCAACGCTGCTGCCCAGATATGCGAACACGAGCAGGATGAAAACGGCGGTGATCGAATAGGCGATCAGGAACGATGTCAGTTTGCCGAAGTGCATCATGCTATCCACCCACAGCCCCAGCGGTTCGTAGGCGATCGCACTCACCAGCACCACCGCCACCCATTTCAACACCAACAGAAGCTCCTTGGACATGCCGTGCTTGCGTCCGCGGACATAACCAACGAAAAGCACCACCACCAGCAGGACATCAAACCAGTTGATGGGAACATAACTGTTCAAGTTATTCATAGTTGTCGGGAGCCGTCGCCTTCATGGCGCGGTTCTCCGCCCAAAAACAAGCCATTACCGTGCCAGTAATCAGCCGCGAAGAAGCCGCAAACGGGGCCGGCGGCCAGGCTGCCGCCGGGACCAGCCCGCTCAGCCCGGGTTGGCCACCAGCCAGTAGCGGATGGACTGGGCTTGTGGGTTGCGCGGGTCCAACTGCAACACCCTGTTGTAATGCCGCCGGGCACGGGGGATGTCGTGCAGTTGCTGGGCGTAGAGATTGCCCAAAGTCAGGTGACCCCGTGCCTCATCTGGATGCAGTGCGAGGAGCTTTTCCAACTCGTCCGCGGCGTCCTGCGGATAATCCGCCGCCTTGAGGGTCAGGGCGAAGTTATACCGGACGTCCGCGTTGTCCGGCCGGAGAGCCAGGGCATTCTCCCACGCCGCCAACGCGGCCGGGAAACTGCGGAGGTTGAACGCGGTCAACCCGAGACTGTAGTAAGCCTCGAAATATGCCGGATCCAGTTGAATAGCCCGGCGAAACGATTGCAGGGCCTCGGCCTGCCGGTTCGCACGCAAAGACTGCTG
Source organism: Limisphaerales bacterium (assembly GCA_044225555.1). Taxonomy (GTDB): domain Bacteria; phylum Verrucomicrobiota; class Verrucomicrobiia; order Limisphaerales; family JADLHS01; genus JADLHS01. The sequence continues at coordinate 61,162 of JBGAIM010000012.1, read as the reverse complement.
CCCTTGGGCAAAGGCGGATTCTGCTTCGCGATGATCCCCGGCTTTCGGCGGCGTTGGCAAAAGATAGGCATACCTGCCTGCGGGCGGTCTGGTGGAAGTTGCGCCGGGTGATGCCGGAGTCGGGACGGTGTTCGAGGACGCGGAATTGCCAACCTGTGGTTTCGAGTCGCCCTTGAATGGATTCAGCTTCGACAGCAATCCCCGACGCTCACTTTTGGTCGCCGGGGCGGTGTTCGAGACGACAGTCGTGCTTCGAGTGGGTGTGTTGGAAATGACAGCCGGGGCTCGTGAGTCGTCCGGCACGGTCTTGATCGTTGGCTCGGGCGCCAACTTCACAACTTCGGGCGCAGGTGCCAGGGTCGGCGGCGGAGTCGTGACCACCGGTGCGGGTGCGGGCCTAGTAGCGACGCTATTTGATTCTGGTTTTGGCGTTGGGGTGGGCCGGGTCGCCGTGACGGTCACGGGTTTGGCTTGATTTGTGGGTGACGCGAACGCGGCAGCATTCTGATTGTTGGCAACGCTGTTCGTCTGCGGGCGAGCTGGCACAGGAGTGGCCAGCGGTTGCTCCAGCGAGCGCACCATGGCGTTCACCGCGTCCCAGTCCGCCGCCTTGGGCTGCAACGCCAGGTATTCGCGATAGCGCCGCAACGCCTCGGGACGGTCGTTCAAATACTGCTGCGCAACGGTGGCGAGATTCAACAGGGCCGGCCGGTAATCCGGTTGCAGCTTGAGGGCTTCGGTGAAGGACTCCGCCGCGTCGCGTGGACGATTGCGTTGGAGTTGCACCAGGCCGATGCCGTTCAAAGCCTCGACATTATTTGCCTCGACCCGGAGCGCCTCCCGAAATGATTTTTCGGCGTTGCTGGTTTCACGCCCCCGCAACTGGGCCGCCCCCAGTTTGAGCCAGCCCTCCACCGCGTTCCCACGACGCAACGTGTAGGCGGTGAATTCAGATTTTGCCGCGTCCAGTTTGTCCTGCTCCAGCCAGAGACAGCCGAGATTGAACCGGGCTTCCAGCAAATCGCGATCGAGCCGGAGCGCGTGCGAATAAGCCTCGGCGGCATTCGTCCATTGGCCGGAGCGATGATACGCCAGCCCCAGGTAATTCCAGGCCGCCGCATTCGTTGGCAGCAGCCGGGTGGCGGTCTTCAGTTCAGCGAGTGCCGAGTCCGCCTGGCCGGCGTCCAAAAGCCTCCGGCCTGCCAACAGCGCGCGCGGGCCGGGTGGCCCGCAGGCCGTGACAAAAACGGCGACAGCGAGGAACAAAACGGCGATGACACCGGCCCGATTTTTTGTGACGAACATCCTCGCCCGTGGTACCATTCACACCCTGACGTGTCAAGAAACGCACCGCCAGACAAAGTGCTTCCACGAGTTCTCGTGCCAACGATTCTCGCGTTGCTGCTGCTTGCCGGGTTGGCGCCAAGCTCCCTGGCGACGGACGCCTTTACGACCGACCGCATCACCAATTCCGGCTCCAGTGTGTTGATCATCGAAGACGGAAACGCCACCGAAGCTTTTCGTCCGCTCGCCGAGAATGTGCAGGAGATGGTCCGGCGCGGCATCACCGAACTGACCGGGAAGTCCACTTCGCGCGAAGCCTGGTTGAGCCTCGTTTCCACCCAGGACACCGTTGGTTTGAAGGTCTATTCCAAGCCCGGTCCAAACAGCGGCACCCGACCCGCCGTCGTATCTGCCGTGGCACAGGCCCTTCTCGCCGCCGGCCTGCCCCCCCGCCAGATCATCATTTGGGACAAAGAAGAGCCGGACCTGCGCGAAGCCGGGTTCTTTCAACTCGCCGAAGATCTCGGCGTGCGGATCGCCGCCAGCACCAAATCCGGTTGGGATGAAACGAATGCCTACGACACGCCACTGATCGGGAATCTGGTCTTTGGCGACCGGGAATTTGAGAAAAAAGACGAAGGCATCGGACGAAAATCTTTTGTCTCCAAGCTCGTCTCGCAGGAGTTGACCAAGATTATCAACATCACGCCCCTGCTCAACCACAACACCGCCGGCGTGTGCGGCAACCTTTACAGCCTCGCCATTGGCAGCGTGGACAACACCCACCGTTTCGAGGGCGACCCGAACCGGCTGGCGCAAGCCGTGCCCGAGATTTACGCCCTGCCCATCCTGGGCGATCGCGTGGTGCTCAACATCACCGACGCGCTCATCTGCCAGTATGAAGGCGGGCAGCGCGGCTTGCTGCATTACTCGGCGGTCTTGAATCAACTCCGCTTCAGCCTTGACCCCGTCGCGCTCGACATGCTTTCGGTCAAGGAACTGGATCGGCAGCGTCGCCTGGCCCACGCGGCGAACGTTCGGCCCAATCTGGAACTCTATCGCAACGCCTCGTTGCTGGAACTCGGCGTCAGTGATCTGTCCAAGATGCAGATTGAAACACTGCGGTGATTCAGGTGAGATTCGCTCGCCGCAACCTCGGCGAACGGAATCGCCACAAACAAACGAGGCGCTCTGATTGCTCAAAGCGCCTCGCGTGAAACAGATTCAATTTTGACTTAGACCGCCAACGGATTGTCCGTCACCGGCTCTTCGACGGGAGGCGCTTCCTCTTCGAGTTCCACCAGCGGATTCAACGCCACTTTGCGGTGATAATCGAAACCGGTGCCGGCGGGAATGATGTGACCCATGATCACGTTTTCCTTGAAGCCACGCAGGTAGTCAATGCGTGAGCGGGTCGCCGCTTCGGTCAACACGCGGGTGGTGTCCTGGAAGCTGGCGGCGCTGAGGAACGATTCCGTCTCCAGCGATGCCTTGGTGATGCCGAGCAGCACCGGCGAAGCTTCGGCGGGTTTGCCACCCATCTTCTCCACGCGTTCGTTTTCGCCTTCGAATTCCAGCTTGTCCACCTGTTCACCCCAGAGGAATTGCGTGTCACCGGGCTCCGTGATGCGCACCTTGCGGAGCATCTGGCGCACGATGATCTCGATGTGCTTGTCGTTAATCGTCACACCTTGGAGACGATAAACTTCCTGCACTTCGTTGACCAAGTGCTCTTGCAATTCCTGCGGACCGCAGACGTCGAGAATCTCGTGCGGGTCCATCGGACCTTCGGTCAACTGCTGACCTTTCTTCACGAAGTCGCCCTTGAACACGATGACGTGTTTGCCGATGGCGATGAGGTGCTCCTCTTCCAGGCCCGTCGCCGGGTCCTTGATGAGAATGCAACGCTTGCCGCGCACGCTCGCGCCGAAGTCCACGATGCCGTCGATCTTCGAGATTTCCGACGCGTCTTTCGGACGGCGGGCTTCGAATAACTCGGCCACACGCGGCAGACCGCCGGTGATGTCCTTGGTCTTCGCCTGTTTGCGGGGCGTCTTGGCCATCAACGTGCCGGCCACGATCTTATCGCCTTCATTGACGACGATGTGCGCCGCCGAGGGAATCGCATAACGGCCGAGTTCCTCGCCGTTGTCATCGCTGATGATGATCGTTGGATGCAGGTCCTCCTTGTGTTCGATGACGACCATCGCTTCCTGCTGCGTCGTCTCGTCCACTTCGTGCTTCATGGTCACGCCCTCGATGATGTCGAGGAACTTCACATGACCGGCCTTCTCGGAGAGAATCGGCACGTTGTACGGATCCCACTGAATGAACGTTTCGCCCTTCTTGACCTTTTCACCGTCCGCGACGGAGATCACCGCACCGATAACCACGGTGTGGTTCTCCAGTTCGCGCCCATCGTCGGCCAGGATTGAGACGGAACCGTTCTTGTTCAACACGATGTTGCTGCCGTCTTCGAGTTGCACCAAGCGGAGGTCGTTGTAGCGGATCGTGCCCTCGAACTTGGCCTTGATCTGCGGAATCTTGAATTGCGCCGCCGCCGTGCCGCCGATGTGGAACGTGCGCATCGTCAACTGCGTGCCCGGCTCGCCAATGGACTGGGCCGCGATGATGCCGGTGGCTTCACCGAGCTTGACCTTGGCGCCGGTCGCCAGATTGCGCCCGTAGCAATTCGCACAAACGCCCTGCTTGCTTTCGCAAGTGAGCACCGAGCGAATCTTGACCTTCTCCAAGCCCGCCGCGTCAATCGCCTTGGCTTTGATCTCGTCGAATTCCTCGTTGGCCCGGATGAGAAACTCCTTCGGGTTGGAAGGATTCGGGATGTCTTCGCAAGCGCAGCGACCATTGATACGGTCGCCAATTTTGACGACTTCGTCCTCGCCCTCATAAATCGCCTGCACCCAAATGCCGTTGCTGGTGCCGCAATCCTCCTCGCGGATGATCACGTCCTGCGCCACGTCCACCAGTTTGCGGGTCATGTAACCCGAGTCGGCGGTCTTGAGCGCGGTGTCGGCGAGACCTTTGCGGGCGCCGTGCGTCGAGATGAAGTATTCGAGCACCGTAAGACCCTCGCGGAAGTTCGCGAGAATCGGTTTCTCGATGATGTCGCCGCTGGGCTTGGCCATCAAACCACGGACGCCAGCGAGCTGACGGACCTGTTGACGGTTACCACGCGCGCCGGAGTCCACCATGAGGTAAACCGGATTGAATTCTTTCTTGCCTTGGTTCTGTTCCAGGGTCTTGAACATGACGTTCGCGATCATATCGGTCGCGTGCGTCCAGATGTCCACGATCTTGTTGTAACGTTCGCCGGAGGTGATGATACCCTTGCGATGCTGCTTCTCGACTTCCTTGATCTGCGCCTGCGCACCTTCGATCTCGTGGTCCTTCTCCTTCGGAATGATCATGTCATCAATGCCGATGGAACAGCCGGACTTGGTGGCTTCGCGGAAACCGAGTTCCTTGAGCCGGTCGAGTGTGACAACGGTCTTTTCGTGACCGCACGTCTTGTAGCAACGCCAGATGAGATCACCGAGCTGACTCTTGCCGGCAGCCTTGTTGTAAAGCCCCAGTTCCTCCGGCCAGATCTCACTGAAGATCACACGCCCAACCGTCGTGACAATGACCTTGCTGGTCGAGTCACCGTAAACGGTTTTGCGGCCGAAGTCCGGATTCGCAATGCGGATGCGGTCGTGCGTCTTGACGGCACCGTCGTCGTAGGCAAACACCACCTCCGACTTGGAGCCAAACAGCACCAGCTCATTGAGGTTCGCTGGCAGCGGCTTGCGCGGCTCCGCCGTCACATAATAGCAACCCAGCGTGATGTCCTGCGTGGGCGTGATGATCGGCTTGCCGGATGACGGCGAGAAGATGTTGTTCGTCGCCATCATGAGGAGACGAGCTTCCATCTGCGCTTCGACCGACAGCGGCACGTGCACGGCCATTTGATCACCGTCAAAGTCCGCGTTGTAGGCGGTACAAACGAGCGGGTGAATGCGGATCGCTTCGCCTTCGATGAGCTGCGGCTCGAACGCCTGCACGGACAAACGGTGCAGCGTCGGCGCGCGGTTCAAGAGAACCGGGTGACCCTTCGTGACTTCTTCGAGAATGTCCCAAACCTCAGTGGTCTGGCGTTCGATCATCTTCTTCGCACTACGAACAGTGTGAACGTAGCCGAGTTCCTTCAAACGCCGGATGATGAACGGCTCGAACAGCACGAGGGCCATCTTCTTCGGCAGACCGCATTGGTTGAGCTTGAGTTCCGGACCGATGACGATGACGGAACGGCCCGAGTAGTCCACGCGCTTGCCGAGCAGGTTTTGCCGGAAGCGACCGCTCTTGCCCTTGAGCATGTCACTCAAAGATTTCAGCGCGCGATTGCCCGCGCCCGTGACGGCACGGCCATGACGGCCGTTGTCGAACAAGGCGTCCACGGCTTCCTGCAACATGCGCTTTTCGTTACGGATGATGACTTCCGGCGTCTTGAGCGAGAGCAGGTTTTTGAGACGGTTGTTCCGGTTGATGACGCGACGATAAAGATCGTTCAAGTCGGACGTCGCAAAGCGACCGCCTTCGAGCGGAACGAGCGGACGCAGGTCCGGCGGAATCACCGGCAGCACGGTGAGGATCATCCACTCCGGCCGGCTTTTGGAAATCCCCATGCCTTGGAGCAATTTGATGCGCTTGGCAATTTTCTTACGGATCTGCTTGCTCTTGGTTTCGGTCATCCCCTGCTGCAACTGTTCGACCTGGGCCGCCAGATCAACCTTGCACAGCGCCTCGCGCACCGCTTCCGCGCCCATCTTGGCCACGAACGCTTCCGCGCCGTAGGTTTCGCGAGCCTCGCGAAATTCGTGTTCGCTCAACAACTGATTTTGCTTGAGCGGCGTGTTGCCCGGATCAATCACGAGGTAATCCTCATAATAGATGACGCGTTCCAAGTGACGCGCCGTCATGTCGAGCGCGAGCCCGATGCGGGACGGCATGCACTTGAAGAACCAGATGTGGCACGTGGGCACCGCAAGTTCAATGTGGCCCATGCGCTCGCGACGGACGCGCGCGAGCGTCACTTCGACACCGCAGCGATCACAGACCACGCCGCGATGCTTGATCCGTTTATACTTGCCGCACGAGCACTCCCAGTCCTTGACGGGACCGAAGATGCGCTCGCAGAACAAGCCGCCTTTTTCGGGCTTGAACGTGCGGTAGTTGATGGTTTCAGGATTCTTGACTTCGCCCTTGGACCACGAACGGATCGCGTCGGGGGACGCGACCGTGATCCCGACGTAGTCAACCTGGTTGACCTTGTCGAGGCCGAGTAATTCGCGGGCGTTTTCTTTGGAACTGATCATACGCTAGTTTCTTTCAGCGATTAAAGGTTGCCGGGTTAAGCCGAGGCCAGCACTGCGGCGGCGGTCGCCGCGTCGGCCGGTTGTTCAATGGGATTGGTGTAACCAACCTTGACGTCGAGGCCGAGGGATTGCATTTCCTTGACCAGCACGTTGAACGATTCGGGAATACCCGCTTCCAGCGAGTTGTCGCCCTTGACGATGCTTTCGTAAATGCGCGTGCGCCCCTGCACGTCGTCGGACTTCACGGTCAGGAGTTCCTGCAACGTGTAGGCCGCGCCGTAGGCTTCCATCGCCCACACTTCCATTTCGCCGAAGCGCTGGCCGCCGTACTGCGCCTTGCCACCCAGCGGTTGCTGCGTAACGAGGGAGTAAGGACCAACGGCGCGCGCGTGAATCTTGTCCGCAACCAAGTGTCCCAGCTTCATCATGTAGATGTAGCCGACGACGATCTCCTGGTCGAACCGATCGCCCGTGCGACCGTCGTAGAGATGCGTCTTGCCGTTTTCACCCACCAGCACCACCTCGGCGGCATCCGACTGGACCTTGCCCGCGTCTTCCAGGTACTTGCGAATCTGCTTTTCCTTGATGCCGTCGAACACCGGCGTGGCGTATTTGAACCCGAGAATCTTCGCCGCCCAGCCCAGGTGAGTTTCCAACACCTGACCGACGTTCATACGGCTCGGCACACCCAGCGGATTCAACACGATTTCCACCGGCGTTCCGTCCGCGAGATGCGGCATGTCTTCCTCGGCCACGATCTTGGCGACGACGCCTTTGTTGCCGTGGCGACCAGCCATCTTGTCACCGACCGACAGCTTGCGCTTCGAGGCGATATAGACTTTGACCGACTTGACGATTCCACTGTCCACGCCTTCCCCGGCCTCGGCGCGTTCCAACTCCTCGTCGTACTGCATCTGCAAGTCGTCGAACTTCTTTTTGAAGCTGCCGATGATCTCGTTGATCTTGTTGCGAATCGGCGACGGATCAATCTCGATCCGGTCATAAACGTCGGCCAGCTTGCGCAAGAGCGTCTTGGTGATCTTGCGATTCGCCGGAATGATGATTTCGCCGGTCTCGCTGTTCACGACGTCGAGCGGAATTTTTTCGCCGAGCAGAATGTTGCTCAACGCTTCCGTCAACTGGTCGCGCAGTTCGTCGGTCTTCTTCTTGTGATCTTCCTCGATCTGCTTGGCCTGGCGCTTGTCCTCGGTAGTCGTAGCCTTGCGGTCGCTGTCTTTCTTGGCCGACACTTTGACATCCATGACGATGCCGTAGGTGCCGGAGGGCACCTTGAGCGAAGTGTCCTTCACATCCGCGGCCTTCTCACCGAAGATGGCGCGGAGCAGACGTTCTTCCGGCGCGAGTTCAGTTTCGGACTTCGGCGTGATCTTGCCGACGAGAATGTCGCCGGGCTTCACTTCCGCGCCGACGCGGATGACACCGTCCGGGCCGAGATTCTTCAACGCTTCATCGCCGAGGTTCGGGATGTCGCGAGTGATTTCTTCCGGTCCCAGCTTGGTGTCGCGAGCGGCAACTTCGAATTCATCAATGTGGATACTCGTGAAGATGTCTTCCTTCACGATCTTCTCGCTAATGAGGATGGCGTCCTCGAAGTTGTAACCGTTCCACGGCATGAACGCCACGAGCGCGTTGCGGCCGAGGGCGAGTTCCCCATTCTGCGTGCAAGGACCGTCCGCGATGACCTGGCCCTTTTTCACGTGCTCGCCCTTGTGGACGAGAATTTTCTGGTTGATGCAAGTCGCCGCATTCGAGCGCATGAACTTCCGGATTTCGTAAACCCAGATGCCCTTGTCTGGCTCGTGACGAATCTTTTTCTTGGTCTCCGGCAACTTACCGTCTTCGGTGATGATGACGTGACTGCCCGTGATGGAAGCCACCTTGCCGGCTTCTTCCGCCACGACGACGGCACGCGAGTCGCGCGCAACGCGGTCTTCAATACCCGTTGCCACGAAAGGTGCTTCGGTGACCAACAACGGCACCGCCTGGCGTTGCATGTTGGAACCCATCAACGCGCGGTTCGCATCGTCGTGTTCCAGGAACGGAATCAGCGACGCGGCAATCGAAACGAGCTGCTTGGGCGATACGTCCATGTAGTCCACGCGCGCCGGTTCGACGTCAATAAAGTCACCCCGGCAGCGGCAATTGACGCGGTCGGTCGTGAAATGACCCTTGTCGTCAATCGGCGCATTGGCCTGCGCCACGATGTATTGCTCCTCGCGATCCGCTGTGAGGTAATCGAGATGATTCGTCACGCGACCGTTTTCGCACTTGCGATAGGGCGTTTCGAGGAAGCCGAAATCGTTGATGCGTGCAAAGGTCGCCAACGACGCGATCAAACCGATGTTCGGACCTTCCGGCGTTTCCACCGGGCAGATACGACCATAGTGCGACGGATGCACGTCACGGACTTCAAAGCCCGCGCGATCCCGTGACAAGCCCCCCGGTCCGAGTGCAGACAAGCGGCGCTTGTGCGTCAACTCTGCCAGCGGATTGATCTGGTCCATGAACTGGCTCAACTGCGAGCGACCAAAGAAATCGCGGATCACAGCCGAGAGCGCCTTCGGGTTGATGAGCTTCTGCGGCGTCATCTGCTCGACGCTTTGATCGAACAGCGTCATGCGTTCCTTGACGAGACGTTCGGTACGAGCCAGACCGACGCGGCATTGGTTGGCGAGCAATTCGCCCACCGTGCGGATGCGGCGGCTGCCCAAGTGATCAATGTCATCGAGTGAACCTTCACCCTTTTTCAAGCGGAGCAAATACTTCGTCGCTTCGACGAGGTCTTCCTTGGTCAGGATGCGCGACTCGTTCTTGTTCGAGAGACCGAGCTTCTGGTTGATCTTATACCGACCCACGCGACCGAGGTCGTAGCGCTTCGCGTCAAAGAACAAACGCTTGATGAGCGCCTTGGCATTCGCCGCCGTGGGCGGATCGCCAGGACGCAGGCGGCGATAAATGTCCTTGAGGGCCTCCTCTTCATTCTTCGCCGGATCCTTCTTCATGCACTTGATGATGATGCCATCATCGTGCGTGGTATCCACGACCTTGATGTGCTTGACGCCGAGTTCGGCGATCTGCTTCACAACGGCTTTGGACAACGGTTCAAACGCGCGGGCAACGACGAGCCCCTTCTCCTCATCCACCGCGTCTTGAATCAGAACCTTGTTCTGCAAATCATCGAGCTTCTCGGCTTCCTTCACCGTGAGGTCTTCGACCTCGTAGAAGAGCTTGAGAATTTCCTCGTCGGAGCCGCGATTCTTATCGGCATCCTTCTTGGAATCTTTCGCGTCGCCATCCAGGAACGCGAGGGCGCGGAACAACGTCGTCGTGAGAAATTTCCGGCGGCGTTTCTTGCGGTCCAGATAGACATAGAGCAAATCGCTCGTGTCAAATTGCGCCTCGTACCACGAACCGCGATCCGGGATGACGCGAAAGCTATGGAGCATCTTGCCGTTGGGATGCTGCGCCGCCTCGAAGGCGATGCCGGGCGAGCGATGCAACTGCGAGACGATGACGCGCTCCGCGCCATTGATGACAAAGGTGCCTTGCGGGGTCATGAGCGGCAGTTCGCCCATGAATACTTTTTCCTCCTTGCTGCCCTTCTCGTCCTTGAGCAGGAACGTCACGTAGAGCGGGGCACCGTAGGTCAGGCCCTCGCGCAGGCATTCAAGCCAGTCGACTTTCGGTTCGCCGATTTCATAGGAATGAAAATCAAGCACCACCTTGCCGTCGTAACTCTCGATCGGGAAAACCTCGGTGAAAACCGCCTGCATGCCCAGGTTTTTGCGCTTGGACTGCGCCAAGTCGGCTTGGAGGAATTCCTTGTAGGAACTGGTTTGCAGTTCGATCAGGTTCGGCGGGGCGATGATCTCTTTGATCTTGCCGAAGTTGATTCTTTCAGTGGCTCGCGATGGCATGTGGACCTTTTTCTACTGGCCGATCTCCCGACCGGACCGTTGTTTAACACAAACGACACAAGGCAAGGCCGCGACGTTCAACCGCGAACTTGCCAACACCCGAACTCCGATAACGTTGCGGAGTTCCGCTGTTTTACGACTTTTGATTTAGATTCTACCTGGACCCGGGGCGAAAGCGGGGCGACGCCTTTCCCAGACGTCGCCCCACGCAATCGGCCCGTGAATTACTTGACTTCGACCTTGCCGCCCGCTTCTTCCAGCTTCTTCTTGGCGGAATCGGTATCGGCCTTGTTCGCGCCTTCCAACACCGGCTTGGGCGCGCCTTCCACGAGAGCCTTGGCTTCGGCCAATCCGAGGCCGGCCTTGATCTCGCGGACCGCCTTGATCACGGCAATCTTCTTGTCTGCCGGCACCGAGGCCAGAATCACGTCAAACGTGTCCTTGGCGGCGGCAGCGGGAGCAGCCGCACCGGCCGCGGCACCACCAGCGGCGGCGACGGCGACGGGAGCAGCGGCGGTAACGCCCCACTTCTCTTCCAGTTTCTTGACCAGGTCAGCGGCTTCGATAACCGTCAACTTGCTCAACTCTTCCACGATATTTGCGATGTCTGCCATAACTGTTTCCTTGCTTTCTATTCGTCTCGTCGTCACCCGAGCCACAGGTGGTTTGAGTTCACGGCCGTGAACCGACGATTTACTGGTTTGTTGGTTAACTCCCGCCGATGGCTAACCGGCGGGAAATGGTTGCCTAGGCGGCGGCCTTCTCGGCCTTCGCCTTGATGACACGGGCGAGCTGCGAGGCCGGCGTATTGAGCAAAGTGACGAGCTTCTGCGCCGGGGCGTTGATGACACCCAAAATCTTGCTGCGCAAGACTTCGATGCTCGGCAAATCCGCCAGCGTCATGATCTCGGACTCTTCCATCCGCTTGCTATTCAAATAGCCAAACTTAACCTTCAGCTTTTCGTTGTCGGCACCGAAAGTCTTCAGCACCTTCGCGGCGGCGGAGACATCCTTCTGGCCGGTGACGACGGCAATCTGACCGGCCAGGGAGCCGTTCAAGTCCGCGACGCCCGCTTCTTTCGCGGCGATACGGAAGATGGAATTCTTGACGATATGAACCTCCGCCCCGGAGCTGTTCAGGCTCTTGCGGAGTTTGGTCAACTGTTCAACCTTCAGCCCGGTGTAGCCCACCACAATGAAGAACGGCGAGGCATTCAGCCGGTTGAGATATTCTTTTGTGAGAATCTGTTTTTCTGCGCGCATGGATCAAATAGGTTGAAGGTTAATGGGTCGCGAACTCGCGAACGTCCACCCGCACACCGGGACTCATCGTCGCCGAAATCGTGCAACTGTGAATGTAAGTGCCTTTGACACCGCTGGGCTTGGCCTTGGCCACGGCCTCAATCACGGAACGAGCGTTTTCTTCGATCTGGACCGGCGGAAACGACGCCTTGCCCACCGGCACATGAATGTTCCCCGCTTTGTCGACCTTGAACTCCACGCGGCCCGCTTTGACTTCCTTCACCGCCTTGGCGGTGTCTTCAGTCACGGTGCCGGTCTTCGGATTCGGCATCAAGCCGCGCGGTCCGAGCACCTTGCCCAGTTTGCGCACTTCGACCATCGCCTCGGGCGTGGCGACCGCCACGTCGAAGTCCGACCAACCGCTGTTGCACTTGGCAATCATGTCTTCAAAACCGACGAACTCCGCCCCCGCCGCCCGCGCGGCATCCGCCGCCGCACCGCTCTTGGCGAATACGAGCACGCGCACGACTTTGCCGCTGCCGTGAGGCAGCGGGACGGTGCCACGCACCATCTGGTCGGATTGTTTCGGGTCCACGCCGAGGCGGAACGCGAGGTCAATGGTTTCGTTAAATTTCGCTTTCGGGAACTTCGCCAGGACGCCGACGGCATCCTTCAGCACGTACGCCTTCGCGGCGTCCACTTGTTCGAGCGCTTTCTTGAATCGTTTACTTGGCATTTTTATGAGCGGTGCATGCGAGTCAGGCGACTCTCCCGCGTTGTTTGTTAACCGACAACTTCAATGCCCATGCTGCGGGCAGTTCCAGAGACGACGCGGAAGGCGGCCTCGTCAGACGTCGCGTTCATGTCGCTCTTTTTCAACTTCACAATGTCCATGACCTGCTTGCGGGTGACCTTGCCAACTTTCTCCTTGTTGGGCGTTTTCGAACCCGCCGTAATCCCGGCGGCCTTCTTCAAAAGAATCGAAGCGGGCGGCGACTTGGTGATGAAGGTAAATGATTTGTCCTGGTAAACCGTGATGACCACGGGAATGACCAACCCCGCGTCACCCTTGGTGGCCGCGTTGAATTCCTTGCAGAAACCCATGATGTTCACGCCGTGCTGGCCGAGCGCCGGGCCGACGGGCGGCGCCGGATTCGCCTGACCGGCGGGAATCTGCAACTTGATAATGCCTGTAACTTTCTTCGCCATACGAAAATCTCTTAGTCCTAATCTTTTGCTTAAACTTAATCGCCTCTACCTGGGCCTTACCCGGCACAAGCAGGATTTCGATTATATCAACCCTTTTCCACCTGCCAATACTCAAGTTCAACCGGCGTATTGCGGCCGAAAATGTTCACCGTGACCTTCAATTTGCCGCGCTCGGGATCAATCTCCTCGATCACACCGCTGAAATTCAGGAACGGACCGTTGTTGATCTTGACCGTTTCCCCGACATTGAACGCGACCTTCGGGCGCTCTGTCTCCTCGGAAGCGGAAACCGCCGCCTTGATGGTTTCCATTTCCTCGTCCGTCGCCGTATGCGGGTGTTCGCCCCCGACAAAACCAATCGCCCCCTGCGTTTCCTTGATGAAGTAAAACGGCTTCGGAATCACGCGCTTGCTCTCGTCCAGCAACACCATCTGGATATAGACATACCCCGGATGCAACTTGCGCGTCGAAACCGTCTTCTTCTGGTTGCGCACCTCGACGACCTTCTCCATCGGAACCAAGACTTCCTTGATGAAATCCTGCATCTCCTCGGTCTTGATGCGCTTCTCGATGCTTTCCTTGACCTTTTGCTCCTGGCCGGAAAGCGTATGGATGACAAACCACTGGGGCTTCATGCGGCTATAATTTGATGAACAGCGCGAACAGGATTTGATCCACCACAAAGGTCAGCAGGCCGAGCAGAAAAATCGAAATCGAAACCACCACGGTCGAGCCCTTCAATTCGCTCCACGTCGGCCAGGTGCATTTTTTCAGCTCCTCCGTCGTCTGCTGCCAGTACAAGGAGAGACGCTTCAGTTGCCCCTGCCACCAGAGGACTCCGAAGATCACCCCGACCACCGCGACCCATATCAGCGTCTTTGTCATGCGTTCACCGTAATCCTGGCCTGCCGAGCCGAAACTCGCGGCAACTGCTTGTTTCCCCCCGCCTTCGTTTCCTTTCGGTGCGGTAGCCCTGCTCTTGTCTCGCCGCAGCGAAGGCTGGCGGAGAGGGAGGGATTCGAACCCCCGTTGGGCGTAAACCCAAAGCGGTTTTCAAGACCGCCGCGATAGACCACTCTGCCACCTCTCCAGCCTGGATTTTGGCAGGGCGTGAAGGACTTGAACCTTCAACCAACGGTTTTGGAGACCGCTACTCTACCAATTGAGCTAACGCCCTATCCAAAAATTCTCCGGCTGCCTCAACTGGACTAAAAAGGAAGCGACGTTTGTTTCCGCCGCTTCCCGAAAACCTGGCCGCGCCGCTTAAGCGACCACTTCGCTGATACGACCGGCACCGATGGTGCGACCGCCTTCGCGAATGGCGAAGCGCTGGCCCTTTTCCATGGCGACGGCCTTCTGCAGTTCCACGTCCACGGAAACGTTGTCACCGGGCATCACCATTTCCACACCGGCCGGCAGGTTCAATGTTCCCGTCACGTCCGACGTGCGGAAATAGAACTGCGGACGGTAGTTGGTGAAGAACGGCGTATGACGGCCACCTTCATCCTTCGAGAGGACGTACACTTCCGCCTTGAACTTCGTGTGCGGCGTGATCGAGCCGGGTTTGGCGAGCACCATGCCACGTTCGACTTCTTCCTTCTTCGTGCCGCGCAACAGCACCCCGACGTTGTCACCAGCAGTCGCACTGTCGAGCAACTTGCGGAACATTTCAATGTCCGTCGCCACCGTCTTACGCGTGTCGCGCAAACCGACGATCTCGACTTCCGACATCTTGTTCAACACCCCGCGTTCCACACGACCGGTCACGACTGTGCCGCGACCTTCAATGTTGAACACGTCTTCGACGCACATCAGGAACGGCTTGTCCACTTCGCGCAGCGGATCAGGCACAAATGAATCCAGAGCGTCGAGCAAATCTTGAATCGCCTTCTCGCCTTCCGGCGTGCCCGCCAGAGCCGCCGTCGCCGAAGCGCGCACAATCGGAGTCTTGTCGCCCGGGAAACCATACTTGGTGAGCAAGTCGCGAATTTCCATTTCGATCAACTCGAGCAGGTCCGCGTCCGCGAGGTCAACCTTGTTCAGACACACCACGATACTCGGCACACCGACCTGGCGGGCGAGCAAGATGTGTTCACGCGTCTGCGGCATCGGACCGTCCGCCGCGCTGACCACGAGAATCGCGCCGTCCATCTGCGCCGCACCGGTGATCATGTTCTTAATGTAGTCCGCGTGACCGGGACAATCCACGTGGGCGTAGTGACGCTTGGCGCTCTCGTATTCGACGTGCGACACCGCAATGGTCACCGTCTTGGTGTCATCGCGCACGGTGCCGCCCTTGGTGATGGCCGCATACGAAATGGGAGTGGCCATGCCCTTCTTGGATTGCACATGGACGATCGCCGCCGTCAGCGTGGACTTGCCGTGGTCAACGTGACCGATGGTGCCGACGTTGACGTGGGGCTTGGTTCGTTGAAATTGCTCTTTTGCCATTTTGTCTCCTGCGTTGCGTTGTTGTCGTTAACGTTGCTAGTTATTGCGTCACTTAAATTGTCTGGAGCCCATGATCAGGATTGAACTGATGACCTCATCCTTACCAAGGATGTGCTCTACCAACTGAGCTACATGGGCAACCAAATTCTCTCTTCGGATCCTGATGCGCCCAAACGACAAAAAACCACCCCCACATCTTCTCGCACTTCGAAAAGCCTGAGGGTTTGGTCGTTTTTTGTCTCTATTTACAGCCCTAAGACGGCGGACAAAATAGGAAACTCCAAAAAGTGTGTCAACAGGGATTTCAGATTTTTTTGGTTGAGCCGCCCCGCCACTCCGTTTTCGGCGGTTCCGGCAACCCCTGCGCCCGCAAAGCTGTGCGGAAATGCATCTTGGCAATTTTTGCTAAAACCTCAACTCCGCGCACGGCGAACAACTCTTTCGCCACCGCGTCCACGTTGGTCCCCGCACCCTTTGGCAGTTCCACGCCCAAATCTTTACCTAATCCCGCCAGCCGCTTCACAAATTCATCCCGCGCCAGAATCGAAGCCGCTGCCACCGACAAATCCTCTTCCGCCTTGTGCCGCTGCACCAACTCCAACTCCCGCCCCATGCTCATCAGCGCCTTTTCCACCACACTCTTGCTCGCCGCGAACTGGTCACTGATCGCTTTTACTGGCGGCGGATTCATGCGATGCCGCTGGCCCATCAAATTCTCAATCACCCGCGCGTGCCCCCACGCCAGCACGTTATTCACACTCCGCATCTTCGCGTAAAGCCGGTTGTAAGCCTCGTTGCCAATCGGCACGACCGTCGTCACGCAGCTGGGCGTGTCCTTGATCAATTTCGCGAGATCGGAAATTTTTTTGTCGCTCGAAATATTTTTTGAGTCGCGCACGCCCGCATCCTTCCACGCCGCGAGCACCGACTCGTTCACATACACACCCGCCACACACATCGGCCCGAAGAAATCGCCCTTGCCGCTTTCGTCCACGCCGATGCGCGGCAGCAACAACTCCGGATTCAACACCGCCTCGTAGCCCAGCTTCGCCTGCTTCAACACCTCCGGTTCGAGCACGAACTCGACGAACTCCTGCGTCCCCTTCCCTTGCACGACGAGCTTGCCGCTGTCGTAAAACACCACGTTCGTCTTGTCCTTCTCACCGGCGAACCGCGCGTAGGGCACTTCGCGCGGCGTGAAATTCCGCGCCTCCAGACACGACTTTAACGCCGCCGCCTGTTCATCCGTCAACTTGCAAGTGTAACTCGTCAGTGGTTTCGCGCTCACGCCGCCGATTTAATAGCCGCAAGAGAACGCAAAGGACACAAAAGATTTTTGGCTTTGGTAACGCCAGTCGCTCAAAGGACGCGAACGCTACAAAGAAACTGTGGACAAGGGATTTTATCAGGCAGAGTCTCGTTTTCATGATGAACCCAAACAGCGTTTGGCTCAAGCACCGGATAGCCAGTGGGAGGCTCGGGATGCTCGCGAAAGTATTTCTGAACAAGTATGCCTGCTCCACATTGATGACCCTGGTCTACGCACATTGCCCGGCTCAATCGAATATTTATTCTCTATCAATCTACTCCGGCGGCACCTCCTATACTGAACTGTGTTCAAGTGCGCTCCCGTTCTCAACAAACAAATACAAGCTCACCTTGGTTAGTTGGGTCGAAGACGCTAACGGATTCACCGTCATGGATATCAATCACAAGCGAGTGGCAACCGACGTTCCTCGCCGATTTCTTGAAGTTGAGTGTAGTTCGGAGTGCTTTTGGTTTGACCTCGATTTCGCTCCATCCAAAAGAGCGGGCCTCACTTTGGGTAATTGCACCAAAGTGACCGCCAAGAGAAACAGTGGCGATATTATTCAAGCCGTTAAGGAATGCGTCATCAGTCGAGGCGGGTTCGCCACGAATAGTTCGCCGCTCGTTTCTCGATCAGATTGGATTTGCGTGTCGCGCGAGGCGCTCGACGTAATCGTTTTGGAAGGTGGGCGTTTTGAAACGATACGGAGGCTCTTGGAACAGGTTCTAGGTGCACCAAACGCGGATGTTCGCTCCTCCAGCCCAATTGGTAATGGCCGTTCGCTAACCTATTCTCTGAACCAAAATGGCGCGGTGTTAAATCTCACAGGTAGTTCGACGCACACCATCCTTTCGGTCTTAGGGAACCGGAGACGGTAACACAGCCTTAGCGCGCTTTGCGCGACATTTTCTCCGTTCACTTTTCGTGGGCTTCGTGTATTTCGTGGTTCGCCATTTCTGAACTCGAAAAGTAAAAACTCAAAACTCGTCGCGCGGTTGCTCGACTGGTTCGCCACCAACGCCCGCGACCTCCCGTGGCGGCGCACGCGTGATCCCTACGCCATCTGGGTTTCCGAAATCATGCTCCAGCAGACGCAGGTCAAAACCGTCATCCCGTATTGGGAACGCTGGATGCGCGAGTTGCCCACCATCGAAAGCCTCGCCCGCGCGAACGCCGACAAAATCCATAAACTCTGGGAAGGCCTCGGCTATTACACCCGTGTCCGCAACCTGCAGAAAGCCGCGCAGCAAATCATCGGGGAACACGACGGCCAATTCCCGCAAACGTTCGACGCCGTCCTCGCCCTGCCCGGCATTGGTCGTTACACCGCCGGCGCGATTTGCGGCATCGCCTTCAATCAGCCCGCACCCATCCTCGACGGCAACGTCATCCGCGTCTTGACCCGCATCAACGGCATCAAAACCGATCCGCGCGAAAAGCAAACCAACGCCCAGCTCTGGCAACACGCAGAACAGTTGGTTGTTGCCGCCCATACAATCGGATTTCAACCGAAACATTTTCCATCCTTTGCAAACTTCGCCGCTGCGCGGGATATTCCTCGCTGTTCTTTTCTGAACCAATCCCTGATGGAACTCGGCGCGCTCATCTGCACGCCACGTTCACCGAACTGCACCGTCTGCCCCGTCCAAAAAAACTGCATCGCGCACAAAGAGAATCTCCAAGACCAACTCCCCAACCTCGGCAAACGCGAAGCCACCACCGAACGCCGCTTCATCGCCTTCGTCGTCGAACGCAACGGTAAATTCCTCGTCCGCCAGCGTCCCGCTGACGTCGTCAACGCGCACCTCTGGGAATTTCCGAATGCCGAAATCGGAGCGCGGGTCTCCGACACGCAGCAACCAGCAAATCGCGGAAAGCAATCAATTAACGGAAACTCAAATCACTCGCAAATGCGGCAGCTCGCAGCGCCGCGCTCCGTCGCGAAAGAACTTGGCGTCCGTATTACGGCAGCCAAACCCCTTTGCCTCATTAAACACTCCATCACCCGCTACCGCATCACGCTGGAGGCTTGGCGTGCCGAGCTCACCGGTCCCAACAGAGCGCCGGTCTCCGACCTGGCTAGCGTTGTTAGAAGCACGCCGGGCCGGCGGACGGCGCTCCACGACGGTGACTGGCGCACGCTCGCCCAACTCCACAAAGTCGCTTTCACCAGCGCCCACAAAAAGATCCTAGCCCGCCTTGAAGCGCGGTGCTGAGTCAACGGTTCATCAATGCGAAGAGGTTCCGCAAATTCCGCCGGTTGTGTGGTTAGCATGGAAACTGGACTGCGGGTTACACTCAGCGTCCCGCCCCTGACTCACCACGAGGGATAGTCGCCCGCCAAGATTAGTCGTGCTGCAAGCGTTGGCCAATAAATGAGCGGCAAATGTGCTTGAGGCCTTGGGTAGCGGGCGGATAATTCAACTTGGAGACGAAGGCGGCTGCCCTCGTACGGCAGTTGTTTTCGGCAACTGCACTCGCCCCCGCCAGACTCACGCATTACCAAACCATTGTCCTGCCGGCTATGATCGGGACTCCGGCTCAGGTTTTTCCGTCCACCCACTGGAGTGTGGTGCTGGCCACGCATACCCTCGACCCCAACCGCGCCCGCGAAGCGCTCCAACAGCTCTGCACCGCCTACTGGTATCCCCTCTACGCCTACTTGCGGCGACGCGGTCATCAACCGGCCGATGCGGAGGACCTGGTTCAAGGCTTCATCGCCCATTTGCTGTCAAACCAGTTCTTCACCTCAGCGGTTTCCGACAAAGGCCGCTTCCGTTCCTATCTGCTCGCGGCGCTCAATCATTTTGTCGCCGACACGGTGGATCACGCCCATCGTCAGAAGCGCGGGGACGGAAAACCGTTGTTGTCCTTGGACGCCATCGTGGCCGAACACCGCTACGCGCTGGAGCCGGCCAATCCGGACACGCCGGAACAACTCTTCGAGCGGCGCTGGGCGTTGACGCTGCTCGACAATGTGCTCCGCCAGTTGGAATCCGAAGCGGCGGCGAGCGGACGCGCCGATTTGTTTGCCCGCCTCAAAGGCGTGTTGCTCGGCGATCGCGGCGTGTCGTACGCCGAACTGGCGCCGCAACTCGGCCTGAGCGAGGCCGCGCTCAGCATGACCGTGCATCGCCTGCGCCGACATTACCGCGAACTCGTCTGCGAAGAGATCGCCCACACCGTCAGCCGTCCGGTCGAGATCGAAGAGGAGATGCGCCACCTCTTCAAAATTTTGAGTGGTTGAACCGTTAGCTTTCTCCGCCGGTGCCGTAGTAACCAGTGTAGGACCTAAACTTGAACGACGTCAGTTCCAGTCCATCGTCCGAAGCCCGCTGCCCGGTGTGTGGCGACACGCTCGGGTCCGACGCGCCGCTGGGCCTCTGCCCGAAATGCCTTATGCGCGAAGCCCTCGCGGCAGACGGCGAGTCGACCGCCTTCACAAACGCGAGGCATCTAGGTGTCTTTGGTGACTACGAGCTTCTGGAAGAACTCGGCCACGGCGGTATGGGCGTGGTTTATCGCGCCCGCCAACGCAGCCTGCATCGCGAAGTTGCGCTCAAGATGCTGCTCGGCGGCCAATTCGCCGGCAAGGTCGCTCTCGGCCGGTTTCGCTCCGAAGCCGAACTCGCCGCACAACTGCAACACCCGAACATCGTCGCCATCCACGAAATCGGCGAACAGGACGGCTTGCCGTATTTCACGATGGATTTCGTCTCGGGCCGCAGCCTGGTGGATCTCGTGCGCGATCAACCATTGCCCGCTCGCAGTGCGGCGGCTTACGTGGAAACCATCGCCAAAGCCATCCACTACGCACATCAACAAGGCGTGCTGCATCGCGACCTCAAGCCGTCGAACGTTCTCATTGATGCATTCGACCAGCCGCGCATCACCGACTTCGGTCTGGCGAAGCGCCTCTCCGGTTCGACCTCCGACCTGACCGTGTCCGGCCAAGCCCTGGGTTCGCCCAACTTCATGCCGCCCGAACAGGCGGCGGGCAAACACAAGACCAGCGGCCCGACCAGCGACATCTACGGCCTGGGCGCGATCCTCTATTACCTGCTCACCACCCGACCGCCGTTCATGGCCGAGGATGCGAGCGCCGCCGTGCGCCAGGTCCTGGAGAACGATCCCGTGTCGCCGCGCACCTTGAACCCGAGTGTCCCGCGCGACCTCGAAACGCTCTGTCTCAAATGCCTGCAAAAAGAACCGAAACAACGCTACGCCTCGGCGCAGGCAGTGGCCGACGAACTGGGTCGCTTCCTCCGCGGTGAACCGATTCAAGCCCGCCCCGTCAGCGTGGCCACGCATTTCTGGCGCTGGTGCCGGCGCAAACCGCAAATCGCCGGGCTTTCATTGGCCCTAGTGATATTCGGGGCCTCAGGCCTTTGGGGCGTGCTGTCCCAATGGCAACGGGCGGAGAAGATGGTGATGGAAGAAGCACGGCAGCGTGACCGTGCCGATGAAACCGCGCAGCATGCAAAACGCTTGCTTTACGCCTCGGACATGAATCTCGCCCAGCAGGCGCTGAAAATGAACAATCTCGGTCGCGCGCGTCGGTTGCTGGACCGGCATCGTCCACAACCCGGCGAGGAAGACCTCCGCGGATGGGAGTGGCGTTATCTCTGGCAACTGACCCGCAGCAGCGCGCTCGTCACGCTCACCAATCGACCGATGCGCGGATATTCCGTCAGCTTTTCCCCAAATGGCAGCCTCTTGGCCGTGGGTTGGTACAACGGACGCGTGGATTTGTGGAATGTGCCGGGCCGGCGATTGATTCGGGCCCTCACGGATCGCGACCAGCCCTACCAGGGACGGGTGGCCTTTTCTCCGGTTCGCAACCTTCTGGCGGCAACTTCCGAACCCAGAGTAGTCACCCTGTATGACCTCGACTCTGGCCGGGAATCAATCCTCTGGCGGGCGCCCACCCTAGGCGCGGGGGACGTTCGTGACCTGGCGTTTTCGCAGGATGGTTCGCGGGTGGTCATCTACGCCGGATCAGCCCGATCAACCCCTGAATTCGCCGACGCGGTCTGGGTGGTGAATGCGTCGTCAGCCGAGATCGAAAGCCGCCACCCGACCATCTATAGCTATAATCCCGAAATTGGAGCCGCACGGCTATCCCCCGACAACCGGCGTGTGTATCTGGCACGTTCTGACCGTCCGAATTACCGCTACAACATCCAGTGTCTCGATCTCGTCACTGGCGCGGAACTCTGGCAGACCGAACGCCAACGCGACTTGGGGCTGTCCACATTGGCTATCTCGCCCGACGGGCGGGTGCTGGCTTCGGGATCCGGATATGAAGATCCCACCATCCACGTCTGGGAAGCTGCGACCGGCCGGCTCATCGCCCAACTTGCCGGACACGCTGGTTGGGTTACCAAGCTGGTCTTCACGAAGGACGGCCAACATTTGCTCTCCGCGTCGAGCGATCAAACCATCCGCTTTTGGGATACGCGCACTTGGACCGAGACCAGCGTGCTGCGCGGCCACAACGACGAGGTTCAAGGCGTTGCAATTTCGGAGACGGCACAGCTTGTCGCCAGCGCGAGCAAGGACGGTGACCTCATGTTGTGGCAGGAGGATGGCAAGAGCGCCACGGATGGATACCGCCGTTTGCCGGAGTACCTCCGGTTCGATCAGGTTTTGTCGCTGGACCACTCGCGCTTGCTGTTGCTACCACCCGGCCATGCACCCGAACTGCTTGATCTCAAACTTGCCTCCGCCCCGCAACCGCTGTTCGAGATCGGGTTCTCCACCAATGTCTTGGGCTGGTTTATCACCAACATTCTGTGCCATTGGGACGGGACCAACCAGATTCAGGTCCGGGAATTGTGTGGTTCCGCGTTCATTCAACGAGGTGCTGTTAGTTTGGATTCCGGCGCGCACCCGACCGGATTTGCCTACAACACCACCCGCCAACTGGTCGCGTGGACCGAAGGAACTTCACCAAACTCGGTTTACCTGAAGAGTCTGGCGACACCTGGCTGTCGAATGGAGCTGAAGAGCGATGTTCCGGGGCTGGTTCCTTTTCGCTTCAGTGGGGATGGAAAATACCTGGCAGCCGCGATCAAGGGGCGGGATTCCTTGCGCGCTTGGAATGTCGAAACCGGGCAGATCGTAGCGTCAAGCGGCGGGATCATACGTGATGCGGCCTTTGCCGCGGGCGACCGGGTGCTGGTGGTGGTCATCGAACCAGTCACCGACCATGAAATCAGATTCTACGACCTGTCTCACACCGACCAGTCACCACGGCGTGTCCCCGGGAGACATTCCCCCTCGTCGCTGTCGGTTTCGCCCGATGGCGGACTGGTAGCCTTATCCACCGTGGGTGGTTTGCTGCGGTTGTTTGAACCCCTCACGGGCGAGTTGAGCAGCGACCTCCACGCCCACCTGAACGGGGCCTTTGGCATCGCCTTCTCCCCGGATGGACGGCGGTTGATTTCCGCTGGTGGCGGGCGCGAGGCCGTCAAGCTCTGGGATGTCGGTACGCGGCAGGAACTCCTGACCTTGGCCGGCACCGGGTCGCTTCTAGTCGCGACCACATGGAGTGCCGATGGGGACGCGATTCTCGCCGGCCCGCCGTGGCAGGCTTGGGTAGCGCCGTCGTGGGAAGAAATCGCAGCGGCGGAGGCGCAGATGACCAACGCCGTCACCTCGCGCTGAAACCGCAGATCCACGCAGAAAAGATAAGGAGCGCGGGCGTGGCCGAGATGACCCCACCGCCGCTCCGTTCCTAGTCGCCGTGACGATGGAGTGAAACTCAAACGCTGCCGCTGCATGGCACCAAAAGACACAAGCAGCACAAAACTCGGGGAAGTATGAAGCAGGCAAAACGGCTAGTGCCCCACCGGCCCGGCGGAATATTGCTTTACCGAACCAAGAGCGCTGGCTTCCACCTTTCTGCGCCTTCTGTGCCTTTTGGCGGCCAGGCGATTTTTTCTTTCCGGTGGTTGTTAGGTTTTCCACCGGATGCCGTAGTACGCCAATGAAGGCCTCCGTGTGGGGCGCAACCCGCACAGTGGCGAAACCAAAAGGACCTATGAAAACGAAACTCACAACAAAATCGTCGTTTCAAAACGACCTCGTCACGTGGGCGCAGCGGACTCATTTCGCTGGGCTTGCTGTAACCATAAGCCTCCTCGGCTTCCTGCTCACCGCTATCGGGCAGGATCCGTGGTGGACCGTACCCAACCGTCCCTTGGACACGAACGTCAGTGCGGGGGTTAGCGTCACCCTCCAAGTTAATGCCAACACTGCTTATCCGCCATTGAGTTATCAGTGGCAGCATGAAGGCACCAACCTACCCTCGGCTACGAACTCCATACTCCAAATCACCAACGTCACTGTCGCCCATGCCGGCGGCTACGTCGCTTGGGCCAGCAACGTCATCGGCGGGTTCACCAACTCCCGCACGGCGTTGCTGACGATTGATCCTACGTTTACCCAGGTCGCTGGCGGCGATTTGACCACAGATACCGTCGGAGCCTGGAATGCTTGTTGGATTGACTACGACGGCGATGGCCTGCTGGACGTGAGTGTCGCGCCGGGAGGGAATATTTCGGCGGTCACCCCGCTCTATCACAATGAGGGCAACGGCACGTTCAGAAAGATAACGACCAACGCAATTGCCCTGACGTACGTGCGGACTTTCGCCCATGTCTGGGCCGATTACGACAACGACGGCAAGGTGGATCTCTTCGTGCCAAACTTCTCCGGTGTGAACGACATACTTTTCCACAATAACGGCGGCGGCTCGTTCACGCGGATCACCACTGGTCATCCCGTAATCGACGGGCTCGATTCCGGCACCGGAGCCTGGGCCGACTATGATCGGGATGGCGTCCTTGATCTCTTCGTGGGTACTTACGGGGGTTGCCCCGGGCAGAATGATCTCTTCTATCGAAACAACGGGGACGTACCCTTCCGGAAGATGACCGCTGCAGAGGTGGGACTGATCGTCGGCGACTCAGCTCCAACCGACATTGCCGCATGGGCTGATGTCGACAATGACGGATGGCCCGAACTGAGCCGGTGCGTGGGAAACGGGTGCTTGTCAAGCTGGTGGAATTATACGACCAATCAACTTCTTCACCTTGATGGGCAGGGGAAATTCTCACTGATGGACATCGGCGAGATGAAACGGAACACAGGGGGCTACACGGCCATCACCTGGGCGGATTATGACAACGATGGTTTCCTCGATGCTTTGGTGTGGGCCGAAAAAGGATTGGTGGGGCTTTACCGCAATCTTGCAGGGCAAGGCTTTACCAACGTGGCCGCCATTGCCTTCTCCAGCCAGCTCACGAACTGCTATGCAATTTGGGCCGGTGATTATGATAATAACGGGTGGCAGGATATTGTTGCCAATTTCGTTTCGGGGACTCGCCCAGCCGCCTTTCTCCGGAATAATGGTGACGGAACATTCACAAGTAGGAACCTCGGCAGTCCGACGAGCGCCATGGGATGGCATGTTCCAGGCGACTATAACAACGATGGCTTCCTGGACATACTAATGCCATATGGCCCCAACCTGCGGCACTCCCTATTCCGGAATAATGGGAACACCAATCACTGGCTGAAGGTGAAGCTCGACGGCCGGGCCTCGAACCGCGATGGCATCGGCGCCAAGGTGCGAGTTAACGCGACCATCGTCGGCACGAACTTCTGGCAAATGCGGGAAATCTCCGGGCAAGGAGAAGTGCAAATGGACAATGGCCTGCTCGCCCACTTCGGCCTCGGCGACGCCACCAATGTCACCACGCTGCGCATCGAATGGCCATCAGGCATCGTGCAGGAAATCCCGAACGTCGCGGCCAACCAGTTTCTCACCGTGGTCGAGAGTCAGGGTTACGGCACAGCACCGGTGTTCACGGGTGCGACCAAGAATGCCAACGGTGTGCAACTCACGTTCACCGAGCCTGACGCTCCAGCCCGCTACATTCTGGAAGGCTCCACCAATCTGGTGAACTGGACCAAGCTGCTGGCCCGCACCAGCGCCGGGGTTACCACCAATTACACCGACTGGCGCGCGACCAATTACGCCCACTGCTTCTACCGCCTCCAGGTGCCGTGAGGTCCAAGCCATGAAGCCCAGGTGCAATCGCCGCGCGCGAGTTGTCTTCCATAGGTCAGGCGGGGCGAAGAAGGGTTTCATGGGTTTACTCCCTTCGCCTCGGCGAAACCCGGGCTGCCGTAGGTTGGCGGCAGCCCGGTAATCGAGCGAGCGTCTGGCAGCGGAATGATCGGCAAGGGAATGGATAGGGCAGATTGTTTCGATTCCTTTGCCCGCGCCCCAGCCTTACCCCGTTGCGCCTTTTGTGCCCCTTTGCGGCCAAGCGATTATTTCTTTCAGCCTGTTGTTAGGTTTTCCACCCAATGCCGTAGTAACCAGTGAAACCCCTCATGGGTGAGATGACTGTCGAGGTCGGGCACGAACACAAAGGCCAACGTATGAAATCAAGCAACCGTGAATTCTCGGCGGCGTTTTCCGCGCGAGCGAGCGAGTCTCCGGGGCGGCCCAGCGTTGCGTTATGTCGTGCCTTCACCCTGGTGGAACTGCTGGTGGTGATGGGGATCATCGTATTGCTGGCGACCTTGCTGCTGCCGGCTTTGTCCAAGGCGCGGACCCGGGCGCAGAGCGTGAGTTGTTTCAACAACCTCCGGCAGTTACAGCTCGGTTGGAAATCCTACGAGGCAGATCACAACGACCGTTTCCCAGCGAACACTTCCATTTACGCGTACGGTCGGGCGTTTAATATTTCCAATTCGTGGGTGCTGGGAAACGCCCAACGCGACGATTCTTCGGCTAACCTGGTGGATGGCAGCTTATACGCCTACGCTCCAGCGGTCGGCAGTTACCATTGCCCGTCGGATCGGGCCAAGACCAAGGGAAACTTCCCGCTCCTGCACACCCGCAGTTACAGCGTCCAGTGGTGGCTCGGCGGCGACTTCACGGTAAACGGTCAAGTTTGGGCGGACCCAAATCCCCGCGGCCAAGTGCGAAAGTGGAACGCAGGTCAGATCGCCGCACCTGGTCCAGCCGAGATCTTTGTCTTGATTGATGATCACGAGCAGTCGGTGGACGATGGCATTTTTGTCATCGGTGGCTGCGAGTGGTTTGACTACCCGGCAGATCGTCATCGCCGAGGCGCAAACTTGTCCTTCCTCGACGGTCATGTGGAAGGACATCGATGGGTCATCGCGAAGGTTGTCCCGTGGGACTGGAATTATTATCTGAATCCGGTTTGGTCGCGGGAGGTGCCCGACCATGCCTGGTTGGCCGCGCACCTGCCTGCGAGGTGAAGGCGAAGCCGTGAAACCAAAACCAAGAATGAACACGAACCACGTGAACTACGCGAAAAGAACGGAACGAGATCATGAGGCGAGGATTCAAGGTCTGGACTTCGATCCGGTGCGTTTTTGGGGTTTCGTTTCCGTGCCGGGTCGGAGACCGGCGCTCCGGGCAGAGAGGGCGGGCGCACTCCGAACGGCCTTGTTGTTCCCCGGGCTTCGTGATGATTTGGCTGGGATTAGGTGGCTTGGCGAAGTCCGGCCAAGAAAGGATGAGCAATTGCGCTTGCCAGAATTGGACGGCTGGAGGGAGGCTGGACGTTGGAGACGAAGGCGGCTGCTGTTCGTCGGCAGTTGTTTTCGGCAACTGCACTCGCCCCCGTGCCGTACCTACAAACCGCAACGTGTGACCTATGCCTGCCGGACGC
Source organism: Limisphaerales bacterium (assembly GCA_044225555.1). Classification (GTDB taxonomy): domain Bacteria; phylum Verrucomicrobiota; class Verrucomicrobiia; order Limisphaerales; family JADLHS01; genus JADLHS01. The sequence continues at coordinate 33,633 of JBGAIM010000012.1, read as the reverse complement.
CCGCCCTTCGCACCGGCCTCTCGACCAGTGATCCCACAGCCCTTATCCCGTGCAGCTATTTGGCACTTGTGCCCCTGTCGCCACCAACAGGAGCTGGCCCTGGCGGTGATGTGACCGATCCAGCCAATAAATGAGGATACTATGCCAACCGTCCAGGAACTAAACGACAAATACAGCAGTTACTCTGACGTAGAGCTCTTCGATGTGTGGATTCGCAAAGATGAATACACCCCTGAGGCCAAGGAGGCCCTGTCAGGCGTCATCAAGCAACGGGGTGGCCCGGAAGCGCTCATCCAACGTCTGCAACTGCAGGCGGAAAGGACCAAAGAGATCCAACGTCTGACGCAGGATGCGCGGGATTCGCTCCAAAAAGGCTTACCGCCTTCCCGTGTGAAAGACCAGATGCGCTCGGCCACACTGCCTCCCGAGGAGATCGCCGAAATATCAGACAGAGTAGTTGCCGAACATCAGGAGGACACGAAGGATCGTAAAATTACACCATGGACCTTTCTCGGTGCCGCAATTGGTGGTTTGCTCGGCGGAACTGTGGGCGGCACTGTGTTAGGCCTCTCGATGTTACAAAGCGAACGCACAATTCTTGGGTTCGTGTTGGGGGCGTTGATGGTGTGCTATGGATGCGTTCGATTTTTCACCGGGAAAACGACCCGAAATAGTCTGGTCCTCATCGCAACTGTGTTAGCGGCTGCATACGCATTTTTACTCGCTGAAATGATCTACCAGATGAATCAGTGAGGGCGAGGTTCAGGCCTTGGCCGGGAATTGACAAATCAGAACTGACTCTGGCCATGCCGCACCGGTGATCACCTTTGTGGAGAAATGCTCCATCTTAGATTCAAAGCATCTAGCCGCTCTCTGGTCGCCCGCCCTTTCTCCTTTTCTACCCCGCTATTTTTCCTATCCTCTGTGCCGATGTTTTATTTCGATTACAACGCCACCGCGCCGGTCATGCGCGAGGCCCGCGAGGCCTGGCTCGAAGCCACCGAGAAGATTCACGGCAATCCCTCCAGCCCGCACGCGTTCGGCCTCGCCGCGAACAAGGCGATGACCGAGGCCCGCGAAAAACTCGCGCACCACCTGGGTTGTCATCCGAGCGACATCATCTGGACCAGCGGCGCGACCGAGGCCAACAACATGGCCATGCATCACTTCGCGCAAACACTCAACCCAGATGCCGAAGTCTGGATCAGCGCCATCGAACATCCCTGCGTCCACGATTCGACGAAGCATTACTTCGGCAAACGCGCGAAGGTGATTCCTGTGACGCACGACGGCGTAGTGGACATGGACTGGTTCACGCAGGAAATCGCCGACAAGCGCCCCGGCGTCGTCAGCGTCATGTGCGCCAACAACGAAACCGGCGTGATCCAGCCATGGCGCGAACTCCTTGCCATCTGCCAGGCGTATGAGGTGCCGTTCTTCACCGACGCGGTCCAATGGCTCGGCAAAATGCCCGCCAAAGGTTTGGGCGAATGCGATTTCGTCACTGGCGCGGCGCATAAATTCGGCGGCCCGCGCGGCGTGGGTTTTCTCAAGGTGCCCAACAAGAGCAAAGTTAATTCACTCCTTTTCGGTGGCAAACAGGAACGCGGCCAGCGCGCCGGCACAGAGAATTTGCCCATCATCATCTCGATGCTTGCCGCGCTCGACGTGCGCGAAAAGCAACTAGCCGAGAACCATCATCAGACCCGTGCCGAGTGGAAGGAGAAGTTTGAAAAACTCCTGCTCCGCCAAGTGCCCGGCACAACGGTTGTTGGCCTCAACACACCGCGCTTGTGGAACACGACCTCCGCCTTGATGCCCGAGGGTGGCCAGCAACGCTGGGTCACGCGCCTCGACAAAGCGGGCTTCGCCGTTAGCACCGGCTCGGCTTGCACCACCGGCAAGGAAGAACCCTCACACGTGCTCAGCGCGATGGGTTACAAAGCCGGTCAAGTCACGCAAGTCCTGCGCTTCAGCAGCGGCTGGGAAACCACCGCCGCCGATTGGGAAGCGTTGGAAAAGGGCATCGTGAAGGTCTACGGCGAGGTGCATGGAGGGAAATAAAGTCGCCATGAGCCTCAAAATCAAAGCAATGGTTGGCCTGGCATTGCTCCTTTCCACATTGCTTCATGCCGCCGATCAATTGGTCCGCTTTCGGTCAGAACAGGAAAGCCGAGTAAGGATCGAGGGCACAGGCACGTTGCATGACTGGCAAGTTCAAGGCGAAACCATCAACGGCTTGCTCGAAGTTGGCGCTGGCTTTCCGATTGAGCCACGGCAGAAAGTCCGCCTCGGCAAAGTTTCTGCCCAGACTGAGGTTTCCATTCCCGTTGCCTCCCTGCAAGGTGTTGATTTAAATGGCAAGCCGACCGGCAAGACCATGAACAGAAATCTGCATGAACTCCTGCGCGAGCAGACGTCCTCCAACATTCTCTATCGGCTGAATGAACTCGTTCTCAAGACAGCACCTGAAACGGAGGCGGACGGTTATGCATTTGAATCTCGAGGAGCACTGATCGTTGCCGGAATTACAAATCAGGTCTCAATGCCGATTCGAGTCTTCCCGCTTGGTAACGGCAAGCTCAAGATAACCGGGAATGTCTCCGTCAGAATGACCGACTTCAGCATTCGACCTCCAACCGTTCGCCTATCGCCCGGTTCTGGTGCATCTTCAGGCCAGGAAATCAAACTTGCCCACGACGAAGTTCAACTGCGCTTTGAATGGTTCCTCGTGCGAGAACAAACCAAGCAAAGTCAGTAAGGAAATCCCTGCCAAGCTCTATCTTCGCTCGCATTTCTCCAACTACTTCCATCTTCACTCAGACTCTTCGTGAGTTTACGCTCAGCCTCAGACGCAATCATGAAACGATCTCCAGCAAAGATCTCAGCTTCGGCAGGCGAACAGCTAACCGTCGCCTTCAACGGGCCGCACATAATTTGCAACGAGAGCAAAGACGTGCTGGCTGATTGCGTGCATCGCAAGGCTGCCGGGATTTTCTTTACCGCCGTTCAGGTCGGCGAGAGTTATCGCATCACGCACATCGGACAGACGGGTACTTCATTTTATGCGCGGTTGAAGGAGCACGTCATCCAGACCCTCGGCGGCAACTTCCGCATTTGCGATCCTCAAGCGATGGCGCGTGGTGAAATTAAAGTCTTGTGGGACGGTTTGTGGCGTCCGGGTCGACACGCCAATCTGCCGGAGTTTTTGCGTGAAGGGCCGGCCCTCTTTGAGGCCGCCCGGGCGTGTTTCAAACTGGAAAAGGCATTCGTCGCACCATTGGCCACCGAAGATCGCATGCGCCGCCGCATTGAAGGCGCCATCGCCAAGCAGATCCGCAAAGACAAGGTGGCGTCCAGCCTGTTTCCACCTGACGTTCGTTACCTGCCGAAGTTGAGCACCGAGACGCCAATCACCATTCGCATCGTTGCCCCCAAGAAGATTCTGGGATTGCCAGAGCAACTTGAGGTCTAGCCTGCGAAATCTTGCTCGTAATCGTAATCCCGACACAAAATGAGTGATTAAGATTACGATGAAGATTAAGAGCAAGATGACCGGCGGTTGAACAGTTGCATTACTCACCCCGTCGAAGATAGAGTCGCAAGAAACAAAAACCAAAAGCCCTACTATGATGACCCGACGCCAAGCCATCCAAACCACCGCGCTCGCTGCTGCCGCCGCGACCATTGTTCCCCAAGTAATCGCCCAAAACGCACCCGCGGGGCCGACTGGTCCGTTCACGCTGCCGCCACTGCCCTACGCATTCGACGCGCTCGAACCCCACATTGACGCGAAGACAATGGAAATTCACCACGATCGGCATCACAAGGCCTACGTGGACAATCTCAACAAAGCCGTCGCCGATTTTCCCGATGCGGGCAAGAAGTCAGTTGAAGACCTCGTCAAAGATTTGAACTCCGTCCCGGAGAAAATTCGCACAGCAGTCCGCAACAATGGCGGCGGTCACTACAACCACTCGCTGTTCTGGCAAATGATGAAGAAGGGCGGTGGCGGTGATCCCAAGGGTGAACTCGCCAAAGCCATCGAATCGAGCTTTGGAAGCTTGGCTGCGTTCAAGGAAACCCTCAGTAAAGCCGGGCTGGGCCAGTTCGGCAGCGGCTGGGCCTGGCTGGTTGTGAACAATGGCAAACTGGCCATTGAAGGGTCGGCCAACCAGGACAACCCCTTGACGGCGGGCAAACAACCCTTGCTCGGCGTGGATGTCTGGGAACACGCCTACTACCTCAAGTATCAAAACAAGCGCGCGGATTACATCACCGCGTGGTGGAACGTCGTGAACTGGGACTTCGTCGCCGACCGTTACGCCAAGCTGGCGAAGTAAATCACCAGCCGTACCCGGTCGTGATTCGATTGTTGAGCCCAGTCTGCCGGCTGCTGGCAGCGATTTTGGCCACGCTGCTGGCTAGCCGACTGACCGCTCACGCCGATCTCGCGGAGAATTACACCAAGGAAATCCGCCCGTTGATGACGCGGAAGTGTTACGACTGCCACAATGCGGAAAAAAAGAAGGGCGATGTCGTCCTGGATCGCTTCGAGAATCTGGATGCCATCAAAGCCGAACCGGAATTGTGGCAGACCGTGCTGGAGAAGGTGCAGTCCTATGAGATGCCGCCCAAGAAAGCCGGCGAACTCAGTTTCAGCGAGTTTGAGACGTTCAGGAACTTTCTCCAAGAACTGCCGAAACCCAACAAACCGGACTGCAACCAAATCGCCTCCGATCGCACCATCAACTTCTATCGCGGCCACGTGATGAGCCGGCGGCTCAATCGCGCAGAATACATCAACACCATTCGCGATCTCTTCGGCGTCGAGTATGACTTCAAACTCGAGGAACTGCTCCCCGCCGACGGCGGCGGTGGGGAAGGATTCGATACCACCGGCGACACATTGTTCACCTCTTCCATTCACATCGAGAAGTACCTCGCCGCGGCTGAACAAGTCACTCAAGTGATCCTGCCGGACAAAGCGCGCGGGCAGAATCGAGAACTGCGCGCGGCCCGGGAACGAATTCTGTTTCGCGAGCCGGGCTGGTTTGAAAAGCCCACCCCCGCTGCACGGGAGGTGATCTCCGCGTTCGCCCGGCGCGCGTGGCGTCGCCCGTTGACCAATGAGGAAGTGGACGAGTTGATGAAGTTGTTTGCGCGGGCCAATCAGCGCGGCGACGGCTTCACCGCCTCGGTGCGCCTCGCGCTTCAGGCCGCGTTGATTTCGCCGAACTTTCTCTTTCTCAGCGAACCGGAGCCGGCCAAGCCTGGCGTTCAACGGTTGGCGGACATTCCACTGGCGAGCAAGCTCTCGTATTTTCTCTGGTCCTCGATGCCGGATGAACAACTCCTGAAGCTGGCTGAAGAAGGCAGACTTTCTGACACCAACCTCTATCGCGCGCAAGTCCAGCGGATGTTGAAAGACCCGAAGGCCGCCGCACTAGGCGAGCGGTTCGCACTGCAATGGTTGGACCTGGACCGGCTGGGTGGCGAAGTGAAGCCCGATGCGACGAAGTATCCGGAGTTCGATGACGTTCTCGCTCATGCCATGAAGGGTGAGGTCGCGGCCTACTTCAACTATCTCGTCCGCGAGAACCGCTCCCTGCTCGAGTTAATTGACAGCCAATACACGTTTGCCAATCAGCGGCTCGCCGAACTCTACGGTCTGGAGGGCGTGATCGGCGATGAACTGCGCCCCGTGCAGCTGGCCGACGCGCGGCGCGGTGGTGTGCTTGGGATGGCTGGCGTCCACGCCTTGACCTCATACCCATTGCGCACCAGCCCGGTCCTGCGCGGGCGTTGGATCCTCGACGCCCTGTTGGGTGAAAAGATTCCACCGCCACCGCCCAACGTACCCACGTTGAACGAAGCTGCCGCGGCGGAGCCGGGGGGCCTTTCCCTGCGCAAACAACTGGAACAGCACCGGGTCAAAGCTGAATGCGCCGCCTGTCACGACAAAATGGACCCGCTTGGCTTCGGGCTGGAGAACTTCGATGAGCTGGGCCGGTGGCGAGATCAACTGCATGGCACGCCGGTTGACGCCAAAGGCACGCTGCCGTCGGGCGAGGTGTACGAAGGTCCGGCCGGATTGAAGAAAGTGCTGCTCGCCCGCAAGGACGGGATCATGCGACACCTGGCCCGCAAAATGACTGGCTTCGCCTTTGGTCGGGAGTTGAACCAGTTCGACAACTGCGTTATTGATGAGGCCATGAAAGCCCTAGCGCAAAACGACTGGCGCACCGATGTGCTGATCGAAACGATCGCCACGAGCTATCCGTTCCAGCATCGTTTTTACGCCAGGCACAATCCCTAACCAGCCAAAATGCAAACCAAGCCCATCGAGAAGTCGCCGGCAATTCTGGAGCGCAACTGGCGCATGCCACGCCGCTCGTTCCTCAAAGGCGCGGGCGCGATGCTCGGCCTGCCGCTGCTCGATGCGATGGGCAAGCTGGAGGCGATGGCCGCGCCGGATGCGCTCGCCTCGGCCAAAGCGGCATCCAGCGTGCAAGCGCCGGTGCGCATGGCATGTATTTATTTCCCCAACGGCGTCTGGACCAAGAACTGGTTTCCCGATCGGGCCGGAGCCGATTTTGAGTTGCCCTTCGCGCTGCAACCGCTGGCAAAACACCGCGACAAACTGCTGGTCTTCTCCGGGCTCGACAAACAACACAGTCACCAAGGCGATGGTCATTATGCGAAGACCGCGAACTTTCTAACCGGGCTTCCGGTTCGCAAGACGGCCGGTAAAGACATCAGCGTCGGCGGGCTGTCCATTGACCAGTTGTGCGCCGAGCAGATTGGGCACCTCACCCCGCTGCCTTCGCTCGAGCTTGGAATTGACCCGGTCATCTCCGGCATTGATTCCAACGTCGGCTACACGCGGCTTTACGGTTGTTACATTTCCTGGCGGTCGCCGAGCATGCCGCTCGCGAAGGAAATTAATCCACGCCTCGCCTACGAACGACTGTTCAGCGTAATGAAGGGCGACCGACTTTCAGCCACCGACCGACGCAAGAAAGAGGATCGCAAGGCATTGCTCGATCTGGTGCTGGGCGACGCGAACAAACTGCGCGACCGGCTCGGGCGCGATGATCAATACAAGCTGGACGAGTATCTCGACGCGGTTCGCGACGTGGAGAAGCGGCTGGAGTTTTTCACGAAGCCCGATCCACGTCAGTGGAAACCCGAAACCCGGCCCGGCGAGGACATCGCCGCACCCAAGGGCGAACCCGGCGATTATCAGGAACATGTGCGGCTCATGCTGGACTTGATCGTGCTGTCGTTCTGGACCGACAGCACGCGCATCGGCAGTTTCATGTTTGCGAACGATGTTTCCAGCAGGAACTTTGGCCAATTGATACCCGGCGCGGGTGGATCCCATCATGAATTCAGTCATCATCAAGACAACGCTGCGAAGTTTGAGCCTTACTCAAAGATCAATCGCTGGCACAACGAACAACTCGCGTATCTGATGGACAAACTGGCGGCGATCAAGGAAGGCGACCGCTCGTTGCTCGACAACAGCATGGTGTTGTTCGGCTCCAGCATGTCCGACGGCAACAGTCACGATCCCGCCAACCTGCCGATCATTCTGGCCGGACGCGGCGGAGGCAGGATCAAGACCGGCCGCTACATCGCCAGCCCCAAAGGCACTCCGCTCTGCAACCTCTACGTGTCCATGCTTGATTGCATGGGAACGCCGGTCGAAAAATTTGGCGACAGCACAACCGCATTGGCGCTGGGTTAGCGGGTGATTTATTCACCCAAAATTTCCGTGCCCATGGGCGCGAATTCGTGTTAAAACCTGCTCATGAAAACTCGTATGTCCCGCCGTTCTGCTCTCGGTAGAGTCACCGTCGGCGCCGCCGCGGTAGCCGTAGCCTCAAAACTCTCACCCCACGCCACCGCTGACGACGCGAAGCCAGCCAAGCTAAAGGGAAACATCCACCACTCCGCGTGCAAGTGGTGTTACGACAAGATTCCGCTGGAGCAGTTTTGCATTGCCGGCAAACAGATCGGCCTAGTCGCCGTCGACCTGCTCCAACCAACGGATTTTGCGACGGTCAAGAAACATGGCCTCGTCTGTTCGATGGTCAGTAACCCGACGGTGGACGGCCTCGGCGGCATCACCAAGGCCTGGAATCGCGTCGAGCATCACGACAAACTGGCCCAAGCCTACGAAGGCCACATCAAAGCCACCGCCGACGCCGGATTCGAGCGGCTGATCTGTTTCTCTGGCAATCGCGACGGACTCGACGACCAAAAGGGATTGGAGAACTGTGCCATCGGTTTGAAGCGCATCATGCCGTTGGCGGAGCAATACAAGGTGACCATCTGCATGGAACTGCTCAACAGCAAGGTGAACCACAAGGATTATCAGTGCGACAACTCGAAGTGGGGTGTGGAACTCGTGAAGCGCATCAGCTCGGAACGGTTCAAACTGCTTTACGACATTTATCACATGCAAATCATGGAGGGCGACGTTTGCGCCACCATCAAGGAGAACCACAAATACTACGACCACTACCACACCGGCGGCGTGCCGGGCCGCAACGAAATTGATGACACTCAGGAGTTGCATTACCCGCGCATCATGGAGGCCATCCTCGCCACCGGCTTCAAAGGTTACGTGGCGCAGGAATTCGTGCCCAAACGCCCGGACGCGCTGGCGTCGCTCAAACAGGGCGTGTTGATTTGCGACGTGTGAAGCGATTCGCTTTCATCGCGGCCTTGATCGTGGTTGCGGTTACCGCGGGTTGCAGGTCTCCCGAAGCTGAAATGGGAAACCTGCACCAGGAGCTCGACCCGGCGTCGTTCTACCTCCCGAACGCAGAAGCATCGCGCGTGGTCAGCGTGACGACGAATGGCGTTGCCGCTGCTCAGGTTCTGGTGCAAACCCAACGCGTCGCCGTCAAGGAAACCGGCCCGAAGGAAACGGTTGAAAAATTTGGCGAGGTCTATGCCTTTTCACCCAACTTCTTCGCCGTGCATCGGGACGAGCCGACCAGGATCCGTTTCTGGAATCTCCAGCCGGACGACAACCACGGGTTCATGCTCATGAGCCCCACCTCACAAGTCCTGATGAACTCGCACCTGCCGCCGCTGAAGGAAACCGGGTGGGTCTTCACGTTCCATCAGGAAGGATTGTATCGGTTCGCCTGCTCCATGCATCCCAACGCAATGTTCGGCCAGATTTTGGTGCTGCCGCCCGTAACGCCTCAAAAGTGAGCGTGGTGCGTCCGACCCGGCTTCAAGAACTTGGCGCGGTGGCCGGGCTGTTTCTCAAACTCGGCACTACTGCGTTTGGCGGTCCTGCGGCGCACATTGCAATGATGGAGGACGAAGTCGTCCGCCGTCGGCGATGGCTCACGCACGAGGAATTTCTCGACTTGCTGGGCGCAACCAATCTAATCCCCGGACCTAACTCGACCGAAATGGCGATCCACATCGGCCATCGTCGCGCGGGCTGGCCGGGGCTGTTGATCGGCGGTGCGTGCTTTATTCTGCCGGCTGCGTTAATTGTCACCGCGATTGCTTGGGCCTACGTGCGCTACGGAAAACTGCCCGAAGCCAACGCACTGCTTTACGGCGTGAAACCCGTCATCATCGCGGTTGTCCTCCAAGCGCTGTGGTCGCTCGGACGGACAGCGGTAAAAACGAGAACTCTGGCCGCGATGGGAGTTCTTGGGGTCATCGCCTGGTTCCTCGGCGTAAATGAACTCATCGTCCTCTTCGGAGTTGGCCTCGCGATGATTCTGCTAAAAGTGACAGGTTCAAAGCGCGGCAACTTTGCGCTGTTGCCACTGTTGGCCAGCGGGCCCGGCGTGTCAGCCACGGCATTGGCAACGGGCACGGCGACGGCCGTTGCCCCGTTCAACTTGAACCTGATGTTCTTTTTCTTTCTGAAAGTCGGCGCGGTGCTGTTTGGCAGCGGTTACGTGTTGCTGGCATTTTTGCGCGCTGACCTGGTGGAGCGCTGGGGTTGGTTGACCGAGAGTCAACTGCTGGATGCCATCGCGGTAGGCCAGTTTACACCCGGGCCAGTGTTCACCACCGCAACGTTCATCGGCTATCTGCTCAGCGGGCCAACCGGTGCGCTGCTGGCGACGGTGGGAATCTTTCTGCCGGCATTTGTCTTTGTGGCGTTGAGCGCTCCAATCATTCCCAAACTGCGCGCTTCCCCCGCGGCTGGCGCGTTTCTCGACGGCGTGAACGTCGCCTCGCTCGCGCTCATGGCCGTGGTCACGTGGCAACTGGGCTCAACCGCGCTGCTGGATTGGCTGACAATTCTGCTGGCGATTGTCTCAGCCGTGCTGCTGTTGCGCTGGCGGGTCAATTCCGCCTGGCTGGTTCTCGGCGGTGGGACGGTGGGCTTGATCAAATACCTGGTGCACTGACCCTGAGCCAGCCGACATTTCAGCGTGGCAAGCGGTGTTGGCCGTGGTTTAATCCCGCCACAACATGAAAGAGTTCCCAACTCCACTTGAGTTGAACCGAATCAAAGTGTATCCGCTCGCGCAGCGGAAGAGTTTGAATCCGATTGAGACGTTGCTGATTGATCCGAACCAGCCCGCTCCGCCCTGCCCGCCGGAAGTTCAAGTCCAGATTCAGGATTGCGTTGAGAAGGTTCTCGCCGCCCGGGGGCGCGGTGCGAGTGTGATGCTCATATACGGTGCGCATCTGGTAAAGAATGGACTGCTGAATGTTGTCAACGCATTGATCGAGCGGGGCGGGATCACGCATCTGGCCACGAACGGGGCGGGAACGATTCATGATTGGGAATTGGCGTTCCAAGGACGCACCGAGGAAAGTGTGCGAACAAACGTAGCCACCGGAACTTTTGGTACTTGGGATGAGACCGGGCGCAACATCCATCTGGCCTTGCTCTCCGGCGCGTTGCGCAACGAAGGCTACGGGCGCAGCCTCGGACGCTTCATCGAGGAGGATGGCATCACTCTACCCACCATCGATGAGCTAAAGCAGTTACTTAGCACTCAGCCAGCGCATCCACTCGCCCCCGCCCGCGCCGAGTTATTGCAGGCAATGACCGCACATCAACTCCCGGCTGGTCGCGTTGAAGTCAAACATCCGCACAAGCGCAGCTCAATTCTTGCGCAAGCTTTCCGACAGAATGTCCCGTTCACGGTACATCCGGGCATCGGCTATGACATCATCTCCAACCACCCGATGTTCAACGGCGCCGCCATCGGCCGTGCGGCGCAGATGGATTTTGGGCTGTTCGGCCGTGCGGTGGAAGGCTTGGATGGCGGCGTGGTATTGAGCGTTGGTTCGGCCATCATGGGGCCGCAGGTCTTTGAGAAGAGCCTGAGTTGCGTGAACAATCTGCGGCTGCAAGCGGGGCGAAAGGTCGTGAGCGACCACACGATTTACGTGGTGGACATTCAGGACGGCGGAAATTGGGACTGGACCAAAGGAGAGCCGCCCAAGTCTAACCCGGCGTACTATCTGCGCTTCTGCAAAAGCTTCGCCCGCATGGGCGGAGCGATGAACTACGTGCAATGTGACAACGTGGTCTTCTTGCAACAACTCTTACAAGCACTGCGGCTCGGCTTAACCGATTGAATCGGGAGAAAACAAAAAGCGCGGACCTGATCCGCGCTTTTGGTTGTCAAATATTTTTTGGACGCTTAGCTGCGGCGCGCCATCAATTTACGGCCAGCTAGCAGCATCAAGCCACCAACCGCGAGAAGACCGGTGGGCTCGGGAACGACGTAAACGGTGAAATTATCTACGCGGTCGGTCCCGCCAGCGGCAACCGTTCCACCAGAGGGTGTAAAGGTCGAAGAATTCACCAGCCGGAAGTAAACATTCGCCGCATTATCAATCGCAGTGATCGAACTCAGGTCGAAATTCAAGGTGTACGCACTTGCATAAGTCGTCGCGTTCCAACTCGCATTGGGGGCCCCACCGTTTTGCAGCACCGTATACGCGGCGAACGTAGTGAACGAACTACCATCCGTGCTGAATTGAAGATTGAAATCACGAGGACCGGTGCTGCTACTGGTTTGATCGAATGAAACACCCAGCCCGGAATAACCGACAGTACCTAGACGGAACTGGAAAAAATCATTCACGGCCCAAGTATTGACGCTCAAAGAATTAGCGGAACCGTTTCCCGCAGGAGTGGTCCAGTCAGTTGCCGTGCTTGCGTGCAAGCCCATAGCCGATCCTGAGCCAAAGTCTGCAGCAATACCTGCGATGACGTTGGTATCGGTAGCGTCAGGGGGCGTGTTTATCTCAAACGTCCACTGGGCAATGGTCTGGGCAGAAGCGGAACTCACAGCGGCAGCGGCAACGAGAGCGGAAAAGACTGATAGGGTTTTCATAAGAGATTTACAAATTCGGTTGCGAGCATCGTCACACACCAATTTTGAGCCTTCAAGAGAAATCTCCCCGAACCGCCGGTCTTTGGTATCGGGTCTTTTACGGTATCCCCAGGGTCCGCGGCAAACCTTTGGACTAGCGGCGCCGAGTGCCATTTTTTCAATCGAAACTGCAACTGAAGAAGGTTGTCGGCCTTCCGAGCCATGATAGGGTTCCGTCAACCCAAACCAAATGTGCGCTGGCGTTCCGATTGTTCCGGCCTTGCCTGCTCACACCAGTCAAACAATTGTTATGAAGCTACCGCAAACGACGTCCGCGCTGTTAGGAACTTGTCTGCTGACTGCGGGTCTGTCCACCCAGGCTCAAGTGCTACTCAACGACACTTGGGCGGATGGCTCCCGCACCGAACAGAACCTGCCCACGGAATCGCAGTGGTTCAACGGCGGGACCGGAGCCACCCTGACGCCGAGTGTCGGGCATCTCTTCATGGGCGTTCCCGCAACCAGTTCCGCGTCGTGGACGACCTATTTCGCTGCCGAAGGCAGCGAGGCTACGTTGGCGAATACAGGTGACACGATCAAACTGACGTGGACCTTCACGCCGGCCAACGTGAATCTCAACAATACCAGCCAGAACTTTCGGCTGGCGCTGGTGAACACCCCGGGCGCAGATCGGTTGGCCGCCGATGGGGCGCCGGGCACCGCGGCTTATACCGGCTACGGCATGTTCATGAACCTGGGTCAGACTTTGGGAAACAGTAACCCGTTTCGCCTGATGGAACGAAATGTAGCGAGTGGCGCCATGCTGGGAACCAGCGGTGACTGGGCAGGATTGGCCAATGGCGCGACCAGCGGCAACCACGGCTATGACAGCGGCACGCCTTACACCCTCGAGATGACCCTGACTCGCAACGCGCTCAGCGGACTGGACTTCTTGGTGACCATGACTGGCGGCACGCTCAACAACAGCGGGTCCGCCAGCCTGACTTTCACCGATGCAACCCCAAACTCGTTTTCCTTCGACACCTTTAGCTTGCGTCCGTCCGGCGCGTCCACCACCGCTGATTCCTTTGACACGACTTTGGTCAAGGTGGAACTGTCCCAAGTGCCCGAACCGACGACCGCGACATTGCTCGGCATGGGCCTGTTGGGTATCTACTCCGCCTATCGTCGCTCGCGGCAATAGCACCGCAAGCATCGTCGTTTGATCCGCGCAGGCGCTGGCAATTGTCAGCGCCTGCTTCTTGAAGCAACCCGGCGGCGATTTGATTCAACGAGAAGGTTTAACCCCGTTCAAATTCTGGCCTGGAGGAAGGCCTGCTTCGCGACTCCATCGTTCCGAGGTGATTACTTTTTCATCTCCGTTGGCGCAGTGAACTAGTAATCCAGCCATCCCTGGCTGGGACTCAATCAACGCAAGCCCCCGCTCCAACCCCAACACGCTCACCGCCGTGGCAAAGGCGTCCGTCTGGGTAGCCCGTGGGGCAATGATCGACACCAGGAGTCGCTCGGTCAAACCAACCCCGGTTCGCGGATCCACGATGTGGGAGTAACGCTTGCCACCAATCTCCACGAACTGCTCGGTATCACCTGAAGTTGAAACGGCCGCATGGGCGAGAAGAAGAACTCGCGGGGGCTCGCCACCGATGTTGTCCAGGGCTCCGATTTCCACGCGCCAGCCCCGCTGACCGAGCGGCGGATCGCCAACAGCAATATCACCGCTCGCCGCCACCAGCGCCCGGCTGCAGCCATGCTCCTGCAAAACCGCCAGTGCCTGGTCCGCGGCATGCCCCTTGGCGATGCCGCCAAGATCGAGTTGCATATTGGGGACAGTGAGCGTGACCGTCCGGGTTGCTGAATCAAGCCGGAGTTTTTGCCAGCCCACGCTTTCGCGCGCGCGCGCCAGTTGCGCCGGTGCGGGTAGAATTTCCGCACGCCGGGCCCGCCGCCATAACCGCACTACTGGCCCGATGGTCACATCAAACGCACCACCTGTAAGTTCCGCGATCCTTTGCGCCTCTTGAAGAATATGAAACAGCTCGTCGCTAACGCGCGTTGGTTCGCCCACCGGACACCGGCACAGCCGCATCAGCTCGCTATCCGGGTCATAGTCCGTCATCAGGCGATCCAGCCCCGCAATTTTCGCAAACGCCGCCTCCGATGCGGATCGCGCCACGACCGCATTTGACGCGTACAGAGTAATGGTGAACATCGTGCCCATGTGCGGCTGATGAAACTCAAACCGCTCCGGTTTTTCGCTCGCTTTCTGCTGCGGCGCCGCACAACCGGCCAAGAACGCACCCCAGACCGCCAAACCCAGGCCCGCGATTTGCCGGAGGGTAAAGATGGCTGGTCTTCCTGAAAACGTCATCGTGGCCTTAACGTAACCAACCCGGCCAAACACTGACAAAAGAAAACTCCACGACCGCAAACTCACGCCCGCCCGGCCCACGGTCCCAACGGAGTTGGCAACTGGACCAATTCCGGCAGGGTTGCTTTAACGCTCAATTGGAAAGTGGCGCGGTTGTCTCGGCTGCATCGTTCAACTTTACTGTGGATGCCTGCAACCGCGATCAGGACGGATTAAAGGGCATGGACCTCAGGCTGGTCAGTGGCGGTGGACCTTTCTTGGAGACCAATATGGTCAGCACCCCGTTGAGGTAACTCGCTGTTGCTCTGGAAAGATCATACTCCGCCGGTAACTCCAAAACCGACTCGAAGCGGCCCGAGTGCATCTCATGGAGGAGAACGGTTGTTGCCGTTTCGAATGCGGCGTTGTTACGATCGCCCGAAACCCGGAGTCTGCTTCCTTCGACCGTGATCTCCAGATCGCCGCTCCGCATCGCGCTCAGTTCGACCTGGACCACAAGCTCGCCCACGGCGGAAATGAAGACGTTGGTATTGGGAACCCAAGACGGATGACCACCGGGTGTGGGACGCGACATTGGCTGCATAGCGAAGTTTTGGGACGGACCCGGCAGACCGTAATGCGCCCTCCCCCGACAGTCAAATTGAGCGAACCCGGGGAACATTCAGGCGATACGTTTGTTCGCCAAGTGAGACACGATTTGACAGCCCGCTCAGATTCTGGCTGACTGGCGTTGCGTTTCAGGGCGCATCCGGGTCCGCGGAAAAGGCTGAGCCTACCTGCCAGTTGTCGGCACAACCAAAACCTTGATGCTGCCTGCCCGCGGACCTCAGGCGATAGCAGAAAGGTTATATGTCAAAATCGCTGCCGTCGCGGCCCAGTCTGGAGCAACTCCGGAATCAGGCCAAAGACCTCCGTAAACAATTCCTCGCCGGTAACCGCGCCGCCGTGGATCGTGTCCGCCAGCTTCATTCAGGCTTCAACGAGTCGAGCCGGAATGAATTCCGCCTGCACGATGCGCAATGGGTCATTGCCCGCGAATACGGTTTCGCGAGCTGGCCCAAACTCAAGGAGCACGTCGAATCCATCCTGCTGGACACGGGCGAGCCAATCGAATTGCTGAAACAGGCGTTTCACGCCGACGACGCCCCATGGCTTCGCAAGCTGCTCGCACGCTATCCGCAATTCAAAGCGCTGATCAACGAACCCATCGGCCCGTTCGATTCGCCGGCAATTGCCAACGTGCGCAGTCGCGAGTTGCTGGACGTGTTGTTGGACGCCGGTGCAGACATCAATGCGAAGAGTCGTTGGTGGGCCGGCGGATTCGGACTGCTGCATAACGCGACGCCGGACCTCGCGGCATACGCCATCAAGCGGGGCGCCATCGTGGATGTTCACGCCGCCGCGCGATTGGGGATGTTGGACAAGCTTCGCGAACTGGTGTCCACCAATCCACAGCTCGTCCGTGCGCGCGGCGGTGACGGACAAACGCCGTTGCACTTCGCCAGCACGATTGAGATTGCGGTGTTCCTGCTCGACCACGGTGCGGACATTGACGCCCGCGACCTGGACCACCAATCCACGCCGGCGCAATGGATGGTCAAGGAACGTCAGGACATTGCGCGTTTCCTCGTCCAGCGCGGCTGCCTGACGGACATTCTCATGGCGGCGGCGTTGGGCGATGCGACTCTCATTCGCCATCATCTCGCTGTTGACCCCAAATGCATTCACCTCCGTGTCACCGAGGAATTTTTCCCGAGGATCAACCCAAAGTCCGGCGGAACGATCTATCAATGGACGCTGGGCTGGTATATCTCGCCGCATGAGGTGGCGAAGCAATTCGGCCACGAGGATGTCTTTCGCCTGCTCATGGAACACAGTCCGGTCGACGTGAAACTGATCGCCGCCTGCTGGACGGGCGATGAAGCGGCGATGCAGTCGCTGCTCAAGGAGAACCCCGGAATCGTCGCGGGTTTGTCCGCCGATTACAAATGCCACGCCGCTCGCGCCGCACGAAACAACAACCTGCCCGCCGTGCGATTGATGCTGGCGGCCGGTCTGCCGGTGGACGCGCTGGGGCAACATCGCGCCACGCCCTTGCATTGGGCGGCCTTTCAAGGCAACGCCGAAATGGCCCGCGAAATCCTGAAGTACCATCCGCCGCTGGAATTGACCGATGCCGATTTCAAGAGCACGCCCTTGGGCTGGGCCATTTACGGCTCTGAAAACGGCTGGCATTTCGAGGCGAGTGATTATGCCAAGACCGCCGAGTTGCTACTTCAAGCCGGCGCGAAACGGCCGCAAAAAATCAGCGGCACGGACGCGGTGAAAGACGTGCTCCGCCGATTTGGGGTGACGGAACCCGGATAGCCTGCGGGACAGGGCTTTGGATGGTGGAGCCGAAGGGATTCGAACCCATGACCCCCACAATGCCATTGTGGTGCTCTACCAACTGAGCTACGACCCCAACCAAAGCGCGGCCAATCTACCGACGCGGACGGCATCAAGTCAAAGTGATTTTCCCGGATTTTTCCTTTTACGGATTCGACGAACCGAATTTTCGCGCTAATCTGTCGCCGCAATCTTTGTGCGCAACACTATGGCCACCGAACTCGAACTGAAACTCAAAGAAGGCGACAAAGCGCCAACTTTCTCCGCACCCACCAACGGCGGCGGTCAACTCTCGCTCGCCGAACTCAAAGGTAAAAATGTCATTCTGTATTTTTACCCCAAAGACGACACGCCGGGCTGTACCAAGGAAGCCTGCGCGTTTCGCGATCACTTTGCCGACTTCAAAAAGAAGGGCGCGATCGTGCTGGGCGTCAGCGTTGATCCGGTGAAGTCCCACGACAAGTTCGTCGAGAAGTTCAAGCTGCCCTTCCCGCTGCTGGCCGACGAAGACAAGAAGATCGTCGAGGCCTACGGTGTTTGGGGCCAAAAGAGCTTCATGGGCCGGAAATACTTGGGCATTCACCGCGTCACCTTTCTCATCGGCCCGGACGGCAAGATCCGCAAGATCTGGCCCAAGGTGAAACCAGAGGAACACGCCGAAGAAGTTCTGGCCGAGCTCTAACACGTCGGTGATCTGATCGTCACAGCGCTGAAGTTCCCTCACCTGCTTCGTTGAGGGAACTTCAGGTTGCAATTCCTTCTCAAAACCCACATACAGCCGACTGCGCTTGGATGAGTCTTTTCATAACAGGTCAACGCTGGTTGAGCGAATCGGAGCCGGAACTCGGGCTGGGGACGGTCGTCCAAGCGGATGCTGGTCGCGTAAAAGTCGTGTTTCCGGCCGCCGGCGAGACGCGCACCTATGCCACCGACAACGCGCCATTGAAGCGCGTGCGTTTTCGCATCGGTGACCGCGTGAAGTCCCAGGACGGCGAAGAATTAACCGTCCGCGAGGTCTTCGAGAAACATGGATTGTTGGTATACGTCGGCGACGCCCGGCAACTGCCCGAAGCGCAGTTGAGTGACAACCTCAGTTTGCACGGCGCGGAGGATCGGCTGTTCGCGGCTCGCTTTGATGAATCGGCTGCGTTTGATCTCCGTCACCGCACCCTCGCGCTGCAGCATCGCGCCCGGAAGACGCCCGTGCGCGGCTTCGTTGGCGGGCGCATTGACCTGATCCCACACCAACTCTACATCGCGCAGGAAGTCGCCAGAAGTTGGCCTGGGTAAAACCATTGAGGCCTGCCTCATCCTGCACCGCCTGCTGCTGACTGGACGAGCCAATCGCATTTTGGTGCTCGTGCCGGAATCGCTCGTGCATCAGTGGTTCGTGGAAATGCTCCGCCGTTTCAATGTATGGCTGCACATCTTCGATGAGGAGCGTTGCGCCGCCATCGAAACCGGCGAACCCGGCGCCAACCCGTTTCTCGATGATCAACTCGTGCTGACGAGCATTGACTTTCTCGCTGGCAATTCTCGCCGCGCCGAACAGGCCGTGGCCGCCGGCTGGGACGTACTGGTCGTGGATGAAGCGCACCATCTCGAATGGTCGGAAACAACTCCCAGCCGTGAGTATCAAATCGTGGAAGAACTCAGCCGCCAATCCGAGGGCCTGCTGCTGCTCACCGCCACGCCCGAGCAACTGGGAGTAGAAAGCCACTTCGCCCGGCTGCGTTTACTCGACCCGGACCGCTATCGCGATCTCGCGACCTTTCAAGCGGAATCCAAGGACTACCAAGCCACCGCCGACGTTGCCGAAAAGTTGCTGACCGGAAGACCCCTCGTCGCAAAAGACATCGCCCTGCTGCAACGCCTGCTGGCTCACGACGTTGATTTTGAAAAATGTCTCGCAGCCGCCGGCAAGGAAACCCTTGAAGCCCGTCAGGGCCTGCTCGACGACCTGTTGGATTTGCACGGCCCCGGTCGCGTGCTGTTTCGCAACACCCGCACCGCCATGAGCGGTTTTCCCAAACGTCACGCGCGCCTCGTCAAACTTTCACCGGGCCCGTCCGCTGAAGAGTGGCTGGACCGTGTTTCCACCGAGTTCGCCGAGGATGCCGGCGACACAAAACTGCAATCCGAAACCGACCTCACGAAAGACCCGCGCCTTCTCTGGCTGGTCGACCTGCTCCAGAAGCTGGCCCCGCAAAAAGTGCTGCTGATTTGCCGTCGAATCGA
The DNA here is from genome assembly GCA_044225555.1 of Limisphaerales bacterium. Lineage (GTDB taxonomy): Bacteria > Verrucomicrobiota > Verrucomicrobiia > Limisphaerales > JADLHS01 > JADLHS01. The sequence goes on along the minus strand of JBGAIM010000012.1, from coordinate 14,286 downwards.
AAAGGTGGAAGCCATTGATGCGGCGCTGCGGCGACACGTGAGCATCAAGACTGGCATCTTTCACGAAGGACTCACCCTGTTGCAGCGCGATCGCAACGCCGCGTGGTTCGCCGAGCCGGACGGCGCGCGCCTGCTGATCTGTTCCGAGATCGGCAGCGAGGGCCGTAACTTTCAATTCGCGCATCACCTCGTCTTGCTCGATCTCCCCTTGAATCCCGAGTTGCTCGAACAGCGCATCGGCCGATTGGATCGCATTGGGCAAACGCAGGACATCGAGATCCATGTGCCCTATCTCGCCCGCAGTCCGCAGGAAGTTCTGGTGCGCTGGTATCACGAGGGGTTGGACGCCTTTGAAAACAATCTTGAGGGTGGCAACGAACTGCTCCACGCCTTTGGCCGGACCGTTCACGATCTCGCACTGGAGTTCCCGGTCGCCGATGAGGCCGCCGCAAAACAGGAACTGACTGACCTGCTGAAGAAAACCACCGCCGCGCGCCGGAAAATCCGCCAACTGCTCGAACAGGGACGTGATCGGCTTCTCGAACTGAATTCGTTCCGCCCCGCCACGGCGCAAAAGATCATTTCCCAGATTCAAGCCGAGGATCAGGAAACCGAACTGGAAGACTATCTGCTTGATGTGTTCGACCATTTCGGCGTCCACATTGAGGAACTTGCCCCGCACACCTGGCAATTGAATCCCCAAGGCATCATCACTGATTCATTCCCATCCATGCCGGCAGAAGGGATGATTGCCACCCGCGACCGGCGCCGCGCACTCGGCCGCGAAGACGTCGGTTTCCTGACGTGGGATCATCCGATGGTCACGGGCGCGATGGATCTGTTGCTTGGCGCGGAAACCGGAAACTGCGCCTTCGCGGTGCTGCCGTTCGCCAGCGACCGCACGCTGCTGCTGGAATTGGTCTTCGTTCTCGAAGCCATCGCCGCACCGCGTCTGCATGTGGATCGTTTCCTGCCGACCACGCCCATTCGACTGCTGGTGAACCACAAGTTGGAGGACGTCAGTGCCATTCATCCCGCCTCGTCCTTTGAGCACAAGTTGAAAAAGGGTTCGCCCTACAAGCTGATCGAGAACCCGGACATCGCCCGGCGCACGTTGCCGGACATGTTGCAACACGGGACAGCTTTGGCCGAAACTCAGGCCGTCGCGCTGCGCAACTCTGCCTGGAAGGAAATGAACCACCTGCTTGGACATGAAGTGCAACGCCTGAAAACACTCCGACAGGTCAATGATCATGTGCGCCCGGAAGAAATCCAACTGGCCGAAGCCCAGCAGGCCGAATTGACCGCCGCCATCCAGCAATCGCGGCTGCGACTGGATGCCTTGCGCCTCATCTGGAAGGGCCCGCCGGAAGTGCTCGGCTGAACGTCTCCCTCTGTCGCCTCCTGTTCAAAATGCACCGCGCCGTCATCCGCGATTGCCTTCAAAGTTTTACCCGCTAGAATCCGCTCCCGTAACACGCAACCCCGATCTATCATGAGCAAGAAATTCAATATTGCCGTCATCGGCCTTGGCTTTGGCGCCGAATTCATTCCCCTTTGGCAGAAACATCCGCACACCAAATGTTACGCCATCTGCCAGCGCGACGAGCAGAAGCTCAACGCCGTCGGCGACTACTTCGGCGTCAGACGGCGCTATACCGATTATCGCAAGTTGCTGAAGGACCCGGCGATTGACGCGGTCCATATCAATTCCCCCATCCCTGACCACGCGTGGATGAGCATCGCCGCGCTCAAGGCCGGCAAGCACGTCGCCTGCACCGTGCCTATGGCGACGAGCATCGCGGACTGCAAGAAGATCGTGGACCTCGCGAAACGCACCGGCCTCAAATACATGATGATGGAGACCGTCGTCTATGCCCGCGAATACCTCTTCATGAAGGAACTGCTCGACCAGGGCGAACTCGGCAAACTCCAGTTCGTGCAAGCGAGCCATCAGCAGGACATGGACGGCTGGCCCAATTACTGGCCCGGTCTTCCGCCGATGTGGTATGCGACCCATTGCGTCGGACCGGTCGCGGGATTGATTGGCAAGCCGGCGGAATACGTCTCTTGTTTCGGCAGCGGCACGATCCGCAAAGGACTCATCAAGAAATACGGCAGCCCGTTCGCTGTGGAAACCGCACACGTCAAGTTTGCCGACACGGACGTGAACGCCCGCATCATTCGCAGCCTGTTTGACACCGCGCGCCAGTATCGCGAAAGCATTGATGTCTATGGCACGAAGAAGACCGTCGAGTGGCCGCTGGTCGAGCATCAACCGTTGATCGTCCACACCGCCAAACGGCCCGAGCCGAAGATTCCGAAGCCAGTCAAATGCCCGGACTTCGCCGATCGCCTGCCCAAAAGCATCGCGAAATACACAACCCACGGAGTCTATGACGCGAGCAAGAAAACGCATCTGAGCTTCACGCAAGGCAGCGGCCATGGCGGCAGCCATCCGCACCTCGCGCACGAATTCGCCACCGCACTCGCGAAGAACCGCGCCCCGTTTCCGAACGCCAAGCAATCCGCCAACTGGACGTGTGTTGGCCTCTGCGCGCACGAGTCGGCGCTCAAGGGTGGAGAGATTGTGAAACTGCCAAAGTTCACTCTTTGACGCCCTCGGAAGACCACTGCAAAAGCCCGATTTGCCGTTGGAGCGCGGAGCATTGCTCCGCAAGTTCCCGTGGGAAATCGGGCGGAGCGATGCTCCGCGCCCCGCAGTTCAGGTGCTTCCGAGCCAGTCATCGATTCGTCGCAAAACAGCAAAAGAATTCCGCATTTTGGCGATGGTTCACGAATCCAGCCTGCGTCAATTCACGTTGATTATGAAACCCTACATCCGCACTACTTTGCTCTCCTGCGCCTGGCTGGCGTTCGCCTTCGGAAGCCTGACTGCCGCCGAGACGAGCCGCCCGGTGCGCGTCCTGTTTCTTGGCGATCGCGCCGGTCATCGCCCGGCGGAGCGGTTCGCCATCCTCCAGCCCGCCCTCACACCGCGCAACCTGGAGTTCACCTACACCGAGGCCATGACGAATTTGAACCCGGCGTATCTCTCCCAATTCGATGCGCTGTTGATCTATGCCAACATCACCCGCATCTCCCCCGAACAGGAGCGGGCGATGATGGACTTCGTCGCCGGCGGCGGCGGCCTGGTGCCGATTCACTGCGCGAGCTTTTGCTTCCTCAACTCGACGAACTACATCGCGCTGGTCGGGGGCCAGTTTCAACGGCACCTGACGGGCGTCATCAAGGAAACCATCGTCAACGCCGACCATCCGGTGATGAAGGGGCTGTCGCCCATTGAAAGCTGGGATGAAACCTACGTGCACACGAAGCACAACACCAACCGCGTCGTTCTGGCCGAGCGCCGCTACCCCGGAACCAACGCCATGACTGCGAACCTCGGGAACACTGCCGACGCCGGCGGTGCCGAGCCCTACACCTGGGTGCGCGAGCATGGCAAAGGTCGCGTCTTCTACACGGCGTGGGGACACGATCAACGCACGTGGAATAACACCAATTTCCAGGCACTCGTGGAAAGCGGCATCCGTTGGGCCGCGGCCAATTCGCCCAACCAAACTAAGGCTAAGCAATGATCAACGGCATTCAGCAGAAGTCTTGCATGAAAAATGTTCTCATACTCATGACCGCGGTGTTGGTATCTCTCAGCACCTTCGCGGCGGAATCTCCGCTTCATGTCCTTTATCTCGGTCCGGTTGATGCCGGCGGTCGGGGTGGAGGAGGCCAACGCACGAACTACATGTATCTGCCGGGCCAGACCCTGGCCCCGGAGGCAATTTACTTTGACCACCTCGCCAGTCCCGCCGACCTCACGGCCAGGTATCTAAGCCATTTCGATGCGGTGGTGCAGGTCACGCCCGACGCGGAGATCGGTGCCGCCCAACAGAAATTGCTCACCGATTTCAAGACCGCAGGCCACGGGCTCCTCAAATACACCGAACGTCCGACCGATGCGGTTTTGCGCGAAGCGGTGCTCGGCGCAGTCAGCAAGAAAACCAAGTCAGATTGGGAAGCCTTCGTGCGCTCGCGTCCGCCGTTGCAGCGCCTGCCAGGCGATGTGCCGAATTACGAGCGCCGCCCCGAGCCCGTCAAATATCAAGCCCCCTTGAAGCCGCAGGACAGCATGCGCTACACGCAGGTGCCGGCCGATTTCGAGCTACAACTCTTCGCGGCCGAACCTGACGTCGTGAAACCCATCTACATGGCTTGGGACGAACGCGGCCGCGCGTGGGTGGTCGAGGCCCGCGATTATCCCCACGGCCTGGTGAATGAGGGTGAGCCCGGCGAGTCTTACATCAAGATTTGCGAGGACACCAATGGCGACGGCAAAGCCGACAAGTTCACGGTGTTCGCCGACAAGTTGAACCTCGCCACCGCGCTGGTGTTCGTCAACGACGGCATCATCGTGTCCGAAGCGCGCCGCATGCTGTTTCTCAAGGACACGAACGGGGACGACAAGGCGGATGTCCGCCAGGCGCTGCTTCCGGGTTGGGGCATCGGCGACACCCACGCGATGCAAAGCAATCTGGGCCGCGGCTTCGACAATTGGCTTTACGGCGCGGTGGGTTACTCGAGTTTCGATGGCACCGTCGGCGGCAAGGCAATGCGCTTCGGCCAGGGCGTCTTTCGCTTCAAGCCGGATGGTTCGGCTCTGGAATTCCTCTACCAGTTCAACAACAACACCTGGGGCTTCGGACAGAATGCCTCCGGCGATGTCTTCGGCTCAACCGCCAATGGCAACCCGACCTTCTATGGCTATCTCCCCGCGACCATCCTGAATCCAACCCAACCGAATGCGGGTCGCCGAGGTTTTCGCGACCGACCTCCTGGCAGCGCGGCCGATGGCGAGACTCAAATCCGCCGCCTCAACTCCGCGCGTGCCCTGGCCCCCGGCATGCGCATGCACCCGAACACCCCCAACGTCCGCATGGTGGATAACTTCGGCGGCTACACGGCGGCCGCCGGCCATGCTTTCATGGACAGCGATGCGCTGCCCGCGCGCTTGCAAGGCAAGGCGCTGGTGACCGAGCCCACTGCCAAACTCATCGGCATCATGGACATTCAGCCCGATGGTGGCGGCTACAAGGCGAACGATGGATTCAATCTCCTGGCGAGCAGCGACGAATGGATGTCGCCGATCTTTGCTGATGTTGGACCCGATGGCGCGGTTTGGTTGATTGATTTCTACAGCTTCATCATCCAGCACAATCCGACACCGAACCTTCAGTCCGCCGGGATCAATGCCAGCACCGGCCGTGGCGGAGCCTACAAAACCGAAAATGATCTGCGTGACCAAACCCACGGTCGCATCTACCGCGTCGTCTGGAAGGATGGCCCGAAAAGCTCCATCAAGTCTCTCGCCAACGCGAAGCCGCCCGAACTCGTGGCCGCACTCGACAGCGGCAATCAATTCTGGAGTCTCACCGCCCAACGTTTGATCGTGGACCACCAGCTGACGAACGCGGCGACGGCTTTGAAGAAGCGCGTGCGATCGGGCACGGGTGGAACGGGAGCAATCCATGCTCTCTGGGCACTGGAGGGCATCGGCGCACTCGACAAGGACACGCACCAAAAAGCCCTGCTGGACAAGGATTCCGCCCTGCGCCGCGCTGCCATTCGCGCCCTGCCCGCGAACGAGGCCGGTCGTCAGTTGTTCTTCAGCAGCCCGGTGATTCAGGACCCCGACTTGATTACCCGCCAGGCGGCTTTTGTGAAACTCGCGGAGTTTCCGACCATCCCGGAAATCCAAACCGTCGTCGCTCAACTTGGTCGCACCCCCATCAATACCAGCGACCCCTACTTGAACGATTCCCTGACATTGCTCGGACGCATTCACAATGTCACTGGCGTGGGCGCAAATGAAGTCAAAGTCACGGCTGGCGACGTTAAGCGCGGCTCGGAACTTTTCTTCAACAGTCCCACGGCCGCGTGCGCCTCCTGCCACACCGTGGGCGGCAAGGGTGGCACCGTCGGGCCCATCCTCGATGGCATCGCCGTTCGCGGCGACCAGGATTACATCCTCGAGAGCTTGATGGAGCCCAATGCGAAATTTGCCAAAGGCTATGAGAACCTGACGATTTCCCCGATGCCACCCCTCGGGATCTTGTTGAAGGAACAGGAACTGGCGGACATCCTCGCGTTTCTCCAGACATTGCGAACGCCGCCGAAGGACGGAATAACGGTGCCCGTGCAGAAGCCCAGCGAGTTCGAATAAACCGCGCTCACTCCAGCGCATCCGCCAGCACCTCCGCCATGTGGCGGGCCCGCACGGGCGCAAGGTGATCAATCTGATGCCGGCAACTCGCGCCGCTGGCCACCACCATGCTGCCGTAGGGAAGTTCCCGAATCTTCTCGATGAGCGGCTTCGCAATCTCCAGCGACAGCTCGTACTTCGATTCCATCATGCCGAAGCCGCCGGCCATTCCGCAGCAGCCGGTGTCGAGGTAATGCACCTTGCGTCCCGGCAACCGCGACGCCAGCCGGTGCATGTAGGCCGGATACGTCAACGCCTTGGCGTGGCAATGCACGTGGATCGCCACCGTGGTCGGGCGCGGATTGAACACGAGCAGGTCAGGTTCGGCGCGCAGTAGCTCGTCGAGGAATTGCTCCAACAGGAAACAGCGTCCGGCCACCCGCTCGGCATCGGGCAGGTTCATCTCGCGATAATCCTCGAGGAACATCGAGTAGCACGAAGGTTCGAGAAAGATGATCGGCACATCGTCCGCCGTCTGGCTCAACAACTTCAAATTGTGCGCGCCGAGCTTGCGCGCCAGACCCAGGTTGCCCTGGCTGAACGCGGGGCGGCCGCAACACTTGCGCTCGGTCGCCAGTTGCACTTCATAGCCCGCCGCCTCCAGCACCGTCACTGCCGCCGTGCCAATGTGCGGCTCGTTGTAGCGCACGAACGTATCATCCCACAGAATCACCCGCCCGCGCGCGGGACAGGAATCCCGCTGGCGTTGCTCGAACCACCGATCGAACCGCACCTTCGCGTATCGCGGCAAGGCGCGTTCTGCCGAAATCCCCGTGAGCCGCTCCAACAGATCACGTGCGCGGCCCGAGGTGATCAAGTCATTGGCAATCTTCGGCATCGCACAGCCCAGCCGCCCGAGCAAATCGGGTGAACCAAACAACCGTTCGCGCAAGGACAATCCATCCCGCCGGATGCGTGCCCATTGCAGCTCCGCTTTGAGCAACGCCAGATTCACATTGGACGGACACTCATTCAGGCACGCCTTGCACGAGAGGCAATTGCTCAATGCCGCCTCAAGTTCTTTGGAGCCCAGGGCGTCATCGCGGGACAAGCCGCGCAATTCCAGCGCGGCCCGAATGGTGTTGGCCCGACCCCGCGTGGACATGATTTCCTCGCCCGTCGCCAGAAAAGTCGGGCACATCGTCGGCGTCTCCTTACGACACCCACCGCAGCCGTTGCATTGTTCCAGGTTCGCCGTGAACGAGCCGTCGCGTCCGGCAAACGCCAGCATCGGCTCGAACGGCAACTTGAGCGCGTAACCCGGGCCCTGGCGCAGGAACTTGTCGAGCTTGAACCGGCCATCATCAATGAGTTTGCCTGGATTGAACAGGTTGTGGGGATCAAATGACTTCTTGATCTGTCGCATCAGCAGGTAGAGATCTTCGCCAACCTCCTGCTTGAGAAATTCCGTGCGCCCAATGCCGACGCCATGCTCGGCGGAGAACGAGCCTTTGAAATGTTTCACCAGCGCCGCGACATCCTGCGTCACTTCGCGGAATTTTTTCAAATCCTCCGCCGACTGCAAATCCAGCACCGGCCGCACATGCAACAGCCCGGAGGCCGCATGTCCGTAGAACGATGCCTCCAGGCCCAGGTCTCGAATCAGCGACGAAAGCTCCTTGTAGTAGGCCGGCAAATCCTTCGGGCGCACCGCCGCGTCCTCGATGCACGTCACCGGCTTCGCCCGGCCCTTGCAACTGGTCAGCAGCGAAAGCCCGCCCTTGCGCAGCGTCCAGACGTGATTGATCTGCGCCAGCGTCTGCAAAATTCTTTTGCGTGACCCGAGCCGGCGCTTCTCCAAATCCGCCAGCCGCGCCTCGACGTTGCCGTAGAATTCCACCGCCAACACACCCTCCGCCGGCAGCGTGTCGAGTTCCAACAAATCCCGCGCCGCCTGGAACTCGCGCTGACCCCGTGTTTGATCGAGCAACATCCGGTCGAGAAACTCGATGGCGGACGGTTTCAAATCCGCCAGTTCCACCGCGGCCTGCATCGCGTCGGCAATCGAATCAAAGAAGATCAAGGCCAGGCCGATCTCATCCGGCGTGGGCACAACTTTTAACACCGCCGAAGTGATCGCGGCGAGCGTCCCCTCGCTGCCGGCAAGCACGTTGATCGCGTTGGCAGGCTGGCGCAACACACGATCCAGCGCGTAGCCGGGCCAGCGTTTGAGCAGGCCCGGGGGAAAGCGTTCGCCAATCTGCAACCCGTTCAGCATCGCGAGATCCTCCAGCATCGTGCGCTGGAGTTTCAGCGTGTCGTGCGCCGGACCGACCTTGAGCACCTTGCCGTCGCTCAACACGATCTCCAACTCGACGACATGCTCCACCGTCGTGCCATAAAGGGCACAGCGCGCGCCGGAGGAATTGTTGGCAATCATCCCGCCGAGCGTCGCGCGGGAACTCGTCGCCACGTCCGGCCCAAACGCGTAACCCTGCGGACGAAGAAAATTGTTGAGTTGATCCAACACCACACCCGCGCCGACGCGCACGGTGTGTTTGTCCACGTCAAACTCGGTGACGAGCCGGTTGTAACGGGAGAAATCCACGACCACGCCATCGCCAATGGCGCCCCCGACCAATCCGGTGCCCGCGCCGCGTGGAATCACCGACACCCCGGCCTGTTGGGCCGCCTGGATGATGGAACTGGCCTGCCGGGCGTCACGCGGAAACGCCACCGCCAGCGGCTCGATCTGATAATGGGACGCGTCCGTGGCGTAAAGCTGGCGCGTCAAATTGTCGAAGGCGACCTCGCAATTCGCGGCCGAGAGCGTGGCGTGTTGTTGTGTCGGCGTCATGCGTCAAGCACGCCGGCAGGTTAAGTCCGACGCTGGCCGATGACAACGGGGAAGAAAAACTTCAGCGCCACAACTTGGAGTCGGCGGCGAGCTTTTGCAGTAACTGCACATCGGCGGCGGGGAAATCGTGGCGGGCCAGTTCGTCGTGGGTAACCCACTTGAGCGCGGCACAACCGAGCGCCTGGGGTTCGCCGTTTGGCAAGCGGCAAAGGAAGAATTGCAACTGAACGGTCTTCTCCGCATAGGCGTGCGTCACGCTCTCGAAGAGCCCACCGACTTCGACCGCGATGCCGAGTTCTTCCCGGAGTTCGCGGGCGAGACATTGCTCGAAGGTTTCGCCGGGCTCGCGTTTGCCACCCGGGAATTCCCACAGCCCGCCGAGGTGCGCGTCCGCGTGACGCTGGGTGATGAGGAGTTTGCCGGAACGGAAGACGAGGCCGGCGCTGACTTCGATGATCTTGGTTCCCATCTTTATCTTCATCTTACTCGTAATCTTAATCTCGACGATGGCGAACCAGATTAGGATTAAGAGTAAGATTAGGATTAAGAGCGGAAGGGCTCATCGCCCGATGCTTTTGTAAATCCAGCCCAGCTTTTCCATCTCCGACGCGTCGAAAAGATTCCGCCCGTCGAACATGATGGGATGGGTCAGTGCCTTCTGGGCGCGCGCGACATCGAGCTTCTTGAATTCATCCCACTCGGTCGCCACGACCAACGCGTCGCAACCTTCGGCCACGTCGTTCATGTCGTCCACGTAAGTCACGTTGGGCAGAATCGCCCGCGCCTTGTCCATCCCTTTTGGGTCGTGAACGCGCAGGGTCGCGCCCTCTTTCAGCAGTCGCTGGCAAAGATCAATGGCCGGCGAGGAACGCACGTCGTCGGTGTTTTGCTTGAAGGCCAGGCCGAGCACGCCAATGGTTTTATCCTTCAACACCCAGAGTGTGTCGGTGATTTTTTTGACAAAGCGCTCCATCTGTTCGGCGTTGATGCGCTGAACTTCCTTGAGCAACTGGAAATTGTAGCCGACCTGTTCAGAGATTTTGATGAACGCGCTGAGGTCCTTGGGAAAACAACTGCCGCCAAAACCGATGCCCGCATTAAGAAACCGCCGCCCGATGCGCTCGTCCAAACCCATGCCGTTGGCCACTTCCTGCACATTCGCACCCGTGGCCTCACAGAGGACGGACACGGCGTTGATGTAGGAAATCTTCAGGGCCAGGAAAGAATTCGACGCGTGTTTAATGAGTTCAGCGGAATTGATGTCGGTGATGATGATCGGTGCGTTGAACGGCTCATAGACCTGTCGCATCGCCGCCACCGGCCGCGGTGAACGCACGCCTACGACCACGCGGTCGGGTTTCATCAGATCCTCGACGGCAAAACCCTCGCGGAGAAACTCGGGATTGCTCACCACATCGAACTCGACTTTGGCTTTGCAATAACGCTTGATCGTCTCAGCCACCTTGTCACCCGTCCGCACGGGCACGGTGCTCTTGTCCACCACGATCTTGTAACTGGTCATCGCGCCAGCAATCTCGCGGGCAACCTTCTCGATGAAGCTCATGTCCACCGAGCCATCCGGCTGCGGCGGCGTCGGCACGGCAATGAAGATCACGTCGGATTTCTCGACGCCTTCGGCCGTGCTGTTGGTGAAACTCAGCCGCCCGGCGGTGGCATTTTTTTTGACGAGTTCCTCCAGGCCAGGTTCGTAGATGGGAATACCGCCGGACTGAAGCGTCTTTACTTTCCCGGCATCGCTGTCCACGCAAATGACGTCATGACCAACCTCGGCAAAACAGGTGCCGGTCACCAAGCCAACGTAACCGGTTCCGATGATGGTCAGCTTCATGTGCGAATGGGGTTTCCCAACGGAGCGCCGATGGTGCGCCCCGGGGCCGGTAAAGCTATTTCACGACCGGTGCGGCGTTGGTGGAAACTGCGGCGGCCGGGGTCGGCGTAACCGGCATGGGGATGGGCGGCAGCTTCAACCGGATTTCCTCGGCGCGCATCCCAGCCTCCGACCCCATTGAGCTGTTCTGCTCCGCGCGGGCGACTTGTTCAAAGAGATTGAGCGCGTCCTCCAGTTTGCCCTGCGATTCGTAAATTCCGCCCAGCGCGAACCGCGCCTGCGGAGCGGTGTTGGCATTGGGGAAACGATCCGCCAAATCCTTGTAGGCGCGGGCCGCGTCGTCGGTTTTGCCTTGAGCCAGGAGGCAGGCGGCCAACCCCAGCTTGGCTTGGGGGGTGAGCGGATTGCCGACGTATTCGCGATTGAACTTCTCGAATTGCACCTGAGCCTCGGCGTGATTGCCGCTGGCAAACAGGGCCCCTCCCGCCAGCAACAGTGCCTGCGCCCCGCCGGGCGTGCCCGGGTGCGCGGCGGCCACTTTGAGCAAATTGTTCGCCGAATCAGCCCGGCTGCCGGACACCATTTGCGCCAGCAACGCCTGGGACAGCGCTTCCCCGGCCGAAACTTCCTTTTGTTTCCGTGACCAGACCATCGTGCTGGCGATCAAGCCAGCCGCGGCCACCGCCACCACCCCGAAAAGAACCGGCTTCCGGTTCTTCTCCAGCCAAACCCACGCATCCAGCAGCAGATGCGACTCTGCGATATTTTGTTCCATATTTGAGCGCGCCATCATCAGGTCAACCCCGTAAAACGCAAGCTCGAAATCCGGCGCCAGCGCGCCAGCTTTACTCCCGCGAGGCCGATATTTACCCTCGAATCCCGCCCGGGCAACCGCAGTTTGACTTTTCGCAGGGAAAGTTTTATCGGATGTGGCGAATACAGCAGTAGTGCAACCAGTCAAAGGACATCAGTTATGAAATCGAACTTTCAATCCATCGTTTCAGCGGCACTGTGCAGCGTCGCCGTACTTACGGGAATCAACGCGCAAGCCGAGAAAGGCAAGTTTTACGTGGAAGCCGACGCCGGCGGAGTCGTGACCACCGACACCGAGCTGAAGGAATTTTTCGGCACGCCACTCGCACCGAACAGTGAACTGACCTTCGATCCTGGCTTCCGACTCGGAATTCGCGGGGGATATGGCGTGACCGACTGGTTCGATGCCGAGGTGGAAACCGGCCTCATGGCCAATAACATCAAATCCGCCACCGGCGCCACGGAGACGGACGCGAGCCTGGCCAACTTTCCGTTCCTAATCAACGCCCGGTTTCATTGCCCGGCCTTTCACAAAGTAAGTCCGTACTTCGGCGGCGGCTTGGGCGGTTCCACCACGATTCTCTCGGCCAACGATCTGGTGATCAACGGCACCGGCTTGGACGGCAGTACCGCCGGGATCGTCTTCGCCTATCAGGCGTTTGCCGGATTGCGCATCGCCATCAATGATCACATGGGCATCAGTGTGGAATATCATTACTTCGCCACCACGGACTCGTCCATGCAGGCGGATGTCACCGTGGGTACGGCTTCCGACGAAATCAAGCTGGGCGGCACGTCCTCACACGCAGCCACCATCGCTTTCGACTACCGATTCTGAGCCGCTCGTTTCTCGACAAGTGATGTCCCGCCCGACTAGATTGGGCGGGATGTCGTTATCGAACAAACCGCTTGTCATCGCCGGTCGGACCTTTTCCTCACGCCTCATATTGGGCACGGGAAAATTCTCGTCGCCGGAAGCAATGCGCGACGCGCTCGCCGCCAGCGGAACGGAAATGGTGACCGTGGCCTTGCGCCGCGCGGATTTGACCGGAAAGAAAGACCCGTTCGCCAACATCCTCGAATTCGTTGATCCGAAGAAATATCTCCTCCTTCCCAACACCAGTGGCGCGATGAATGCCGAAGAGGCCGTGCGCCTCGCGCGCCTCGCCGCCGCCGCTGGATTGCCGAAATGGGTGAAACTCGAAATCCATCCCGACCCGCGTTATCTCCTACCCGACCCGATCGAAACATTCAAGGCCGCGGAGATGTTGGTGAAGGAAGGATTTACCGTACTCCCCTACATCAATGCCGATCCGGTACTGGCGAAGCGACTGCAAGAAGTCGGCTGCGCCACCGTGATGCCGCTCGGCTCGCCCATCGGTTCGAATCGCGGCATCCAAACACGCGACCAGATTCGCATCATCCTCGAGCAAGCCACCGTGCCTGTGGTGGTGGATGCCGGTCTCGGCGCGCCAAGTCACGCGGCGGAAGCGATGGAACTCGGCGCGGATGCGGTGCTCGTGAATACCGCCATTGCTGTCGCCAGCGATCCAAATCGCATGGCGGTGGCGTTCAAGCAGGCGGTCGAGGCCGGCCGCACCGCCTATGAATCCGGCCTGGCGACCCAAAGTGAAACGGCCAGTGCGACGAGTCCGCTGACGGCTTTTCTGGATTAATCATGAACCAAAATGCTCTTTCCGCCGCCCGGGTGGGTCACCTTCTGAAAGCTGCCGGCAAGACCCGGGTATTGGTCGTCGGCGACGTGATGCTCGACCAGTTCATCTGGGGCAGCGTGGCGCGCATCTCGCCCGAGGCCCCGGTGCCGGTGGTGGATTTTCAGCGAGAGAGTTTCATGCCCGGCGGCGCAGCCAATGTGGCTCGCAATCTCACCGCCCTTGGCGTAAGCGCGGAATTGTTCGGTGCCGTCGGACAGGATCACGCCGCTGAACAACTGCGCACCCTCCTGGGCGAGCAGCACATCGGCTGTCGGGGCCTGATCGCCAGCAACGCCCGGCGGACGAGTCTCAAGACCCGCATCGTCGCGCAAACCCAGCAGGTCGTGCGCATTGACCGGGAAACGCGCGACGGGATCACGCCGCAACTCGTCAGCCGGCTGCTCGCCGGCATCAAGGGACAAATTCGGAAAACGGATGCGGTCATCGTGGGCGATTACGGCAAGGGCGTGGTCACGCAATCGTTGCTCAACGAATTGAAGTTGCTGTGCCACGATCATGGCGTGTGGCTGAGCCTCGATCCCAAGCCGGTTCATCATTTGAATCTCGCCGGGCTTTCGCTCATCACGCCGAATCGCAAAGAGGCGTTTGAACTCGCGAGCCTTCCCGACGACACCCGCAACGCCAGTCCGCTCGCGGACAAAAACCTGATGCAGGTGGCCGAGCGACTGCTTAACGAACTGCGCCCCGCCGTGCTGCTCATTACTTTGGGCGAACTCGGCATGTTGCTCTGCCAGCGTGGGCAGAAACCGTTTCACATTCCCACGGTGGCTCAGGAGGTTTTCGATGTGTCCGGCGCCGGCGACACGGTCATCGC
>JBGAIM010000026.1:0-37176 GCA_044225555.1 Limisphaerales bacterium | reverse complement strand
GGTCGGAATCGAACCGACGAATGAGGCTTTTGCAGAGCCCTGCCTTACCACTTGGCTACCCCGCCATCCGTCTGAACAGCTTAGATTGTTGGTCGCGTCGCCTCAAGCGAAAGTATTTTCCTGGCAGATGTCGTGGATTCTCGCACGGCATCGGGTCGGGACGGAGCTTGGACTGAGTCTGATTTCCGGTAAATTGTGGCTCGCAGAAGTTGATCCCGGTCGCGTCCAAGAGTTCGAGCGCGAAAGTTACTGAACCGGGGGTGTGTTGCTTCCAGATTCACCAATTCTGACTCGCCCTCGGCTGACCCGCAATGGCGTTTGCCTGCTGAGCATCGAATCCCATTCCAGCCACAAGGCTACCCTGGCGATGCAAGCGTGGGTGATCTGTTTGCCCACGGTAACCGCTTGTACGGTGAGAGACGCAGGGAGACCTTTGTCGCCTAATCGAATTCAAATCTCTGGTGCGCTCCGCGCCGTCGCTGGCTCCCGCTTGTTCATAAACCGCCGGGGCCACCGCATCCCCTCGCTTGCATCGGCTCGCGCCATCTGCTATCCGAGTTTGCGTGACTAAATCAGAAACGGGCAACGTCTGAACAGCATGGCCGATTTGTTTGCCAACCGTCCGCGCGCTATTGTGGACGGGAAATTTTTTCGTCGGGGCGCTGAGAAATTATTTCTCAAGGGCGTCACTTATGGGCCGTTTGCCCCAAATGCCGCAGGCGAACCGTTCGCGTCTCCAGAACAGACGTCCCGAGATTTTGCCCTGGTCCGTGAACTTGGCGCGAATCTGCTGCGCATTTACCACGTCCCCCCCCGATGGTTTCTCGATCTGGCCGCGCAGCATGAACTGCTGCTGTTGATTGACATCCCGTGGGACAAGCATCTGGTCTTCCTCGATGACCTGGCGCGACGAGCGGCCGCTCGGCAGGCCGTTTGCCATGCGGTCCTCGCGTGCGCGCGCCATCCGGCTGTTTTCGCCTACAGTGTGGCCAACGAGATTCCGGCGGATATCGTGCGTTGGAGCGGCGCGGCGTGCGTGGCGGATTTCATTGACGAACTGGTCGCCGAGGCCAAACGGCTCGATCCGCAATGCCTCTGCACGTTCACCAATTTCCCGTCCACGGAGTTCCTCCGCCCGCAAACGCTGGATTTCATCTGCTTCAACGTCTATCTGCACCAGCCGCAATCGTTCAAAAGCTATCTGGCCCGCCTGCAACTGCTGGCGGATGCCAAGCCGCTGGTGCTGGGCGAATTTGGAGTGGATTCCCTGCGCGAAGGCGAGCCGGCCAAGTGCGAAATGCTTGCGTGGCAGATTGAACTCGCCTTCCGCGCCGGGCTGGCTGGCACCGTGGTGTTCAGCTTCACAGATGACTGGCATCGCGGCGGCCAACAAATCACTGATTGGCAGATGGGGCTGACGACGGTGAAGCGCGAACGCAAGCCGTCGTTCGAGGTGGTGCAAAGGATGTTTCGCGCCGTGCCCCGCTTTCCGCCAGCGCGCAAGCCGAAAGTCTCGGTGGTGGTCGCCAGCTACAACGCCGACCGCACGCTCAAGGCCTGTCTCGAATCCCTGCGCCGGCTAAATTATCCCGATTACGAAATCATCCTCGTGGACGACGGTTCGACGGACCGGACGCCGCAACTTGCCGAGCAGTTTCGCAGGGGTGAAGAGCCGCCGCCCGTCAAAACAGGTGATGGTTCGCCGGATAACGGCTCTGCGGTCGCGCCGGGTTCGGCACATCAACTGGTGACCAGCGCTGTTAGTGGAAACTTCCGCTACTTCCGCCACACAACGAATCTCGGTCTCTCAGTTGCCCGCAACTCGGGGATTGCTGCCGCCGAAGGTGAAATAGTGGCGTTCACCGATGCCGACTGCCGTACGGATGAGGACTGGCTTTACTATCTGGTGGCGGACTTGCTGGATAGCGAGTTTGCCGGCATGGGCGGGCCGAATCTGCTGCCGCCCGAAGATTCCGTTGTGGCTGCGGCGGTCATGGTTTCGCCCGGCGGGCCCGCCCATGTGATGTTGGATGACCGGCAGGCCGAACATATTCCCGGGTGCAACATGGCGTTTTACAAAAGCGCCCTGGCAGCGATCGGCGGCTTTGACCCGCACTTCCGGAAAGCGGGCGACGACGTGGACATCTGCTGGCGATTGCAGCAGGCGGGATACAAGATTGGCTTCAGTCCGTCGGCGTTTGTATGGCATTACCGGCGTTCGACCGTGGGTGCGTATTTGAAACAGCAGCGCGGCTACGGCGAGGCCGAGGCGCTGTTGGTGCGCAAGCATCCCGAGTATTTCAACGCTTTCGGGGGCAGCATCTGGCGCGGTCGCATTTACACGGCATCGAAGTTTGGTTTGTTGCTCCGGTCGCCGATCATTTATCGCGGCGTGTTCGGCAGCGCGCCGTTTCAAACGCTCTACGCGTCCTCGCCGGCGACCATTCTGATGTTGCTGACCACGCTGGAGTATCACGTGCTGATCACGCTGCCGCTGTGGGTGCTGGCCGTCACGTTTCATCCGCTGCTGCCGTTGGCGGTCACGAGCCTGCTGATTCCGCTGGCGGTTTGCGCGATTGCCGGCGTCCAGGCTTCGCTGCCCAAAGGCCGGCAACGGTGGTGGTCGCGCCCACTCGTCGCACTTTTGTTCTTCCTGCAACCCATTGTGCGCGGATGGGAACGATACCAGGGCCGACTTTCGTGGCGCCCGAGTGGTGAGCCTTCGCGGGAAAACCTGGACTCGGTCACTCTGCGCGACGGTACGGAGTCGCTCGACGAGGTGCGTTATTGGTCCGAACGCCGGCTGGACCGCGTGGAACTGGTGGCCCGTATTCTCCGCGAACTCGACCACCGCGGCTGGCCAAATCGTTCGGACATCGGCTGGAGCGAATTTGATGTGGAGGTTTACGGTAACCGCTGGAGTGCGGTGCAATTGACCACCGCGGCGGAGGATCATCCGCGCGGACGGCAACTGGTCCGCTGCCGGCTGCGGGCGCGCTGGTCGCTGCACGCCAGGGTTGTGTTCTGGTTGCTCGTCGCCCTGGAAGCCATCGTTGTGGGTTTCTTTGGCGGGTGGCTGAAGTGGGCGGCGCTGCTGGTGCTGACCCTGCCGCTCTTTGCCTACTATTTGCATCGTCAGAAACGCAACCTGCAAAGCCTGCTGATTGTTTTTCTCGATCGGCTGGCGCAGGAGCTGAAGCTCATCAAGGTGACGATAAATCAACCGGCAACCCCTGCGCCGGTTGCATCCGCGGCTCCAGAAACCAAGCCCGCCCCTATCCGCGTGGAATTGCCGCAACTACCACCAGAGGAATCGTCCACACCGGCGAAAGAAGTGCCGACGGGATAGAGCGTTGAGAACCACGCCGGGGTGAATCGCTCTAACCTCAGCGCTTGCCAAGTTGCTGTGACCGGGACGGTCACACTCCAGAAAGGGACTTTTTGTCAGTAATTCTTGCGTGTCTTTCGCCCCTTGCGCGGTTAAAAATCCTCCTGCGATGATTCAATACCTCGATTTGCTCCGGCACGTCATGGAGCATGGCAAGTTCAAGGCTGACCGCACGGGTACGGGCACGTATTCCGTGTTCGGCGCGCAAGCGCGTTATCCACTGGCTGACGGTTTCCCACTGCTCACGACCAAGAAAGTTCACACGCGCTCCATCATCCACGAACTGCTCTGGTTTTTGCGCGGCGACACGAACATCAAGTATCTCAACGACAACGGCGTGACGATCTGGGACGAGTGGGCGGACGAGCACGGGAATCTTGGCCGCGTCTATGGTGCGCAATGGTGCGACTGGCGCACCGCCGATGGCCGTTCGATCAACCAAATTGACCAGCTCATCGCCCAGATCAAAACGAATCCGGACAGCCGGCGGCTCATTGTCAGCGCGTGGAATCCCGGCGAGATCGAAACCATGGCGTTGCCGCCGTGCCACTCCCTGTTTCAGTTTTATGTGAGCGACGGCGAACTGAGCTGCCAACTTTACCAGCGTAGCGCGGATATTTTCCTCGGCGTCCCTTTCAACATCGCCAGCTACGCGTTGCTTACGCTGATGGTGGCGCAGGTTTGCGGACTCAAGCCCGGCGATTTCATCCACACGTTCGGCGACCTGCACCTTTACTCGAATCATGTCGAGCAGGCAAAGCTGCAACTCACACGCGAACCGCGACCTTTGCCCCAAATGAAGTTGAACCCGGTGGTGAAAAACATCCGCGACTTCAAGTTCGAGGATTTTGAACTGGCGGGCTACGATCCGCATCCAGTCATCAAGGCTCCGATCGCGGTGTAAATCTCCCGGGCCATGCGCAGACAACATGTCATTTTGACCTTGGTAATCTTGGCGGTCAGGATGATGGCCGCCGGTCAAAGTCCGGAGCCCAAGGGCGGGCCGGCGCCAGGCTTTGAGGACGTTGGGAATCTCAAATTGCAGGCGGAACGCGGCGACGCACCGGCGCAGATCAAGCTGGCCAATGCCTACCTGGCCAACGCCCGGCCCATCGACGCCCGCCGCTGGTATGCCGCCGCCGCCGGGCAAAACTCCGCCGAGGCACAGTTTGCATTGGGGAATTTGCTGTTGACCGGCCGGCGCTCGGCCCTGCCGGAACAAAGCGTCGTGGCCGATCCGGGCGGCGCGCTCGTTTGGATTTATGCCGCAGCAACCAACGGCCACAAAGGCGCCTGGCAGAGTCTGGCCCGCTGCCTGCAAACCGGCAACAACTGCGCCACGAATCTGCCCGAGGCCTACGCTTGGCTCACGTTGCTGGCGGACGCGGGCGAGACTGCGGGGCGAAACGAAATGAACCGCCTGGCCCTGGATCTGCCCGCGCCGGACATCCAGGCGGGCCGGGCGATCTTCGCGGCGATGAAGACCGGTCGTTGGCCGGCGCCACCGGCGGCGGAGAATCCGCGGATCGGAAGGTGGCTCCGAATGCAGGGCGTCAGCATCTCGCCCAAGGAAAAGCTGGTCATCATCGGCAACCGAACTTTGGCCGAGGGCGAACAGACTTATTTGAACGCGAACGGACAAGTCATCCGGCTGCGGTGCTTGAACATTGATTCCAACTCAGTGCAGGTGCAAATCGAGGGCGAAACCAAACCGCGCACGTTGCGGAATTCATTCGGAGGCAGTTTCCCGGAGGCGCAAAAATGAAAACGTTGAAATCAGTTGGGCAAAAAGGCAGGCGCAGCTGGCGCGCGAAGCTGGTTCGTTGGGTGTGGGCCGGGGCGGCGGTGACGTTGGTCGCCATCGGGATGATGATTGGGGCGGATCAGGTTTGCCGTTCTGCAGCGACCGGCCGGATTTTCCGTTCGGTGGATCAAATTCCGCAGAACGATGTCGGGCTGGTGCTCGGCACAGGGAAAACAACGGCGCGCGGCAATCCCAATCTCCACTTCAAGCAGCGGATCGCGGCGGCGGCGGCGTTGTATCACTCGGGCAAAGTCCGCCATCTGCTCGTGAGCGGGGATAACCACATCGCCAGTTACGACGAACCGACGGATATGATGAACGCACTCGTGGCGGCCGGCGTGCCGACCAACGCGATCACCTGCGACTACGCGGGCTTCCGCACATTGGATTCAGTGGTGCGGGCCAACACGGTTTTTGGCTTGAAGAAGTTTACCATCGTGTCGGAGGAATTTCATTGCCCGCGGGCGTTGTGGATTGCAAGGCAGCGCGGGCTGGATGCGGTGGCGTTCGCTGCGCCGGACCTCAGTGCGCGTTGGTCGCTACGAGTAAAAGCCCGCGAATCGCTCGCCCGCGTGCTGTGCGGGTTGGACCTCTACGTGCTGAACCGCAATCCGAAGTTTCCAGGTCCGCCCGAGCCGCTTGTGCTTACAGCAGCCGGATCAACCGGGCGGTAAAAGCGCCGTCCGCGCTATCGGCGACCGGCAGGAGTTCCCGCTCGTGTTCGAGCCTGAATCCGGCGTGCGTCGTGAGGAATTGTTTTACCACCTCGCCGTTTTCCTCCGGTTCGAGGCTGCAAGTGCTGTAAACCAATACCCCGCCCGGCTTCAAGCATGTTGCAGCCTGACGCAGTAATTCGAACTGCGTTGCGCGCAGGCGCTCGATTTCTGCTGGCTGGATGCGCCAGCGCAAATCTACGCGGCGGCGAAGCACGCCCGTGTTCGAGCAGGGAGCGTCCACCAAGATACGGTCGAAGGCCGAAGGTCGAAGGTTGAGGGTCGAAGTGACTTCAACGCAGTTCACGCCCAGGCGCGTGCAGTTTTCTTGAATCAACTTCAAACGGTCGGATGAAAGATCGTGGGCGACGATGCGGCCTTCGTTGTTCATCAATTGCGCCATGAAGTTGGTCTTGCCACCCGGCGCGGCGCAAAGATCGAGGATGGTTTCGCCGGGTTGCGGGTCGAGTTCGCGCACGGCGAGCAGGGTGCTGGGGTCTTGAAGGTAAAACCAGCCCTGCCGGAAACTCTCCAGCGTGGTGAGCAGCGGGTGAGACTTCAACTCGAATGCCAAATTCTCGCCGGTCCAGTCGCGCGTGACGAAATCGTATTCCACATTTTCGTCGCGCCAGGCCTCGACCAGCTTGGTGGCGTCGGTGCGGAGGGTGTTGACGCGGGCAAAAGTTTTTGGCGGCGTGTTGTTCCATTCCAAGAGGCGTTGAGTGCGCTCTTCACCGAATCGTTGCCGCCATCGTTCGACCAACCATTCCGGATGCGACCAACCAAGCGCAGGTTGTGAGTTCTTGAGTTCAGCTAGGGCACGTTTGGTTTCGTCGGCTTCGCGAAGATAGCCGCGGAGGATGGCGTTGATAAAACCTGCTTGCGGACCGAAGCCGGCGTGCTTGGCCATCTCCACCGTTTCATGGACGGCGGCGTGATCGGGGATGCGATCGAGCCAGAAAATCTGGTAGAGGCCGAGGCGGAGCAAATCCTGCAGGCCGGGTTTCTGGGTACGGCCCTGGGTTTTGCGCGCGATCAACCAATCCAAGCTGGCCTGCCAGCGCACAACTCCGAAGACCAGTTCGTGGCACAGGCCGCGATCGGGGGCGGATAATCGGGCGGTGGCCAGCGCCTGTTCGAGCAAGGTTTCGGTGAATTCAGCGCCGGTTCGCCGCCGGGCCAGCACCCGCGCCGCAATTTCTCTTGGTTTTTGTCCGTTCAATTCGTTTAATGTTGGCAAGCAGAACTCGGTGGCGCGAGTACGAACCCATTTTATGAGAGAAGAATTCGAGAAGCTGGCGGTGGCGGGCAAGATTGAGGGGCGACAGATCGAGTCGCTGGTGCTGTTGACCACGAGCGGCTTCTGCATGCATCGGAGCTGGGGCTTTGGGCGCATCAAGACGGTGGACACGGTTTTTGCCCGTTTCACGATTGATTTCCCGGGCAAGGCCGGTCACACGATGGACCTTTCCTTCGCGGCGGACCTGCTCAAGCCGATTGCCAAGAACCACATCCTCGCGCGCAAGGCTGCCGACCTTGACGGATTGCGCCAGATGGCGGCGCTGAATCATCTCGACCTCATCAAACTCGTCCTCAACAGCTACGGCGGAAAGGCGACCCTCGATCAAATCCAGCAGGTGCTGGTGCCCGACGTGATTCGCGACGATTGGAAGAAGTGGTGGGAAACGGCGCGGCATGAAATGAAGAAGGATGGGCACTTCGTCGTGCCGGTGAAAAAGACCGAGGCGATTGTTTATACGGCGCAGGAGACATCGTTGCAGGACAGGCTATTGACGGATTTTCGTGCGGCCAAGGGATTGAAAGCGCGCCTGGTCGTGGCCACCGATCTGGCCAAAAACGCCGCTGATCTCGCCAACAAGGAAACCGCCGCCAAGGAAGTCATCGCTGCACTCAACGGGGACATTCCCTCGCACTCGCGCACCCAGACCGCTGTGGCGCTCGAAGCGATTTTTGCCCGGGAAGACCTGGTCGCCGCCACGGGCGTGACACCGACCCCGGGCGAAGTCACCGCGGAACAGGTCTGGAACCAGGACGGCGTGAAGTTTGGCGCGGTCATGGAGGCCATGCCGGCGGCAAAGCACCGGCGCACCCTCGAGTCTTTCAAAGCGGCGCAACCCGAGCGCTGGAGTGAATTCCTGCGCGGCGCGTTAAACAACGTCTCGGCCAAACTGTGCAAGGAGTTCGCCGGCCTGCTGGCGCAAAGCGGCAAGCTCAACGAGCTGAAGGAAACCCTTGCCCGGCTCATCAGCCAGCACGCGGCCAGCAGCGAACTGCTCCTCTGGTTCGGCAAGGAGCGCGGGGATGAGTTTGCGGATATTCTCGGCCCGGAAGTGTTTCGCGCCATGCTCACCGCGATGGAGCGCGACCAGTTCAACGAAAAACGCTCGAACCGCCTGCGCGAGTTCATGCTGGATGACCAGGAGTTGATCGCCGACCTCACCGCCACCGCCGATCTCGAAGTCATCAAGGATCTGACACGCGCGCTGCAACTTTCACCGGTGTTCGACGACATGGACAAGCGCTCGCTCCTCGCGCGCATCGTCAAGCGGCATCCGTCGGTGCAGTCCCTCGTCAGTGGTGATCAGACGAACAAGCAGGAATCGGTGTTGCACGTTTCGTGGGAGAGCCTCGAACGCCGCAAGACCGAATACACTGACCTCGTTCAGAAGAAAATCCCCGCCAACTCAAAGGAAATCGCGGTGGCCCGGAGCTACGGCGACTTGCGGGAGAATCACGAATACAAGGCGGCGAAGGAGATGCAGAAAGTCCTCATGCGCCGCAAGGAGGAACTGGAAGCCCAGCTCACGCGATCACGCGGCACAGATTTCACCAACGCCCGCACCGATGTCGTGAGCATTGGCACGATTGTGCAGGCCACTGATCTGGATTCCAACCAGAGCGAGACCTTCACCATCCTGGGTGCGTGGGATTTTGACGCCGACAAGGGAATCATCAGTTATCTCACCCCCGTAGGACAGGCATTGCTCAACAAAAAGATCGGTGAAGAAGTGGAGTTTGAAGTCCACGGCGCCCGGCACCGGCATCGCGTTGAGAAGATCGAGCCTTTCAAGCGCGCTGAACCAGGCGAAGTGCCGCCCGCCCCGGCGGTGTAGTTTCCGAGTTTCAAAACACCGCAGCCGCCAAGCGTTCTCGGCGGCTGCGATGGCTTGGTTTTGGCCTGAGCCTGTTTTCAAACTTTCCCGCCGTAGCTCGCGTAGTCGTCCACGTCCAGCAGGTCAAACCAAGTGGCAATGTCCTCCCGTTTGGGAGCGACCTTCGCGTGAATGCCATGCAAATACTCTCGACCCTCGACATCGCTGGGCGCGCGTTGCTCGGACCACGCGGACCAGGTAACGATCTCCGCGTCGGTGCGCTTGTGTCGGGCGTTCGTATGGATCCATTCGAGAATTTCGCCGTCGCCTTTGCCGGTGGCGAGTTCCTGCTTCAACGCCTCGGCGTCAATGCCCGTGAATTCGAGCCAGCGCTGATCCATCGGGCAGGCGTAATGGTATTCGCCGTTCTTGCCGGCCAGAGTGGCGCGGCCTTTGTCCAACATGCGGGGAAGTGTCACGTAACCACCGAGCCGCACACGCGGACTGCGCGGCGGTTGTTTGGTCAAATCAGGAGCATTCGTAGCCATATTTTTGTTTGGTTTGAGTGAGGCAACAGGTCCGGCGTCGTGCCGGATTGTTGCGCGTCGCAATATGTACAAGCCCGCTCCCAGTGCAAGTGCGGGAATTCATGGGCCGTAACTGATGCCCTTCTTCGCCGCCTGGGACCGGATGGTGGCGGCCACCTGCTCATCGAATCCATCGGCCTTCGCCGAGGCCGCGAGTTTCTTCCGCTCGGCGGCGAGGTACTCGTCCCGTTGCTGATTCAATTTCACGATCCTGGCCTGCAAGGCTTCGCGCTCCTTTTGCTTCTTCGCGACTTCCGCGGTGAGCTGGGTATCGTCGAGCTTCTGCCATTCGGTTGGCAGTTCCTCCTTCTTCACATCGGCGAGCTTCAACTTGCCGCTGGCGAGGGTGTCGAGCAGTTCGCCTTCTCCCTGCACGGCTTTGCCGGATTTGGTGTTAAACGACAGGCGGTCGGCGACGACCGTGGCGGGCGCGGCCTCGGAGGCCACCTGTTTGGCTGCGACTTCGCGACGCATCCCCAGACTGCCATAAGCCACGAGCGTCGTGCCGATCTTGCGATTCAACTCGGCCAGTTCCGTGTCCATGGGCGTGGAGATCGCGACCATGCCACCTTCCTGCGCGATGGCGGCATAGCTGCCTTCGCTGAGTTTGGCGATTTCCTTCCAGACGGGCGTCGTTTCCCCCATCGTGCCGCATTGAACCGTGTTGATAATGAGATCCTTTTTTACGGCGGCTTGGCAAATGTCCGGATACTTCGGCGCGTTTGCATAATCCATGTGCGGCGGCGCGTCGCCCACGAGGAAGATGATTTTCAATACACTGCGGTCAGTACTCCAGGACATCTTCGTGACGGCCTCGTTCATGGCTTCGTTCACCGACTCCGGTGTGTCGCCGCCGCCGCCCGCCGCAAAGCTGCGCAAGTTGGCATAGACGGCATCAATGTCATTTGTCAGGTCGAACGACTTCACGATGTAATCGTCGCCCCGGTCGCGGTAGCCAATCAGCCCCAAGCGCAGTTCGGGGGCGGGTTTGGCACTGACCATTTCGTTGGCAATGGACCAGATCTTCTGTTTCGCGCCTTCGATCAGACCGGACATCGAGCCGGTGGTATCGAGCACGAAGCAGACTTCCATGCGGGGCTTGGCGGGTTTGGCGGGTTTCTCCGCAGCGGTAAGCTGCGAAGCGCAGAAGGCCAGGGAGGCCATGAGCAGGGGACGGATCAGTCGTTTCATAGCGGTGTGGTGTGAAGTTTTTCAGTCACGCACCGTTGGACGGGAGTAGGGACAAAATACTCCCCAAAGCAAAAGAGCGCGACGAGGTCGCGCTCTTTCGGGAAAGGTTGCCGCAGCCGGGCGGGATTATTTCTTTTCCGGCGGGGTCTGCTGTTGCTTCTGGAGCTTCTCGACGTCCTCGGCCTTGATGGTTTCAATCTTGGCGCCCTTCTTCATCTCTTCGAGGGATGGGACTTTGATGATGTCGCTGGTCAACGGGGCGGCCGGGGTGGCGGGCGGCGGCGGTGGAGGCGTTTCAAAGGAAACCAGTTCCACGTCGAACAATAGTGTGGCATTCGGAGTGATGCCGGCGCGTGGCTCCCCTCGCTCCCCATACGCCAGACCGGCGGGAATAAACAATTGCCACTTGTCGCCGGCCTTCATGTGGGTCAAGGCCTCATTCCAGCCCGGAATAAAGGAGTTGGCCCGGCGCGTGAGCGGCTTGCCGGCTTTGGCTGAACTGTCGAATTCCGTTCCGTCAAGCATGGTGCCGCGATAGTTCACCGTAACATTGTCCTCGGGCTTCGGGGATTCGCCCTTGCCTTCCGCCAGGACTTTGTATTGCAGTCCGCTTGGCAAGGTGATGATGCCGGGCTTGGTCTTGTTGTCCGCGAGGAATTTCTCGCCTTCAGCCTTGTTCTTTTCACCGGCAATGCGGCGTTTCTCCAGTTGCCGGGCGGAGAGTTCCTGTTGGAACTTGTTAAGAGCATCCTTCACTTCCTGTTCGGAGAGCGCTGACTTTTCACCAGCCAGCTCGGCTTTGACCGCGCGGATGAACTCATCATAATTCAGGTCGCCGGCCTCGATTCCAAAGCGTTTCTTCCAGTCGCCACCGTAATAAGTGCCCAGCGCATAGCTGGTCTTGTCCTTGTCGATCTTGGCGGCGGGCTCCTCGGCGCGGAGACCCGGCGTGGCCAACAGACCCGTCAGGGCCAGTAAAGCAATGACTTTTGTGTTCATGGGCGTGGAATATTGAAAATCCGGGGATTAAATTCAACTGGATTCTGGTAATCGCGCATTTGACCCGGGCCGGGGCCGGGCGTTCAATCGTGTAAAACTTTATTCGCCAAGTTGAATGAATCGCCCTATTGTGGGTCAAAACAGCGATTGAAACCGATGATAAGACGACTTTCCTGGCTGGCCTTGCTGCTTGTGGCGGGCGGAATCCCGGTGGTGCTGGTGTTGCACGCCGACACGCCCAAGGCCGCAACGGCGACACCCGAACTCGAGAGTGCGGCCCTGACCAACCGGCTCGCGCCCGGCCTCGGTGATCCCGAGATTGCCTATGTCACCGCGCGCCTGCTCGAACAGAACCATTTCATCCAGCACCCGCTGGATGACAACTACTCCGAAAAGTTCTTCGAGCGTTATATCGAAACGCTCGATCCACAGAAGCTGCATTTCACCCAGGGAGATCTCGATGAGTTTGCGTCCTACCGGACCAATCTCGACAATCTCACCCTGAATCGCCGGCGTTCGGCGGACACCACCCCGGCCTACCGCATCTTCAACCGCTTTCGCGAGCGGCTGGAGCAACGGGTGAATTATGCCCAGGAACTCCTGAAAAACGAGAAGTTCAACTTCGACGCCGACGAACGCATCCTGCTCAACCGGCGCGACGCTGAACCGCCCGCCGATCTCGACGAAGCCAAGGTGCTGTGGCGGCAGCGCGTGCGGAGCGAATACTTGCAAGAGAAGCTGGCCAAGTATGCCGCCAAGAAGAAGGCCGAGCGCACCCCCGCCTCCGCGAAGACGAACACGCCGGCGATTACCGCCACCGAGCCAGGCAAGGTGACGCCCAAGAAGACTGATGAGGAGGAAATCGTGGAAACCCTCAACCGCCGTTACACACGCAATTCACATTTCTTCCGTGAGTTGGATAACGAGGACGTTCTGGAATACTACCTGACCTCGCTCGCTCACGTTTACGATCCGCACTCGGATTACTTCAATCCTCGTCAGGCGGAGAATTTCGCCATCACCATGAACCTCGCCCTCTTTGGCATCGGCGCGGTGCTGGGCACGGACATGGATGGTTACTGCAAGATCATGGAGTTGAAACCCGGCCCCGCCACGAACAGCAAGAAGATCAAGGTGGGCGACCGCATTGTGGCTGTTGCCCAAAGCAACGCCGCACCCGTGGATGTCGTGGAAATGAATCTGAACAAGGTGGTCCAGATGATCCGCGGTCCCAAAGGCAGCGAAGTGCGCCTCACCATTGTGTCCGCCGAAAGCACGTCGGACCGCCGGGAGGTCACGCTCGTCCGGGACGAAATCAAACTCGACGATCAGGCGGCCAAGGCGAAGATCATCGACCTGCCCACCGCCGGCGGTCAAACGATGCGTATCGGTGTGATTGATCTCCCGTCGTTCTATGTTCCGATGGAATTGGGCGGCCCGCGCAAACCTGATCTGGCTGGCGCGGGAAGCGGTTCGCCGCATTACACCTCCACCGACGTGGCCCGGCTGCTGACCAAACTGAAGGCCGAGAATTGCCAGGGCATCGTTTTGGACCTGCGCCGTAACGGTGGCGGTTCGCTTGAAGAGTGTGTGAAACTAACCGGCTTGTTCATCAAGAGCGGTCCCGTGGTGCAGGTTAGTGACGGTCGCAGCGCCCCGGTAGTGGATGACGACACGGATAAAAGCCAGCTTTACGATGGCCCGCTCGTGGTCCTGACCAGTCGCCTGAGCGCTTCCGCTTCCGAGATTCTGGCCGGAGCGTTGCAGGACTATGGCCGCGCCATCGTCGTCGGCGACCTTTCCACGCACGGCAAAGGCACGGTGCAACAACTCAATCCCCTGCGTTACTGGATCGAGTCGCGGGGATTCCTGACCAACGACCCGGGCACGTTGAAAATCACCAAGGCAAAATTCTATCGCGCGAGCGGCGCTTCCACCCAGTTGAAGGGGGTGATGTCCGACATCGTGCTGCCCTCCAAGCTGAATTACATGAAGGACATTGGCGAAAGCGCGCTGGAGAATGCGTTACGTTGGGATACAATTCCGTCGGCCCGGTATGAAAAGCTCGATCTGGTCGCGCCTTATCTGCCGGAATTGCTCAACCGCTCCGGCGATCGCGTCCTCACCAACCAGGACTTTGTCTATGTTCGCCAGGACATCGAGCAGTTCCGCAAGCTCCAGTCCGAGAATTCCATCTCGCTCAATGAGCGCGAGCGCATCAAGGAATGGGACGAGGAAGATGCCCGTCAACGCGCCCGCGACAAGGAACGGCTGGCCCGCAAAACCGTGGAGCCGACCGTCTATGATCTCACGCTCAAACAGGCGGAACTGCCCGGCCTGCCGCCACCCGTGGGCAAGACCAACGACACCAGCTTGAATCTGGCCGGCGACAAGGTCGCACCGACCGATCCGGATTCGGAAACCGCCGAGGATGTGGCCCCCGCCGTGGATCCCACCTTGGAGGAAACCCAGCGCATCCTGGTGGATTACATCGGGCTGCTCGCCCGCAAAGGCATTGCTTCCACGATTCGTCCTTCGACCGCAACGACCACGCCCTGATAATGGCTCGGTGCGCTGAAACGCCATGAAAACCTGCCTCGTCATTGCCGTCCTGGTCGGGTTGCTCGCGCAACCCCTCTTTGGCCAGGGCTCGGCAGTGATGATAAAGAATCGCGCCAAGGAGGTCGTGAACCAGAACAACGTTCGCCAGGGCGTGCCGCCGCCTTCGCAGACCGTGCCCCCACCGGTACCAACACCAGTTAATCCCGCCCCATCCAGTCCGGTTGTGCCCCAGGCCCAAAGCATCGCGAAGATCAAAGCCGATCTCGCCGGCTTCAAGACCGGCTCCATCGCCACCGCAGAACAGAAGCAGCAATTCATCAAGGACCTGGCGGTGGCGGCGCGCGCGGCCAAACCGTCCCTGCCGACCGTGACGAAATTTGTGGATGGGCTGATTGCCGGATTATCCGAAGCCACGCTGACGGCAGAGCAGCAAGCCCGACTGGCTCAGGACATTGACGCCGTCCTCAACAGCAAGCCGCTACCGGCTTCGCAATTCGAAGCGATCATCGCTGACGTGCAGGCCATCATGCAGGTGGGCAGTGTGAAACGTACCGCCGCGACGGCCATTGCCAATGACTTGAAAGCCATCGGCACGGAAGTGCGCCGATGATTTTGGATTCCACCGGCCATGCGCGGACCGATTCAGGTGAACTGCCCGACCTGCCGGAAGGCGGGCGATTGGTTTGCTGGAAAATACGGACCCTTTTGCTCGCATCGCTGCAAGCTCGTTGACTTGGGCAAATGGTTCGCTGAGGAACACACCGTCTCCAGTCCGCTGCGCCCGGAGCACCTGGAAAAATATGCCGACCTGCCGGACAGTCAGCAGTTGGATCGGCCTGAGACGGAATGATCATCCGCTGGACCGTAAGGTTTGCCGCGCCGGTCCGACGAACCCACGAACTTATTGCCGAACATGAAACGAGTCACCACCTTGCTCCTGCTGGCCGGCGCACTCTCGCTGCGCGCGGCTGAATCAACCAATGTCCCGACCATGAATGCAACGAATTCCACTGAACTGGCTACGCTGGGTGGCGGCTGTTTCTGGTGTACTGAAGCCATCTTCCAGATGCTGCCTGGCGTGAAATCCGTGACCAGCGGCTACGCGGGTGGCCGCACGGAGAATCCAACCTACGAGCAGGTCAGCCTGGGTGACACCGGCCATGCGGAGGTTATCCAGATTGAGTTTGATCCGCAGAAAGTTTCCTACGAAAAGATCCTCGAAACTTTCTGGGAGGCGCACGACCCGACCACGCTCAACCGCCAGGGCGCCGATCATGGCACGCAGTACCGTTCCATCATCCTTTACCAGAGCCCGGAGCAAAAAACGGCGGCGGAAAAATCCAAGGCCGCGGCCCAGAAAAACTTCCCCGGCCCCATCGTCACCGAAATCGTGCCGCTGAAAAAGTTCTACAAGGGCGAGGGTTACCACCAGAACTATTACCGCAGCAATCCCAACCAGGGTTATTGCCGTGCGGTCATCCGGCCGAAGGTCGAAAAGTTCGAGCAGAAGTTGAAGGACAAGAAATAAAAAAACCGCCGGCTCCTGGAGAGACCGGCGGCGATGGAAAAGCTTGCTTCAGGGCTCCGCCAGGATCGTTGCGCGCTGGGCGTGATATTCCTGCGCAGTTATGGCGTCCGCCCGGTAGCGAACCAGCAGTTCCGCCAGCTTGGCCTGTTTGGCACCCGAAAGCGGCGAGTCCGGCGCCTGGATGGGAGCGTAGGTCGCGGCAAAGACTGGTGCTGTGGCGCGGGGCGGTCTGGCCACCGCCCCGGGTGCCACGGGCGCAACTGCGACTGTTGGCGCGGGCGCGACGGGCGTGGTCGGCGCGGCGACCGGGGTCGCCTGCAACTCCAACATCTTTTTACGTAACGCCTCGCGGGCGATCGCCAGGCTTGCTTCATTATCGGGTGGCGGGACGGGTTCAAATACTTGCGAGGCGGGTTGGGCAACCGGAACGGCTACCGCTTCAGGCTTCGGCGTCACGATTACCGGCGGCGGGGCGACTGGCGCAAGCGGGGCGACCACCGGCCTGGGTACGGGCGGCGGCGCGGTAACCACCACCGGCTTGACCGGCGCGGGAGTTACGGGTGGGCTGACCGTCGTCACCGCCCCCGTTTGCGTGGCCGTGGACTCCTGCAGCATGCGCCGAAGCACTTCCCGCATTTTCGCCTGCTCCGCGTTATCCGGACCCGCTTGCACCTGCAATGGCAGAATCACTGCCGCAAGTGCGCCCATGGCTGATAGAAATTTCGAGGTCTGCATGAGCTTTTTCTACGTCAAATCCGTTCCCGGCGCAACAGCTTTCCCGGTGAAATCACGCCGGCATCCGGGCCAGCCGCCTCCAGGCACGCGCGCTCGGATACCAGAGGACCGACCGGAGAATGATCTGCCGCACGTCCGCCCGGCTGATTTTGACCCGCAATTTCGGGTCGAGAACGTTTTCCTGGCGCAGGCGTCGGATGGTCTCAAGGCCAATCAAAATGGGCCAGGCACAGGCCAGCCGCACCCGCACCTGTCCGCGCGGTATCGTATTCGTGTATTTCCAACCCGCCGCCAGATGCGCTTCGGCGGAGTCCAGGTGCCGGTGATAGATCGGTGCGAATTTACCCTGGCTCATCGGCTGTAATAGATCGGCTGGTTTCAGCCCCCCTTGTGCCAGCTTGTCCTCCGGCAGGTAGCAACGTCCCTTGCGCAAGTCCGCCGGCAGGTCGCGCAGGATATTGACCAGTTGCAGCCCCTTGCCGAAGCGAACCGCCTCTTCGAACAGCCGGGCTTCATCCAGCTCCGCCTTGGGGAACAGGTGCGCCCGGCACAGCTTCGTCCAGAACTCGCCCACGCAACCCGCCACGCGATACGTGTAATCATCGAGCTCGGCCTCATTCTTCAACGCCGTGATGCTCTCAAACGAAGCCGACGCGAAACGTTGCAAATCCAGTTCCTGTCCGCTGATGATCGTCTTCAACACCTCCCGCGTCCGGTCCAAGTCATCCGGCGAGAGCTCGCGCAACTGGGCCAGGCTCAGGTCACATTTCTCCAACAACAATCGCTCGGCGGGATCACCCTGGCGGCTTGCGATCTCCGAGAAATCGAGCAACGGACTGCGCTGGCCGAGAATCCGCTCGCGCAACTGCTGCAACGCCCGCAACCGTTGCTCCACGGGGATGATCTCACTGTCGGCGATGGTATCCGTCGTGCGCGCCAGCAGGTACGCCAGGCCGATTTGTGGTCGCACCGCGCCGGGCAGCACGCGCAGCGTGAGATGGAACGAGCGCGACGTCTGCTTCAGCAATCCGCGAAGAGCTTCGTTCATGGCCGGGGGAAATCCGTTATCGCGTGCATTTCGGCTATTTGTTCATGATCGGTCCGCCGTTGCCTTGGCCGCCAACCGCTTCGCAAAGCCGGCGATGTGGATGACCGCCCGGCGGTGAACCCCGCGCACGATCAACTCCTGCTCATCGCGCGCCTCGATCTGAAAATCCACAAAACGTCCTGTCGTCCCGATCACGCGGGCCGTGGCGGTGACGGTGGCCCCGAGGGGCGACGGCGCGAGATGGCGCAGTTCAATCTCCACGCCCACGCTGCGTTCGTCGGCTGCCAGAAACGGTGCGATGGCCTGGCGCGCGGTGCGTTCGAGGATGCCAATAAGGTTCGGCGTGCTTAACACGGCGGGCATTCCGTCCGTGGCGAACTCGATGCAATGCTTCGCCTCGACGACAAACGTCGTCGCGCCCGTCGTGCCGATCTGGGGTGCGGCTTTCATGGGTTCGAGGTGAGTATTGTTGCAAATAGCCTTCGCATATTGCTCGATGGTTAATTCTTGAACCCGCTCGATCCGTTCACAACCTCACTGGAATCCTCTGCTTCGCCAAAAACTGTTTCACATCCCCAACGGTATATGTGCCGAAATGGAAAATGCTCGCGGCGAGGACGGCGTCGGCTTTACCGGCGAGCAGGACTTCAGCCATGTGTTCGAGCTTGCCCGCGCCGCCGCTAGCCACCACCGGCACGCCGACGGATTCACTGATGCGACGCGTGATGACGAGATCGAAGCCGGCTTTCGTGCCGTCGGCGTCAATCGAGTTCAACACGATTTCACCGGCGCCGAGTGAGACGGCGCGCTTGGCCCATTCCACCGCATCGAGGCCGGTGGATTTGCGGCCGCCGTGCGAGAAGACTTCCCATTTGTCCGGCGCGACGCGCTTGGCATCAATCGAGACGACGATGCACTGGCTGCCGAATTTTTCCGCGCCCTGCCGGATGAGTTCGGGATTGGCGAGTGCGCTGGAGTTGATGCTCGTCTTGTCCGCGCCCGCGCGCAGCATCGTGTACATGTCGTCCACGGACTTGATGCCGCCGCCGACGGTGAGGGGCATAAAGCACTGGTCTGCCGCGCGCTCGATCACGTCCACCATCGTGCCGCGACCATGCGCCGTGGCGGTGATGTCGAAGAACACCATTTCGTCCGCGCCCTGTTCGTTGTAACGCAGGGCGAGTTCAACCGGATCGCCGACGTTGCGCAAGCCGCCCTTCTCGGCGACGCCGAACTGCACGCCGCGGGTGACCTGTCCATCGTGAACATCGAGACACGGAATGACACGTTTGGCCATCATTACGGATATTGAAAGGGCAGCCGGAACATGAAGCAATCAATTTGCGGGAGCCGGGTAGCGGTTGTCGCGCTGCGACGCAACTCTGTACCCTGGCATCGTTCCGGCCCTGCGCGGACCGGGTTCGTCGCGGCGCGAGGAACACGACCGTCCGGGAATTGTCGGACTTGGAATCCGCTTGGGCATGAGGCATAGTGCGCGGCCAATGCAATTGATTCGCGACATTTATGCGGCGAAACGCGCCGCCGGGAAGCCGGTCATCTCGTTTGAATTCTTCCCGCCCAAGACGGACGAAGGCGACAAGGCGCTGCTGGAAAAGCATATTCCGGCATTGATGGCGACGAAGCCGGACTTCTGTTCCGTGACTTACGGCGCGGGTGGTAGCACGCGCGAGAAAACGTTGATGATCGTGGATCGCATCCAGCAGGAACACAAGCTCACCGCACTGGCGCATCTCACCTGTGTCAATCACACCCGCGAGCAGGTCGGCGAGCTGCTGCAAAAGATCAAGGCCATCGGCTGCAAAAACATTCTCGCCTTGCGCGGCGATCCGCCCGGCGGCGGGGAATTCACGGTCACACCCGGCGGCTTCGAGTATTCATCGCAACTCGTGAAGTTCATCCGGGAACAGAATGGCTTCAGCATCGGGGTGGCGGGCTTTCCGGAGGGCCACATCGCGTGCAAGCAAGGCAAGCAGGCGGACTGGCAACATTTGAAACAGAAGATCGAAGCCGGCGCGGACTTTGTCATCACGCAGCTGTTTTTCGATAATGCGGATTACTTCGAGTTCCGCGACCAGTTGACGAAGCTGGGGGTGAAAGTCCCGCTCGTGCCGGGCGTGCTGGCCATTTTGAGCGTGGGGGCGATCCGGCGCTTCACCCAGCTCTGTGGAGCAAAAATCCCAGCGGCCCTCGGCGCGAAGCTGGACGCCATTGGCAGCGACGACGCGGCGGCGGCCGAGTTCGGCATCGAATACGCCACGCAACAATGTGAGGCGCTGTTGAAGGCCGGCGCGCCGGGGCTGCATTTCTACACGCTGAACAAGGCGGCTTCGACGGTGCGCGTGCTAAGAAATCTTAAACTGGCCTAGTCGTGCTGGTGGAAATGACACTTGCCCGGCCATGTTCCGGGTGCAAACTGTGACCATGGCAACGCCGTCGCCCGCCAGCAATCGCACCGCCCCGAAGCGCCGCTTCAATTGGGTGGTGAGCGATTTCTACCGCAAGGTGCTGGTCTGGAAACTGGAGTGGAAAGCGAAACTCAGCGGACGTGGTTACTCATGCGCGGCGCTCGACGGTGAGTCCGATTACAACCTCACCATCAACAGCGATCAGACGGTTTCGTGCAACTGCCAGGACTACGAGGGCATCGGGCAACTGGGTAATCTGAAGAACAATTCCTTCGAGGAAGTTTATTACGGGCCGATTGCCCAGAAGTTCCGCGACGAACTCGCCAAGGGCAAGATGCCCATCGCGACCTGCACGCGGTGCAGTGATTTGCGGCGGTTGCCGCCTAACAGCAAGAACCAAAGCCCGCCGTCCGCGAAGCCGCGTCTGCCGTATCGCGGGATGTTGCTGGAGAACACGGTGCGCTGCAATGTGGACTGCACGGGTTGCGCGCGCGAAAACGCCGCCGGGTTGCGCGTGAACAAACAGTTGCAGATGCCACTCGCCGAAATCGAAAAGATGGGCGACCTCGTCCAGCGCCTCGGGCTGCGCCAGTTGTTTTACTTGAACCTGGGCGAGCCGTTTCTCTCGCCGACCATCGGTTCGGAACTGCCGATGTTGCGGAGGAAGAATCCAGACTGCCGCATCGTGACCTCGACCAATGGCGTGTTGTTGAACACGGACGCCAAGCGCGAGGCGGCGCTGAATTTCAGCCACATCTTCTTTTCCGTTCACGGCATCACGAACGAGATGTCCGAGAAATACATGCACCGCGGGCATTTCGACAAAGCCTACGAGGCGATGAAGTTGATGGCGGAATATCGCGACGCGCGCGGACTGACCGAGCCGATTCTGGAATGGAAATATCTGCTCTTTAACTGGAACGACAAACCGGAATACCTCGAACGCGCGATCGAAATGGCGAAGGTCGCCAAGCTGGATTTCATTTCGTTCTGGCCGACGAACAATCCGTTCTGGGGCATGTCGTGGCGCTGGCGGCTGGGACAGTTGAATCGCTTTGGACGCAAGACGTGGAAAGGCATCGAAGTGGACCTGCGCCCCGAAGGCCGGCGTGGGACAAGGGTGCATAAGCATTACGACGGTGATTGACGCAATAGCGTCTTGGAGTGCGGCAGCCCTCTGCCGCTTTCAACGACCCACGACTTCCAAAGCGGCAGAGGGCTGCCGCACTCCAAGACCTGTCGGCGGTGTGCCGGTTCTTGTCGTGAATAAACACTTCTTTCCTCGCGTCGGGGCTTCGTATTTACTTTGGACATGAAACACACCGCACTATTTTCCGCCGTCATCATGGCT
The DNA here is from genome assembly GCA_044225555.1 of Limisphaerales bacterium. Lineage (GTDB taxonomy): Bacteria > Verrucomicrobiota > Verrucomicrobiia > Limisphaerales > JADLHS01 > JADLHS01. The sequence continues at coordinate 15,731 of JBGAIM010000026.1, read as the reverse complement.
TTGTTTTCAACCGCAGTGAACGCCGGCCCCGCGGGCACGGGCGACAGTTTCAAAGGTCCGCTCGGTTTGCAGCTTTACAGTTTGCGCGATCAGTTCGCAAAGGACGTGCCGGGCACGATGGCCAAGGTGAAGGAGTTTGGGTTCACCCAGGTGGAACTGGCGGGCACCTACGGGAAGTCGGCGGAGGAATTCAACGCCTTGCTCAAGGCCAATGGATTGAAAGCAATTGCCGGTCACTTCGGCTACGATCAGTTCAAGAATGACCCGGAAGCCGTGGCGAAGGAAGCCAAGGCGCTGGGTTTGGAATACGCCGGCACGGCTTGGGTGCCGCACGAGGGACAGGTAACCGAGCAATGGGTGCATGATACGGCGAAGGTATTCAATCACGCCGGTGAGGTTTTGGCCAAGCACGGGATCAAGTTCTACTACCACAACCACGGCTACGAGTTCGTGCCGCATGGCGACGGGACGTTGTTCGATCTGCTCGTCAAGGAAACGAATCCCAAGTATGTCAGCTTCCAGATGGACGTGATGTGGACGGTGTTTCCCGGTCAGGACCCGGCGAAGTTGATGACCAAGTATGCTGGCCGCTGGGCGTTGATGCATGTGAAGGATTTGAAGAAGGGCGTGGCGACTGGCGCGCTCACCGGCGGGACGGACACAAAGAACGACGTGGTGATTGGCACTGGCCAGGTGAATTGGCCCGCGCTCCTGGCTGCCTCGAAGAAGGCCGGAGTGAAATACTACTTCATCGAGGATGAATCGCCCAGCGTGCTGGAGCAGGTTCCGCAGAGTTTGAAGTATCTGGAGCAGGTGAAGTTTTAGTTGGCAGTCGGGTTGGGTGACCTGTCCTCTCTGAGAGCTGATGTTACGTCCGAACGATATAGTTGTGCATACTGGAAGGGCTGTCGGCGGTGACTTCATGGAGATGGAGCACGTGCCGACCGGTATCAAGCGACATCACCCTCCTCAGTTGGGCGGGCCAGAAGTTCAGAGACAAGCTAGAGCCAGGTTTTTGCGTGAAATCGAAGATGAACTGATTGCAAAAGGTTTGACCCAGTATATCGAGAACGAGAAGTAGCTGGCTGCCCTCCCGCTAGTCCACTTTCCTCTTTGGCCGTTGCGCCGCTGTCCTTAGACTCCGCCCGCGATGTCGCAGATGCTCAAGTCCTCCGGCGCGATGGCCGCCGCCACCATGACCAGTCGCGTGCTGGGCATGGTGCGCGAGATGGTCTATGCCGCGTTCATGGGCAACACCTGGGTGGCCAGCGCGTTCACGCTCGCGTTCCAGGTGCCGAATCTCTTCCGGCGTCTGCTCGGGGAGGGCGCGCTCACGGCAGCGTTCATTCCCATCTTCAAACGGAAGGAAAAGCTCAATGGCGAAAAGGAAATGTGGCGCACGGCCAACGCGGTGATTTCCGGCCTGGTCGTGGCGGCGGGAGCGGTGACGGTGCTGGCCATCGCCGGCATTTCCCTCGCCCTGGCCGTCGGGACGTTCAAGCCCGAGACGACGCTGATGCTGCGGCTGCTGCGGTTCATGTTTCCCTACATGGTGCTGGTGTGCGTGGCGGCGGTGTTGATCGGCATGGCGAACGCGCGCGGGCATTTCTTCGTGCCGGCCCTCGGGGCGGTGATGCTCAACGTGGTGATGATCGCCAGCGTGCTGTGGCTCGCACCACGCATGGGCGCGACGCTGGAGCAACAGATTTTTGGGCTGGCCGTTGGTGTGATCGTGGCGGGCGTGGTGCAGGCGGTGTTTCAAGTTCCCAGCCTCCGGCGCGAGGGCTTTCGCTTTGCCTGGGAATCGCCGTGGCGCGATCCGACGGTGCGCGAGGTGGTGAAGAAGATGATTCCCGGTTCGATTGGCGTGGCGGCGTTTCAGATCAACGTGCTGGTCACGCAGAGTTTTTCGTTCTGGTTCGATGACACCATTGTATCCACGTTCAACTATGCTGTTCGTCTGATGGAACTGCCGCAGGGGATGTTTGGAATTTCGCTAGCAACATTTCTCCTGCCGACGTTGTCCGGTTTGGCGGCGGAGAAAAAGTTTCCCGAGTTCAAACTGACGTTGAAGCAGGGCTTGAGCTACCTGGCCTTTGCCAATTTGATTGCGGCAGCGGTTTCACTTGGGCTGGCCGAGCCGATTGTGCGCCTATTGTTCGAGCGTCGGGCGTTCACGCCGGAAGCCACGCAACGCGTCGCGCTCGCGCTGGCATGTCTCGCGCCGGGGCTGCTGATGTTTTCGATGAACAACATTTTGGCCCGGGCGTTCTACGCGTTGAACGACATCAAAACGCCGATGAAGATCAGCATCACGTGCCTGGTGTTGAATCTCGTGTTTGCGCTCTGGCTGGTGCGGGGCTATCGCGAGGCCGGGTTGGGCGTGGCGAATACGTTGAGCGCCATCATCAACACGGCGCTGCTGTTCTACGCGCTGCGCAAAAAGCTGTCGCGGCTCGAAATGGGCGGCCTGCCCCGGGAGATTTTTGTGCTGGCCATGGCGGCGGCACTGGCGGGCGGGGCCGCGTTCTGGCTTTACCGTTTCTGGGATGCTCATTTTGGGCACGGGACTTTGCTCGTGAAGCTCGGAGCGGTGTTCGTGCCGGGGGCGGTGGCCGGAACGGTTTACTGGTTGCTGGCGCTGCTGGCCAGGATTCCCCTTTTGGCTGGCGCTGGAACGCAGTTCCACTAAGGTTCGCCCCACCTGCATGACATCGTGCATGATTAAACGGCTTCCCCATTCGCCTATGCGCGCTAAAAAAATTCCCCCGGTCTTCTGCGCCGTGTTGTTCCTCACGTCGCTGTCGCTGTTCGCTCAAAAAGTGCCTGTGGTCGAAAAGACCCTATCCAACGGCATGAAACTCCTGCTCGTTGAACGGCACGACGACCCAGCGATTGCCGGCGGTTGGGTGGCGCATGTTGGGAGTTCCAACGAACGGCCCGGCATCACGGGCATTGCGCATCTCTTCGAGCACATGATGTTCAAGGGCACGCCCACCATCGGCACGACGAATTATCAGCGCGACCTCGAGATCATTGCGGCACAGGAAAAACTCCGTGATGAGATGCGCGCCGAGGAAGCGAAGATGCGGGCGGAATACCGCGCCGGTCAGATTGACGACGTGATGAAGCCGGAGAACAAGACGGCGCGTTACAAGGAACTGGAAGTCGAGTTCAACAAGCTCATTGCCGAGCAGCGACAGATTCTCGTGAAAAACGAGTTCGACAAGATTTACCGTTCCAACGGTGGCTCGGGCATGAACGCGTTCACGTCGGACGACATGACGGCCTATTTCGTCCAGGTGCCGGCGAACAAGCTGGAGTTGTGGATGTGGATGGAATCCGGGCGATTGTGGCAGCCGGTCTTCCGCGAGTTCTACGCCGAGCGCGACGTGGTGTTCGAGGAACGCCGGATGCGCACGGAATCCACGCCGCTGGGCAAGTTCGCCGAGACGTTCAATTCCGTCTTCTGGGAATCGCATCCCTATAGCTGGCCCACGGTCGGCTGGCCGTCGGACATCCCGTCCATCTCGAAGGCGCAGGCGGATGAGTTCTACGCCACGTACTACGCGCCGCAGAACATCACCTTGATCCTGGTGGGCGACTTTGATCCGAAACGCGCAACCGAGCTGGCGGAGAAATACTTCTCCCGCATTCCGCGCGGCAAGACCGCTGCGCCGGATGTCGTCACGCTTGAAGTGAAACAACCCGCCGAGAAACGTATGTACGCCGAGGCCGAGACGAATCCGCAGGTGGACATCCTCTGGCACACGGTGCCGTTTGGTCACAAGGATTCCTACGCGCTGCAGATTCTGGGGCAAGTGCTGGCCACGCGCACGGGCCGGCTTTACAAAGGGTTGGTGTTGACCAATGAAGTCGCCACGGATACCTGGGCTTTCCAGAATTCGCAAAAGTGGGCCGGCTATTTCAACATCGGCGGCGAGGCCCGGGACGGTCGCAAGCCGGAGGACGTCGAACTCGCCATCTACGACGAGCTCGCCAAACTCCAGCGCGACGAACTGCCTCCGGAAGAATTGCAGAAGGTGAAAAACAATTACGCCGCCGGTGAATACCGCAAGCTGACCAGCAACATGGGAGTTTTCATGAACCTCGTGCAAAATGAGGGACTGGGGACCTGGCGCGAAGTCAACGAAGCCGGGCCCAAACTTCAGGCCGTGACCGCCGCCGATGTGCAGCGCGTGGCCAAGCAGTACTTCAACAAAGAAAATCGCGCGGTCGCCATCTACACGCGCAAGCCGGACACCGCCAAAGCCAACAAATCATGAAGCTCAACTTCCCACAATTCACCTCGGTTCTGCTTGCGGGCGCCGTGTGTTTGACCGGCTGTCACGCACCCAAGGCTGCCAGCACCGCCAAGACCACCACCGTTTCGGCCACGCCCACTGCGGCTGCCGCCGTGGTCAATGGCATCCCGTCCCGGCCGGAGAAACTTTCGTTCCCGCCGCTGGAATTCAATCCACCCAAGCCGGAGACGTATCGCGTGCCGTTGAAGAACGGCCCGGTGGCGTATGTCGTTCCGGATCGCGAATTGCCGCTGGTGAACATCACGCTTTACGTCCACACCGGCGACTGGGTTGAACCGGCGGGCAAGGAAGGTCTGACAGATTTGTGCGGGTCGTTGCTCACGCGCGCGGGTACGGAAGCGCGCACGGCGCAGGAACTGGAGGAGCGGCTGGCGTTTCTCGCCGCGCAACTCGGTTCGGGCATTCAGGGCGCGCAAGGGACGGTTTCCTTGAACCTGCTTTCCAAGGACCTCGACGAAGGGTTGACCATTTTGCGCGAAGTGTTGACGTCGCCACGATTTCAGCAGGACCGCATTGATTTGCAGAAGCAGCAGATGTTGCAGTCCATGAAGCAGCGCAACGACGAATCGGCCAACATCGAGCAGACCGAAGCCGGCTTTCTGGCCTATGGTGAGAACTTCTGGGATAACCGCCATCAAACGGCGGCTTCGCTGGAATCCATCACGCGCGACGACCTGCTGGCGTTTCACAAGCAATGGTATTTCCCGTCGAACTTTGTGGTTGCGGTGAGCGGGGACTTTGATCGCGACACGATCGTGAAGAAGCTGGACGGTCTTTTTGCCAACTGGCCGTGGAACGGAAATCTGCCACCGGTCATTCCGACCAATATCACGATGGCAGCCTCCGGCGTTTACCTCGTGAACAAGGACGTGAACCAGGGCCGCGTCTCCATGATGTTGCCCGGTATCATGCGCAGCAACCCGGATTACTTTTCGATCATCATCATGAACGACATTCTCGGGGGCGGTGGCTTTACCTCGCGCATCGTAAACCGGGTCCGTTCAGACGAGGGGCTGGCTTACTCGGCTTTTTCAAGTTTCCCCGGCGGGGTGTTTTTCCCGTACGCTTTCACGGCGGGCTTTCAATCCAAGTCACGCACGGTTGCCTACGCCACGTCCATCGTCATCGAGGAGATCAAACGCATCGCGGCCGAGCCGGTGAAAATGGAAGAAGTGGAAAACGCCAAGAAGGGCTTCATTGACCGCTTGCCGCGCAGCTTCTCGACCAAAGCCCAGGTGGCGGGCGTGCTGGCGTATGAAGAATTCACCGGACGTTACGCGACTGATCCGGAGTACTGGCAAAAGGTCGTGCCGCACATCAAGGCGGTCACGCGTGAGGATGTGCAGCGCGTGGCGAAGAAATATCTCACGCCGGACCGGCTGGTGATCTTGGTGGTCGGTCAGAAGGATGAAATCATGCAAGGCCATCCGAACCATCCGGTGAAACTCACGGAATTCGGCAAGCTCACGGAACTGCCCTTGCGCGATCCGCTGACGATGAAGCCGATGCCGTTGGAAGCGAAAGCGGCGAAGTAATTGACGTGATCGTCGCGGCGACCTCACGCCAACGTCGCGGAGACTAGAGGAAACTCACGGCACGGGCGTGCCATCATGGGTCCAGTGGATGTCCGAGTTGCCGGGATCGGCGGCCTTGGTCACCGCGTTGGAACAGATGTAACTGTATTTAAACCAGGCAACGTGACCGTCGGCAAAGGTCAGGTTTGCGCCTGCGTTGTGACGCGAGGAAAATTTAGAGGTGTTCGCGTGCGACGAGCCAAGGTTCTTCGTTGGGTCGCTCCCATAAAATGGCAACTCCGAGGCATGAGTGCGCACCTCGGTGTAACTGACAAAGGCCGCCGGGTTTTTGATCATCGCGAGGCTGAAATTGGTTCCGTAACCGGCAGCCAGGCCACGGTTACCGCTGGGGTTGATTGCGTAATGAAACATCACGTTCACCAACGGGTCGCGCTCGTCCGGCAAGGCAGAGGAAGTTGGACATGTGAAAATGGTGCGGTTGTTGACCCAGTCGGCCGGTTTGTTGGCGTAGTCGCACAGCCGCTTGGCCGCGATATAAGGCGGCAGGCTGTTGAACCAACCGATGTCACCCGAACCGGCGGCGGCAAACGATGCCAGATCCGTCCACAGCATGTTATCGGCGCTGTAACTGCCGGGTGTGCCGGGCACGCCCTTGGGAATGCGCGCGTTCGGAAAGCACTGATTGTTGTCGTCCATATACATCGTCTGTGCCATTCCCCACTGGCGCAGATTGCTGACACAGGTGATGCGACGGCCCTTTTCTTTGGCCTTGGCCAGCACGGGCAGGAGCATCGCGGCCAGAATCGCGATGATGGCAATGACGACGAGCAGTTCAATCAGGGTGAATGCTCCCGAGGGGCGGACGTTTCTTTCATTTCGCATGTCGGCATCATGCGTAAGAGAGAAAAATCCTGCTGCCGGCGGTTTGCGAAAGATTGTCGGTCGCTTGCAGTCGCCCGAAGACAATCAACTTTGGGATTTGGAAGGAATGGCTTTCTGCGTGGTTGTGGCGAGTGGATACAGACCAGGACAGCAACCGAAGGTTTCCTGAAACGCCGCGCTGAAGTGGCTGAGGCTGTTGTAGCCGACTTCGAGCGCGACTTCCGTGACGTTGTACTCGCGCGACTTGAGCAGTTCCGCCGCCTTTTCCATCCGCAATTGCCGGAGGTGTTGCGTGATGGTCTGGCCGGTTTGTGTGGAGAAAATCCGGCTCAGATAGAAATGACTGCAACCGATCTTCTTTCCGAGTTCCTCCAGTGACGGCGGCGCAGCGAGGTTTTGCTTCAATAGATAAACCACCTGTTCGACGCGCTCCTGGGCGAGCCTTTGTTGCCGCGTGCAGAAAAATTCCTCCTCCGGCTTGACCAGGAACGTCACGGCCAGTTCGAGTGCCTTGCACTGATACCAGACGGGTTGCGCCGCCGCATAGACGGGCGGCTGCCGCAGCGTGGCGATCGTCTGCAACTGTTGCGCCGTGAGTCGCACGGTATTGCCGGTGACGTGTTCGCAGGGACAACCTTCGATCGCCGCCCGCACCACGGGATGCAACATGCCTTTGGTTTCGGCCAGATGCTTCGCCAGGAACGGGCAGGAGAATTCGACGGTAAGAAACTGGTGCCGCTCACCGGCGGTGCGCCTGGCCGACAGCGGTTCCTTTTGCCGGAAATAAAACCCTGCGGTGTTGGGTGCAAACTCGGCGCGGCTACCCCGGCCCTCCACAAATCCGTTGCCGTCGAGATTCAAACACAGCTCCACGCAGTCTTGATGAAAGCTGGAGGCCCAGTCGAACTCGTGTTTCGCCCGAAAGTCATGCCATTCGATGCTGTAGCCGACCCCGTGAAAACTTCCGAAGAGCCGTTGCCAGCCCGCGCCCACGTCGCGCCACGCACCGGCTTCGGAAAAGTCCGCTCCGTCGGGGACACGGCGGCGGGCTGACGCGGTGGCTGATGACTGGTAGTTCATTCTGGTAGTGCGCGTGATTCCAGCGTGGGCTGATATTCGGCGATGAATCCGCGGCTGGCAAGGGGGATTCAGATTCGGCGGGGCAAAATCGAAATCCAGATTACGAGTTTCGGACCTACTACTGTCTTTGCCGTCTCAACTCCGGCCGCACGGCGGCGGCGGCGGCCATGCAACTGAACGGTTCGCCGAGGAAACGCGCCAGCCGTTCCGCACCCGCGCCGGGATTGCCCAGCAGTTCACCATAATTCACAGCCAAAATGCGCATCTCCGGTCGCCGCGCGATTTGCTGGCGCACGCGTTGGAGTTGGGCGCGGTAGGTCGCGGAGAGTTTTTGCTCCTCCAGTTCCGCGCCCCGGCGGCCCTGGCGGGCAAGCATCGCTTTCTGCGAGGCGATGACTTCGTTCAAGTTTCGATCCATCAGGACGACGTGGTAATGCTCATTGCGTGGGAGGAGCGGCAGGAGTTGAGCGACGATCTTCACCACCTTGCCCCGCGCCTCGGGAATCCAGGAAACATCTTTGGCCAGATTCAGCGTCTTCTCGAATTCCAGATAGCCCAGTGGATTATCCTCGTCGGGGATGCGCTTGGCGTCGGACAACGCTTCCCGCCCGGCAGCAACGAGGAGTTGCATCATCAACGACGTGCCGCTGCGCGGCAGCCCCGAGACGACCGTGATGATCTGGCTCGGGTCAGTTCCTTCGTCGAAGGCGGCGGGAATGTCACCGGTTGCCTCCGGCGCCGCAGCGACGGCGACCTGCGGAAGCGTGATTTCGGTTTCATTCTGCGGTGTCGAACTACCTGCGCGTTGACGTGCCGCAAGTTCGTGGCGCAGGGAAAGCGCGCGGCCTTCGTGGGCGAAAGCTTCCTCGGGCCGGTTCAGATGCTGGCGGTAGAGTTTGCCAAGCGCCTCGTGTGCGGTAAGGTTGCGCGGGCTTTGCGCCACGGCCACGCGCAGTTCCTGCTCGGCTTCGGTGAACCGTTTCGTTTCCATCAACGCCCGCCCCAGCAGGGCGTGCATCCCGGGTTGGAAGTACAGCAGGCTGAGCGATTCAGTGGCTGAATTGATCGCAAGGTCAAAACGCCCGGCTTTGATATGCAGGCCGGCCAGCTGTCCATGCACGCCGGGATTCTCCAGATCTTCTTCAAGTGATTTCTCAAGCAGGCTCCGGGCGCCGTCGAAGTCCCCGAGTTCCGCGAGCGCACCAGCAACCCGCTGCTTCAGCCCGTGTCCGGAAAAATCCGTGGTCGCCAGTTTTTCGAGGAGCATCCGGGCCTCGGCGGGCTGGTTTTCCAGCAGCGCCTGGCTGACGGACAGCCACTCCAGCAATAACGGCCGGCCATGTGTCAGTTCACGCAGCCGTCGTTCTTCGAACCGGGCACGTCGGTTCTCGTCGTCGGCCCTGGCACTGTCCTGCTTCGTCGCCCGGGCTTTCTCTTCTTCGCGGCGGGTCAGTTCGGCCTTGGCCTCGGCCCGATATTTTTCAATGCGCCGGGACAGCTCTTCGATGGCGGCTCGCCGACGCACCACTTGTCCCAGCGGCTCGAGGCAATCAATGAGCAGCAGCCCGAAGCGATGTTCCTTGGGCCAGCGCGTCCAGATTTCCTCCGCCAAGGCCGCCGCTTCGCCACAGCGGTTTCCGTCGCGATAGGAGCGCGCCAGGTTGTATTTCAACTCGCGCACGCATTCGGCCACGGTTTCCTCGGCATTCTGCCCCGGCGGCGCGACGTAGCCCAGTTCCACCAGTTGCTTGAAAGCTTCAGCGGAGGCGACCGGGTCCAGCTGCGCTTCCGGCGGGTGAGTCCCCGCATCACCGGGAATTTCATCCCAACTTTCAACCGGCTCGACCTGCGGTGGCTGTTGGAAGGCGGTCAACAGAATCTTGCCGTCCATATCTTTGCCAGGCGGCAGGCCAAACAGCGCCAGAACGGTCGGGCAAATATCCAACAGGCTCGCGCCAAAAAGTTTTTCACCGGCGCGGAGTCCGGGACCTTTGAGGCACAGGATGCCGAAATGCCGGTGTTCAATCGCCGGGCCGGCGGGTTCGGCGGGAATGTAACTTGGACGCAGATGATCCGGATGAAACCCATGGTCACTCATCAGGATGACGGTCGTGTTCTCGTCCGCAAAACCCAGCAACGTGCCCAGCATTGCGTCGTGATAACGGTAGGCATTGGCGATGACGTGCTGGTAAATCTCGAAATCCTTTTCCGCGGTTTGAGGCAAGCGCGGCGGATGATAGCTCATGAAGCCGTGGCCGAAATGATCAATGCCGCTGTAATAGATCGCGGCAAAATCCCACGGCTGCGTGGCGAGCAGCTCCGTGCCGGCCGCGTGCACGGACATCGTCTCCGCAATGATCTTGCCGAGCGAATGCAGGCGCTTGTCCCTGGCCTGGTCCACCTTGTCGTAATCGGGGACGAACATGCGGATGAATTCACCGCTCAACTCCATCGGGTTGACGCGCAGTTCGGCGAGTGGGGAGGCGAGTGCTGGAGGATGAACGGTGCCGTTGGGCAGGGGCGGCATTTGTTCCGGCGTGCCGACCGGTTGGGAGAAGTGGTTCGAAACCATCACGCCGTTGAGCGGTTCGGCGGGATGCGAAGGCCACCAACCCACCACGATGGAGCGCCGGCCGTTTTGATTGAGAATGTTCCAGACCGCCTTTGTCTTGCGGGAGAGCAGGGTGATGGGCCGCACCCCTGAGCCATCGGGCAACGGCTCGGAGAATCCGTGCAGACCATGTTTGAAGGCGCGTTTGCCGGTGGCGATGGAAGTCCACAGCATTGGGCTGAGAACCGGATAAAGCGTGGCGATGTTGCCATGCACGCCGCCCGCGATGAGGCGAGCCAAATTGGGCATTTGCCCGGCATCGAGCAGCGGCTGAATGACTTTCCAGTCCGCCGCATCCCAGCCGATGAGCAAGACGCGAGGCTTAGACATGGGAAAGGAAGAAGGGGAACATGCAACTTTCAACATTCAACGCCCAACAACCAAATAGCCCCGCTGGTTGTGATCCTTGAATGTTCTCTCCGCCCACGGTCCGCGAAGAGGTCAGGACTTACTGACCGTGTCCCGGTTGCGCCGCCAGTTGCGCAGGCCGCGTGAGCCCAATGCCATGGCCCCGAAAACCAGCAGCGCGCCGGAACTGGGCTCGGGCACCGGCATGTCGCCCATGCCCGGCTTGGCGCCGGTATTGTCCCAAGCGTAACCCCAAATGGTGACGTTCGGACCGCTGCCTCCGCCAGTGACGTTATTGATGCTCAGGCTGATTTCCACCCAGCCATAGCGCAACGCGTTTCCCTGACTGCTGTCGGCAAATACCCAGGCAAGATAGTTATGATCGTAGCCGAAGGCGGGCCGGTGGCCGTAGTTGGAGGCCGTGCCGACGGCGACGTTGTAGAATGTTGCGAGGCCGTTATTCCAGCTTGCCCCCGGGGCGAGCGGTGCCGCAAACCCGTTGGGATTGGTGAGTCCCCGAACCCCGGCGACGGCCGTGCCTCCGCGCTGGCCCACCAGCACCGTGCGATAGGTGATCGTGAACGTGCTGTTAAAAATCGAAGTCGTGCTGGTGACGAAACTCTGCTGCCGCTGAAAGCCAAATTGCACCGTGCCCGGCAGGTTGTTAAACAGAAACGAATCCACCCCACCGTAGCCAACCACCACGGGACTGGAATTCATGTCCGTGTAAATGATGTCCGCGTTGCCGGTCTGCGGCATGGCGACAGCGCCGGTGGCCAGGGCCAGGAGCGAAACCAGTTTGGTGGAATCGGAAGAGTAGCTGACGGAAGCCGTCGGTGCGGGGGTCGTGGTCATATCGCTTTTCATGAGTGCCACTTTCTTTCTGAATCTTGGCGCATTCTCCTGTGCTCCAGAGAACTGTCAAGTGTGAAAATTCATTTATGTGCGGCGGCTTTCCAGGGCTGACTACTCATCCGAGAGCTGGCGCAGGCGCTCGGTGGCAAGGTTGAACTGTGGTGACAGGGCGGCGCTGTTGGAAAGGAACTGCTGGTAATACTGGATCACGGCATTGGTATCATGTTCGCGCCACGCAATTCCGCCCAGACCGAACAATGCGCTTTGTGAGCGATCGGGCTTTCGGAGCAATTCCTGGTAATCGGTCTTGGAGGCGTCCAACTGTCCCGCGCTGAGGTAAGCGACCGCCCGCAACAGCCTGGTGTTGGCATCTCCGGGAGCCAAAGTGAGTGCCCGGGTCAGCGTGGCGATGGCCGGCTCATTCCGCCCCAGCCGCAGTTCAGCCAGACCCTTCCGCGCCAATAATTCGGCGTTGTCGGGATCGCGCTGCAACAGGGTTTCGCGGAGTTCCAGTTCCTGTTGGAATTGTCCATTCGCCGCGCGCAGGCTGGCGGCGGCGGTCAATACCTCGTTGTGCGTTCCCTGCTCGGCCAGAAATTGTTCGAGATAAACCGCCGCCTCATTGGTCCGCCCCAATTGCCGGAGCGCGGTGGTGCGACAGAGAAGCAATTGCGCCAGTCCACGTCCCTTGAGTTGTGGGTTGGTCGTTTGGATCCGGTCCGTCAGGGCAAGTGCGTTGGTGAAATCCCGTAGGAGATTGAAACTTTGCGCCTGCCACAATTTTGGCGCCAGCCAGTCTGGCGATAGCTCGGTGCTGCGCGCGAAAGCATCGGCCGCCTGGCGCGGGTTGCGGGTGGACAGCAACACCCGGCCGGTCTGCAGCAGGAAAGTCGGTTCATCCACCGGGCCGTTCTGGCTGATCACTTCCCACCAGCTCTCATACTTGCCCAGCAAATCCGGGAATTGTTGTTTGGCCAGGGCCAGGGTGAAGCGAAAGCGCGGCTCCTTTGCCAGCCGCGTGGTGTATTCCAGATTGATGCGGGCGGAGAGATTGTCCGGGTTCAGTTCAATCGCCCGGCGAAACCAATCCCTGGCTTCCGCTTCCTGTCCGGCGCGGCGCGCCTGCCCGCCCCAATAATTCAACGATTTGGAATATGCCGCCCCCAACACCGAGACCGTCGTATTCTGCCGTTTCGCCAGCCGCAGCCATTTGAATGGCGGACGCGACCAGCGGACGGCGGCTTGTCGAATGTCGGTGAACTGCTTCGTCAGCGCGTCGAGGTCCTTCGTCCAGCGCGCCTGCCAGATTTGCTCATTGGCGGCGACGATCGGATCGGATGGCGGCGGTGGCGCTATTTCCCCCGTTGGGCGCGGCACAAGACGATGCGCCGAGCCGTGCGGTTCATCCGCGAACTTCTCGAAGAAGAATCCAGAGCTCGGATGCAAATAAATGACCGGCTCGCCCGCGACGAACCGGGAGATCAAGGCCAGCAGATTGGCCGGCCCGAGCTTCTCCACGCGATTCGTGGGCAGCACATCCGGCCAGCGTGTCCCGTGCTGGCGGGCCATGAATTGGTGGTATTGCGCGGAGAGCAGGGCGGGCGTTTCGATCAGGACGGAGTCCTTGTCGTGGCCGTGGCTGGCCAGTTCAGCGCGTAACAGGAGAAGCTGCTTCGGGTCCTCGCTCAACACCGCGGACTGACCCATGGGCAGGTCTTCGTAGAGTTCCCGGGCGAATTCACGAATGGCGGGACTGTTGGTGGCGCGCAGTTCACCGAAATTTTTCCACAGTAACACCAACGGCATCGCAATGATCAAAGCTGCCAGTCCGGGCGCCGGCCACTTCGCCAGTCCGCGCGGCGATCGGTTCGATCCGAACAACAGGAAATAGCCCGCGGCATATCCGGCTACCAGCGCCCAGAGGTAATGATAGGCCAGCATCGGCATGCCGAGGTCGGTTTTCTGCGGAGTGAAGGCAGGATTCAGGGCGATCCACAGGGAGGCGGCGAAAAACAGGGCGTGGGCCGAATGGCCGGCGGCTTTGAGGAGGAAAACTCCGAGCCGGGTATCATCGGCAAATTGCACGGTGTGCGAGCGCCAGCGCACCGCCAGCAGCAACGGCGGCAGCAGCGCCGTCAACAGGAGCAGCCGAAAGCTTGGGCTGCGAAAAAGGATCAAGGCCTGCTTTTGCGATTTCAAATGAGTGTGCAGCACCGTGCCGAAATCCAATTGGTGTTCCCCGGAAAAACCCAGCAGCGTTGGCAGCAACAGATACAGGCTCAATCCCACGAGCCCCCAGAACGTCATCCGCAACAGGAAGCGCAATTCCAGAAAGGGACCGAGCCCTTTGATCCAGAGGATCGTGGCCACCAGGACTGGAAAATAACCCACCAACATCCAATGGTCCGCCATGCCCGCCGCGTACACGCAGGCGCAGCGGGAGAGCCAGGATTGATTTTCCGTGACCCGGAATTCCAGCAGGCAACGGATGGCATAGGCGAAACACAGCAGGCTGATCATCTCGCCGGTGGCTGATGTGGCATTCTCCCAAAAGGTCAGTTGCAGACCGCACACCAGCACTGCGAGCAGCGGCGGCATCCAGGCGGCCCGCATTGGCAGGTGAGCGGAAACCGGTTTGCCCTGGCGAAATGGATCAGCCGAAACCATCTCGTAACGCAACAGGGCGACTGACCGCGCGAGTTGCACCAGCACGAAACTGGCGCAGACCGCAGTGAAGAGATTCAGCGCCAGCGGCAGCCACGCCTCCGGCAGGCTGCGGAAGGGAAAGAAGACGGCCAGCGTCAGGGGGCGTCCGGCCTCCGGCTGCCATAACCAGCCAGCCGTCCGGGCCACGGTTCCCACGCTGGCCAGCGACACCCAATGGTTGAGTGTGATGAGATAACCCAGCAAGGCGCCCGCGCCCATCAGCCAGGGCAAACGCCGCTGCGCGAAACTGTTTTCAGCCACCCCGCTCTGGTCCGTGGTCATCAAGAGCGTCAGTAGTAGCCGGACAAAATCCGTTGGCAAGAAATCTATCGGCGCCATCCCCGTCCGCCGCCTGGCTCACGGGGTTATTTCGCTGCCGCAGCCCAGCATCTCGCTGCCGAAGTAGGGATTCCGCAACGGGCCGTTGGTCTGCACCCAAAAGCCCGGCTGCGGTGCCATCGGACAGCGATAAAGTTTTAACGACTTCAATGCGTCGCTTTGTGCCCGCGCGACTTTGACAAAGTCCGCCATCGCCGTGCTGAACGGAATAAACTCCCTCCGCGCCTCGGCCAGATCGCCGGCGGCCACGAGTTTTCCATTGCGTGAAATACCTGCAATCAGCGGCATCCAGGGGTGATCCGGCGGGAAGGATTGCGCCAGACTCTCCAATGCCGGCGTCGTCTCCCCCGCCGCCCGATTGAAAGCCGCGAGATCATCCGCCGCCAGACTCTCGCTTACCCGCGCCGCCACTGCGACGAAGCGTTGTGCTGCTGCCGTCTGCGCAGAGGTCAAGTCCAGCTTCGGTTGAGCCACCGGCGCATGGGTCTGATGCGTCACAGGTGTCGCTTCAACAGTGCGCTCAGGTGTTGCCTTGCGCGCCACGAGAAACACCACGCCCAGCAGCACCACTCCCAAAACCCATAGCCACCACTGTGCACTTCGCCGTGCCACTGGAGCGCCGGTCTCCGCCCCGGCGGGTTGGTCCGTGGTTGCAGCCTGTGCGGGACGCTCCACTGTTCCCGCAGAATCGTGATGTCCCGCACGCTCCATCTCGACGAATTCGTGGCTCAATTCGCTCCAACTCTTTCGCGGTGGACGCGGGCCTTTGACCCATTGCACCTGCCGCCCGCGCCAGAGCGAATAAATCGCCGGCACAATCTCCAGCGTGAGGATTGTTGACGTGATCAGCCCGCCGATCATCGGCGCGGCGATGCGTTGGATGGCTTCCGCGCCTGCGCCATGTGCCCAGAGCGCCGGCACCAGGCCGAACGTGATCATGCAAACGGTCATCAACTTGGGCCGCACGCGCTGCACCGCGCCGTAGGTGATCGCCTCAAACAAATCGTGCTGTGTTTTCATGCGCCCGGCGCGTTGATAGGCATGAAACGC
>JBGAIM010000011.1:0-248614 GCA_044225555.1 Limisphaerales bacterium | reverse complement strand
CCGTGGGGATGAACACGGCGGAGTGGATAGATTTTCCGGCGACGTATCACAACATGGGTGGTGGGTTTGCGTTTGCGGACGGGCACTCGGAGATTCACAAGTGGAAGGATGCCCGGACGAAGGTCATCGCGGGCAACGTTAGCCGGCGGCCAGTGCCCGGCAGCGTGGACTGGCAATGGATGAAAGAGCACACCTCCAGCAGATAGGACCGGGCTCAATGGTAACCTCAATTCTTGAAATAAATGTCCAGTTGCCGGGCTTGGCTTGGCGCAAAGCAATCCATGTTTCTAATTTCTCCGACAGCTCACCAACATCACCGAAAACGAACAAGTCCCGATAACCCAAACAAACCTATGCGTAAAAAAACACTACTTAGCGCAGCCGCCGTGATTCTGGCCAGCCTAAGTGCCAGCATTACGAATGCGGCCTTCACTCCCATTCCTCTGCAAACGAGCAGTTACAATGCGGACGTGATCGTCGAATCCAACGCCACGCCGGTCTTGAAATGCGTTACCACCGCCACTCTGGATAATGGCACCAACAACACGGCCTCCACTTGGTATGAAATCGGTTACGACGCGTCCAACCCATCCTTCGGCCTTCCCGCGGCCGACTCCGTCGTCACGGCTCGTGACAACGCCAACTACTCATTTCGAATGCCGCCGACCTATGTCGGTCCGAATGGCATTCTGATTGATACCATCTTCACTAACTCCGCGTTCAAATTGACCACGCCAGCCGCTTACAATTTGCTGTCTTTCGCAGGCAGCGGTGGCAATGGTGGCGACGTCATTGGTGTGCGGGTAAACCACGCGGATGGCACATTTGAAGTTGGAAGCTTCGGTTGCCCGGATTGGTTTGGTGGCACCGGCGTGATCATGGCTGCGCAAGGACGGATGGGTGATAACGTGGCCCACACGCTTCAGGTGAACGGGGACAATCCACGCATCTATTTCCGGGATATCGTTCTGACCAATACTACCAGCGCGGTTACCAACATCGTTCTTTCCTATGTCAGCGGGTCGGCTGGTTCACATAATGACATTCTCGCGGTCAGTGGCGCCACGACGCCCGGGGGGCCGGTCGCTCCAATCGTCGTCACCGGTTACACTCATGATTTCGTGGTGGAGGCATCGGCCGACAGGCGCGGACGTGTTGTCACTCCAACTATCGTTGATGGGACCAACGTCTGGGCCACTACCCAGACCATGGATACCGAAGTGAATACCGGATTTACCTGGTACGAAAAAGGTCACAACTTTAACACGATCAATAATCTACCGTTTACGTATGGTGATCCCACCGTAGATGCGATTTGCCAGGCCAGTGGTCTCCCCGTTCACGGAACGACATTCACTAGTGGCGATTATAGCTTCACGATGGCTCCGGACTACACGACCAATAACGTCGCGTGGGTGAGCACGGTGATTACCAATGTGACCATCACGCCGGTCACTCCGACCGCGGCGTCTGCCCTCTCCTTCCTGTGCGCGGCCGGCAATGGCCCCGTCAGCCCGGTGGTAATTGTTCATCATCAAGACACCACTACAGAAACCAACATCATCACAATTCCGGATTGGTTCTCTGGCATCACGCCGATGTATATTCCGAATGGTCGTGTGCAAGCAGAGTCGGGTCAGTGGAGCCAAATAACATTTGCCCAAACTGGCGCCAACCGGCTTTTCAACGCGGATTTGCCCCTGCTTAACACGGTCAGTCCGGTCACCTCCATTGAGTTGGTTTACACCAACACCGGCGGGCGCGCCGGCATTTTTGCCGTCAGCAGCGTCGCCGGGGTCGCCCCGCCGATCATTAGCCAGCATCCGGCCAGTACTAATGTGTACGTTGCCACACCCGTCGGACTTTCCGTCGTGGCCTCCGGAGCATCGCTTAGTTATCAATGGCAGAAGGGCACAAATGGCGTTTACGCCAATCTCAGCAACGGTGGCACCATCTCAGGCGCCACGACGGCGGATCTGCTCATTTCCTCAGTGGTGGCTGCCGATGAAGCGGACTACCGTGTGATTGTTTCCAATACCGGTGGTTCTCCCGCCAGCAGTGCTGCCACGATCCGGGTCTTCTCGACGGCTACAGACGTGACCGCGCCTGGCGATACCATTGCCAATCTGCCCAACATGAATCCGTTTGGAGATGGCGCCGTTTCGCACGCCGTTGACAACGACTTAGGGCAAAAATGGGGCTCAGGTGTGAGTGGTCCTTCTGGTTGCGTGGTCAGTCCCAGCATCGGAGCGACTCTCGTGACCGCCTTGCGGATTTACACCGCGAATGACGCCCCGGAGCGTGATCCCGCGAATTACAAACTGGAAGGTTCGACTGACGGTGGTGGCACCTATACGCTGATTGCCTCCAACTCCCTTGCTTTGCCGGATGGTCGTAATAGCACTGGTGGTGCTCCGGACCCGCTGACACAATTCGTGCAGGAGGTGCGCTTCCCGAACGCGAACGGATATTCAACCTACCGCCTGACCTTTTCGAATTACAAGGGCGGCCCGGGGCAAGGCAGCATGCAGGTCGGTGAAATTGAATTGCTGGGTGTTGCTACAAACATGCTCAGTGCCGTCGTTCCGACAATCGCCAAGGCGTACCAAGGCACCACCCTTGCCATCAATGCCACCGTGGTGGGCGTTCCCACCCCAACCGTGCGTTGGCAGAAGCAAATCGGCAGTGTCTTCACCGACCTCGCTGATGGCGGTGCCGTGTCGGGCTCACACACTTCAAGCTTGACCATCAATCCGGCGGAATACAGCGACACCGCCTTGTTCCGGGCGATTGCTTCCAACACTTCTGGTTCCGCCACCAGTGGTGTAGTGCAGGTCACCATCTTGAGTCCGAGTTTGGATGTTACCGTTCCATTCACCGATCTGGTGGTTGATTTTGGTAACACCTCGACGACGCCGTCCACGACGGACGCTGCGATCAACGAAAACTTCACCAGTTTCGTGACCCGGGGCAGCGGCCTGAACAATAACGCCGGCTTTCCGCCGTTTGGCGGACCAGTTGGCGTGGTAATCACCCCGTCGGTCGGAAGCACCGTCATCACGGCCGTGCGTCTGTATCCTGGTAGCGAGGGATCGGCTCAAGATCCGGCGGACTTGAAGCTGGAAGGCTCCAACAACGGTGGCGTGAGTTACGTCACCCTGATTCCGACCATGGCCCTGTCTATCCCGAGTGACCGGAATCTGGTTTCGGCGTCGGTGGACCCGCTCACCGCCGCTGTGCAGGAGGTCCGGTTTGCCAATGGCCAGGGATTCACCAGTTATCGCCTGACCTTTAATCACACCAAGGACGACGCCAACGCCAGCGCCCTGAGCATTGGTGAATTGGAATTGCTGGGCACAGTTGGTGCGGGTGCACCTTCCGTGTCCATCGGCGTTGGCGCGGGCGGAAGTTTGAACATCACCTCGACCGCGCCCGGAACGCTGGAATCCAATACCAACCTTGTCGGTGGAACTTGGATCAGTGAAGGGCCGATCTCGGGTACGGTAAATATCATCCCGAATCCCGCGCAACGGACGAAGTTCTATCGGGTGGTTATTCCGTGATGCGATATTACGCTGATCGGTGAGTGATTCAGACGGAGAGCCGGGATCAACCTGGCTCTCCGTTTTTCGGTGCGGCGGGTTCGCCTGTCGCGGGGGCGGTACGATGTCCGCTCGATTCTTACTTGAATTTCCATTATCCAATCATAATGAACCGTTCCTCAATCGGCGTCCGGCTGTGCCTCACCCGCCTGGCCTGTGCCACGGCGTTCTTTGGCGCGGCCTCCGTCACTCCGGCCGCCGTTCAGGTCGCGCTCGGGTTCAACGAAAACAATCAAGCCACGCCGGCCTTTGCTTTCACCAATGTGCCCGCGCCCTCGAAGGTGGATGCGGCAACGCCCGCGAAGTTCAGCCTCGCCGCCGGAGAGCGCGACGAAAACGGCGGGTTCATCAAGGCTTTGAACGACGGCCGCCTGCCCTCCGAATCAGACGAGCCGGGCGCGAATTTCTTTTTCGCGGGCGGCGGGCCGGCAGGGCGACTGGTCGCGGATTTGGGAAAGGTGATCGAGCTCAAGGCCGTGAACAGTTACTCCTGGCACCCGGGCGGGCGGGCGCCGCAGGTTTACAAACTGTACGCGAGCGATGGCGACCGGGCGGGCTTCAATCCGAAACCAGACCGGAGTGTTGACCTGGACAAAGGCGGTTGGAAACTGGTGGCTGCGATTGATACCCGGACCATATTTGCCGGGCAGGGGGGCCAGTATGGCGTCAGTATTACCGACCCTGCCGGCGTGATGGGGAAGTACCGTTATCTGCTCTTCGACGTTGCCACGACGGATTCGAGCGACCCCTTCGGTCAGACATTTTTCAGCGAGATTGACGTGATTGATGCGAATGCCCCCGCGGTGGTGGCGCCGGCCGAGGAAAAATCGGGGGGTACTTTAGTGGTCAAATCAGCCGATGGTTATTGCGAGATTACGATTGATACGGCTGGTGCGCCGGACCTGAGCGATTGGGCGGAGCACAAGCTCGCGCCGGTCATGGCCGAGTGGTATCCCAAAATTGTGGCGATGATGCCGAGCGAAGGGTTTGTTGCACCCAAGCAATTCAGTGTGAATATCCGTCCTGGTGACGGTGTGGCTGCCACGGGCGGCACGCGCATCACGGCGAACTCAAAATGGTTGGAAGGACAGCTTCAAAACGAAGCCCTCGGGGCGATCGTCCACGAAGTCGTTCATGTGGTGCAGCAGTACGGCGGTGGCCGTCAGCGTAGTGCCGGGGGCACGCGGCCTCCGGGCTGGCTAGTCGAGGGGATTCCCGACTACATCCGCTTTTTCAAGTATGAACCGCAGATTCACGGGGCGGACATCTATTGGGTCAAAGGCCGCCGCAATCTGGCGCTTAACTACGACAAGCTTTATCGCATCAGCGCCAACTTTCTGAACTATGTCGTTGAGAAGTATGATCGCGATCAAACCTTGATTGCCAAAGTCAATGCCGCGTGCCGTGACCGGAAATACTCTGACGCCCTCTGGCTGGAACTTACTGGCAAATCGATTGCGGACCTGAATGACGAATGGAAGGCCGCCGTCAAGGAGCAGCTCGCCGCGCTGGCGGGCGAGGGGAGCAACACGCTTTCCGCGACTGAAAAGGCGGCGGGTTGGAAGCTGTTGTTCAACGGCACGGACCTTACCGGTTGGAGCAACTTCAAGAAATCCGGCGTTCGTCCGGGCTGGCAGGTCAAGGACGGCGCGCTGGTTTGTGTGGACCCGCATGACGCGGGTGACATTGTCACCAGCGACAAGTTTGGCGCGTTTGAACTGGAGCTGGATTACAACATCTCGGTAGGTGGCAACAGCGGGATCATTTTCCACGTGACGGACGAGGGGGGCGCCGTGTGGGCGACCGGGCCGGAATTTCAACTGGAAGACAACGCCAAGGCCGCCGACCCGCAGCGCTGCGGTTGGCTCTATGCTTTGTACAAGCCGGAGACGGATCCGCGCACGGACAAGCCGGTGGATGCCACTTTGCCCGCGGGCGAGTGGAATCACGTCCGGCTTGTGATCAGTCCCGAGAAGTGCGAGCACTGGATAAACGGCGTGAAGTACTTTGACTATGTGGTTGGCAGCGAGGATTTCAAACAACGCGTGGCGGCGAGCAAGTTTTCGAAGATGCCGCTCTTCGCCAAATCCGGCGGCGGCTATCTCGCGCTCCAGGGCGATCACGGTGAGATTTCATTCCGTAACCTCAAGGTGCGTTCACTGCCGGTAAAAACTGCAACCCAATGAAACCATCATGAACCGACGCAACTTTCTCACAGCGGGCGCCTGCTTGGGGGCCGGACTCGCGTTCGGCGCTGACCGCGCGACGCAGAAATCAAATTCCCCGGCGCCGAAGAACCCGATCAAACTCGGCGTTGCCACCTACTCGTACTGGCATTTCCGCGATCCGAAGGTCTCCATCGAGGCAGTGATTGATAAGGCGGCGGCGATGGGTGTGGATGGCGTGGATATTTTGCATCGGCAGATGGACATTCCGGAGCGCGAGCCGTTGACGGCGGCGCATCGGGCTTACCTCCAAAAACTCAAGCGTCAGGCGTTTCGCAACGGACTGGCGCTCGTGTGTCTCTCGACGCATCAATCGTTCGTGAATCCCGATCCGGCGAAGGTCACCGAACATGTCGAGCACACGAAGAAGTGCATCGAGATCTGTCACGAACTCGGGGTGCCCTGCTTGCGCATCAATACGGGGCGTTGGGGCACCATCAGTGATTTCGACGAACTGATGCGTCAGCGTGGCATCGAGCCGATTCTCCCTGGCCACACCGAGGAGGAGGGATTCAAATGGTGCATTGATGGCATTGAGCGTTGTTTGCCCAAGGCCGAAGAGTGCGGTGTGATGCTGGCTTTGGAGAATCATTGGGGGCTGGCGCGCACGCCGGAGGGGCAGTTGCGGATTTTGAACAGCATCAAGTCGCCCTGGCTCGGGGCGTTGATGGACACGGGTAATTTTCTCGAAGACCCGTATGACAAACTCAAGCTGATTGCGCCGAAGACGGTCTATGTTCAGGCCAAGACCTATTACGGCGGCGGGGAGTGGTATACGCTCGATCTGGATTACAAGC
Source organism: Limisphaerales bacterium (assembly GCA_044225555.1). Classification (GTDB taxonomy): domain Bacteria; phylum Verrucomicrobiota; class Verrucomicrobiia; order Limisphaerales; family JADLHS01; genus JADLHS01. Next base: position 241,990 of record JBGAIM010000011.1, on the reverse strand, counting down.
GCATCGCTGGAATTTTGACTGAGGCGGGGTATAATGGCTACGTCTCACTCGAGTTCGAAGGCAAGGAGGCGCCGGATATCGCCGTGCCGAAGAGCATCGCCCTGTTGCGTGAGGCGTTTGCCCGGTGAAGTCATTTTGTCGTATGCATTGTCGTCGTTCGTTTGCGTCTGGCCTCCTGAGCGCCGGATTTTTCGTGGTGGTGGGGTTGGCTGGGATGTCGAGGATCCGGGCGGCTGATATGGCGCCGCTAACTCTGAGCGGTTTCAATGGCGATGTCATCATCGAGAACACCGCGTCCGGACCACCGTACACCAGTTATGCCGTGCGAGTAAACCCCGGCGAAGTCTGGGGCTTCTATGAAAGTGGTCTGCCTGGAAAAAGCTACGGGCTGCCGGTGGGTGGAAGCTTCCTCAGTGAAGTCGGCGACGGCACGACGTTTCAGTTTCAATCCTACACGGCCAACAATGCACTCTTGTTGAACAGCAGCGCCGGAACGACCGGCACGCTGACTTTGAGCACGTCGGAAACTTACAGCCGCATGGCGATTGTGGCGCATTCGGCCAGTGGCGGCGGTTCGGCCAGTGTCACCTTCAACTTCGCCGATGGCACGACGTGGACGACGACCTACAACGCACCGGACTGGTTCAACAACGCCAACTTTGCGTTGTCCGGCACCGAGCGCATTTCCATCAACGATGGCAGCACCGGCGGTGCGCCGACCAATCCTCGCTTTTACCAAACGACAATTGATCTGGCGGGCCAGCTTGGTTCCGGCAACCGGCCCATCGCGAGCATCACATTCAATCAGGTAGCCTCCGCTGGAGCCACGGCGGTTTACGCGGTCAGTGGAGAAATTGCTCCACCCACGCCGGCTTTCATTCTCGTCAATCCCACCAACACGACGGTGGTTGAAGCGACCACGGCCACATTTGGCGCGGCGGGCGGAGGCGTTCCTGCGCCGACGTTACAATGGTTGCGCAATGGTGTGCCAGTGTCTGGTGCAACGAATTCGGTTTACTCCTTCACCGCGGTGCTGGCGGATCACAATTCAACTTATCGGCTCGTGGCGTCGAACCTGGTCAACAGCATCAGCTCGGTGGTGACCAGCAGCCCGGCAACGTTGACGGTGCTCGCGGATACGAATCGCCCCGTGTTGCTTGGCGCGCAGTCGCAGGGGCTGACGCAGGTCGTGGCCAGCTTTTCGGAAAAGGTGAAGGCCAGCACCGCGACCAACGCGGCGAATTATTCGGTCACCGGCACGAACGGGCTGCGGGCCATTTCGAGCCTCGTGTTGGATTCCTCGCAAAGCAATGTCGTCCTCACGGTCGCGGCCATGACCGATGGCGCGCCCTACACGCTCACGGTCAACAATGTTGCGGACCAATCGGCGGCGGCGAACCTTGTTACCAACAACTCGCAGGCGAGCTTCATCGCGAGCATCTACGCCGGGGTCGGGATCGGTTCGCCCACGCCGGCGGGAAATCAGATGCCGGTGGCCAATGGCCTCAACATTTCCGGCGGCGGCGCCGATGTTGGCGGCGCGAGCGATCAGTTTCAATTCAGCTATCTTCAGCGCACCGGCGACTTCGATGTGAAGGTGCGGCTGGGCTCATTGTCGCTGGCGGATGCGTGGTCCGAGGCCGGGATGGTGGCCCGGGAGGCTCTGACGCCGGGCGCTAGTTCTGTCAGCGTTATGGCCACACCGAGCATCAGCGGATGCTATTTTCAATCGCGCGGCGCGAGCAATGGCGCAACGACGCTGTCCGGCTCGTTCCCGGCGAACTATCCCAACACCTGGCTGCGGCTGAAGCGCGTCGGAAACGACTTCACAGGTTACGCCGGGTTTGACGGTCAGAACTGGACCCAACTGGGAACGGCGAATGTTGCGTTGCCGACGACGGTTTATTTTGGTTTCGCCGTTGCCAGTCATAATTCCAGTCAGCTTGCAACGGCCGCATTTCGTGATTTCGGTAACGTGACCAGCGCTGGAGTAAATGGCGTGTTGCCTTTTGAAACGCTAAGCCAAAGCAGTCGTCGCACGAGTCTGGTCATTTCTGAGATCATGTATCATCCGACGAACACACTGTTGGAGTTCGTGGAGATTTTCAACACGCGCGGCGAGCCGGAGGATTTGAGCGGCTATAAACTGCGCGGTGATGCGGACTACAATTTCCCTCCCGGCACGGTGATTCCCGGTGGCGGCTTGGTCGTCGTGGCGAAATCGCCGGTGGATTTGCAGAGCACCTACGGCATCACCGGCGTGCTCGGGCCGTTTACCAACAGCCTGCCCAATGATGGTGGCACGGTGAAACTGATCAATCAGAGCGGTGGCGTTTTTCTCCAGGTGGACTACTCGGATAATCCTCCCTGGCCGGTGGCCCCCGACGGGACGGGGCATTCACTTGTGCTGGCGCGGCCTTCCTACGGCGAGAATGATCCGCGGGCCTGGGCGGCGAGCGATTCGGTGGGCGGCTCCCCGGGCCGGTTGGAGACGTTCACGCCCGACCCGTTGCGTAATGTGGTGATCAATGAATTCCTCGCGCACACCGACGATCCGGAGCAGGACTATATTGAACTTTACAATCACAGCACGCAGGCGGTGAGCATCGCGGGCTGCGTTATCTCGGATGATCCTGATCTTGATAAATATGTCATCCCGGGTGGTACGACGATTCCGGCAAACGGTTTCGTTTCCTTCAACCAGACCACGCTCGGCTTCTCGCTCAGTGCGGATGGGGAAACGCTCTATTTCAAGAATGCCGCACGGACGCGCGTGATTGATTGTGTGCGCTTCGACGGGCAGGAGAATGGCGTCAGCATGGGCCGCTGGCCGGATGGCGCGGATCAGTTCTACCGGTTGCTGACCAAAACCCCGGGCACGAACAACACCGCCGTTCGCATCAACCCCGTGGTTCTTAACGAACTGATGTATCATCCCATCTCCGAGGACGACGCCGATCAGTACATCGAGCTTTTTAATCGGAGTAACGGCCCGGTGAATTTGAGCGGCTGGACGTTGGGCGGTGGTGTGAGTTTCACCATCCCGAACGGAACGACGATTGCCGCCAACGGCTATCTTGTCATTGTAAATCAACGGGTGCGATTCCTCACCAATTATCCCACGGTGAATCCCGGGATCGTTCTGGGCGACTTCGGCGGGAATCTATCCGGCCGTGGCGAGCGGGTCACGCTTTGCATGCCGGAGTCGTTGCTCAGCACCAATGGCAGTGTGATCGCCACAAATTTCTTCAAGATCGTCATGGACGAGGTGACTTACGGTTCGGGCGGGCGTTGGCCGGAGCTGGCCGACGGTGGTGGCAGCAGCTTGGAACGAATTGATCCACGCGCCAATTCCCGATTGCCCGCCAACTGGGCGGCCAGCATCGAAACGCAAAAGGCGCCATGGAAGATCGTCTCGGCCACCGGCACAATTGACAACGGCAATGTCAGTGCGGACCAGTTGCAGGTGTTGCTGCAAGGGGCAGGCGAGTGTCTCATTGACGACGTGCAAGTGATCGTTGGTGGCGTCAATCGGATCGCCAACTCGACTTTCGAGACCGATGCCACCGGCTGGACGGCTGAAGGCACGGAGTCGCTATCCTCGTTGGAGACCACGGCAGGTTACACCGGCGCAAAATCCTATCACGTTCGCGCGGTGGAACGTGGCGACAATCAGGTGAACCGGATTCGCACGCCGCTCACCTCGGCTATTTCGTCGGGCACCGCCAACGTGACCATTCAAGCGGCCGTGCGCTGGCTCTCGGGGCATCCGGAAATTCTGTTCCGGCTGCGCGGCAATTGGCTCGAATGTGCCGGTGAAATGGCGCTCCCGGTCCGACCGGGTACTCCGGGGGCCGTCAATAGCCGATACGCGGTCAACGCGCCGCCAGCGATCACCGACGTGCAACATTCGCCAGTGTTGCCGGTGGCGGGGCAGCCATTCATCGTCACGGCTCGGGCCCAGGACCCGGATGGGGTCAACGCGCTGTCCCTGTATTACCGGCTGGACCCAAGCCCGACGTACTCCATCGTGGCGATGAACGACAATGGCACGGGCGGTGACGCCGTGGCCAAGGACGGTCTCTTCACGGCCACGATTCCGGCGCAGACCAGCGGCACCATGGTCGCGTTCTATTTGCAAGCCACCGACAGTTTCGCGGCGGTTGCGACATTCCCGTATGACGCCCCGGCCCGCGAATGTTTCGCTCGCGTCGGTGAATTGCAGCCGACCGGTAACTTCCCGACTTACCGCCTTTGGATGTCTCAAAACACGCTCAGCACCTGGGCCAGCCGTCCGGAACTGAACAACTCACCCTTTGATGTGACGTTCGTGCTCGATGACAAACGTGTGATCTACAACACCGAGGCGCTCTATGCGGGCAGTCCGTATATCGCACCCGGGTTTAGCAGTCCCGCGGCAGGCCGGTGTGGTTACAGCATCGAACTCCCCAAGGATGATCCATTTCTCGGCGACAACGGTCTCGTACTCGACTGGCCCGGCGGACATGGCGGAGAAACCACGGCCATGCAGGAGCAGATGGCGTATTGGATCGCGAACAAACTGAAGCTTCCGTACAGCCATCGTTACACCATCCGGCTCCATGTGAATGGTGTGACCGACGACGCACGACAGGCCGTGTTCGAAGCCGTGCATCAGCCCGGCGGCAGTTTCGTCGAGGAGTGGGTGCCGGACGATACGGGTGGACAGTTTTTCAAGATCGATCGCGCCTTCGAATTCAGTGATGGCGGCGGCCTCGTAGCGGATCCCCAACCGCGCATGCAGAACTTCACCACGACGGGTGGGGTGAAGAAGCGCGAGAAGTACCGCTGGAATTTCATGTATCGCTCGGGCAGTCGTGTGAACGATTACACGAGCATCTTCGCGCTGGCGGATGCCCTGAACTCAAGTGCGCCGGAACCGTACACTTCCGCAACGCTCGGACTTGTGGATGTGGAGGAGTGGATGCGGATCTTCGCTACGGAACATATCATTGTGAACTTCGATTCGTGGGGGCACGAAATTGGGAAGAACATGTATGCCTACAAACCGGAGAACGGTAAATGGCAGCTCTACATGTTCGACCTCGACTGGCTGATGCTGGTTGCGGCGGGAGGCCATCCGCCAAGCTCGGCGAATTTGTTCACGTCGGAAGACCCGACGATTTCGGCCATGTACGCCTATCCGCCATTCGTGCGGGCGTATTGGCGGGCCGTCGAGGAGGCGATCAATGGCCCCTTCGATCCGGCGAATTACAGCCCGGTGATGGACGCCAAATATCAGTCGCTCCTGGCCAACGGTATCGCCTGGTGTGATGGGCAGCCGCTCACCGGTCCGTCGGCCGTGAAATCCTGGTTCAGCACCCGTCGCACTTTCCTGCAGGCGCAACTTGCCACGGTTGCCTCGGCCTTCACGGTCAATGGCACGGCGACCGTGACCAATGGCGTCGCCACCATCAGCGGGACCGCCCCGGTACGCGCTGAAACCATTTCGGTCAACGGTCAGAACTGGACGGTGCGCTGGACCACGGTCAGCAACTGGACCGCGACCGTACCCTTGCAGAGCGGCAGTAACTTCTTCGGCGTCGTGGGGCTGGACTTGAGCGGCCAGCCGATTGGCGGTGCGAGCAATAGTGTTTCGGTGATTTATGGCGGCGCAATACCGTCGCCGGTAAATGCCGTGGTGATCAACGAAATCATGTTCAACCCGTCGCTGCCAGACGCGGAGTACGTCGAGCTGTTCAACACCTCGAGCAACTACACCTTTGATCTGTCCGGTTGGGAAATGAATGGCTTGGGTTACAATTTCCCGGGCGGTTCTTTCCTTGCGCCGCGGAGTTACTTCGTGCTGGCCAAGGACCGCACGCCGTTCATGACCGCGTATGGTCCGGGTATTCAGGTGTTCGATGGCTTCTCCGGCAACCTTCAGTCCGATGGCGAAACCATCAGCTTGGTGAAACCCGGCACCGGGACCAACCAGCCTACCGTCGTGGATCGCGTGCGGTATGAGGCGGTCACTCCCTGGCCGGTGATCACGAATGGTGCGGCGTTGCAGCTTCGCGATGCGACCCAGGACAACAGCCGCGTGGCCAACTGGGCCATCGGAGCGGCGACGGTGTCCATCCCGCAGTCCATCGCTTTGCTGACTTATACGAACATTTGGAAATACATGCAGGTATCCAACTTGGACGGCGTGAACTGGACCGCGACCGGATTCAACGACGCGGCCTGGCCCTCCGGACCCGGGCTGCTGGCGTTTGAAACCAACCCGGCCATCACGAACTTGATCAAGACCACACTCAATGCGCCGACCATTGCAACCAACGGCATGGGCAGTGGCCACGCGTATTATTTCCGCACCACGGTCAATGCGCCTACGAATCTGACGGGTTTCACCATCAACGCCAGCGCCTACATTGATGATGGCGCTGTCTTCTATGTCAATGGCTCGGAAGCGAGGCGCGTCCGGATGCCATCCGGTACAATTACGAATGCCTCCCTGACCGACAGCGGCCAACAACCACCACCCAACGGTGACGCCATTAATCCGGAGTCATTCACACTACCCGCCTCGCTGTTTACGGTTGGTGTTAATACCATCGCCGTGTCGGTGCACCAGAATGTCGTCGGCAGTTCCGATATTACGTTTGCTCTGAACCTGAGCGCCGAAATTGCCGGTGGCTCGAACTTGGTCTCGCTCGCCACCCCTGGCAGTTCAAATTCAGTTGCCTCGACGCTGCTGGCGTTTCCTTCGCTGTGGTTGAACGAGCTCCAGGCTGACAACATTTCCGGACTGACTGACAATTTTGGTCAGCGCGAGCCTTGGGTGGAGATTCACAATTCTGGCACCTCTGCGCTCAGCCTCGGCGGCTACCTTCTCTCCGAAAATTACACCAACCTGGCGCAGTGGAGTTTTCCGTCCAATATCGCTGTTCCTGCGGGTGGCTTCCTTGTGGTCTGGTGCGATAACCAGACGAACCAAACTGCCGGAGGCACGCCGCACACGAGTTTTCGTCTCACCTCTGGTAGCGGGCGCGTGGCGTTGTCGCGCCTGGTCGGCGGCACCAACCAGCTCGTTGATTATCTGACCTACACCAATCTGCCGTCCAACTGGACTTACGGCGATCTTCCGGATGCCCAGCCGTTCTATCGCGGCAACATGTTCTTCGCCACACCGGGCGGCACGAACAACGGCGCGTCGCCGCCCATCACGGTTTCCATTAACGAGTGGATGGCGGATAACACGCATACGGTCGCTGACCCGGCGGACGGTGGATTCGAGGACTGGTTCGAACTCTACAACCCTGGCACCAACGCCGTGGATTTGGGCGGCTATTGGCTGACCGACAACTTGACGAACAAGTTTCAATTTCAGATTCCGAGCAATGGTCACTACATCGTGCCGGCGAAGGGTTACCTGCTCGTCTGGGCGGACAACGAAGCCGGGCAGAACAGCACGAATCTGACAGATCTTCACGCCGGCTTTGCCTTGAGCAAAGGTGGTGAAGCGCTGGGGTTGTTCGCCTCGGATGGCACCACGATTGACGCGGTGACGTTCGGCGCGCAAACGAGTGACGTGAGTGAAGGGCGTTACCTTGATGGCTCGGCGAATATTTACACCATGATTTTCCCGACGCCGCGGGCGGCAAACTTTCTGCCGAACACCTCGCCCGCGCTTTCTCCAATTTCGAACAAGGAGCTGACTCTGGGTCAGACCCTGACGTTCACGGCCAGCGGCAGCGACACAGACATCCCGGCGCAGACGTTGACCTATAGTCTGGGGGCAGGAGCGGCGCCCGGAGCGACGATCAATTCCAGTTCCGGCGTGTTTTCCTGGAAGCCGACAACCGCACCGGCCACCAATTCTTTTTCAATTATCGTGGCGGACAGCGGCGTGCCCAGTCTGACGGCGACGCAGGCATTCAATGTGGTGGTTTATCAGCCCGCTCCGATCGGCGTGCAAATGTTCGGCAATCAAATGATCCTCTCCTGGCCGCGGGGTACGTTGCAGCAGGCGGATGAAGCGACCGGACCGTATTCCGATATGCCGCAAAGTTCGCCGTATTTCGTGACGCCGACCGCCGCGCGGAAGTTTTATCGAATCCGCTTCTGATGGCTGAAGAAGCGCGGCGGGGAAAACCAGGGTTGCCGTGAGAATAAAAATGAAAACCAAACGATGCGCCGCGAAGCGGGTGCTGACACTACTGTCGCTATCACTCTTCACCCTCTCCAGTTTTGTTGGAGCGGCGGAATCCAAAACCAAAGTCCGGCTGTCGGATTACATCCGGCCGATGGTCGGCACGCAAGGCGAGGGGAATACCTATCCCGGCCCGTCCGCGCCATTTGGCATGGTTCAATTGAGCCCGGACACGGACAAGCTGCTTTGGGATACGGCGTCCGGCTACGAATACACCGATCCGACGATTCTCGGTTTCAGCCTGACGCATCTCAGCGGAACGGGCATTCCCGATCTCGGCGATTTTCTCTTCATGCCGCAGATTGGCAAACGCGAGTTTGAGTCCGGCACGAAGGAACAACCGGACAGCGGTTACCAATCGAGGTTCTCGCATGCCGACGAAGTGGCGGCGGCGGGCTACTATCGGGTGAAGGTGTTGAAATCTGGCGTGACGGTGGAACTCACGGCGGGGGAGCGCGCGGGAATGTTCCGCTTCACTTACCCTGCCAGCGATGACGCGTCGCTCATGATTGATTTGGCTCACGTATTGAGTGGGGGGCGGTGGAAAGTGGCGCAATCGCACGTGCGCATTGAGAACGATTCGACGGTGACCGGCTTTCACGTGATGAATGGCTGGGCGAAGGAGCGTTATCTGTATTTCGCCGCTCGGTTCTCGCGTGCGTTTGATGACACCGAAATCATCAGCGCGGGAAAGCCGGTGGTTTATAACACCTATCGCTTTCGTAGTCGTTACGAGGCGGCGGGCACGAACCTCCAGTTCTTCGCCAAATACAAAACGCGGGCGGCTGAGGTCATTCAAGTGAAAGTGGCCGTTTCGGCCGTGAGTGCGGCCAACGCGTTGCAGAATCTGGATTCCGAAATTCCCGACTGGAATTTCGAGCGTGTGCGCGAGGCGACGTGCGCCAAATGGGATCGCGAATTAAGCCGGATTCAAATCGAAGGCACGCCGGAGCAAAAGGAGACGTTCTACACCGCGCTGTATCACGCGTTTCTCGCGCCGAATCTCTATCAGGACGTGAACGGCGAGTATCGGGGTTTCGACCAGAACATTTATCGCGCAAAGGGCTTCACGAAATACAGCGTGTTCTCGCTGTGGGATACGTATCGCGCCACGCATCCATTGTTCACCCTCGTGCAGACGCCGCGCAATGTGGACATGATTAACTCGATGCTGTCGCATTACGACCAAAGCGTGGACCACCTGTTGCCGGTGTGGGAACTGCAAGCCAATGAAACCTGGTGCATGATTGGTTATCACGCCGTGCCGGTGATTGCCGATGCCTACGTCAAAGGCCTGAAAGGTTTCGATGCGAAGCGTGCGTATGAAGCGGTCCGCACCACGGCCTTGAATCCGGACTACGACAGCGTGGCGGCGTACGACAAACTTGGCTGGGTGCCATGCGACAAGGAGAATGAGGCGGTCTCCAAGACGCTGGAGTACGCCTACGATGACTATTGTGTGGCGCAGATGGCGAAGAAGCTCGGGCACAAGGAAGATTACGAGCATTTCATGAAGCGCGCCGCTTCCTATAAAAACATCTATGACCCGGCCACCGGCTGGATGCGCGGTCGCGACGCGGCAGGGCAATGGCGCACGCCTTTCGACCCGCACAAATACGAGGAGCGTGGCGACATTACAGAAGGCACCAGCATTCAATACTCATGGTATGTGCCGCAGGATGTGCCGGGCCTGATTGAGTTGTTTGGTGGGCGGGAGAAGTTTATCGCGAAGCTTGATGCACTATTCGGCTATCAAGAGGCCAACGCAAACAAAGGCTTGGACGACATCCAGGGCCGCATCGGCGAGTATTGGCACGGGAACGAGCCTAGCCATCACATCATTTATCTCTACTCGATGGCCGGCCAGCCGTGGAAGGCGGCGGAGCGTTTGCGTGAGGTGGTGAAGACGCAATACGGCAGCAAACCGAACTCGCTCACGGGCAACGACGACTGCGGTCAGATGTCTGCGTGGTATCTGTTCACGTGTCTGGGGTTCTATCCGGTTTGTCCTGCCAGCGATGATTATGTGATTGGCGCGCCGCAAGTGCCACGCGCAGAGATGCAGCTGTCGAACGGCAAGCGGTTCGTCACCATTGCAGAGAATCTCTCGGACCAGAATCTCTATGTGCAAAGCAAGACTTGGGGGATGTCGCATTCGCCGGTTCACTAGGAAGTTGAAGAAATCCTGGTCAGTGCTGTGCGGTTACAATTATACCCAAACTGATATAATTTTTTCGTTGGGAGGTGACTGACCTGTGAGAAAATTCCGGGGAAATTACCTCAAAGTCATGCGAACACGATTTATGAAACGACTCATTCTGTCTGCGCTGGGGATCGCCGTCGTCGCAGTGGTCGCGGTGTTGCTATTTCGTTCGAGTCCGACTCCTTCGGCTGACAGTGGACCAATCAACAATCCCGTTGAACCGCTGGCGAAGAATATTCCGGCGACGCCAGCAGACTCGAATTCCGTTGGCAATGCGAACGTACCATCCCGGACAGGTAAGTCGAAGATTGGAATCAATCCGTATGCGGGCGCATTGCGGGAGCCGGGTAAATCGAAACGCAGTTGGGATTTGAGTTTCATAGCGGCGCACCAGCAAGCGGCGACTGGCGATGCCATTGAATTTGAACTTACCGAGGGCAAGGTGGCGAAGGGCGTGGTGAAGATCACTCAATATCGCAACGGAGAATTATCCTACATTTCCGGTCTGCTGACCGAGCCAGAGCAGGGTGAGTTCTTTTTCCTCACACCACCTGCGCTGGGCGTTGCCGGCAAAGCTGTAGGTGTGGTGCAGTTCCCCGCGAGCCAGACGGCGTATCGTGTCGAGCCCACTGGTCCGGATGGCGATCCGGAGTTGTGGCAGCGTCGGCTGGATGAAGTGATTTGCGTGGGTATGCCCAAGCCGATTGCTGCCATCGCCAACGCGGCGACCGACACGAATCAACCGGCGGAAATCACGCCGTTGCGTCCGGATGAATTGCCGACTTACATCCCAAGCTACAACAGCAACATTGTGTCGTTGCAAAGTCTGCCGGCCGCGCGCGGCGTTTTGCTTTTGGATTTCGCCGGCGGTTACACGCCCACCTGGGGCGGAGTGTATTACTCCAAACCGGCGGCGGCGAACAACAACACGATTCGCGATGTATGGAAGCGGGTGGCGGAGGATTACCTGCCGTTCAACATCAATGTCACGACCGACATCAAAGTGTACCTCCAGGCGCCAGAAACCAGTCGTCAGCGGGTGGCATTCACGGATACCCCGGTGACCGCGGCGGGCGTTGCCTTCTACGGTTCGTGGAATTGGGGCGGTGATACTCCGTGCTGGTCGGTTTACAACACAGGTAAGAACGGCGCGGAAGTGGCCTCCCACGAGGCGGGGCACACGTTGAACCTCTCGCATCAGGGACAATGGGATGGTGTCACCACGACCAACGAATACTACGGGGGGCAGGGTAGTGGGGAAACCGGGTGGGCGCCGATCATGGGTGTTGGCTATTACCAATCCGTGGCGCAATGGGCCAAAGGCGAATACAATGCTGCCAATCAATTCGAGGATGAACTCAGCCGGATCGTCAATAACAACAATGACGTGGATTATCGGGTGGACGACACGGGAAACACGCTGGCGACCGCGCGGTATCTTGAAGTCCTTCCGGACAGTTCCGTTTCCGCGGAGGGCGTGATCGAACGCGCGAACGATGCCGATGCCTTTCAGTTTACGACGACCGGCGGCCTCGTTTCGCTAACCGCGCGACCCGTCGGTGATTGGTCTGATCTCGGTATGGCGGTGGTGATTGCCGACAGCGCGAATGTAATCCTTCATACGAACAATCCGCAAAACACACTCTGGGCCGGCATTACCACAAATCTGGCCGCTGGTACGTACACGTTCCGGGTCATCGGAGTGGGCAAGAACAATCCGGTCTCCAACGGATTCTCCGCCTACGCGAGCCTTGGTTATTATTCCATCGTCGGCGCGGTGGCCGGCAGCACCCAGCCAACGCGGTTGAGCGTTTTCGAGCACGTTTCCAACGGCTCCATCGTCGGCACTGTTCCGCCGAACGCCGCGGGCAACCTGGCTTACGCGATTGCTGCCGGGAACAGCAGCGGGACCTTTGCGATCGATAACAGCGGTGTCTTGAGTGTGGCCAACAACCTTTTGCTCGATTACCAGCAACGCGCCACCAATTCGATGTACTTCGCCGGTTTCGAACTCTTCGTCAACATTCTGAATCTCGACAACCCGAGCCTCGACGAATTGAATCGCCGCGTCGTCGTGAACGTGCTGAGTACCAACACCAGCTATCCGCTTGCGGTCACCGGATTCAATGCTGGAATCATTGTGCCCTACAACGCCACCACCGCTTCTCCGCAGGCAACGGCTTTTGATGTTCCCAACAACTGGGCGTTTTACCAGGAAGGGCTGAATGGCAACGCGCAGATCAACGCCAGCGGTCAGGGGCTTCAGGGTTTGCCGACGGATCACCTCTTGCGCAGCCAGGTGGACGGTTCGATTTTTGAATTGGGCCCGTACGGTGGTCAAAACGCGTTAATGCTCGGAAATGGTTACCCGGCTTCAGGGACGCTGACCCTGACGACGCCACAGCCCTTCAACCGGTTGACTATTCTCGCGACCTCGGCCAACGGCGGGGGTGTGGGCACACTCGTGCTCAATTTCACCAACGGCACGAAGAGCCAGGTGTTCAACCTGAACGCACAGGATTGGTATAACACGACGGCCAACGTTGCGGTTCAGGGCTTTGGTCGCGTCCGATTGGGGCAGGCGACGTTCAGCACCGAGAACCCCGGTTGGAACAATCCGAACATTTATCAGACCACCATTGATCTGGCGGCACTGGGGATAAACCAAACCGTGGCGTCCCTCTCGATTACGAGTCCAGCGGTCGGCGGTTCGCGCACGACGGCCATTTTGGGTGTAAGCGGCATGGTGATGCCGGCTTCCGTCGCGATTACCCGGCAACCTGTTTCCGCCACGAACAATGTCCCGACCTCACCGGTCACGTTCAGCGTTGCGGCGATGGGCGCGCCGACGCTGGGCTATCAGTGGTACCAGGGCAACCCCGGCAGTGGTACACCGCTCGCTGGCCAGGTCGGCACCAATCTGGTTCTCAATTCCATTCAGTTGACCGATGCTGGTAACTATTACGTCGTGGCCACGAACAGCACCAGTGCGGTCACCAGCACCGTGGCGACGCTCACGGTCTATCGCGCGCCGCAGATTGTGCAGCAACCCGGCCCGTCGTCGTCGTCGCGAGCGATTGGCAAGAGCATCAGTTACTCCGTGGCGGCAAATTCCGCTCTGCCCGTCAGCTATTACTGGCGCACCAACGGTGTCTTCATTCCGGGCGCAACAGCGGCCACGCTCAATCTGTCCAACCTGCAAAGCAATAACGCGGCCGGCTATTCCGTTATTGTCAGCAACGCCTACGGCAGCGTCACCAGCGTTACAAATGCGTTGATGGTCGTTCCCAACAATTACCCCTACGCTCAACTGGTGCTGGCCGACAATCCCATTGGTTACTGGCGGCTCGATGAATTGGCCGGCACTACAGCGTTTGATTGTGTTGGCGGCCGCAACGGCACTTACAACAGTACGCAACTGGGTCAGCCCGGCTACAACTTGGTGGACACTCACAAGTCCGCGCGCTTCGGTTTTCTTGCCGTGCAAAATAGCTATGTTGGCAGCATCCCGGTTGATTTCGGCAGCAATGCCAACAACAGCCTGACCGTCGAGGCTTGGGTGAAAGGCCCAGCGCCGATCACCGATGCGGGATTGATTACCAAAGGCACTGGCAGCGGCGGCGAGCAATTCAATCTGGATTGTGGTGGCGGCGGACACGCCTTTCGCTTTTTTGTGCGGAAGGATGACGGGGGGGCGGTACTGGCCAGTGGCAACGTCGTGCCAAATAATCAATGGCAGCATGTCGTGGGTGTGCTGAACCGTTCTGCCGGCTATGTGGCATTGTATGTGAATGGTGTTTCCAATGTCGCCGACACCACGTTCCCGAAAGAAACATATCGAGGATTGTTGCGCACCACCAACGCCATGAGCATCGGTTCGCGACAAGGCGGCACGACCACCTACAACAACCAATGGGGCGGTTACATGCAGGATGTGGCCGTTTACAACTACGCGTTGTCGGCGGGGCAGATCCTCTCGCACTATCAGGCAGCCAGCAATCGCGCCCCGGCATTCGTGGCGAATCCCTTCGCCAAGCCCGGCGTTATCGCAGGGCAGAACTATTCAGGGACGCTCGCGAGCGATGCTGCCGATCCGAATGGCGACAGCATCACTTTCTCCAAGATCAGCGGGCCCTCTTGGCTGTTGGTGGCTGGCAATGGAGCGCTGGCCGGCACGCCATTCTCAGGGCAGGTGGGTGCGAATAGCTTTGTGGTTCGGGCAACGGATACCAGCGGCCTGTTCTCGAACGCGACCATGAACCTGAGTGTGAGCGCTGCCCCGGACATTTTGCTGGGCCTTGCGTGGCAGGATCCGAATCTCTCCCTCACTTGGAGTGGTGGCATTCCACCCTATCAGGTGCAAACCACCACCAATCTCGCTGCGCCGATCTGGGAAAATGTGGGCGGAACCACCAGTGGATTCAACTTGCTGCTCACTCCCAGCAACGACGCCGGTTACTACCGGGTCTTCGGGCAATAAGCCCTGGCTTCGAGCCGGAGGCGATGTGATCGCATTTTCCTGCGATGGCATTGGCAGGGGGCGCTGCCGAGATGTCGCATCGTCGCGTTGCATGAGGAGACGATGATTTCAGTGTAGCTCACCGTTGCTGCGTCGCTCCGGTGCATGCAGGTGGAGAAAGGTCCTCGCCCGGGTGGATGGGAGCGGTGCAGGCGGCGTAGCCAGTCGAGACTTCCAACCGACTTCTGCTGTTGCGCCCGTCGGAACGATTGACCCCGGAGGCGTTGCGCTTTTGGTTCGTCGAAACCCGAGGAAATCCATTGTTGTGTCCGCCACGGGTGCTTCTGACGAATCAATTTCTTGAGATTCCATTGCCACTCGATCACCTCGCGCTGGTGGGGAAAGATTCCAATCAACCGGAATGGCTGGATGCGTTCGAGTGGCAGTTCGCGGAGCTTTGAGTCCACCTCGACAGCGGAACCGGCGTTGCCGACGGTTCGCACAATCTCGCCGCGACTGACCGCATAACTGCTGGCCTTGGCTGGGATGGAATACCAGTTGATCAAAGCCAGCGTAGCTCCCGAATCATTGACGGCAATCCACGTGCCGCCGCCAGGCTCGGAAGGGCAGAGCAGGGTGCGTTGGTTCGCTCTGCGAATCTTTGGTGGTAAACCGGCAACGCGTGTTAGCTTTTCGTCGCGGTTCATTCCCAGGAGATACCCTCGCTTGCGCGCAATGAGACTGACCGTGCACATGGCTCAGTCAGCGACCGGGTAAGTGGCGGCAAGCGCATGATAGTGGCGCAGACCACGCAGGACCTCGGCTATCCGGGTGGTCGCCGCGCCGCGTGACCGATTCGCCGCGCCGATGGAGAAGACCAAATCCCATTGTTGAAACAGCGTGCGATACGCAGACCACAGGGAGTTGCGCGCGTCATAGATGCTCGTGGCCTCCGAGGCTGCGCCGTTGAGTTCGATGATTTGAAAATTCCTCCCCATTCGCAGGTCGTCCTCGCTGGCGAAGCGGATATCATAGCGCCCGATGAAGAACCCGTTGAGCTTCCGCGAAATGTCATCAATACGCGCTTCAAGTTCCGGCGTGCAGAGTTTCATGCCGTCGTGAAAGATGCAGCCCTGCGCGTGATTGCCCGCTTCGACCAGTTTCATCTCCTCGCCTTTCGCCAGCACTTCATTGCGACGGGTGTGGAAGCGGCGCAGGTAAGTGCCGGCAATCAAGGCGGCGCGAGAATCCCGGTAGATCAATTCCGCCACCGTGCTTCGACCGTCACCAGTCAATCTGGGGAAAATCTTCTCGGTGATGGCGAAGATGCGTCCGCGCTCTTCGTGTGGAAAACGATAATAGAAAACACCGATCTCGTGCGGTCCGGACGCGTAGCGCTGGACGACGAGCGGAGCATCCGTTTGTTCGAGGTATGCCAGCGCCTGTGCGCGGGTGTGCATGAGTTTGACGCCGGCCCCTCGTTGACCGATATCCGGCTTGAGAATGAAAGGGCATTCCAACTTGTGAGTGCTGAGATGCCAGTCCAACATGGCCAGCCGCTCGGCTGCGTTGCCTCCGGCGATTCGGACCGCTTCCGCCGTGAACTCCGGGCTGGTGGCAAACAATTCGTGCAAGATGGCGTGTTTGGATTCCCCTATCAGGCCACCGGAAAACATGCCTGGATTCGCCGCTGTTGGAAGTGTTAGCCCACGATACTTGATCTCGAACTTCAATAGCCAGCGCCGCGCAAGTTGCAACATAACTATTGTGCCCACTCCAGCACCAAGCAATAGAAGCCCGCCATGTTTGTAGGTGTTCAACCAATCCAATACCTTCGAGCCGAACACCTCGGTCAGTCGCAGGACCGCGAACGTCCAGACGAGAGAGGCGGCGCCCGTCACCGCGAGGAACCGTGGCAGTGTCACACGCAGGAAACCCGCCGCAAGGTAGGTGGGTAAACGCGCTCCGGGCATGAGCCGGCTAAAAATCAAAATCGGCGTCCCGTGCCGACCGAACCAGTGCTCGCTGCGGCTGACCTTTGAGGCGTATTTAGCGAATCGCGATTGTTCAAACCATCGCCGGCCACCAATGCGCGCAATGGCATAAAGCCCCAAGTCACCCAGCCAGATGCCGAGGAAGCAAGAGAGGAACGCCGCCGGCCAGGAGATTTGCCCGGACGCCAGCAATAATCCGGCGCCGATGGCCGCGACATCTTCGAGGATAAAGGTGGCAAGGAAGAATCCCGCCGCTTTCCAGAAGGGCATCCATTCCAGGGCCACTTGAGACGTGAGGGGAAGTGCTTCCGTCATGATTCAGGCTTCGGCCATCCGGGTTTCAGTTTGGTGTTTGAGCGTTGATGGCGCGACGCCAAATCCCGGCGGCATGGAGAGTCCCATCACGCGGGCCATGAAACCGATCAGCGCATAGTGATGCACCGCGTGCGCCACCGAATACATGATTTCGCGTCCAACGGTTGAAGGCGACGCCTGCGAACCACTCGTGGTGTAGCTGGTCTTGCACGTTACATTCAACGGGCGGCCCAGAAAAATTGAGTCCAGCCCCCGGTAACCCTCGCGCAATTCCCGGGTCGCGTTCAGTGCAGCAAAGCGGTCGCTCTCAATCAATGTGCCCCGCTCGCGATCGTCATAGTTCAGGTCGCCGTCCATTGCGGCATCGATCAGGGACCGGAAGTGATCGAGGCAATGTCGGTAATGCCCGCCAATCGAGGCGTTGAAAGCGACCGGCAGTTTGCGCGTGTAATCTTCGTCGCTGATTTGTTCGAGCAACGATTCGCCCTGCATGAGCGTTTCGAGGACGGATTGAATGAGTTCCTGGGCTTCGGGGGAGTTGGGTTTCATGATATGAGCTTTCAGAAAAGACTTCCGATCAGAGGCAGCTGCCGACGATGAATGGCAAGGGTCGCCAAGGCACAGACAAACACGATTAACGCCAGCGCGAAGAGCAATCCGCCATCATTCTGGACGACGATGCCGAGTTTGGTGAGGTGACTGCCTATCGCGCCGGCCATCACGCCCGCTGCCAGAAATGCGCCCGCCCATGTTGTTCGCGGAAAGAGCAGCAGCACCGCTCCAAATAATTCCACCACGCCACTGGCGTAACGGCCCCACGGTTCCAGTCCGACCTTGGTGAAGACATAAACCGACTCCGGTGCACCGGTGAACTTGAAGTAAAGCGTCTGCAACAGAATCACCGCCGCGACAATTCGGCAAACCCAACTCACGATGAGTAGTGGTGTGGGGAGCGATTCCATTTTGGGCGAGGACAAGACGCAGTCGCAGTTGGTTTCCGCGGTCGCGCTCAATTTCCGTTTTTCTCCAGAAGACCGGGCCAGTTGGCTTCAGCTTTGGCGAGGTTTCCCTTGGTGTCTTTGTTGAAATCTCCTCGAACCCCCTTGCTGTATTGCAGTACAAGTTTTCCATCCACGATTTGAAATGCCTCCACGTCGATTTCCACGAGCTTGTTGCGTGAGACGCCATAAGCGCAGTATCCGCCGAATACGGGTTCGTATTTCGCCGGGTCAGCCTTGAATTGGTCACGATGTTCGCGCGAGGCGAAATAATAGACCGCTCCAAGATGCCGGACTACGAGTTCGGGTTTGCCCTTAACGGGCTTGTGCTCGGTGAAAAAGGCCACCGGATCGTAGCCTTGAATTGCCACACCCGCTTTGTCGAGGTTGAGCAACGACTTGGGTTGTGCCAGGGCCGGCAGTACTAGAAGCCCTGACAGTAAAGCCATAAAGAATCTCTTCATATGCTGGGTTGGTCGGAAAGTCGTCGCTCTCCTTACACCGAATACAAAAATCCTTTGCGGCAAGTCTGGTTTACAACGAGGTCATCCGTTGATAGTTGGGGATGTGTTCTCGGTGTATCATCATGACCGTAACCCCACAGCTAAATGTTACAATCGCCATGCCGAACAGCAATCCGTGATCGGCTTGCACCGAGAACCCCAGCCAGGTCACGTGGCTCAGGATCGCTGCCGCCATTGCGCCGGTGGTCAGAATCCCGCCCGCCCAGCGCAAGCGCGGCCAAAGCAGGCCGATGGACGCCAGTAATTCCCAGACGCCCTGCACCCAGCGCATCCACGGCTCCGTCCCCATCTTCTTGAAGATGTAAACCGATTCCGGAGCGGCTGTGAATTTGAAGAAGAGCGTTTCGATCATAATCCCGGCGGCGACCAGAGAGCAGGTCCAAATGAGAATCCGTTGCCGGTGCGTGAAAGTGTCGGCCGGTTCGTATTCGCGCTGCGCTGCCTCAACCAGTTCCGCGGCCGACGGATTCCAGGCCTTGAAATGTTCGAGCTTTTCGAGATGACGGGCTTGTTTCATGGTGAGTTGGGAATGTGATTAGTCATTCAAGGCCGAGTCCGGAATGCCGCGCCGGTTTCGGTCCAAGAGTGGGAAGCAATCAAACGCTAAACGGCCAGGTAAATCATCGCGGAGTCTTTCATCTGGGTCGGCGGTTTGGAGGGAAAGAGCAAAGCCAGTTTCCGGGGCGAACGAGGTCGGGATGGATTGATTGGTTGTGTTCATGAAATAGCGTCGCGTTCCAGGATTATTCCTTACAGGCCTTTGGCGAACGTCCGCGTTCCCGGATTAATCAGCCGGAGGCGATAGATGCCGGTCTGCGCCGTGAGGTAAAGCGTCTGCCGGTCGGCATCGCCCCAGGCCATGTTGTGCGGATGCTCCGGGCCGCGCAGCGTGCCGAGATGTTTGCCTGTCGGCGAAAAGATCCACAGCCCGCCCGGCCCACTGACGAAAACGTTGCCCGCGCGATCCACCTTGATGCCATCAATCGCATCCTCCGCGCCGGACGTGGTGAGGTCGTAAAACAACTCGCCCTTGCCGAGCGTCGCGTCCGCGTTCACAGGATATCGGAAAACCACGGCGCGTTTCTCGTCCCAGTTGCCGACGTAAAGAAATTTCTCGTCGGGCGAAAACGCTAGTCCATTCGGGCCAGTGAAGTCCGTGCTCACGAGTTGAACCTTGCCGTCCTTCACGGAATAAACGCCGAAGTGTGGCTGCTCGCGACGCGGATCGTCAGCGAACTTGGGCAAACCAAATGGCGGGTCGGTGAAGAACAGCGCGCCGTCACTGCGGTAAACGAGATCGTTCGGTGAATTGAGTCGCTTACCGTCGAATTTGTCGGCCAGCACGGTAGTCAGACCGTTCTTCTCGATCCGCACCACACGACGATTGCCGTGCTGACAAATCGTGAGCCGGCCTTCGCGATCCGTCGTGAGGCCGTTCGAGCCTGGCTGGCGATACTCGCCAATGTTCTCTCCCGTGTAGCCGGATTTGTTGAGATAGACCGACACTTCTCCGTCTGGCGTCATCCGATAAATCGTGTTGTTGTTGGGATCGCTGAACAGCAGGAATCCCTCCTCCGAAATGGGAGCAATCGCCTGGTTCCCGGCATCAATCCAAACCGGCCCTTCCGTAAACGCGAACCCGTCCGCAAGCTTTTCGAGTTTCGCATTGCTGGGCAGAATCGCCTCGAGCGCGGCATCTTTCTTGTCCACCTCGAGTTTTACCTCACGCGCCTTGCTCAACTTGCCGGGCTTGTAAAAATCCAGCGTCGCGCCGCGTACCCAGATGTAAGTGTCGGGATGCGTTGAGACCGGGCCATTGATCCCAAAGACTGCGATTTGAAACTTTTGTCCTGGCCGGGCGTTCCGGGTCAGGACGACGCGATTCGCCGCGTTCCAGCCGGCTGCGACGCCGCCGCCATTCTGGCCGAGCACGAAAGGCAATTTGCCATCCACCCAGACCTCGGCGTAGTCGTCCACCACGACTTCGAACACGACGGTTGAACCGCGCGTCGCAAAGTCGGCGACTTTTTCGGGAATGGTGAGGTTGAGCCGGTACCAGTTGAAGGACAGCCGCCCGTTGCCGCGCCGTTGCTCCAGCGAGTCGGCGGGAATCACCTCCCACTTGGAGTCATCATAGTCCTGCGCCCGTGCGTCGGGCGCGAAATCAAACGTGCGATTTGCGGGCCCACTTGCTTTCAAGTCCGGTCCGACACGCTTGTGTTCAATCTCGAGGAGGCGAGTATCACTGTAGCGCCACGCCGCGTTTACGCGGGCCGCGCCTTCGAGGGTGCGCAAGTCCACGACGGCCTCCGGCATCACCGCCCGCGGCGCATGGTCGGCTTGCACTGACCCGGCAAAACCAAACCCGACCGCGATCAGGACGGTCAGCTTTATCCAGGCGGCGGCAAGCGAACGCCGACGCTCTCCCCGGCTGCCCGGTGATCCCAGCCCGGCGGGCGCCGGGCCGGATATCCCGGCTCCGTGCGGGCGGCCGCCAATCGTGACGCAGGCGGAGGAGAAATCCTCACGGTTGGTCCGGCGCGCCACGCGGGCCGGTGACGGAAAGGCGGAAACCAGAATCGGGAGGGAGCGGAAATAGTTCATGACATGGTGTTCAATTGCCGTTTCGTCGGGACGCCGCGTCGTTCCTTACAGTCCGAGTCCGTGGCAGCGTCGCGGTGCGCGTCGCGACATCCCCGCCCAGTCCCCGCGACCATTCGCGGCGGCCACGAAAGGTCGCGGCCACGAAGCGGTTCGTGGCGGACTGCAAATTTCCTCTGAAAAACTTTCCGGGGCATTTTCGCCTGTGTTTACAGGCATTTGGTGAGGTTGGCATGCGCCGGCCCGCGTCGTGGCACGGGCGTTGCAAAAGTGGTTGGCGTATGAACGAAACCAAATCTGAAGACGTGAACGCCGTGGCCGCGAACTGGGTTGAGGCCCATGGCGATTATCTTTTCAACTTTGCCATCGGCCAGGTGCGCGACACGAACGTTGCCGAGGACCTCGTGCAGGAGACGTTTCTCGCCGCGCTCAAATCGCAGGGCAAGTTTTCGGGGCGCAGCTCCGAGCGCACCTGGCTGGTGAGCATTCTGCGTCACAAGCTTTACGATCACCTGCGCAAGACCTGCCGCGAGCGCGCGGTGCGGGTGGACCCGCTGCCCGTGCACGATGACGGCGAAGCGTTTGATGAATCCATGCTCTGGATTCACCAAGTCGCCGCGGAATCAACCTCTCCGAGCCATCGGATTGAACTGGCCGAGTTTCGCGAACACCTGGAGAAGGCGATGGGCAAGCTGCCGCCCCGCATTGCGCAAGTGTTCCAGCTTTATTCCATCGAGGAGCAGCCCAACCACGAAGTCTGCGCACGGCTGAATATTTCCGAGAGCAACCTCTGGGTCATGCTGCATCGCGCACGCAAGCAACTTCGCAGCGAACTCGATGGGTGGTGGCAGGCTCGTTCTGTCAATGAATCCTCAGCCACAGTCACAAACTAAGTCGTAATCATGCTTAAGATCTCTGAAGACAAAGCCACGAAGCAGACGGTGCTACTCCGACTCGAAGGCTGCGTCGTCGGTCCGTGGGTTGGTGAATTGCGACAAATCTGCGAACCGCTCGTGAATGACGGCAGCAAACTGACGCTTGATCTCGCTGAAGTAACGTTTGCCGATGAGGATGGGGTCACGCTGCTCGCCAGCCTGGGCGCGCGGGGAGTAAAGCTACTTGATGTTAGGCCGTTCGTGTTGGAACAATTGAAGTCAGCGAGCCCGGCCTCGTAACGGCACCAATTCGGGCTACCGCACTCGCGGTCTGGCGAGGCTGTCGCGGTTCAGCTCTTCCTGGAGTTGCTCGACCGCCTTCAACAAGCCGAGGAATTTCTTCCCGAATGGCGTGAGACGATACTCGACACGGGGTGGAATTTCCGGGAACTGCACGCGCTCAAAGATGCCCGCGCGGGAAAACTTCTTCAACCGATCGCTCAAAACCTTCGCGCTGATCCCCTTGATGTGACGCTCCAACGCGCCGGGACGATTCACCCCGCCACCCACCGCGCGCAACACGCTGATCGTCCAACGACAGCCAAGAACATCTTCCAGCAACACATCCACCCGTCGCGAGTTGAGTTTGGGCATGATGGCCAGAAATTTTTTGTCGCTCGCAGTCATAAATTTACACCGATTTGTGGGTATCCCCCACGATTGTGCCCGCTTTCGCACGTTGCAGAATTAGACCATGGTTTCGGGAGTTGCCGCCAACACAACCGGTGGCAGCGTAACAACAATCATCACAAACATAAAACGAAAATGAAAACAGCCATCATTATCCTGTCCGATCCCAAAGCCGGCGACGAAGCGCTCGGTCGCGTATTTAACGCCCTCGCTGTCGCCGACGAGTGTTTGAAGTCCGGGGACGAAACCGAAATCGTCTTCAACGGCGCGGGCACGCGCTGGCCCGAAGAACTCACCAAAGTTTCGCACCCGGCCAATGGCCTCTACAACGCCGTGCGTGAAGCAGTCAAAGGTGCGTCATGCGGGTGCGCCGCCGTGTTCGGGGCCGCCAAAGGCGTGGAGGCTTGCGGTGTGCCGATGCTCAAGGACAAAGCGCTCGCGGGCACGCCGGGTATTTCCAACCTGCGCCGCTATTTGGCGGACGGTTGGCAGACGCTGGTTTTCTGACATGTTCAATCCGGCGGGGCAATGGCGCAATCCATCGCCCGCCACCAACGCCAACCAATCACGCCATCATGGCCACCAAGTTTCTCCAACTCGCCATCACTGATTCCGTGCGCAAAGCGCAGGAGCATTACTTCGGCAACTCCCAGCGCATCGCCGACGCGCCGGAACGCGACGCACTGACCAACGACGAGACGCAGTTCATCCAATCGCGCGACAGCTTCTACCTGGCAACGGTGACGGAATCTGGCTGGCCTTACATGCAGCACCGAGGTGGCGCGCCGGGGTTCTTGCGCGTCATCAGTCCCACGCAACTCGCGTTCGCTGACTACAAGGGCAACCGCCAGATGCTTTCGACCGGCAACCTTGCCGTGAACGATCGCGTCTGCTTGTTCCTGATGGATTACCCGCGCCGTGAACGATTGAAAATCTTGGGTCACGCCAGAGTTGAAGACGCACGCCAACACCCTGAACTTGTTGCGCAGTTTGCCGAGCCGAGCGTTCATCGTATCGTGGAACGGCTGTTCTTAATTGAAGTGATTTCATTTGATTGGAATTGTCCGAAATACATCACGCCGCGCTATACAGCCGTCGAAGTGGAAGCCGCCGTTGCGCCGTTGAGGCAGCGCATCGCCGAACTGGAGGCACAATTGGAAGGCGGTATTTGAACGGTAGTGATTTTCGCGCTGCGAGAACCCTGCTCGCCGCGCGAGCAGTTCCAGCATTCGCGGGTTACGCGATTTTACCCGGTCGCTTGATGCCGAGTTTTTGCATCCGGCTGCGGAGCGTGCTGGGGTTCATGTCGAGAATCCTGGCCGCGCCGCGTTCGCCCTCGATCATCCAGTTGGTCTGTTTGAGCACCGTTTCAATGTGCCGTCGCTCGACATCCTCAAGCGCTCCATCATTATTAATCGGAGCGGCCGTGGGAACGAGGCTCTCAACAATGTCGGACTTCGGATTTCGGATTTCGGATTTTGAAGTGTGAGCCTCCTCACGTCGGCTGCTACTCGGAACGGCTGTGGGTGCGCGCAATTCCTCCGCCAACTTCAACGTGCTGCCCGGCGACAAAATGACCGCCCGTTCGATGACGTTTTGCAGCTCGCGCACATTGCCCGGCCAGGTGTAGCTGGTCAGTTGGTGCATCGCTTCCTCGCTCACGTGGGTCATGCGCTTGCCGAGTTTGGTGGCGAACTTCTGGAGGAAGAACATCACGAGCAAATGGATGTCGCTCGCGCGCTCGCGTAATGCCGGCACGCGCAAGGGGACGACGTTAAGCCGGTAAAACAAATCTGCGCGAAATTTTCCTTCGCGCACCAGCTCCTGCAAATCACGATTCGTTGCCGCCACGACACGCACGTCAACCTTGATGGTCCGGCTGCTGCCAATAGGCTCGAACTCCTGCTCCTGCAACACCCTCAGCAACTTCACCTGGGTGTCCATCGGCAGCTCGCCGACTTCATCCAGGAAAATTGTCCCACCATCGGCCAGCTTGAAGCGGCCATCGCGATTTTGCAGAGCGCCAGTGAACGCGCCACGCACGTGACCGAACAGCTCGCTCTCGACCAGTCCGGCACTGATCGCACCGCAATTCACTTTCACCAACGGGCGTTCGCGGCGCGGACTGCGGTCATGAATGGCACGCGCGATGAGTTCCTTACCCGTGCCGGTTTCGCCGAGGATGAGCACAGTGGAATCCGCCGCGGCAACTTGCTCAACCATCTTCAGCGTCTCCCGCAGGCAAGGGTCGTTGCCGACGATCTCGCTGAAGTTGTGGTCGCCGCGAATTTCCTCCTGCAAATAGGTGTTCTCCGCCTGAAGCCGGTTCTTCAGCGCGGCGATTTCCGCGAAGGCCCGTTCACGCTGCAATTCCGCCGCCGCGCGATTCGCAAACGTCTCCATCACGGACAACGTCAACGGATCGCGGGCCATCGGCTTGTCGTCGATGATGACAAGATGGCCGATGATCTTGTCGGCCGCGTCGCGCATCGGCACGCCGAGGTAACTGTCCGCCTGCCACGCAACGAGGCCCTTGTCGTCCGGGAATTTTTTCTGCACATCGCACTCGTAAAGACACGTGCGACCTTCCATCACTTTCCAGCACGGCGTGCCGCGCAGGTTGTATTCAAACTCTTTGCCGGGCTTGCCGCTGGCCCAACAGGCAAGCGAGCGGGCTCGATTGTTCTCCAGACATTCGGCGACGAACGAATAGCGCACGCCGAGCCCTTGTGACAGATTCTCCACGAGCGACGCGAAAAATTCTCGGCCGGTGACGTTGGAAGTGCCCGCGATGATCGCCTTCAGCAATTGTTCGTCGCGCTTCCACTGCGTGATGTCGCGCGAGGACGCGAGCAGCTTTTCCGGGCGACCGGACTCATCGAGAATCGGGCTGATGACGACGTCCCACCACTTCGGCGTCTTGGTCTGCGTGGTTTCGAAGTAACCGATAAAACGTCCGACGCGGCCAGCCTTGGCGGCGGAAATTGCTGCCAGCGCCATCTGCTTGTCTTCGCCCGACCAAAAATCCGGCCAGTAGGAATTCTTGAGCGGGGCGAGGTCACAGATCTCCAGCACGCGCATGCCGCCCGCATTCATCGACTGCAAACGTCCGTCGAGATCGAGGACCTTGAGGCAATCGGGGCAATCCTCCACGAGGCGACTGAACGGCTCGCCGGGAGCAGCTTCCGATGGCAGGAGTGTCGCGGACGGCTTTTGTTTGCGGGTGCTCATCCTGTGGTTCGTGTCACAAGGTTTTAACACGTCCACGCGAGCCTATCAAACTGGAAAGCGGAATCATCTGGCGCGCGCACTCGGCCTAGTTTGCGAGCGGATTTCACGGTCGGCCTCAAGCCAATGCTGCTGGTCGCAACCTTGCGGACACCCGTGGGCTTCCCAAAGTTCATAGGCGCGCTTGCGGATGTGTTCGAGGATTTGCTGGTCGTTCGTGTTCGAGTATGCCTGCTTTGTTCTTCTTTTCATGGTGGGAGTCCTTTGCTGCAGGTCGATGATGATTTACTTCGCCGCCGCGACTTTGCTTTCAAACAAGGCCGCACCGGCCTTGGCGACTTCTTCATCCTGCGCCGCGCTTTTCGCGCCGCTCACGCCAATCGCGCCGATGATTTGTCCGTCATGAATAATCGGCACGCCACCTTGCAAGGGCGTGAAATCCGGTAACGCGGTCATCGTGAAACGACCCTTGTTGATCGTGTCTTCAAAGAACGCCGTGGGCTTCTTGAAAATGGCCGAGGTGCGCGCCTTGCCGATGGACACGTTCGCGCCCGCTGCAAAACTGGTTTCCGGTCGCGCCAGGTAAAGCAGATTGCCACCCTCATCCACGATGGCGATGGACGGTGCAGCCCCATTGTCTTTCGCAAACTTGGCCGCAGCCTCGGCGACATGTTTTGCGCCCTCAAGTGTGAGCGAGTGTTTGGCGGCGACATGCCCGACCTCGGTGTGTTCATCGGCGAAAGCGAAGCACGCAACCGCGAGGAGTGCGAGAACAGTGAGTTTGGTTTTCATGCAAAAGATGGATTGGGATCAATTGAGTTATGCGGGTGTTACTTGATGGCCGCAAGATTGAGCACCGATTTGCCCAACAGCGAATCCACCGGGTCTTTCTTCCCCGCCTTCGCCGCGACGAGCGCAGGCCAATACTTGTCAGCCCTGGCCTTGTTGCCCGACACGTCCTTTTGCCAGAGTTTATCCGCGCCCTTGGTGTGTTGCACAATGAGTTGGCCGTCCACGATGGACCAGATGAGCGGATTCGCCGGACGCACCTTGCCGACACTCGCGGCATAGCCGCAGAAGCCACCGTACGCTGGTGTATACTTCGTCGGGTCTTTCTCGAACGTCGCGCGATGCTCCTGGGAAACGAAGTGATACAACGCGCCATTGAATGTCGCTTCAATGGTCTTGTCACCCTTGGCAGGTTTGCCATCGGTGAAATAACTCACCGGATCATAACCCTCGAGCGCGACGCCTAGCAGTCCGGGCCAGTTCACGTCTGCTTTCTTGACGTTGTCTTTGAGTTCTTTGTTGAACAGATCGAACGCCTTCTTGTTGTGCTGCAAAATCAATTTGCCGTCATCAATCTGAAACCATTCCGGGCTAACCGGCGATAAGCGATCAATGCTCGCCGCGTAGCCGCAATAACCGCCGTACGCCGGCGCATACTTGGCGGCATTTGCGTCGAACAACGCCTTGTGCTCGGCAGACGCGAAGAGATATTTCGCGCCGTCGTATTCGGAGCTGATTTTGGCGCTGCCCTTGATTGGTTTGTTGTCGGTGAAATAGGCCACCGGATCGTAGCCTTCGATAGCGAGGCCCTGTTTGTTTTTCAGGACCAGCGATTTTCCGCCGGCGTCGGCAGCGTAACTGGCCGCCGCGAGGGCGACCGTGATGATCAAGTTGAGTACTGTCATTTTCATTTTCGATTTCAATTGTTGGTTGATGATTGACGGATGTGAGTCGTGCAAACAGGGCAAGCCTTTCAGTTTCAAATCAATTCCGAGCGACGGCGCTGGGAGGGGAATTAAGCTGGAGCGCATGGCCGTCCGGGTCGCGGACAATTTGCGCACCAGAATGTGGGCAGGGATTGGAAACAAATTTGGCTCCACTCGCGCGGAGCGATTGCGCTAGCTGATGGAAATTATCTACAAAGAGCTGTGTGTTCCAAAACACCAAGTCATTCGCTTTCGCAGTCGCAGGCAAATCGCGTCCGCCGGGCGGCGCGATGTATTCCAGAAATTCAATCCCCGGCCCGCGCTCCGCTCGCAGTGCGGTGATGCGGAGGTTCGCGCCGAAGACCTGATTCAAATGCTCCTGCTCCGTGCCGTAATTATGCGCGCCACCCGCGACTTTGAAGCCAAGCTGGTCGCAGTAAAAGGCGAGACTCTTGTCCGTGTCGCTCACCACGATGGCCGTGTGATCAATGCCGAGAAACCCCGGAGCGCCGATCTCCTGATCGGCTCGGCTCAGTCGCTGCCACTTCGGATCACCTTTGCCCGG
The DNA here is from genome assembly GCA_044225555.1 of Limisphaerales bacterium. Lineage (GTDB taxonomy): Bacteria > Verrucomicrobiota > Verrucomicrobiia > Limisphaerales > JADLHS01 > JADLHS01. The sequence continues at coordinate 213,629 of JBGAIM010000011.1, read as the reverse complement.
CGGAAACCAGATAATCTCCAGCACATGATCCTCCGGATCGCGAAAGTAGAACGCCTTGATGCCGCCCGCATCCTTGTTCCACTCCGGCAACGTCTGCGGTGCGGTCGAGACATGCGTCACTTTGTGGGCGAGCAGACGTTCGTAAGCCTTATCCATATCGCTCACCACGATGGCGATGTGTTGAAACCAGCGGTCAAAACTGCGAGAATCCTGCGGGATCGGGCGGCCCTTTTTGCCGAGATGTTCGGTGAGCGTAATACGTTCTTCGCCCAGTCGAAGCGCGGCGATTCGGAGCTTGGTATGCTTCAACCCAAGCATTTCGCCCTGCTCCTTGCCCTTTGCTTCAGAAATTGAAACCAATTCGAAGGGCAATGTGTTCGTATAAAAATGCAACTCACGCCCGAGATCATTCACCGTCAGACCAATGGCACCCACTTCGCGCACGCCAGCAGGGGCAGGCAGGGCGATGGCGAGAAGCAACAAACCAAAGGTCACTTGAGCCGATGAAGGAAGTTTCAGGGCCGAACCGGACCACCGCCGCTTGAGAGCGAATTGGCGGGGCGCTAGAGGTGGGGAAACGACGGGAATCCGATTCGCCCTGAGAAATCGTCTGGCCAAAATTTCCGTGAAAGCATTTCGTGATTGCATTCACGGATTTGTCGGGAAGACCGCAGATTCCTTACGCACCGTCGGCGGCTGCCCAGCCTTTGGCGCGGGTCAGGGCGCGCTTCCAGTTCGCCAGCAACTTTTTCCGGGCCGGCTTTTTCATGGACGGAATAAACCGCCGGTCCGGTGGTTGTTGTCCGGCGATTTCGCTTTGGTTCTTCCAATAACCAACGGCCAATCCGGCCAGGTACGCCGCGCCCAGCGCCGTCGTTTCGGCGACCCGCGGGCGCACCAGCGGCACGCCGAGAATGTCGGCTTGGAATTGCATGAGGAGGTTGTTTACGCATGCACCGCCGTCGACTCGCAGTTCCTTGAGGTGGAGCTTCGCGTCCTTTTGCATCGCTTGCAGGACGTCGGCAACTTGATACGCGATGCTCTCCAGGGCGGCACGGGCGATATGCGCATGGGTGGAACCGTGGGTCAATCCGACGATCAGCCCGCGGGCATAAGCATCCCAATGCGGCGCACCCAAACCGGCAAATGCGGGCACGAGATAAACGCCGCCATTGTCGGGCACTTGCGCGGCGAGCGCTTCGATTTCGCCGGAACTGCCGATGATGCCCAGGCCATCGCGCAACCATTGCACGACGGCGCCGGTGATGAACACGCTGCCCTCCAAGGCATACTCGGTGCGGTTGCCGATCCGCCAGGCAACGGTGGTCAGCGTGTTGTTTCGGGAGGCAATGGGCTTTTCACCCGTGTGTAGCAACAGGAAACAACCTGTGCCGTAAGTGTTTTTCGCCAAGCCGGGTCTCGTACAAGTCTGGCCGAACAGCGCGGCCTGTTGATCGCCGGCAATCCCGGCGACGGGAATCGTGCCACCCAACAAATGGCTCTCGCCGTAGATTTCACTTGAGGATCGCACCGCGGGCAGCAGCGCGCGCGGGATACCGAATAGCCGCAACAATTTTTCATCCCATTCGCCGGTGTGAATGTTGAACAACATCGTGCGCGAGGCATTGCTGGGGTCGGTGACGTGACAGCGACCGGCAGTAAGATTCCAGACCAGCCAGGAATCAATGGTACCGAAAGCGAGCTCACCCGCTTGCGCGCGGGCTTTCGCCCCGGGCAGATGACGCAGAATCCATTGCAACTTGGTTGCCGAGAAGTAGGCATCCACCACAAGACCAGTCTTGCGACGAATCATAGCTGAGAGCCCGCGCGCCTTGAGTCGGTCACAGGCGGCGGCGGTGCGGCGATCCTGCCACACGATGGCGTTGCCGATGGGTTTACCGGTGGCGCGTTCCCACACCACGGTCGTCTCGCGTTGGTTGGTAACGCCGATGGCAACGATGTCGCTGGCGGTGAGCTCGGCTTGCCGCAAGGCACGCGAGGCGGCATCCAACTGTGTGGCCCAAATTTCCTGCGGGTCATGCTCCACCCAACCCGGTTGCGGAAAGATCTGACGAAACTCCTGTTGGGCGGTTGCCACCACGGCGCCAGAATGATCAAACACAATCGCGCGCGAACTGGTTGTGCCTTGATCCAGCGCCAGGAGGTATTTCATGCGGCAGTATCGTCCGCTGTCGCCGGGGAAGCAATCTTGCGACTATTTCACTCGCCGATAGGTCGCTGGATCCGCGCGCAAAATCAACAAGTCGCCTTGGCGCTCGACCTCACCGGTGATCTCAATCGGTTCGGCCACAAGATTGAGGACTTGTTTATTCACCGGCTTGCCATTGGGGGCGACCAGCAAGAGATAAATTGCCGGTCCGTTCTTTTGTCGTATGAGCAATACGGGTGGTACGCCACCGCTGATGCAACGGATGGCGCACGCGCGATGCGGCGTGAGCTGGCCGGGATTCATCACGCCGAGGAAACATTTGCTGTCCACGATCTCGCCCGTTAGCGTTTGTCTGCCGAGGGTGATGGCTGGAGGCAATACGGCTGCGGCTGTGGTGTTCGTCGCCTGAATCGTGCCGGGCTGAACTTCAATCATCGTCTGGTTGCCGCGATAGATGAGCGTACCTTGGAGCGTAATCACCTTGCCGTCGAAGGCCGCAAGCGCTGTGCGGTCCAGGCCAAATTTCCACGGTGCGACGAGGTAGTAGGTCGAGTATCGTGATTGGCCATCGCTGTGGCCTGGCCGCGGGACGAGCAAGTGAGGATAAGGCGTCAGCTGCAAAATGCCGGAGAACAGCTTGTGATTCCCCCACTCGAACACGCTTACGCCAATCAGACGTTGAGCGAGTGCGAGTGCCACCGGCACAAGGAGGGCTAGTGCTAGCATTACGACCACGGCCCGTTGCACCGTCCTGCCAATGCCCGGCGCGGCTTTCGCTTCCCAGCCGATGTAGAATTCGTCGTTCATTTGGTAGGGACGATTTCCACAGCGTCCCATTCCGGCTCAAATTTGGGCCGCGGTGGAACGCGTTCCTACCGACGCGATTTTAGCCGGCTCAACTCTTGTGCCCGCGGGATTCGGCTTCGGATCCACAAACACGCGTCCATCCTTAACGCGCACATTGAAGGTCGGCACTTTCTCCACAAAGGGCGGCGGCGAAGCGCCCGTGTCCGGTTGATACTGGTAGCCGTGCCACGGACACGTGATGCAACCGAAAACAACTTTGCCTTCGCCCAGTGGCCCGTTCTGGTGTTGGCAGACGTTGGAAACAGCCGAGACTTTTCCTTCGTATTTGAAGATCGCCACCCGCTCGCCGGAAAGGCAGACGATTCGTGCGCGGTTTTCGGGAATGTCGGTGATAGCGCAGGCGTCAACGAAGCCGTCGTCTGCGGACTGAACGGCTTCTCTATCCTGAGCGACTTCTCGACGTGCTGCTACTATGTGCAACCCGATTACCGTTACCAGGCCAAGCGCCATCGTGCCGACATAAACCGGGCTGCCCTCACCCTGCAGCGCGCCAAACCCCACGTGTAGTACAAGCAGTGCATACGCGGCATACACCAGCATGTGCAACGCCTTCCAGATCGGCGCGCTCAAATTCGCCAGCCAGAAATCGTGACTCGTCGCCGCCATGAGAAACAGGATTACGAGCGCGAAGAAGCCAAACGGTTGAAACGGCACGCCCGCGATCGAACCCGTCAGCGGACTCGAAACGAAGATGCTCAGAATCGGATTCGTATCGCTGCCCGCGTGATAGGTGAGGATGACCAACATCGCGTGAATCAATCCCAGCAGAAAGCAAGTTACTCCGGCATGACGGCGGTTATAGAGCAGCGGCAGAAACTTGGGATTCAGCCGGCACAACGGTCCGATGCAGAGAATCATGTGGAGCAACAGAAATGCCCCTGTCCCAAACGCACGGATGAGCATGATCTCGTCTGTCACGCGCGGAAACAGCAACGTGGTCAACACACTGAAGATGACGAGATACGCCGCCACCCCGCCCACGAGCACGGCATCATAGAGCTGCTTTTGCCGATTCCACTGCACTGAGACGTAGGCGACACCCATGGTCGGTTACCGGGTTGAGTCGGCGAGTCGCGCGGGTCTCGACACATCCACGATTTCCTGGTTGGCGAGGCTGAACAATATCAGCGTGCCTTCGCTCGTGACGGCCGCGGCCGGTAATGTCAAGGGCCCGCCGGCAAACGCTCCCAACAGGGTGGCATCCGGCGGCAGCGCGTCGGTTGGTGTGGGATGACCAGCTATCCAGTAGGCGAGCAGATCCGGTTTGGCGAAGTCTCTGGCGGCGGAAAAACTGATGGCATAACGACCGCTCTCCTGGTCGCGCCAAAGCGAAACGCGAACTGGCGTGTTTGAAAACAGGTTGTCCGGCTGATGTTCGGTCGCCGTGAAGGTCTGGGTCCACGAAGTCAACTCGGGTGGCAACGTTGTCGAACTCGGAACGGTCCGCCGGGCGAGAATGCCTACAGCCAGTGCAGCGGGCAGCAGCACGCCGAGCATGGCGAATATCCACCGGTGTCGTTGTCGTAGCTTCAGGATCATGCGGCCGCTTTCCAGAGCATTCCTGCTTGTACTGGCAAACGCTGGGCCAGCGGGGTTGCGCGTTGAACCAGTCGCAAACGGAGCCGGCTCACTCGGGTTGCCTCCTGCGTCCTCCGGGCGGCAATGATGCCGCGCACATCGCCTTCCCACTGGATCGCGGGCTGGGACGGGTCGAATCGGGAATTGAAGGTGCGAAACAATTTCATTGGGTGTGGCGCGGTTGGGGTTGCACAGGAATTGGCGTTGATGCCCGGCGGCGATGGGCCGTGCGCTCTTCAGGCGGTGCGTGGAAGCCACTTGCCCAACGGCGCAGCAGCAGCGGCCAGAACGCCATGGTGCCGGGAATGATGAGCAGGCGAAACCCCCGCGAGCCGCGCGCGGCGTGCGGATCAAGTCGCCTCACCCCGGCTAGCGCGAACGGAATGGCGAACACCAACCCACAAACCAGGTAAAGTCCCAGCGCGATGAGGAAAACGGCGGCGATCATTTCAAGGTGAGTCGCTTCGTCGAGCGAACCCTTACACCCGTCAATGCACTGCCAGCTCGGGCCCGACTGCGTATCGCAATGTGCGATTGTGCCGCAGCATAGACGTATCACTCCCTCCGAGTCGCTCCAGCAAATGATCCCCCACGCGCAATGCGTTCGCGACGATGGTTAGCGTCGGATTCACCGCGCCGCTCGACACGAAGAAGCTTCCGTCCACCACGTACAGATTGTCCACGTCATGCGCGCGACAATTCAAGTCCAGCACCGACGTCGCCGGGTCTTCGCCGAATTTGCACGTGCCGACCTGATGCCCGAGACTGTGCATCGGCATCTTGGTTTCGAAGTAACCCGTCCGCACGCCGGGATGCGCGGAATCAATCTCCTGCAAAATCTCCTTCCACCGCGCGTTCAATCGCGCGAACGGCTCGCTATTGTTCTCCGTGTAATCAATCACGTTACCGTCGGCGTTCACGCGGACTTGATTGCGCGTGTCCGGCAGATCCTCCGTCGTCAGCCACCAATCAATCGAGTTCTGCGCCACCTCCTCGATCGTCAGCGGCGCGTATTTCGCCTCGTTGCCGCGCAAGCCCTCAATGACCGTCTTGCCCATGAGCTGGATGTTGCCCATCGGAAACTCGTAGCCCGGCTCGCCCCAGTAAAAGTCATTGATCGCCATCGTCTTTTGGAACTTCGACGGATTCGGCTTCAATGTCGTCACCGCCACGAGCGACCCCAGCACGTGCTTCATTAAATTGCGCCCGACGAGCCCGGACGAATTGTTCGCCAGCCCGCGCGGATGCCGGTCATTTGCGGAACGCAACAGCAACGCCGCCGAATTCACCGCGCCGCACGCCACCACCACGATGTCGCCGCTGAACTCGCGCAACTGACCCTTCACCTCCACCACCACGCCGGTGATCTCACGACCGCTAGGACTGGTATGCAGCCGCAACACCTTGGCCTCCGTGAGCAACGTGATCGTCGGAAGATGTCCGACCGGTCTGACCCCGCACATCTCCGCATCCGACTTCGCGCCGGCCAGACACGGATAACCGTCGCACGTGTCACACCGGATGCACGCGCTCAAGTGCGGCGCAGCTTCGTTCAGCCGCACGCCCATCGGCGCGGGATACGGCTTCAGCCCGCGTTGCTTGAGCGCAGTAAACGTCTCCGCGATGCGCGGCTCGTGACTGATTGGCGGATACGGATAATCCCCCGCGCGCCACGGCTCGGTCGGGTCCGCGCCCGCCTGGCCGTGAACCTGATAAAGCTCCTCTGCCTGCGCGTAATAATTTTCCCAATCGCGATACTTGATCGGCCACTCGGGCGAAAGACCGTCGCGATGCTGATACGCCTCAAAATCCTTTTCGCGCAACCGGAACAACGCCGCGCCATAGACCTTGGTGTTGCCGCCGACGAAATAACTGAAGCCGGGCCGGATTTCGCCGCCGTCCTTGTTGAACATCACCTCGGACGAATAATACTTGAACGAGCCGTGGTAATTCCAATTCTCCTTCTCGCGCGGCAGAAATGGCCCGCGTTCCAGCACCAGGATGCGCTTGCCGCTCGCCGCGAGCCGGTGCAACAAAGTCCCGCCGCCCGCCCCCGTGCCGATGATGATAATGTCGAAATGCTCGTTCATGACGAGCGTTGGTCGAGTGAAAGAGGCAAACCTTACGTGAACAATTCTTTCTAGCGCTTCAGCGTTACTCGTGTTTAATCACCTTAGCCTGTCGGGGAAAGGAAGAAAACAGTTTGGCGGTGCTGGTCGCGCTGCGACCAAGCCATCCTCGCAGCGCGAGGATTGTCACCAACGCTAGGCTGAATGTCCCTGGCTCAGAGTCGCCAGCCTATACGGTAATCGCGTTCCACCCAGGCATTCAATTCCGGGAGGTTGGTGACCTTCATGGCGGGGCCGTCCCACATCACTTTCTTGCCGGCGCCGGCGTGCATGGCCAGGTTGGCGAGCAGTGAGAATTCAGTCAACTGCGTGCCGTAATCGAAGCTCGCCGAGGTTTCCGTCTTGCCCGCGCGTACAGCCGTGAGGAAATCCACAAAGATACCTTTCGGGCGCGGCAAGGTCTTGGGAGGTGCAGGTGTTTCTTTCATTTTCTCGTAAGGCACAATGTGCATCCGGTCGCCGTAGGTGCCGGTGAAGATGACGCCTTTTTCGCCGACGTAAATTGTGCCGCTGTCGCCGCTGTCGAGTTCTTCGTCGGGATATTGTTTCAGCAATTCAACCAGGAGCGGTGGAAAATAGCGATCATTGCCCTTGGCCACGCGCAGCAGTCCTTCCGCGTCACCCTTGGCATTCGGATTCAAGCCTTCATACCAGTAAGTTTTCAACGCCGGCAGGCTCCCGCGCGCCGGGATGTCCCAGCGCACCCGGCTACCCATGGGATAACGCTGATCACTGCCCCCGCGCATTTGCTCGACTTCAATGCTGGTGGGGTGATCCACCTTCAACGCCCAATACACTCCGTCGAGGACATGGCAACCCATGTTGCCAATCGAACCATTCCCAAAGTCAAACCAGCCGTGCCATTCGTGCGGATGAATATCGTCGTGGAAGTCGCGATAGGGCGCCGGGCCGACCCACTCCTCCCAATGAAAACCAGTCGGAACAGGTTTCGTGGGTGGACGAGGACCGATGCCGCCATTGGCGCGATTGGTCCAACTGTGGGTTTCCTTCACCGGCCCAATGACACCCGCCCAGATGTATTCGCACAGTTTGCGATAGCCCTCCTCGCAGTGACCTTGGTTGCCCATTTGGGTGGCCACTTTTGTTTTTGCCGCCATCGCGCGCAAGGCGCGTGCTTCGGCAATAGTGTGGCACACGGGTTTTTCACAATAGACATTCTTGCCCAGTTGCATCGCGATCATGGCGGGCAAGGCGTGCTGGTGATTGGGCGTGGCGATGAACACGGCATCTATGTTCTTGCCGACCTCGTCGAACATTCGGCGGTAATCGGTATAAACTTTGACCTGGTCGCTTTCGCGCTCCTTGTCCTTATACAATTTCTTCACGGCGGCCGGCCGCTTCTCGTCCACGTCCACGATGGCAACGAGGTTTTCATCCAGCGTGGCGCTGAGGTGATTCATCCCGCGCCCGCCACAACCGATCTGGACGCAACGGACCTTGTCCCCGGCATTGGCGGCGGTCAGGATGTTGAAGGGCGCGGCGGAGAGAACCCCGGTGGTCAGGGCGGTGCTTTTCAGGAACGTGCGACGTGTCAGCTTTGTGTTCATGGGCAACGAGTTGATGCGGGCAACTTACCTTGGCGGAGGGACAAAGGGAAGTCGCTTAATGGCATAATTGGAAGGACAGACGAAACCCACCGGTGACCATATTCGCTGAAAAATGCAAAAGTGCTGCCGGATTGAAGCCGCAGCGCTCTATCGTGAATCCGTGCTTCGTGGCTAAACCATCCGTGGCTCTTATCTTTTCACCTGCTCCTCGAAGGGAATGGATTGTGCGGCGATCGCCTGGTCTGGCGACGACAGCGATTGTGACTGCAAGGTGTGGTCGTGAAAGGTGGTGCGGGCTTAGGTGGAATCGGAGCCGCGGCGAAATCTAATTCGTCGGCGCTCCCGGATGACCGCAGAAGATGCAACGATGCCGTGGATCATGATTCCATTTGGCGCAGGCGACTTGCGCGCCCTTCTTCAGCGTGCGGTAAATCTCAACTGCGAGCAACATGCCGGCGATGGGTGCGACGAAATAAATCCAGCCCGCCGTCCACACGCCACTCGGCAGCGCGGAGGCGACGGTGCGCGCGGGATTAATGCTCATGCCGGACAGCGGCGCTTCAAACGTGATGTAAAGAAACACCAGCGTGCCGCCGAACAATCCGGTGAAGCGCGCCAGCTTCGGCGTGTTCGTCATGTACAGCACCATCAGCATCATGCCGCAGGCGATGGCGGTCTCGGCAATCAAGGCAGTGCCAACGCCCGCCTTGCCCGGCACGGTGACGACGTAGTTTACCGGCGTCTCGGTGAAGATTTTCCCCAACGTGAATTTCACCAGCAACACGCCCGCCAGGCCGCCAAGCGTTTGGAAGATGGGATAAAACAACGCATCCCACGGCTTCACTTTGCCGAGGCGGAAGAAAGTCCACGTCACGGCGGGATTCATGTGCGCCCCGGAGCGCGCGCCGATAGGCGAGTAGATGATGGCGATGGCGGTGAAGCCCATTGCGAGGCCGTTGAGGGCAAGGCGGGCGAAGTTGTTCGGAATGGCGTTGTGAAGCGGCGAGCCGGGATATTCGAGCAACGCCGTGAACACGCCCGCCGAGATCATGAAGCTGCCGAGACACGCGGCTTCGCACAGATACTCGGGCCAATGTTGGCGAAGGACTCGCATCATGACTCGTTGCGATTACAGTTGGCGATCAGTCAGTGTGGTGGCAGTGCTTGCGCTGCGAGCACTCCGCCCGTGCAGAGCGGGCGGCACGGTGGCGAGAGGGTTGCGCCGCTGCACGGGGCGCTACGGCTCGCAGCGCGAGCCGTTCTACCTCCGGGGATGATTTTCAAACCGCGACCGCCTGGCGTTTGGGTTCTTTCGCGGCGTGATTGTGCCGTGGGTGAAATGTCGTGTCGTCGAGTTGCTTTGATTCCTTGCGTGGCATCAGCAGCTTGGCGATGAGACCAGTCCAGCCGGTTTGATGCGACGCGCCGACGCCGCGACCGTTGTCGCCGTGAAAGTATTCATGGAACAACACGTGGTCCTTGAAATGCGGATCGCTGGCGAGTTTGGAATGATATTTCAGCACGGGGCGCTGGCCGTCGGTGCCTTTCAAGAACAAGCGGGTGAGCCGGCGCGCGACTTCGTTCGCAGCATCGTTAAGCGTGACGAGCTGGCCTGAACCCACCGGGCATTCGATCTTGAAATCATCGCCGTAGTAATGATGGAACTTTTGCAGCGACTCGATGAGCAGGTAATTCACCGGCATCCAGATCGGCCCGCGCCAGTTGGAATTGCCACCGAACAAGCCAGACTTGGATTCCGCCGGCCAGTAGCCGACTTCCTGCACGTGGCCGTTGGTGTGGAATTGGTACGGCTCGCGCTCGTGAATCTTGGAGAGCGCCCGCACCCCGTAGTCGCTGAGAAATTCCGTCTCATCGAGCATTCGGCGCAACAGACATTTCATGCGATGCCCGCGCAGGAGCGAGAGCAGATGACGCTCACAATCCCCGCATTCCTTCCAGCGCGAGACAAGCTTGGCCAGCTCCGGGCGGTTTTCGAGAAACCATTCGAGCCGCTTGGTAAAGTCCGGCAGTTCGGCCAGCAACTCCGGTTCGAGCGTCTCGACGGCGAAGAGTGGAATCAATCCGACCATCGAGCGCACTTTGAGCGGCACGCTGTTCCCGTTCGGCAGGTTCAGCACGTCGTAGTAAAACTCGTCCTGTTCGTTCCAGAGGCCGATGCCTTCGTCACCGATGTTGTTCATCGCTTCGGCGATGTGCAGGAAGTGCTCGAAGAATTTCGTTGCGATGTCTTCGTAAACCTTGTTGTGGCGCGCGAGTTCGAGCGCGATACGCATGAGGTTCAGCGAATACATCGCCATCCAACTCGTGCCGTCGGCCTGGTTGATGAAACCGCCGGTGGGCAACGGCGCGCTGCGGTCGAACACACCGATGTTGTCGAGCCCGAGGAAACCGCCCTGAAAAATATTCCGGCCCTGCGCGTCCTTGCGATTCACCCACCAGGTGAAGTTGAGCATCAACTTGTGGAACACGCGTTCGAGGAACGCGAGATCGCCCTTGTCCTTCGGATCAGTTTCGCGGCGTTGCTTGCGGTCCATCTGAAACACGCGCCAGGTGGCCCAGGCGTGAACAGGCGGGTTCACATCGCCGAAGGCCCACTCGTACGCGGGCAACTGGCCGTTCGGGTGCATGTACCATTCGCGCGTGAGCAGAACGAGCTGGTGCTTGGCAAACTCCGCATCTGCCAGTGCGAGCGGAATGCAATGGAACGCCAAATCCCACGCCGCATACCATGGATATTCCCACTTGTCCGGCATCGAGATGATGTCGGCATTGTTGAGGTGCTGCCAGTCGGCGTTGCGACCATGACGCCGCTCACCGGGCGGCGGCGGACATTTTGGGTCACCTTTGATCCATTCCGCGACGTCGTAATAAAAAAATTGCTTCGACCAGATCATGCCGGCGAACGCCTGGCGCTGGACATTTCGCGCATCGGCGTCGTCGAGACCGCTTTGAAGCGCGGCGTAGAAGGCATCCGCTTCGTCAATGCGTTGCGCGAAGAGTGCGTCAAACGTGGCGAAAGGTTTTCCGGCCAACTGCTTCGCGAGCCGCAAGCGAATCTGTTTGGAGCCACCGGCAGGAACAGTCACCTGATGCAACACGCCTGCTTTCGTCCCGGTTTGCTCGGGATTTACGGCGGCGGGATTGCCGTGCACGAGGTATTCGTCGAACGCGTCTTTGAAATGACCCTTCGCATCGGCGAGACCGAAGATCCGGCGGGCATTCGTTTCGTTGTCGCAGAAAAGAACTTCCGTCTCACCGTTGAGATGCAGTGTGTATTCGCCAAGCGTTTCGTGTTTGGCGGAAATGGCGCCGCGATTGGAAAGCGAGAGTTCCGGCCTGGTGGCATCCGGCTTCCACGCCCAGGTGTTGCGAAACCACAGTTGCGGCAACAGATGAATCGTCGCCGCCTCCGGCCCGCGATTGTGGACCGTCACGCGCATCAGGATGTCATCCGGCCCGGCCTTCGCGTGTTCCACGAACACATCCCAGTAGCGGTCGTCGTCGAAGATGCCGGTGTCGAGCAATTCAAACTCCGGCTGGCTTGGGTCGCTCTTGCGCCGATCATTTTCCTCCACGAGTTGCGCGTAGGGAAACGCCCGTTGCGGATACTTGTAGAGCATCTTCAGGTAACTATGCGTCGGCGTGGCATCGAGGTAGTAATAAAGCTCCTTCACATCCTCACCGTGATTGCCCTCGGAGTTCGTGAGCCCAAAAAAGCGTTCCTTGAGAATCGAATCTTGGCCGTTCCACAAGGCGAGCGAGAGACAGAGGCGACATTGATCATCGCTGATGCCGGCGATGCCGTCTTCGCCCCAGCGATACGCGCGACTGCGGGCATGATCGTGCGGGAAATATTCCCAAGCGTTGCCGCCGGGCGAGTAGTCCTCGCGCACCGTGCCCCATTGGCGTTCGCTGAGATACGGCCCCCAGAATTTCCACGGCGCTTTGCGTTGTTTCGCTTCGGCCAGGCGTTTGCTTTCGATGGTTTCCATGTTCAAGTAATCGGAAGGGTTTGGTAATAGTTCCAGCACCTCTGGCAGGTCGGGTCGTTCTCGACCCATTCGGGATGCCGGGACTTTATCATGCTGATCGTGTATTCGACAATCTCGCGCGTCTCACGTTGCCGATGCACATGCAGTTCACTGGTCGCGATGCTGTGATGACACAAACTACAGATGGTCTTCGTGGCAGTCATAATCAAGTTTTAGGCGGCAACGAGTTCGGGTCGATGCCCAGCTGAACTAACTTTCCGGGAATGGTTCGGGCGATTAGGAGTCATCGTTGGACTCTGCTCTTTCAAGACAATCTGGTCCAAACGCAGCGCTTCGCCAACCGACCAGGCTTGGAACGGACACCCCCGCGGCGTGTGAGGCGCAGTGGCATCAGCGATTTCAGAAATATGACCGAGGCCGGCGTCGGCAAGATGCACGAGGATGGGGGTGAGAAATTTCTCGCGGGCAGCGCGCTTGGCTTCGTTTGAGCCACCACGCACACGCACCCATGCTTCGACGAACGGGCCGATGAGCCACGGCCAGACGGTGCCCTGATGATACGCGCCATCGCGTTGGAGAACACCGCCCGAGTAATGCGCGGCGTACCCGGCTTCCCCCAAAGCAAGCGAGCGCAGCCCGAGCGGCGTCCAAAGCTTTTCCTCCACGAGCGACACGATGCGTTCGGCGCGGACGCCATCCAGCAGCGAAAACTGCAGGCCGCCCACGGCGAAGATTTGATTCGGGCGAAACGCCGCGTCCACGTCACCGGCGCGATGATTCGCATCAATCACGTCGTAGAGACAACCCGCTTTCTTGTTCCAAAACTTATCGCGAAATGATTTTAACCCCCGCTCGAAGACTTTTCCCCACCGTGGCGCGAATGAACTCGCGATCTTGAGCGCGTTGAGCCAGAGCGCTTGGACTTCGACTGGCTTTCCCGCGCGTGGAGTGACAACCCATTCGCCAACTTTCGCATCCATCCAGGTGAGTTGCACGCCGCGTTCACCGGCGAAAAGCAGACCATCATCGTCCATGCGGATGCCGAAGCGCGTGCCTTTGGAGTATCCGTCAAGAATCGCAAGGATGGCGTCTTGAAATGCGCGTTTGTCCTTCGCGGTCACGATGCCGTCTTTGCCCTCACACGCTGCAAGTAATTCATGCACTGCCACCACATACCAGAGCGACGCATCCACGGAATTGTATTCGGGCTTCGCACCGTGATCAGGGAACAGGTTCGGCAACATCCCTTCAGACACGCTGTTTGCCCAGGCGATCAAAATGTCGCGCGCATCGGTAAGCCGACCGGTCGCAAGACAGAGCCCGCGCAACGCAATAAACGTGTCGCGCCCCCAATCGGTGAACCACGGATAGCCGGCCATGATGGTTTTGCCGTGGAGACCGTTGACGATGTAATCGTCCGCCGCCCGATGCAGGCGCGACGGGAATTCAGCTCGGCACAGCTCTTCATTCGAGCGAACGGCTGCGGCAAACTTCGCGGCAGATAAATCACGTTTGCGTGAGAGTGCCGGAGAATCTGGGGTCGTAAACATCAACACCGCATCGCCGGATGCCAGATCAAAGTTGAACACGCCGGGGGCAGCGAGGTCTTCGGTCTCATCCAGCCCGCGCGCGGCTTCTTCGGCGTAGCGGAAGTTGCGATACCAATGCGGCTCGTGTTGGTAGTGACCGTTTGACAACGCGACGACGGCAGGCACGCCGGGATACGGATTCCAAACCACACGCTCGGAATCCACGGCGGCATCGAAACGGAACGCATCGTTCGCCTTGTGCATGGAGTGATAGTCGCGGCCTGAGAGGAACGGGCGTACGAACAGCCGCACGCTTTTCCGCTGACCGAGCAAACGCCAGCAGACTTGCGTGAGTTGCGATGCGCGCGCGGCGAGGATTTCCTGTTCGATGCGCGTTCCGTCCTCGAATTTGAAAATCCAGCGCGGCCAAGGCTGCGCTGTGAACTGCTCGATGTGTTGCGCGCCGCTTCCGCCGATGACATCGGGCGCGTATTGTTGCGAGGTCAGCTCGAACCGACCGGCGGGCGTTTCGATCCAAGCGTCGAGGCCGTTTACCAACACCAGTCGTCCGGTGGGCGGTGTGGTGGCGGTGAGCAGCAGTGCGTGATAGCGACGCGTGCGAATGCCAGTGGCCGAGCCGGAAGCGAAGCCGCCGAGGCCATCGGTTTCAAGCCACTCTTGCGATTGCAGATTGGAAATTTCAGATTGTGGATTCATTTGGTGTGAGCGTGGAGTTCTCGGCGTTAATCTTAATCTTAATCCTAATCTTAGTCTTACGCTCCGGTATCTGAGGATTAAGAGTAAGATTACGATTAAGATTAAGAAGAATAGGTTAGCCGCCCGTCTCAAAGCCCGGATAAAGCGTCATCCCGCCGTCCACGAAAATGCTCGCGCCGTGGATGTAATCCGACTCGTCACTCGCGAGCCACACGCACGCACGGCCGATGTCGTCCGGCTCGCCAATGCGTTTGTAAGGGATCAGTTTCATCAATTCGCGATACGCCTCGGGCGTGCCCCACGCTTCCATGTTGATGGGCGTGCGCACCGCGCCGGGGCAGACCGAATTGACGCGGATACGATGCGGCGCGACTTCCTGCGCGATGCTTTTCATCATCAACATCACGCCACCCTTGCTCGCGGCGTAATTGACGTGACCGGCCCAGGGGATGACTTCGTGGACACTGCTCATGCAAATGATTTTGCCGGCAGCGCAACCCACTTCCTTGCGGACGCCGCGACGTTTGAACTCGCGCACCGCCTCGCGGGCGCAGAGAAATTGTCCGGTGAGATTCACATCGAGGACGAACTGCCAGTCGGCGAGCGACATCTGATCAATGGGCGCGTCCTTTTGCAGACCGGCGTTATTAACGAGGATGTCAATCGTGCCGAACTCCTGGATCATCTTTTGGAACATCGCCTGCACTTCGTCCTCGCGCGCGACGTTCGCCTTGTGCGCGTAAACATTCGCACCGCACCGCGACGCTTCACGCACGACTTCCTCGGCGGCTTCGGGACGCGAAACGTAATTCACCACCACGTCTGCCCCGGCGTGCGCGAGCGAGAGCGCGACGGCTTTGCCGATGCCGGAATTCGCGCCGGTGACGAGCGCCTTCTGGCCTTTGAGCACCTTGTTGATCGGACAAAACGGCATCACCGCCTCGGGCAGGTTCTCATCGCGGAGATGCTGCTGCATCAGGTCCTCGTGTTCGGCGGGCATGGGCGTCATCATACGACTTGGCGGTAATTGGACTTCGGGCATTGAGTTCATGATCAAAATGATTTTGTGGTCCGGCGCTTCGTGCTCAGGTTGGTCGAGGGAAGTGGGTGGGCCTTACAGGAAGAATCGTTGCTAGCCGTTTGAGGTGGAAATCCTCGCGCTGCGAGGATTAGCGCAGCGTGCAGCGGCGCAACGAGCGTGCCGATGTGTGCGCTTCTCGACGTTCGTTCCGCCCGCTGGACGCGGGCGGGTTTGTCGCAGCGCGACAAACACCACCAATTAGGCGCGCGCGCCACCGCCAAACGGTAGCGGTTCTCGCGTTGCGAGAACTGTCGGGTTCAATCGGTGAACTTCGGCTTCTCGCCATCGCCGAAATACACGTAAGGCCAATCCTCGGGACGTGCGACAAGTCCAGCCCGCACCGGATTGGCAAGAATGTAATCCGCCTTTTGACGACGACTTTCATCATGTCGCAAGCGGTGCTCAAAGAAATCATCCTGCCACACGATGCCAATTTCTTTGCATGTCCATTCCTTCCACTTGCTGATGATGTCACGGATGGGTTTGTCTGAAGGCGGGAATGACAGCAGCGTGTGCAAATGATCCGGCATCAGCAGAAACAGATGCGGCCACCAAAGAAATTTCTCCTGCCGATGCTGGACGGTTTCAAAGAGTTTCCCGGCCACTTCTGGTAAGGCCAACTGGTTTCGGAATCGTTGCTGGCAATTGATGGTGATGAAATAGGTTTCCTTGTTCGGATCAACCCACAGCGGAATCTCGTGAGGGAGATGTTTCCGAGGATGTGGGCGGAATTTCATGCAGCGAGGATAGCCGGCAGATGAGGCGGAGCAAGATGGCAGTGCTGGTCACGCGCGAATGGCTCTGAATGGTGGCAATGCTGCCTTGGTGGTGGTTCTCGCGCTGCGAGAACCAGCGCCGCGTGCAGCGGCGCAACGGACTCGCCGATGTCACACGTCTTGCCCGTTCGTTCCGCCCGCTATTACGCGGGCGGGCTTGTCGCAGCGCGACAAGCACTACCAGTATTGGTTGTAAGGTTTTCCCCGCGCTTCCGACCAAAGGTCTGCCAATTGCTGGCGCTCGCTTTCGCGAACCAGCTTGCGCAAACTATGAGTGTCGAAAGTCACATTGCCGCCGTCCCGATGTCTGAATCGCCCACATCGCCCGCGCCATCGCCGCCCGCCCGAGTTGCCCAGCTCTCCGACCCGGAACGCTGGGTGGATGAGCACGGCGATTATCTGTTCAAGTATGCGTTGTCGCGCCTGCGCGATTCGCTCAAGGCCGAAGACGCCGTGCAGGAAACGTTTCTCGCCGCGCTCAAGGGCGGCAAGAGTTTTCAGGGGCGCAGCGCGGAGAAGAGCTGGTTGGTCGGCATCTTGAAGAACAAGGTCTGCGATCACTATCGCAAGGCGGGTCGCGAGACGGCGTTTACCGATCTGGAATTTTATTCGGACGAGGAGAGCGACCGGTTTGTGCCAGACGGGATGTTCAAGGACGGTTGGATTCACGAACTCGGCCCGCAGGAATGGAACAGCCCGGGCGCGAGCCTCGACAGCGAGGTGTTCTGGCAGACGTATCGCGACTGCTCGAACAAGCTGCCGAAGAACATCGCGACGGTGTTCAATCTGCGCGAGGTGGACGGCATCGAGAGCAAGGAAATCTGCACGATGCTGAACATCTCGGAGAACAATCTGTGGGTGATGCTGCATCGCGCGCGGATGGCGTTGCGGCGCTGTCTGGAGACGAACTGGTTCGCAAAACAGGAGGGCGCGCAATGAAATTCTTCGCTGCGGTCAAAGCCAAATTCGTCATCTGGGTCTGGAAGCACACGCCGACGTGCGCTGAGATGTCGCGGCTGACATCACGGGCACTGGAACAACCGCTCACGATCAGGATGCGATTGAAGATGCGGCTGCATTTCGTGATCTGCGCGTGGTGCCGGCGGTATTTCGAGCAGATCAATTTTTTGCATACCCACGCACCGAAGTTGGATATACAGATAGGCACATTCCCAGCACATGGAATGTCCGCTGGGGCCAAACAACGTATCTTGCAGCGGTTGCATCGAGCCGATAAAATTATGTGGTAAGGCTGTTTGGCCTCGAGCGACCAAAACTCAGGGCGAGGCAGTTGATACGATGAACAAGCTGGCTAATTTGTTGAAACCCCTCGGGCGAGGGATGGCGGAGCTTTCGCCCAGTTGCCGTGAGGCCACCCGTTTGCAATCGGAGGCGATGGATCGCCCGTTGTCATTGCGAAAGCGCATCGGGTTGCGAATCCATCTGGTGCTGTGTCGCTGGTGTCGTCGGTATGGTGAGCAGATCGGTTTCCTGCGTTCCGTGGCACACGAGCAGGAGAAGCATGAAGTGACTTTGCCTGCACAAACCTTGCGTCCCGAGGCCAGAGAACGGATGAAGGAGCGCCTAAAGTCGGGCAAGTGAGAAATTCCGGTAAGGTTTTCTGGATGGCGACGACCAATCAGCGACAATTCAAATTCGTATGACAATGATCTCAAGCATCGCAAGATTCGCATTGGTTGTTGCCGCGCTGGCCAGCGCAAGTCTCGGTATCGCCAACCCGCAGGATTTCACCGTTCACAGCGCCACCGGAACAAATGTCTTCAAGCTCTCCGAGGCCAAGGGGAAGTTCGTCGCACTGCACTTCCTGCTGAAGACGGAATGTCCTTACTGCATCCGGCACACGCACGACTATGTTCAGAAGTCGGCGGGCGATTCACGGGTGGTTCATGTGTTCATCAAACCGGATACGGACGCGGAGATCAAAGCTTGGGCGTCCAAACTGGGCGAGGGCTCGCTGCAGGTGACAATCTACCGTGACCCTGAGGCCGCGCTGGCCAAGGCTTTCAACATTCCTGACGGCTACCAGTTTCACGGCCAGACGGTGCATTTTCCGGCGTTGGTGCTTTTGAATGGCAACGGGAAGGAAGTTTTCCGCTATGTCGGGAAGAGCAACGCGGATCGCTTGTCGTACGAGAAGTTTTCCGCAAGGCTCGCAGAATTAACGAAGCCGTCACCGCATTGACATTTGAACCCGGCAGAATGCCTGCATGAATGCAACACTGGAAACCGTCCGGCTATTGGTAAATGCGCCGGCCCATTACACGATCCGGCTGGCGCGCAGTGCCGGGGAGATTCGTGCCGCTCAGGTCTTGCGCTATCAGGTCTTTAACGTAGAACTCAACGAGGGGCTTGAATCTTCGCACGTGACCGGCTTCGATGAAGATCCGTTTGATGCGGTTTGTGATCACCTGCTCGTGGAACATGGTCCTTCCCGGGAGATTGTGGGTACCTACCGGTTACAGACGGGGCAGAACGCCGCGGCGCGACGCGGTTATTATTGCGAGCAGGAATTCGAGTTCGGTGTGTTTGAGTCCCTGCGCGGGGAAATCATCGAACTTGGCCGGGCCTGCGTGCATTGTCAGCATCGTAACCTCGTCGTCTTGGGGATGCTTTGGAAGGGCATTGCTGATTACGCCAACGTCCACAGCGGGCGTTATCTGCTGGGTTGCAGTTCTCTCACGTCGCAAGACCCGAGGGTGGGCGCGTCTGCTTATGCGGATCTCTGCCGGAATCATCTTTCGCCGCTGCAATTTCGCACCCGGCCAAGGCCGGCCTTTGATTGCCCGCAGAATCAGCTTTCGTCGGAGGGGGTGAAGATCCCAAAATTACTGCGCGCTTACTTGACACTGGGCGCCAAGATTTGCGGTCCGCCGGCTTTGGATCGGCAGTTCAAGACGATTGATTTTCTGACGTTTCTCGACTTGCGTACATTGGCGCCAGCGGCCCGGCAGAGATTCCTCGGTGTCTAGGTGACGGTGTTTCATGGCGTGGAAGCGGGCGGATCCGATGGTCGGGTTTCTGTTTCACAATGGAAGGCCTTTGAATGCGCGCCGGGATACGCTTCTTGACAAGGCCGAGGGGGATTCCCTTAATGAGCAAAAAGAAGCTCCCCGCGTGAACACGGATAAATACGGCCCGCCAAAATATTTTCAGATCAGTCGTGAGGTCATCGGCATGATCCAGACGGGCACACTGCCGCCCGGTTCGCCGGTGCCCTCGGAAAACGAGATCATCGAGAAATTCCAGGTCAGCAACACGACGGCACGCAAGGCACTGCACGAGTTGGAAAAGGAAGGCTGGGTGACGAGAGTGAAAGGGAAGGGGACATTCGTCAAAGACCAGACCGTGGTGCGCGCCATCAACCGGATTTTTGGTTTCACGAAGAACATGGTTGAAGCGGGGCGCAAACCGGCCACCAGGTTGACTGGGTTTCATTTGCATAACTCCGATCACAAGCAGACCGTCAATGGCCGCGAGTTTACGCTGAAGGGGCCGTACTGCGAGATCGAGCGAATTCGTTACGCGGACGGTATACCCTTGATGCAGGAAACGCGCTGCATCTCGTTGGGACTTTGTCCGGACATCCATCGCAAGAATCTTGAGCAATCGTTGTATTCCATTTTTGCAAAGGACTACGGAATCCACCTGACGGAGATCAACCAGATGGTCAGTGCCGTCCTGTTGGATGGCGACAAGTTGAAGCATTTCAACTTGGACAAGCCCGTTCCCGCGTTTCGGGTCGAGGGAGTCTCATTCTGCGGCAAGGATTTGATCATCGAGATGGAGGATTCCATCTATCGCGGCGATATGTACCGCTTCGCGGCCAAGGCTGTCCGCTAGGAGTTATCCGCAGCTGCAAAAAAGTATTGACCGAACTATCAATATCTGAATACTTAGTGCGTCAACACTCAAACCACAGAAAACCAGCAATCTCATGATGCGTGCTCATGCTTAGTGCGTCAACGCATTAGGAATTGATTAACGCCCCCCAACGAAGAACAGGTACCAGCACCGAAAGTTGGATTTCCAAGACATAGCTCAACCAAACAACCATCTATGAACGAACAAACATCCTCCAAAAACGGGAAGAAAGGCGGCAGGCAGGAGACCCTCGCCCTTTGGCGAGCGACAGCGCTCCTCGCGTTGCTCACCGGGTTCGCCGCCAGCAAAGTTGCCGGCGCAACGGTCGCACTCGTCAATGAAAACTTCGACTCCTACACCGGAGCGGCGACCAGCCTTTCGGATATTAAGGTCGCGATACCCAGCACCGACTACATAAGGGTAGAGGATGGCTTGGCACAAGGCGACGCCCCAGGCGGTCTGGGGTTTAACGGGGTCCAGTTGATCAACTGGAATTCGGCACCGGGTTCCAGTCCGAACTCGATGTTACTGCGGCCGAATACCGCTTTTCGCTGCAACCTCGACCCGCGTGGCGGCACGAATTACACTTGGGAATTCTGGATGTTGAGTTCAAAGAGCGGTACGGCTGACCGCGGATTTCGCATTTCACTGGTGGAAGAGGGGGCGGATCAGAACGAGCAGGACTTTTTGATCTTCCGCTCGGGGCAAGCCGCCACCGCGACGACCTCCGGAGTGGATGGCGTGGACATCATTCAAGCGTTCAACGGTTTTAGCGCTGCCAGTGGAACGGTTGGCCCAAATAGTTGGGTTACGATCAGCAACACGATCGCCGGCACGCCGTCCTGGGTTACCAACAATGTCTGGTATCACTACAAGATTGTGGCGGATGCGGTGTCCCGCACGTTCAAGTATTATGTCAACGACATGGTGACGCCCGTGAACGCGCTTTCTTCCTTGTCCCGCCCGCAGAATCTGCCCGTGACCGCAATTCGGTTTGCCCATGAAGGCAATTCGGCCGACGACGGCTACACCCTGATTGATAATGTCAGCCTGACCGTGGACGGCGATTTCATCGATCTCGCCAGTGGCGTTTTCACGGAAGGTTTTGAAGGTTATACCGCCTCCAACTCCGGGAACACCAACAGTGCCGACAATAATCCGGGAGGCGCCTGGCTTACGGCAGAGACAACCGGTGTTGGCAACAATAACATCCTTGCTCCGACCAAGGTGCAGGTGGTGGACAGCAGTGTCACGGCGGCGCGGACGGGCAGCAAATGTCTTATGGTTTCGCAAAGTCAGACGGCGGGTGCGACGATTTCCTGGGGGCAGGCGTCGAACGACGACGT
Organism: Limisphaerales bacterium; assembly: GCA_044225555.1. Lineage (GTDB taxonomy): Bacteria > Verrucomicrobiota > Verrucomicrobiia > Limisphaerales > JADLHS01 > JADLHS01. The sequence continues at coordinate 191,973 of JBGAIM010000011.1, read as the reverse complement.
GAAGATCACCTGGTGGGCGAAAGTTCCCGGACAGACAAATGCCGGCCTTGATGCGGTTTATTTGCGGGTGTCCCTGTACGCTTGGGAGGCTGACTACAGTTCCGCTTCCGACACAATTCTGTTCGGCTATGGCCGCCGCCAAACGGGTCCTGGTTTCGGCACTGAGAATTCCATCCTGACCTTCAGCCGTTGGTTCAATGAGTGGTTTAGCAACGGTCAATGGGGCGACACCCTGCGAACTTACGCGCCAGACACGTGGGAAGAGTATCAACTGACGACCGATGTCAAACGCAACTCCTACACGCTTGTCAAAAATCCCAGCACGACCCCGGTGGTCATTGTGAAAGACGGTCAGTACATTTCGTCCTGGGGCAACAACAGGAAGTTTCACACCATCGGGTTCAGCACTTCGAATCAAGCCACACCTGGCGCCAGCCCCCCGGCGTACGTTGACGATATTACCATCGAACCCTATACCAACACCCAGACTCCGGAGCCACGGCCCTACACCATCCTAGGCACGGGGCCGGCTGCCCGGTTTACAAACTACACGGTCCTGACGGTTCCCGGAAAAACTGTTGGCGGCGTGGCGGTGGACCCGCGGGACACCAATACAATCCTCTTTACGGTTGATGAAGAGAGGGTGGGGCAAATCCGGAAAGCCACCAAAGTAGCCAGTGGCAATTGGGTGATTGACCCGACGCCCGTTGTCTCCGGCCTGTACAATCCGAACAGTCTCACGGTGGAAACCAACGGCACCATCTGGTTTGTGCGGGATGCGGTGAAGGGTGGGCAATCCAGCGGGCTGAGTCGTTTGAAAGCTCCGTGGGACTTGAACACCGTGGAGGAAGTCATCACGGATTTTGGCTTCGCTCCCACCAACCGATCGGATCAACCGTGTGACCTGGCCTTTTACGTCACCAACGGCGTCACCAAACTGGCGGTCCTCGACCGCGGCGTTGATCTGAGCAACAACCCGAACGCCATCTGGGTGGTTGATCCGGCCACCACGACGTTGAATCAATACCTTTATGCCGATTCCCTGGTCGCGCCCAACACCACCATCTTCGGAGCTGGGATTGCCGGCAATGCCAACGGGATTGCCGCACTGCCGGCAACCGGCGAATTGGTGACGATCTGGGAAGGGGATGGTCTCAACGACAACGGTGTGATCGTCGCCTTCGACACCTCTTCGGGTGCCGCTCGCACCATTTTCACCGCCGGGTCCGGGGTGACCTGGGGGGCGGGAATCGATGTGGACCCGACGACAGGTCGCATCTGGGTTTCCGACCGCAAGAAGACGGTCTTTCCCATGTCCGAATTGGCAGTCCCGCAAATTGTCTCGTTTGATCCCGCGTCCGGAACTTCGGTTCAGGAACTGGCGTTCACCAACAGCAATCCGACGGCGGATCGGGTGGATCTCAACGTCAACTTCAAAGACCCGGGCATGAGATTCTCGCCGGACGGCAAGTTTCTCGTGGTGAGCGATCAGGCACTCAACGCGGGTGGCGGTCGCTTGCTGGTTTTCCACAGCGAACCGTTTGTCATCGCGCCAGTCAACATCACGAGCACGACGCGATCCGGCGCCGGGGTGGCCTTGAGCTGGACCTCCGGGGGCGCCGTAAACTACGTGGTGCAACGCAGCGCGACGGTCAATGGTATTTACACCACCATCTCTCCGGTGCTGACGACGACGCAGTATACGGATGCCAGTTCGCCGGCGGACAGCGCCTTCTACAAGGTGCTGGCATTCCGGCAGGATTGATGGGTGGGATCACGTTGGGAATCGGGGGCCGTCACCGGTTGTGGCGGCTCCCGTTCCACCAGACACGCACATGAAACACTGCAACTCACCTCGGGCGGGATTCACGCTCATCGAACTGTTGGTGGTCATCGCGATCATTGCCATCCTTGCGGCCATGCTGCTACCCGCATTGACGCGGGCAAAATTGAAAGCCCAGGGTATCCAGTGCATGAACAACCACCGTCAGTTGTTGTTTGCGTGGAAAATGTACGTCGAGGACAATCGCGAAGTGTTGCCCTACTCCAAGGGCGGCCCCTACGAGTGGGTGGGCGGTTGGTTGGACTTCAGCAGCAATCCGGAGAATTGGAATCCGGACATCAATATCAAGACCAGTGTGCTTTGGCCGTACTGCGGAAAGAACGCCGGGATTTTCAAGTGCCCGAGCGACAAGAGCACGGTGGTGCGTTCGACCGACCGGCAGACGGTGCCACGCGTGCGCACCATGGCCATGTTGAACTGGGTGGGCGGTCGCGGCGGCGCGGATGGCAAGCCGGCCGCCATGGGCTGGTCCGACGCCACCGGTCCCTGGCAGGTCTATCGCAAGTCCACGGATTTCAACAATCCCGGCGCTGCCGGAACCTTCGTCTTTCTCGACGAACGCGAGGACAATCTGGATGACGGTTTTTTTGTGGTGGATATGGATGGCTATCCGAGTTCGCCCGTTCAACTTGTGGACAGTCCGGCCAGTTATCATGGCGGCTCAGGCGGGCTTTCTTTTGCCGACGGTCATTCCGAATTGAAGAAATGGAAGAGTCGTTATGTTCTGGAGAAACCCAAGCTTGGTGAAACCCGGCCCTTTCCCACGCCGGACCCGGGAAACCTGGATGTCGCGTGGATGCAGGAGCATGCGACCCGCCGGTCGGGCCGATGATCAGATTGCGAAACAGGTTGCAACGGAGCCGGGAAGGGTGGCTGGTCCCGAGGACACACGTTGAGCGCCATCGCCCCGGACCATTCGCGTCAAAACATGAGTTGCTCGATGTCCATCTCCTCTCATAACCTCTCGCCAACGAAAGTGTCCACCCGCTCCCTCTTGACGATGGAAGACCGGTTGCGCCAGATCCGCCACGTAGCGCTCGACATGGACGGTACGATCTACAGCGGCGATACCCTGTTTGATTTTACCCGGCCATTTCTGGCGCAACTCACCGCCTTGGGCATCGGTTACACGTTTCTCACGAACAACTCTTCGAAAAGCGTCAAAGATTACGTCGCCCGTCTGCGCGCCATGGGCGTGTCGGCGACTGCAGACCAGATTTACACGTCCACCAATGCGACGCTGGAGTTTCTGCGTGACGAGATGCCGGCAGTCCGCCGCCTCTTTCTGATTGGAACACCCAGCATGGGGGCCGAGGTTTCCGCCGCGGGATTCACGTTGACCGCCGACAGCGCGGATGACGAACCTGATGCCGTGCTCGTGGGGTTCGACACAGACCTCAGTTTCTCCCGGCTCTGTCGGGCGGCCTATTGGATCAAGCAGGGCAAGCCATTCATCGCCTCTCATCCCGACCGCGTTTGCCCCACCGATGAGCCGACCGTCTGGGTGGATTGCGGCTCCGTTTGCGCCGCGCTGGAGGCGGCGACCGGTCGCGGGCCGGATGCCGTGTTGGGCAAGCCCGAGCCGCAGATGTTACATGGGTTGTTGCAAAAGTTGGGATTGCGCCCCGAGAACCTGCTGATGGTGGGCGACCGGCTCTACACGGACATCGTCATGGCGCGGGAAGCGGGCACGTTGGGAGTTTTAGTGCTGACGGGTGAAGCCACCCCGGAAGAAGCCGCGCAGCACTCGCCGCCGCCAGATTTGGTCGTGCCGGATATCGCGGCGCTTGGAGAGAAACTCAAGGCCGCCCGGAATGGGAATCCGGCATGAATGCCTGCGTGTCCCGGGCGAGGTTGCTCCAATCACTTGAGCAGGCTCCCTTGGATGTTCTGATCATTGGTGGTGGGATTGTCGGCGCAGGGGTCGCGCGTGACGCCGCCATGCGCGGGTTGCGGACCGGCCTGGTCGAGCAACACGATTTCGCTTTTGGCACCAGCAGTCGGTCGAGTCGTTTGCTGCACGGTGGACTCCGTTATCTGGCGCAAGGCCGCCTCGGACTTGTGCGTGAGGCCAGCGTCGAGAAGAAAGTCATCCACCACATCGCACCACATCTGGCGGAGCCGCTCCCGTTTATTTTTCCCACCTATCGCGGCAACCCCAATTGGGTGCTCTGGCAGTTGAAAGTCGGGGTCAAAATTTATGACCTGTTGTGTGGTGGACGTAACCTTGGCCGGTCAACCTGGTTGAGCCGTGAAGCGATTCAGAGCCGCGTGCCCGGACTGCGGACGGACGAGCTCAATGGAGCGGTACGCTACTACGACGGGTTCACCAACGACGCGCGCCTGACGCTCGATACGTTGCGCTCGGCGGCAAAGAACGGCGGGCAGGTCGCGAATTACTGCCGCTTCCAAAATGCAAACCATGGTGAGTTTTGGGAGTGCGGGATCCGTGACGGGTTGTCCGGAAGAGTTTTCAGTGTCCGCACGCGAGCCGTGGTCAACGCTGCTGGACCGTGGGCGGACGGATTGCCTCACAGCGCTGTGAAACTGCGGTTAACCAAGGGCATTCATCTTGTCGTGGAACGCAGTCGGGTTGCAGTGCCCGAGACGGTGGTGATGACGGAAGGTAAACGCATTCTCTTCGCCATTCCGTGGGGCGAGCGTACCATCCTCGGGACGACCGACACCGACTACGCAGGATCGCTTGATGATGTGACGGCTGACGAGGCCGACATTGACTACGTTCTCCGGATCGCGAACCGATTCTTTCCTCGCGCCGACCTCGGAACGGCCGACGTAATCAACGCTTGGGCTGGTTTGCGACCGCTTCTCGCCGATCGCCACGGTAATCCATCGGATATTTCGCGCTCACACGAGATTCGGATGCCCGAACCGGGCTGGTGGGATGTGGCCGGGGGCAAGCTTACCACGTATCGCCTGATGGCCGAGCAGACGGTGGATCAACTCGTCCGGTGGTTGCTCAAATCGTCCACCACGATGGGCAACCATTCTCGATGTCGAACTGCCGAGGATCGCTTGCTTGCTCCCGCGGAGGTGCAGAACCTCAGCGGCATTCTGCCGCCGGAATTTTGCCGTCGCGTGGTGGAGCATTACTGCGCGAACGAGTGGGCGGTTCATCTCGATGACGTGATGGTGCGGCGTACGAGCTGGCATTATTATCATCGTGACGCCACGGCGAAAGCGGGCCACGTGGCGCATTGGATGGCGGAATTACTGAACTGGACCAGCGAGCAATGCGCCGCCGAACTGGCGCGATATCTGGCGATGATGCATTGCCAGCGGACTGGAGATTCTTCATCTTCACCCACGACCCCGCGTCAAAATGATCGCCAGACTCTGCCAATGGTTTAGGCGTCTGACGAATGGCAGCGACCTGAGAGCCATGCGCAGCGATAGTTACTCAACGCCAACCTGCACCGAGGTGACTTTTGCTTAAGGCCGCCGCCAAATTCTTTCTGACGGGTCCGGACGCAACCGCTTTGACGGACGAAACCGAAATCAAGCGCCGGTATCGACGCAGCCGGATCTCGGTGTTTTTGTCCATCACCCTCGGCTATGCCATGTACTATGTCATCCGCCAGGGATTTGCCGTGGTCAAAAAGCCGCTGCTGGAAGCAGGGGTGTTCGATCCATTGCAGATAGGCACGATCGGTTCGGTGTTTTTTTTCACGTACATGATCGGCAAATGCGTCAATGGTTTCCTCGCCGACCGGTTGAACATCAAACGATTTCTGGCCCTGGGTTTGTTGGGATCTTCCGCGCTGTTGGTGATGCTGGGTTTTTGTTCGAGCTTTTACCTGTTTGCGGTGCTGTGGGGGCTTTGCGGATGGTTTCAAACTTTCGGTGCTGCGCCATGTGTCGTGGCCCTGAGCCAGTGGTTCTCCAACCAAGAGCGCGGCACTTTGTACGGCGTCTGGTTCTCGGCGCACAATATCGGCACGGGACTGACGTATATCTTCACGGCGCATATCGTTGCCGCTTTCGGCTGGCAAATGGGATTCATTGCTCCCGGGGTGCTGGGCATGAGTGCGGCCGTGTTTCTTTATCTGTTCATGTATGACCGGCCGCAGGTGTACGGTCTGCCGCCGATTGCGGTTCATTCCGGGGAACAAACCCACGAAGAGCACCAAGCCAAGGACAAACCTGTGTTCAAGGCACAGTTCGCGGTCATCATCCGGCCGGCGGTATGGATTTTGGGTTTGTCGTCCGCGGCGTGTTATGTGACCCGGTATGCGTTTGAGTCGTGGGGCGTGGTGTTTTTGACGGAGGCCAAAGGCTATAGCCTGACAAAAGCCAGCGCCATCATCTCGATTTCACAGTTTGCCGGCATCGTGGGCGCGGTCACCTGTGGTTGGATCTCCGACAAATTATTCCAGCACAAGCGCAGCGTGCCTTGCCTCTTGTTTGGGATTTTCTTCGTGTTGTCCACGGCCACGTTTGTCTATGTTCCGGCGGGGCATCCCTGGAGCGACTACGTCAGCATGATGTTCTTCGGTTATACCGTTTACGCGCTGGTGACCTACCTGGGAGGCTTGATGGCCGTGGACATCTGTTCAAAGAAGGCCACCGGGGCGGCGATGGGGGTCATCGGCCTGTTCAGTTATGCGGGCGCGTCGTTGCAGGAAGCGGTGGGCGGGTATCTGCTCAACGCTCACAAAGCCATCGGTTCCGATGGAAAGGCCATTTACGATTTCACGGCCGTCGGGAATTTCTGGGTTATTGCTTCGGTCTTCGCGTTGGTGCTGCCGCTCCTGGTCTGGAATGCGAAGCATGAGGACTGAATGGTTCTCGCGGACCAGTCCCGACGAACCTCACTTAACCCGATAAACGATCGCGCGGCTGATGGTGAGTTTCTTTCCCGAGCTGCGCGGATCGGCGTCGGCGCGCATGACCAGGCGCAACGTGTGTTCGCCTGGCTTCAAGCCGTGGATACGCCACAGGTCGTTATCGTGAGTTTTCGGCACAATATAGGCATCGGCCACCAAGTCGCTCTTCTTGCCATCCACGTAAACGTCCGCGCGTCCGCCCGCCGCGGAAAGATCCCCGGCCAGCGCCACGCCGGTGCCGTTAAACTGAAGCGTCACTTCGCTGCCCGCACCTTCGGTCTCGCGAATGCGAATCTTGTCCGACCAGATGTTGCCGCCTTTTTCGATCCAGTTGCCCTGCCAGTTCCATGCGGCGTCCTCCACCCAGATCACCTTCGTCGGCACGCCGAAATTGGACAACGCAAGCTTCGGCGCCTTGGGGGATTGTCGGGGGATCACGACTTCGGTGTCACTCACTTTGCCACCGGCTTGTTGGATGATTTTAAGCGTGCGCTCCTCGGTGGACTTCACGATGTCATTTAAGGAGTACTCGGTGAAATCGAACTTGGTGTCAGCGAGCTTGTCCAACTCGGGTTTGTAGGAGTCGGGAATTTTCAAGTAACCGATCATCGCGCCCAACACGCCCATGGCGCTCGAGGGATTGCAGTCCGAGTCCTGGCCGCAACGCGTGGCAATTTCCATCGTCCGCTGCCAGTCGCTCTGACCATAGAGCAAACCAATGGCGATGTAAGCGCCGTTGAGTTTGGCGTCAATGTTGAAGGCGCGGAACGCGCCGTCCGGGCAGGGATCGTTCTTGTCCCATTCGTCTTCAACCTGGTGCCAGACCTTGCGCCAGTCTTTGGGCTCCTGCGCCGACCAATCAAGCAGGTCGCGAATCAGTCGGGCGTAGGGGCTCTTCGCGGGAATACAAGCCAGGCCGGCCTCAACGACTTTCCGCGGATCAGTCTCGAAGTAAGCCGCCGTGTACATGCCACAAATAAACATGCCCCCGTAGAGGCCGTCGCCGTAATTCATGACGCGCCCGATCCGGTCGCAGTATTTGTTTGAGACGCGCGGCAGGCCGGGACACATGATGCCGATGAAGTCCGCCTCGATCTGAAAATCAATGTCGTCCGCATGGATGTTGTAGCGGGGATGGCCGGACATCGGCGCGGTGATGCCGCGATTGAGATTGCGGCGTGCCCCGGCGTTGGCGTGCCAGAGATCGTATTGCGAATTCTTGAACGCCGCACCGTAGTCGGCGGTGGTGGCTTCCAGGCCAACAGTGTCCATCACCCGCGCGAACGTCATCTCCACATAGAGGTCGTCCTGCACGATCGCGTTCTTGAGTGGTTCACCTTTGATCTCGCCTTCATTGATTTTGCCGAGGGAGCCGAACTCGGTCGGTGCGCCGTACGCGACGCCGATCATCTGGCCCGCCCACGCGCCGCGAATCTTGTCGCGCAACTCGGCGCGCGAGAGCGTGCGCGACGCGGCGTGGGCGAAACCAACTTGGACAATGACGAAGCCCACGACGAAGAGCGTGGTGAGCGGGTGAGGGTGAGATTTGGTCATGGTCGAATGTGGTCAGAATGGATGCGGCAACGCAACTCGAACCTGTGTCAAGCACCGGCAATCATGGGATGATGAAATCGTGATAGCGTGCGGAATTGAGCCCGGCATTTACCACCAGAAGGTGGGAGAGCCGGAGCCGGGATCCGTGCGCGGCAGCATGGGGAATTTGAACTTCCGCCATTCCACGTGTCCGTCGAGCATCGTGATATTCCCACCGATGGGAGCAGACTTGTTGAGGTGGGAAGTCCGGTGATTGGGCCAGCCGCCATTGATACGCGTCCAGTTGTAGGTGGTTTGATAGGCCGGGACCGGAGAATTCTGACTTGGCTCGGAAATGGTTACGTCGGCGATCAGCGGCCGATCGGTTGGACTGGGCGGCGGATATGTGATGGTGCCGTATTTGATCGCCTGGGGCACCAGCTTGTAGTTCCAGTTGGTGGACAAGAGGCCGGGGGTATTGGCGAAAGTGAATGCATAACCCAGGACGCGATAACCGCTCGAGCCGGAGACGGTCCAATTCCAGAGAGTGTCGTTGTTTTGATCCGGGTTGGCGGGACAATAGACGGTGCCGCGCAGACAGCCGTTGGCGATCATGCTCCGCATGAGCGGGTCTTCCGGGACGTCCCAAGCCCAATAAGCGACGCCACCTGCTGGGTAGGCGAACAATTTGTCGTTGTTGTCGCCGGCATAGATAAAGCAGGCCACCCCGATTTGCTTGAGATTACTGGCGCACTTAATCCGAATGGCCTTCTCCTTGGCTTTCGACAATGCCGGGAGAAGCATGGCCGCGAGAATAGCAATGATGGCGATGACCACCAACAGTTCGATCAGCGTAAATCCGGCGCGATTGGGCTTGGTGTAATTCATGGATGATTAAAAAAGGGGAACCGTCACCGGGCGTGACGGTTCCCCATTGGCTCAATTCACTCAGAACGGTGACTGCGCGGTGCGGAAGTACTTCTGCGCACCGCTGGGAGTGAACGTGTACGGCGACGTCGCTCCATTCGCGGTCCAGGGGCCGTTCACTGTCGGTGCTTCCTGCAGCGTGCCAGCAGTCCAAGTCACCTGCACCTGTCCACCGCCGACCGCCTGCACCTGCACATTCCCAGGGGTGACCGGCACGTAGTTCCTGAGCGACGCGGACTGGAGCGTGACGTTGGCGCCGGTCAGATCCCAATACCGGACCTGCAAGACGGCTCCCGGATTTGGACTTGAATACCGGAAGCTGTAACGGGCATCCGTGGTGCCTCCCGGGTTGAATAACGTCTCATCAACATAAATGGGCGCGCTATTGTCGCTCATCGTTGCTTCCATGTGCATGGTGGCTTGGTAAACGCCACAATACACCGTGAAGACCCGTTCAGTTGTGGTGGCAGGAACATCCAGCGCAAACCCGTTGCCCGCGCCGTTGATGTAAATTCCCCTGGTGTCATCGGTCCCTGTCGCTTCGGGCGTCCCATCGGTCCAATTGTAGTAAACGGCCCCGCCGTAGCTTAGGATCGAACCCGATCCAACGATCGAGTACGGGCTGATCAAACCGGGCAGCGAAGCTTTTTGGGCAACAATACCTCCACTACCCCAATGCACCCAGTCCAAGGGACCTTCGGCCGTCAGGTCGAAGTGCAGACTCGTACTCGTTATCCTGTTACCAGCCAGGGCGGACGTCGGGGTCGTTACCGTCAGTGTAACCGGGGCGCTCGTTACGGAACCACTAACGTCGGAAACCACCACCCGATAGTTCTTGCCGCCAACGGTGGTGCCAGCGGACGTCGCCACATGGGCACTCGTTGCACCAGGCAGATTGGTATAGCCGCTGCCTGAATCCACTTGCCATTGGTAGCTCAACACGGGCACGCCCGAAGCTCCGGACGCCTCCAATGCGATCGAGCTTCCGGCGGGAACGACGTTCGTCGGAATGATGCTGGGCGTACCGGCCGCGAGCGGAGGCATGCCCTCCAACGATGCGGCTCCCAAGGTGACATTGCCACCGGTGTCATACCAGACCCGGAAAACCAGATGCTGTCCGGGCGAACCGGCGGCAAACTGAATGTTGTATTTGGCGGCAGCGCTCCCACCCGCGTTATACGGGAAGGTTTCGTCCACGAGCTTAATAGCGCTGTTATCGCTCAGGTAAGCCTGCACGTGCAAGGCGGCTTGATACGAGCCGAAGTAAACGTGCAGCAAGCGGTTCGTCGTGGCCGCCGCAACCTGCAATTCAAACCCATTCCCACCGGGATAGCGATAGACCGCGCCGCTATTCGTGGCCACCACATTGGGCGTGCCATCGTACCAGCGGTAGCTGACCCCACTCCCATACCTGGCCAGCGACGATGAGGGACCGATCAGGATCTTGTCGCCGATGAGGGACCCGCCGGTGGCCTTTTGATCAAAGTCCGTCGCGCTGCTGAATCCCCAATGCGACCAGTCGAGGCTGCCCTCTTGAGTCAGGTTCACGCTCGAAACGGTCGTTTCCACGGCCAGCAGCTTGAGGTTTCCGGTGGCCGCTGTCCGGGTCAGCACCACTGGGGCGCTGGTAACCGAACCTTGCGAGCCAGTGATGATCAAGCGACAGCTTTCAGTGCCGGGTGTGCTGCCCGCCGCGAAAACGGCGGAACGACCGGTGTCGGGAAGGTTCACGTAGCCCGACCCAGTGTCCCGCTGCCACACATACGAGAACGGCGGAGCACCTTTGGGATCGAGAGGCGGGAGGGAAATAACCATCGGCTGATTCACCAGCACGGCGGTGCCCGGGTCGGCAATGAGCGTGCCCACACTCAACGCGGGCAAGGGGGCCAGCGAGGCTGACAGGAGCGAGATGCTTCCGTTGTTGGCCGTGCGGGCCGTTTCCGTGAGACGCACCTTCAGGGTCTTGCCCGAGGTGGCCGACTTGAACGCAATGGCGTAACGCAAGGTGCCTTGGGTGGCCACGGGGTTGTCCGTAAACAGCGGCGAGCTGTTGTCGTTCAGCGTGGCGGTAACATTCAAACGGGCGTTATTAAGGCCAACGTAGAGATAAGCGATCTGGTCAGTGGTCGTAGCCGGAATGTTCAACTCGAACCCATTGCCCACCGGCAGGCCAACACCGGACGTCGTTCCGGCGACGGGGTTGTTGGCAGTGGTAGCATCCGTCCAACTGAAACTGGCGCTGGAGGTGAAGGGAACGGGCGCATCGCTGCCGATCTGGGTAAAATTGCCGATGGTGCCGTTCTTGTAATCATAGTCCGTTGGGCTGACGATTCCCCAATGCCCCCAATCCGTTGTTCCCTCGGCCGTCAGATCAACATCGAAAGGCGTGGTGCTCGGAAAGACCGGCAACGGGAGACTATAGCCGCCCCCACCAAGCGTACTGGTGGGCGTCGTCACCGTCAGTGCCACTGGGGCACTGGTTACTGCGGGGCCGCCGAGAACGCTGTTGGTCACTACGACCCGGTAATTGTAGCTGCCCGCGCTGCCGGCCGTGGCTTGAAGGGGATTGCTCGTGCCGCCGGCAATATCCACATAGCCGCCGCCATTGTTCACTTGCCACTGGTAGGCAAACGCCGTTGCGCCATTGGCAGCGACGCCCGTCGGGTTGGCCTTCACGGTAAAGGTGCTGCCGGCATTCAACGGGCCAGCTGAACTCAGCGTGGGTTGAGCAACACTCAGGGGGAGAGGCGATGCCGAGGACAGGCTGGCGGCGACCAAGGTGACATTCCCATAGCTCAACCCGGGATTGATCGCATAGTAATTGATCGTCAAGGTCTGACTGGCCGAGTTGGCGGCAAACGTGACGGTGAAACGATGCCAGCGATCACCGCGAATAACCACATTCGTGATCGAAGCGGCACTGCTATCGCTCAAGGATAACTCAAGTTGCCCGGTTGATTCCCAGGAGCCGACGTACAGGTGCAAAATGCGGGGTGTCGTTGAGGCCGGGATGTTCAACTGATAGCCGGCGTTCACCGGGGGGCCGCTGGCCCACAGTCCGCTGCGCAATCCGGTGGCCGTCTGGTCAATCGTGCCGTCAATCCAACTGCAACGGGCAAGGTCATCGCCATAGGAACCGTAGGATCCCCCGCCGATCGGCGTGTAGGTGGGGATTTGCGAGGGCACGCCGGCTTTGTGGTCATAGTCGGCGGTGGTGAAATTTCCCCAATGCGCCCAGTCGAGATCACCCTCGGCGCTCAGATTAACGTCAGTCAGGTTGGTGAGCGGTTGGTCTATTAAGGTCAAAGTTCCGGCGCTGGCGCGGCCGACCAGGAGGCAGGCGAGCACCGCGAGCAGGGCGATCCATCGCCACTGGCAGGGCGAGCCTTGCCTGCCGCATTGTTGTTTGGATTGGGGAGTTTTCATGGATGTGTCGTTTTACAGGTTTTGTTGTTGGTGTGGACTAGGGATGGTCACTTGGGTGACAGGTTGCTGTGCGGAAAACTGGGAGGCGTTTGCGACGCTTTGCGCCGGGCGACGTTGAGGTCGTTGTTTGAAATCACTTTCATTCGGCGTCTTGCTAGTTTTGGGGCTTGCGCACTAATTGACCAACCGGCGACAGTTCAGGCACCGGTTTGCTTTAGTGATGTATGAAACCTAAACGACTTTCGCTTGCGTGGTAGTCGGCAAAACTGCCGATAGGCCCAAAGGCCGGTAAGTGAATATCGAGTCGGCGGAATCCTGCCGCCATCTGGTGAAGTGACTTGTGACCTGTTGCGAGGAACCCTCTCGGCATTCGACCCAGGACGCTTCCCTTTCCAGAGCACTTTGTCGTCGAGGGGACTCATGCAGGCAGGGCGAGCGCTCCGCTGATTCTGGCGGTTACTTTGACCGCACCCGAACGTCTGTTCGCAGTGTTCCTTTGAACTCAGTTGGCTTTCGGAATTTGAGACTGGAGTTGATCCACAATCTTCTGCTGTTCGGGTGTCAATTTGTAATTCTTAAACAGATTGAGAGCTTCCTGTCCCTGCTTGTAGTCCTTGTTGGCGATCAAGACTTTCACGCGCTCGCACGTGCGCTCGAATAGGGCGGCCTGGGCTTCCGGTTGCGTTGCCGGGTCCGGTGCTGACGGGCGTTTCGAGTCTGCGGAGTTGCCGCAACCGACGAGCAAACCGGCCAGCGCGAACATTGAGAGCAGTCCGAGAATTGTTTTCATTGGTTGGCTTCGGTGAACTCTCCGAAAAAAGGGAAATGTCATGCGGTTAGGTTCACGAACTTCCTCCAGCGTGGTAGTCGGCAAAACTGCCGATAGCCGCGAATCCGCCGTGTAGGAACGGTCAGAATCTCACGTTGCGCGTTCTGGCTTCAAGCCCCCAGGTACTTCGCCACGGCCTGGCCGCGCGACTGGACATGGAGTTTTTGGTAAATTCGCTCGATGTGCGTATGCACCGTGCTGTAACTGATGCCCAGCAGATCGGCGGTTTCCTTGTAGCTGTAGCCCTTGGCCAGAGCGTCCAGCACGCCTTGCTCCCGTGGCGAGAGACTCTCCGTTTCATCGCGCGGCGACGTTCCCGCCTGCTTGAACGACCGGACAACTTTGCGAGCGATGATGCTCGTCATCGGGGCTCCACCTCCAAAGACGTCTTTGACGGCGGCCACCAATTCGGCAGCGCGAACGGGTTTAAGCAGATAGCCGGAAGCTCCGGCCGCGAGCGAGTTGAAAATGGAGTCCGGGTCTTCCTGTACGGTCAGCATCAGTATCCGGGTGGCCGGAAGCAACTGGCTTAATTGGCGCACACACTCCACGCCGCTCATGTCAGGCAGGTTGATGTCCATCAGGATCACGTCTGGCCGCAGCGAGGGGAGCTTTCGCAGCCCTTCCTCCGCGGAGCCAAAGTCGCCAACGCACCGGCAGTCCGCCGCCCGTTGAAGCATGCCGAGCAGGCTCGCGCGCACGCCGCGGTCATCTTCCACAATGGCAATCGAGATCGGCATGATTTGAATCGTATCGGCGGCGAACCAAGGTTCTTATATCTTCAAACCGTCACAGTCGTCAATTCTGGCGGTCGCTCGCGATAATCCTGGGTTACTCATCACTCTTCAATGGTGCCACGAGGGTCGTGCAGGTCCCGTGGCCGGATTGGCTCTGTTGCTCAAAGGACCCGCCAATCTCCTTCATGCGCTGCCGCAAGTTCGCCAGGCCGTCGGCGCCCGGGTTGGTGTCCGAGCCGGGCTCGAATCCGCGGCCATTGTCCTCCAAGGTCAACGTGATCGTGTCGGGGGCGAGTTTCATGTGCAACCACACTTCCGTGGCGTGAGCGTGCTTGGCGATGTTGTGCAGAGATTCTTTCACGCCCAGATGCAGATGGTGTCGCACGCTGGCTGGCAAGGTAATAGCCGGCAATTCGTCGGGGACATCGAGTCGGCAGCGCACGCCGGCCGATTCCAGGAAACGAGGCGCGAAGGTGCAGAGATGGGTCGCGAATTGTTCCACGGTGTCGCCGGCGGGGTTTACCGCCCAAACGATTTCATCCAGCGAACGCGTCAACGACTGGGCCGTGCGGAACACTTCGTCCATGTGTCCCTTGGCTTGTTCGGGCTTGGCCAGATCGCTCTTGGCCAGTTCGCTCAACAGCGCAATCTGCGTCAGATTCGCGCCGATTTCGTCGTGAATGTCGCGGGCGATCCGCACCCGTTCGCGCTCGACCACCTGCTGGGCGGGGTTCGGGGGCCGTGGCGAGGGCGTCCAGGAGAATAAATGCTTCAACAACAAAAAGCGTTTGCCGGTCAGGTGATGTCGCCAAGCATCGAGGACCACGGCACTGACGATCACCAAACCGGTGATGACGCGCTTGGTTGGCTCCGACGCCCCCACTTGGGCCAGCCCCGCCTCCAAGGTTGCGATGATCAGCACGCCGAAAAAAGTATTCACCACGGAACCGCGTCCGCCCATCAAACTCGTCCCGCCTATGACCACCGCCGCGATGGCCGAAAGTTCCAGGCCCACACCCGCGTTCGGGTCGGAGGAGCCAAGCCGAGAGGTGTAGAAAACGCCGCCCAGTCCGGTCAGCAAACCCAGTAGCGCGAAGACTGCAATCTTGGCTGGCTTAGGATTGATTCCGGCCAGCCGAACCGCTTGTTCGTTCGTGCCAATCGCTACGAGGTAGCGACCGAATACTGTGCGTGACAGCACTACTTGTCCGATCACAATCACCGCGACAGCCAGAAGAAAGGCTGGCGAAACCGCCAGACCAGGGACCGGGGCGGCCAGGCCTTCCACGGCGCTGCCGATGTATTTGGTCTGCGAGTGCGTCGTGAGATAGGCCAGACCGCGCGCGATCTCCAACATGCCCAACGTGACAATGAACGAAGGAATGCCAAGGCCCACACTAACCACGCCGTTCAAAGTGCCGGCCACCAGTCCGGTTCCAAGCCCGAGTAAAATCGCCGCCCAGAATGGCACGTGAAAATTAACCAGCGCCAGCCCCACCACCGCCCCGCACAGGCCGAGCACCGAACCGACCGATAGATCAATGCCGCCAATGATGAGCACCAGCGTCATGCCCGCCGCAATCACCGCGAGCGCGGGAATGCGATTGGCCAGGGTCACGAACGTGCGCGGGCTGAGAAAATTGTCGCTCAACAGGCCAAAGAGCAACACCAAGCCGAGCCAGATCCCGAGCATGGCTACGTATTCAATCAGTTTCTTGGCTTTGAACTTCATGAGTTGAGGGCGGTCTTGTTCTGGTCAAGATAACCGCTGAATGCCGCCCGGGTGATCTTTTCCTGCGTCCATTCATCCGGGGCAAACTCGGCCGTAATGCATCCTTGCGACATGACGAGGAGTCGGTCGCAGAGTGACATCAGTTCCACCAAGTCGCTCGAAACGACCAGGACGGCCTTCCCTTCACCGGCCAGGTCGCGCAGCAACTGGTAGATGGTGTGTTTGGCAGCCATGTCAATCCCCCGCGTTGGCTCGTCGAACAACAGGATGCGACAATCCCGTGCGAGCCAACGCGCGATGACCACTTTCTGCTGGTTGCCGCCGCTCAACTCGCCAATGGCCTGCTCATTGGAGGAGCATTGCACCTGCAATCGGCCG
This sequence comes from Limisphaerales bacterium, assembly GCA_044225555.1. Taxonomy (GTDB): domain Bacteria; phylum Verrucomicrobiota; class Verrucomicrobiia; order Limisphaerales; family JADLHS01; genus JADLHS01. The sequence continues at coordinate 175,721 of JBGAIM010000011.1, read as the reverse complement.
CAAAAAGCCTCGGTGGTTTTGGTTTCAGCGCGGGCGTTCAACCAACCCACAGCGTTGGCGTGCTGGTGAATGGTGCTGAGAGTGGTGTTGACCCGGATGGATTGGGGCAGCAGCAGCCCATCTTGTTTGCGGTCCTCCGGCACCAGCCCAATTCCAGCGCGCAGCGCGTCGGCGGGTTGGCGGATAATCACCGGTTGCTCTCCAACGAGAATCTCACCGCTGTCCTTGGCATCGGCGCCGAAGATCGCGCGCAAGGTTTCAGTGCGACCAGAGCCGATCAGCCCCGCGAGGCCCAGAATTTCGCCGCGTCGCACTTCAAAGCTCACGTCGCGCACCTGGTCGCCCGCGTGCAAGTTGCGCACCCGCAACGCGACTTCTCCCACGGGACGCTCGACCACGTTCTTTCGCTCCGGCAAGTCGTGTCCGACCATTTCGCGGACGAGGCCCACGGGTGTGACGTTGTTGCCCTGGTGCGTGGCCACGGCGCGGCCATCGCGCATTACGGTGATGCGATCGGCGATCCGCCGGATCTCATCCATCCGGTGGCTGATGTAGATGATCCCCACACCCTCGTTTTGGAGTTGTCGGATGTTTCCAAACAGTTGCTCGATCTCGGGGTCGGTCAGCGCCGCCGTCGGTTCATCCAGAATGAGCAGCCGGCAGTTTTGCGACAACGCGCCGGCAATTTCTACCAACTGCTGTTGACCCACCCCCAGGAAGCCTGCGGGCGTGTCGGGATCGACCTCCCCGAGCCCCACTCGGGCGAGGGCTTTGCGAGCCTCCTTGTGGAGATTGGCGAAGCGGAGGAAGCCACCACGGCGCGGCAGCCGGTTGAGAAAAATGTTTTCCGCGATGCTCATGGTCGGGATCACATTGAGTTCCTGCAGCACCATGATGACTCCGGCGTGTTCCGCCTCCCGCTTGGAGATGGGATGATGGGGGCGACCTTCTAGTTGAATGTCGCCGCCATCGCGCTCGGTCAGGCCGGCGAGAATGCGCGCGAAAGTGGATTTGCCCGCGCCATTGCTGCCGACCAACGCATGAACTTCTCCGCGTTGCAAAGTGAAGCTAAAGTCCACCAACACGGGCACATTGTAGCTCTTCTGTAATCGGGTGACCTGCAAGAGCTGAGGAGCGAGGGTCATGACAGGAATTTACTTCGTTACGACATCCACGGCCGTGGTCTGGTCCGCGGGCGGGGCCTCGCCCTTCAAGATTTTCAACGCGGCTTCAATGCCGAACACGGCGAGTTGATCACCGTGCTGATCGGCCGTGGCTACCACCTGTCCCTTGTCGAGCAAGGGACGTACGGCGCTGATGTTGTCGAAGCCCACGACCAGGACTTTTCCGGTCTTCCCGGCCGCTTGAATAGCGGACACCGCGCCCAGGGCCATGTTGTCGTTCGCGCACAGAATGGCCTTGAGGTCGGCATGCTCGCTGAGCATCGCGCTGGCGACGTTGTTGGCGGTTTCCATTTCCCACCGGCCGCTTTGAACGCTCACGATGTTGGCGCCGGCCGCGTTCATCGCGTCCTCAAACCCGAGCCGGCGTTGCTGGCCGTTGAAGGCGGTCGGGATGCCTTCAATAATGGCCACCTTGTCACCCGCTTTGAGTTGCTTCGCGAGCGCTTCCCCCACTTTGCGCGCCCCGGCACGATTGTCCGGGCCGACGAATGGCACTTTGAGATTCGCCTGGGTGAGCACGTCGGCATCGAGTTTGTTGTCAATGTTCACCACCAGGATACCCGCCTCCTTGGCGTGCTTGAGCACGGTCACCAGCGCTTTCGAGTCCGCCGGGGCGATGACGATGGCGTTGACCTGCTGCGCGATCATCTGCTCCACGAGGTTGACCTGCTCCGCGAGATCGGTTTCGTTCTTGATGCCGTTGACGACGAGATCATAACTGGCGGCATGGGCGGCCTGATGTTTCTTCGCCCCCTCCGCCATCGTGCTGAAGAATTCATTCGCCAGTGATTTCATGACCAATGCGACTTTGGGTTTGCCGGGTGCAGATCTGTTGTTGGTGGTGCTGGATTTGCCGCAACCGCCGCTCAACATGGCGAGCGCACCCAGCGACAAGGCGAGCGCCAGGCTCGCGACAGTATTTGATAACGGCTGCTGTTTCATAGGTTGGATGGACAGGTTCATTTTCGGCGACGCACTTTCGACGCGGAGGAGACTTTTCCCGTGGCGAGCATAGCTTCGATCTCCCGGCGGGTCGGTGCGGAAGGTTGCGCACCGAAGCGGGTCACGGAAATGGCTGCCGCCGCGCTGGCAAAACGCGCGGCCTCCAGCACCGACCGCCCCTCGGCCAGCGCGACGGCCAGTGCGCCGTTGAAAACATCGCCCGCTCCCGTGGCATCCACGGCGTTCGCTTTGAATCCGGGAATCATCTGCCGAACGCCTTTTCCACTCACAAACGCTCCGCGCGCACCCATCGTGATGATTACGTTTTGCGCACCCTGCGCCAGAAGGTTTTCGGCGGCTCGGGCTGCCGTGACTTGGTTGCGCACCACCACGTTTGTGAGCAATTCGGCCTCACTCGCGTTTGGGGTCAGCACGTAAACGCGCTTGAGTAGTTGGGCGGGCAATGGCTGGGCGGGCGCGGGATTCAGGACTACTCGCACCCCCGCGGTGGCGGCAAGCGCAACCGACGCCAGGACAGTTTTCAAGGGCGTCTCCAGTTGGAGCAGAACGACGCGCGCCCGGCGGAACGCAGCCTTCGCTTTGCGCACATCGGCTGGACTCAACTTGTCATTCGCGCCCGAAGCCACCGCGATGCTGTTCTCGCCGTGCTGGTCAACGAGGATGAGCGCTACACCTGACGGACGCGTCCGGTCGCGAATCACATGCCTCACGTTGATGCCATCTGCGGCAAAACCAGCCACCGCCTGCTCCCCATTTGTGTCACAGCCAACGCGCGCGATGAACGTGACTGCCCCGCCAGCGCGGGCGGCGGCCACGGCTTGATTGGCACCTTTGCCGCCCGCCGCTTGGGCATATTCGCCACCGAGAATCGTTTCGCCGGGTTTGGGAATTCTCGCCGCCTTGATGATCAGGTCGGTGTTTGAGCTGCCGATCACGAGGACCGCCGGCTTGGCCAAGCGCGAGTTTGTTTTCCTTCCAATGTTCATGGAGCAAACGCCTGCAGTTCCGCACAAGATGAAAAGCTTTGCTTCGGATTGTCACCGCACGCCGGAACACCTAGGACGCGAACGGCCAGGGCCTCCACGGGACTCGCCAGCTTAAGCGTGAACCCCTGACCGGACTTGAGATTCGCGTTATCGGTGGACGTCGTGGCGGGGTAATCCGCCAGTTCGCCAATGGTCTCCCATGCGCCGTCTTTTGCACGTTGGATTTGCACCTTGGGCTTGCCCGCGCTGGTATCAAACCAGCCTCCGTCATGGAAATTCCTCCCATGCATATAGACCACCCGGCGCAAGCTGACCGGCGCATCAAGCGTCACGGCAAACCAATCCTCTTTCGCTGGCTGATTATCGAAGGTCACCACCGCACTTTGGAGTTCCTCATCAATGATGGAACCGGGCTGGTTTCCCAAGCGGGAACGACTCTCTGTTCCTTCCACCAATAGGTTGCCGCTTGCCAGACGCGGCAGAGGCAGCCAGACCTTGTAGCTCGATCCAGTACCGCCCGCATCCGCAAAGGGAATAAAGCGGACTTCGACTGGCGCGCCGGTCTTGCGGTCCTTCGTGTTGATCCGGAAAACCTGCGCGCCCGGCCAGGTTTTCAACGGGTCTGATGCCGGCTCCGGGGTGACGGCGAGCGCGGAGAGTTCCGGATTGGCAATGGTGAGCGAGGCGAGGCTCTTGACTTGACCCGGCAGCAACGCTTGGTCGGCACACAAGACAAGCGGGCCATATTGCAGCGCTAACTTTCCCTGATTGAGGTGATCGCCAACGACGACCCGAGGTTCCAGCGGGAAGTTGAGTTCGATTTTGTCGCCCGAAGTCCAAGTTCTTTGGATGGCGACGTAGCCATCGGCGGCGGGCTTCGCGACCAACTTGCTGCCATTGACCGAAATGGAAGACGACCGACACCACGCAGGAATCCGCACCTTGACGGCAAATGATTTCGGGGCAGCGGGAGCCACGGTGATTTGTATCCGCCCGTCGCTGGGATACCGCGTTGTGGTGACGAGTGAAACCTGGGTTCCGTCGCGCAGCTTGAGCCGGGCAGTACCGGCATCGTATAGATTCAGCACCACGCCGTCCGCGTCAGTGCTGACGGCAAAAGTGGGGATCAGCGCCACACCGCGCGGGCCACTGGACAGGCAGCAGTGTCCGTCCAAGGAATCGCTGTAGGGCTTCTTGCCTTCCATTTGCACGTAATAACCCCAGGCCGAGCCATCGCATTTCTGTGCGCCGAACAATTGATTCAGGACCACATGCTCCAATTGCTCGGCGAAACGCGCCTCGCCGGTGAGACGCAGCAGTTGTGCGTTGAACTGAAGCCAGGTCACGGTGACGCACGTTTCGCCCACGTTGGCGACATTGGGCAGGTCGTAGTCGTCATGGAAAAGCTCGCCATAACTTGCCGCCCCAGTGAGGTAGAGGCGATTATTCACGATGTCCTGCCAAGCATTCAGGCAGGCGTCGAGAATCTTCTGGTCACCGACCGTGCGGTAGTATTCCAGCGCACCATTCAGGCAGGAGAGCATTTCATAGGCTTTGCCGTTGCCGACTTTGTCCACCCGCTTCACGGTCAGCAGCGTGGAAACGATATGCGGGCCGTAGGGTTGCTCCCACGAGCGGAGAATATATTTGCAGAAATCGAGATAGCGTGGCTCCCGGGTGAGCCGATAAAGCAAGATCATCGGTTCTAGAACGCTGGTCGGCGCCATGCCCACGTGATGCCCGGCCTTGATGATGTCGCGCTGGCCCGGTTGGTCGCCGAAGGTCTGACAAAGTAAATCCGCCATTCGCTGGCAGGTCGGCAGTGGCGACATGTTTCCGGTGTAGCGCATGTAAGTGATCAGACCGATCAAGTTGTATTTGTGCGCCCACACATCCCAATCGGTCCAGCGATCCTTTTCCTCGTAGGTGCCCAGGTAACCGTCTTCCAACTGGCACTTGCAGAGTTCTGCGGCAGTGTCATCGAGTTTCTTGCGCAAGGCTGGATCGCCGGTGTAAACCCACGCTAGGGTAGCGGCATGCAGCCATTTGCCGACGTGCTCACCATCCCATGACTGCCGGCCCGGGCGTTTGCGGTAGCCTTCCAGCAGTCGCGCCGGATCGAGTTTAACCAAGCGATTGCTTTCGTTGGCGACAATCCGCGCTCCCATCCATCCAGAGAACTGCAACCGATCTGGAATTTGGAAGTCCTGCCGATCCGCTATGGCGCAAGTAATTTTGTCCGGCACGGGCGTGGCCGGTTGGGCCAGGGTGGTCGCGACCGTGGCGAGCAGGAGAAAGGGAAAGGTTCTGGCGCTGATCCTCAGGTTCATCGGTCAGTCAGGCTAAAAAAACATTTGCCAATGTGCGAGTCGGCAAAACTGCCGATGGTCAAACGACCCGTCTCATAACCCTTCAATGCGAAAGAACTCACCAGCATTGTTGGTGGGCGAATAGTCGTACCGATAGTTGCCACCGCCCAGCACAACGGGCACGAGGCCGGCAATCGGAAAATACGGTCCGGCGATGTTGGTCGCGTGACGGAGTCGAAACGAAGACCAGGCGCCTTGGCTTTCGAAGTTGATTTCTAGCTGGCCACCAGGCCAAAGCCGTTGGATCGAGGTGATGGTGAGCAAGGGTGTTGGTTGAATCAGCAAATCGGCCAGGCTTTGGCCAAGTTGTCCAGCACTGAAGATGGATTGAATTTCCGTTGGCGTCAGGGCGCGCCGCCAGAGGGCAAAATCATCCACTGCGCCATTAAAATAATTGCCTCCAGTCGGTCCCTCGCGGCCCATGGCGGCAGCCTGGCCGGCTTTCACGTTGGCCACCAAACCCACACCGGGCGTGCTGTCGTTCCCCGGGTGGGTATCCATTTCCACTCCATTCAAATAGATCGCAGCCATCCCGGCGGCACCGGCGTTGCCATTGAAAACCGCAGCGATGTGCAGCCATTCATTGGTTCGCAAAAATGCCGCAGCAATTCCAGGGCGCGCAGCCTGCCCGTTGGTATCGGTGATTTTGAATCGCAACTCGTTGTTGGCCTTGTCGAGATAAAGCACGTAGCAGTCGGTCGTGGAATCGTAGATGGCGCCAAAGCTGGTGGATAATTGCGCGGGCAACTGATCGAGTCGGACCCATGCTGAGACTGAAAGTTCATTGGTATTGATGTTCAGGCTCGTCGTGGCCGCGACACTGACGTAGGCATTCGAGCCGGCCAGCTGGAGGCTTCCGCCAAATCTGGCGCTGCTTCCACTGAGCCAGTGTGAAAGGCCATCGTTGCGAACAAAGGTTGCGTGGTTCGACGATTTGCTGTCGGTTATCCCGGTCGCGAGAACGTTTACGAGCCCGTCATCCATTTTCCAATAAGCGATAAGCTGGTTGCCCAGATCAGGCGGGGTGGTTGGCGGGTTGTTGGTGTAATTGATCGGCGGTGGCAAGCCGCGGACGGCCCAGGGATCGTCGGAGACGATTCCGTCCACACCCAGCGCGATGAAATTGGTTATCTCCGCGCGGCTGTTGATGGTCCAGACGAAGAGGGTCAATCCCAGGCTGTGCGCGAGGTTGATTTCGTTGGTGCCGACATTTGCGCCGGCCCACGAAACCATGCGTGCGCCAGCGTTGGTGATCGAGGTCAAGCTCGCTGCGGTGAGAGTGCCGCTGCCAAGGGCACACAGCCGCAGGCTCGGTTCGAGCGCGTGAACTTGCGACAGGAAATTCCAGTCGAAGGATTGCAATACGATGTTCGTCACCATATTCAGGCGTTGAAACTCTGCGACGTATGCTGCGGCACCGCCTGCCTTGGCTTCGATAAACGGAACCGCGGCGGGCAAGGTGTTCGTAATCATCTCTTCCAAGGTCGGAATTCGTTGGCCGACATAGGCGGGGGAAAACCATGAACCTGCATCAAGGAGTTTCAATCGCGCCAGAGTTTGGGTCGCAATCAACCCCGTACCGTCGGTGGTACGATCCACCGAGAGATCGTGCATGATGACAAACTTTCCATCGCTCGTAATCTGGGAATCCGTTTCCATCAGATCCGCAACGGCGAGGGAGTTGGTAAAGGCCGCGATGGTGTTTTCCGGCGCAAATAAACTCCCGCCACGATGAGAAATACTCAACACGGACGCACCCTGCAATGGGGTCACACTTGCCAGAGCTGAGACAAATAGAAACCAGTGGTAGAAAAACGGTTGAGGCACGGATACCTCCTAACGCACTAAGCCTCTGACGTCAAAGTTAATCCAAGGTTCCGGACGTCATGGCTGACATGAGCTTGAGAGCGCTCCTGCGAGGATTGCCTTGGGTCTAAAGGGCGCAGGTGACGAGTCCCGTTGGTGGCAGTTGTGCCTCACGCGTATTTGGCCAGCACGCGAATCTCAGGAGATTCGTTAAGCTGGTCAAACAGACCAGCCTTGTACGACAAATCTGGACACATCGTCCTGGTTCGTGACAGGTCCATTTCTTGACAGTGGTCAGCAGGACCTTAGCTGATTCGGGCGCGGCGTGGGTGCTGACGCTGATTGCCAAGCAGTGCGTGTAATTCTCATTGGTAGCTGGTCACGCGATTGCCCGTTTGCGGGGCGCAGTTCAAACGCTTCCAAAATCAAGATCGGCCAGAAATGTGCTGTAATCGGTGGGTTCTTTCTCGAGAAAGGACTCGCTCCGCCTGGCGGAGAAAGCCCGATTCAATGAAAATGAAATGTTCAGGACGAGGACAGCGGCGACCTGTTAACCGAGGTCAGGCGGGCATGACGTTGGTGGAAGTCGTCGTGGCCTTGGCTGTGACGGGTTTGGCGATTGGCGGGATTGTGAACGGCTACCATTACTGTTCAAACTCGGCACAGAAGGCTGCGCTGGCACAGGCTGCCAACGCCCGGGCGATGGAGCGGCTCGAAGAAACGCGCAGCGCCCGGTGGGATACATCGAGTTGGCCTAATGTGGATCAATTGGCCGCCACAAACTTCCCCACGAAGGTTGTCACCTTGGATTTGTCCGGCTCGGGCGTCACCGTCTCGACCGCCACGCTACGGACTGCCATTTCACAGGTATCCACCAACCCTCCGCTCCGGCGGATCCGGGTGGATTGCATCTGGAGTTACCGGGGGGGCCAAGTCATCACCAACTCAGTCGAAACCTTTCGCGCACCTGATCAATGAGAATCACTCCTCGTTTGCCAGTTGACCATGGCATTTCAACACCGGTCAGATCCCGGGGCTTCACGCTCCCGGAATTGTTGGTTGCAGTGGCTGTCTTCGCGCTCGTGCTCACCGGAGTTGTGTTCGCGCATCTTTTCGGTTTGAGCATGTTTCGCATCACCGAGACCACGCTGACGGCGACGGATGACACGCGCAAGGTGATCGGCAAAATGGCGCAAGAGATCCGAACCTGCAAGGCCACCGCGGTTGGAAACGTCAATGCCGGGGTGTTCGTGGCCTTGCTTGACGGGGAGAAGCAACAGGGCACGGCACTGATGATCCGGCCCACTACCAACAGCGCCAACTTCGTCATTTACTTTGTCAACCCCTCGGATCAGACCTTCCGGCGTACCACGAGCACTCCGGGGTCGGCCATGGTGCTGGCTGAGTCGATCACCAATTCTCTGGTCTTTCGCGCACAGGACTACCGCGGGAATGTGCTTACCAACATCCAGAATAACCGGGTCATCCATATCAACCTGGAATTCTTTCAGCCTCGAAAGTACCTGCAGGTGGCGGATTACTACCGGCTGGAAACCTCCGTCACCCGCCGCGCCCTGGAGTAGCAATGCAGTTCAAAATCTCATTCCGGCAGTCGGCCAAGGCGGGCAGTGCGCTGGCCTTAACCATGATCATGACTGGCATCGCCCTGGCGATTCTTGCCAGCGCGATGAGTTGGTCGGCGAACTCCACCCGCCTGACGCATCGCTCCATTCAATACAACCGGTCGGTGGCGGCGGCGGAAGCGGCCACCGAGAAGGTGGTGAGCCGGATGACCAGAGACTTTCTGTCCGGTGGCGATAAGTTGGTAGCCGACAATGCCGCCAGCTACCGCACCTCGATCCCCAACAGCACCGACTCTGCCTACTGGAGCAATTGGGAATTCAACGATGCCAATGGAAATACTGGCCAGACTTTTGTGCAGGCTGGGAGTTCCACCAACTACGTCATTTTGAATGCGGCTTACTCGGGCTTGCGGGCATTTGTCTCGACGTATCGGGTGGTTTCACATGCCCGGGACACGGCGTCGTTGCAGAAGGTTGTAGCCGGAGTTCTACAGGAGGTGCAACTGGCCCGGATTCCCATCTTTCAGTTTGCGATGTACGGCTCGAGCGACATGGAAATCAGTTGCGGTCAACCGCTCACGATTACCGGCCGGGTTCACGCCAACAATATTCTCTATGTCGAGCCTGATAACGCCTTGACCTTTCAATCTGACGTCACTGCCGTTGCGAACATCCTGTTCCAGCGCCATCCACTCGATACCCGCGGCGCGCCGTCCGGCAGTGCGGTTTATGAACATCCGGAACTGAAGGTTTCGCCGGTTGCAGCCATGACGCTTCCGATTGGCACCAACAACACACCTGAAGCCATCCGTGAAATTGTTCAACCGCCTCCCTCCGGTGAAGATGCGAATTCACCGCTTGGCCGCTTGCGATACTACAACCAGGCCGATATGGTCCTGGTGGTTTCAAACTCGGGGGTCAGTGCAACGAGCGGTCGGGCCAACAACTTCGCGACCAGTGTCCCGACCAACGAACTCGCGGGAATTGTATCCACCACCAACAGTTTTCGCGACGCGCGCGAGGAGAAGACCGTCCGGCCCCTAGACATCAACGTCGGCGCGCTTGCCGAGTGGAGTCGAACCAATTCCAATGTGGGCAGCATTTCGTCGGTTTACGTTTTGGACCGTCGCACTATGGCGGGCACGGAATTGGCCGCGGTGCGTTTGCGCAATGGGCTGACCCTCCCGGCCAAAGGGCTGACAGTGGCCACGGCCCGCCCGCTTTACGTCTGGGGAAACTATAACCAGACAAACTCCGCCAATCTCGGAACGACCAATACGACGAGTACGCGGCCGGCTTCGCTGGTGGCTGATGCCGTCACAATTCTTTCGACAAACTGGACGGACGCCAACAGCACTAACAGTCTGAGTTCACGGGCGGCCAAGCCTACCACGGTTAACGCCGCCATTCTCACCGGTGTGGTGGAAACCACATCCGGCAAGTACAGCGGTGGCATGGAGAACTTCCCGCGTTTTCTGGAAGAATGGAAACTGGCCAATGTGTTCACCTATAACGGGTCCATGGTCAAAATGTTTCCCAGTCTTTACGCCACCAACGCCTGGGGCAAGTCGGGCGTTTACGATCCGCCCAAACGCAACTGGGCTTACGATCTGAGCTTCAACGATGCGACCCGGCTGCCGCCGTTGACTCCGAGCTTATTGAAAGTGTTCCGCGGCCAATGGGCCACCGTGGGGCCTGATAACAACACGCTGGCTGTAACGCCCTGACCGCATGAAGATAAACCAAGGACCGCAACATCCAGCGGCGGCGCAGGCAGGGAGTGCCTTGGCCCTGACCTTGATCATGACGGGTATCGCGCTGGCCATCCTCGCCAGTGCAATGACTTGGTCGGCCAATTCGACACGGCAAACCTACCGCGCCATCCAATACGACCGGTCGGTGGCTGCGGCCGAGGCGGCCACGGAAAAAGTAGTCACCCGGATGACGCGGGATTTCCTGACGGGTGGCGAAAAACTGGTGATCGATAATCTCGACAATTACCGGGCGGCGGTGCCTACGACTTCGGACTCCTCCTATTGGGGGCAATGGGAATTCAATGACGCCATTGGCCACACCGAAATGTCCTACGTCCTGGGCGCGAATACCAACAGCTACGTCGTTCTGAGCGCTCCCTACGCTGGCCTGCGGGCCTTCGTTACGACCTACACGGTCGCTTCCCACGCTCGCGATACGGCCTCGATACAACCGGTCGTTGGTGGGGTTGCCCAGCAAATGGAGCTGGCCCGCATTCCGATCTTTCAGTTCGCGCTCTTTTCGTCGGGTGACATGGAAACCTGCTGCTCGGAACCCTACACCCAAAAAGGACGGGTTCATTCCAATGGAAAACTCTACGCCGGGCCGGACAGTATTCTGACGTTCCAAGGCGATGTCACCGCCGTGAGTGATATCTTGTTCGACCGACATCCGCTGGATCCACGCGGCAACCCGAGTGGCTCCGTGGTTTATCAGGCAAAGAAAACCTTCCCGGTTCCGCCCATGAACCTGCCCATTGGTGTTACCAACACCCCGCAGGCGATCCGCGAGATCATCCATCCGCCCCCGGCCGGCGAGGATCCCAATTCGCCGCTCGGTCGTCTGCGCTTTTACAATCAGGTGGACATGATCCTGACGGTATCCAACTCTGGGATCACTGCCACCAGTGGCAGATTCGATAATTACGCGACGGTCGTTCCCAGCAACCAGTTGGCTACCATCGTCACGACTAACAAGAGTTTCACCGACAAGCGGGAAGGCAAAGTTGTCATACCCATTGAAATCAACGTCGCCGCGCTAAAGGCATGGAGTGCCACCAATGCCAATCTGCGGGTCGCACTCGGGTCCAAAGATGTGTCTTCACTCTACGTTCTGGATCGGCGCACTTTGCCCGGCACCAACCTCGCCGCCGTGCGGGTTGTCAATGGCACCAACCTTCCGTCCCGGGGTTTGACCATTGCCACGGCGCGGCCACTTTACGTCCTCGGCCATTACAACCAGCCGAACCCGGCACATCTGGGAAGCTCCAACACCAGTGCCACTTTGCCGGCAGCACTAGTCAGCGACGCCATCACCGTCCTTTCGGTCAACTGGGCGGATACCAACAGCGCCAAGGCCTCCAGCTCGCGCAAAGGAGCCGCGACTACCGTCAACGCGGCGATTCTGACCGGTGATGTGCCCACGACGGCGGCGGCCTTCAGCGGGGGCATGGAGAATTTCATGCGCTTTCTGGAAGATTGGTCGCCGAGTACCACCGCCGTCCCACTGCATTACAATGGCTCCTTGGTGAAGATGTTCCCGAGCCTCTACGCCACGAATGTCTGGGGCAAGTCAGACGTGTACAGCCCTCCGAAACGAGAATACACCTACGATCTCAATTTCAACAGCGGCACCAAACTCCCGCCGCTGACCCCGAGTTTGCAAACGGTCTTTCGCGGTCGTTGGGCGACCGTGGCCGCCAACCAGAACACCATAACTCCCTGAACCTGGGGAAGGAGACGCGCCAGATTCCGTGAAGGCATGAACAAGAAAACGGAGCCGACCTTAGCATTCGTCGGACGGATGATCGCCAGGCAGTTCAAATCTGCCGTGGTGGCGTTGAACTTTCGCCTTGGCGGCGGTTCCGGCGCGGTGAATCTGCGGCCAAGCCCAATCGTCCGGTCGAGTCGGATGGGCTTCCTCGCCGCCCTTTCGTGCGCCTGCTTGGCCGGCGCTGCAGATCTCTACACTTCCGAGGTGGAAAAGAATCCGACGACGGACTTTTTTCAACAGGAAAAAAACCAGCGTATCGGTCGGGAACAACAGGAACTCTATCGCGTTCGGATTGCCATCCCGGAGGCCGTTGGTCAGGACGTGCCAACCGCATCGGCGATGAGGCGTGCGGTAAGGCAACCGGTTGCCGGGAAGGCCGCATTGCCCGCTGATTGGCTGGAGTCGAATCGGACGGCACTCTTGTCCTTGGTTTTGATCGGTCTGGCGGCAGGTCTTATTGTCCGGAGGTTTGGCTCCGGCCTCCTGAAAGCCCTCAACGCCGAGTTTAATCCTTGGGTGGTTGGGGCGGCTGCTGACACTCGCCTTGCCACAAAAGTCCGGGCCGAGGAAGCCAGCCTTTGCGAATTCCTGGCGGCGTTTCAAGCCGGGCCCGTCGCGGACGGGACGGCGCCGGCAGATCCTGTCTCTCGCGCCCAAGCAATCAAAGCCTTCCATGAAAAAGCCGGGCGAACGTTGGACACCCAGCGAAAGCTGCTGCAGGAAATCGACCGCACGTCTGATGATGGTGGCCGGCAAAAAATGTTGGCGGCCCTCCGTTGGGAGTTGCACGCTTTGCGCGGCGAGGCGGGTGTTCCGGAGTTATTGCCGGTGTGGCAACTGGCCTTTGCGGTGGAGGGCCTGCTCAAACAACTCAACGACAACGCGGCCAACATTACGCCGTCCACGTTGCGCACACTTGCCGGTGGCGTCGAACTCCTCGATGATCTTTGCCGGTCAGGAGTTGAGCCCGATCTGTTGACGCGCCAACCGCTCCGCTTGTTGGCGGTGGACGACGATCCGATCAGTCGGCGAGCGGTTTCCGTAGCGCTGAAGCGCGCTCTCAACGAACCTGAACTCGCCGAAGACGGCGAAGCGGCCCTTGCCTTGGCAACCCATCAGACCTACGACGTGATCTTCCTCGATGTGCAAATGCCCGGGATGGATGGCTTCGAACTTTGCTCCAAGATTCATGACACCGAGATCAATCGTGCCACTCCGGTCGTGTTCGTCACGTGCCATACGGACTTCGATGCGCGGGCCAAGTCCACCCTTAGCGGCGGCAGCGAATTGATCGGGAAACCTTTCCTGACGTTTGAAATCACCGTAAAAGCTTTGACGCTGGCATTGCGCGGGCGGCTGGCTGCGCGCGTACAAAATGCCGCGACGGCGGGTGATGCAATTCAAGTCGGGAATGGCCGGCCATCCGGCGTGGCGGCGGCTTCGGCGGTCTCAGCGGATACTGCCACGGATGGCGCGTTGTCCCGTCGTGCGTTTACCGCCGAGGAACTGGCAGGGGATTCGCAGGAAATTGCCAGTGTGTTTCTCGCTCGCGCCTCGGCGCACCTGGCGCCGCTGCGGGCAGCGTTCCAGGCGATCTTCGAAGCTTCTGATGAAGCGACACGCCAGGATCTGCTGGCTGATGTCTTCCTGCGCATTCACTCGTTCACACCCAAGGATGATCTGCCGGCCCTGCATCCGGCCATCCAGTTGAGTGCGGCACTCGACGGCCTGCTCCGGAAACTGCTGGAGAATCCACAGAACTCCAAGGGGTCAACGCTGGTCACGCTGGCAACCAGCATCGAATTGCTTGATGACCTTTGTGCCTTGCGATCTGAAACCAGTGTCCTGACGAATCCGCCCATCCGCATGCTGGTGGTAGATGACGACCCGGTGGCCCGGCGGGCCGTGACGGTCGCGTTACAGATGACTTTTGAAAAGCCGGACAGCGCCGAGGATGGTGACGCCGCCGTGACCTTGGCGACCGCGCGGAGTTACGACGTCATCTTCATGGATGTGCAAATGCCAGGCATGGACGGCTTCGAAGCCTGCGCCAAGATTCGTCAAACAGCGACCAACACCTCCACACCGGTGGTATTTGTCACCGGTCACAGCGATTTCAAAGCTCGTACGCGGATGACCGCAAGTGGTGGCAGTGACTTTGTCGGGAAGCCCTTCCTCATTTCGGAGATCACGCTCAAAGCCCTCACATTTGCGCTGCGTGGCCGGTTGAACAAGCTGCCCAGCCGGAGTGCTGAGACCCTGCTTTCGCCCGCGAGCGTCAGTTGAAATTGTCTTTCCTTCAGCTTTCTCACCCGGCCAGGTGGTTGCGCCCACGGTGAAACACCTTGTCAACGAGGCTACGAATACGTTTCCGCAGCCGGGGTTGTTTTGCGGCTTGTTCGGTTCGTTGCAGCAACCGTAGGACCGCAGCTTCTACGTCGGTTGGCAGCCCGCGTTGACACATGGCGCGGTAGACCCGGATAAACGTGGTCTGGGGCAGGTTATCGAGCAGAGCGACGAACGATGCGGGCTTTTGAAATACTGAGTAGGCGTCAAGTTGCCCGGCTTGTTCGAGGAGCAGCATCGCGTTCACACATTTGTCGCAGACCGAGCAGTTGCCGGTGGGCGAACGGTTTTCCCAACATACCCGCAGATGTTGTGGCAACGGCGGTTCACCGGCCAGGGCCCACGCTTTTTGCTCGCGAGAAAAGTCATCACCATCATGGGTGATGGTCATGGCCCCACTCGACCACAGCGGGTCAAGTTGCCAGTGGCTGCCCCAGGGAACATTGTAATTCCGGGGCACGCTCGACGCGACGACCAGTCGCGCGGCATGGTCGCCGAGCAGATGGCCAATCGCGGCCAGGGCCCCGCCGTGAGTATGAATCCACGGCGAATTGCGGACGAGCGGGTGTTCGCGCAAATTCGTGCTCACGATTACGGCGCGGGCGTTGCATTGCGTGGCAACCTGCTCCAGTGAGGAAACCGCGGCGCGCAAACGAACGTTGTCGGCCGGCGCAATATCGTACCCGTGAACGAACACCAGCAAATCCGGCCGATGTTTGCCGCGGAGCAGGCAGTGAAAGGAGTCCAGCCCGCCTGTGAAGCAGAGCGCCGTGGCCGTGCCCGTTGTCACTGAAGGTGTCGTCCGCGAGTCTGCTTCCGGCACCAGTTGTGGCAATTGCCACCATTGGTTTGCCAAGCGCGTTGCTCCGGCTGCGCCTGCCGACCAGGTCGGACAGACGGTCTCCTTCAACCGCAACCGGGCACCGTGGTACAGAGCGGGAATCAACAGGGCACTCCCGTAGGCTTCCATGCTGGCTTGGAGAGGAAGCTCCCGTGAGGCAAACCACACTTCGTGTCCGGCCACAATTGCGGTCACGCGATGATTGCCGTGGTGGTTCGTGGCCTGCGGCTTCGAGATCAAGACCGCCTTCGCTTGCATCACCGGTTGTCCGAATGGGTGGCCGCCGTTGATGATTCGAAACTCAGGGTAGGGCAGCGTTCACCCAGGTCATAACGCGGCCAATGGCATTTCAAAATGGCGAATTTCGGTTCAAACACGCGCCGAAGTTGGTCCAGCGTCGGGAAGGTGTAGCGCACCGCCAGCCCGCGATAATTTTCCATGGTGGAAATCACTTCCGGCGACCATCCCAGCCGGCTTGCCAGCTCGCGTGGATTCGCGGCTTCAGCCCAGTAGCCCCAAATCGCCTGAAGTTCGACGCCTTGCTCCACGTGTTCCTGCAGCGACATCGCCAGCCGCAATTTGAAGCTGTGAAAACTCTGGATGCGGCCGTTCCACAGGTCGGTCAGCACGCCCTCCGGTGATTCTTTGACGTCAGGCCTGATGAAGAATCGAATTACGACTCGGCCATTCCGGGCGAGGATACGTCGGATGGATCGTGCCACCCTCCGGTATCCTTTAGGGTAGTCCAGTTGTGTGAACGGACCATCGCCGAGCACGAGATCGCGCGAATGGTCTGGCAGTGGGAGGTTCAGCCAGTCTCCGCACAGACCGCCTTGTCCCGGGGCGGGATGGCCTGGCCAGATATGCCGGATCATTTCCGGGGAACGATCCACGGCGAGCACGCTGGCCCCGCTGGGCCAGCGCAGACGCGCCAATTCGGGAGTGGCTCCCAACACTAGTGCGCGCGGAGTACCGTGCTGGCGCGACCAGGCCTCAACGGCGGCTTCATACCCGGCGAGATCCTCCGCGCTCGGGCGTAACGGCGGACCTAATCGGTTCCACGCGGCAACCTGACGTTCCCATAGTTCGCCATTGGTATGGGCTCGAATTGTTGAGTTGCCGGCAATCGTGAAATCCCGGCTTGGGAATCCCTCACCCTGATCTCTGCGCGCGATTTTTGGAGTTGGCTTGGTTTGCGCAATGGATTGTCCTTCCGACATGCTGCCACTCAGAGTGGCGGCGGCACTACTGAAGTTCAACAAATTCCGGTGCTCTTCCCGGGCGTGCCTTCGCGCGAATGGGTGACCTCTTTGAGTTCTCGCGTTGGACTAAGCAACCTTGCGCACCATGTTTTCGCCGCCGTAGGGATTCGGCATACGCAAGGTGCAATCGGGATCGTCCTGCCACTGGCCGTCCACGATGAAGCGGTAGTGATGCGTGCCCGGAGCGAGTTCCACCTCCACGCGCCACACGCCGTCGGCTTCCTTGTGCAGGCTGACGGGCTTCTCCATCCAGTGCGTAAAATCCCCCGCCAATTGCACACTCATTGCCGTGGGGGCGCGGAACGCAAAGACCTGGCCCGCTGCCTTTGCCACCTTGGATTTGGTTTTCCTTGCCATGGCTGTAATCTTTCGTTTGCCAGTCTGCCGCGAGTGGGCCCGGCATTCTGGCGTCGGTTTACCGCTGTATTGCTTTCGAAACCCAACGGGCGAAGACAACCATCTCGGGGCACAACGCCCGTTCCACTTGCTGGGGGAACTTTATTACACCTTTCCATTCCGATGACAATCTCTCAATTGCGAACCTGCCGAGCGATCAGTAAACCGAACCAGTGAGTCTTCGGGACGAACCAACCAGACTCGGCATGCCCGGGCATTGACGCGGATAGCTTTAGCCGGGGTTAGGCAGGTTTCCGGGCGGTTTTGGGAATCGGGAGTGGTTTATTTGCTCCCGAGGGCACAAGGGGTTTGACTCGTTTCTCGCGGAAAACTACATTGGCCCCGCATGTTGGCCGTAGAGTCAAAAATCGCGGCGGGGAACGGACGCACGCCACAGCCCGAATCCACCGCTGCTTGGAAGCAAATCGTCGAACCGGTCGAGCCTTTCCTCGAATCTGTTGCGACGCGGCTGGCCCGGCAAGTGCATGAATTTGATCCCGCCCTGGCTCAGTACGCCGAATACGCTCTGAACGGCCACGGCAAACATCTCCGCCCCACGCTTGTTGCCCTGGCCGCCAATTCCCTCGGCAAGACCAACGACTCCCATGCGACGGTCGCGGTCATCATCGAGATGGTGCATCTGGCCACGCTCGTCCACGACGACATCATGGATGAGGCGGAAGTCCGGCGCGGCCAGCTCACGCTTGCCGCGAACTGGGGTAACGAGATCGCCGTTCTGTTTGGCGATTGCCTGTTTGCCCAATCGCTGAAACTCGCGGCCAGCTTTCCGACCCCGGACATCTGTCGGGCGGTGGCCTCCGCAACCAACACGGTTTGTTCTGGTGAAATCCTCCAAACCCGCCATCGCCGCAATTTTGAATTCTCCCGCCGGGATTATTTCCGCGTGCTGGAGATGAAAACGGCAGAGCTGTTTGCGCTTTCCTGTGAACTGGCGGCGGTCCTGAGCGAGGCGACGACGGCCCAGCGCGCGGCTTTGCGCGAGTTCGGTCTCGCCTTCGGGACGGCATATCAAATTTACGACGACTGCGTGGACCTGTTTGGCACCGAAAAGGCGGCGGGCAAATCCTTGGGCACAGATCTGGCCAAGGGCAAATTGACTTACCCGGTCCTGCTCGCTTGGGAGCGCGCCAATGCGGCTGATCGGACGCGACTGGAAACGCTGGTGCAGGCCTGGCAACCGGGGTCATTTGCGCGCGTGACCGAACTTTTGACGCGTTACGAAACCCTGGCCCCCTCCTTGGAATTGATTGAACGCTATCTCACCCAGGCCCGTCAAAGCCTGAGGTCGCTTCCCGAATCAGGTGGACGCGCCGGCTTGGCCGGCGTCACGGACTACCTGGCACGGCAGACGGCCGCGTTGTCAGAATGATTTCAATACCCGCAAGCATGACCGAACCGGCATCGGAACAGGGGGCAAAGCCAGCGGTGTCGTCCGACACCGTCCGGCCCGCCGGTTCAATCAATCGCGCCGAGGAGGAACTCATCGTTCGCCGGGCTCAGAAGGGTGATCTGGCCGCCTACGACGAACTCGTTCGCCGTTACCAAGAGCGCATCTACGCCACCATTTATCACATGACGTCCAATCACGAGGACGCCAACGACCTCGCCCAGGAATCATTCATCAAGGGCTATCAGGCGCTGAAATCCTTCAAAGGCGGATCGAGTTTCTATACCTGGCTTTACCGGATTGCGGTCAACAAGACCATCAACTTTCTCAAGCAACGCAAGAACCGTTCGGCCATGAGCCTGAACGATCTGGATTTCAATGCCGAGAAGGACCCCGACCTCGTGGCCTTGATTTCCGACAAGACGCCTCGCCGGGATGCCGCCCTGAGCGAACTGCAAAAAAAGTTGAACGAGGCCATGCAGAAACTGTCAGAACCACACAGACTGGTAGTCACCCTGCATGACGTGCAGGGACTGGCCCATGAAGAGATCGCGGAGATCATGGAGTGCAATGTCGGAACGGTGCGATCGCGGCTCTTCTATGCGCGACAACAATTGCAGGGCTACCTGTTGGATTATTTGAAGTAAGTCGTATGAACACCGAAGATCAAAACCAGGATTTTGCGAAGCTCCAGCATCTGCTCAAGCTCAAGCGCTACGAAACCCCGCCCCCGCGCTACTTCAATGACTTTTCCGGTCAAGTCACTGCCCGCATCCGCGCGGGCAAAACCGGTGGCCGGTATGAAACTTTCGAGAACATTGTCATTCAGACACCATGGTTGAGCCGGTTGTGGCACAAACTTGAACGCCAGCCGGCGCTTTCCGGCGCGGTGGCTGCGATTGCCTGCGGCTTGATGGTGGCCGGAGTCTTTTTATTCGAAACGACGACCCCTCCTCCGAATCTTGGCAACGGTTTCCTGGCTGAAGGTCAGGGCTCTGCGAAAGGGGATAATTCCAGTCCGGCCGCTTCGCTTGGCAACAACTTCGCGGCTACCGCGCCGCAACTCGTCAGCAGCACCAGTATCTCAACCTTATTGACGGGGACAAATCTGTTTGACCGCATGCCTGCGCTCCAACCTGTTCCCGTGAGCGGCACGCCGCTTTTGCAGAAATAACGCTCTTGGCAGATGAGAAAGGCGCGGCTATCAGCCGCGCCTTTTGTCTTTCAGATTCAATCCTCCAGCGAATCTCAATTCTCCTTTGCAAAAGCAACGGGCGTCGAGTCCCCGGTGACGATAAGCAGGCTGCCTTCAAATTTGCCGGTCCGCTTGGTCGTGCCGCCTTCGAGATTGAATTCGTAACCCGCGCCTCCGGGCTTCCAGTCACCGGTGAGGTTCTTTCCTTCGCCGACCAGCGGTTGGCCGGGTTGCATGTAGATGTGCGGAAGATTCTTGAACACCACCGCGTGATCAGGCGCAGCGACGATGCTGCTCTTGGGAAATTTCTCCATTATCCAGGCGCGCAACTTGGCCACCTCACCCCCCGGGACATTTGGCTTTGCCCGGCGATACAACAGTAACGTTCCGTTCACGTCGAAATTCCACCGGCCGAGGATTTTTTCGTCGTCGTATTTGGCCGATTTGCCCGTTTCCAAATACGCCTGTAAGTCCTTCATATCTGGATGTACTGTGGCCCAGATTGTCTGCAGCAATTCCGGATTGTCGAGCACCGCTTTGACCGCCGGGTAAGCCATCACCTCGCGCAACGGGGTTTGCTTGAGTCGCATCTCCGCGAAGGTCGAGTCCTGACCGAGTGTCTGGAACTCCTGCCGTTCACCCAACGACAGGAATCCCGGATAACGCAGCAGGCGGGCTTCACACATCGGGTTTTGGTACAATTTGCCCGCGAGGTCCGCCGCGTCGTAATACGCCGCCGGCAGCGAATCCACCGCCCCGGCCACGCGCGCCAGGCCTGTGCTCTGCAAGTCGCGTCCCAGTTGGCTGACGAGGCGTTGCACGCGCGGATCGGTTTCCCCCGCCGCCATCTGCACCGTCCAATAGCTGAGTGCTTGGATCAAGAACGAGAGCAGCACCAGATATGCCGCGCCGTTCAATAGCCCCACGCACGCTCCGAGCCGGTGATTGAGCCGTTCCCAAAGCGAGAGCCGCAAATCCCCCGCCTTGTATTTGTAAAAAACGTCCACCTTTTGATGCACCATGAAGGCTCCAACCTTGATGAGCCCCAACACCAGAACGAACGCGACAAAGGGCGGCAGCACCCACAGCAGGATGGGATTGACCACGCCGAGGATTTTGAGCAGTGGTCCGACCAGCTTGCCCAGCGGCACCGCCAGCATTGCCGAGAGGATGATGCCGAAAAACGAAATGCTCGCGCGAATGGCGCCCTGCCGGTAACCGGCAGCCGCCAGACATGCCAACAACAAAAGTGTGAGCAGCCAGATTGTCATGACTGAAACTTAGAAACCGCCGCTCCCAAAAGCACGCAGAAAATTCCGCCATCGAAGTTCCCGTTGTCAGGAAACGATGTCACCGCAAGGGGTTCGGCACTTCCAACAGGACGTAAACTGCGGCTCCAACTCCTGTCCGCAGGCTGAACACCGCCAGCTTGTTTGAGGTTTCGGCGGCGTGGTTGTCACCCGCAACTCTGACTGGACGGGTGGCGCCGGTTCGGGACGCCGCCCGGTGGTGGCACTGCCGGCCACGCCCCGGAAGAACTGCAGGGCGCCAAACACAATAGCTCCCCACGCAACCACATAACTGCCGTCGCCGGGACCGCTTGCGGCGGCGCTATAGGTCAAGGCAGTCACCAGAATCCCGCCGCCGCACCAAAGCGCGCCGAAGAGCATGTTCTTGCGGGCCGCGGCCTGAACCGCATCCGGGAGAGGGTAACTGGTTGCTACCGTCTCCTCGGATTGCGGCAATGGAGCTTGCGAGCCAACCGGCAAAAGCAGCTCCGCATCCACCGCGCACCGGGTGGTTTCATCCGGATACTCTTTTCCGCAATACGAACATTTTTTCATTTTCGGATGGGCGCGGACGGCCGTCCCCGGGCGCTGTTGGGTTATCGAATTCTGATTTCACGTTCTGCCCGAAGTTCGTACCGTTGGAAGGAGCTGGCAGTCCTGTCAGTGACCGCGCAGAGCAGCGGCCGGTACCGCAAAACAAGCCAAGTCATGGCGGATCGTTGGCCGCCGCGCCCAGGGAATTCTCTTGCCGACTGGCATGCGTTCACGCGCCGACTTTAGGACCGTCCCTCCGGAGCGGTCAAACATCAAACGGATGAGGTCAGGCCGATCCAGATTCCGTTTCAGCTTTGGTGCGGGCGATGATCTTGTCGCGTTCCGGATGCCGGCAAAAGTAACCGTGGCCAAAGCTCATGGCATGTTCGCAGACGGCGCCAAATGCCACGAGGCAGTCCGTATAATTTTCAAAGCCGGCGGGTTTGGCGCGGCATTGGGCAAGGTCCGGCGATTTGGATTTTGGCCAGTTCTTCGGTGCGTTATCTGAGTTTCCCATAGTTGTACTGCTTGGTGGGAAACCGTCCGTTGTCACCCATATGAGTTGGCGAAACTATCTGATGGCTGCGGCGCGGCAAGGGAAATCATTATCGCAAATCGGACATGCAGTTATGTCTTTGGGCAACTTCCGGGTTTTGGCCTTTGACTCCGGTAGCCGCACGGAGGCGCCGCTGGCTTGAGGCCGTTCTATCCACCGCGAATGAAAAAGGAGTGCCGCTTTCACGGCACTCCCGTCCAACCCCACCCTTACACCTTTCGGCGTAAATCAATTCACTCCGCCAGCGTGAGCAACTCGCTGCTGCGCTCGCGGATGAGGGCCTGGCGTCCGACATGACGCCGCGCGTTCTGCGCCTTCTCGGCGAACAACGCCGGGAGCAGCAGCAGCGGATACGGCGTGAGCCAAACCAGCGACACCGCTTCGTTGGCCGCACGCCGCAGAAGCACGTTGGCCTCCAGACTGGTCGTGCGCGCCAGCTCCGTGGCGAGCAGACGCTCCTTGAGCCGTTCGAGATCGTTCTCGACCGCGCCGCGGAACGGTTGGGCGGGCGTGGTGTTGACAATGGCCGGGGCGAACCGTGGGTTCGGCCCAAATTCGGTCGGCACTTTGTTGTCTCTCGTCTTCATCTTTGTCCTTTCTCTGAAAGTCATGCTTGTCTTTGTGTTCAAACAAAAAACCCGCGATTGACTGGCAATCGCGGGTTTTTCAAAAAACTTGGTTCGCTTGGTTATGAACCCTTGCCCGCGATGTAGTAACACAGTGAGCGATGCTGCCAGGTGGATACGCATCCACTCATCGGCGTCGTCGCCTGCATTTTAATGTTCGCGGTCTTCATATTCCGTCGGGGCATAGGGAACCAAATTTGCCGGCGATTGTCAAAACTCATTTCGCTCGCCCGACCCACTGGGTTGTATCAGAGCGACATGAAGCAGACGGGTGGAGGGAGATTTTATTCACGGGCTGCGCGCCGTGGCGCACCAACTCCGCGATAAGCGATGAGGAAATAGGTTGCGACCAGCGACGCCACACCAGCCAGTCCACCCCAGAAGAATGACCAACGCGTGCCCGTAACCGAGGTGCATGCGTTAAACCACCAGCCCGTACCGAGGTAGCCGATCAGATTGCCCACACCGGAAGTCATCAGCAAAAAGAGCGACTGTGCCCGCGCGCGCCACGCCGGGTCAATGCGTTCATCCAGGTAGATTTGCGAGGTGATCATCACGAACGTAAACGCGCAGCCGTGCAGCGAGATGCCAGCAAGCAGCCAGTATTTGCTATTCATTGCGCACAAGCTGTAACGCAGGATGCCGAGCCCCAGGCCCATTGCAAAAATCCATTTGATCCGCACACGCGCAAACAAACTTGCGAGCATGAACATGGCAATCATTTCCGAGATTTGTCCCAAAGACAGCCAGGCGGAGGTGTGCTTGAGGCCGAGTTCCAGCAAATGCGGCGGCGTGAACGGAAACATCGCGGCGATCGGGATATTGAACAACGCTGCCGTGATGAAGACGACGCGATGATCGGGGTTCTTGAGCAGCGTCAACGCGTCCCAGCCCATGCGCTGGCGAATCGTGACGGGTTCGACGGACTTGGGCGGTGCAACACTCGGCAGCAGGAAGGTGAACGCAGCAACCGCCAGCCAGGCAATGGAGCCGGAGTAACCGGCCATGGCGGTGGTATCGGCGTTCAGTGCGCTCACGATCCAACAGCCGGTCATCCAGCCGAACGTCGCCATTGCACGGATGGGACCGAACTCGCGCTGCGAATTCTTCAATCGGGAAAGAACAATGGCTGTGGCAATACCGAAAGTGGGCGCAGTGCAAAACGAATGAAGTTGAATCAACGCCAGCACGACCCAGCGATTCCATTCGAGCTTGATGCCCGTGGCGGCCAGCGCCATTGCGAACGCGGTGGCCATCGCCAGTCCGCGCAGCACCATCACCGGCGAGGCGTGCCGGTCCGCCATCGCGCCGAAAACGAGGGGTGAAATGAAGGCGGCGAGAGCCGTGGTGGCAAACGCGTAGGGTTTGAGCGCCGACATGCCGTGGGCGTCCAGCACCGCACCCATCGGGACGAACCACATGCTCATGGCAATGCACTGAATGAAGAACAGCACCACCAGTTCAAAGTATTCCGCCCGCCGGATCGTCGTCAGCACGCGCATAGTCCACACGGACCGGGGAAAAATTCAAGCTTCGCATTGACGCGTCTGGCGCGCAGTTTCATGCTGCCGCAGATGAATCACTGGATCGCCCTCATGCTCACCTGCGGATTTCTGTTTTCCGCTCGGGCCGGCGATCAACCAAACCCTAGCCACGACCTTTCTGTTGCCGAAAAAGGAAACAGCTTGGCTGTGGTGGACGACGCGACGATGCAGCGCATCTATGATGAAGTGAAAACGCCGTTCAAATACGGCGTCGTCCTGCGCGGTGACTCAACGAATCAACTGGTGGATTGCCCGAGTCTTTTCCGCGAAGGCAAGACGTGGTACATGATGTATGTCGCCATCTCGAATGGCGTCGGTTACGAAACCTTTCTTGCCAGCAGCGATGATCTGCTCAACTGGAAGAAGCTCGGCAGGGTTCTATCATTCACCCACAGCGGTTGGGACGCATGGCAGGCGGATGGCGGGCTGGCGTTGGTGAATTACGAGTGGGAGGGCAATCACGCGCTGGAAAAGTACGCTGACAAATACTGGCTCTCCTATATCGGCGGTGCGTTGAAAGGTTATGAGACTGATCCGTTGTCCATCGGCATGGCGTGGACGAAATCGCCGACATTGATCAAGGAGTGGACGCGCCTTTCCAACAACCCCGTGCTCGGCCCGAAGGATGTGGACGCGCGCGAGTTCGAGCGCAAGACGCTTTACAAAAGCACCATCATCCACGATCGCGAGCAACGGCTCGGCGCACCATTCGTGATGTATTACAACGCGAAGGTGAAGAATGGTTACGAACGCATCGGCATGGCGCTTTCGACGAACATGGTGAACTGGACGCGCTTCGGAACGAATTGTGTACTGGCCAACGGCGAGGAGAAACGCACCGGCATGAGCGGCGACCCGCAGATCGTAAAGATTGGCGACGTGTGGGTGATGTTTTACTTCGGTGCGGGCTGGGGACCGAGGGCGTTCGATACAATCGCCGCTTCGCGTGACATGGTGAATTGGACCAAATGGACGGGCCCAAAGCTCATCGAACCAAGCGAACCATGGGACCAAACCTACGCGCACAAGCCGTGGGTGTTGAAGCATGATGGCGTGGTGTATCACTTCTATTGCGCGGTGGGGAACGAGGGGCGGGTGATTGCGCTGGCCACGTCGAAGAATTTGCGCACGGCAAATCAGCCATGAGACGCCTCGCACTGATCTTTGGGCTCACTTTGGTTGGTCCGCTTGTAGCGAAGGCTCATGATCCTTACGAGATCGTGTCGGTGGTTTACATCCAAACCAATCGCATCGAAGTCTTCCTGGAGATGGAGTTTGCTGCCGGGATGAGACTGGCCGGGCTTGAGCCCTCGCGACAAACATCGGCAGAAAGCCAGTTTGCCACCGCGTTGCCGCAGTTGGAACAATTCGCCG
Source organism: Limisphaerales bacterium (assembly GCA_044225555.1). Classification (GTDB taxonomy): domain Bacteria; phylum Verrucomicrobiota; class Verrucomicrobiia; order Limisphaerales; family JADLHS01; genus JADLHS01. The sequence continues at coordinate 149,934 of JBGAIM010000011.1, read as the reverse complement.
GCGGACTTTTTGAAATCACCGCCGGCAACAATGTCGTGCTGCCGTTGCGGACCAATGTCGAACTGGGAGTTGAACTGCATATCCGCGGACATCTGGAGATCGCGCTGACAGATTTCCGTCCACTACGATTTGTCCCGCGCGGACTTCGCGCCGTGCCGGACACGCCGTATGGTGTTTCACTGACGGTGCTGGACATGGTGAACAAAAAGGTTCTCGGTCAAGCGGCGCTGTTCGCCGATTCACCACCAGCAGATTTTCCGGCGACGGTTACGAGCCCAGATTCACTCGCAGCGCCGACGTTGGCAGTGATCGGCGCCAGCACCAACAAACAACCAATTGTCGCCATGACGACAAACATCCCGGCGGCCACGGTGGAAGCAACCAAACCTCGCAAGCCAACCTTGCTGGCGGCGGCGGTTGCTTTTGCAGCCGTTGGATTTCTCCTGGTGGCTTGGCGATGGTCACAGACGCGGTCGTAGGGCCGTCGCTCTCCGGGTTTTCATCACCATTTCGGGTGATTTGTCCACATGGTCGCGTGTGGTAGTTTCCCGGGCAATTCCTGGCGCCGGTTTGCGTGAAGTCGTGATCGCTCGCTCGGAGAGCGAAATATCCATGTTCACCATGAATAAACTGGGATGCGGGCTGGTGACCTTGGCTCTGCTCGCCATGGTACCAGTCGCATCCGCGCAACGCCAGATGGAGAAACTCGGGCGCGGCGTAGTGGCGGTGCGCACGGGGGCGGGCAGTGCGTATGTTGGCTGGCGGTTGCTGGGAACGGACGCTGAAAACATCGGCTTCAATGTGCTGCGCTCGGCGAACGGTGGTGCGCTGGCGCAACTCAACGGCGGGTTGGTGACCGGCAGCTGTAACTTCACCGACAGCACGATCAATTTCGCCGTCTCGAACGCCTACTTCATTCAACCCGTCGTTGGCGGAGTGACGCAGGCGTTGAGCGCGCCATTCGGTCTGGCGGCAAATCCCCCGACACAGCAGTTTCTCAACATCCCGCTTCAACAACCGGCGGGCGGCACGACGGCAGACGGCGTGCCTTACACCTACAACGCCAACGATTGCAGCGTCGCCGACCTCGACGGTGATGGTGAGTACGAAATCGTTCTCAAATGGGATCCCACCAACTCGAAGGACAACTCGCAGAGCGGCTTTACCGGAAATGTCGTCCTGGATGCCTACAAATTGAACGGTACTTTGCTTTGGCGGATTGACCTTGGTCCGAACATTCGGGCTGGAGCGCATTACACGCAGTTCATGGTCTATGACTTGGATGGTGACGGTCGCGCGGAACTGGCGTGCAAGACGGCGCCGGGCACCCGCGACGGCTCGGGGAATTACGTAGACGGCAATGCGAGCTTCACGGTTTACACCAACAGTGGCGGTTACATTCTCAGCGGGCCGGAATACTTCACGATCTTCGACGGGCTGACTGGCGCGAAGCTTTGGAATACGAATTACGTCGTGCCGCGCGGGAATGTTTCCGACTGGGGCGATGGTTACGGTAATCGCGTGGATCGTTTCCTGGCGTGTGTAGCGTATCTCGACGGCGTACGGCCCAGCGTAGTGATGTGTCGCGGGTATTACACACGGGCGACGTTATGTGCGTGGGACTGGCGCAATGGCGTGCTGACGCAACGGTGGTTGTTCGATACGGGATTTTCGGGCGGGCCGTGGTCTGGGAAGGATGAGATCACCTACGGCGCATGCGCGATTGATGATAACGGCACAGGCCTCTACAACACCGGCCTCGGTCACGGCGACGCGTTGCATCAATCTGACATGAACCCCGACCGCAACGGTCTGGAGGTCTGGATGGTGCATGAAGATCCCGGTTCGTACGGGCCAACCGGTCTGGAATTTCGCGACGCAAAGAACGGCGGCCTGATCTTCGGAGTGGACGGCCAGAACGCCGACGTCGGGCGCGGCGTGGCGATTGACGTGGACGCAAACTATGGCGGCTACGAGATGTGGGGTGCGCGCGGTGGCTTGATGAGCGCCACGGGTGTGCAAATTTCCACCTCGCGTCCGGGGCAGATGAATTTTACCTGCTGGTGGGATGCCGATTTGACCCGCGAGATTCTCGACGGCACCACCATCTCGAAATGGAACCCCGGCGTGAACAATACCACCACACTCCTTTCGCCGGCCGGGCTTGCCTCCAACAACTCCACCAAATCCACGCCGTGCCTTAGCACTGACTTGTTCGGCGACTGGCGTGAGGAGGTCATCTGGCGAACCGCGGACAATCTCAACCTCCGCATCTACACCACGACCACCGTCGCCACGAACCGGCTCGTCACGCTCATGCACGATCCGGCGTATCGTCTCGCTATTGCTTGGCAAAATGTCGGCTACAACCAACCACCGCATCCCGGTTACTACCTCGGGCCAGGGATGTTCCCGCCGCCGTTACCCCCAATCTCCACGGCCGATTTGGTCTGGCGTGGTGGGGGCGCGAACACCTGGGATGCGGGCGCGACAGCAAACTGGTTCACCAATGGTTTGTGGGTGAGCAACAATACCCCGGTTACGTTTGTGGCGGGTCGTTCGGTGCTGTTCGATATTTCCGGCTCAAACAATTCTGCCATCACCCTCACTGGCGCGCTGACGCCCTCGCAAGTGACGGTTCATTCTCCGAAAGATTATTCCTTTGTCGGCAACGGGCAATTGAGCGGGGTGATGAAACTCGTCAAGGCCGGCCCGGGCCGACTCACGTTGAATAACACGAACAGTTACACCGGCAACACCGTCGTAAGCGGCGGTGCGCTGTTCGTGAACGGTGCACTTAACAGCAGCCCGGTGATCGTCGAGCGGCGTGGCACACCGGAAGGTCCGTCGCAAGTCGGTGGCAGCGGTCAATTGGGCCAGGGGTTGATTGTGCAAAGCGGCTGCCTCTTGACCGTGGGGGCGGAAACCAACAGTTCGGGACTGCTCACTATCACGAACGGATTGACCGAACTCGGCGGTGTGTTGAATCAATTTGACCTGTCGAAGGATCCGACTGGTTTCGCCAAAACCAATGATGTCATTCAGGTCTACGGCAATCTCACCGTCAGCGGGACGAACATCTTCGAGGTTCGGCAACCCGATACGTCGTTGGGCGGCGGCGTTTATCCACTAATCAAATACACGGGCAGCTTCAATGGCGGGTTGAGCAACTTTGTTGTCAGCGGATCATTCATTCAGCCGGTGATGCTGACCAATCCGCCCGGGATGATTGGGCTTGTTGCCGTGATTCCCGCTGCGCCACCAAACGCGCCCGGCAATCTGATCACGACGGCGGTTGGCGCTTATCAAATCAATCTCGTGTGGGGGGACAATTCAACCGACGAAAACGCCTTCTTCATCGAACGTTCGACGGGCAATACCGCAAACTTCACTCAAATTGCAATCAACTCGCCGAACGATACGAATTATTCAGACACCACAGTTGCGCCGAGCACGACCTATTATTATCGAGTGCGCGGCACGAACCTCGCCGGCGCTTCCGGCTTCTCAAATACCAATAGTGCCACCACTACGCCGCCACCGACCACGTTGACGTGGCGGGGCGATGGCGCGGGCAATGTCTGGGATGCGGGCGGGGCGGTGAACTGGTCGGATGGCGCCAACTTGGTGGTTTTCAACGACGGCACGACAGTGACGTTCGATCAAGCTGGCTCGAACAACACACCGGTCACGATCTTTGGCACGTTGCAACCGAACTCGGTCACGTTCAATGCGAGCAAGAGCTACATTTTAAGTGGAAGTGGAGTGCTTGCCGGCTCAATGGCGCTCACGAAGAACAACAGCGGCACCTTGACCATCAACACCACCAACGCCTTCAGTGGTGGTGTCAATGTGAACGCGGGAGTTATGTCGCTGGGCAATGGCGCCGCCTCCGGTGTGGGTACGTTGCGCTTCAACGGAGGTTCGGTAACGCTTTCCGGCGGTGGACAGCCAACCTACGCGAACGCGCTGGTCATCAATTCCAACGGCACGCTCAATTCCAGCGGTGGCAACAACAACATTGTCAGCGGCGTGTGGACCGGCACGAACACTACTTTGAGCCTCACGATTTCATCAGGTGGCACGTTTACGCTGGCGGGCAACATGACCGGATTCTACGGGACGGTGGCTCTCGGGAACAGCGGTGGTTACCTGCGGTTCAATGGCTCGACCGGCAGTGCCAACACAATATTCGATTTGGGCACGGGCACTTCCACTCTGAACAACCGCAACGGTGTCAGTGCGGCGATTGGCGCGTTGAGTGGCGGCAGTGGGACATTCGTGAATGGCGCAACCTCCATGAACAATCCGAGCACCTATACGATTGGCGGCAGGAATCTGAGCACGACGTTCAATGGCATCATCACCAACAATAACGCCGCGCAACTCGTCAACATCGCGAAGGTTGGCACCGGCACCCTGACGCTCAATGGAAACAATGGCTACCTGGGTACGACGCTTGTGAATGCCGGCAAGCTCGTGATAAATGGAAATCAGTCTGCTGCCACCGGAGCCGTGACGGTAAACACAGGCGGCACCTTGGGCGGGACCGGAACTGTTGGTGGCAATACGATCATTGGCGGCTCGCTGGCGCCCGGCACTTCCATCGGCACGCTGACATTCAATGGAAATCTGAGTTTCAATCCCGGCAGCAGGGCGTTGTTTGAGGTCAGCAAAAATCCCTTTGGAAATGACATGGTGGCGGCTGGCAACGTTACTTACGGCGGCACACTGGACGTCTTGAATGTCAGCGTCGAATTGCTAGAGGCCGGGGACAATTTCCAGTTGTTCAGTGCGGGCGGTTTTGGCGGCACATTCGCAAACTTTGACCTGCCCGCACTCGAGGCGGGTCTTGCCTGGAATGTGAGCCAGCTGGCGGTGGACGGCCGCCTGTGGGTGGTGAGCACGAACTCGCCCGTGATCCATAGCGTCAGCGCACCGGGTGGAAACTTCTCCATGTCCGGCAACGGCGGCACGCCGAACTGGAATTACACTGTGCTGACGACGACCGATCTCGCGCTGCCAGTGGCGCAATGGTCTGTTGCCGCGTCCGGCCAGTTCGATGCGGTTGGAAACTTCTTCTTCAGCACGCCGATGGTCGTTACAGACGTGCAGCGCTACTACATGTTGCGCGCGCAATAAGTCCTACGCCGCCACTGCGCGCCCCTGCGTTCGCAACAGTTCGGTTGCCGATTCGCAGAGTCCCACGAATGTTTCCTCGGCCAGATTCAATCGCTTGCCACGCCAGTGCAGGATGCCCCAACGCCGCTGCAATTTGCGGCGACCCAAGGGCAGGGCGACGATTGAGCCTTCATCGAGTTCTTTTTGGGCGATCCAGGGCGCTAGCACACTGACGCCGAGGCCGAGCTTCACCAATTCCTTGGTGGCTTCCATGCTGCCGACTTCGATGATGGCGTTGAGCACCATGTCTTCGCGGCGAAAGTACTCCTCCACCAAACGGAACGTGACACTCGTCTTGCTGTAGAGAATGTAGTTCTGCTTGGGGATCTCCCCGCGCTCGACGTGGCCGGCCTTGGCCCACGGATGTTGCGCGCCAATCAGGAAGAACAATTCATCCGTAAACAGCGGATGAAATTCCAGATTCGGTTCATTCTGCGGTTCGATGGTAAGCGCCAGATCAATCCGATGCTGCGATAGGGCGGTCACCAGCCCGCGGGTGTCCCCCGGTTCAATGCTGATGGCATGTTCCGGAAAACTTTCCTTGAACTCGCGCAACACCGGCGGGATGAGATGCTGGCAAGCCGTGGTGCTGGCGCCCAACCGCAACCGTCCACGTCCCCACTTGCCCAATTTACCCAGCGACGAGCGGGCATGATCCATTTCGCCTAAAATCTTCTGCGCGTGATGAAGGAGTTGCTCGCCGGCCTGAGTGAGCGCGACCTTTTTGCCCAGCCTGTCCAAAAGCCGACAGCCCACATCGCTCTCCAGCGCCTTCATCGAATGGCTGATGGCTGATTGCGTGAGGTGAAGTTCACGCGCAGTCTGCGTAAAGCTGGCCGTGCGCGCCAAGGTTGCGAATGCGCGAAGCTGTCGGCTGTCGAGCGGCAAAGTCATCAATGAATTCCCTTCATCATTTCCATCGAAACTTCCCCAAGCAGCCAATAGGCCAAGGACACGTTCTGGCACCAGCGCCGCTTGAGGTTGCGCCACGGGCCGAAATCAGCCTGTAAGGACTAAAATGAACCAACTCTCCAAATCCTCTGCCGGAAGTCGGCGCTTATTAAGACTCGGCTTTGTCCCCTTGGTTGATTGCGCGCCGCTGGTCATGGCCCGTGAATTGGGTTTGTTCCGCAAGTACGACCTGAATGTGAGTCTCAGCCGCGAACTCGGTTGGGCGAGCATTCGCGACAAGGTTGTTTACGGCGAACTCGACGCCGCTCACGCGCTGGCGGCGATGCCGTTCGCGGCCACGCTCGGTCTCGGGTCAAACCGCTGCGATTGTGTCACCGCTCTCGTGCTCAATCTGCACGGCAACGCCATCACGCTGTCGCACGATCTTTGGCAACGCGGCGTGCGGGACGGCGCGACGTTGCGCGAGGAGATTGTCCGTTCGCGCCACGACAAGACGTTCACCTTTGGCGTCGTGTTCCCGTTTTCTTCCCACAATTTTCTCCTGCGTGGCTGGCTGGCGGGCGCGGGCATCAGCCCGGAGCGCGAAGTGCGCATCGTCGTCGTGCCACCGCCGCAGATGGTGACGAATCTCAAGGCGGGCCATCTCGACGGATTCTGCGTCGGCGAACCATGGAACTCCGTGGCCGTGCAAGCGCAGGCCGGTTGGTGCATGGCCACCAGCGCGGAACTGGATCCGCAGCATCCGGAAAAAGTCCTGATGGTCACGCGCGAGTTTAGCGAGAAGCGCGCTGAGGAGCATGTCGCTCTAGTGGCGGCGTTGCTGGAGGCGTGCGAGTTTTGCGCCGCGCCGGAGAATCGCGAGCAGGTTGTCGCCACCCTCGCGCGACCCGAATTCATCAACGCGCCCAAGGATGCTCTACGTCGCAGCTTCAGCGGCGAATTTGATTTCGGCCACGATCTCACCCGCACCGTGCCGGAATTTTGCCTGTTCCACGGCGACGGCGTCAATGAGCCGTCCGCGCAGAAGGCCGGTTGGGTCATCCAGCATTTGCGCGACAGCGGCCTTTGCCGGGATGCCTCTGCCCTGAGCTTTGCGCTGGGCCGGCAGGTTTTTCGTGCGGACATTTTCGAAAAGGCCGCCCGCCTTCGCGCTTCAACCCCCGCGATCACTCATGAACATGAACCCAAATCAGAAAGCAACCTCACCGTCGTTTGAACTGAGCCGTCGCCAGTTTCTTGGCAAAGCTGCCAAAGGCGCCACGCTCACCGCACTGTTTGCCGGCCTCCCCAAAGGCTGGCTCGGTACCGCCTACGCCAGTGACGCGCCGGAAACCGTCAAGCTGCGCTGCGGCATTATCGCGCTGACGGACAATTCGCCGCTGGTCATCGCGGCGGAGAAAGGATTCTTCAAGAAATACGGCGTCGAAGTCACGATTGCCAAGGGCGCAAACTGGGCCGCCATCCGCGACTCGCTTTCCTCCGGCGACAATCAACTCACGCACATGCTCATCGGCATGCCCATCGCCAGCACGATGGGCCTGCTCGGTTCGCCGAAGAAGCCGATGGTGATTCCGTGGCTGCTCAATCGCAATGGTCAGGCCATTTCGCTCAAAGCAGAGTTGAAGGGCAAAGTCGGCGCCGATCCCAAGGCGCTCAGGCCTTTCGTGGAGTCTGCCAAGAAACTGGGTGAGCCGCTCACGTTCGCGATGACCTTCCCGCCCGGCACGCATGCCATGTGGATGCGCTATTACCTCGCTGCCGGCGGCATTAATCCGGACAAGGACGTCTCCCTTATCACGATTCCGCCTCCGCAAATGGTTGCGAACATGAAGATCGGCAAGATGGATGGTTTCTGTGTCGGTGAGCCGTGGGGGGCGCGCGCCATCGTGGACAAGATTGGTTTCACCAGCGTTACCACGCAGGACATCTGGAAGGATCACCCGGAAAAAGCGTGTGCGTTCACGGCGGACTTCGCGGACAAGAATCCCAAAACTGTGAAGGCCGTTCTCAAGGCGTTGCACGAAGCCAGCGTGTGGTTGGACGACATGAACAATCGCCCCGAGCAGTGCGAGATCGTCAGTCGGCCGACCTATATCAACTGCGACAAGGAAATCCTCCTCGGCCGTTTGCTCGGGAAAATGGATTACGGCGACGGCCGCACGATCACAGACCAATTCCCAATGCATTTCAGCCAGCGGAACTGCAATTACCCGCAGCCGGCCTATTGCAAATGGTGGCTCACGCAATTCCGCCGCTGGGGCATGGTTTCCGGTGCGCCCGATTACGAAGGCATTACCAGCAAGGTCATGCGCGGCGACATCTACCTCGAAGCGATGAAGGAAATCGGCGTCACCGACCGCACGCAGGACGACAGCAGTTGGGAAATGTCTGACGGCGTGAAGTTCGATCCGAAGGGCGATCTCGAAGCCTACGCAAAGGGATTTCCTGTCAACAGCCTGAAGGGCTGAAGTTTTTGGAGACTCCAAAATCATGAAAGAAAATTTGTTGAAGAAAATTGACTGGCTGTTGCTGCCGATGGTTGGGCTGGTGGGTGTGATCGTTGCCTGGTATGCGTTGAGCGCGACGTTCTCCAAGGAACTCCCCAACCCGAGCCGCACTTGGGAAGCCGCGAAGCCTTACATCATGGAGCCGTTCGCCAAACGTGGCGAACAGGACCAAGGCATCCTCCGACTCGCGGGATATTCGTTGCGGCTGGTGGCGTGCGGCTACTTCATCGCGCTGCTGATCGGCACGCCGCTGGGATTTTGCCTCGGGCTTTCCAAGACCTTCACCAAGATGGCCGACCCGATCATCCAAGTGCTACGGCCCGTTTCGCCGCTGGCCTGGTTGCCGCTGGGGTTGGCTTTGTTTCTCGGGGCGGGCAAGAACGCTTTGGAATACGGCGCGCTGTTCACCATCTCGATCTGTGCCATGTGGCCGACAGTATTGAACACGGCAGTGGGAGTGCGCGCCATCCCGCAGGATTACTTGAACGTGGCGAAGGTGTTGAAGCTCTCACGCAGCAAAACCCTGTTCAAAGTCCTCATCCCCGCGACGCTGCCGTACATGTTCACCGGCTTCCGGTTGAGTCTGGGTATTGCGTGGCTGGTGATTGTTGCGGCGGAAATGCTCACCGGAAAAACCGGCGTCGGCTCATTCCTCTGGAACGAATACAACAACGCCAATTACGGGAACATCATCTTCTCAATTCTGACCATAGGCATCATCGGCTACGTGCTGGATCGCATCATGAGTTTGGTGGAACGCCGGTTCAAAACCGCCTGACGCATGCCATTTCTCGAACTCAAGAACGTCAGCAAGAGTTTTGGTGGAACATGTGTTCTCAAGGACATCAACCTGACCATTGAGAAAGGCGAGTTCGTGGCCATCGTCGGTTTCTCCGGCGCGGGCAAAAGCACGCTGATCAATCTCATCGCTGGACTGGTCCATCCCGATTCCGGTTCGGCCACGCTCAATGACTTGGAGATCACCGAGCCGGGCCCGGATCGTGGCGTCGTGTTCCAGAACTACTCCTTGCTGCCGTGGCTGTCGGTGTTTGAAAACATCTTGTTGGCGGTTGACCAGGTCAACCCGAACTGGAGCGCGGTAAAAAAGCAGGAGCACGTCGAGAAGTATGTCGCCATGGTGAATCTCACCCCGGCGCGCGACAAAAAGCCCGGCGAACTTTCCGGCGGTATGCGGCAGCGCGTCAGCGTGGCCCGGGCGCTGGCCATGAATCCGCAAATTCTCCTGCTCGACGAACCGCTCTCGGCACTCGATGCGCTGACACGGGCGACACTGCAGGACGAAATCTCCCGCATCTGGCAGGACGATAGGAAAACCGTCGTGCTGATTACCAACGATCCGGACGAGGGCATTTATCTTGCCGATCGCATCATTCCATTGACCGCCGGACCGGGAGCGACCCTCGGGCCATCGTTCACGGTCGAGATCCCGCGTCCACGAGATCGCAAGACCATCAATCACGAGCCGGTCTTCAAGAAGCTCCGCCGCGACATGGTTGAGTTCATGCTTAACTCGAAACACGAACGGCACACCTCCGTCACCCGGAAACTCATCCTGCCCGACATCGAGCCGGAGGATTTGTCCATTCCGCGTTCAATGACGAATTGGCGGAAGTCGCCCAAGCGGGCGAGCGAAATCAAAGAGGAAACGGTGGAGGTGAACTCGTGAGCAATTACGTCGAACTCTCCAAGCTGTCGAAGATTTATCCGACGCCCAAGGGCCCGGCGGTGATCGTCAAGGACTTCGATCTTAAAATCCAGAAGGGCGAGTTTGTCACGCTGATCGGCCACTCCGGTTGCGGCAAGTCCACGGTGCTCTCGATGCTTGCCGGCCTGAACGACATCACCGGCGGCGGCATTATTCTCGCCGGCAAGGAACTTTCCGGTGCCGGGCCGGATCGCGGCGTGGTGTTTCAATCGCCGTCGTTGCTGCCGTGGATGACGGCGTTCGAGAACGTCATGCTGGGCGTGGACCAGGTCTTTTACACCGCCAGCAATGAGGAACGCCGGGAGATCGTCGAATACTATCTCACGGTTGTCGGCCTTGGCGATTCGATGCACAAGAAGCCCGCCGAACTTTCGCAAGGCATGCGGCAACGCGTCGGTATCGCGCGCGCCTTCGCCCTCAAACCCAAGATGCTGCTACTGGATGAGCCGTTCGGGATGTTGGATACGCTCACGCGCTACGAATTGCAGCAGGTGCTTATCGAACTTTGGCGCAAGAACAAGATCACGGCGCTCATGGTCACGCATGATGTGGATGAGGCGTTGTTCCTCAGCGATCGCATCGTGTGCATGACCGACGGTCCGGAAGCCGAGGTCGGAGACATCTTGCAGGTCTCCTTTCCCCGTCCGCGTGAACGCAAGGCCGTGATGGAGCATCCCGACTATTACCAGCTGCGCGAGCACCTCATCGAGTTCCTCGAAACCCACGCGCACCGGCGCAAAGCCCAAGCTCCTGCCAAAACCATACCGCCGGCGGCCAAGGCCCAATCCTTCGAACCAAATCAGGCAACTCAGAACTCAGAACCTCAACCCGAAACCATCAACGCATGAAACGCAAGCAACCCCAACCGCGACCACTCGTTCGCAGCCTCGTCGCCGGCGCGCTGGCGCTGGGTGCCGCCACGGCTGCGCACGCTCAATACACCGCCCCCGCGCCGCTCCAGCCCTTTCCTGGATTCATCAACGATGCACTACGCAAGTATGACCCGTATCTGTCTGTTTTGGACATCGGCGGGTCGGCCCGGTTCCGGTATGAGGGCAAGTACAATGGCATGGGCCTGCCACCGGCGCAGGATTTTCGCGCCAACGGTGTGGATAACGACAACGCCTATTTCAGCCAGAAAATTCTCGCCCGGGTTGCCTACTCCGACAAATGGTGGAGCGTTTATGTCGAAGGCCGGAGCAGCGGTACGAGCGATGACCAACGCGGCAGCAACGGCGCTTACCCCGGGCCCGGTGCCGGCCCGGAGTCCGATGGCATCGTTGATTTGCAGCAGGCCTACTTCACCTTGGGCAATCACAAGGAGTTTCCCGTCTCGGTCAAGATTGGCCGTCAAGAGTTGAGCTACGGCGATGAACGATTGGTGGGTGCGTTCGCCTGGAACAACATCGGGCGCGTGTTCGACGCCGCCAAAGTGCGCTGGCAAAATTCCTGGTTCGCTCTTGAGGGATTCGTGAGCAAGATCGTGCTCCCGGACGACAACAGCTTCAACACCTGGAATGATTACAACGTGTTTTCCGGCCTGAACCTGAGCACCAAAAGCATTCCGAAGAACCTGACCGAGGTCTATTTCTTTGCGCGCAACGACGGCATCGGCAGCACCACTGCCAATCCTGGCACGCCGCCGCCGTTTCAAGCCGCCGCGCCGCCCGCGCGCGACATCTACACCATCGGCGCGCGTTTCAAATCCAACCCGGGGGACTTCGGCAATTTCGACTACACGGTCGAAGGCGCGTACCAGTTCGGCAATTGGAAGCGCGCGGCGACTGCGGCCGTCCGACCGAACGAAAGGGACGAACAAAGTGCCTATGCCTTTGCGGGGAATGTTGGTTACACCTTTGCCGACAGTGCCATGACGCCACGCATTGCCCTCGAATACGCTTACGGTTCCGGCGACAGCAATCCCAATGACGGCACGCACGGGACCTTCGACAACCTGTATCCCACCAACCACAAGTTTTATGGCTACATGGATTTTTACTCCTGGCAGAACATCCACGATGTCCGGCTGTGCTTCACCCTCAAGCCGCACTCCCGGCTTTCGGTGGCGCTCGAAGGCCATGCCTTCTGGATGGCCGACACGGCGGATAGCCTTTACAACGTCGGCGGTGCCGCGCGCACCACTCCCGGCAGCACCGTGGGCGGCGGCAACGGTTTTAACCTGAACCCGAGCTACGGTAATTACGTCGGTAGCGAGATTGACCTGGTTGCCGGCTTCATCGTGAATAAGTTCATCAACCTCGAAGCCGGCTACGGCCACTTCTTCGTGGGGGATTACATCAAGCAAACCTGGGCCGCGCCCGGATTTGGTTCGGCAGATGCCAACTGGTTTTACGTTCAAACGGTGGTGCGCTTCTGAAGGTTCCACCGATAGTGAATGACTAACTCGTCGGCCAACCAGACCCTGATTGACTCCCTGCTGGATGAGCAACGCACCCTGACCGCTGTCGAACGGTTCGCCCGCTGGCACGATGATCATGTCAAAACAGCCGAACCAGCCTATCGCCGGTTGATTCCGCTGACGTCGCCCGCACCTGGCCAGCAATACGCCTTTGAGGTGGATCTCGACCAATGCTCCGGTTGCAAGGCGTGTGTTACCGCCTGCCATTCGCTCAATGGTCTGGATGACGATGAGTCGTGGCGCGAAGTCGGTCTGCTTTTCAGCGGCGACTGGCGGCAGCCGTTTCAGCAAACGATTACCACGGCCTGCCATCATTGCGCCGATCCCGGTTGCGCCAACGGTTGCCCGGTTCTCGCTTACGACAAAGACCCACTCACTGGCATCGTCCGGCATCTCGATGACCAGTGCATTGGTTGCCAGTACTGCGTTATGAAGTGTCCGTATGAAGTGCCGAAGTATTCGTCGGCCCGCGGCATCGTGCGCAAGTGCGACCTGTGTCACTCGCGGCTTGCTGTCGGCGAAGCGCCCGCCTGTGTGCAGGCGTGTCCGACCGAAGCCATTCGCATCACGCTGGTCGAAACCAAGGTGATCGAAAACCAATATCGGAATTCCGGCGCGACCACCTTTCTGCCCAGCGCGCCGAATCCGGCGATCACACTGCCCACCACCCGATACGTGTCCAAAGGTCCATTGCCAGCCAACTTGCTGGCCGGTGATCAGGCGCGCGTCGCGCCAGCGGCGTCGCACTTGCCGCTCGTATTCATGCTCGTGCTCTCGCAACTCTCAGTCGGTGGTAGTGTCGCTGCGTTGTTCATCGAACCGGCAAGGTGGCTTGCCCTCGTCTCGGCAGTGGTGGGAGCGCTTGCCTTGGTCATCGCGTCGCTCCATCTCGGCAAGCCACTGAAGGCCTGGCGGGCATTTCTCGGCTGGCGAAAATCCTGGTTCAGTCGCGAGGTCATCGTATTCGCCGGTTACATGCCGCTGGCGGCAGTCCATGCTGCGGCGTTTTGGTTCACACCATTGGCCGCGTTTCAAAAAGCTATTGTCGTTGCAGCGGCGGTGACGGGTCTGCTCGGGGTGGTTTGTTCGGCGATGATCTACGTGGACACGCGTCGCGAATTCTGGAGCGCGGCACAGACATTCGGAAAATTCCTGGGAACGACGCTGTTGCTGGGCGCGGCCACAACCTTCGCAATTTGCTTCCTCACTTCGTCCGTGAGTCCCCCAGTCCTCGTCGCTCTTGCCGTGTTCCTGTTCGTTGTCACAGTTACGAAGCTCGCGTTCGAGCATCGCATCTTCCGCCATCTGGTGGACGAAGAAACACTTTTGCTGACGCCGCTGAACAAAAGCGCCCGTTTGCTCGAGGGTCAACTTGGATTGGTGGCGCGCATGCGGGTTGCTTGCGCAGTTTTGGGTGGATTGCTGCTGCCTCCCCTGCTGCTGTTGAACGGCGGCGGGCTGGCATTGACGGCATTGGCGCTCTGCGTCGTGGGAGAATTGCTTGAACGCTATCTGTTCTTCACGGCCGTTGCGCCCGTGACTATGCCCGGAGGTGTGGCTGCATGAGGGCCGTGAGAGAGAACTCGCTGCTGCGGCAATGGCATGGTCCGCTCACCGCGGAACTCACGCTGCGACCCGGTGATTTCGGGCTGGGCAAGGTTCCCGCGCGTTTCAAGCCGGATGCCACCACGCGTTCGACCTGTGGCTTCTGTTCCACCGGCTGTTCGCTCGACATCCATCTCAAAGACGGCGTTGCGGTGAACCTCACGCCGACCAGCGATTATCCCGTCAATCTCGGCATGGCGTGTCCGAAGGGCTGGGAGGCGTTGAATTGTTTGTCCGCGCCTGACCGGGCCACCGTTCCTCTGCTGCGCCAGCCAGATGGCTCGATGAAAGCCACGACGTGGGACGATGCGATGAAGACCTTTGTCGCGAAGTTTAAATCCATCATGGCCGAGCACGGACCGGAAAGCGTCGCGTTTCTCAGCACTGGCCAGATTTGCACAGAGGAAATGGCCTTGCTCGGCTGCCTCTGGAAATTCGGGATGGGCGCGCTGCATTGCGACTCCAACACGCGTCAATGCATGGCCACCGCGCACGTGGCCTACAAACAGAGTTTCGGCTTCGACGCGCCGCCGTTCACCTACGCCGACTTCGAGTTGAGCGATACGTTGATCTTCATCGGTGCGAATCCGTGCATCGCGCATCCGATCATGTGGCAACGAGTGTTGCGGAATCAGAATCAGCCGCAAATCATCGTGATCGATCCGCGCCGCACCGAGACCGCGATGAACGCCACGCAGCATCTCGCGCTTGCGCCCAAGTCCGATCTCACCTTGCTTTACGGGCTCGCCAATATCCTCGTGCAGAACGGCTGGGTGAACCGCGATTTCATTGCGCGCAGCACGACGGGCTACACCGAGTTTGCCGAGTTCGTCCAACAGTTCACACCAGACAAAGTTGCGGCTGAAACTGGTCTGACCGTCGGCGAAATTTACCGTTGCGCCGAGAGCATTCATCGTGGCCATGCCGTTTCGTTCTGGTGGACGATGGGTGTGAATCAAAGCCACGAAGCGGTCCGCACCGCGCAGGCCATCATCAATCTCGCCTTGATGACCGGCAATATCGGCAAGCCCGGCACGGGCGCGAACAGCATCACCGGCCAGTGCAACGCAATGGGCTCGCGCCTTTACTCGAACATCACGAGTCTTGTTGGTGGGCGCGATTTCCTAAAGGCCGAACACCGCGGGCAGGTTGCCAACTTGCTGAGCATTCCTCTGGACGCGATTCCCGCCAGGAATTCCTGGGCCTACGATCAAATTATTGACGGGATTCGCGACGGAAAAATCAAAGCCCTCTGGGTCATTGCAACGAATCCGACACACTCCTGGGGCGCGCAGCATGGCAACAATTCGTGCGATGTTGAAAAGATTCTCGGGCAACTCGACTTCCTCGTCGTGCAAGACATGTTCACGACTACCGATACCGCGCAATGCGCCGACCTCATGTTGCCCGCCGCCGGCTGGGGTGAAAAGGAAGGCACATTCATCAACAGCGAACGTCGCATCGGCCTGACCAAGAAAGTCTCCCGCGCGCCCGGCGAAGCCTTGAGTGACTTCAACATCTTCAAGCTCGTCGCGCACTACTGGGGCTGCGGCGAATGGTTCTCCGAGTGGAAGTCGCCGGAAGCGACCTTCCAGATTCTCAAACGCCTCTCCGCCGGCCAGCCGTGCGATACCAGGGGCATTGAAGATTACAAGCATCTGGACGTGGAAGGTGGCATCCAATGGCCACTCCCGATCTCGGCCCGTGTTCTTGCCAAAGGCAATGCGTCGCATAAGTCCGATGAGTCTTACTCAGCGCGGGAACGCCGCCTGTTCGCCGATGGAAAGTTCTTCACACCGGACGGCAAGGCGAGGTTTTTGTTTGATCCGCCGCGCGCGGTGGCGGAGCCGACGTCCGAGGAGTTTCCGTTCGTGATGCTCACCGGTCGCGGTACAAGCGCGCAATGGCACACCAATACACGCACCGGTAAGTCCGCGGTGTTGCGCACGCTTTATCCGGCCAACCCGTACGTGGAGATAAACCCGGTCGACGCCGCGCGGTTGGGGCTCATCGCCAATGCTCAGGTGGCGGTCGTGTCTCGCCGTGCGCGTGTCGCTTGTGCCGTGTTTATCGCGCCCACCGTGCAGCCCGGCCAGGTCTTTATCCCGATGCACTACGAAGTCACGAACCAACTGACCCGCACCGAATACGACCCGCACTCGCGTCAGCCGAGCTACAAGTATTGTGCGGTGCGACTGCAAAAGATTTGATGACGAATGTTCCCCACATTCCCGAGTCCGCTCCGTTCAACGCCGAACAACGCGCGTGGCTCAACGGTTTTCTCGCCGGACTTTTCTCGCAAGTGCCCGGCGGGGTGCCCGCGCCGCAATTCAATACCGCTCAGCCGAAAGCGGGCGAACAGTTGCTGGTGCTCTTTGGCTCGCAGACGGGCAGTGCGGAAGAGCTCGCCAAAAAGTTCGCGAAGGAATCCGAATCACGTGGGTTCATGCCGAAGCTCGCGGCGCTGAACGATTTTGAATCCGCCGGTTTCGCCACGGCGACC
The DNA here is from genome assembly GCA_044225555.1 of Limisphaerales bacterium. GTDB lineage: Bacteria > Verrucomicrobiota > Verrucomicrobiia > Limisphaerales > JADLHS01 > JADLHS01. The sequence continues at coordinate 133,081 of JBGAIM010000011.1, read as the reverse complement.
AAGGCCGTCATTATCTCCAGCACGTGGGGCGAGGGCGAGCCGCCTGATAACGCGGTGAATTTCTGGAACTGGATCAAGGCCGACTCCGCACCGCGTTTGGAACATTTGAGCTTCGCCGTACTGGGTCTTGGCGACAAAAACTATTCCGACTTCTGCGGTGCCTCGAAGAAGTTTGATGATCGTCTCGCGGCTCTGGGGGCAAAGCGCCTCGCGCCGCGTGGCGAGTGCGACGTGGATTACGAAGCTCCGGCGAAGAGCTGGATTGATGGTTTGTGGCACAAGCTGGGCAGCCCGGCCAATGGAGCGCCGATCTCCAGATCGGCCAGTTCCGAAAATCAATCACCCCGAGCCGATCAGGAAATCGGCGCTCCGAAAACCGACGGCGCCGTTGCCTACGGCAAAGCAAATCCGTTCCCAGCCAAGTTGCTCAAGAACATCCTGCTCAACAAACCTGGATCGGGCAAAGAAGTGCGTCATTACGAGATCGCGCTGAACGGCAGCGGACTCACTTACGAAGCGGGCGACGCGCTGGGTGTTGTTCCAGTGAACTGCCCTGGACTCGTGGACGATGTTCTCAACGCGCTCAGGGCCAAGCCGGACGAGAACGTGAAGTTCGGCGCCAACAGCATGTCGTTGCGAGAGGCATTGACGCATCACTTCGACATTTCGAAGCCATCGCAGGAATTGCTTACGGCGGTCGCGAAAGCTGCGCCGCAAAGCGAACCCGCCGCCTTGCTCGCGCCTGAGAAACGTGAAGACCTCAAGAAATGGCTGTGGGGTCGGCACGTCATTGATCTGCTGGAGCTGTTGCCCGCGCCGATGCCAGTGGCGGAGTTCCTTCCGTTGCTCAAGAAACTCGCGCCGCGGCTTTACTCGATTTCCTCGTCGCCCAAGGCGCATCCGGGCGAGGTGCATCTGACCGTGGGTGCGGTGCGATACGAAAGTAACGGTCGCGAACGTAAAGGCGTGGCGTCGACCTTCCTCGCCGATCGCGTGGGTGATGCCGAGTTTGTAAAAGTGTTTGTGCAGCCATCGCACGGATTCAAACCGCCCGCTAACGCCGATCTGCCGATGATCATGATTGGACCGGGCACGGGCATCGCACCATTTCGCGCCTTTCTCGAAGAGCGATTGACCACCGGGGCAAAGGGCAAGAACTGGTTATTCTTTGGCGATCAGAGGAAAGACACAGATTTTCTCTATCATGCATTGCTGACCGGCTGGCAGCAGTCCGGTTTCCTCACGCGGCTGGATCTCGCATTCTCGCGTGATCAGGAGCGGAAGATTTACGTGCAGGATCGGATGATGGAGAACGCGGCCGCACTTTGGTCTTGGCTCGAAGCGGGCGCGCACTTCTACGTCTGCGGCGATGCGAGCCGAATGGCGAAGGATGTGGACGCGACGTTGCACAAGATTGTGGAAACCGTCGGCGGTAAGAGCGTGGATGAAGCCAAGGCCTACGTGGCAAAATTGAAAGCCGACAAGCGCTATCAACGAGACGTTTATTAAGATGAATTCGACTTTACCCGAACCCATTTTGAGCGCGGGTTTCAGTGCCGAGCAGAAGGAGTATTTGACTGGGCTGTTCGCCGGCATGGCGGCGCGCGGGCAACGTTTCAGCGATGTCGAACCGGCGCCCACGGTGCGCGAGGACGAGATCGCCGAGGAACGCATCAAGCGCGAGTTGCATCCGCTCGATGCCTACGAGCAACTCGTCGAGAACGCCATCGGCAACAAAGCGCCCGACAATGAGGACTTGTTCCGCTTCAAATGGCACGGGCTGTTTTTCCTGACGCCGGTGAAGGACGCATTCATGTCGCGCCTGCGCATTCCGGGCGGGGTGTTGAAGTCGTATCAGCTTCGCGAACTGGCGCGCATCGCACAGGAACTCACGAGCGGTTACGTGCAGGTCACGACGCGGGCGAATCTCCAGATGCGCCTGATCCAGGCCAAGGATGCGCCGGAGTTTCTGCAACGGATCCAGGCCATCGGCCTGCATACGCGCGGCGCGGGCGGCGACAACATCCGTAATTTGACGATGAATCCCACGGCGGGCATTGATCCGGTGGAGTTGATTGACGTGCAGCCGTTCGTGCAGCAGCTCGGGCAGATTATCATCAACGATCGCGCGTTCTACAACCTGCCGCGCAAGTTCAACATCGCCTATGACGGTGGCGGGCTGATCGGGTCGGTGGAAGACACGAACGACATCGGCGTCAAGGCTGTGAAGATAGGCGACGAAATCTTGTTCCGTATCGCGCTCGGTGGCGCAACGGGCCACAAGAGTTTTTCCCGCGACCTGGGCGTGATCGTTCCGCCTGCGGAGATCAACAAGGTCGTCGTGGCCATCGTGCGGGTGTTTATCGAGAAGGGCTGCCGCACCAACCGCAAGAAGGCGCGGCTCAAACATCTGCTCGAAACGATGTCGTTGGACGAATATCTCGCGCTCGTCGAGAAGAAGCTGGGCACGACTTTGAAGCGTGGGTCGTACGATCTGGCGCAGACGCGCTGGGCCTCGCAGGAGTTGGCGCATTCGCACGTCGGCGATTTCCCGCAGAAGCAAAAGGGTTTCAGCTACGTAGGCGCGACGTGTCCGGTGGGCAACATCACGCCGAAGCAGATGTTGCGCATGGCGGAACTGGCGGAGCTTTACGGCAACGGCGAGGTTCGGCTGACCGTCTGGCAAAACTTTATCATCCCGAATGTGCCGGATGCCTTCGTGCCGACGCTGAAAAAGGCGTTGGACAAGGCGGGTTTGCCCACCAAGCAGTCGAATCTCGCGAGCGGCGTCATCGCTTGCACGGGGAATTCCTACTGCAAGTTCGCGCAGGCGAACACCAAGGGCCACGCGCTCGAAGTCATCAAGCAACTGGAGAAGAAGCTGGAACTTGATCAACCGGTGAACATCCACGTGACCGGTTGTCCGAACTCCTGCGCGCAACATTACATGGGCGACATTGGCTGCCTCGGCACGAAAGCAAAAGTCGGCGGTGAGAGTGTGGATGCGTATCATGTTTTTGTCGGTGGTGGTTTTGGAAAGAACCAGGCGGTTGGACGACAGGTGTTCAGCGGCGTAACGAACAAGGAACTGCCGCAGACCTTGGAGAAAGTGTTGCGGACTTATCTCAAACACCGTCAGGGCAAAGAGACGTTTCAGCAGTTTGCAATGCGGCACGAGGTGGGCCAGTTGCAGGAGATGTTTGCGGAGTAAGGCTGCGGTATTGCAAGGGAGAGAACGCACATTATGCTCGCTGCGATATGACGAAAGGATCTGGTACGACTAATCTGCGCGTCGTTGGGATTTTTATTTCGCCGGGGCACCATTTCTTCAGACATGATGAAACCCCTGCCGGCACTCCTACTGTGGCGGTGAACGAGGGGGAGTGCGTAGCAGGAAAGGGTCTGTTTGGTGACCGATTTTTTGGCTTCAAGGAAAATTACAAGGGGCAGGTCACTTTTTTTGCGAACGAAGTTTTTGATGAGCTTTGTGCCAAGCTCAACTTCGTCGGCAAATCACCGGGCGTTACCCGGCGCAACGTCAACACGCGCGGCGTGGACTTGAATTCCTTGGTTGGTGAACGATTCCTGATCCAAGGCATCGAATTCGAAGGTGTGTGTGAGTGGAGTCCGTGCCAGTGGATGAATCACGCAATCGGCGATGGGGGAGAAGCGGCCTTGCATGGTCGAGGTGGCTTGCGGGCGCGAATCCTTACCAGTGGTGTGTTGCGTGTGGGCGCATGAACTTCAGCGCTGTCATTCTGGCGGGCGGGAAGTCTTCGCGCATGGGACAGGACAAGGCGTGGCTGCAAATTGATGGTGAGTCATTACTGGCGCGGCAAATTCGATTGGCGCGCGAGGTCGGAGCAGGTGAGGTGCTAATCTCTGGTCGCATGGATACAAATTACTCCACGCTCGGTTGCCAGGTGTTGCACGATCGTTTCGTTGATGCTGGCCCGCTTGCAGGAATCGAGTGCGCGCTTGCGATGACCTTGTCATCTCTGCTGCTGGTTCTGGCTGTGGACATGCCAAAGATCAACGCGCAACTGCTGCGACAACTGCTGTCACAGTGTAGTGAAAGCGCGGGAGTGATTCCTCGCGTGAAGAGCAGGATTGAACCACTCGCTGCGTTTTACCCAAGGTTGGCTGGCAATCTGATCGGGGATTATTTTTCTGCATCGAGGCAGGCGGAATTTGGAAACGAAACTTCGTACGTGAATGCAAAATTGCCCAGTATGACTACCTTCGCGGAAAGATGTGTTACCGATGGGTTGGCGCGGTTTGCTGACTTGTCGGAAAATGAGGCACACCTTTTTGTGAATTGGAATTCACCGGCACAGGTGAAGCAAAGGAGATTGGCCTGATTTTGTTGGCTGAAAGCACGGTCGAAATTTTTTTAAAAAAACTCTTGCACAATATTTCACTCCTGATAGTTTGTGCGCCCTTCGCCATTTGGGCGAAGTGAGACTGGAAAACAAAAACCAAGTTGACAGTCGGCGCGGTTGAGATAATCTCCACGCTCCTAAAACTCGAATCTGAGCTGCCGAGTTGGAAAGTAGTGAATCGGCACTCGGGTTTTTTGTCCCCTAAATGGGAAAACAGATTCGAGTTTGCAGCATAGAATTTCCGGGTGGAAACACCCTGCTGCTCTTTGAAAATTGAATTGTGCGATAAGTAAGAGCCCCTTCAAGCTAAGGCTGTTAGTAGCTTTGGTTTGGAGAGTTTTAAATTGCAATTCGTCCGAATAATCATCGGACAAGAATTAAACTAACGTTATTATACGGAGAGTTTGATTCTGGCTCAGAACGAACGCTGGCGGCGTGGATAAGACATGCAAGTCGAACGATCACTATTGGGTAGCAATATTCGGTAGTGGGAGTGGCGCAAGGGTGCGTAACACGTGGGTAATTTGCCGTAAAGTCTGGGATAACTTGCTGAAAGGCGAGCTAATACCGGATGTGATTGCTGGAGGGCATCCTCTGGCACTTAAAGTCGGGGACCGTAAGGCCTGACACTTTTCGATAAGCCCGCGGCCTATCAGCTAGTTGGTGAGGTAACGGCTCACCAAGGCTAAGACGGGTAGCTGGTCTGAGAGGACGACCAGCCTCACTGGAACTGAGACACGGTCCAGACACCTACGGGTGGCAGCAGTCGAGAATTTTTCTCAATGGGGGAAACCCTGAAGGAGCGACGCCGCGTGGGGGATGAATGGCTTCGGCCCGTAAACCCCTGTCATTTGCGATCAAACCTTACGACCTAACACGTCGTGAGCTGATAGTAGCGGAAGAGGAAGGGACGGCTAACTCTGTGCCAGCAGCCGCGGTAATACAGAGGTCCCAAGCGTTGTTCGGATTCACTGGGCGTAAAGGGTGCGTAGGCGGTCGGGTAAGTCTGACGTGAAATCTTCAAGCTCAACTTGGAAACTGCGTCGGATACTATTCGGCTAGAGGAATGGAGGGGAGACTGGAATACTTGGTGTAGCAGTGAAATGCGTAGATATCAAGTGGAACACCAGTGGCGAAGGCGAGTCTCTGGACATTTCCTGACGCTGAGGCACGAAAGCCAGGGGAGCAAACGGGATTAGATACCCCGGTAGTCCTGGCCCTAAACGGTGCACGTTTGCTGTAAGAGGAATCGACCCCTTTTGTGGCGAAGCTAACGCGTTAAACGTGCCGCCTGGGAAGTACGGCCGCAAGGTTAAAACTCAAAGAAATTGACGGGGGCCTGCACAAGCGGTGGAGTATGTGGCTTAATTCGATGCAACGCGAAGAACCTTACCTGGCCTTGACATGCACATAGTAGAAGCCTGAAAGGGTGACGAGGTAGCAATACCAGTGTGCACAGGTGCTGCATGGCTGTCGTCAGCTCGTGTCGTGAGATGTTGGGTTAAGTCCCGCAACGAGCGCAACCCCTGTGTCCTGTTGCCACCCCTTAACTGGGAGCACTCTGGACAGACTGCCTCGCTTCAACGAGGAGGAAGGTGGGGATGACGTCAAGTCAGTATGGCCCTTACGGCCAGGGCTGCACACGTACTACAATGCCCGGCACAAAGGGAAGCAAGACCGTCAGGTGGAGCAAATCCCAGAAAACCGGGCCCAGTTCAGATTGTCGTCTGCAACTCGACGGCATGAAGCTGGAATCGCTAGTAATGGCGCATCAGCTACGGCGCCGTGAATACGTTCCCAGGCCTTGTACACACCGCCCGTCACATCATGAAAGCCGGTTGTACCCGAAGTCGCCCCTTAAAAGGTGCCGAAGGTATGGCTGGTGATTGGGATGAAGTCGTAACAAGGTAGCCGTAGGGGAACCTGCGGCTGGATCACCTCCTTTCTAAGGAGAAACCACGGGTCCGGGATCAAAACCGGACTTCCGAGGTCGAACCCATCGCAAGATGGGGATTGGTTCGAAGCTTATCGCACAATTCAGTTTTTGAAGAGTAGTAACGCTCTTTGAACAGACAGTGGTAGAAATCGAACTCCGATTTAATCGCGGATTGACGAGCACCTGATTGCGGATTTGGAAATCCAAAATCGCAAATCGGAAATCGAAAATCCCGAAATGGGGCTGTAGCTCAGTTGGTAGAGCGGTAGCTTTGCAAGCTATAGGTCAGGAGTTCGAGTCTCCTCAGCTCCACCAACTCTGTTGGGCGTGTAGCTCAGTTGGTTAGAGCATGCGCTTGATAAGCGCAGGGTCACTGGTTCAACTCCAGTCACGCCCACCACTTTCTGTAAAACGCTTTACCGAAGCAAAACATCTGGGTCTAAAAAACTCAGTTGTAGCGGTTCGGCCCGTTCTTTGACAACTACACATAGGTAAATTATTGGGCAAAAATTACAATTCGTCGAGTATCCGTCAGCAATGACGGTTTCTCAAATATATGATCAAGCTACTAAGGGCTTATGGTGAATGCCTTGGTGCCAAGAGGCGATGAAGGACGTAGCAAGTTGCGATAAGCCACGGTCAGCCGCAAGCAGGCGTTATCAGCCGTGGATCTCCGAATGGGACAACCCAGCCCGCGTCACAGCGGGTTATCATCTGGATGAATTCATAGTCCAGTGAAGCGAAACGGGGCGAAGTGAAACATCTCAGTAACCCCAGGAAAAGAAAACGAAGTGATTCCGTCAGTAGTGGCGAGCGAAAGCGGAACAGTCTAAACCGGGAGGACTTGTCTTCCCGGGGTTGCGGGGCCTTAATGTGATAGTCTCTATGTTAGCTTAACCATCTGGAAAGTTGGGCCAAAGACCGTGACAGCCGGGTGAGCGAAAACAGAAGGACGTCTAGAGGTACCCCAAGTAGCACGGTGCAAGCGAAACTCTGTGCGAATCCGTCCCGACCATGGGATAAGACTAAATACTCCTTGGCAACCGATAGTGAACTAGTACCGCGAGGGAAAGGTGAAAAGAACCGCTGTTAGCGGAGTGAAATAGTACCTGAAACCATATGCCTACAATGTGTTGGAGCCACGCAAGTGGTGACAGCTTGCCTTTTGCATAATGAGTCTGCGAGTTATTGTCAGTGGCCAGCCTAAGGTTCTTTGAACTGCAGGCGAAGGGAAACCGAGTGCCAACAGCGCGATCAGTCGCTGGCAATAGACCCGAAGCGGAGGTGATCTACTCTTGAGCAGGTTGAAGCTGCAGTAACATGCAGTGAAGGACCGAACTCGTGGATGTTGAAAAATCCTGAGATGACTTGAGAGTAGGAGCGAAAGACTAATCAAACCCCGTGATAGCTGGTTCTCTTCGAAATCGCTTGAGGGCGAGTCTTATGGAAGTACCCGGCGGAGGTAGAGCACTGAATGGCTTAGGGGCCCCACCAGGCTGCCAAAACCAATCAAACTCCGAATACCGTCGGTCTCAGTATCATAGGAATCAGGCAGTAGGTGATAAGATCAATTGCCGAGAGGGCAACAGCCCAGACCATCAGCTAAGGTGCCTAAATGTGATTAAGTGGAAAGGATGTGACGTTGCTTAGACAGTGAGGATGTTGGCTTAGAGGCAGCCATCATTTAAACAGTGCGTAATAGCTGACTCATCGAGCGATGTCGCGCCGAAAATGATTGGCGATCAAATCACATACCGAAGCTATGGATTCATGACCGGTTCGCCGGACATGAGTGGTAGAAGAGCGTAATCAGTGCAGCGAAGCTGGACGGAAACGGAAAGTGGAGCGCTGATTAGTGAGAATGCAGACACGAGTAGCGATAAAACAGGTGAGAATCCTGTTCGCCGTAAACCCAAGGTTTCCTGGGCCAGGTTCGTCCTCCCAGGGTTAGCCGGGAGCTAAGATGAGGCCGTAAGGCGTAATCGATGCACAGCAGGTTAAATATTCCTGCGCTTGCCCGGGTTAAGGCTGTGAATAACACATGGGATCACATCAACTAGGGTATTGAATCCTGAGCTTAGGCTTCGGCCGAAGCGTATTGGTGGGGTCCTGTGTCGAGAAAAGTTTGCAGTTGTTCCCCGGACAACCCGTACCGTAAACCGACACAGGTGGGTGAGTGTAAGCGCACTCAGGCGCGCGAGAGAAACCTCTCTAAGGAACTCGGCACATTAGCCTCGTAACTTCGGGAGAAGAGGTGCTTGAAACCGTTGCAGTAATGTAGCGGCGTAAAGCCACAGTAAATTGCGTTTAGCGACTGTTTAACAAAAACACAGCACTCTGCCAAGTCGTGAAGACGACGTATAGGGTGTGACACGTGACCAATGCGGAAAGATTAAAACATTGGGTTAGCCGCAGTTCCGACCTGCACGAATCGTGTAACGACTGAACGACTGTCTCGGAGAGGATCTCGGCGAAACTGTAACGGCGGTGAAGATGCCGCCTGCCCGCAGTAGGACGGAAAGACCCTATGCACCTTTACTGTAAGCTCGTATTGGGTTCTGATTAACGATGCGTAGCGTAGGTGGGAGACTTTGAAGCGAGTCCTTCGGGATTCGTGGAGTCGCAATGTGAAACACCACTCTTTGCTAATTAGGATTCTAACCCCGATTTCTGTGAAACCAGACGGGGGACCGTGCGTGCGGGTCAGTTTGACTGGGGCGGTTTCCTCCCAAAGAGTAACGGAGGAGCGCGATGCTTGGTTCAGCATGGTTGGCAACTATGCGTTGAGGGTATGGCTAGAAACCAGGTTAACTGTGAGACGTACATGTCGAGCAGATGCGAAAGCAGGCCCAAATGATCCGACGGTTTAAAATGGAATTGCCGTCGCTCATCGGACAAAAGGTACGCTAGGGATAACAGGCTGATCGGATCCAAGAGTTCACATCGACGATCCGGTTTGGCACCTCGATGTCGGCTCATCGCATCCTGGGGCTGGAGAAGGTCCCAAGGGTCCGGCTGTTCGCCGGTTAAAGCGGTACGCGAGCTGGGTTCAGAACGTCGTGAGACAGTTCGGTCCTTATCCACTGTGGGCGCAGGAAACTTGAGGGGTTCTAACCTTAGTACGAGAGGACCGGGTTAGACGCACTTCTGGTGTGGCAGTTGTTCCATCCGGGGCATCGCTGCGTAGCCATGTGCGGAAGAGATAAGCGCTGAAAGCATCTAAGTGCCAAGCTCCTCCCAAGATATTGTTTCCCGGGGCGCAAGCCCCCTAAAGACCACGGGCAGACTACCCGTTTGATAGGCTGGGAATGTAATCGCTGTGAAGCGTTTAGTTGACCAGTACTAATCGGTCGTGCGGCTTGATCTTAAATTTTTCAACGGCGGCGTCCTTCGGGACGCCGCCACGAAAAACTAAGATTTTAACTCGCGAATTGTAATCCCAGTGTTTCCTGTGTGTAGTTTTCAACGAACGGCCGAATCAACCTCGGTCGCCGCGCTGCAAGGCGCGGACTGTTCTTTTGAAATTTAGTTGGACGGGTTGCCGCAAAATCGGCGACGTCTGACTTACGAGTTCTTGGTGGCCATAAAGCTGTGGTCCGACCCGTTCCCATTCCGAACACGGCCGTCAAACACAGTATTGCCGATGGTAGTAGTCCTATAGGTTCTGCGAGAGTAGGTAGCCGCCAGTCTTTAATGTAAACGCCGGAGCGAAAGCTCCGGCGTTTTGCTTTTGAGGGTGACTGTGATTGCGCGAATCAACTGGTTCGAAGCCGAGTTACTTTTTGGCCGAGCCATATTCCGGATGGTATGGACCGTAGAGCAGCCCATGGTCTTTTGTGTAGAACAGCATCATGTTCGCCTGAGGACAAACATCGTGGGCTGCGTCTGTGCCGGCGTTGATGGCTTGAGTTATCGCAGCCGCAATCAGGTCGGCTATGATGTTACCGGAGCCGCCTGAGTTTTGCTGGGCCATGGCGGTGCCTTCCCAGAGCAAAGTTCCCGTGCGCGTGTCCACAAGCCTGGCTTTGACCTGAACCACGGTGGCGCTGTTCACCACTTGGTACTTGCTGCCGTATTGCTGCAACGTCGCGAACAGGACCGCATCCGCACCAACTACTTCCCACACCTTGTTCAGCGGTACCTGGTGCATTTCACCTGCGGTTGGCATTCCGTTCTCTTTGAGAAACTGGTCCACGACCGCAACGGGGAAGACATAGTACCCGAGTTCCGCGAGCGGTCGGGTCACTGTGGAGAGATAGCCATACGTGCCTTCGACCAGTGTGCTTTCGTTCAAGGGTGGCAGCACGAGAATGGAGCGAGGCTGATGCAGACGGAAGTTTGTGTAATCGTAAGGCTTCGGAGCGGCGCAACCCACTAAGGCCAGCAGCGCCACAATGCCACCGATTGAGGAAATAATTCGGCGGGCGTTCATTGCTTTTTGAAGTTGATCAACAAACGGTCAATGAACACGGTCGATTCCGGGAACTCCGCCTTCTCGGTCAGGAATTCCTGGTGTGCCTGATCCATTTTTCCAAGTTGGAAGTAGAGATAACCCAGTTGCGCGTGCCAGCCCGGAGGCATGCGTTTGTTGGTGGCTCTTGCCTTCTGGTAATCCTCCTCCAATTTTGCCACCTGCATTTCCGGGGACAACTTTCCCGGCGCAGCATACGAAACGTAAATCACCTCCTCATAATGCCCCCAGGTGTACAACGTCGGTGCAGCGCACCCGGTGAAAAGAAGAATGCCGACCGGCAGCAGAAGAAAACGTCGAAATAGATTTACTTGGTGGGTTTCCATTTCCCTTGCTCAAGCCCTTCGACCAACCGATTGATCGCTTCGCGAATTGCCAGATCGAGCACCTTGCCGTTGAGCGTCGAGTCGTATCCGGCAGTGCCACCAAACCCAACCACCTCGCGATTGCTCAAAGCATATTCGCCTGCGCCCTGAACCGAATAAACCACCTCCGAAGTCAAAACATCCACCACGTTCAGCGCGACTTTGGAATAAGCCACCTGTTTCTTGCCGCTGCCGAGGATGCCGAAGAGTTGCATGTCACCGGTTTCCTTCCGGCCAAACTCCACCACGTCTCCGGTGATCGCGAAGTCAGCTCCCTTGAGGGCTTGTTCCTGCCCCTTGAGTTTTGCCTCGCGGGCAATCTCCTCCAGATTGTCGCGGTCCATCACGGTGAATCGGCCAGTTTCCTGCAAGTGACCGATGAGAATGGTTTTGGCCTGGCCGCCCAGACGATCCACTCCATCCGAGAAAAGTCCGCGCATGTAACTGGAGCGATTGTCAAACTTGCCAACCACCAAGGCGCTCTTCGGTCCGGTGTAGGCCGTTCCGGCGGACGCCGGCTTGGTCGCCTCCACGGCGCGATGCGATTCGGTGGCGCACCCGGCCAAACCGATGGCGAGCAAAGCTGCCAGCCAAGCGCTTGCAGCCCTGTGAATGATGGCGTTCTTCATAATATCAGGTGGGTTGCGAAGGAAGACCAGTGATGCATGCCCTTTCGGCTTCATAAGAGGACGCTGCCAAAGCGCATTGGATTGTAAAGCGTTTTTCATGGCCGGGAAGTTCCGTGACGGTTTGAGGCCAGCCGGCAATTGAGTTCGAGATTAGAATCGGCTGCGAATCTGCGGCACTTCCCAAACTTGAACTCCCGAAGGCGGATCATCCACCGCTTTCACCAAGGCCGACAACATCTGCCGCGACGAAACAAAACCCAATCGCCGCGCTGAATCCTGCGTGGCCGGGATTCGCTCCAACACCCAGAAGATGGGCAGCAGTGGATACGGCCAGCGATGGCCCGGGCCCAGGACATACCACGGACGCAGAATCGTCGCATTCATCCCACTCGCGCGAATCAACGACTCCACTTCCGACCGCACCGCGATGTAATCCTTCATCAGCGGCGCCGGATGAGCGACGCTGACATAAACAAAATGTTTCACTCCGGCTTCCTTCGCGGCAGCAACGGATTCGCGCCCTGAAACCAGATCAATCTTCCGAAACTCCTCGCCCTTGGAGGGACTGGGATGCGCCACACCGACCAGTTGCACGAACGTGTCTGCTGGTTTGATTTGACTGATGAATGTTGCCCGATCAAGGGCATTGCCAAACACCGCCGTGCAACCACTGGGAAGTTTCTGCTCCGATCCCTTTCTGACGAGCGCGCTGATTTTGTGCCCTTTCGCTGCCAGCAGCGGAATCAATCGTTGCCCCATGTATCCCGTGCCGCCAGTGAGGAACACCTGCATGAACTCAAGTGTCTTTGCGTGGGAACAACGGCGCAGGTTCGCCAATGGCATGGCCGGCGGGCAAACCGCCCCAGCCTGACGTATCAAATTTGTCCGGTGCGCCCGTCAAACCGAGTTGTGCAAAAATCTTGGTCGTTGTGCCCGGCAGAAAAGGCCAGAGCAAAACGGCCAGCACGCGGCAAGTTTCGGCAAGGTTGTAGAGCACTTCGTCGAGGCGTTTGGCTTGCGACGGGTCTTTGGCCAGGCTGAATGGTTTGGTCTGATCCACGTATTGATTCGCGCGGGTGACGAGTTGCCAGATGGATAGCAGCGCGCCTTGCAGTTCGTTCCTTGTCAACAATGCCTGTGTGTCGGCGGCCACTTTGTTTACATCGGGTGCGAGTTCATCATGGCGCGCGGGCACAACGCCGTTGCGATAACGCTTCAGCATCGAGAGCGAGCGGTTCACAAGGTTGCCGAGGCCGTTGGCGAGTTCGGCTTGATAGCGCGAGCGGAATCCGGCGTCCGTCCAGTTGCCGTCCGGGCCGATGTCGAGTTCGCGCACGACGTAAAAACGGAATGCATCCAAGCCCCATTCATTGATCACCGCGACCGGGTCCACAATGTTGCCAGTGCTCTTGCTGATCTTCGCTCCGTCCTTCTGCCACCAGCCGTGCGTGAGAATTTGTTTCGGCAACGGCAGGCCCATCGCCTTGAGCATGATCGGCCAATAGACCGCGTGAAATTTCAGGATGTCCTTGCCGATGACGTGGATGTCGGCCGGCCAGAGTTCCAACTTGGAACTTGGAACGTGGGACGTGGAGCTCAACAGCGGATCGCCGTGGGCGGCCGGGATGCTGATGTAATTCACCAGCGCGTCGAACCAGACGTACGTGACGTAGTCCTTGTCGAAGGGCAGGGGAATGCCCCAGTTCAAGCGCGCCGCTGGTCGCGAGATGCACAGATCTTCCAGCTCGTTGTTCTTGAGGAAGCCGAGCACTTCATTGCGACGATAATCCGGCTGCACGAACGACGGATTCGCTTCGAGGTAGTCAATGAGCCATTGCTGATGCGGCTTGAGCTTGAACCAGTAATTGCTCTCGGAAAGTTTGATCACTTCGCCGTAGGCCGGATCAAAGGTGCCATCTGGTCGGCGATCCTTTTCGGTGAGGAAAGTTTCCTCCTTGGTGGAATAAAACCCTTCGTAAGTCTTTTGATAAAACTCTCCGGCGGCGTGAAGCTTGGCGAGAATCGCCTGAACAAATTCCCTGTGCCGCGCGCTGGTGGTGCGGACGAAATCGTTGTTGGTGAGTTCCAGCTTTTGCGCGAAGGCCTGCCAGTCGGTGGCGAGTTGATCGCAATAGGCCTGTGGCGTTTTGCCATCGGCTTGCGCGGCTTGCTGCACCTTCTGGCCATGTTCGTCGAGGCCGGTGAGGAAGAAAACATCCTGGCCCAGACTTCGCCGGGCGCGCGCGATCACGTCGGTGATAACCTTTTCGTAGGCATGACCGAGGTGCGGCTGGCCGTTGACGTAATCAATGGCGGTGGTGATGTAAAACGCTTTGCTCATCCGCCGACAGTGTGGCGAACGCTGGCGGTGTTGGCAATCACGCGCCACTGCCCGGCCAAACTCCAGACTCGTCAATGCGGTGGCCAGGCGTAAAGTTGCCGTGTGCAGTCTTCGAGAATCAACCGGCTGGTTGCCAGGGCGCACGATTTCCTCCGTCGCCACTGGCAACAGGCGCTGCAACTCCGCGAAAAGTTCATCCTGCGCGAAGAGGCGTTGCATCTCGCCATCGCCGGCGTCGTGGGTGTCTTGGGGGGGCTGGTGAACCTTGTGTTCTTTCACGCCATCGAAGCGGTCAAACTCTTTTTCCTGCGCAGTCCGGGCGATCCCGTGGAGGTTGCGGAAATGATGGTGTGGTGGGAACGCGTCCTGATTCCGGCGCTGGGCGGATTGGTGGCCGGGATGGTGTTGCATTGGGGTTTGCGCATCGTTGGGCGGCAGGGTTCGACGAACATTCTGGAAGTGGTGGTCGCTGGTGACGGCAAACTTCCTTTGCGCAGCGGGCTCGTGAAGGCGGCGTCCTCGCTCGTAAGCATCGGCACGGGCGCCTCCATCGGGCGGGAGGGCGGCATCACGCAAATGGCGGCAACGCTGGCATCGAAACTGGGCCAGGTGGCGTATTGGCCGCCGTATCGGTTGCGTTTGCTGGTGGGTTGTGGTGCGGCGTCCGGGATTTCGGCGGCCTACAACGCGCCCATCGCTGGCGCGGTGTTCGCGTCGTTGATTGTGCTCGGGAACGTCTCCATGAATTTGTTCGCCCCGCTGGTTTTTTCGTCGGTGATCGCCGCGATGGTGTCGCGGAGTTTCTTTGGAATTGCGCCCTGGTATGTGGTGCCGCCGTTTGAATTCACGAGCATTCTGCAATTGCCGTGGTTCGTGCTGCTGGGCTTGTTGTGTGGTGTGTTTGGCGCGGTGTTTCTCAAGATGATCCGTCAGGTCAAAGGTCACTTCGACCGTGTCAACTGGCCGATCTACGCCAAGATGGCGCTGGCCGGACTCGCGGTGGGGCTGATCGCCATCGAGTTTCCCGGCGTGTGGGGCAATGGCTATGTAGTGACGAACCGCATCCTGCACATTGAACACAATGAAATGACCCTGCTGGTACTGGGTGGTTTGTTTCTGGCGAAGCTGCTGGCCACGGTGTTCACGGTGAGTTCGGGAACGGTGGGGGGAGTGTTTACCCCCACGCTGTTTCTGGGCGCGAGTCTCGGTGGGATCTTTGGCGTCGCGCTGCATCATCTGGAAGTCGCACAAGGATTGCCCACCAGTGCGTTCGCCTTGGTGGGCATGGGCAGTGTGCTGGCGGCGACGACACGCTCGCCGTTTCTGGCGATGATCATGGTGTTCGAGATTTCGCTGGATTACTCGTTGATGCCGCCGCTGATGCTGGGTTGCGTGATGGCCATCGTGATGGCCGGGCGGTTGGAACACGACTCCATCTACACCGAGCCGCTGCGGATGAAGGGATTGCTGGAAAGCGAGGAGACGACACGCTTTGGTGCGGCTACTTCACAGAAGGTGGGCGATGTGATGCTCGCGCCCGTGCCCCCGGTGGAGGAAACCACTTCCATCCCCGAGATGGCCCGACGTTTCTTGCGAAGCGCGAACAACTTTCTGCCCGTGGTGGATCGTGATCAACGCCTCGTCGGCGTGGTGGCCCTGCACGATCTGAAGGAACATCTCGGGGCGGGGCATGAATTGAGCGCGGTGATCGCCAGCGACGTGATGCGGCCGCCGCCCCGTTGCGTGACGCCGAATCAGCGCCTCGTGGACGTGTTCAATCTCGCGCTCGCCAGCGAGCAACAGAATATTCCCGTGGTGAGCACGCTCGAAGAAAAGCGGCTCGTCGGCGCGCTCTCACGAACGCATGTGTTGGGATTGTTCGCCGAGACGATTGCTGCAGGCACCAAGACCGGCATCTAGCCGCAGGTTTCGGAGCGCCAGCCTCCAGCCCGGCGGCATGCGGGACTCCTTCGAAATTCGCCGGGCCGGAGGCCGGCGCTGCCGGGGCTCGTGCTACAACAGCGCCAGCGCGCCGATGCCCGCCGCCAGCAGCCAGATCAAGATGACCGCCACCGTGCGATTCAACCCCGAACGAACGAGGCGATGCGAAAGATGGTTGGTATCGCCGATGTAAAACGGTTGGCCTTTGCGCGTGCGCAGAATTACGACCCACGCGAGATCCGCGAGCGGCACGGCGAGCACGAGCAGTGGCGTAAGCACGGCCAGCGTCCGGGGATTTTTCTCCGAGTAAAAATGGGGCAGAATGGC
Source organism: Limisphaerales bacterium (assembly GCA_044225555.1). Classification (GTDB taxonomy): domain Bacteria; phylum Verrucomicrobiota; class Verrucomicrobiia; order Limisphaerales; family JADLHS01; genus JADLHS01. The sequence continues at coordinate 116,689 of JBGAIM010000011.1, read as the reverse complement.
GATCACCGCGAGCAGATAACCCACCAGATGACTGCCGGAATCGCCGAGGAACGCACGGGCATTCGGGAAATTGTGCGGCAGAAATCCGAGCAGGGAACCACAGGTGAGAAACGCGATCAATGCCACCAGATATTGACCCTGCGACGCGGCGATGATGGCAAACAACCCGGCGCCGATCGCGCCGAGCCCCGCGCAGAGTCCGTTCATGTTATCCATGAAGTTGAAGGCGTTGATGACGGTGAGCAGCCAGAGGATCGTGATGGCATAACTGAATACCGGACTGGGCACAAACAGCGTGATGCGCACGCCCGCCGCCGCGACCAGTAATGCGACGAGAAATTGTCCGCTGAATTTCATCAACGGTTTCAATTCATGTTTGTCGTCGAGCAGGCCGAGGACGACCATGCCCAATGCGCCGGCGACGATGGCCGCCAGTTGCAGCGCGCGTTTGTTCAAGCCATAGGTGAGCAGATCCTCGCTGGAGATACGGCTGCCATTTAGTTTGAGCACGGCCACGGCGGCGGCGATGGGCAGGATCAGGCCAGTCAACACCGCGAGTCCGCCGGCGAGGGGAGTCGGCGTGTTATGGATTTTGCGGTGGCCCGGGTCATCCACCAGTCCGACGCGCTCACACCAGACCCGCCAGACCGGCAGCACCAGCAGTGTGGTGAGAAACGCGCTGACGAACGCCGCCAGGTAGGCGTTGTTGGGAAAGTTCAGTTGGCCCATCGTGTTCGGGAAGTGTGACAGAAAGGTGCGTAGATTCAACATGACTTGTCTTTGTCGCAGATTTTTCAAAGGATTGGGCGTTGCCGGTTGTCATATCAGTCAAATCGAAGGCGCATGGGCGACTCTGAGGATGAACTGGGGTGGATTCGCAAAAGCCGTGAGGGCGATACGCAAGCCTTCGGGGAACTGGTGTTGCGTCATCAACGCATGATTCACGCATTGACTTATCGTATGACCGGCTCGCTGGCCGACTCCGCCGACTTGGCGCAGGAGAGCTTCATCCGCGCCTTCCAACGGCTGGCGGACTTTCGCGGTGAAGCAAAATTCTCCTCGTGGCTTTACCAGATCGCGGTGCACGCCTGTCTCAACTGGCGAACGAGCCATGCCCGCCGTGAGCAAGTGCATCGTAACTGGGCTGAACAGGAACGCATGGCGGGAGCAAAATCCAGCCCGGAGGATCGAGCGTCCGAAGCGCAAACCCGGCAGGTGCAGGAAGCCCTGATGAAGCTTCCCGTCAAACAGCGAGCGGCCATCGTGCTGACAGTCTATGAGGACATGAATCACGCCGAAGCGGCGCGGGTGCTGGGTTGTTCCGAGACCACGGTCTCCTGGCGCGTCTTCGCGGCGCGGCGCAAACTCAAACGATGGTTGCAAAAAAACCGTTCGTAACATGAACGACGCCGAACTCAACCAGCTCTTGAAATCCGCAAAAGTCCCCGGCCGCGGTGACGGACACTGGGCGGAATTTCCCAACCGCGTTGGTGCCGCCTTGCGCGTGGGCCGTGTGTCCCCGACCAGGCAACATTCCTTCTGGCCGAAGCTGGCGTGGGGATTGTCGCTGGCCGGGGCGTGTGTGTTGATCGGTTTCGTCATTGGACACTGGCGCGGAGCCCGGGCGACGCAAGTCGCGCAGAATTTTTTGCAGAGTGAAAGATTGATTCATGAGGTTCGTGCGCTGTTTCCCAATCAGGTGCAGGCGGTGATTTTGGACAAGGACGGGATGCAGTTGGTGCTGGCGGAAAAGGCCGATGTGCCGGATTCGCCGGCCATTTACTTGAACATCTGCGGCCCCGATGGTTGTTGCCAGATCATCACCTCCAGCGGGCAACAAATCCGGTTGAACGGTGAGGTGTGTGATGTGCTGGCAGATGCGCGGGGCAACATCATCCTGGCCGGCAGCAGACTGGTTTGGAGCAGTGAATCGCACGCAGCACGCGTGAGCGGGTATCGGATCGAAGCGCGTGCCATGGGGGCCTCATCGTGAAATGGCCGGGCGGCAGGGCGCTTTCCTATTTGATGCTGATCGTGACGTTGTTCGCGGTCGGTGGAATGTCTGCGCAAACGAACGATGCCCCGCCTCGGCTGGCAATTATTTCGGAAGCGAAAACGACGGGGGCGCTTGCCGATTTGCTGGCGGTCGAGCTTTCGCGGCAGCCGGAACTCCGGTTGTTGGAGCGTGCGCAGATCGAGAAGGTCTATCGCGAGCAGACGTTGGCCGGAGGAAACCGGGACTATTTGAAGTTGGGCCAATTGCTGGGAGCGGACGGTCTTCTGCTGCTGGAGACAGGCAGGGAGGGCACGAATGAGTGGTTGAGAATTCAACTCGTCGCCGTGAAGCCTGGAGTGCTGCTTTCCAGTGAACGGTATCCCTGGCCGATTCCGAACCTCGCGCCGTGGGCTGGTGGAGTCTCAACTCATCTAAACCCATTGCTGCCCAAACTGGGAGTTCTGGCCAAGGACGCCGTGCCCATCTCCGTGGTGAATTTGCGTTCGGCGATTCAATCGTCGGAATCGCGTGAAACCGAACGGCAATTGACATTGCTGGCGATCGAGCGATTGAGCCGGGAAAGGCGGCTGTTTGTTCTGGAACGAAGGCGGATGCAATTGCTGACCGGGGAGAAGGACTTGAACGGTCTGGACGACACCGCGTTTTGGGACGGGAGTTATCTCCTGGATGGCGGGGTGGATCGAAATGGTTTAGCGCCGGACACCATCACGATCAGCGCGAGGTTGGTGCCGCCCGGAGGCGCTGCGCCGCTGCCAATCGAAGCCGCTGGCAACCGCACGAACCTGGCTGAAGTCATCAATCACCTCGCAGATGGGATTCTGAAAGCGCTCATCATCAATCGAGACCCTGCGCCTTGGGAGCCGGCGGATGAAGCGAATCAATTTTATGGGGAGGCGCAGTGGGCATATCGGTGGAAGCTCTACCCGCAGGCGCAGGCGGCGGCTGAATCGGCCTGGGCGTTGGGGCGGCGGACTCCTGAGGCGGCACAGTTGCTGGTGCGTGCGTACGTCGAGAGCATGCCGGATAGTTCCGTGAACGGTGATGACGGCATGCACGTGCTGCAGGTGCCGGATGCGTCAGCGTTTCCCAAACTGGACCGCGGGCTGGAATTCGTTCTTCAGAACGCGCCGGTGTTCTTTGGCAGCACCAATTCGCTGGATTCCTTCACGCCGGGTATGCGATTACTGCGGCAGGCCTTCAACCAGTTGGAGGGTTACTATTACGCCGCCGAGATGCGGTCCGAACACGCGGACGATCTACTCGCGCTGCGGTCCAGCGCCCGCCGCATGTTGAAGGGGTTGGATGTGCAGGGCGCAGCCATGACTAATGCGGTGAAGTGGAACGACCCGCGTCTGACTTTTGCGGCGTTGCGGTGGAGGGAAGGGGGAATGGCGTTCGAGCGGCCGGAAGATGCGCTGGGATTTTATCGCGATCTCCTGTCCGCAGGCGCGAAGGCGGCTGGCCTTCCGCGGATCATTGGTTGGACCTGGCCGGACCGCCAGCGCGCACCTGCCGTGATGCGGCAGTTGGTGGATGACGCGCGAGCCAGCACCAACCCGGCGGTACGGTTGGAAGGATTGTTCCTGGCGCTCCTGCTGGCGCCGGACGATGAACAAGGGAGCTTGCGCCGGGCTGAAGAAGAGCTGGTGTCGGCAATGTGGGAGGATCGTGCGTTGCTGCTCCGGGATGCGGAGCAGGCGATGCTCGTGGAACGGACGCGCGTGGCGTTGACAAAAAAGACGAGGGATGACGACATGTACAAGGCGTTCGCTCACGAACCGTTTGCCGGCTTCAAGCACCGTTTGCGGATGGTCTTTCTGGCAGACCCGGCCAACACGAATGTCGCCGTGATGGAACAGTTCTTTCCGAACACGAGTGTGAAAATGGAGACGCCGGAACAGGCGCGGGAACTGTTGCCTCTTATGGAACGATGGTGTCAAACCCGGTCCAATCGGTTCAACTACAAGTTAACCAGCCTGCGTCAAAGCGCTGGTGCCGCTAAAGCGAGTCCCCCGCCGGCACCGGCTTTGGCCGCCGCCGCCGTGGTCGAAGCACGGTTCATCCCCTGGAAAACGGCTCCGGGCGGAGACGATTCTTATCGCACTCCGCAGTTCGATGGAATGATGTATCGTCATGGCCGCCTCTGGGTGCGGGTCCGCTATCTCGACCCACAGTCCGGAGAATTTGGCGGTTCCTACCCGACGAGTTTTCTCGTGGTGGACCCGCAGCGCGGTGTAACGGAGGAGATTCCGTTTCCCAAACAGCAGGGAGTTGCTGGCCGGCTGTTTGAGGTTTCCGAGAACGCGCTGTTCGCGGAGTCAGGAGGGCGACTTTGGCAGTACGTATTCCAGACGAGGAACTGGAAGGAAATCTCCGTGCCGATGGAGGGGGCATCCTCTCTCGTCTGGCTGGGCGGGCGGCTGTTCGTGGGCCGTGGCGACGGCTTGCTGGCGGTGAACCTGGAATCGGGAAACGTCCAGGTGCTCGTCAGTTCCCGGCGCACGCCGCCGGCCAACGAGATTGATCCGTTATGGTCGGCCGACACGCAGATTTTTGCGCTGGCGGATGGCAGGCTCGGTGCGCTGGCGCACGACGATTTTCTCGTGTTTGATTCGACGGGTGGGCAGTGGAGTATCCGTCCGCTGCCGTTGAGGGGAACGAACGGGTTCTTCAACCTGACGGCGGATTATTTTTCAACGGCCGGCGCGCAGCGGTTGCTCACCGGCCCCTATGCGCGGCGCTACCTCGTTGGTTTCTGGAACGACGGCCCGGCTGAATCGTTGCTGATGGAAGAAACTTGGATTCGCATTCCGCCACCCGCTGCTGAAAAGCTTCTGCCTCCGCTGCGGTGGGATTGGCCGAAGAATTATCCGATGGAAAACAGCCAGATAGCGACCGAGGGGAGAACGCTCTGGGCGCTCGCCCCTCGACGGTTGGGAATGGGCAATCCCGAACCCATGAGGTTTTCAGATGCACGTGATGCCACGCTGTTCTGTTTTACGCCGGACGCTCGCGAGCCGCTGGCGGTGGCTGTGCGATTTCCGACCAACGGGTTGCCCGATTTGCCAATCATCAATGGACGACCCACCGACATCCTGGAGCCATCCAATTTCGGGTTTCCGATGATATTCCTGCGCTTTCAACAGCGCGTGGGCAACATGGCGTTCTGGCTTCGCGTCCCCGGTGGACTCGTCTTGGGCGGACCGAAGTATTGTGGCCACTGGTTCATCGCTGATGCAGCGATGGAAAGAGAATTTGCCGCGCAGCGGGACCGGCGACGTGCCAAGGCAACCCTGCCCGCGTCGCCGACAACCACGCCGCAAACGCCATGAACCAGCCCGCAAAACTGTTTCGCTTTTGGATGCGTTCCGCCCGTGTTGGACTGTTCGCAATGCTGTTGGTTTGCCTGGTTAACAGCTCGCTTCGGCTACTAGCGGCCGGCAATCCTTCAACCAATTGGCCAGCGCTTTCTGAGTTGCTAAAGAAGTGGCAGACCGTGTCGCTGCCTGAAGTTCAACGCCTGGCCGAAGCCGGCGATGCCTCCGCGCTGCACTATCTCGGCTATTGCCACGCGGAGGGGCTCCGGGTGCCGCCGGATCCGGCTGGAGGCGCGGCGTGGTATCGGCGTGCAATTCAAGCCGGCTATCTGCCTTCGGCCAACAACCTGGGACTGCTTTATCAGCGCGGGCGGCTCGGGACGAACGATCTCGCCAAGGCCATTGAGTGGTACCGATACGCCGCCGACCGCGGGCTGGCGCAGTCGCAGGCGAATTTGGGGATTCTCTATCGCGAAGGCGAGGGAGTGCCGGCCGATATGAAAGAGGCGTTGCGGTGGTTCCGGTTGGCTGCTAGTCAGGGCCACCCCGTCGCGATGGTGGAAATTGGGCGTGCCTATCGTTTCGGTGACGGCGTGGCAACGAATTTGGATGAAGCCATTCGCTGGTTTGAGAAGGCCACGAGTCAAAAGTCGGCGAGCGACAAGGACCGTGGGCTCGCCCGGTTGAACCTGGGATTGCTTTACGAGGAAAAGGGCGATGCTGACGAAGCCGTTCCGTTTTATCGGCAGGCCGCCGAGGAAGGTCAGACCGATGCGATGGTCCAGCTTTATCTTTGTTATTGGAGCGGGAACGGTGTGGAGCGAGATCGTGCCAAAGCCATGGAATGGCTCAGGAAAGCCGCCGAGGCCCGGAGTCCGTGGGCCGAATGTCTGATGGGCTATCGTTGCGAACAAGTCGAGTGGGTGGGAGAGGGCACTGAACGCCACCTGACCCGCCCGGATTTATTTGGAGCGTTACGCTGGTATCGCCGCTCGGCAGAGCAGGGCTGGGCTGGCGGTCAGTATCATCTCGGCATGATGTACCTTGAAGGCAAGGCCGTGGCGCCGGACGAAGCGCGCGCGCTGGAATTGATCCGCGCCGCTGCCGACCAGGATTTGAAAGACGCCATTTACCAACTGGCGGAACTCTACGCGTGCGGGATTGGCGAGCCGCGACACCACAGTGAACGTCCGGTGGCTTTGCTGGAGCGCATTGGGAAATGGGGTGATCTCAAGATCCGTTACGAAAATGGCTGGGGAACGGATCGCGACTTGGTGATGGCCGCCCGTTGCTACAGCAAAATGGTTCTGAACAGCAGATGGAACTACTCTCCGGAGGACTTGGCCAAGATGATCGAATACAAGCCGGTGGTCGGTGGTTCATCGGGAATGCTGCTGATCTTCCCCATGGACCGCCATCTCACTCTCGGAGGCCCTCCGCATCCTCCCGAGGCCGATGCCGTGTTGTCGCTTTATCTCAAATCGGCGCTCGGTGACGGCGCGACGGCCTTTCGTATCGGTGAGTTCTATGACCAGGGCCTGAACACTCCGAAATCCACACCCGCGGCCTGGGCCTGGTTCAACATTGCGGCGCGAAATGGGAACGCCAAAGCGCGCGAAGAAATTCGCAAGCAGGAGGAACGGATGTCCCCCGAGGAACTGAAGTCTGCACAGACGCGACTATCGGAACTCCAAGCAGACCTAAAGAAGGTTGCTACGGCTTTGCGGCAGACGATCCCTGAACATGAATAGACTCCGCGCCGCCCTGGGCTCGAACCAGGTAACCGTATTGATCAAAGGCTTTGGTCGCGCGGATTGTCTTATGATTTGGAGATGAGAGTGGGCATTACAATGATTTCGGTCTTGTTGTGGCAGGTGCAGCCGAGGTGCCTGGCGGGCAGGCGCGAGCCAAGTTTGACGGCAGCAGAGCTTCAGCGCTCCCAGTGGCAGATTAACTTTCTGCTGGTCTTGTTCTTATTGTGGGTGACCGCAACGCATGCGCAAACCAACTCTTCCGCGGTGCGCCTGGCGATCATCTCCGGATCCAACGCGTCCGCCGGGGCGGCTGATCTGCTAACGGTCGAACTTTCGAAGCTGCCAAACCTCCAGGTGCTGGAACGCGATCAAATCGAGAAGGTCTATCGCGAGCAGGGATTGTCAGGGGCGAACAAAGATTATCTCCGACTCGGGCAAGTGCTTGGAGCGGATGGATTGTTGCTGTTGGATTACGGGGCGGAAGCGGCCGGAGCAGGTGATCCTGCAATCAAGCTGCCATCCTTCGCCCCGACGGCAGCGACAAAGACCCTCGTCTTGAACGCAAGGCTGGTCGCTGTGAAACCGGGTGTGGTGCTGGCGGCGGAGCGGTTCGCGGTCGAGAGCGACCGATTAACGGAGTGGGCCAGCGCCTATGTCCGACGGCTTCAGCCAATGCTGCCCAAGCTGGCGGTGCTGGCCAAGGATGCGGTGCCGGTTTCGGTGGTGAACCTGCGTTCCGCCGTTTCGTCGGCGGAGGCGCCCGAGTTGGAGCGGCAGTTGCAAACACTCGCCGTTCAACGATTGAGCCGCGAGCCGCGGTTATTCGTTTTGGAGCGCCAGAAGTTGCAGCAGGTCAGCGAGGAAAAAGACTTGTTGGCGGACGAGACGGCGTTTTGGAACGGGGCCTGGTTGCTGGAAGGCGTCGTGGACCAGAACAGCTACTCGAAATTCACCATGACCTTGAACGTGAAGCTGACCCCGGCCAAGGGCGGGAAGCCGGTGCAATTCGAGGTCAGTGGCAGTCGGACGAACCTCGCCGATGTGATCAATGCGTTGGCTGCGAAGGTGGTCACCGCACTGCAAATTGCCTACATCGCTGAGGAGTGGAAAGCGGCGGACGAAGCTGCACAATTTTATGAGGAGGCAAAATGGGCGCTGCGGTGGGGAGTGTTCGCACAAGCGCAGAGCGCGGCCGATGCGGCGTGGGCGCTGGGAAAGCACGACTTGGAATGTGCCTTGTTGCGTGGTCGAGCCTATGTAGCCGGCGTGAACGCCCGGCTTACGCCATATTCGACTTTGAAATCTCACTTGAGTCCCGGAGTCGATGCACAGGGAGTGCCGGTGTCGCCACCGCCAACTGAGGCAGGGATTGAGGCGCACATCCGTGAGACGCTGGCGGAACATGCTTGGGGAGGTTTTTATAAGAAAGGTCCGAAGAATCAGCACGGGGGCATAGTTGTTGACTTCGTATTTCCGACGGGGCTGCCTTCGCCGGACAATATCGAACAGGCTAGGCGAACCTTGGAGTTGTATTTGGAATTCTGCCAGACCTCGCCCGAGGGTCAGCCCAAGGTGTTGTCTCGCGGTCCGGGCTGGAACGACTGGCGGAATTCAGATTGGTATCAACTAGGGATTGATGAACTGTTGGCGGCATCAAAGGTTCTCCAGAACTTTTATTTTGTGCCGCAGCGGGATCGATCAGCTGCGGCCAGCTTGGCTGAGTTGCGCTCTCTGGCGCGCTCGGTCGCGACTACGATCTCAGAATCACCATCTGTGCAAGATAGCTTCTATGTGGGTGGAAGGATTGCGACTCACGATGAACTTGCTCACACCATGGGAGAATACCCCAATATGTTTTCCTGCATGGCAGAATGGGGATGCTTCTGGCAGGAACGTCCGGAGGATACGCTAGCTCTCTATCGGAAGCTGATGGAAAGCCCGGTGTTTTGTTACTTTCATTCCGTCTTTTGGGACCGAGGCGTGCTTCATCCGCGCTTGGTCGAGTGGGATGAGCGGGACCGGCAACGTCTGCCTCGCTTGTGGGACGACTTTACTCGGGAATTAGGTAGTTCTACCAACCTGCTTCTGCAGATGGAAGCGAAGGCGCTCGCCAGGGCTGATGCGCCGGATGAGGAGTCAGCCAAGAAAGCTGAACGGGAATGGTGGGGTATTGTTCGCTCCAATCGCGCGGAATTGGTGGGGAATAACGTGGAGCTGTTTTACATGGGGTGGAGATTTGTTCCCAGCGCCGAAACCGAAGAGCTGAACCGGGAGTATTGGAACAAAACCATTCCGGCATTCAAAGCCGCCACCGCCCGCGCTTCTTTTGTGAAGGTATTTGAAGATCAAAAGAGGTTTCTGCGCGAAGGTCAGCCTTATGTATTCCAACAATTTGTGGAAGTCTTTCGGGACCAATCCTACAGCCAGCAGCAGGCGCTCGAGTTGCTGCCTCTCATTAATGCCTACATGTCCAACTTGCTGGCCAAGGCCCAGCAGGCTGATGGATCACAGAAATCCCGTCTGCAAAACGATGCCAAATTTGTTCAGAACTATCTCCAGAGCAAAACTGAGAAAATTGCCCACCCCGACGCCCCGCCAACATCTCAGCAACTCGCGCAGCCAGTTCAAGCACCAAAGCCAAAACCCGCGCGCGCGGCCAAGCCGCTGGCAACACCCAGGGAGATTTCCGATGTAATCACCAACATCATTCTGGCACAGAGATTCCTGGAGATTCCGCTTGGAGAGTTATCCCCTGACACGATTACCGCTGTTTACATCAGTGCCCACCACTTGTTGTCGGACAAGCTTCTGCTCGACCTGCAGTTTGGGCGAGCCATTCGTTCGGGAGACCCCCAAGGAAATTGGGTTAGCTTGCGCTACGCCGCCATTCCGGCGGTCGCCATCTTGGATCTCAAGACCGAGCGCTGGCAGGTCATCGAATGTGCCGAAACTGACTTTTCCGAGCACAACCCTTTTTATCATCACACGGCTCTTTGGGGCGGTGACGTGTTTACGAGTCAAGGCGGCAGGGTTCGAAAATACGACATGGCGAGGAAGGCCTGGATCGAACTGGAGCTTCCTGATGTCGGCAACTGCGGTTTGTTTGTCGTGAACGACCGGCTGTACGCCGCAACGCGTGATTTGATTGTTGAAATCCAGGAAGGTGGCGCCGGCATGCGCATCCTCGCGAGCAATCGCAGGCAACCGCCCGCTTCCACACTTGATTCAGAAGCACTCAGCGCCCGCTAAGAAGGTGTTTGCGTGGGCGGGCGCAGACTGGAGTCAGGTCTGCGACACGGTTCCCGGGATGCTCCAGATCTCGGAGGATGGCTTGCTGTTTATAGGTGATGGCTGGACAGGTACAGGTGTCTGGCGTATGCGGGCAAGCGGTGATCGACTTGAATACTGTTTAGGTCCTAAGGCCGGCGGCACGCAGACAATCGGTCCCGGGGCGACGCTCCCTCCAAATCCGCTCTGGCATTTGCCACAAGCTCTCAAGTCAGGACCGCAGGGGCTTCCCGCATCAAGTCTGACAGTTACCAGCCGGAAATCCGACCTGTTGCTTTTGGTGGACCACGCCAAAGCGGAGCACATTATCAATGAACGGGACCACGTCATTACGGGCACGAGGGTCCTGGCTCAGGATGGTTATCACGCGTCGCTGTTGTGTTTTTCAAGCAACTACGCCGAGCCGCAAGATCTGCATCTCCGGTTTGACGACATCGGCGCTGTCCTCCCCGTTTCAGGGCGTGTGTCGAGGGGGCCGATGATACCCGGGTCGGTCGGGCCATGGTTGGCCGTGGGGAGCGATCGCTTGTATCTCGGATGCGAGGTCTTCCACATGCCATTATCCGGCGCACGCGCTGGCGATCTCCCAAGGATCGGCGTGTGGGTCGTTTCATTCGACCAACTCGATCAGGAGGTGGCGCGCCAGAAAAGAACGCAGGATCTGCGGCGGGAACAAAAGGCAACCGCCAGTCAACGGGCCGCGCAAAAATTGCTGGATGATTTCGATCGGAATCGTGACGGACAGATTGATGACGAGGAAAAAGAGTCCGCGCTCACCAATGAAGACTTTGTTGCGTCACAGTTGACTCAAATCGACGCTGATCAAAATGGTTGGTTGGACGCAGGTGAATTGGCGTTCTTTGACGCGAACAAGAACAAAGTATTGGATGCAAACGAGCAGGCTGGCATTGAGCACGCGCTCAGTTTGTTCGCCGCACAGTTGGTGCGAACATTCGACCTGGACAGCAACGGACTGTTGGACCGGCGCGAGTTTAGTGACTTGTTACAGTCCAGTCCCGGCTCAAGGACGAGGCCGATGATGAATAGTCCATTTTTTGACGATAACCATGATGGCCTGATTGATGTGGAAGAAATCCAGGCGCTCTGCAGATTTCAGATTGGCCAGGGGCTCAGCGGGTGGTCGTTCGCTGGGCCAATGGTACCCGGCTCAGCTTCGGGGAATGACCCGAAGCAGCGCTTCAAAGAACAGGTGGACAGATTCTGGCAGAAGGGTGGGACCAACGCGGGCTGGCGGACAAATGGCCCCGGATTCCCGCGGCCACCCGTGCCGGTCCCTGTTCAGGCGAAGTAATTTGGAAATGAAATCAAGCAGCACATGCCTTTTGGCCGGCCTCGTTGCCGTTGTGATTGCAGAAGCGGCGCTGGCGCAACTGCAACTGCTGCCGGACTCGCAGCCGCAAGCCGTGTTCGGCGGTGGCGGGCGCGCGCTCGAACTCCGCTGGCGTAACGCCGGCAAGGAAACGATGAACAGCGACGTCAGCGCCCGGCTGTTTCAAGCCAGTTCGGCAACGGTGGTCCGTGTTAGCGATTCACCATGGAAGAAACTTCAAGTGTTGCCGGGGCAGACGGTCGTTGATTCCGCCACGCTGGATTTTCCGGCGGTGAAAGCAGAGACGCGATTTCTGATTCAGTGGATTGAAGGTGTGAGCAACATTGTGGGGCGGTTGGAAGTGCTCGTGTATCCGACGAATCTGCTCCAGGAATTGAAAGCTCAGGCGGGCGAGCACGAAAATGCATTGGGCATTTATGATCCGCAGAACCAACTCAAGCCGTTGCTCAAGACGATGTCGGTCGAGTTCGCCGATCTGGAGGATGTGGGGCTGGAGAGTTTTCACGGCAAGCTTGCCATCGTGGGTCCATTCGCAGCCAAGAAGCAGATGCGTGAAGGCTTGCCGGCGCAAATCGAGCTGTTGGCAAAGAAGGGTGCGAGTGTGGTTTGGTTGCAACCGCCGCCGGAGAAGCGCGATAAATTGTCACCGTCCTTTTACACTGTGTCCGCCGGTGAAGCCGCGGTGGTTGTTGCCCAAGCTGAATTGGTCGCAAATCTGGCGGAGCATCCTCGATCGCAGTTGAACCTGATTCACTTTGCCCGGCTCGCGCTGCGGCCGGAGCCGCCGCGCCTGCCTTCACTCTCACCCCAACCATGAAATCCAAACGAATTATGAAAACAAAACTCAAGCTGCTCGTCGCCCTGTTGCTGGCCGTGACGGTTGTTGCCGCCCGCGGAGCGCAGGAAGTTCTGACCGTCGCCGTGTTCGACTTTGAATCCAAGGACGAGAACGTGCGCGACCTCGGCCCGAAAATCTCGACGCTCGTCAATGCGACGCTCTCCGCCGAGCCAATGCTGATCACCGTGGAGCGGGCCGAATTGGAAAAAGTGCTGGGCGAACAGGAGCTCGGCTTGTCCGGCACGGTCTCGCCCGAGACGGCGGCCAAGGTGGGCCATCTCACCGGTGCCAAGGTGTTGGTCACCGGGCGCGTGTTCAAGGTGGACAAGGAAACCATGATTGTCGCCAAGGTCATCGGCACGGAGACGAGCCGGGTTTACGGTGAGATGGTCAAAGGTACGAGTGCCGCGTCTCTCACTGATCTCTCCGCCGATCTCGCGAAGAAGATCGCCACGACCGTGACGCAGAAGGGCGAGACGCTGGTGGCCAAAGTCGAGACCCGGGAAGAGCGCATCGCGAAGATCAAGAAGTCGCTCAAGTCGGACAAGTTTCCGAGCGTGTCAGTGAAAATTGCCGAGCGACATTTTGGTGGGGCGGTGATTGACCCAGCGGCAGAAACCGAGTTGGGTCTGATTCTTCAGGAGTGCGGCTTCAAGTTGGTGGACGACAAATCCACGGACAAGCCCGACGTGGAAATCTCCGGGGAAGCCTTCAGCACGTTTGGATTGCGGAAGGGGAATTTGATTTCGTGCAAGGCGCGCATCGAGATCAAGGCACGCAAGAGCAATGGTGACGTAATCACGGTGGATCGTCAGACAAGCGTGGCCGTGGACGTTGCGGAGCAGACCGCAGCAAAGACTTCACTGCAAAACGCGGCGGCAGAACTGGCGGAGCGGTTGGCGGCAAAGATCGCCAGATGATCCGAGGCAATTACCGACAAAGCGCATAACGGTGCCGGCTTTCGCAACACGCATTCTATGGAGAACCATGGCGTTCATGGCCGGAGCGCTATTGTCAGCCTTTCCAAATGGGGCGGGCGCGGAGCCGTCCGCCCCGACGCGCGTCGCCTTGATGGATTTTTCCACGGATGAGAATTCCTATCGGAGCATTCAGGCGGCGGCGGACTTTACGAGTCTGGTGCAGATCGAGTTGGCGGGGGAGGCGGGGATTGAATGGGTGGAGCGGGCGCAGATCAGCCTCGCGAAACAGGAATTTGGCCTGGCCGGACTAAAAGCCGCTGGTGGAAGCGCCCCATTGCGTCAGGGCCGGTTGCTCGGCGCCGACTGGCTGGTCACCGGACATTTTTCGTCGGATGACAAGAGCCGGGCCACCTTGGCGATTCAAGTGATTGAATTGAAGCATGCGGATGTCATCGCCGAGGAAACCGTGACTCTGCCAGACCAGGGCAAGGGGTGGGCACAACTCGAATCCGGCCAGGTGAAGTTTGCGGTTGGGGCGCTGCGGAAATTGTTTGCGAAAGCCAAGGCCAGCCAGCAACAGATGGCGAACCAGGCCCGGGTCGCTTTCTTGTTCCTGGCCGATACCAGCAGTTGGCCGGGATTTCGCAAAGGCACGGAGGTTCTATCGCGCGAGCTTTCGGACGAACTCGAGCGGGCGGTGGCGGCCAATGGCAAGATCCGGTTGATCCGCTTTCCCAAAGCCTACCAGTCCACCGGCGAGTCGGAACTGGTTGTGGACGGCATTATCGAGGCCGGTCAGGATTCGTGGAGTCGAACGGCGGATTTGTATGTTTGGGGAACGTACTCGGTGACCAATACGCGAACGCCGGGACGGATGGAGTCGAGGCTGGATCTGGGGTTGAACCTGTGGGATGGGGCGGATCCACCGGTCACCCTCAAGGAATCCTTGACGCTAGCCGCGCGTGAGAGTCTGCCTCCGGCGCAAACCAGCGAGTTAATCCGCCGGCTCATCCCGCAGGTAATTTCCCGCGCCCGCCCGCAGCGGAGTGAGCATGATTCGACGGCGGTCCGCCAGCAGATCGCGGACTCGATTGTGAAGGCGTACGTGGCGATGACGGGACGCGGCCGTTCGGAGTTGGGATTGCACGACCGGGAAAAGTTCGTGCAGGTCGTCCACATGTTGGAAACCGCCTGTTACTTCGATCCGGACAATGCCGATGCGCGGGTGCTTTGGGTTACCAGCCGCTACGGCTGGTGGGTTGACTTTGGTTTCAACGTCAAGAATCAATTCTGGACCAAATACCGCCGCAGTCAGGCGTGGGGGAAATACGTGGACCGGTTTGGGCTGAAGCCGGGCAGTGTGGAACTGCCTTTTCCTTTCCAGGCAAGGGGAGGCATTCCCGAGGCGGCTGTCAGATCGCTCGACGATGTGGTGGAACTTTTTCCGCAATGGGATTCGGTGGCGGAAGCGTTGGAGGACGCGGCGAAGGAAGATCAATCGCGGCGGCAAGGAGTGCATACCGTGCTCATGGAGGCAGAGTACCATGGGTTCCCCAAGCAAATGCCGCCGGAGTTGACGATGAAATGGAAAACCGAGCTGACGAATGAACTCGTTCAACGCAAAAAGCGGGCGGCGGAGTATGCGCAGGCACAGGCCAGCAACACCAATGCTCTTCCCGCAAAAACATTGGTCCGCTCGGCGGGCGCGATTTCAAATCAGGCAAGTCTGGCAACCGCCAAACCACTCCGCCCAACTTCAGTTCCGCAGTCCGCGCCGCGCGTTTCGCCGATGGTGCCCGCGCCGGCCTGGCTCAAGCAATACATGTCTTTCTTCGGCATGTTCCGGCTTTCCCCGCCGAACCTCCGGCCCAACGAAATTACGCCCGAGGTGCAGCGGATTCAGTTTCCTCCGAGTTTCGAGGTGCGAGTCATCCGGCAACTGGCCTATCACGAGGGCCGGTTGTGGGTTCTGGCGATGGATGAGCGATCATCGCCTTCCAGCGACGCAACGCCCGATCTTTCCGGCGAGACGCTCGATAAACGCAATCGGCTCTGGTGCCTGGCGGCGGACGGGACGAAGCCGGAGTTGTTCAAAGCGGATTCGTTACCGGCGAAGATTAACTCCTTCCTGTTTCAGGATGACCAGTTGTGGCTGGCGGGAGAGTCCGTTGGGGTTCTGGATTTGAAGCGTCAGAGCTTCCGGAAATATGGTCTGGCCGAAGGGTTGGCGATGCGGGAAATTGAAACGCTGGCGTTTGCGGGCGGCCGATTGGTTGCGGCCGGCGATTCATTCAGGCTCAGTTCCTTCGATCCCGCGGTTTCGCGCTGGGAGAACCTGCCGTTGCCGCCGGCTGGACTTTCGCATGGGTCCGAAAAACTGTACTTGCTGACGGGCAATGAGCGGTGGCTGGCGTACGGCGCTGGGGCCACGCTGCTGCGTGATTTCGTGGTCGGCTCGTGGACCAATCTGGCGCCGGTACACTCCCCCAAATCGTTCGCATTCGATGATTCCACTTGTTGGATTGGCGCTGCCAATGGCTTGCACGCCTATACGCCGAAGACGCAGACACTCCGAAGTTGGAACGCTCCCGTATCCGTTCAGAGTCCGATGGTAGGCATGGGGTATGGCCATTACATGGGGAACCAAACCATTCAGGAAGACCAACTGGAAGCGTTGGCCGGGCAAATCCGCGGCAGTCTGGGCAAGATGGCAAGGGAGCGGCGACAACGCCGGGCTGACCGCAGGAATCAAAAGGACGCGATGGATCCGTTGTCCATTACTTCACGTATTCCTGAAGCGGTGACCGCCTTGGCGAATGACGGAGAGTTTCTCTGGCTGGGCTTCGACAATAAATTGCTCCTGCTGCACAAGCCCAGCCTGGCCCTGGTTGCGAGTTGCCCGTTGGGCGTCAGACACAGCATTGCCAGTCTGGCGGTGTCGGACAACTACGTCTGGGCGGGAACTGCCTACGGCGATAATTCCCTCGTTCGTTTCCGCAAGGATGCGTTCCAATCCGTGCCACGAAGTCGGTGGACCAGCCTGACGATCTTGTCGCCGGAGCGGGAGCAACTGGTGCGGGCGATGCCCCCGCGGGAACAGTCCTTATATGCGTTCTATGCGGGTGACGACGAACGGGTCGTTCAAGTCCTCGGGGGCACGGATCCGGTCAAGGCCAGCTTGGAGGAGATGTTTCTGCTGGGATGGAGTTACGACGTTGCCGGAGTTGATGATCCGCCGCAATCGAGGCGGTGGTTCGAACAAATCTGTTTGCGACATCCGGGTTCACCGTGGGCCGACTACGCCTTGGCCGCTTTCCAGGAAAATGATGCTGCGCATGCCTCGCTTGCAGCGAATGCCCTGGCCATCGCCAAATTTGATCGTAACCATGATGGGAAGCTGGATGAGTCGGAGAAGAAAGTCATGCGGCGTGATCCGGACTTCACCAAAGTGCAAAAGAGTGCGGCCGATAAGCAACGGCAGTTCGACATGCAACAGATCGTTAAGACTTATGATCAGGACGGCGATCACAAACTCAACCAGGCTGAACTGAAGGTCATGCGTCAGCACATAGCTTCGTACCTGCTGATAAAGAAGGAGCGCCCCGACTTCCAGGCTCGCAGTCGGTTGCTGGATCCCCTGATTTCAGATCGCGTGCCTCCGGCGGACAAGTTGTTGCCTAAGTACGATGCCGATAAAGATGACCTTTTGGATGCTGCCGAACTGGGCGTGCTGGCGGTTGAAATCTGGAACGAGAAGGAATAAGCAACCTCGGGGATGGTAGCCCCTCCTCACTGGCGCAGACCGGCGGTCTCCGCAGCAAGTTGACGGTAGAGTTGGTGAATTTGTTGCACCATGTGTTCCACGGCGAAATGGGCGCGAACAAATTCGCGGCCTTGGCTGGCGAGGCGGGTGCGCAGTTCGGCATCGCGGGCGAGCAATAGCAGTCGCTCGCTCAGGCCGTGCAGATGGCCAAGGCGGATGAGGAAACCGGTTTCGCCATCGCGGCAGACTTCACGGGCGCCGTCACAATCGAACGCAACAACGGGGCGACCGGCGGCGAGGGCTTGCGGCAGGGCGCGGGGGAGTCCTTCGCGTTCGGACAGGTGAACGAGAATGTCCATGATGCCGAGCAGCGGTGGGATTTCCCTGGGCGGGACGAGGCCGGCGAAGATGAAATGTTTTTGCAGGCCGGAGGCGCGGGCCAATTGCTCGAAACGTCCACGCCATTCGCCGTCGCCAACGAGGAGGAATTTGATTTGCGGACACGCTTTCACGAGTTGCGGGGCGATGGCGAACAGGCTCTCGTGGCCCTTAAGTTTGAAGAGGCGGGCGATTTTGCCGATGACAATGTCGTCGGACTTGAGTCCGTAACGGGTGCGAAGTTGGGCATCATTTTTTGCGCCGAGAAACGGTTCCAGCGGAAAGCCGCTGAAGATGCGGGTGTATTGCTCCGGTCGTCCGATGCCTGAAGTGAGGTATTGATCGCGCATGGCGTCGGCGACGGTGACAAAATGCGTGGTGACACGGGCGGCGCGGAGTTCGGCGGCGCGGAAGAGCCAGTTGGCAAAGTTACCTTGGAACGGGCCGAAGGACGGACCGTGGATGGTGTGAACGATGACAGGCACGCCGGCTCGGGCGGCGGCCAGGCGACCGAGTACGCCGGCTTTGCCGCTGTGGGTGTGGACGAGGTTGGGCTTCCGTTCGCGAAAAATCTTCCGGAGTTCGCGCAGGGCAAAAAGATCATTCAACGGATGGACCGGGCGGACGAGATTGGGAACGATAGTGAGCGCGCCGGGTGTGCTCTTGGATTCCGATTCGAGCGAGCCTTCCGGGCCGGTGGTGGGGCCGGAGATGAGATCCACTTCCAGCCCGGGGATTTTCCGCAGGCCGAGAACGGAAGCGATGGTGTTTTCCTGCGCGCCGCCGACGATCAGCCGGGTGATGACGTGCGTGATGCGCATCGGGAGGCGCTCACTTGGGCTTGTCGCCGCGAAGTTCCTTGATGCGGTCGGCCACGAACTTCGCCTCGACATAGTCGGGCGGGGCGTTGCTCAAGTAGGATTCGTAGTGGCGGAGGGCGGCGTTGGTATCTTTGCGGCGATAGGCAATCTCACCGAGGCCGTAGTAAACCTGGTGGGCCTTGGGATACTCGCGTTGAACAGCTTCGTAATCCTTGAGGGCGTCATCGAGTTTGTCGGAGCGCAGGCTGGCGATGGCGCGGTAAAGGATGGCGGTAT
Organism: Limisphaerales bacterium; assembly: GCA_044225555.1. GTDB lineage: Bacteria > Verrucomicrobiota > Verrucomicrobiia > Limisphaerales > JADLHS01 > JADLHS01. The sequence continues at coordinate 97,966 of JBGAIM010000011.1, read as the reverse complement.
AATTGTTCGTCTCCAATCCCAACACCCGGTCAAAGGCGTTGATGGCCTGATCGTAATCGCTGAGTTCCACGAGGAAACAGCCGCGATTCAACCAGCAGGCGGCGTTCTGCGGCTCAATTGCCAGCAAGCGATCCGTGAGGTCGAGGGCGTTGGTGTACTGGCGATTGTCGGCGTAGGTTTTGCAAGCCGCGGCGAGCAATTGAAAGTTGCCGGGGGTGGCCTTGAGATTGTCTTCGATGACTTTGATGGCCGTCGCCGGTTCCTTCTTGGCGAAATAGGCGGAGGCTTCGAAGGTGAACAGGTCGGTGATGTTGGTCAGGCCGCCGGGAATGCGGGCGGCGCAGGCACGAACTTCGCGGGCCAAGGCGAGGGCTTGATCGGGTAGATTGCGATTGAGGCTTAGCTGAGCCAGCCACAGCCGGCTGGCCAGATCATTGGTCGAGAGGACGCGAACCCGGTCAAACTCCCGGGCAGCCTGGCGGAGCAGATTCCCCTGCACGAAAACATAGCCTTGGGCGTAGGTGAGACTGGGCTCATCGTAGGGGCCGTTTTGGGTGAGCACTTCCTCCCAGGAACGATATTTTCCGAACCGTTCTTCGACGGACTTGGTGATCTCAACCGCACCGGACTGGCCGGCGCGAAACTTCCGATTGAAATCGAGGTTGATTTCGGCAACGACATTTTCCGGATTCAGAGCATGGGCGAGCGCGAAATGGCTGGCGGCCTTTTCGTATTCGCCGGCCCGTTGCAGTTCCACGCCCCAGTCCACCAGGCTTCGCGCGTAGAGTGAACCGGTACCCAGCGCCTGCCGATTCTGCTCGGGCTTGAGGCGGATGGCGGCGAAAAACTTTTCCGCGAAAGACGGGCGGGGGACAACCTCCGGCGGAGTAGTAATGGGGAGGAGAGTCTTCAGAATTCCTTCCCGCGCGTCGGCCCAGAACTTTTCATTGCGAGCGATCGCGTCCGGCGAAACGGGAGGGGCCAGGAGCTGGCCGTCGGGAAACGGGTTTAACCGAACCGCGAGTCCGTTGGGTTCGGGGCTGAAGAACTCAAAATAGTAGCCGAAACTGGGATGGAGGTAGCACAGAGATTTATCCTTGGCCAGCTTCTGAATGAGTTCGACGAGTTCGACGTCGCTGATGGTCTTTGTGGTTTCATCCTTGATGGGCGAGGTCCAGCCGGGATAGCGGTTCTTGAGGTAACGCTGATATTCCGGCTGTTTCAGCCACAACGTGCACAGGGCGATGAAATCGCGTGAGCGACCGTGTTGCGCCAGCCAGTTTTGAGTGATCCACAGACGCCGGGGATCGTCGCTGAGGATGACCCCACTTTGCGGCAAGCCGCTGGCGAGATCGGCGGCCAATTGATTTTGCAGCGAACCGTTGGTGAGCCGGATTTGCGGAAGGTTACGATAGATGAGCGCCGCCGGGGCGGCCACGAGCAAGAGGAGGACGAAGAGTGTGGTGGCATGTTGAATCATGGTGGCCACCGGGGCTGGGGGGCGGAGCTTGGTGCCTTGAGCGCGTGAGACCAGCAGCAGGTAGCCGCTGTAGTAGCCGACGCTCAACGCACCGAGGTAATACAAGGGCAGGAAGGCGAACCCCAGGCCATTCTGACGCGGGCTAAACGCCGGGTCCAAGGCGACCCAGAGACAGGCCAGCAGCACGACGACGTGGCAGACGTGAAAAACCACCGTGGTCAACAGGGCGCCGATCCGGCTCGGGTCGCCGAATTGGGAAGCCCAGCGGACCGAAAGCAGAAAGACCGGCAACACCGAAGTGAGCGAGAGCAGGAGCAATGTTTTCTTCGGAAAAACCGCCAGCAGATACTTCTGAGCCAGCAGATTCATCTTGAGCGACTGCCAAAAACTGGAGGACGGGTCCTGGCTGAAGGCGCCCACGGTGGGTAACAGCAGGTAAAACAGCAGCCCCGCCGCGCCAAACAGGGTCATTCGCCCGAGGAAGCGCACGTTAAAAAAGCCGAGTTGCCGCGACCACACAAGCGCAACGATGAACAGGGGGAAGAATCCAATCATGGCGACATTGCCGCTCATGCCCACTCCGTAAACGAACGCGGCGCGGTACAGGCGGGACTCGCGTTCGTCTAGGCGGTATTCGAGCAGCGAGCGGACCACGTACGAGAACAGCAACAAGTCGAACATCTCGACCGTGCCATTCGTGCCGTGTTCCCAGAATCCAAGCCCCAGCACGCAGACGGACACCGCGAAGACCGGAGGGATCCAAGCCAGGGAAAACTGCAACAGCGAATGTTTGGCGGACACGCGCTCGCGTTGGTCGCGGGTGCGGTCGTGCGGGAGCAGGGCCACAGACCGGGCGAGTTGGACGAAGGCCAGGCTGGCGCAAACGGCGGAGAAAAGATTTGCCGCGAAGGGGATCAGCGTGGGCGACAACCAACGGAGCGGATAGGTGATGGCATAGTAGGCGGGGGAAAAGTAATCAGGTTGCCAGCTCCAACCGGCCAGGCGAACGCCACTCGCGGCCGTGCCGAAGAACGCCATCCAGTCCGGAAGGAAGGAAAGGGAGCGATTGAGGGTGAGGACATACAGGCCCAACGCAGCCAACCCCAGGACCCAAGGCAGCCAGGTTAGTACGAAATGGCGTTGGGTATCCGACTCTCGTCCATTTGTCATGCGGCGGTTCAGTTGAAATGATGTGTCAGCAGTTTGCAAGTTTAGTTTGCGGTTCCAGTGCCCGGAGGTCGGCGACGCACTCCACGTGTTGCGTCTGCGGGAACATGTCCAGCGGGGTGATCCGCGCCACTGTAAAGACACCGTCGGCGGTCAGCGCGTTCAAGTCCCGCGCCATCGTCGCCGGATGGCACGAGACGTAGATGATCTGGGCTGGACGCTGGGTGCGCAGGAGTTGGAGCGTTTCCGGCCAGCAGCCTTTGCGCGGCGGGTCCAGGATGACCGCGGTGGCGGCGGCGGAAAACCGGTGGATCAAGCCGGGCAGGCTGTCCTCGACTTTCCCGGCGATGAATTCTCCGTTGGTGCAACGACGCCCGGCGGCATTCCGTCGGGCGGCAGCGATGGCGCGCTGATCGTACTCAACGCCCACGAACGACTCCACGGTGTCGGCGAGTTCAATGCCAAAGAAGCCGACCCCGCAATACAAGTCAATCAAGTGCTTGGCCTCGCTCGAACGCAGGGCGTCGCGGACGACGGACACCAAGCCGGGCAGGAGGAAAAAATTGTTCTGAAAAAACGAATCGGGCGGCACCTCCCAGTTTTCGGGCGGAATGCGCAGGACAATTTTGATTCCGCCCTTGGGTGGCGGATGAGCGCGCACATGGCTGATCTGCTGGTTCAATGCCGGTTCGGCGATTTTGCACTCGAATACATCCTCTACGAGCCCGCAGTCGCCGCGCACGAATCCGATGTTCAGGCGTTGCTCTGGTTTGTTCCACTGGCTGCGGATCATGATGCGATTTCGATAACCGTAGGGCTGAGGGCAGGGCACCACCGGGGTGACGAGTTCCGGTGGCAGACCGCCGATGCGCTGAAACAGATCCGCAACCTGCTTGTGTTTCATGCGCAACTGCGCCGGGTAATCCAGGTGTTGATACTGGCAACCACCGCAAGCGCCGAAGTGTGCGCAGGCCGGTTTCACCCGTTCTGGAGCGGGAGTCACAACCTGGAGCAGACGCGCCCGGGCGAAGCTTTTCTTTACCTCGAGGATCTCAATTTCAACGGTTTCGCCAACCAACACGAAGGGCACAAACACGACGAAGTCATGTAGGCGGGCGACTCCTTCGCCGCCAAAGGCGATGTCCTGCACCGTCACGGTGCAGACTTGTCCGACGGCGGGTGTGGGGGCTTGCTGGTCCAGCATCATCGCTGCTCAGACTAGTGATCAACGCGGGCGGGCGAAACGAGAAAGATGCCGGCGCCGCGAACGATTCCCTCCTCGAACCTCAAAAACGGCGGGTGTGGTAATAGAAATAGATCATCCCCGCGACCGCCGCTGCGGCGAGCAGGCCGACGATGACGGTGAGGCAGATGGCGGAAATGCGCCGGGAACGATCAGGGCGAGCAATTTTGGTGAACATAATCTGATTAACCGATGGAGATTCTTACTTTCGGGGCGCTGGTTTATTCCTGCGCAGTCTGGCAATCAGGATGGTCCCCAACAGCACCAAGCTTGATGAACCCGGCTCAGGCACGGGGTTGGTTGTTGCCTGAACGCAAAGGTTGTCGAAGAAGCCGAAGCTGGCGGCGTTGTCGTCGCCACGGGTGGTCATACCCAGAGATAGCGTGTAGTTGCCGGCAGCGGGAGCCTCCCAATGCCAACCGGTCCAAGGGGTGGCTGTGTGGTACGGCGTTGTGTTCGGATCGCCAAGGTTCATCCCGCCGGAGGATTCGCGCCACGGCGAGGCTATCTGGACGCCGTTGACATCCGAGATGTCCACCCAAGCGGAATCCTGCGGAGCGCAATCCCCGTTGTAGAAGCTGGACCAGCCAGAAACGATGTCTCCTTCGTTGAGCCACATGGATTGACTCAGGGAGAGGTTGTAGGTGCGTTGGCTGGAGAAAAAGGCGTCTTCAGACGTGCCCAAGATGGCGAGGTAACTCCCGTTGACCGGCGAGCGGGGAGGCATGAGACTGAATTGCTGTCCCCATGAAGTTTCGACGCTGGCAGTTCCGGCCGGGCGATTGCGGGGTTGATGTTGTGAAGTGCCCCGCGGAATTATGAGCTGCCAGCCGGAGAGGTCACCGCTTTCAAAACTGCCGTTGACCGGGCCGGCTGCGGCCAAGCCACTGAGGCCGGACAGTGCAATGACCAAACCAAGTTTATTCAGCAATACCCCGCTCATTCGACCCCGTAGAGTTCCACGCTTGGTACGTTGCTCCTAATCGGGACGAACCCGGAGGGGCCTCCGAGGGGAGCACTGGTGCGAACGTCGGGCTTCGATACGATGGCAGAAAGCCATCCCAACCGCGCGAAGGGAAACGGGCTTTGAAGTGGTGCCAGAGGAGGGAATTGAACCCCCGACCAAAGGCTTATGAGTCCTCTGCTCTACCCCTGAGCTACTCTGGCAACCGGGACAAGATGATTTTCCGAGAGGCGGCGCGTGTCAAACGTAATGATACCAAGGTTCGAGACTCTTCGCTGAGAATGGCTGAAGTCCTAGTTCCTTGACCAGGAAGAGAGCCTGCCGTCGGGATCGAACACCAATCGCAACCAATTGTCTGACGCTGGCGAGTTGACTGTCTGACCGACACCCACCCCAACGCCGTTTCCGTAGAAACCTGTCCCAAGGCTGACACTGCGGTTCCCGGGGCGACGGGTTACCCATTCGGCCACGGTGCTCCGATTGTTCAAGGTCGCCTGCTTGTCCGGCGGGCCGAGTTCGGCGACGGCCTGATCATAGGTGTAAGCGCCTACGCGGGCATTCCAGTCCACTTTTTTCGTGGTGGAACAGCCTAGGAACAGGCAAGTAATCGCCAGAATGCATAACACCACCAAACCATTGCCTATCGCACAAGAGCGGAGCTGGCGCATGGCTAAACGGTAGCAGTCGCCAGATAATATTGGAAACCGAAAACCGGTCGAAAACGATTCAGCCGAACCAGCGTTAACCGGTCCGGCTGAATGAATTGGAAGTTGCGGGGCGCCGCTTACGCGGCAGCGGCGGCGGCTTCTTCGGTGTCGAGGAAGCCCTGCAAATGCCGCACGCGCGTTGGGTGGCGCAGTTTGCGTAGGGCCTTGGCTTCGATCTGGCGAATGCGTTCGCGGGTGACGTTGTACATCTTGCCGATCTCTTCCAGCGTGCGCTCGTAGCCATCGGTGAGGCCGAAACGCATTTCGAGAATCTTGCGTTCGCGCTCGGTCAACGTGGTGAGAACATCGCCCAATTTCTCTTTCAGCAAGCTGTAGCTGGTCACATCAGACGGGTTCTCCGCGCTCTTGTCTTCGATAAAATCGCCCACGCTCACATCGCCATCATCGCCCACGGGGGCGTGCAGCGAAACCGGCTGTTGGGCCATCTTGAGCAGCGAATTGATGCGGCTCACTGGCATGTGCATTTCGTCTGCCAGTTCTTCGGGCGTGGGTTCACGACCGAGTTCCTGCGTGAGCTGCTTCTGAGCGCGCCAGAGTTTGTTCATGATTTCGATCATGTGCACTGGGATACGAATCGTGCGCGCCTGATCCGCGATCGAGCGGGTGATGGCCTGGCGAATCCACCAGATGGCATAGGTGGAAAACTTGTAACCGCGGCGGTATTCGAATTTCTCGACGCCTTTCATCAACCCGATGTTGCCTTCCTGAATCAAATCGAGGAACGACTGACCGCGGTTGGTGTACTTCTTCGCGACCGAGACGACGAGGCGCAGATTGGCTTCGGCCATGTGGGTCTTGGCGCGGTGGGCGCGGTCGGCAGCGCCCTTCAAGGCGGTGAAGGCCTTGAAGAATTCCTCGCGTGACATACGGACGAATTGTTCCAGCGTGCGCAGCTTGGCTTGCTCGGCTTCGATGGCCGAGCGGCGGTCGGCAGATGTTCGCAGCCGTTCCAATTCCTGGATGTGCCGCCAACTGGTCTGGAATTTTTCATGGACGTTGCCCGCCACGACGATCATTTCTTCAATGACCTTTTGCTTGTAGGCGAACTTGGGGAAGGTCTCTTGCAATTTGACGCCTAATTTTTGAAACTCCTTGAAGAGTTTCTCCTTACGGCCCTTTTGTACGGCCTTTTGCCAGGCCGCGTATTTGAGGTCCACTTTCTGGTCCATCGCCCGCACCTTCTTGATGAGCGAACGCAGGTCCTTCAAATGGCCCTCACGGTTGGCGACTTTCTTGTCAATGACGACGCGGTCGAAGCGCTCCTTGGGCGGCTCAGACAAGAGTTTCTCAGCGATGGCGATGTGTTCCTTGGCCGTAAAACCAAGCCCGCAGACGATCTGCTTCATCTCGATTTCGGCGTCTTCGATTCGCTTGCAGATCTCGACCTCTTGTTCGCGTGTCAACAGTGGGACCTTGCCCATCTGATTCATGTACATGCGAACGGGATCATCCAGAATTTCGAGGCGGGAATCTTCTTCCGCTTCTTCCGGCTCATCCTTCTTGGTCGTACGCTGAACTTCTGCCTGGTCAACAATTTCAACATCAAGGCTGCGCAGCTTTGAGAAAAGAGTATCCAGGTCTTCCGGGTTCAAGCCATCCGGGAGGACATCGTTAATGTCGTCATACGTGACGTAGCCATGTTCCTGGGCCAAGTGCAACAAGGTCTTGACCGTTTCAGTCAGGTCCACCGAGCCGGCATTGGGGTTTGTTAACGCGGTTAACTGCTGAGAGGTTGGGCCAACTTTGGTTTCAGGCTTTGGGGGTTCGACCTTGACCGAGTTGTTATTCTTGATCGGAGCAGCCGGTTCGGCTTGAGCTTTCCGCTTGGCGCTGGGCAGGACAAAGCGCCGTCGTGCCAAGGGCGACTTGGCAGGGCTTTGCCGCTTGTCCGTGCGCGAAGATCGCGACGTAAGTGCGCTGTTCCGAGCTACTTTTCGATTAAGCATAGATATTTAGACCGAGCGCGAGGCGTTCTGGTTCAGAAATAGTTCAGTCCGTTCGCTGACCCACTTGACGACGAATCTCCCCTTTTGCCAGCCATCAACCTAGCCAGCTCGTTTTTCGGGAGACATCGCACACACCAGAAGCCTGACGTGCGCCCATGCTAATGTATTCGCCGAAGAACTCAATCATAAAATGGGGAAACGGCAGAAGAATTAGCAAGCTGCACGGTGCGAACAAGAAAACATTGGCGATGTTACGATAGCTCAAAACTCTTTATATCAATTGGTTGCGGTGACAATCCTTGGGGCAGGCGTTGCATACATCAGTAATGTTCGCGAGGGGCTAAGTAGAGCAAGGCTGCTTTTCGAGCGAGGGCGGTGGCGACCATTTCATCGGTGTTTGTGAGAAGAATCACCGTCAAATCGCTGTCTGGAAACCTCTGGATACTGGCGCTGAAGCCGGATGTTGCCCCACCGTGACCGTTAACGGGATGCCCTTCGACGGTTTCGATGAACCAACCTAGGCCGTATTTCGTCGGCTCGCCATTGTTTAGAACCTGCCGTTTCCAGAGCAAAGCCTTGGATTCGGGCGTTAGAAGAATGGTGGAATCGAGAGCGGCGCTCCATTTTGCCAGATCGCCGGCTGTGGAAACGAGCGCCCCGGCGGAAAAGATATCAGTCAGGTCATAGTCTCGATTGATATGGGTTCGATTGGTTTGCTCGTAGCCGGCGGCCCGGTTGGTTAGGATGGTTCCCGGATTGCGATCCGTGGTTGCGTTCATGCCGAGCGGACGGAGTATTTGGTAGCGCAGGAACTGCCAGTAGTTGGTGCCACTCACATTCTCCACAACGTAGCCGAGCAAGCTGTAGCCGCTGTTGGAGTATTTCCACGATTCCCCGGGCGGAAACTCAAGTTCCTGCTCCCCGATTGCCTTGATGAACTGCGTTTGTGTCAAATGTCGCCGCCACTCAAAGCCCTCCAATCCGGTATAGCTCCGGATGCCCGAAGTGTGCGTCAGTAGATGGCGGATGGTGATGTTCGTCCAGGTCGCAGGGGTGTCCTTCAAATGCCTGGCAATGCGGTCCTCGACGGACAGTTTTCCCTGTTGCTGCAGGAGGAGGATGCAGGTGGCTGTGAATTGCTTGGTAATGGAGCCGATTTCAAACACCGTGTTGGTCTTAACTGGTGTTCCAAGTTCAAGGTTGGCCAATCCGTAGCAAGCGGTTTTGACTGCAACGCCCCGGTGGATGATTGCGAGTGCCATGCCGGGAATCCGATGGTCGGACATTTCCTGCTGCAACAGGTTGTCAATCTCATCGGCGGGTGAGGAAAACCTAACGAGGACAACTAGGAGGACAAGCGGGCAGGCGTCGCGCAACGATTTCATCGCGGCGGCTCAGGCGATTTGTCGGGTTTCGGTTTTGCCTGGAGCTTTTGCAGATCTTCCGCCAGGAATTTGGTGACGTCCTTGAAGCGCGCGGCGTTTTCCGGATTGATGTTCATGAGAATCTGATGCGCTTCCAGCGAGGCGCGCGTCAGTTCTTCGCGTGAGGGGTTACAGGGAGAGGGAGACGAAGTTTCAATGGCGCCGATGGCGGAGACCGAACCTTGCGCAGTCTTGAACAAATGCAAAACCCCCAGGTTTTCCAGCAATTCGATCAACCGCTCGTTGGCATTGCGCAATTCGATGGCGCTCTTCTCACAGTCACCTTCCGGCGGCAACGCCTTGAGACCGAACTCGGCCAGCACACCAAGGAATGTGCTGTCCATCAGGGCGCACTCGGAAAGCTCGACGACCACATACGGGTAGCCTTTGATTTTCAGTTCCGTAAGCACGGTCTTGAAATCCACGCTGGAAGTGAAGTTCGCCCGGCCCGCGACTTTCACACAGGCGAAGTGCTCTCCGACCATCACCATCAATTTTGCCGACGGGGTGCTCATCGTATCAACATCACTGCAACCGCGTTAGTAATCCACATGCTCATGGCAGCTTCAAGCTGCGGCCCGAACGGGCGTCGGGCGGGCGGATGCCGCTCCAACAATCTGCACAAGAGTTTGCTGCAAAACCAGCCGCTCGTCCAATGCGCTCGAGACGAGCCGTTGGTTGGCGCGCAGCAACGCATCCATCGCTCCGACCAGTTCCTGCTCTGAATAATTCCGGACCTGCGGCAGCGCCTTGAACAAGACGTATGGATTCAAGGCGAGTGGATTGTATCGTTTGTCCGCCGGCAGTTTCGATACGGGGACGCGCTCCAGTTGCGCTTTGAAATTATTGTAGTTGTCCGTGGTTTTGAGCCAGCCTTCGCGCAGCATTTCCTTAAGCATCAACAATGCGCGCACTTTGGAGATCAATCCGTAAAGCAAACCAATCTCACTCTTGTCTTTGTCGAACTGCATCGCCCACAGTTCCTCGTCCAAGCAGCGGAGCAGGGCGGACAAATTGCGATTGCCCAAGGCGTCGCCGAGCGCAAATGCGCGCGACATCTTGTTCCGGACGCAAATCGTGGCCACGTCGGCTTCCGTGATTTCCTTCCGCTCACCGACGAAGAGCGACAGTTTTTCAATCTCGCCGTCAAGTTGTCGTGGATGGGGGCCGACGCGCGTGATGAGTTCGGCCAGCGCGTCCTCTTCGATGACCTTCTCGCGGGCCTGAATCGCCTTGCGCGCCCAGAGTTCCGCCTGCTGGGCCCAATCCTTGTCATTCACGGACCACCCGTCAAAGCTCTCGACCCGACCAATCTTCTCGAGAGTTTTGTAGAAGGTCTTCCGCTTGTCCACCTTGCCGGCGCTGACCAGTAGCCGCACATTCTGCCAGGGGAATTCCTTCAACTCCTGCGCCAATTCCGCCAGTGTTTCAGTTACGTCGCCAGTTTGCGCCGTCCGTTCATCACCGAGGAAGTTGCAATCGCGCAGCCAGATGGCCTTGCCGCCACCAAAGAAAGGGAGCGTCTGCAAGGCCTCGCGCAGTTTGCTCAAAGCCTTCAGGGCCTCGCTGCTGTTGCTGACGGTGGCCTCAATGATCTCGTGGTCCATACCGCCGAGGGCTTCGCACCACAGTTGATAGATTTGCCTGGCGCGCTGCTTGGCGGCGAAATCATCTTCACCACAAACCAGCGCTACCGGGGAATCCGGTTTGGCCGCGGGGGAAGGCATCCTTTATTCCGGGTCGTTCCCGCCTTCGTTGATTTTGTCGAGGTATTCACTCATGTCCTCGACCTGTTCGAACAACGTCTTGCTGACGAAAATGGGTTTCTTCTGCGCCGAGGCGATTGCGAGGCAGTCGCTGGGGCGCGCGTCAATCTCCACAAGCTTGCGGGCCACTTCGTTGTTCTGGGAAAGAATGAGCCGCGCGAAGTAGGTCGAGTTTTTGAGTTCGGTGATGACGACGCGCTCGACGGCGATGCCGAAGCCCTTGAAAATGTTCGCCATCAAATCGTGCGTGAGCGGGCGTTCCTTGGGTGTGTCGCGCAGGAACATGCCAATAACCGTGCCCATCTGGGGTTCGACGTTGATGACGAAGACTTTCTCGTCGTTGCCCACGAACAGCGCGCAGCCGCTGTTGGCAGGCAGGATTCCGCGAATCTGAACGGGCACAACATCGTTCTTCATAAAGGCAGTCTATTTCCTGTCTGGCAAAAAACAAGCCCGCGGTCGCCGAGGCAAAATGGGAGACTGGCGAGGTGGAATCGCGAGACTCAACTCCAGCGGCTAAATCTTCGCGCCTTCAAACCCAGCTTCGGATTGCCTCCGCCGCGGGCCAATTTTGGAGCTGCCTTGTTCCTGCTGTGCGACACCGACGGCACTGCGCCGGTTCGAGGAACGATAGCGCACCGGAAGCGCTCCGCAGTAGCCAACGGAGGCTGCTGCGTGAAGCGACCTTATCCTTTTTCTCCTCAGGCCAATAGTTACATGGAAGCAGGCTCGCTTGTTCGTTGGTTAGGTGGCTGGTCAGCAATTCCCAATTTGGGCTTCGGATTGAAAAGAAATTCAGTTAAAGCTTGCTATTCCCCTGCAAAAGGTCCCTATTTTTGGCTGTCTGTAGATAGCTTGTCGCTCCAAGTCATGGAAAATCCTCAGGTGAACGCAGTTCAGTGATGATTTGAAACCCGGCAACCGGGAACAGTCTGAATAGAGCACAGTTGAGTCTAGGACAGTTTGACATCACATGAGTGCAAAATTGTTTGTCGGAAATCTTTCCTTCAAAATCACCGAGAACGACCTGCAGGACGCCTTTGCGGCGCACGGCACCGTTGTGGAAGCCAACCTGATGATGGATCGCGTGAGCGGTCGTCCGCGCGGGTTCGGTTTCGTAACCATGAGCACGCCGGAAGAGGCGCAAAAGGCGATTGACGCTCTAAACGGCAAGGAGTTGGATGGTCGCGCCCTGACCGTTAATATTGCGCGCCCGCGTGAAGAACGCCCGGGCGGTGGCGGTGGCCGTCGTGAATTCGGCGGTGGCGGCGGTGGTCGTCGTGAGTATGGCGGCGGTGGTGGTGGCGGCGGCCGCGGTCGCTACTAAGCTGAGTTGATTTCAGCGGCGGGGTTCGGGTAACCCGAACTCCGCCGTTTTTTAGTCTTTTGATTTTATGAAGGAAGAACCGATTGAAGTGGAAGGACAAATCCACACCGTGTTGCCAGGCACGATGTTTCGCGTTGAGTTGGACAACAAGCATCTGGTGCTGGCCACGATCTGCGGCAAGATGCGCAAGCGTTTCGTGCGCTTGACAGCGGGCGACCGGGTGAAGATGGAGATGTCTCCTTACGATTTGAACAAGGCGCGGATCACTTGGCGACTTAGGTAGTGAGAGCGAGTTGACTTCGCAGACTTCGAACTTACCGCAGGATTTCACTCTCCGTCTGTCTTCTGTAACTCTTTCTCTTGCGGTCGAAACTTGCCGAGATGTTCACAGGCAGATCGATCCAAGGCCTTCCGAACCGTCGGCGCAAGCGTTTTAGGTTAGTCGGACAAATCAGCCTAATCAGTCCGATTCACACGAATCCAGGCACAATCGACGTTGACGGTGCTTAAAAGGAAAGTGTGCTTGCCGCGGGTTTCAAAATACCTGCCTGCGGTGATTCTCAGAAAAAACTTTGCCCTCCGGCTACTTTTTTATTGCCATTTGAAAAGCGATGAGGTGTAAATAGGCACGTTACCGAAATCAGACATGGCCAGCAGTGCAAGTTGAGGCCAGGATCAAACCAAGTCCCGATTTTTTAGATTGATTGTCGCAAACATCTTAATTCGCATATGAGTAAATCCCCCCGTTTTACCAGCAGTGTCACGACCTGTTTGTTGGCCGCGCTTTGCGCATTTGCCGTTGACGCTCGTGCGGTTAATGGAATCACGCTCACGAGTGGTAACTCGCTTGTGAACATTGACCCTTTTAACCAGATGGGTATGAACACGTGGTATGTGGACGGGCAGAACCAGTTGTATCAGCAGTGGTTTTGGTACCGGGTGGGTTCAAATCGGGAATACTCCATTGATACCATCAGCGCGCCTTCGATCGTGCAGAATTCGGCAAATCAGGTGACATCCACCTACACGGGTACCGGATTTAACGTCAGCATCGTTTATAACTTACAGGGTGGAGCTGCTGGCAGTGGTGATTCAACGGTAAATGAAACGATTACCATAAACAACACAACTGCTTCTGCGTTGGATTTCCACTTCTTCCAATACTCAGATTATAATTTGGGCGGGGTGGATCAGGACGTTGTTCAGATTCAGCCGGGTTTCGGTTACGCCTTGGTCAAGTCTGGACCGATCAGTTTTGGCGAAGTTGTTACGAGCCCCAGTGCCAACAACGGTGAAGTAGCCCCGTATAACCAGACGCTTTTGAAGCTTAACAATGGGACCCCTGACAACCTGAATGGTTCCATCGGGCCGTCGGCGGCTGGAGATTACACCTTTGCCTTTCAATGGGACTTTACCATCGGTCCAAATAGCTCCCAACAAATCAGCAAGATCAAGTCGTTGGATGTTGTGGTAGTTCCCGAGCCCACCACCGCTGTCTTGGCCCTGCTGGCCGTGGGCGCACTCGCCAGTCGCCGCTGGTTGAAAAAGTAATTGGATTGCCTTCTATTCCTCCCCCCATGAAAAACTACGTGATGCAAAGCAACGGTCGGGCTGCAAGGTGGCTGTTGGTTGGCGCGCTCTCGCTCGTTGCGGCGATGCCTTCTTGGGCTGTGGTTGGTGTCACCCTGACAAGTAATAACTCCACCGCTGAAATCGACCCCTACAGTCAGGCGGGGATGAACAAGTGGCTGGTGGATGGTTCCAGCGCTTTGAAGCAACAGTGGTTTTGGTACCGGGTGGGTTCGACTGCCGAGCATTCGATCGATACGATCAGTGCGCCTGCCATTACCTCCATCTCCGCCTCGTCGGCAAAGTTGATTTATACCGCTCCCGGTCTGTTTGACATCCAAGTCACCTACACACTCACCGGTGGCTTGCTGGGCAGTGGTGCTTCAGATATTGACGAGCAGATCAGGATTAACAACCTCTCCAGCAATCCCCTCGACTTTCACTTTTTCCAATACTCTGACTTTAACTTGGGCGCATCTGACTCGGTTGGTCTAAGTCAAAATCTCCTTGGCAAGTTCAACCGCTCGGTTCAGACCTACGCTGGTGGCGCAATTCAAGAAACAGTGGTTGCTCCGGGAGCGAATCATGGGGAGGTTGCTGGAACTCCTTTTACCTTGAACCGGTTGAATGACGGTTTGGCAACCACCTTGAACGACAGCCTCAATGCCGTTGGCGATGTTTCCTGGGCTTTTCAGTGGGATTTCCAGATCGCAGCCGGTGGTTCCGCTCAGATTGGCAAGGACAAGCGTTTGGCGGTAGTGCCTGAGCCAACGACAACTGCCTTGGCTGGTTTGGGGTTGGCTGTGCTCTTGGCTGCGGCTCGGCGTCGTTTGAGCTGACCTGAGCGAAGGTTCCTTTCCCACCCGAAGGAGTCGCTCTACTATTGCTAGGTGTGTTGGAACGCTCCTCATCCAGATAAAAATAATTCGTTGGATGTTGCTGTACTTTTTCGGCGCTTTCAGGCTGGGAGTTTCCTAGGTGACTATCGCTGTGAGGTCGTTCTGCATTTCCTCCTGGCCTTACTTCTGTTTTTTTTTCCCGCCAGTTTGGTCGCTGGAGGTAGTGGGCTGAACGTCGTCGTCGTGGTCAATGGTTTGAGTTCAAATTCCTGCGATCTTGCGAACTACTACCGGCTCCAGCGCCAGATTCCACCCGAACACGTTCTCCACATTGCCTGGCCTGGGTCAAACATTGAATGGACCCAGGCCGAGTTCGCTTCGTACCTGGTGGATCCGCTCTTGAATTTTGTGGCTGCCAATCAGTTGAGCAACCAGCTTCATTACGTCGTGCTTTCCATGGACATACCGTACCGGGTTACAGGAGCGCGACCTAACAGCACGACATCAGCCCTGTTCTACGGCTTTAGGTCCGGCACCAAAGATTTGACCAACAGCTATGCCACCAGCGAAGCGCGATTTGCTGAAGCCAAACCGGCTACCGCGCCGACCAATTCTTTCCTGGCCATGATGTTGACCGCCGGTTCGCTGGACCAGGCGAAACACCTCGTTGATCAGGGATTAGCCAGTGACGGGAGTTTCCCTCCCGCTCCGGCTTGGCTTGCCAAGAGTAGCGACCCAATCCGCAATGTTCGTTATCGGGCCTTCGACAATGCGGTGTTCAACACACGGCTTGCTGCGGCATACTCGCTGGCTCGCACCAACATGGATTCGCCCTGGGGATTGGACAGAATGCTCGGATTTCAAACTGGTCTGGCGAGTTTTGATGTTTCCTCGAACGCGTTTCTTCCTGGCGCGATCGCGGACAGCTTTTCGTCTTATGGCGGGCAGATATTCGAGGCTTCCGGGCAGACGACGCTCCTGGCCTTTATCCATGCCGGAGCTACTGCCAGTTATGGGACTATCACCGAGCCGCAACCGATTGTAAAAAAATTTCCCGACCCGCAGGTGTATTACTACCAATCGCGGGGCTACTCCATCGCCGAATCCTATTATCAGAGCATCGAGATTCCGCTGGAGGGTTTGCTGGTGGGGGAACCGTTGGCCGCCCCATTCCAGCGGCAGTTTGTGGGCGGTTGGAGCGGCTTGGAAGACGGGGATCAGTTGTCCGGGATGACAAATCTTATTGTTTCATTTCGGAGCGAACAGCCGGGGCGGAGCATGGACTCGTTCGCCTTGTTTGTAGATGGCAGATTCCGGCAGACCCTGACCAACTTGCCGCCTCCAGCCGGCAATCGGTTGGTTTTGCACCTGAATGGATACGAGATCCGCTATCAGGTTCCGACCAACGCCACGCTGAGGAGCATTGCGTCCGAGCTTGCGAATCTCCTGAACGATCCGGTCCACACCAACTTCACCAAGGTAATGGCCCGGGCGCACGGAGATCGCATCGAATTACAGTCTCTTGCCCCGTTACTCCCGATGGGTGCCTTCGAGTTCGTTGACCATGATGCGACTTCCAATGCGCCGCGCAGTTATCTCGCTGTCCTTGAGCGACCTTGGGTTCAACCCTGGGTTGCTGGCGCGGGTTGGAATACCAACGGCAGTTTTCGTCTGCGCTTCGGCTCCACCCCCGGCACGCCGGGCACCGTGTTCGCCTCTTCGGATCTCCACCAGTGGCAACCCATCTACACCAATCTTTCCGGAGGCCTCGCCGAATTTGGGGATGCCGACGCTGCCTTGTATGCGAAACGCTTCTACCGGCTCGCCATTCCGGCTCAATCCCTGCCTCCTCAGCTAACGCAATTGGGCAAGAATGCGGCTGGTGAGTTTCGGGTGCATGTCATCAGTCCTCCGGGGCGGCCCTATCTGCTGCAGACCTCGTCGGACCTGTGGACTTGGTCGGATGTTTTGACCAACGAACTGGGCGGCGATCTTCTCTTTACGGACGGGCAGTCTCCGGCCCAACCGAACCGCTTTTATCGCACCCGGTCGGCCAACACGTCGGATTATTCCCCAATCTCGGTCGTGGGACAGATTCCTGGCGGTGGGAATGTGCTTCAAGTCCAAGCAGGCCGCTCCGGCGACTCGGTCGTGTGGTCATCTACAAACTCGGTGGACTGGTTTCCAATTTACCGCCACGCAGGGCAGTCCGTGGTTTTGACCGAAGTAAGCAGCGAGATCGGTTCGGCACCCTTCCTGGGCACGACCCTGCAAGCCGCGCGCCCGGAGTTTTTGACCTCGATGGCTTACGGCATTCGCAAGTTTTCCATCAATACCAACAACAGTTTGCAGTTGAATGATTATCTTGGAGTCATTGTGACCAGGACCAACGGCAGCGCGGTTACAATTTCCGTTACAAATGAAACCGGCCTGAGCTTGAAACCCTTCGTGCAACTCTTCGCCAGTGCCCTGAATGGCGAGGCGCAATTGTCCGGGGCGGATGGTTTGGTGGCGGAGGATTTGGTGGATGGCAACTTTGGGGCGGTGGACTTAAACTTGCGCGCGCGGTCAATTGGTCGCGAAGCCGCAGCCGTGCAGGTAACTTTCAACGCCTCCAGCAACCTGAATTTGTATGGAATCGGCACGCAGGCTTTGGACGGCAACCTCAACGACCTGCGGCCGCGCAATCACCTCTTCATCAGTGCTGGCAGTCCGGCGTTGACGCTGCAGTTTCCTTTTGACACCACCGAGCTGGCGGATGGTTATCACGAATTCTGTGCGGTCGCCTGCGAAGGTACCAGTGTTCAAACGCAAACCCGCCGTTCGGTGACAGTGGTCATCACGAATACTCCGTTGGCTGCGCAGTTGTCGGTGCCCACCAATGCGCTGCCGGTTACCAATGTTTTTGACGTCACGGTTACTGCGAACACCAATTCCGTGAGCCAAATCCTCCTTTACACCACTGGCGGATTTCTGGCCGGAGCGACCAACCAATCCATCGCCACGTTTACCGTGAGTGCATCCCCTTTGGGCGCGGGCGAACATCCTTTCTATGCTCTGGTGTCCACCACCAACGGATTCCGGTATCGGACCGAGATGCGAAACGTGATCTTAACCCGACCGTAGCGTTCCGAGGAGCTTTATGCACAAGATCAACACGAACAACCTGCCCGAGGAAAGTTGGTCCTCGCCTAAAGAAAAGTTTGTTTGCGCTGGGCGGGGAGTTTCCGAGGCCCTGGGACGAAAACCGTTGTCCTTGGATTTGAACGAGCGCCATCCGTTTGATGTGGAGATTTGCCGCATTCCTCCCGGTAAGCGCAATTACCCCTACCATTCAAACAGCGCGCAGTGGGAGTTTTATCATGTTATTTCCGGCCAGGGGCTCGCCCGCCACGCCCAAGGCGAAACGCCCATCGCAGCGGGGGACGCTTTCATCTTCAAACCAGGCGAGCCGCATCAGTTGATCAACAGCGGCGTGGAAGATTTAATCCTCTACGTCGTGGCGGACAATCCGATTGGCGAGTCGTGCCATTATCCCGACAGCCAGAAATGGGTTGTGCGCTCACCCGAACGCCGGCTCATCCGTTCCGAGCCGTTGGATTATTTCGATGGGGAAGAGTGAAGTTCAGCCTCGGGATTTCGGTGGTCGCGAGCCGAAATTACCTAGCTTGAAGATACTGCGTCGCAATTACTCCGGGCGCTGCTTGTTGGAATCTGTCCCCCGCTTGAAACACTTGCAGATTGCCACGGCGCACGAGCCTGAGCCACCTTGTGCGGCGAATGGAATCGCAACCTCATTCCGCCGACCAGTTCGGGCCGCAGCGCGACTTCTGGTGGAATCGCGATTTCCTTGATCTCATGGCCGCGCGCTGGCGATTGCGTGAAGCCTCGTCGCTCGCCGACATCGGCTGCGGGCAGGGGCACTGGTCGCGTTTGCTCTATCCGTACTTGCAGGCGCCCGCGCGATTGGTTGGGATTGATCGCGAGCAGAAGTGGGTGAGCGAGGCGGCGCGGAATTTTCACCGGGCTTTTCCGGAAGTTCCGTCCGAACTGCACACGTTCGTTCAAGGCGACGCCACAAAAATTCCGCTGCCGGACGACTCGTTCGACGCCGTGACCTGCCAGACCGTGTTGATGCATCTGGAGCGCCCGCTGGAGGCCCTCCGCGAAATGGTTCGCGTCCTGCGCCCTGGCGGTTTGCTCGTCTGCGCCGAACCCAACAATCTCTGGAATTATCTGTCATTCACTTCGCTCACGGCCGATGAACCGAACGAGGTCCTGATCCAGCGGTTTGAATTCTGGCTGCGTTACCACAGAGGCAAGCGCGTGGCTGGTCTGGGCGACCACACCATCGGTGATGTGCTCCCGGGCTATTTTGCCGCCGCCGGTTTGAGCGGGATCGCGGTGCATCAATCGGATCGGACCGCGTCGCTTTTTCCTCCCTACAACACGCCCGCGCAGCAAGCCCTCATCGCGCAGGATCAACAATGGAAAAGCTCGGCCACCGGCCCTTGGGATCGCGATGAGGTGCGCCGTTGTGTATTACAGGGCGGAGGCACGGAAGAATTCTTCGAGCGCGGGTTCCAAGAGGTGGTGGAGAACTTCGTGAAACAACAACAGGCCATTGCCGGCGGCACTTTCCACGGCGCCGGTGGCAGTCTGTTTTACCTCGTTTCTGGCCGGAAGAAGTAGGACGCACTGCTGAAGCCGCCATGGACGCTGTGCTTTGGGATTGCCTCGACCTTTGAGTTGAGGCTCAATCGATTCTGCACCGGCGCAATCCGTGCGCGGGGGCTGGATTCGGCTCAAAACCTGGGGTAGTTTCCGCCAATGTCGTTTTACAAGGCGCGATGCGCTTCCACCGTCACCGCCCTCATCGTTCTCTGCGCCGTCAGGGTTTCTGGTCAGACCAACGGTGTGCTGCGCGAAATCTATTCCAACCTGCCGGGGAGCTCAATTTCCGACCTGACCAATGCGGCCAAGTTTCCCAACAGTCCGGACGGGGTGTTTTTGGAGAGCACTTTCGAGGCGCCGGCTAATTTTGCCGAAAACTACGGTCAGCGAATGCGCGGGCTGGTGGTTCCGCCGACTACCGGCAGTTACGTGTTCTGGATTTCTGGCGATGACAATTCGGCTCTCTACCTCAGCACGGACGAAGCTCCGGCGAACCGGGTACAGATCGCGTCCGTGAGTTCCTGGTCCAATTCGCGCGAGTGGAACAAGGAACCCAATCAACACTCAGGGGCAATCGCGTTGACGAACGGATTTCGTTACTACATTGAAGCGCTGCAAAAGGAAGGCGGCGGTGGCGACAATCTCGCAGTGGCTTGGCAAAAACCGGGCGATCCGGCACCGGCTAACGGCGATCCGCCCATTCCCGGAACTTACCTCCTGCCGGTTGGCGTAGGGCCACCGGTCATCACCGTGCAACCCACGAACGTCTCGGTGGTTGAAAGCAGCAGCGCAACATTCACGGTGCAGCTCTATGTGAACCTTGGCGCGTCGTACCAATGGCGGCGCGCCGGCGTTGACATTCCGGGAGCCACGAATTCGTTGTACCAGACACCGCCCACGGCGATGAATGAAAGCGGCACGGTTTTCTCCTGCCGGATCGTCAATCCCTACGGCAGCACCAACAGCGCATCGGCGACCCTCACCGTGATCGCCGACGTCACCAAACCCAGCTTGCTGTCCGCGGGAAGCCTGGGAAGCCCCCAGATTGTCACCGTGATTTTTTCGGAACCAGTCGAGGCGGCGAGCGCCTTGAACCCCCTCAACTACACGATCAACAATGGCGTAGCCGTCCTCTCGGCGGTGTTCGGCCCGGATGCGCAGACGATTGTGCTCACCACCACGCCGATGGTAACGGGTATTGGCTATACGATGACGGTGAATAACGTCCGTGATCGCGCGGCCACCCCCAATACCATCCTCCCGAACTCACAACTTGCGTTCGCACTCGACGTGAGCCCGCTGGCCATTTCTTTTTTGCGACCATCGCCCGAGCCGATCGGCCCGTCCACGCGGCACGGCCCGGTCGTGATCTCGGAAATCATGTATCATCCGACGAATCGCCTCGACGGAAAAGACCTGGAATACCTGGAACTGTACAACTCGAATCCTTATTCCGAGGATCTCAGCGGATATCGGCTCTCCGGGGAAGTGGATTTTACTTTCCCCCCCAACACAGTGCTCGGAGCGCGCAGCTACCTCGTGTTCGCGGCGGTACCGGCGGACATTCAAAGCGTCTATGGTATCGGAAACGTCACCGGCCCTTATACAAACAAACTGTCGAACAGCGCGGGCACGGTGCGCCTGCGCAATCGCGAGGGCGGAATCGTTTTTGAAGTGAATTATTCGAGCGATCCGCCCTGGCACGTCGCGCCGGACGGGGCGGGCCATTCGCTGGCGCTGTCGCGGCCTTCGCTGGGCGAGCACAATCCGGACGCTTGGGCGGCGAGCGACGTGGTCGGCGGTTCCCCGGGCGTCGCGGAGCCGGCCAACGCCAATCCCTATCGTACCGTCGTCATCAACGAGTTTCTCGCGCACACGGATCCTCCGGATTTCGACTTCATCGAACTATACAATTACAGCACGGCGGCGGTGGATCTGAGCGGCTGCTTCCTGAGCGACGACGCAACCACGAATAAATTTGTCATCCCGCCCGGCACGACCATCCCGCCCCAAGGAATTGTTTATTTCAGCGAGACCCAACTGGGCTTTGCACTGAACGCGGCAGGTGAGACCATCTATTTCAAGCGACCGGACAACCGGCAGGTACTGGATGCCGTGCGCTTCGGCGCCCAGGAGAACGGTGTTTCGATGGGGCACTTTCCGGATGGCGCGCCCGGTTTTTATCGGTTGCAAACCAAAACGCTGGGAACGAAAAACGGCCCGCTGCGCCTTTCTCCCGTCGTCGTTAATGAGATCATGTACGATCCGGTCAGCGGCGACGATGACGATCAATTCGTCGAGCTATACAATCGCACGGGGTCACCCGTGGATCTGAGCGGCTGGAGTTTCACCGATGGAATTCAATACACAATCCCGAACGGCATGACCATTCCCCCCTCCGGGTATTTGGTGATCGCCAAAAACGCCGCCCAACTAATGGTGAATCATCCCGGCCTCACCGGAGCAAACACCTTGGGAGATTTCGATGGCACGCTGGCCCACGGCGGCGAATATCTGGCGCTGGCAATGCCGGACGAAATTGCGAGCACGAACGCCGCGGGGAACACCGTAACCAATACCATCCACATCGTGGTGGACGACGTGACTTATGGCACGGGCGGACGCTGGGGCAAATGGGCACACGGCGGCGGCAGCAGCTTGGAATTGATTGACGCACGCAGTGATCGTCGCCTGGCACCGAATTGGGCTGACAGCGATGAAAGCGCCAAGAGCGGCTGGGTGAATATTGAATTTACGGGCGTCCTCGATAACGGCAGCGTCGCCGCTGACGCGCTCCAGGTCATCTTGCTCGGTCCAGGAGAATGCCTCGTGGATAACGTGGAGGTTTTTGCTCTCCATATCCGCGCGACCGATCGGGGGGACACGGGAGCAAACCGCATCCGCACCGCCTTGACCTCGACCCTCAACCCAGGCCAGACCGCGACGCTCCGCGCGAAAGTGCGCTGGCTGACGGGGCATCCGGAAATCCTGTTGCGTTTGCACGGCAACTGGCTGGAGGCAACCGGCAATATCCTGACCACACAGAACCTCGGCAGTCCGGGGCAGCCGAACAGCCGCGGCAAACCAAACGTTGGACCGGCCATCACCGAGGTGCGGCACTCGCCCGTGCTGCCTGCCGCCAGTCAGCCAGTAACCGTGGTGGCACGTGTTCACGATCCTGACGACTTGGCCGCCCTCGTGCTCAAATACCGCGTGGATCCTTCCATGGTTTGGAATCCGGTGACGATGGTGAACAAAGGCGCCGGGCTGTTCAGCGCTACGATTCCGGGACAAGCAGCGGGCAAAGTGGTCGCATTTTACGTCCAGGCGACGGATAATTTTTCACCGGTCGCCACCACGCTGTTTCCAAATGATGCTCCCGCCCGTGAATGTTTGGTGAGGTTCGGCGATCCCGCGCAGGGCGGGAACTACGGCACTTACCGCCTCTGGATGACGCAAGCGACCTTCGACCGTTGGTCGAACCGTGAGCATCTCAGCAACCGGCCGCTGGATTGCACCTTCGTTTACGGCACCTCACGCGTGGTCTATAACATGGGCGGCCAGTACTCCGGCAGTCCCTACCATGCGCCCGGCTTCGATTCACCCACCGGCAACGTGTGCGATTATGTCCTGACGTTTCCGGATGACGACACGCTGTTGGGCGAAACCGACGCCACCCTGCAATGGCCCGGCAACGGCGGCGGCGACAACTCCTATCAGCGCGAACAAACGGCCTACTGGATCGCGGAACAAATCGGCCTGCCTTATTGCTATCGCCGGAGCATCAACCTGTTCGTTAATGGCGTCCGCCGGGCGGAAATGTTTGAGGACGTCCAGCAGCCCAACGGCGACCTGGTGGATGAATACTTTCCGAACGGCAAGAACGGCGACCTGCACAAAGTCCAACTCTGGTTCGAGTTCGATGACCCGGCGGTCAACTTCTCCGCCAACGGCGCTTCGCTACAGAACTTCACGACCACCGGCGGCCAGAAGAAACTTGCGCGCTATCGCTGGACATTTGCCAAACGCGCGGCGCCGGACTCAATGAGCAACTACACGAACCTCTTCGCACTGGTGGACGCGGCGAACTTCGGCGGCTTGGGCACAAACTACCGACGCCAGCTCGAAGCGGTGGTGGACGTGGACAACTGGCTCAAGACCTACGCGGTCGAGCACATCGTCGGCAACAATGACAGCTTTGCCTACGGCGGCGGCCAGAACATGTATTCGTACAAACCCGTTGGCGATACCTGGAAGCAACTGATCTGGGACATTGATTTTGCGTTCGCCTCGTTAGGACCGACGGGCGACGATCTGTTCGCGGGCGTCGGACGGAGCTGCGGGATCGACCTGGCGGAACCGGCCTATTTGCGCCGGTATTGGCAGATTCTTCAAGACCTCGCGAATGGGCCGTTGGTCGCGACCAGGGTAAATCCAGTCCTAAACAACAAATACAACGCCATGATCGCCAACGGCCGCATCGTGGACAACGCATCCTCGATCCAATCCTATCTCAGTCAGCGGCGCAGCTATATTCTCGGCCTGATCACGGCCAACGCATCCGCAACCTTCGCGATTACGTCGAACAATGGCGTTGGTTTCAGCACGAACAAAAATCTCATAGCCATCACCGGCTCGGCTCCCCTGGGTGTCCGCTCCTTCACGATCAATGGAGCGCTCGTTCCCGTCTTCTGGACCTCGCTCAGCAACTGGGTTGCGTCCACCGTGCTGTCCGCCGGCAATAACGCCCTCAACATCACCGGCCTTGATGCCCAGGGCAACGTGGTTCCGGGCGCCACCGGGACGATTAACGTCAATTACACCGGCCCGGACGAACTCGCGCAGGACAAACTCGTGATTAACGAGATCATGTACAATCCAGTTGTGCCGGACGCGTCGTTTGTCGAGATTTGCAACACTTCCACGAACAACGGCTTCGACGTTTCTGCCTGGCGGCTGGACGGCGCGGATTTTACCTTCCCGCCCGGCTCCATCATTCCGGCGGGAGGATTTGCGGTCATCGCCAAGGATCGGGTGGCATTCGCCGCGGCTTACGGTGGAACGATCCCACTCTACGGTGGGTTTGCCGGCACCCTGGACAACGGTGGCGAAACGCTGCGACTGATCAAGCCCGGAATCACACCCGCACAGGATGTGATCGTTGACGAAGTACGCTACGACAGCGAAGCACCGTGGCCGGCCGCCCCCAACGGCACGGGAGCGTCGCTACAGTTGCTGGACCCGGCACAGGACAATAACCGCGTCGCGAACTGGGCCGCCGTGCCCACCAACGGGCCCACGCCGCCGCCGCAATGGCGCTACGTCACTGCCACCGGCTCGGCGACCGCTTCAACGCTTTATCTCTACTTGCAATCCGCCGGGACCGTTTTTGTTGACGACTTGAAACTCGTCAGCGGCAGTGTGCCGGAAGTCGGCGCGAACGTGATTCTCAATGGCGATTTCGAGAGCGCATTCCCCGGGCCGTGGACCGTTTCCGCCAATCACGCCGGCTCGACGCTCGATACCGCGACGAAGCATTCCGGCACCGCGAGCCTGCGCGTCGTTGCTGCCAGCGGCGGTACGACTCAAGGGTCGTCCATCTGGCAACTGTTCACTCCGGCGCTGGCGATCGGGCAACCCTACACCCTCAGCTTCTGGTATCTGGAGAACACCAACGGCGGCACGCTGACCATCCGCCTGTCCGGAAATGGCGTCGTGGCCAACGTCAATCTCGCGCCCGGCGGCAATTCCGGCCCATTGCGTTACACCCCCGGCACGGCGAATTCCTTGCTCACTTCCCTGCCGGCAATCCCGGCGCTCTGGTTGAACGAAGTACTCCCGAATAATCTGAGCGGCGCGGTTGATCGCTTTGGACATCATCATCCCTGGGCCGAACTTTACAACGGCGGCGCCACGAACATTGCTCTCTCCGGCTGCTTCCTCGCCAATAATTACTCGAACCTGACCCAGTGGAGTTTCCCCACCGGAACTACGATCGGCGCGGGCCAGTTCCTCGTCCTCTCGCTCGACGGCAATCCTGGTGAATCCATTTCCAACGAATTGCACACGACTTTCACGATCCCACCCGGCACGGGCTCGCTCGCCCTGGTCAGCACCAACGGCGGCCGGACGAACATTCTCGATTATTTCAACTACGACGTGCCGCAAGCCGACCGCACTTACGGCTCCTTTCCGGACGGCGCAGTCACCGGGCGGCGTGTGTTCTATTACACAAGCCCCGGCGGCACGAACAATCCCGCCTCGGCTCCGCTCACGGTGTTCGTCAACGAATGGATGGCGGACAATCTGACGACGCTGGCCGATCCCGCCGACGGCGATTTCGAGGACTGGTTTGAAATCTACAATCCGGGCAGTTCGATTGCCGACCTTTCCGGTTTTTACCTCGGCACCAGCCTGACCAACAAAACCAAGTTTCTTATCCCGAGCGGCTACAGCATCCCGGCGCACGGCCGTCTGCTGGTGTGGGCCGATAACGAGAGCGGGCAGAACGCGACGAACCACCCGGATTTGCATGCGAACTTCAAGCTCTCCAAGAGCGGCGAGGCCATCGGCATTTTCGCGCCGGATGGAACGGTCGTTGACTTTGTTTCCTTCGGCGACCAAACGACCGATCAGACCGAAGGCCGTTTTCCGGACGGCGCGGTCGCGGTGGCCGCGCTGACGGCGCCTACACCACGCAACGCAAATTATCTGGCCTTGTCGAACACGCCGCCGGTCGTGGGTGCCATTTCCAATCGAACCGTGTTCGAAGGCCAGTTGCTCTTGTTCAGCGTCCTGGCGACCGATACGAATGCGCCCGCCCAGAGCCTGACTTTCAGCCTTGATCCCGGCGCGCCCACCAATGCCGCCATCAACCCGGCCAACGGATTATTCTCGTGGCGACCCACTCTGGCCCAAACGCCGGGCACCAATCTGATTGTCGTGCGCGTCACCGACAATGGTGTCCCGCCGCTGAGCACGACGAGATCTTTCCAGGCCATCGTGGTGCCGCGTCCGGTGGTGACTTCGATTTTGCCCACTGGGGGCGGCAGTTATGCGATCAGCCTCGTCACCGTTCCGGGAAAGACCTACCGGCTCGAATCCAAGAGTGCTCTGACGGACCCGACCTGGTTGCCGGACGGCGCCGGAATTGTGGCTAACGGTACCAGTCTCACGCTCCACACCGAACTCAGCGGCGGTTCGCAGCGGTTTTATCGCATCGTCGCGTCGGAGTGAGCCCCACGCCTCCTGGTGGTGGATTGCCGGGGGAGCGATGGCCGGTCTCAATGGCGCTGGTTTGCGGGTTGCAGGCTCGGACGATTCCGTATGCCGGGGAACGACGCGACTCCGGGTGCCAAAAACTTCGCGAACTCGAACGCGCCCTGCCGCCCGCCCGCGCGGGTTCCAAGAAGTTGTGGAGAGGGCGCGGCTTGACACTGCCCCCGGAGCGCGACCTTCAGGTCGCTTCAACGTGCGCGCGGAATTGGGCGAAACAATTGGCCGCGGCGCTGGCGGACTGTGAAGCGGCGTACATCGTTTCTGGCCGGAAGAAGTAGGACGCACTGCTGAAGCCTCCGCGGACGCTGTGCTTTGGGATTGCCTCGACCTTTGAAGTGAGGCTCAATCGAGACCAGAAAGAGTCTGGGCCTATGAAATTCCTGTTCGCTGTTCTGCTAATGTTCACCGCGCCTATGTGTGCAACTGAACCAACCGCCAAGGCAACTGAGGCCATCAACTCGCTAGGGATTGATCTGTTGCGCCAGTCCGCCCAACCCGGCGCGAACGCCCTGCTTTCGCCATATTCCATTCAAAGCGCGCTGGCCATGGCTTATGCCGGCGCGGATGGGGCCACGCGCGACGAGATGGCAAGGGTGCTCCATTACCCAAAGGACGAAGCGGAAGTGCATCGCTCGTTTGCCGCGTTGCGCAGGTCGTTGGACCAGGTCGCACAAAAGAGTGCTCAAGAAGCCGAGCGACTTCGGAAGCGGGGTGGCAAGATGGACCCGATCACGCTGACCACGGCAAACCGCTTGTTCGGACAAACCGGCTACGCCTTTCGCAAGCCGTTTCTGGAGTTGGTGAACGTCGACTATGCCGCCCCGTTTGAACCGGTGGACTTTGCCACCGATGCCTCCGGAGTGACGAAACACATCAATCTGTGGGTGGAAGCCCAGACCCGCCAACGCATTCATGATCTCATTCCCGATGGCGCATTGACCAGCCTCACGCGACTCGTGCTCGCGAATGCGATCTACCTGAAAGCCCCATGGGCCGAAGAGTTTTATGACTTCGCCACCAAACCGAAGCCCTTTCACGTCGCCTCGAATAACATTACCAGGGTACCAACGATGATGGTCCAGCGCAAACTGGGCCATGCTAGGCGTGATGGCTGCACGATGCTGAATATTCCCTATCGCGGTGGCGATCTACAATTCCTTATCCTGCTACCCGACAAAGTGGACGGACTCTCCTTGCTGGAAAAGAACCTGACGGCGAAACAACTTGCCGACGCTACGCGATTGGATTCGCAGGAAGTGATTCTCTACCTGCCGAAGTTCAAGCTCGAACCGCCGGCGACGGCGCTTAGTCGGGAACTGCAAGCCCTCGGTATGAAAAGCGCCTTTGACCAGCCAGTTGGTAGCGCGAACTTCGACCGTATGGCGCCGCGACAGGAGAAAGGTTATCTTTATGTTTCCGAGGTGTTCCATAAGACATTTCTTGAACTGGATGAAAAAGGTACTGAGGCCGCCGCTGCTACAGCCGTGGTGATGGCGACCAGATCTGCCGCGGTCGAAAAGCCCAAACCGATTGAAATACGCGTTGACCATCCGTTTGTTTTCGCCATCCAACATCAACCAAGCGGCGCGTGTCTTTTTCTCGGCCATGTGGGCGATCCCCGCTAAACTACCCGCGTGAGACAACAACGACGCTTGGTCCGACCTCAGCCCGGAAAGTTCCGCCGCCATTGGCAGCTTGCGCCGCGCACCGTGTTCTTGAACCACGGGTCGTTCGGTGCATGTCCGAAACCGATCCTGAAGTTGCAGTCCGAGTTCCGCGCCGCGATGGAAGCTGAGCCGGTGCAATTTCTCTGGCGACGCTACGAAGAACGGCTCGAACCGGCGCGACAGGAACTCGCCCGCTTCATCGGCGCGAAATCAAAAGACCTCGTCTTCGTCACGAACGCCACGGCGGGCGTCAATGCCGTCCTGCGTTCACTCAAGCTGCGGCGCGGCGACGAGGTCCTCACCACCAATCTGGATTACAACGCCTGTCACAACGTGCTCGTGGAAGTGGTCCGGCAGACCGGTGCGAAACTGGTGGTTGCCGACATTCCGTTCCCGCTGAATTCCGCTGACGAAATCACCGCGGCCATTCTGCAAGGTGTGACCCGCCGCACACGGTTGGCCTTGCTTGATCACGTTACCAGCAACACCGCGCTGGTCTTTCCCATCAAACAGATTGTCCGCGAACTGGAAGCGCGCGGCGTGGATACACTCGTGGATGGCGCTCATGCGCCTGGCATGCTTTCGCTGAACTTGCGTGATCTGCGCCCGACCTACTACACCGCGAATCTGCACAAGTGGGTCTGTGCTCCAAAAGGTGCGGCGTTTCTCTGGGTGCGCGAAGACAAGCAAACCGACCTGCAACCCGCGGTCATCAGTCATGGCAACAACCGTCCGCGCTCCGGTTTCACGCCATTTCAAGATCGTTTTGACTGGGCGGGCACATTCGATCCCAGCGCGTGGTTTTGTGTCGGTGCGGCGATCAAATTCATGGGCGAGGTGTTGCCGGGCGGGTGGCCGGAGTTGCGACAACGCAATCGCGACCTCGCGGTCGCCGCACGTCGGATGCTTTGTGAAAGATTGCAAGTCGAACCACCGTGCCCGGAGTCGTTGCTCGGTTCCATGGCAACCCTGCCACTGCCCGAAGCGCTTCAGCGCGTGCCGCCATCCGGCAAGAT
This sequence comes from Limisphaerales bacterium, assembly GCA_044225555.1. Taxonomy (GTDB): domain Bacteria; phylum Verrucomicrobiota; class Verrucomicrobiia; order Limisphaerales; family JADLHS01; genus JADLHS01. The sequence goes on along the minus strand of JBGAIM010000011.1, from coordinate 68,878 downwards.
TGATCGCGAACAACTCCGGCTCTACGACGCGTTCGGCATCGAGGTCCCGCTGATGCGTTTCGGTCAACCGGAGCGCCGCTGGTTGCGGGTGTCGGCCCAGATCTACAACTCGATGGCAGATTACGAATACCTTGGCGCGGCCTTGGCAACGTTATCCGCCTGAGCTTGCGGCAACTTTCCATCGCGAGCACCGTTTTTGCAGACAATCTCCTCGCCGAAAAAAAAGGCCGCGCCGGGATGCGGCGCGGCCAATGAGCTTCTACCGGCTACCGGGCCGGTTGGGTTGGTGCGATGTCCGGTTCCTGGCCTTTGTCCTTCAGCGTCGGCCGCCGCACTTCCGATTTGACCTTGTTCGTCTCGGCGGGGCGAGCGGCTTGGGATTTTTCTTTCGGAGAGATCACCCGCTTCTCGGCTGGCGTTTCGACTGGCGGCGAGGTTTGCTGCCGGATGGAGGCGGGAGTCGCGGGTTCGGTCTTACCGGGTCGCCCCGCTGCACGCGCCGGCTGGGGCCTCGTCTCCTGCCGTGACCCAGGTTCAACTACCGGTGGCGTGATGGGATTTTTTGCTTCGACTGTTCTCTCGCGCTTTCTTTCGTCACCGGCTGGCGGTGTCGCGATCGGTGAGGTCGCTGGTTTTGCAAGCACCGTCGGATTCACGGTGGGCTGGGGCTCGCGGCGCGGGATGGCGACGGGCCCGGGTTTCTTTGGAGTCTCGACGCTTGTAGGAAGGGGAGTCGTTCTTCTCCCAATTTCAGTTTCCGGTTTCACGTCCTGGCGCGCGGGGCTTTTGGTTTCGAGCCGTGGAGGCGTTGGGCGAGCGGGTTGAACAACCGTTGGTTTCTCAACGTGCGGGACGACCGATGGAGGGGCGATTTTCTTTTCCGCGGGTTGAATCTCCACGCGTGCCGGCGGTAGGTCTCTCCGGTCCCGGGCCGGCAGGTTTCGCTCTCTCCCGGCCACGGTGGCTTCTTCCTTGCGACGGAATTCCTGGGCCGGGACCGATCGCAACTTGCGTCCGCTCTCGCGTTCGATCACCTCGGGGCGCGGGCCTTCGTTGATCACGGTCTTGTTCACAACTCTTACGTTGGTGATATTGACCGTCTGGTTGATGACCGTGGTGTTATTGACCACGACGGTTTTAATGCCGGCTCATGCACCGGCGTGCCGATGCTCACGTTCAAACTGAAGGACGGTCGCAAGGGCGCCCAGCCGACATAACCGCCGCCTTCGCGCCAGGCGACCCAGGCTGGCGCCCATTGCGTTTGCGGAATCCAAATCCAGCCGTGTTCCATCGTGAAATCCCAGCGACCGTAATGATACGTCGCCCAGCCCCACGGTTCTTCACTGGCCCAATACCAACCCGCGTCGGTCCGCTGCCAGTAACCATTGGCATACGGTCGCCAGCCAGCCTCGACCCGTGCCGGGACCCAGCAACGCCCATAACCTGCAACCACGACCCAACGTCCGTAGGCCGTTAGCGGTTCATAAAAATCGGCCTCCGATTGGATGACCACGACCGGTGGCGGTTCCGGCGAAGTCACGACGATGACCGCCGGCGGCTGAGGTGGCACGGGCGGCGCGACGATCACTGGTGGCGGTGGTGCCGGCACGGGTGTTACCTCGACGACCGGTGGCGGTGGTGGCGTGGGCACATACACCGTGCGTGTGCGCTCGTGAACGACATGAGTCCGGCAACCGGTGAGTGCGACGGCCAATACGCTGCACACGACCATTCCGGCCCGGGCGGCTAATTGTTTTGTTGCATTCATAGTTTATTCCTTCGCGACGACTTCATCGTCTTGCGCATGGGACGGAGGCGCTTTCTGTTCATTCGCGGGGTTGGCATGTTTTCCACCAAAATAGTTTGAATAAAGCGGCAGCAACTCGGGCGAAGTCCAGCCTCTACGCGGTTTCGTCCCCAATTCTCATGACAATTAAGCTCGTTTCTTCGTGATGGATTGTCGAAGGAGATTGGCTATTCTCAATGCCGGGGAAACAACCGTTGGTCTGTATGTGTAAGAACACTTCTGGGAAAGACGGTGGCGATCGGGGCAGGGTCGAACTCCGGTCATCAACGTGCGGGATTCTTCTACCGATCCTGGCTTTGCTCGTACTGGTTGGCGGGTTGCCGGCGCAGACGATTCCGTTCGTCCTGCCGTGGAACGATGCGACTCCCAGCGCGACAGACTTCTCGAATTTGAACGCGCCCATCAGTACGAACCGCGTGACAGCGGACACCAACGGGCATTTCGTCGTCAGCGGTCAACGCATCCGTTTTCTCGGCGTCAACTTCGCCGGCGATTCCCCGTTCATGCCCACGAACAATGCGGAGGCTGTGGCGGCCCGGCTGGCCAAGTTCGGCGTCAACGCCATCCGCTTCCATCACATGGATGCCTCGTGGGCGTACAACGGCGGCCTGCTCGCCTACACGTCCACTATCAGCACGAACATGAATACGGCGCAGTTGGAGCGCGTGCATTACGTTGTGTCGCGGCTGAAGGCGCACGGGATTTATTCCGACATCAATCTGCTCGTCGGTCGCGAATACCGTTCGGCGGATGGACTCGGGCCGGAAGTGACCGGCATGGATTGGAAAGACGCACACATCCTCGGCTACTTCTATGATCCTGCCCTGGCGTTGCACAAAGATTACGCCACCAAACTGCTCACCCCGACGAATCGTTTCACCGGTCTGCCGTTGGCAAAAGATCCGGCGGTGGCGTTTGTGGAGATCATCAACGAAAATGGCATCATCCAAAAGTGGTTCGACGGCGGGTTGGATCGGTTGCCCAATCGTTACGCGACAAATTTGCAATCGCGCTGGAACGCCTGGCTCGTGGCGCGCTACACAAACGAACCCGCGATGTTGGCGGCGTGGAACGTCATCAACCAACCGCTGGGTACCAATTTGCTGAACAACGGCGCGTTCAGTAGCGGCCTCACATCTTGGGTGGGTGAACAGCACTTCAACGCCAAGGCGAGTTTTACACGCACCTTTGATTTCACGAACAGCCAGACTTCGGCGAAAGTTGCCGTCACCAACGCGGATACCACTGGCTGGTACATTCAATTCAACCAACCCGGCCTCAAGGTCACCAACAATCAGGCTTACACGATTTCGTTCTGGGCGAAATCCAGCCCCGCGACCAACGCCGATACCGCCGTGATGCGCGCCCACGATGATTATGCCACGGTCGGTTATTACCGCGGCCTAACCCTGACGACGAACTGGCAGCAGTTCACGAACACGTTCCAAGCCTCCGTCACGGACACCAACGTGCGCGTCAACTTTGGTAACATGGGCGACAAGCTCGTGACGTTCTGGTTCGCCGATGTTCGACTGCAAGCGGGCGGTCAGATTGGCATGTTGCCAGCCGGCTCATCGCTCGCGGCGCGCACCGTGCCGAACCTGATTTACACTGGCAACGGTTACACCGGAACCCAGGAGGCCCGGCGCGACTGGTTGCGTTTCCTGCGCGATCTCGAATACAACTATTATGACACGATGGTCGCGCACGTTCGCACAAACTGCGGTTACACCGGCTTGATCTTCGGTACGATCATGGCCAACAGTCCGGCCACCGTGCAAAGCCGACTCGACGTGATTGATGGTCACGCCTATTGGCAGCACCCGCAGTTTCCCGGCACGCCGTGGGATTCCGTGAATTGGTTTCAGCCGAACATCTCGATGGTCAACACCGTCGGCGACGACAACACACTGGCCGGTCTCGCGCGTCAGCGCATCAAAGGAAAACCCTTCACCGTGACTGAATACGAGCATCCGTCGCCCAACTATCACGGCGCGGAGAGTCCGCTGTTGTTGGCGGCCTATGCTGGCTTGCAGGACTGGGATGGCCTCTGGCTTTTCGCTTACGGACCGGGCGATAACTCTTCACCGACCGGTTACGTTCGTGGTTACTTTGAGATCGCCCAGCATCCGACGAAGATGGCCAATCTGCTGCTGGCGGCGAATCTGTTCCGGCGCGGCGATGTCCGGTCCGCCTCGCAGGAATACAGCATGGCGCTGACACCCGAGCGCGAACTCGACCTGCTGCAAAACACCGGGGCGTGGAATCTTTTCAGCAGCAGCCAGCTTGGCGTGCCGAGCAAGCTCGCCTTCATCAGCCGATTGAGCACCAGCGCTGGCATGAATGCTCCTGGCCTTACCAATCCACCCGCCGCGCCGCCGGGCAATGTGCTTGCCAGCGACACGGGCGAACTGGTGTGGAATGTGAACTCGCCCGGTCAAGGCCGGGTCACGTTTGACACGGCCCGCACCAAGACGATTATTGGTTTCACCGATAACCAATCTACGACACTCGGCCCGCTGACGTTGCGACCAAGCACCACGCAACTCGGTTGGTGTACGCTCGGTGCCACACTCAAGCGCGGCGAAGTGTTCACGAATGATTGCACGGCAATCGTCATTGCTGGCGGCTGGTGGGAAAACACGGGGCAGGTATGGACGGATACAAACAAGGCTTCTCTCGGCAACCAGTGGGGCCGCGCGCCGGTGCTCGCCGAGGTCGTGCCGTTCACCATCACCTTGCCTGTGGCGACGAATTACGTTCAAGCCTGGTCGCTTGACGAGCGCGGACAACACAAAGGCTCCCTGTCCCTCACTGGCAATGCCACCAGCACCACCTTGACCATCACCACGAATGCCGCTTCGATCTGGTATGAACTCGCCGTCGCGCGCTGGATGACGAGCTTCGATCTGTGGCGGCTCCGTTACTTCAATTCAACAGAACTGACAAACGCGGCCATCAGCGGCGCGGCGGCCCGGCCCGATGGCGACGGAGTTCCCAATCTGTTGAAATACTACCTCGGGTTGCCAGGCCAAGTGCCTGCCGCAACAACCAGTATTCCGACCGGTTCGTTGATCACGGTGAGCAACCAGCTTTATCTGGCCATGACTTATACCCACGACAAGTTGGTAAACGATGTGGATTGCGTGGCCGAGGTCTCAACCGATCTGGTCAACTGGTCCTCCGGTCCGGCGTATTCGCGCGTGGAGTCCATCGTGGACCTGGGAGTTCAAGAGCGGATTACCATTCAGGACCTGTCACGCGTTGCCAACACCACGCACCACTTCATGCGCCTGCGGTTTCAACAACACTAGCGCAACCGACCTCGCCTTTTCTCAACGACGTCAACGACCCGCGGGTGCCGTTGGAACCAGTGCATTCAGAATCGGTTCCACCCAGGCCTCGCGTTTGATGTCATAGAGAACAAAATCCCCGTCGAACTGCCAGTAGGCCCAGCTCCAGCCGCGTGATTCGGCGGCCCGCGCCACCGCCCCGGTCCAGCGGGCACGCGACTCCATCGGCGCGCGATCGTAGGCGCCGAACTCACCGAGGAACAATGGACGCTTGTTGGCCTTGCTCCACGCGTCCGCCTTGTCGAAGGCGCGATTCAGGGCGGCGATCTCCTCGGGCGATCCGGTCCAATCGAAACCCAGCTTGTCCTTGCGATCCGTCCAGCTCGCGCCTTGATGCGTGAAGTTAAACGGCTCGTAGAAGTGAATCGTCACGATCAGATTGCGATCACTGTCCGGCAATTTCAGTTCGGCCAGCCGGTCAATTTGGTTCCACTGACCCGGCCCCACGATCACGGTGCGGGTGGGATTGGTTTTCCGGATGATGGCCAGCGCCTCGGCAAAGTATTCGTTCCACAACTCCGGCGTCAGCTTGCCGAACGGCTCGTTCAACACCTCGAAATAGACGCTGGCGGGCGCGTTCTGATAATGCGCCGCCATCTGCCGCCAGAACGCGAGGAACTTTTCCTTGTTGTTGCCGGTCGGATTGTTGCCCAGGGCGTTGAACTCGTGCAGATCAAGGATCACTGCCAGTCTCTGCGCCTGCGCCTCGTTCACCGCCCAGTCCAGAACCTCGAACCAGGACGGTTTCAACGTCCAGGCATTGGTGGCGTCCATGAAGCGGAACGAGTGGAGATTGATGCGGACGGAATTGAATCCCGCCGCCTTGAGTTTCTGAAAATACTCCGCCTTAAACCGCGCCTGCTCTCGTGCCCGCCACAGGGGATCGTAGCCGAGAATGTTGACGCTGCGCCCGAGCTTCTGATTCTGCACGAACGCATCCGGCACGGACTCGGAGCGCGCCGGGCCTGCGCCCAAGCCGCATAGCAGAATGGAAACAAGTCCGGTGACGAGAGGGAAGTTTGATGCCTTCATAGCCCTGATAAGGTGTTCAGTATTTGACCCGGAGGGAGCTTAACGCAAACCTAGGCGCGGCGGCATTTGCAAAAACACATGACACGCGCTGGCGCTTCGGTGGCGCGCGCCGGTGTCTGCCAGACCAGTAGCCGTGGGCGGATGTGGTGGGGCGAGGCGCTGACGAACCGGCTCGTGATGACCCTTGGTGGGGGCGAAATATGCCGCCTCCTGAGGGAACTGGATTGGTTTTGCGTTGTGCATAGTTCATGAACGCAACTGTCGGAATGCGCATCGCGATTTTGTGCGTCGCTTCGAGGCCGGTGCAACTATTCCCGGAATTGATCCCGATTTACCAAGAACCTGTCTGCCGATGGGTTGTGGTTATGCCTCCCTGATTCGACTAGCCCCTGCAAAGTTCAATCCAGAGGACGTCAAATCTCTAAAAGAAAAGCTGCGGAGCGCTGACTCGTGGAAGTATCGTAGTATTAGAAGGGCGGTCATGAAGCAGGTCATTTGACATCTCCTCATTCCCGCTCTCTGTTGGCTCAACTGTTTGAGTGGTTGAGCTGTTATGAAAACAACCAAGAGAGATTTGGCCGTGTTGTCAGTGCTGAATGAGGTGGATGACCTTGGTGGCCCTCCGCAAGGAGCGGCTCGCGAGGACGCTCGCCCCACCAATGATCGGCCGTTGCTTGACGCATATTCGGATGCAGTTACCACGGCGGCGGAGACGGTCAGTCCTTCGGTGGTGAAGATTGACGTTCTTAAAAAGGGTGGACGGCGTGGGCAACAAGAAGGTGCTGGTAGCGGCTCGGGTTTCATCATCACGCCGGATGGATTCATCCTCACCAACAGTCACGTGGTGCACGGCGCAGAGCGGATTGAAGTCACGCTGGCCGATGGTCGCAAGCCGGATGCGCATCTGGTCGGCACGGACCCGGACACGGACCTCGCGGTCATCCGCATTTACGCGCCGAACCTGAAGCCGGTGCGGCTCGGGGATTCCAATCAATTGCGCGTCGGCCAGCTCGCCATCGCCATCGGTAATCCGTATGGCTTCCAATACACGGTGACGGCGGGCGTGGTGAGTGCGTTGGGCCGGTCGTTCCGCGCGCAGTCGGGCCGGCTCATGGACAATCTGGTGCAGACGGATGCGGCGTTGAACCCGGGCAACTCGGGCGGGCCGCTGGTCAATTCTCGCGGCGAAGTCATCGGCGTGAACACGATGGTGATTCTGCCGGCGCAGGGATTGTGTTTCGCCATCGCCATCAACACTGCGAAAACCATCGCGGGCTGGTTGATCAAGGACGGCGTGGTGCGGCGCAGTTACATCGGCGTGGGCGGCCAGACGGCGAAGATCCATCGACGCGTGGTGCGGTTCTTCAATCTACCGCATGAGACCGGCATGCTCGTGCTCGGTGTCGAACCCGGCAGCCCGGCGAGTCGAGCGGGTCTGCGCGAGGGCGACATCGTGGTGGAGTTCAACGGCCAGGCCATCGCGGGCATTGATGATCTGCACAAACAACTCCCGGGTGAGCGCGCGAGTGTGAAATCAGCGCTCACGGTCATCCGACACAATGAGAAGTTGGCGCTGGAAATCACGCCGGAGGAGTCGCGGGTGAGGAACAACTGACGGAGCGCGGTTGCGTGCGGGAGCGCCCGCCGCAGGTGCTTGCGCACGGCCACCAGCGTAGGCGCATTCCACTTGTCACGTTCTGTTCGCTTGCTGTGGTTGCTGCGACTAGTTTCTGACAGAGCCGCGCTCCAAAAGCCGGATTTTGGAGCACCAAAAAATCTTCAAAAAATCGCTTGCACACGGACTTTCACCTGCTAGTCTCTGCGTCCCTTTCGCCTGAAAACGAACGGGCCAGTTTTATCGCAAGCCGATAACTGATTCCCACAGCGGGAACAGGAATGATGGTTTGCCAGCTCTTCGAGTTGTTCAACTGGGAATCATTAATTTTATGCCAGTTAAAACATTTAGACCGCTAACGCCGTCTCTGCGCTACGTGACGTTCGCTGATTTCAGCGACATCACGAAGTCCAAGCCGGAGAAGAGCCTGGTCGAGATTCGCAAGAAGACCGGCGGACGCAACATGTATGGTCGCGCCACCGCGCGCGGCATCGGCGGCGGCCACAAGCAGAAATTCCGCATCGTGGATTTCAAGCGCAACAAGCACGGGGTCGAAGCCTCGGTGCTGGCGATTGAGTATGATCCGATCCGAACGGCTCGCTTGGCCTTGCTCCAATACAAGGACGGCGAGAAGCGTTACATCATCGCGCCCGTGGGCATTCAGGTCGGCGGTAAAATCATGAGTGGGCCGACGGCGCCTCCGGAAATCGGCAATGCGCTGCCGCTCAGGGTGATCCCACTCGCCTCTGCCATTCACAATATTGAACTTACTCCCGGTCGCGGTGGCCAGATGGTGCGCACGGCGGGTGGTTCGGCGACGTTGATGTCGCGGGACGAAGGCTACGCCCAATTGCGCCTGCCTTCCGGCGAAATTCGCAAGGTCAGCGAGGAGTGCTATGCGACCATCGGTCAGGTGGGCAATACCGAGCACGAGAATGTGATTCTCGGCAAGGCGGGTCGCTCGCGGCATCGGGGCATTCGCCCGATCAACCGCGGTGTGGTGCGCAATCCGGTGGACCATCCGAACGGTGGTGGTGCTGGTAAATCCAAGGGTGGTGGTGGCTGGCAGCAATTAACCTCGCCGTGGGGCTTGCTGGCGAAGGGCTATCGCACGCGGGACAAGAAGAAGATTTCCAATCGCTTCATCGTGGTGCGCCGCGATGGCCGTCCGATGAAGAACAAGTAAACGATTATGGGTCGCTCGATTAAAAAAGGTCCGTTTATTGAGGGTCACCTGCTGGACAAAATCCAGAAGGCGAAGAGCACGAATTCCAAGACGCCGATCAAGACCTGGTCGCGGCGCTCGATGATCACGCCCGAGTTCGTGGGGATGACGTTCACGGTGCATAACGGCAAGATTTTCAACCCCGTCTTCGTGACGGAAAACATGGTCGGCCACCGGCTCGGTGAATTTTCACCGACGCGCACGTTCAAGAAGCACGGCGCGCACACGGCCAAGGCGGAGGCGAAATAGTCATGCAAGTCCATTCCATCATGAAAAACGTGCCGATGTCCGCGCAGAAGATGCGGGAGGTCGTGCGACAGATTCAGGGCTTGCCGGCTCTCGAAGCGCAGGCGGTGCTGCAATTCGTCACGCGCAAGTCGGCGCGCTTTGTGGCCAAGACGTTGAATTCGGCCATTGCCAATGCCGAGAACAACAACAAGGTCAAACCGGAGACCTTGACGGTGAAGGAAGCGGTGGCGGGCACGGCGACTTCCATGAGACGGTTCACTCCCAAGGCGCGCGGTTCGGCTGGTCCAATCATCAAGCGTCGCTGTCACATCAAGATCACTTTGTCGGACGAGTAAAAGTATGGGACAAAAAACCAATCCAATCGGTCTGCGCGTCGGTGTCAACAAGGACTGGCGCTCGAAGTGGTATTCGCCCAAGAAGGAATTCGGCACCTTGCTGGCCGAAGACCGCAAGATTCGCGACATCCTCAAGAAGAAGCTGGAGACAGCTTCGGTCCCGAAGATTTTGATCGAGCGCGCGGCGAGCCGCTGCCGCATTACGATTCTAACCGCCCGCCCCGGCGTGGTCATTGGTCGCAAGGGTTCGGAAATTGACAAGCTCAAGGAAGAATTGAGCAAGATGACGGGCAAGGAGATTTACGTGGACATCATGGAGATCAAGTCTCCGGAAATTGATGCCCAGCTCGTGGCGGAAAACGTCGCACTGCAACTGGAGCGCCGGGTGTCATTCCGTCGCGCGATGAAGAAGGCCTTGCAGACGGCGAAGGATTTTGGCGCGGACGGCATCAAGATTCGTTGCGCCGGCCGGCTCGGTGGGGCGGAACTCGCCCGCGTGGAGAAGTATCACTGGGGCCGCGTGCCGTTGCACACGCTGCGCGCAAACATTGACTACGGTTTTGCCGAAGCCAACACGGTGTATGGCAAGCTCGGCATCAAATGCTGGATCTGCAAAGGCGAGAACAAGCCGCAGAAGAAGGAACAGCAACAGCCGGCGACGGTTGAGCTGGGAGCCAACTAATAATTTAGGAAGAGGAATTTGTTATGGCGATGATGCCCGAGAGAGTGAAGTACCGCAAAATGCACCGCGGGAGCCGCGCCGGCCTGGCGCACAACGGCAACACGGTGGCGTTTGGCGAGTACGGGTTGATGGCGCTGGAGCGCTGCTGGATGGACAGCAAGCAGATCGAGTCGGCGCGCGTGGCCATCTCCCGTGAGATGAAGCGCCACGGCAAGCTGTGGATCCGCATCTTCCCGCAAAAATCCTTTACGAAGAAGCCGCTGGAAACGCGCATGGGCAAGGGCAAGGCGCCGCTCGAAGGCTGGGTGGCGGTGATTCGGCCGGCGAACGTGCTCTTTGAAGTGGACGGTGTGACCGAGGCGATTGCCCGCGACTGTCTGCGGCTGGCGGCATCGAAGCTGCCGATCAAGACCAAGTTCATCTCGCGCCACCAGCACAGCGCCTGAGCGCAGGAAAAAGTTTATGAAATTTTCGGAAATCAAAGACATGACGGAGGTCGAGGCGGCAGCGAAGAGCCGGGACCTGCGCCAGGAAATGTTCAACCTGCGTTTGCAGCAGGCGAGTGCGACGCTGGAAAAGCCCGCCCGCCTGCGGACGTTGCGGCGCGACATTGCGCGTCTCGAAACGCGCGCGTCGCAAGTGCGCAAGGCGGGCAAGAAAACGGCTTAATCTGACCGAGTATGGCTGAAACTGTGAATTCAACGGTGGAAAAACGCGGCACGCGCAAGGAGCGTGTCGGCGACGTAATCTCGAACAAGATGGCGAAGACCATCGTGGTGCGCGTGCAGCGGCGCTTCCCGCATCCGCAGTTCAAGAAGGTGGTGACCGCCTACAAGAAACTTTACGCGCACGACGAGAAGGCCGAGGCAAAAGTCGGCGACATTGTGCGCATCGAAGAAACCCGCCCACTGTCCAAGCTTAAGCGCTGGCGGCTAGTGGCAGTGGTGGAAAAGAGCAGCGGCGTGGAACGCGTGGCCGCCTGATAAAATTTTATGTTACAAGTCCGTTCTCATCTGGATGTGGCCGACAATACCGGCGCAAAGGTTGCCTGGAACATTGGCGTGCTGGGCAAGAACCAGACGTATGCCGGTATTGGCGACGTGATCAAAGTTCACATCAAGGTCGCCGCCCCGGATGGCCAGGTGAAAAAAGGCGAGGTCCACAACGCCGTGGTCGTGCGCACCCGGCAGATCATCCGGCGCAGCGACGGTTCGTATCTGAAGTTTGACAGCAATGCGTGCGTGATCATTGACGCCGAGGAGAATCCGAAGGGCACGCGCATCTTTGGACCGGTTGCCCGCGAACTGCGCGACAAGAAGTTCATGAAGATCATCTCGCTGGCGCCGGAAGTGATTTGAAGTTATGAAGAGATTTCACGTTAAGAAAAACGACGAGGTCGTGGTCCTGTCCGGCTCGAACAAGGGCAAGCGCGGTCGCATCATCTCGGTGCTGCCCAAGAAGGAGCGCGTCATTGTCGAGGGCGTGGCGATGATCAAACGCCACACGCGCAAGAGCCAGCAGCATCCGCAGGGGGCGATTGTCGAGAAGGAAGGCTCGGTTCATATCTCGAATGTGATGAGCGCTGCCGCCTTCGATGCGCGCGCCGCCAAACGCGGGGGAACAACCAGCGAAGCGAAGGCGTAATCAAGATTTAAAATTTAAGTTACGGCCAAAACCGTGACACTGAAAAATGAAAGCCAGACTTTACAGCAAGTACGTCAATGAGGTGGTGCCCGCCCTGAAGGCGAAGCACAATTACGCCAACGTCCACCAGATTCCGCGGATGGAGAAGATCGTGGTGAACATGGGCGTGAGCGCGTCGCTTGAAAAGGGGGCGGTGGAGGATGCGGCCAAGGATCTCACATTGATCACGGGCCGCAAGCCGGCCATCAGCAAGTCGCGCCACAGCATCGCCAACTTCAAGTTGCGCGAGAACCAGCCGATCGGCTGCCGCGTGACGTTGCGGAAGGACGCGATGTATGAGTTCTTTGACCGGCTCGTCTCGGTGACGCTGCCGCGGATCCGGGACTTTCGCGGTTTGTCACCGCGCAAGTTCGATGGCCGCGGCAACTACACGTTCGGCATCGGCGACCAGACGATCTTCCCGGAGATCGAGCTGGACAAGATCAAGCGCCAGCAGGGGATGGATGTGACGATTGTCACGAGTGCGCCGACGGACGCGCAGGCGCTGGATTTGTTGAAGAGCATGGGATTTCCGTTCGCGGACAAGTAACCGAAATATTTTATGGCAAAGATGGCATGGTTGGAGCGCAACAAGCGCAAGGCAGCAACGGTGAAGAAATACGCCGCGAAGCGCGCGGAGTTGAAGGCGAAGCGTGATTACGCCGGTCTGGCGAAGTTACCGCGCGACGCGAGTCCAACGCGCCTGGTGAACCGCTGCTCGATGAGCGGCCGTCGTCATGCCTACATGCGCAAGTTCGGCTGTTCGCGTCTGACGTTCCGTGAGGCCGCGTTGAATGGTTTGATTCCGGGCGTGACCAAGGCGAGTTGGTGAGCGGATTAAGACCACGAAGCAGATTAAGACTGAGAGACTGATATGATTGATCCGATTTCCGACATGTTGACCCGCATCCGCAACGCGAGCCGGGCCCTGCTGCCGACGGTGGAGCTTCCGCATTCGCGCATCAAGGAAAGCATCGCGAACATCCTGAAGAAGGAAGGCTATATCGCCGACGTCGCGGTGGATGGCAAGGCGCCGAAAAAGACGATCAAGCTGAAGCTCAAGTACGAAGGCAAGAAGAACGTGATCGAGGGTTTGAAGCGTGTCAGCTCGCCCGGTTTGCGCCGTTATGTCGGTTCGACCGAGATTCCCCGCGTGCTGGGGGGGCTGGGGGTGGCGGTGGTTTCCACCTCGGAAGGTTTGATGACGGGCACGCAGGCCAAGAAAAAGAACCTTGGGGGCGAATTGCTCTGCTACGTCTGGTAACGATTTAAGGAATTACGAGCCATGTCACGAATTGGAAAACAACCGATTGCCATTCCGGCCAAAGTCAAGGTCGAGGTCAAAGGGCAGAAAGTTCATGTCGAAGGGCCGAAGGGCAAGCTCGACTGGGAATTGCCCAAGCGCACTAGCCTCAAGGTGCAGGACGGCAAGGTCGTCGTGAGCCGCGAGGGCGAGGACGCGCAGGCGAAGGCGTTGCATGGACTCAGCCGGGCGCTGGTGAACAACATGGTCAAAGGTGTGACCGATGGCTTCATGAAGAAGCTCGAGATTCAGGGGGTCGGTTTCAAAGCCGCGGTGCAGGGCAAGGTGGTAAACCTCAGCCTGGGTTACTCGCACCCGATTAATTACACCATTCCCGACCAGGTCAAGGTGACGGTGGAAGAAAACACCAAGCTGACCATTGAAGGCCCGGACAAGCACATGGTGGGGAAGGTGGCCTCCGAGATTCGTGCCTATTATCCGCCCGAGCCATACAAGGGCAAAGGGGTGCGTTACGCGGGCGAACATGTCACGCGCAAGGAAGGCAAGACCGTTCAGTAACAATTGATTTATCGTCACGGCCAAATCCGTGGCCCGAACAAATGCAAACTCGAAAGAAACATCGGCTCCAGCAATTGCGCCACTGGCGCGTCCGGAAAAAGGTCACCGGCACGAATGAGCGCCCGCGCATGAGCGTGTGCTTCACCAGTGCGCACATCTACGTGCAGTTCATTGATGACGCGGCGGGCAAGACGCTCGTTGCGGCCTCGACGCGGGCCAAGGGCGCGGCGGTCAAGAACAAGTCCTGTGCGAATGTGGCGAACGCCAAGACCGTGGGCAGCACGGCGGCGAAAGCCGCGCTGGACAAGGGAATCAAGGAAGTGGTGTTTGATCGCGGGGGCGCGCGTTATCACGGCAAGGTCAAGGCGCTGGCAGATGCCGCGCGCGAGGCCGGCCTCAAGTTTTAACAAGCAAGCAGGAGAAACGATACTGTGGCTGAGGAAATAACTAAGAGTGGTGGCGAAGGACAACCCCCCCAACCTCCCCAACGCGGATTCCGCGGTGGCGGTGGCGGCGGTGGTCGCGGCCGGCGGGGTCGCGGCAGTGAAGCCCCCGAAATGTCCTTCGATGGACAGTCCGGCGAGGAACTCGTCGAGAAGGTGGTGTTTATCAACCGCTCGTCCAAAGTGGTGAAGGGTGGACGCCGTTTCAAATTCAGCGCGCTTGTCGTTGTCGGCGACAAGAAAGGTCGCGTGGGCGTGGCGCTGGGCAAGGCGGCGGAAGTCGCGGACGCCATTCGCCGTGGTGGCGAACTGGCGCGTCGCCAGATGACGTCGGTGTCGCTCAAGGACGCCACGATTCCGCACGAAGTTTTTTCCGAATTCGACGGCGCGCGTATTTTGCTGCGCCCGGCCTCGCCCGGCACAGGCATCATCGCGGGCAAGACAGTTCGGGCCGTGCTGGAGTCCGCCGGCGTGCGCGACATTCTGACGAAGTCGCTCGGCTCGAAGAACGCGGCCAACGTGGTCAAGGCCACCTTGAATGGTTTGTTGAAACTCCGGATGCGCGAGAGCATCTACCGGAGCCGTGGCCTTGAGATCAAGAAGGTCGAAGCTCCCGTGGCGCCGACCGCGAACTAATTTTTATGCGACTACACGATCTGAAACCCCGTCCCGGCGCTAAGCATCGTCGCAAGCGCCTTGGTCAGGGTGAATCCAGCGGCCACGGCAAGACAGCCGGTCGCGGTGGCAAGGGGCAGACCGCGCGCTCCGGCAGTTCCATCCGCATCGGTTTCGAAGGCGGCCAGATGCCGCTCATCCGCCGTATTCCCAAGCGCGGCTTCAACAACGTCCGCTTTGGCACCCGCTACCTCCCGGTCAACATCGAGGCGCTCAATGTGTTTGCTGACGGCGCCAAGGTGGACGAAGCCGCGTTGCGCGAGGCCGGCCTGGTCAATGGGCGTGGCGACGGAGTCAAGGTGCTCGGCGACGGCGAGTTGACCAAGAAACTCACCGTGGCGGTTCACGCTTTCAGCGCTTCGGCGAAGTCGAAGATCGAAGCGAAGGGTGGCAAATGCGAAGTCGTTGGTGGCGCGAAGGCCCCGACGGCCAAGGGATAATCGGGTTTCGCTGCGAATCATGTTCGGCTCCATCGTCCAAACGTTTACCAACTGTTTCAAGATTCCGGAACTGAAGTCCCGGATTTTCTTCACAGTCCTGCTGCTCGCGATCTGCCGGCTGGTCGCTTTCGTGCGCATTCCGGGTTTGGATGGCAGCCTGCTGGCCGCCTACTTCAAGTCGCATGCAGGCGGCGACGGCGGAGCCTTGGGGATGTACAATCTTTTCACGGGTGGCGCGCTGGAGCATTGCGCCGTGGGCGCGCTGGGCATCATGCCCTACATCAGCGCGACCATCATCATCCAGTTGCTAACGGCGGTGATTCCGCAGTTGAGCAAGCTCGCTCGGGAGGAAGGTGGGCGGACCAAGATCATTCAATATGGCCGTTATCTGACCGTCATCCTGTGTGTGATCCAGGGCGGAGCGATGGCATTCGGCTGGGAGAATCCGGAGAAGATTTTCGGAGCCGGCATCGGGCGGTTGATCATTTACGGGGACGACCCGTTGTCCATGTGGTGGTATCGCATCCAGACCGTGATTGTGCTGACCACCGGTACGATGCTGTTGATGTGGCTCGGTGAGCAGATCACTGAACGAGGCATCGGCAACGGTGTTTCACTGGTGATCACCATCGGCATTCTGGCGCGGCTGCCGGCAGCCGTGACGGCTTTGAAGGATATGTTTTTCCCGTCGGGGGGTGTCGAGGCGACGCATACGATCGGTACCGCGGCGGTGCTGCTCGTGCTGATGGTGGCAGTGATTGGGGGCGTGATTGCGGTGACCCAAGCCCAGCGAAAGATTCCCGTGCAGTACGCCCAACGGGCGGTGGGGCGCAAGGTTTACTCGGGGGGCACATCATTCATGCCGTTGCGGGTTAATTACGCGGGGGTGATGCCAGTGATTTTCGCGTCGGCGATTCTGATGTTCCCCCAGAAGTTCTTCATGTTTCTCGCGGGTTCGATCAAGGCCGAGAGCGGCGGCTTTTCCAAGTTCGCCGCCGACACGTGTCGGTCAATTGGCGTGGCGCTGAACTCGGGTTCGACGTTGTATCTGGTGTTGTTCGGCCTGATGATTCTGTTCTTCTCCTATTTCTGGGTGGCGACGCAGTTCAATGAGTTGCAGATCGCGGATGATTTGAAGAAGAACGGCGGCTACATTCCCGGCGTCCGGCCCGGCCCGGCGACGAGCGATTTCCTGCACAACACGATGAGCCGGATCACGCTCGCGGGCGCGATTTTTCTGACGGTGATCGCGGTGATCCCGATCATCATGCAGAACGTGATGACGATTCCACCGAACGTGACCCAGTTTTTCGGCGGCACGAGCATGTTGATCACGGTGGGGGTGATGCTCGATACGATGCGCCAGGTGGAGTCGCACCTGTTGATGCGGCACTACGACGGGTTTTTGAAGAAGGGCAAGCTCCGCGGACGTTTCTAGGAATCGTTTTCCTGGTCCGTATAATATTCGGGATTTTGAATGTCCGGACCGATTTTGAAAACCGAGCGCGACCTGGAGTTCATGCGACCGGCAGGGGCGATGGCGGCGACGGTGCTGGATGATCTGGCGGCGTTCATCAAGCCGGGTTTAACGACGCGGCAGGTGGATGAATACGCAGCGGAACGGATGAAGGTTTATGGCGGCAAGAGCGCCTTTTTGGGTTACCGAAAGTTTCCGTGTCACACCTGCATTTCGGTAAACGACGAGGTGGTTCACGGGATGGCCAACGAGCGGCAGTTGCGTTTCGGCGACATTGTGAGCGTGGACTGCGGGGTGGTTTACAAGGGTTACATCGGCGACACGGCCCGGACGATCGCGGTGGGCGGTTGCGGGGTGGCGGCGCAGCGCTTGATGGATGTGACGCAGCAGTCGCTGCAGGAAGGGATTGCGCAGGCGGTTTCCGGCAACCGGGTGACGGACATTTCGCGGGCGATCCAGGACTACGTCGAGGGCAATGGTTACAGCGTGGTGCGCGAGTTTGTGGGGCACGGCGTGGGGCGGACGATGCATGAAGAGCCGCAAGTGCCCAACTTCGTGGATGCGAAAAGCAACCAGCGGTTGCGCCCGGGGATGACGATTGCGATTGAGCCGATGGTCAACGCGGGCCGGCCCGAGGTGAAGATCTTAAAAGACGGCTGGACAGTGGTGACGCAAGATGGTTCACTCTCGGCCCATTTTGAGCATACGGTTTTGATCACCGATGGCAAACCGGAGATTTTGACATGCGCGGCGAAGATGCCTTCCGCGTTGAAGGCCGCGTGATCGAAGTGTTGTCCGAGCGGACTTGGCGGGTGGAACTGGCCAATGGCCACCGGTTGTTGGGGTTCGCCGCGGGGCGGACAAATAAAGATTTTGCCGGCGTGAAGCCGGGCGACAAAGTGAAGTTGCAACTGACGCCGTTTGATTTGTCAACCGGGCGGTTGTTGAAGTGAAGAAAGACGAGTTAACATGAAAGTTCGAGCGTCAGTCCGGAAACTGTGCGAGCACTGCAAGATTGTGCGTCGCCGTGGGGTCATTCGTGTCATTTGCACGAACAAACGTCACAAACAACGTCAAAGCTGATTTATGGCACGCATCATTGGTGTAGAAGTTCCGCCGAACAAGCGCATTGATATTGCGCTCCGTTACATTTACGGCATCGGCCCCGTCAACGCAAAGGAAGTCCTGGAACGCGCGAACATTGATCCGTCCATCCGCGCGAAGGACCTGACCGAGGCGCAGCTCTCGCAGATTGTGCATGCGATTCAGGATGGCAAGTATGTCATCGAAGGCGATCTTCGCCGGGAACTTGGTCTTAACCTGAAGCGGTTGCAGGCCATCAAGTGTTACCGTGGCATCCGACACCTGCGCAGTCTGCCGGTGCGTGGTCAGCGGACGCAAACCAACGCCCGCACGCGCAAGGGTCCGCGCAAGACGGTCGGCGTGCAGCGTAACCCGAATGCCAAGACCGGCATTCACTAAATTGAATTTGTATGGCTGAAGAAACGAAGAAAAAAGCCGCTCCTGCCAAGGAAGCGAAGCCCGAAGCCGCGGCCGAAAAGCCCGCGAAGGCCGCCGATGAAACCAAGGTCAAGAAGGCCGCCGCACCTGCGCCCGGGGCTGAAGCCCCCAAGGCTGACGCCGCGGCGCCCGTTGCCGCGGTTGCGCCCACCGCCGCTGAGTTGCTCGGTGAGGACGCGAATGCCAAGAAGATCATCAAGGCCAAACACGCCAAGAATGTCACGGTGGGCATTGCCAACATTCTCGCGACGTTCAACAACACCCAGGTGACCATCACCGACATGCACGGCAACCTGATTGGTTGGTCCGCGGCTGGCCGGGTCGGTTTCAAGGGCTCGCGCAAGAGCACGGCTTACGCCGCCCAGCAGGTGGCGCAGGACGCCGCGCGCCAGGCGATGGCGCACGGTATGAAAGAGGTGGAGATTCGCGTGAAAGGTCCTGGCTCCGGCCGTGAATCCGCCATCCGCGCCTTGCAGGCAATTGGTCTGGAGATTTCCTCGATCAAGGACGTGACGCCGATTCCACACAACGGCTGCCGTCCGCGCAAGAAGCGCCGCGTGTAAACTTTGAAACCCGGAACTCGAAACTAATTTTATGGCTCGTTACAAAGGTCCTCGCGTTCGCATCAGCCGCCGCTTCGGTATTCCGATGTTCGGCCCGACGAAGTATCTCGAACGCCGCAATTATCCGCCGGGCGTGCATGGCCCGAAGTCCCGTCGCAAACTCACCGATTACGGCATGGGTTTGGTCGAGAAGCAGAAGCTCCGCTATTACTACGGCCTGATGGAGCGTCAATTCCGGGGCGTGTATGAAAAGGCGCTGAAGCGCCGTGGCGTTACCGGCGAGCAGATGCTGCAAATTTTGGAGACGCGCTTGGACAACGTGGTTTATCACCTTGGTTTCGGCACGACGCGCGCCGCCGCGCGCCAGATGGTTGCTCACGGTCATGTGCAGGTGAATGGCCGCAAGGTCAGCATTCCGTCCTACGCGTTGCGAGTGAATGACGCGATCACGGTCAAGAACACCACGGTATCGCGCCAGATGGCCACGAAAGCCATGGAATTGTCCACGAGCCGCTCGGTGCCGGACTGGCTGTCGTTGAACAAGGAAGAGTTCAAGGGCGTGGTCATGCGCATTCCGACGCGCGAAGAGATCAACCCGATCGCCAACGAACAGGCCGTCGTCGAATTTTATTCCCGCTAGTAACAACACGTCCCGCCTTGCGGGACAAACGCAATTACATGGGCTGCCGCCGGTCGCGGGAATGAACCGGGGGCGGTCAGATTAAAATTGCACGAAAGAAACCTATGCCAGTACGTCTCGGACGTTTTGAAATGCCCAAGCGGTTGACCAAGGAAGAGTCCACCGCCACTGATACCTACGCCAAGTTTGTCGCCGAACCGTTTGAAACCGGTTACGGCCATACCATCGGCAACTCGCTGCGCCGCGTGCTGCTCAGCTCGCTCGAAGGCGCGGCCATTACCTCCATCAAGGTGGACGGTGCGATGCACGAGTTCGCCACGGTCGAAGGCGTGGTGGAAGATGTCACCGACATCGTTTTGAACCTGAAGAAGATCAAGTTCAAGGCGCATACGCGGGACGAACAAACGCTTTTGCTCTCGGTCAATAAGGAGGGAGCGGTTACGGCTGCGGACATCCAACTCAACCAAAATGTCGAACTGGTTAATCCGGATCAGCTCATTTGCACGCTCGACAAGAAGAAGAAGTTCGAGATGGAACTCACGGTCAAGATTGGCCGCGGCTTCCTTTCGGGCGACGAAAACAAGAAGTCCGGACAGGCCATTGGCGTCATCGCGATTGACTCGCTGTTTTCTCCGGTGACGCGTGTGCGTTACGCCGTCGAGGCCGCGCGCGTTGGTCAGCGCACCGACTACGATCGCCTCGTGTTGGAAGCCTGGACCGACGGTCGCATTACTCCCGATGACGCGCTCACCCAGGCGTCGGCGATTCTCTCGCATCACCTCGATGTGTTTGTCGGTTACGACAAGAACGCCGTCGAGTTCGAGGAAACGGTGGACAAGCAGGACGACGAGAAGATGAAGCTCAAAAAGCTTCTCAACATGAGCGTGAATGAAATCGAGTTGAGCGTTCGCGCGGCGAACTGCCTCAACAACGCGAACATCACCACCGTGGGCCAGCTCGCCATGAAGACCGAGCAGGAAATGCTCAAGTACCGCAACTTCGGCAAGAAATCGCTCAACGAGATCAAGGACAAGCTCCAGGCGCTGGGCCTTTCGCTGGGCATGACGTTCGAGGCCGGTTTGCTGGACGGTCCGAAGGAAGAAGCCAAACCGCAGTAATTTTATGCGACACCTTAAAAGAACCGCCAAGTTGGGTCGCCAGTTTGAGCATCGCAATGCGATGCTGTCCAACTTGGTTTGCAGTCTCATCAAACACAAGCGCGTCACCACCACGCTCGCGAAGGCCAAGGCCGCGCGTTCCGTGGCGGAGAAGATCGTCACGCTGGGCAAACGGGGAACGCTCCACGCGCGCCGGCTGGCAGCGGCCCGCCTGCACGCGCACGGTCCGACGGTGCAATTGACCAAAGACGAGAAGAAGAAATGGCGCGCACAGGAAGATGTGTTGCGCATCCTGTTCGAGGACATTGCCCCGGCTTTCAAAGGCCGCGCTGGTGGCTACACGCGCATTGTGAAGCTCGAGCAACGCCCCGGCGACTCCGCGACCAAAGCCATTCTGGAATGGGTGGACGAAGTGGTCACGGCGGCGCCCGCTCCGGAGACCAAGCCCGAAGGCGAGGCGAAGAAGTCCGACGCGAAATAAGTCTGGAAATCCTTTCACAAAGCCCGCTCGCAAGAGCGGGCTTTTTTTTGTCCGGAAATCTGCGCGGCAGGGGTTACGGCTCCGGGCTCTTGAGGGGAAATCGCAGGACATTCAGCACGAGGTGGCCGGACGCCCAGAGTTCATCGAGGAATTTTTCCACCCGGTCCCCGGCGACCCGGACCACACAGACAGGTCGCTCGCCCTGCTGGGCTGAGAGCAGGCTGACCACGCGCACCCGGTTTTGTTTGGCGGCCTGGGTGATGAAACCGAAGATGTCCTCGCCTTTGGACATGTCGAACGTGATGCGCGCTCCGTCTCCCGCCGAGGCCACCAGGCTGACGAAGGCGCGAAAGATGTCCGACTCGGTGATGATGCCCACGAGTTTGCCATCCCGCAGGACGGGCAGGGCGCCGATTTTTTGATCGCACATCATCGCGGCGGCTTCTTCGATGGGTGTGTCGGGGGTGGTGGTTTCCAACTGACGATGCATGATGTCGCCCGCGGTCAGAGGTGTTTGGCGCGCATCAGGTCCTTCGACGGCAAACGGGTTCACATCCGGCGGGAACGCATGGAGGATGTCGGTGGCGGATACAATGCCCAACAGGCGGACTTCCTTGCCTGAACGTTCTACAACGGGCAGACGACGGATGTGTGCTCGTGCCATCAATGCCGCCGCCTCGGCGACCGGTGCTTCCGGGCCAAGGGTCGTTACGTCTCGCGTCATCCACATGCTTACGATCATTGAGAGTGGTCGTTCAATTGAATCACCAGACAGAGCCAAACCGCTCTGCCGCCGGTACGCAAGACCTGTTTTGCCCTTTTCACCTTTGCGAATTGCCCTACCTTGTCCATGTGAATGTGACGGAACAGATGACGCGACTGGCAAAACAAGCCAAGGCGGCGTCGCGCGAACTCGCCAAACTGACCACGGCGGAAAAGAATGCGTGCCTGCTGGCGATGGCCGAAGCGCTGGAGAAGAATGGCGAGTCGCTCCAGCAGGCCAATGAGCTTGATATGGAAGTCGGCGCGCGGATGGGACTTTCCGCGGCCATGCTTGACCGGCTCAAGTTGGACGACAAGCGCATCGCCGCAATGGCGAAAGGGTTGCGCGAAGTCGCGGTCTTGCCGGATCCGGTGGGGAAAATTCTCGATGAGCGAACGCGGCCCAACGGATTGAAATTGCAGAAGATTTCCACGCCCATCGGGGTGGTGGTCATCATCTATGAGTCCCGCCCGAATGTGACGGCCGATGCCGCCAGCCTTTGTTTCAAATCCGGCAACGCAACGATTCTGCGCGGAGGGAAGGAGGCGTTGAATTCAAACCAGATCATCGCGAAGACGATGATTGAGGCCGGATGCAAGACGAACCCGGCGTTTCCCGAGCACGCGATCCAAGTGGTGCCCGTGGCGGATCGGGAGGCGATCCCCGCTTTGCTCTCGCTCACGCAGTATGTTGATCTCTGCATGCCGCGTGGCGGCGAAGGTTTGATCCGCGCGGTGACTGAGTGCAGCAAGGTGCCGGTCATCAAGCATTACAAGGGTGTCTGTCACGTGTTCGTGGATGCGGATGCGGATTTGAAGATGGCGGAGGAGATTGCGTTCAACGCGAAGTGTCAGCGGCCGGCGGTTTGCAATGCGATGGAAACGCTGCTGGTGGACAAGCCGATTGCGCCGACGTTTTTGTCGATCATGGCGGAACGGTTGAGCGCAAAGCATGTTGAACTTCGAGCGGACGAGGCGGCGCGGGCGGTTCTTGAGTCCAAGTCCGGACCGGCGAACTTGAAATTAAAAGCGGCGGCGGAGCAGGACTGGTTCACCGAGTACAACGATTACATTCTCAATGTGCGAGTGGTGGACGGAGTGCAGGCGGCAATTGACCATATCAATTACTACGGTTCGGCGCATTCGGACAGCATCGTGACCCGCAACGAGCAGCGCGCCAAAAAGTTTCTGGCGGAGGTGGATTCGGCAACGGTCTATTGGAACGCTTCGACGCGTTTCACCGACGGTGGTGAATTCGGGATGGGCGCGGAGATCGGCATCAGCACGGACAAGATCGGTGCGCGTGGGCCGATGGGGCTGGAGGAGTTGACGAGTTACAAGTGGCTGGGAATGGGAAACGGGCAGGTGCGCGTTTAGGCGCAGACTGCCCGTGAGGTCCTCGTCGTGTTCGCGACGTGGATGAGGGATGGGTCGCTTACTTCTGCGCCACGGATTTGGCGAGTTCGAGACGGTAGCTATTCTCGCTCTGATTGACCGCGACGGTGTAGCCATTCTTGCCCGCCCACTCTTTGAGCAGAGTAACGCGCTCTTGACTGGGCGTGGAGACTTTGGTCTGGCCTTCGGCGACTTTTTTCTGAACGACTTCGAGCCATTTCTGGTCCGCTTCGCTGGGCTGTCCAGCAAAAGCAAGGCCGGCAATGAGTACACAGGCAGCGGTGAGGGCTGTTAATTTCTTCATGGTGCTGCGGCGTTTGGAGAAGTTTGGCAGCTTCCGTGCCACGGCGTTTTCCCGGAGGGATGCGAGTTCATGAAACAAATGAGTGCGATGTTGCAAGCAGATGCGAGGAACAGCATCGGAATCGCGCGTTGACCCAGGCCAATTCCTGCCAGAAAACTGGACACCCGGCAGCCGCGGACGGCGTACACGAACCGAAGTGACTGGCAAAATGACTTGCGTGCGAGGGGCGGGTTTTCTAGGCTCATCATCCCTGAGCGCACCCATAGCTCAATTGGATAGAGCATCTGACTACGGATCAGAAGGTTCTAGGTTCAACTCCTAGTGGGTGCGCCACTTCTCAAAAATTCTCCCCACTCCCCAGTGTCCGCATTGACACGGCGCGTTCGCCAAGACTACTCTGCTCACAGTCTCCACGAGCAAACCCGCGTGGGGCTGTGAACCGTGGCTGAAAAAGACGATTACTTGGTTGATATGCTGACTGATCTGGGGTTTGCAACTCCAGAACAGGTGGCGCAAGCCCGACAGGAGGCACAATCCGCCGGCGTGGGCGTGGTGGATTACATGGTCGCCAACAAAATGGTGCGCCCCGCCGATGTGACCCAGGCCAAGGCCGCGCATTTCGGCGCGGAGGTGGTCAATCTGGCTGGCTTGCGGATCGAGGACGATGTCATCGCCGCGGTTCCCCGGCACATCGCCAAGAAGTACCGGGTCATTCCGGTTTATCTTCACGATAACACGTTGACGGTGGCCATCGCCGATCCTTCCGATCTGGCCACGATTGATTCGCTGAATCACATTCTCAAGAAGGACATCAGCCTGCAGGTGGCTTCCGAGCCCGACATTGAAGGGGCCTTGGGCAAGTACTACGGTGGCCGCGGTGACAACGTCGTGGATCACATGATCCAGGAGATCACCAAAGGTGAAGTTGAGATTGCCGTGCCGGGAGGTGACATTGCCACGGGGGGGGACGCGTTGACAGTGGAAGGGGATGCGCCGCTCATCCGGTTGGTAAACCAGATCATTATTGACGCGTTCAAGATGCGCGCGTCGGATATTCATTTGGAGCCGCTGGCCAAACGATTTCGCCTCCGTTACCGCATTGACGGCATGATGCACGAGGTGAAGAGCCCGCCGAAACGGTTGCAGGCCTCCATCATCGCGCGCCTCAAGATTCAATCAAACATGTCCATCGCGGAACATCGTATCCCGCAGGACGGTCGCATCCAGACCAACGTGGGTGGCAAGACGATTGACTTGCGCGTGTCGTGTCTGCCGACGAATCACGGCGAGTCCATCGTCATGCGTATTCTGGACAAGGAAGGTTTGCGCCTCGGTCTGGCGGAATTGGGTTTCTTGTCGGATGACCAGCAGACGTTCGAGCGATTGATTGGTTTGCCGGATGGGATTCTGCTGGTTACCGGGCCGACCGGTTCGGGCAAGACGACCACACTTTATTCGTGTCTCCACTTCATCAACCGGCCCGACCGCAAGATCATCACGGTCGAGGACCCGGTGGAATACATTCTGGCCGGCATCAACCAGGTGCAGGTGAATGAAACTGTGGGACTGTCGTTCGCCGGTGCGTTACGTTCCATTCTGCGTCAAGCGCCGAACGTGATCATGATCGGGGAAATTCGCGATATGGAGACGGCGTCCATCGCCATCAATGCCTCGCTCACCGGTCACCTGGTGTTTTCCACTTTGCACACCAACGACGCGCCCGGCGCGGTGACCCGTTTGATTGATATCGGCGTGAAACCGTTTTTGGTGGCGTCCTCCACCCGCGCACTCATGGCGCAACGACTGGTGCGCAAGATTTGCAAGAAGTGCGGCGGGCCGTGGACGCCACCGGAGAATGAATTGAAGGCGCTGGGAATTGACCCGTCGCAGACGGCGGATGCGACCTTCCGCAAGGGCAAGGGCTGCGACAATTGCTCAGGCACCGGTTGTCGCGGTCGTATGGGCATCTTTGAGGTTTTCGTCATTGATGACGAATCGCGCAAGCTGATTTACGACAAGGTGCCGTCTTCGGTGCTGCGGGCGCGGGCGCGGGAGATGGGCATGCGCACCCTGCGTGAGGACGGCGTGCGCAAGGTGCTCGCCGGCATGACCACGGCGGATGAGGTGATCCGCGCGACGGTGGGTGACGAAACCTGAGTGAGCTTGTCCAACAGATAGAACGGGAGTTTTTAGCATGGCATATTCGATGTCTGATTTGTTGCAGTTGGTGGTGTCGGAAGGCGCTTCTGACCTGCACATCCGCGTAGGCGTGCCGCCGACGATTCGCGTGCATGGCATTCTCCATCGCGTGGAGGGGCCGCCGTGCCGGCCGGAGGATGCGGAAGAACTGATGCGCAGCATCACCTCCGAGGATCATATCCAGCACGTGCGCGAACGCGGCGGTGCTGACTTCGGCTTCGCGTTTGGCGACATGGCCCGCTTCCGGGTCAGCGTGTTCAAGGAGAAGGGTAATTTCGCGATGGTGTTGCGGCAGATTCCGAGCAAGCTGCTGACGATGGAGCAGATTGGGATTCCACCATCGGCCAAGGAATTGCTCTACAAGCCGCGCGGTCTGGTGCTGGTGACAGGGCCGACGGGGTCCGGCAAAACGACGACGCTGGCTTCGATGCTCAACATCATCAACGAAGAGCGCGACGAGGCCCACATCATCACGATCGAGGATCCCATCGAGTATTATCACAAGCACAAAAAGTCGCTGGTGACGCAGCGCGAGATTGGGGTGGATGTGCCAAACTTCGCCGAAGGTTTGCGGCGCGCCTTGCGCCAGGATCCGGATATTGTCCTGGTCGGCGAAATGCGCGACTTGGAGACGATCGAAGCGGCCGTGACAGCGGCGGAAACGGGGCACTTGGTCTTCGGCACCCTGCACACCACGGGGGCGGCCAAGACGATTGATCGTCTCGTGAACGCGTTTCCGGTGAATCAGCAGGAAACGATTCGCATCCAGCTTTCCACGGTGTTGCAGGCGGTGATTTCGCAGTTGTTAATTCCACGGATTGACAAGCCCGGGCGGGTGGCGGTGTTTGAAATCATGATGAACACGCCCTCGATCGCCGCCCTGATTCGCGATAACAAGACGTTCCGCCTCCAGTCGGACATTCAAACGGGCGCGAAGTACGGCATGGTGACCTTGGACGGGTTTCTCATCGAGAAATACATGGCGGGATTCATCTCGCGCGAGGAGGTCATCACCAAGGCGCAGGACCCCGTCACGATCCAACAAAAGCTGCAGGAGCTCGAACTGGCCCAGGCGGTGAGTGGCGAGGGCGGGGGCAAAGCGTAAGGCAATTCTGATATGGCCGAAGAAATCTCAAGTCCACTGTTGGCGCTGGTGAAGGAGCAGGGACTCATTGATGACCTGCAATACGAGGAGGTGTCCGCGGAGGTCAAGCGCAGCGGCACGCCGGTATTCCAGATTCTCCAGGACTTCGGCATCATGGACGCCGACGCGGTTTTGCAGGTGATCGCCAATCATACCGGGGCGGAGGTGGTTTCGTTGAAGAATGTGGAACCGCCCAAGGAGGCCCTCGCGGCGCTGCCGGCCAATCAGGCGCGGATGTATCGCGCGCTGCCAATTGAGTTGAACGGGGGCACGTTACGGGTGGCGTTTGAAGATCCGTTGGATGCCGGCCGGATTGATGAACTGGGGTATGTCGCCAAGAAGGACATCCAATTGGTGCTCGCCAACCCGGCCGAGATTTCGACCGCCTTGGACAAGTATTACGGTGAAGAAGGTAGCGAGGATCTCATGGAGATTCTCAAGGACCTTGGCGGCGACGAGAAGATCACCGAGGAGGCCATCGTTGCGACTGAAACCGACGATGAGGCGTTGGTGGCCGGATTGGCCAACGAGGCGCCCATCGTGCGGTTCGTGAACCTGGTTTTGTTCCAGGCGGTGAAAGACCGGGCGAGTGACATTCATTTCGAGCCGTTTGAAACCGAGTTCCGCATTCGTTACCGCGTGGACGGCGCGCTTTACGAAATGTCACCACCGCCCAAGCACCTGGCGCTCCCGGTCGTGTCGCGTATCAAGGTGATGGCGAATCTGAACATTTCCGAGCGCCGCCTGCCGCAGGACGGACGTATCAATTACAAGCTGGGACACAAGGAGATTGACCTCCGCGTTTCGACGCTGCCCACGCAGTTCGGTGAATCCGTGGTGTTGCGCGTGCTGGATCGTTCTTCCGTGAACCTGGAGCTGGAGTCGCTGGGCTTCCCCAAATACGTCCATGATTTCGTATCGGAAGTCATTCAGCGGCCGAATGGGATTTTCGTCGTGACGGGTCCGACCGGTTGCGGCAAGACGACCACGCTTTATTCGTGTTTGCGCCGGGTGAACACGATTGATTCCAAGTTGTTGACCGCCGAAGACCCGGTGGAGTTCGATATTGAAGGCATCATGCAGGTGGCGATCAATGATGCCTTGGGCATGACCTTCGGCAAGGCGTTGCGGTCATTTTTGCGTCAGGACCCCGACATCATCATGGTCGGTGAAATGCGCGATCTCGAAACGGCGCAGATTGCCATTCAGGCGTCGCTGACCGGTCACTTGGTGTTGAGCACGCTGCACACGAACGACGCGCCGGGCGCGGTGACGCGTCTCGTGGACATGGGGACCGAGCCGTTCCTGGTTTCGTCCACGCTGATGGCGGTGTTGGGACAACGACTCGTGCGCAAAGTCTGCAAGGATTGCCGGACGCCGTTCGAGCCGACCGAGGCGCAGTTGTCCCTGCTCAATCTCTCACCGCATGACTTGGGCGACAAAGTTTTCTATTACGGGCGTGGTTGTTCCACCTGCAATGACACGGGGTATCGCGGGCGCAAAGGTATTTATGAATTGCTTGTCTGCTCGGATACCATCCGCACCATGATCACCGAACGCGCGCCCACCGTGGTGCTGCGACAGAAAGCCGTTGAGTTGGGGATGGTGACCCTGCGGGAGGACGGCTTGCGCAGCATCTTCGACGGTGATACTACTATCGAAGAAGTCGTCAAATACACCTAGCCGAACACCGTTATGCCAAAATTCAGTTACGTGGCGATGGACCAGAAGGGGAAGGAGCAGAAGGGGACCATCGAAGTGGCCAGTCAGAACGAGGCCATTGGTCGCGTCAAGGAGATGGGCCTGTTCCCGACAAAAATTGTCGAAGTCGACAAGGTCAAAGCCAAGCCGGAAAAGAAAGCAGCGGGCGGTGCTGCCAAGTCCGCGGGCGCGAAGAAAAAGGGCGGCGGCATCAACATCAAGATCCCCGGGCTGGGCGGCAAGGTTAAAAGCAAAGTACTCACGACCTTCACCCGGCAGTTGGCGACCTTGGTGGACGCCGGTTTGCCCTTGCTGCGCGGCATGCGGGTCTTGGAGAAACAGGAGCGCAATCCCACTCTCAAATCCATCATTGGCGATCTTTCCCTGGCCGTTGAAGGTGGCAGCACGTTTTCGGAGGCGTTGGCGCAGCATCCCAAGGTGTTCAATCGTTTGTACGTGAACATGGTGAAAGCCGGTGAACTCGGCGGCGTGCTTGAAGTCGTCTTGAATCGTCTTTCCGAGTTTCAGGAAAAGGCCCAGAAGATCAAAGGCAAGGTGGTCGCCGCCATGTTTTATCCCGTGGCGGTGCTGGTGGTCGCCGTGGTGATCATGGGCGTGTTGGTGGTGATCGTGATTCCCAAGTTCAAGGAAGTGTTTGCTGGTTTGGGCGAAGGCCGGCCGTTGCCCGGCTTTACCCAGTTTGTCATGAAGATCAGCGATATCGTTCGCTACAACATAGTCGCGACACTGATTGTGGTGGCCGTGGTGGTCATCATTTTCATGTTGTTCATTCGGACCAAATTTGGCCGGCACGTCTGGGACAAGTTTAAGCTCAAAGTACCGGTGCTTGGTCCGGTGGTCAGCAAGGTGGCCATTTCGCGTTTCACCCGCACGTTGGGTACGCTCGTCAGCAGCGGTGTGCCGATCCTCCAGGCGCTGACCATTGTGCGTGAAACTTCCGGCAACGTGATCATCGCCAATGCCGTGACCGCCGTTCACGAGAGCGTGAAGGAGGGCGAAACCATCACCGCGCCGCTTGAGGCCTCCGGGGTGTTTCCGCCGATGGTCATTTCCATGGTGGACGTCGGTGAGCAAACCGGTGCGCTGCCCGAAATGATGATGAAGATCGCCGACAACTTCGACGACGAGGTGGACAATGCGGTTGCCGCCATGACGTCGCTGCTGGAGCCGATCATGATCATCTTTCTCGCTGTCATCGTGGGTAGCATCGTCATTGCGATGTTTCTGCCGCTGATTGATCTGATGAATGGCTTGGGTGGCAGCGAAGGCGGAGACAAGGATTGATCCAGCCCAACTTTGATCTCGGGCGACCATTCCTTTCATTTTTTTGCCAAATGGAAGAAAACAGTTGACGACCCGCCATGCGTGTGTGTAAATACAAAGTAAAGACATTGCATGGGCGATCTATTTACAATTAACTCGAAATGGAGTTCGATTGGAACAATCCGCCCTTTGAATTGGGTAGTTCTTTGACTCAGCGCGAGGTGGAAGAGTCGTTTGAGGATCCTTTTGCGATAAAGCTCCTCCCGGACTCGCCCAGGTTTACGGTTCAGGCCCGTTTTTTCAACTTGGGTGTATCGGCGGGCGGAGATGGGGTTTTCAGTGTGTATCGCACCAACGGGAAGCAGATCCGGGTCATATACGCGCGGCCGTTCCAGCCCGAGGAGCGGTTCTTCTACCAACGCAAGGTGGATCAAACCTTGTCGCAGTAGGCGGCGGGCGGTGAACCGGTCAAATGACGGAGTTTTAACGATGCGAACCATTGGCAACTGGGAAGATGTGCCGATCTTCGATAGCGAGAGGTCCGAGGCGGACTTCTGGTCGGAGACGCGTCCCGACCTGCGGCTGATGGAAGTGGCGGTATCGGGCAGTGCCGAGGTTTCGGAGTCCGTCACCATCACGTTACGCATTGACCCGCGCATGCTGGCGCGCATCAAACGCCTCGCCCGGTCGCGTTATTTGAATTACCAGAGCATGATCAAGCAATGGTTGAGCGAACGCATGGAGACGGAAGTCCGCGAACGCTGACCCACGAAAAATGAAAACCAAACATTCCCCCCTCACCCTGCGCCGCCGCGCTTTCACACTGGTGGAAATGCTCGTGGTGATGGCGGTGATCGCCACGCTCGCGGCGATTCTCTTCCCGGCATTCAGCGCTTTCAAGATAAACGCTGCGAAAAAAAAAGCCCGGGCGGAAATGGTGAAGGTCGTCATGGCCATCGAGTCCTACAAGGCCCAGCTCGGCCATTATCCGCCGGATCATGTCGTTGCCGGTGGGGTCAATCCACTCATCAACTCACTTTACTTTGAGCTTTCCGGCACGACGAACACCGGAGTCAATTTCAACACGCTTGATGGGGCGGCCAGCATTCCAATCGGGTCGGTGACGACAACTTTTGGCCAGGCTGGCTTTGTCAATTGCAGCAAAGGTGGCGGTGATGACAATGCCCAACCGGCTCACGTATTTCTCAGAAGTTTGCCGCCTGCCCAGTATTTCGATTATACCAACAACGTCCGGTTATTGACCTGTTCCATCAAATGGCCGGAAGCCAACGGGGCCGCCATCACCGGCGTGCCTTCTGTCAATCCCTGGCGTTATGTCTCGACCGGCCCCACCAACAACCCGGGCCAGTACGATCTGTGGGTGGACATTGTTGTTGGTGGCAAGACCAACCGCATCAGCAACTGGCGCGAAAAACCCGAGCTGGTCGCCTACTGAATCATGACTCCGAAACGCCACAACCATTCCCGCCTGCAACGACGCATCGTTGTTGCGTGGCAGGATTGCGCCTGGTTCCCGCCGGTGCTGGCGGGGCAGCGTGCCGGTCATGTGCGTCGTCGTCGTCCGGTCTATTGGCCGGTTCAAATCATCACTGATCCCACTGTTTGCGCCTCGCGGGCGCTCGACCCCATTCCATTATGAAAACCTGCTCTCCAAATTTTCGCCGTGTTCATCGCGCCTTCACCCTCATTGAGTTGTTGGTGGTCATTGCGATCATTGCCATTTTGGCGGCGATGTTGTTCCCGGCGATTGGCGTCGCCAAGCGGAAGGCGGCCGAGGCCCGGGCCCGGGCCGAGATGCAGAACCTCGGGATGGCCATCGGTCGTTACGAGACGGACTACAACGGGCGGTTTCCCGCCCCGGGCATTTCGACCGGCACCAGCGACGTCACGTTTGGCTACACCGGAGGTGGAGTGATCGGGGGGGTTACCGCCATCACCACCAATTCCGGTGTCATAGCTGTGCTCATGGACCTGGAGAAATTCAACAATGGCGTGGACACGGCCAACAAGGGGCATGTGCTCAACCCACGCCGCATTTCGAATCTGAATGCCAATATCACCAGCGATGCCAGCTCAAGTGGCGTCGGGCCGGACGGTGAGTATCGCGATCCTTGGGGCACGCCGTACGTGATTTCGATGGATACCAGCCTGAATGACCGCTGTCGGGATCAACTGTATTCGCGCCGGAATGTCTCTCAGGACAGTGGCCAAAAGGGAATTCACGGTTTGTTTAATGCCACCACCGGTGGAAACACCGATGAATTTGAGTTCAATGGGAAATTCATGATCTGGTCGCTGGGGGCGGATAAGAAAGTTGACACGAACCCGAATCCTCCGGCTGACCGACCCCCGTATGGCAGCGCGCGCAAGAGTTTCAACAAGGACAACCTCCTCAGCTGGCAGGAGTGATTTTGTGAAAACCGCTTTCCGCCCATCCGCCTTCACGCTGATCGAACTGCTCGTGGTCATTGCGATCATCGGCATTCTCGCGTCGCTGATCCTGGCGTCGGTGGTGAAAGTGAAAACGAATGCGCTCCGGGCGCAGGCCCGGATTGAGATGGAGAGCATTGCCTCGGCGGTCAGTCGCTACGAATCCAAGTATGGGCGGCTGCCGGTGCTGCCGGGCGTGCCCACGGGGGCGGAAGATGTAACCTTCGGCTGGGCGGAAGCCGGTCCGGCCCCGACGACGGTCATTCCCACCAATGCGGCGATTATTGCCATCTTGATGGACGAGGTTTCCTACCGAAATGGCCAGGCGACACCCAACCAGGGTCACCTGTTGAATTCGCAGCAGATAGTTTTCCTCAACGCGAAAAGGACCAGCGAACTGGATGCGCCGGGGGTCGGTCCCGACGGCGAATATCGCGATCCGTGGGGCCAGCCCTACATCATTTCCCTGGACTACAGTTTGAATGATCGCTGCCGCGATGCGGTTTACTCGCGGGCCGAGGTATCGCAGAAAACTGGCCAGACCGGATTGAACGGGCTGTTCAATCCCATTCCCGCCGGCACGAGTGACGATTACGAGTACAGCGGCCGCGTCCTGGTCTGGTCCAAAGGCCAGGACAAGCGGGCTTTCAAGAACAAGAAGGCCAATCTGGAGGAGAACAAAAACAACCTGCTCAACTGGCAGTGATCCTATGAAACCCTCTCCCCGCCCCTCCGCCTTCACGCTGATCGAACTGCTCGTGGTCATTGCGATCATCGGCATTCTGGCGGCCATCGCGATGCCGTCGCTGAAAAACTTCCGCGCGCAGGATGCGCTGGCGGCGTCCACCCGCCAGTTGTTGGACGACGTGGCCCGCGCCCGCCAGTACGCCATCAGCCAGCGCACCACGGTTTACATGGTGTTCTGTCCTTCGAACTACTGGAGTAACCCCACGTTTCAGGGCCTAGCCAATCCAGGCTACGGGAATCTGCCGGCGACGGAAAAAATCAAGGCTGCCCGGCTCCTCGACAAGCAGCTCACTGGCTACACCTTCGTCAGCTTGCGCGGTGTGGGTGAGCAGCCGGGGCGGCAATCACCGCGTTATCTGTCCTCCTGGCGCGTGTTGCCGGAGGGGGCGATCATCCCCGCGTTCAAGTTCAATCCGCCCAACATCTACACGACGATCACTGATTTCAGCGTCACGCCCAATCGCGATTACAACATCTACGGTTTTGCGGTGACCAACAACATTCCGTTCCCTTCCGTTGACGCCACTCTTTACCCGGCGGCCAACCCCTACGTTCCGCTGCCCTACATCGCCTTCAACCACCTTGGGCAGTTGGAATCCGGGCGGGACGAATACATTCCCGTCGCCCGCGGCAGTGTCACGTATGCCCGGACCAACGGTGTTGTGGCCGCTGGCTTGCCGACCGTCAACGAATCGCCCGCGGGCAACAGCACCAATGCCTTTATGCTCGTTCACATTGACTGGCTGACGGGCCGGGCGAAACTCGAGAAACAGGAGTTCCGATGAAGGTGATTACTGTCCATCCGCCAATCATGCACGTCCGCTCCCTGCGCCGTGGCTTCACGCTGGTTGAGATTGCCCTGTCCATCGCCATCATCGGCTTTGCCCTCGTGGCGATCATCGGGGTGCTGCCGGCGGGCCTGAATGTGCAGAAGGAAAACCGCGAGGAAACCATCGTCGTTAACGACGCGAACTACTTCATTGACGCCCTCCGCAGCGGCGCGCGCGGACTGGACGATCTGACCAACTACGTCGAGGCGATTACCAACTACGTAACGTTCTACAACGCCAACAATGTTCCCAGTCCGGTTGAGACGCGCGGTTACACCTACAAAGATTCCGCCACCAACACGACTCCCGGTCCCTCCATTCTGCTGCGCGGATCGAACATCGTCGGGCTGTTAAGTACGCCCAAATACATTTTCCAAAACAACAAACCCTATTTGGGCCCGGACACACCCGTGCCGCAGGGATTTGCCAGCAACTATGTGGTGGCCTATGTCCGGGCGATGAGCGGGCCGGCGGTTGAGAAGTGGCCCCAGACCAACTCCCTCGTGAGCGACCTCGCGTTCCGCTACCGTCTGATTTGTGAACTAAGCCCCTTCGCGAACTGGAATACCAACTGGTTCAACACCAACCTGGTTTCCCTCACTCCGGCCGAGATACAAGCGCGGGCTCGTTCCTGGCAGTCTGCCCGGCTGTTGCAGGGCAACATGAACGAGTTGCGCCTGGTGTTCCGCTGGCCGGTGAATTCCCGCCGGGTTGCCGGCAACCAACGGCAGGTTTTTCGGACGTTGCTCAGCGGTGTGCTGACCAATGAACCCAATCCCAGCGAGTTCTGGTTCGTGCGGTCTCAAACCTATCAGGTACCCCAGTGAACAAGCGCCCTACATTTTCGCTCCCGCCGCGAGTTTCGGCCCGCCCGCCATCCTGGGTGGTCGCCTTCTCGCTGATTGAAGTCCTCGTGGTGATCGCGTTGCTTTCGCTCATCATCATCGGGTTGGTGGCGATGTTCAGCCAGACGCAGCGCGCCTGGAAACTGGGGACCACGCAGGTGGACATCGGCGAAAGCGGGCGCGCCGTCACCGATATGCTGACGCGTGAACTGTCCCAGATACGGCCTTCGTATGTGAGCAACGGCGTCAACTTTTACGTCGAACTTGCCCATGCCGAACCGTTCAAGCAGGAACTGCCGGGCAATCCTCTGCCGGGCCGGACCAACCTGCTGGAAGAACTTTATTTCCTCACCCAGGAAAATCAGGTCTGGACGGCGATTGGTTATGTGGTGTTGACGAATCACCCGGGGACGACCATTTGGGAGAGGCCGCTGGCGGGTGTTGGATCGCTTTATCGGTATTCCGGCAAGGCGCCCTATGGCGTGAGTCCGTCGCTGCTTTACAACACGGCTACCAATTCCTACTTCCGGACCGCCTTTACCAACCTGAGTCACATTGTGGACAATGTCGTCCACTTCAAAGTGCGGGCGTATGACACCTCCGGAAACTGGGTGACGAACTTCAATTTCACCAACACCATCGTCTGGCCGGTCGCCACGGCGCAATACGCGGCCGGCGAAGCTGAGTTGTATCGTTTCTACAGCAATATCGTACCCGCTTCGGTGGAGCTCGAACTCGGCATTCTCGAAGACCGGGCCGCCGAACGGGCGCGTTCGATTGGCGATACCGCTGCCCGGGCAAAATTTCTCGCGCAGCAGGCCGGCAAGGTTCACATCTTCCGCTGGCGCGTTCCCGTTCGCAACGTTGACCCCACGGCCTATCAATGAGGTTTCAATTGAAAATACCCAACATTCAACATTCAACTCCCAACGCCCAACGATTGCCGGGCGCTCGTGTCCTTGGCGGTTCGACGTTGAATGTTGAATGTTCGATGTTTGGCCGCGCCCGCCGCCGGTCTCAGCGCGGCGTCGCGCTCATCATCACGGTCATCATGCTGTCCGTGATCACCTTTCTGGCCGTCGCCTTCCTCGCCTTGAGTGGACGCGAGAAGGGGGCGGTGAAGGTCAATACCGATCAGACCACGGCACGCGAGGCGGCGATTTCGGGATTGGAGCGCGCCAAGGCCGAACTGCTCGCAAATATTCTGGTCTCCGGCAATCTGGCGAACTTCGACCTGGTGGTTTCGACCAATTACATCAACTGGAATGGTTTTGATACGGCGTCGCTGCCGGACCCGGATCGGCTGACCAACGTCAATTACTACCTGCCCAACGGCAATCCGCTCGCCGGCAACAATGCCCTGCAAAATCTGGCGAACCAGTTTCTCAATCCGTCGGCGCCGGTGTTCATCACGAACCGGTTCGCCGCGAACAGCGTGGAATTCCGTTCCTATCTCGACCTTAACCGCAATGGCCGGTTCGACCGCACGGGTTTCTGGGGTGTGACCAATAATTTGAACCAGCCGATACTCGACAACAGCAACCGGTTCGTCACGAATTACGTTGTCGGCGACCCGCAATGGATTGGCGGCCTGGAACGCATCGAGTTGCCGCATTCGTCGTCGAACAAATTTGTGTACCGCTACGCCTATGCAGCCGTGCCCGTGGGCAAGACGCTGGATGTAAATTACATTCACAACCAGGCGTTGTCCGCCGCCTCGGGAGATATGGGAGCGCAGGGGCAGAAGTTCTTTCGCAACCAGGGTGTCGGTCCGTGGGAGATCAATCTGGCGGCCCTCCTGTATGATCTGAATACCAACAGCACCTATGGCTGGGGCGGCGCTTACAACTTCAATCCGTTGTCCGCGACCTTTCCCGGAGACACGGTCGGGAACGCCTTTGCGGATGCGGGGGCGCTCTACCGCTATCGGCTTAACGGCAATCCGAATAATACCGTCTATGGTCTGCCGAATGTGTTCGATCTCTACGGCATCCCCGGAGTAAACGCCTTTCTCAACGATTACGTGGACGGTTACACCGACGGCCCGTTATGCACCACCAACGGCCTCCGTCAGCCTTCGGGCGGGTTGCTGACGGAAAACGACCAGCCGCGAAGGCAGCCGTGGGTCGGTGCGGACCAGCCCTATCACTTCTTCACCACGCAGGATTTGTTTGACCCCCGGAAAGTCAACCGGAATGGCGGTGGATTCAAATTCACGGACCGGCTCCTGATGGCGGGCACGAATGCCTCCACCTACGATCAATCCACCTATTACCGCTTGCTCTCCCAGTTGGGCACGGACTCCGCGCCGGATGATGCCGACCGGCTGAACTTGAATTTCAAAAACACGGGCGGCCTAAGCGCGACCAACTTCGTCCGCTGGACCCCGCTGGATTTCTTCACGAACGCCGCCGACCGGTTGCTGGCCAAGTACACGCAGGAGTGGCTGGACACCGACCGCACGTACTACACCAACTTTTTTGGGACCAACCAGGCTTTTGGCGTGACCCGGATCCCCGTGCTCATCAGCAACCGGTTTGTCTATTCACCGAGCGTCCACCGGCTGCTCCAGGTGTCAGCGAACATCGTGGATACCAAAACCGACACGCTCTGGCCTTCCGTCTTCCGGCCCATTTTTGATCGCGACAACTTGGGGGGGCTTTACATCACGGGCTATGAACAGGTGCCGACGAACAACCTAAGCACCATTCATTCACAATTTCCTTTGATAGCGACGAATGTTTTGTCAGGAACGAGCCAACGCATCGACGTTTATGGTGTCCCGTGGGTGGTGGGAGCGAAAAAGGGGCTGCCGAACTTCAATGAAGTTTCCATGCACACGCTGTTTCAGATCACGCGCAAGTTGCAGGTGACCCGTTCGGCCGTCAACGCGCCCAAGAGTTCATGGCGCACGAACCTCATGTACGTCGTCGGGACCTCCAATGCGATCGGAATCGAAGCTTGGAATTCGTACCGGCCTGATTTCACGAATCCCGTCGTGATCACTGTCCTGGGTGGCGTGACGATGGTGCTGACGAACGAATATGGGATACCGCTGTCGTCGGCTGGTCCGCTGAACCGGACCATTCCGCTGCAGGCGACCGTCAACACGAACTTGTGGCGTGGTTATGGGACCTCCGCCACACCCAAACCGGCCTCATTCATCGTGCCGCTGCGCACCAACATCGCTTTCCTGCCCGAGTCGGCCTACAAAATCAGCTCGGGGACGTTTACCACCAACCTGAACCTTGCGTTCGAGGCCAGCCAGGGGTTCCCGCAGCTAAAATGGGGATTGTTCTCGTCGGTCCGGTTGCGCGTGGTGATGCAACTGGGCGATGTCAACGGGCCCATCCTGGATTATGTCCAGTTGGATGATCTGAGTAGCTATCGAGACTTGAGCGAGGAAATTCGGGACCCAGACCTGGCGACGGGATTCGATGGGCTGTGGAGCACCAATGCGATTAGCGGCCGGTCCACGCTACCCCAGAGCATTCAGAACCAGATGGACATTTCATTCGGGAATTACGGGACGGATTCCACCCAATGGAAGAGTTACGATCGCCGTGCGGGAAGCACGGCCCAGGTTCAGGCGGAGGTGAATTACTTCAAGGCCTTCTTTGGGTTGGGCGGCGGCTTGGTGAACACCAGCCTGGTGCAGCAAGTGCCCTTTACCCCAACGCGGCGGGTTTTGCAGGAATTCTCCTGGCAGGCCAATGACCCGCTGGTCCACTACATGGCCAACGACCTGTTGGATCTCACCCGCACGAACAACGTGGAGAAACCTCTGCTTTCTCAGCCCCTGCAACTGCTCAAGAACATTGGCGTAATCAACAACCGCTATTCACCTTGGGGCGGAAATCCGACCAAAGAGGCGGAGGAAGATGTCAACCGTTACGATGTTGCGGTCAAAGACCCGTTGGTTCTGAATTCTGATAGCTGGCAGTTCCCCACCAACGTGTTGCCCGGTCTGGGCTGGCTCGGGCGCATCCACCGCGGCACGCCCTGGCAGACGATTTACATGAAGGCCAGCGACCTGAACATTCCCGAATTCACCACGCCCATGACCAACCTCAGTGTCTGGCTGAATTCCTATACTCAAAATGCGCAGCGCTGGGGCGAATGGTCCGGCAACCCGAATTTCCTGGATGCATTTTTCACCCGGCCCGCCACCGACCGGCTGCTCTTCGATGTCTTCACCACCGCCCTCAACGAAAACGCTTCGCGCGGCCAGCTCTCGGTCAACCAGACGAATCTCGCCGCGTGGTCGGCTGTGTTCAGCGGTGTCGTGGCGTTGACGAATTGGACTTCCACCAACTCGCTGAGAAGCACCGTGCCGACATTCGGTGCGATGGTCATCGAGCCGGCTGGGTATTACGACCCGTTTGCCGTGACCCCGCTGCCGCCGCTGGTGCGGCTCGTCTCGGGCATCAACGCGGAGCGCACACGCACCCTGACGGGCACGACGGACCAGTTTGTGCATCGCGGTGGATCGTTTCAGTCCGCCGGTGATATTCTTTCCGTGCCGGCGCTGAGTCTGGGCGCGCCGGTTTTCGTTCCGGACAATCCGTCGGCCGCCTGGCCGCGGGAGGGGGTGTATTATTGGACCAATGAGACGCCGTTTCTGAGTTTTGGCAACGCGCCAGTCCGCGGGAAGAGCGACCAGGTGCCGGCCCTGGGTTCCGACCAGTTAAAGTACAGCATCAACGACGCGGCTTTGGAATGGCTGCCACAGCAGATCATGTCGCTCGTCAAGCTGGGCGAACCGCGGTTCGTCATCTATGCCTACGGCCAGGCGTTGCGTCCGGCGGAGAGTTCGATTGTCACGGCCACCGGGCCCTTCTTCGGGATGTGTACCAATTACCAGCCCATGGCGGAAGTGGCCGCGCGGGCCGTGGTGCGCGTCGAGGGTAGCGCCAATCCCGCCGACGCCAATAACGCCAACCCGAAGCGACGTTATCCTCCGCATCTCGTGGTGGAGAGCTACAACTTTTTGCCGCCGGAGTGAGCCGAGTTCGTGAGTTGAAACTGTAACCTGAGATTCTATGCGTGCGCGTCCGTTAATCTGGTTTGCCCTTGGGGTCATCTGTCTGGTGGGTGTGCTTTCCTTCTGGCGACTGGCCCACCAGCCGGCGACGGAATCGCGGAACATTGATTCCGCTGCGACCGGTATGACGTCGCGGCTCCACCGGGCCGCGCGGACGAATGCCACCGTTGTGGCCGCGGCCACCGCGCCGGCATTCCTGACGGGAGCGTCCGCGCCGGCCGCAGAAGCGAAGACCAACCGGCTCGCACATCGCCTGGCCAACACCACCAAAACCGCCGGCCAGTTACTGCGGGAGGATCACGCCATCCTGCTGGAGAATGCCTTGATTGACACCGGGGCGCCGCTTGGTTTTGCGATTCCTGAACATCTTCGCGCGCCGGCTGAGCCGGGCAGTTACATCGTTCAGGCACGCGGGGCGGTGGACAATGCCTTCCGCGCGGCCCTGGCGGCCGCCGGTGCAAGCATTGTTTCCTACATCCCAAACAACGCGTATCTCGTTCGCGCCTCGGCGGCGGCGGCGGAGCGGTTGCAAGCCAATCCGCAAACCCAGGCGGTGCTGGCCTATGAACCGGTTTACAAATTGAAGTCCGACCTGCTGGCGCTGGGGTTGGCGCAGGAGGCGTTGCCACCGGACGCCCGATTGAACGTGCTGGCTTTTCCCGATGCCCGGGCCGAACTCGTGGCTGAATTCAAACGCCGGGGACTCCCGGTGCTTGGCGAAACCAGCTCCCCATTTGGCTCCGTGTTCATGGTGCAGCCAATGCCGGGTGAGGATTGGTCCAGCCTGGCGCGGCTGCCCGGCGTCGAGATTTTGGAAGTGGCCCCGGTGCGGATCGCGGCAAATGATCTCAGCCGCGAGCGGATCGGCGTGGCGACAGATACCCGGACCGCGGTGAATCATCTGGGGCTCACCGGCACGAACGTGCTCGTGGTGTTGAATGACTCGGGGGTCTCCACCGATCATCCAGACCTGATCAATCGCGTTTTCCCATCGTTGCCCTTTCTGGGATTTGATGCCAGCGGACATGGCACGCATGTGGCCGGCATCATCGCGGGCGACGGCACCCAGTCCATCACCGTGACCAACGCGCGCAGCTCGGTGAATCCCGGGACCAATTTTCAATTTCGTGGCATGGCCCCGGGCGCGAAGCTGTACGTGCAATCCTCGAGCGACTCGGATCTCAGTTTGCAGCAGGGGGCCGCGCTGACGAACGCGCTCATCTCCAACAACAGTTGGAATTACGCCGCCAACACCTACGGGCTTGCGGCGGCCAGTTACGACGCGGCCGTGCGCGATGCACTGGCGGGCGTGACGGGTTCGCAGCCGGTGTTGTTTGTCTTCTCGGCGGGCAATGCCGGGGGCGGCAATGACTCCGGGTTGAGCGGAAATCCCGAGAGCATCCTCTCGCCCGGCACCGCCAAGAATGTCATCACGGTGGGAGCGATTGAATTGCCGCGGGACATCACGAATGTGGTGACGAAGATCACGGGCACCACGACGAACAAGAGCACGCCGTGGAAGGAGATGACGAGTTCCTCCAGCCAGGTCGCCGCATTTTCCAGCCGCGGCAACGTCGGCATCGGGATCGAGGGCGACTTCGGCCGGTTCAAGCCTGACGTGGTTGCCCCGGGCACATTTGTGATCTCGACGCGTTCGACGACCTGGGACGAGAAGGCTTATTACAACCCGACCAGTCATCATGTCCTCACGTTTGAGGATCAACTCGTCACGACGAACACCGTCAACAACTACAGCATCTTTCTGCCGGCGAACGCGGTGGGCTTCTCCGTCCAGTTGCTGCCGAATCAGGATTCGCCGACGCCGTTTCCCGATCTCCCGATTTTTGTGCGGCGGGCGGATATTCCGGTCCTGCCGGCGACGTTTGATTTCGTCCGGACGAATTCCGTATCCGTTCCCCCCGATGGCGGGGGCGTGGGGGCCGACGTGGGACAGAACTGGTTCTACACCGTGGGTAACAGCACGACGCAGAATGTCAGTTTCGACGTCATCACCGATGTCATCACGACGAACGATCTCGGCGACTACTACGTGGTGCTGAGCAACCTGAACAATTCCATCAGCGGCCTCGCGCCGTATTACTACCGTTACGAATCCGGCACGAGCATGTCGGCTGGGGATGCCTCCGGCACGCTGGCGCTGATGCAGGAATTCTTCCAGCAGCTGATGCCGACGCACCTGACCAACAGTCCGGCGCTGATGAAGGCGCTGTTGATCAACGGGGCGCGGTCGGTGGGCGTCCTCTACGATTATCAGGTGCTGAATACGATTAATTATCAGGGCTGGGGACAGATCAAGCTGGCCAACAGCGTGCGGAGCGGCCTGACCAATTACGTCTCCGGACTGAACACGATCTCGAACTCCATGTTGTTGTTCGATCAATCGCCCACGAATGCGCTCGCCACCGGCAAGAGCCAGACGCGGACGATTTCGATCAATCCGGATGGCCAGACCCTGCCGTTGCGGGTCACGCTGGTCTGGACCGATCCGCCGGGCAATCCGGCGGCCGGGGTCAAACTGGTAAACGATCTGGATCTGATTGTGACCAATCTGGACACCGGCGAAATCTTTCTCGGCAACGACATCCCGGTGAACAGCACCGTTACCTTCCCCTGGGAGACGAACGTGCCGCCGGTCATTGATTCGATTAACAACGTCGAGAACGTTTACCTCGCGCCGGCGCTGGGCTCGAATTACTCCATCACGGTTTTTGCGCGCCGCGTCAACGTCAACGCCGTGACCGCACATACCAACGATGTGGTGCAGGATTACGCGCTGGTGATTTCATCGGGCAACGGCGAGGTGCCGGACGCCCTGCATCTGGAAACCGTGCAGGCGGTGGTGTTCACCAATGCCAGTCTGTATCCCGAGGTGACCGGCATCACGAACCAGTTTCCGGGCAACCCGACCGTGGGCGGCGGTATTCTCCTGGGACAGCATGTGGGGGCCAACACGCCGTTGCTGGGCACGGCCAATGGGATGACGAACCAGTGGCATTTCTACGTCATCACCAACACGGTCGGTTTTACCAACGCCGCGTTCGTCACGTTCCTGCCCCCCACGCTGTCGCTGCCGCGGGAAGGCGTGAACGTGAACCGGATCGAGAACTCGACACGCGACGAGGCGGACATTGATCTTTATGTCTCGAAGGATTTCAACCTGACCAACCTGTCGCCCGCAACCATCGCCGCGGCGGATAAATCGCGCACGCGCGGCGGCACCGAATTCATTGTCTATACCAATTCCGGCGCCGGCGATGTGTATTACATCGGCGTCAAATCTGAAGATTACATGGCGGCCGAATATGCGATCTTTGCCGGGTTCAGCCTGCTGCCGTTCACGGAAGGGGATGGATTCGGGAACTGGATTGTGAATGGGTTTCCGTTGCCGTCGGTGATTCCCGATGGCAGTCCCGCGAATCCGGGGGCGTCCTTGGTGCTCGGGTTGTCGGTGCAGCCGGCGGTCATCCGCCGCCTCATTGTCACCAACTCGCTCTATCACGAAAACCTGGGTGACCTGGTGACCACTTTGAGTCATAGCCGGAAATTTGCCGTGCTTAACAATCATCGCAGTGCGGACCCCGGGCAGTACACGTTTATTTACGAGGACAATGACGAGGAGCCGGGCAATCCGCTGCTGCGCCACCCCGATGGCCCGGGCAAGCTGCGTGATTTTGTCGGCGATCAGGCGGTCGGAGTGTGGTTGCTGACGACGGTGGACAATTCTCTGTCGCAAACGGGCATCGTCAACGGTTTCCGGATGCTCATCGAGCCGAGTGATACCTCGGGCAATTCCACCAATCGCGTCCGGGCCAACAGCTTTTTCTATGAAGTGGTGGATGTGCCCGTCGGGGCGACCAACCTTCAGGTTTGCGTTGATCTGGTTTCGCCCAGCCCGCAGCCCGTTGAATTGTATGTGCGGTACGAAGCGTTCCCCACGCGCCGGGCTTACGATTATTTCCGAAGCATCAATCCGCCGGGCGCGTGTCTCGACATCACTCCCGCCGACCTGCCACCGTTGCGGCCCGGTCGCTACTTCATC
This sequence comes from Limisphaerales bacterium, assembly GCA_044225555.1. GTDB lineage: Bacteria > Verrucomicrobiota > Verrucomicrobiia > Limisphaerales > JADLHS01 > JADLHS01. Next base: position 24,951 of record JBGAIM010000011.1, on the reverse strand, counting down.
GGGGTGTACAATCCCAACGCCGTTGATCAGGATATCGTGTTGCGGGCAACGGTTACGCTGGACCCGCGGGGGGTCACGCCGATCAGTTGGAACGGAGTGGGCAACCTGCCGGTGCTGGACGACGCGGTGGGCAACTACACAAGGTTTGTGACCAACAACGCCCGGATTGCGCAGTTGGAGGTCGGCTTGCGCATTGATCACCCGCGCGTGTCGGACTTGGCGGTGACGCTGATCAGCCCGCGGGGTACGCGGCTGTTGCTCGTGGAGAATCGCGGCGGCACGGATACCAGCGGGTTCGGGAGCACGCTCTATGTGACGAACTTTGTTCCGGTTTCCGCCAACGGCTCCAATCAACCCCAGACCACGGTTATTGAGACCGGCGCGACGGCAGGTTCGGTGACGATTGACTATAATTTCTATCAAGTGCCCGATCAGATGACGGTTTACTATCAAGGCGGGCTGTTGTGGGACAGCGGCATGATCTCCGGCACCGGACGGCAGACGCTGACTTATGGGCCCGGTGCTTCCACCCAGGTGGTCATCGTCATGAACGAGTTTGGTAACACCAATACGACGACGAGGTGGGACTACACGGTCAGTTCCATCAGCAGCGCGAACAGTTATCTGACCTTTACCGAGAACACGAACCTAACGACGACCCCGATCAAGTTCGCGACGCCACCGTTCGTGCCGGCGCCGCCGCCGGCGCCGATCCCCATCAGTGATTTCGAGTTTTTTGCGCCCACAAACAACGTGAGCGGCAATTATTTCGGTCCCGCGGTGGCCGCACCCGACGGTTGGAACGTGCTGACGACGGACCCGGTGACGGTGGTATCCAACCCGCCGCCGGCCAATACCGGGGCGCAGTCACTTGTGCTACGCTCCGGTCAACTGCTGCGCAACTTGCCGACGACGCCCGGGCGGTCATATCGGTTAAACTATGCGCAGCGGCAAGTGCCGAATCTGGAGGGGATCGTCAGTTGGTGGCCGGGTGAATTGTCGCCTCTTGATGTAGTGTCCACAAACAATGGCACTTTGGTAAACGGAGTGACTTACAGTAATGGAGAAGTTGGTACGGCCTTTAGTTTTAATGGAGTGAACACGCGTATTCTGGTTCCAGATGCACCTAATCTGGACTTCACCACCGCAATGACGGTTGAGGCTTGGATAAACCCTAGAATGTGGGGTGGTACGCCACGGGAAATCTTGTCAAAGTGGGGCGGAGCATTCGATCAGCGTAGTTATACATTTTCGATCGACCCATCTGGTCTTGCGTATTTCGCAGTTTGCTATGACGGCTTTAGCGGTGCGACTGTGTTCAGTTCAAGTCTCATACCCTCCAATCAATGGACACATCTTGTGGGGACGTATGACGGAAGTAATTTAAGAATGTTTGTAAATGGCATTCCTCAGAACAGTGTGCCTTGGACCCTTGGGATATTCCCGGGCACAGTGCCAATCGCTATAGGTGCCACGCTTGGGGCAACGACCGGCGCCGCAACCTCTTTCTTCAACGGTCTTATTGATGAGGTAACGCTGTACAAGCGCGCGTTGAGTAGTAACGAGGTCGCCAGCATCTACGCGGCCGGCGCTTCTGGAAAATTCGGTTTAATGTTTCCACCGGATGACCAGTTGGTTTCGACCAACTATCCGTTCCGCCGTTCGCCGGTGGGGGCGCAGGTATTTGTGCCGGGACAAGTGACGAATTCATTTTTAGGTGACTCGAACTGGCAGACGGGCGGACTGATCTTCCAGGCTACGGCCAATACTACCCCGGTGGGGCTCTCGCCCGTTGTCGCCGGCAATCACTCCTACCAGTTTATCCGCACCAACATTTCCTGGCAGAACGCCCGTGCGACGGCAGCCACGTTGAGCACTAATGGACTCATCTCCCATCTGGCCACCATCACCTCATCTGCGGAGAATGAGTTTATCCGGATCAACTTCGCCACCAATCTGGCCGACGAGTTCGCGTGGATCGGTGGTCGCGAACCGCTCAACAACGGGTTATGGTTCTGGGAGGTGGGGCCGGAAGCAAACCTTCCGTTCTCCACGAACGCTACGCCCGTGCCGCCGTTCAACTACGCTAACTGGGGCGGGGTCGAGCCGAATAACGACAAGCCCAACGAAGATTATTTGATGTTCAACATCGGGAACTCAATCGGCAGCATTACCAATGGCCAGTGGGCCGATGCCGCCCCGACCAATAGTGCTGCCGATCCAGTGGTGGGTTTCCTGGTCGAGTTTGAGCCGATCCCGCCGATTCAATCCGGCGTGATGGTGGACTCATTCACTTTGCAGGAGGCGGCGATGCCCCGCTATGTGTTCGCTGAGGAGTCCCTGGATATCTTCAGGGGCGAGAACGCCTACGGCACCTGGCAGTTGGAAATCTGGGATTCCCGAACGGGCGCCACCAACCAGGTTTCGCTCCTGGATTGGCAGATGCAATTCGTCTTCATCACCAACACGGCGTCCGCGCGGGGATTGTCGCCTTGCACACCGTTCACCACGACGATTCCGCCGGGGGTGATTGCTTACTATACGGTGGATGTTCCGCCTCCGGCCCGCTTTGCCACGAACTTCCTGTTCAACGCCAGTGGCCCGGTGAGTTTCTATTTCAACCAGACAATTCCACCCGGTTTCGGGGGGACGAATGTAGGTGACAATGTTTTCGGCAACAACGTCACCGATGTTACCCGGGTCACCAGTGCTGATGGTATTTCTTATCCACCGCCGACGTTGTTGCCCGGTCAACGTTACTATCTGGCCATCGAAAACAAGGGGGCCTTCAACGTGACCTATACCTTGCAAGTGTGTTTCGATTTGTCCGAGATTCCGCCCTCGACCCCGCTGACCAACGGTGTGGAATACTGCACGGTCAATCCGACGCCCCTGTCACTGGACTATTATCTCTACACGGTTTCCTCCAACGCCGTGCGAGCGCAATTTGAGATCTACAATCTCAGCGGTGAAATGACGCTGCTGTTGCGGCGCGAACTGCCGCCGACCTTCGCCGTGTTTGATTATTTCAGTGCCAATCCGTTTACCAACAGCGAAGTCATCACCGTGTTCGACTTTTCGCAACCCGTATCGCTGACACCCGGCGATTGGTATATGGCGGCGGCCAACCTCTCTCCCGGGCCGGTGACCTATTGCGCCAAGGTGACCGAGTGGTCGGTGTATGGCACGAACATCGTCATCACGAACGTGTTTCTCGGAACCAACAGTTTCTGTCTGACCTGGACCTCGTTGCCGGGCGTGCATTACCGGGTGGAAGGCCTGACCGATCTTTCCAGCACCAACTGGGTTACGGTTTCCCCGACAATTACCGCGACCAATTATTCCACCACCTATTGTGAGCCGTTGCCCTCGCCGTACCACTTCTTCCGTGTCGCGGAAGGAATCGTTATCAATCCGTATGTTCCGCCGCCGGTCATCACCAAGATCGAGCGGGTGCTCACGGGCTTTCGGATCAGTTGGAGTGGCGCCACCAACTCTCAATACAATGTGCAGTGGTCGCCGACCCTTATCACCCCGCCGCCCTTGGTGTGGACTACGTTCACCAATCCGCCCACGGTGACTTCTCTTACCGGTTTGTTCCAATTCATCGATACCGGCGCGGAGACGGGCGGACTGGGGCCAATGCGATTCTATCGTCTCCTGCTCCTGCCGTGATGCCGACCCTTGTCCTCGCGCTCAATCCGTCCATTGACGCCGAGTGGCGGGTGGACGATGTGCTGTGGGAGGAGAAGAACAATGTCCAATCAGAGCGTCGGTGGGCTGGGGGCAAAGGCATCAATGTCGCCCGCTGGCTGAAGCATCTCGGTGGCAGACCGCAATTGCTCCTGCCACTCGGAGGAAATACCGGCGATGAACTGGCCGGTTATCTGCGCGCGGAGAAGCTCCCCGCCAAAATCATCCCCCTGCGCGAACCCACGCGGGTCAATGTCATAGTAACCACCAGGGCGGGCCGGCAGATTCGTTTCAATCCCCTTGGCCCGGTCATCTCTGCGTTGGAACGCGGCAGGGTGGCCAGGGCAGTGAGCATTGCATTGCCCCGCGTAGACTTACTGGTGCTTTCCGGCAGTCTCCCGCGGGGGCTGCCGGAAAATATCTATGGCGCGCTTACCCGGCTGGCGCACCGCTTTGGGGTGAGGACCTTGCTGGATTGCGATGGCGCGCCGCTGGCTGCCGCTCTCGCCGCGCGTCCGTTTCTGGTGAAGCCCAACGAACATGAACTCGCCCAATGGTGGGGCAAGTCGTTGCGCGCGGAGTCGGACATTCTTGCTGCCGGTCGCGCCTTGTCGGGAAAATCGCGCGGTTGGGTTTTGGTTTCCCGCGGTGGACAACGCAGTTTGTTGGTGAACGCTGCGGAGGATTTTCAACATTTTGCCACGCCACGCCGGGTGAAACCGAGAAACACCGTCGGGGCGGGGGACGCGTTGCTTGCAGGGGTTGCGCGGGCAATTCAGTTGGGCCTCCGGCCGGAAGCATGGCTGACCCAAGGACTGGAGACCGGCACCCGCGCCACGCAGCTTCGTCCGGGCGGGTTGCCCGCGCGCTAGGCTCGGGCTGAGATTTCCAGCATCCGTTCGATGGGTAGGCGGGCGGGTTTGAGAATCGGCTCCGGTAGCTCGACCCGTGGGGCAAGGTGCTTCATGCAGTCGCGCACTTTTTCCAGCGTGTTCAACTTCATGTATTTGCACTCGCTGCACCGGCAGTTGTCGCTTGGCAGCTTCATCACATCGAACGTCGGCGCGCAGATGAATTCCTTTCCCGGACATTCCTTCTGCATCCGGTGGATGATGCCGGACTCGGTCACGATCACAAATTGTTTTGCCGGATGGTCGCGGCAATAGGTGATCATCTTTTCCGTCGAGCAAACCGAGTCCGCCAGCGCTCGAACTTCGCGCAGGGCCTCGGGGTGAACCACCACCTTCGCCTGCGGAAACTTTGCCCGCATCTGGAGCAGGGCGTCGCGACGAAACTCAACATGGGCGTAACAATTGCCGCGCCAGAGAGTCATCGGGCGGCCCGTTTGCTCCATCACCCATTGGCCGAGATTTTCGTCGGGCACGAACAACAGGTCCTTGTCGTTCGGGGCGGCGCGGACGATCTTTTCTGCGTTGCCGCTGGTGACGATCACATCACAAAGCGCCTTCACGGCGGCACTGCAATTGATATAGGCAATGGTCCAGAAATTCGGGTTGGTCGCCTGTAGCTCGGCAAGTTTTTCGGCCGGACAACTTTCTTCGAGCGAGCATCCGGCATTTTTGTCCGGCAACACGACGATTTTGTTTGGATTCAGAATCTTCGCCGTCTCGGCCATGAAATGCACCCCGCAGAAAACGATGACATCCGCGCTGGTCCTGGCCGCCTCTTGGGCGAGACCCAGGGAATCACCGACGTAATCCGCCACATCCTGGATTTCCCCGACTTGGTAATTGTGCGCGAGGATGATGGCATTGAGTTGTTTCTTGAGGGTGAAAATCTCCCGGGCCAGCGGATCGAAGCGATCCTTGGGCATGGGCTTGCGTACCGCCTGCACCATGTCGGCGGCTTGACCTACAGCTACTTCAGTCATGCCGGAAACCTAGCGATGACTGGCGCAACCGTCAATCGAGAGCGAATCGAGAGCTTGGGTAGCGAGTTGACTCAAATTAAATGTTACCGGAGGAGGGCGGTGGACGAGGGGTTCACCGAAACGTTGACTCACATTCGTGGTTACCCAAGCCCCGAACATGAGTCTGTCCGCCAAACGCGAGTCTCTGGCCCGCATTCACGGCCGCTATCAGCGCGCCGGTCGGCCGCACAAGCGGCGCATCCTCGACGAGTTTTGTGCCACCTGCGGGTATCATCGCAAATCCGCCCTGCGGTTGTTGAACCGCCCCTTGCGCACCACGCCACCCAAACGGTCTGGCCCAAAAATCATCTACGATCCCGCCGAAATCCTGCCGGGGCTCAAAGCGGTGTGGCTGGCCAGCGATCAGTTGTGCAGCAAACTGCTCAAGGCCGCCCTGCCCGAATGGCTCGAACACCACCAGCGGCGCTCCGCGCCGCTGCCCGAAGCTTTTAGGAAAAAACTTTTGACAATCAGTCCCGCGCAGATCGACCGCCTGCTCCGTCCGGCGCGCATGCAGCATCCGAAAAAGGGACTCTCGGCCACGCGGCCCGGCACGCTCCTGCGCCACCAAGTGCCCACGCGCCACGCGCCGCCCGACACCACCCGACCCGGTTCCGTCGAGGCCGACACCGTCGCTCATTGCGGTGACTCGACCGAAGGTGACTACGTTAATTCCCTCACGTTTACCGAGCTTTACAGCGGCTGGACGGAGAACCGCGCCGTCTGGAACAAGAGCGCGCAGGCGGTGCTGGAACAGTTGCAACAGATGGAACAAGTCGTGCCCTTCGCGCTGAAAGATTTTCACACCGACAACGGCACCGAGTTCCTCAACTGGGCGCTCTACCGCCACGTCACCGGGCGGCGGCTGAAGCTGCCCTGGACGCGCAGCCGCGCCTACCGCAAGAACGACAACGCGCACTGCGAACAGAAGAACTGGACGCACGTCCGGCAACTCTTCGGGCACGACCGCTTCGGCCATCCCGAACTGGTGGCGCTCATGAACGAGCTCTACGCCCAGGATTGGAGTCCCTACACCAACCACTTCAAGCCGACGTTCAAACTGCTGAAACGGGAGAAACGCGGCAGCCGGACCGTGCGGGTGTACGAGTCACAGCCGCAGACCCCCTATCAACGCCTGCTGGCCAGCCCGGAGATCCCCGAAGCCACCAAGGCCAGACTGCGCGCCCAACACGCCACGCTGGATCCCTTTGCTTTGAAGAAAAGTATTGAAGCCAAACTGAAGAAGTTCTTCACTGCCCTTGGCAACCTGAATCGTGAGTCAACCAAGACCTAACGATCTCCACCTCCGGTAACCTTTTGCCGTGAGTCAACTCGGGTAGCCTGACCGGCTGCGCTGCTGGTGATCAGACCAAACTGGGGCTGATTACTTGGGAAGACTCGCCACATCGGGCGCCGGGGTCGAGGCGCTCTTTGGCGCTTCCGGCGGAGTTGAGCGGTTGATGATGATGATCGGATCGTTACGTAGTTCAACATGGGTGAACGCTATGTACGCAACGGCCGCGAGTAAAACGGCGTTGACGATCATTGATAGGGTGAAGGCAGATTTCAGTTTCATAACTATGGGATTTCAGTCCTTTGGAACTCGGGATTCATTCCGGATCATCCGCGAGGTTTGAGCGAACGAACAACACCGCGCCAAGCGACTTCAATGCCAGTTGCTTGAGGTGAATCCAGGGCGCCAGGACGCGACACGATGTGCTTCAAAAGTGCATGAAATCGGCAGGTATCGTCGTGAAATGAATTTCTTTTGCCTGGCATCGGTAACGTATGAGCGCGCTTGTTCGGGTATAAAATTGGTGAGCTTTACCCACGCTGACCAAAGCCATTCATCGGTTTAATGCGTTTTCCTTGCTGCGAGGCGGTGGCAACCGTAAGCTCCGCGGCCTGTTGCATGAGTGAAATCCTGGTCATCGGTCATCGTAATCCGGATACGGACGCCATTTGTTCCGCGGTCGGCTACGCGGAATTCAAGCGGCGCACCGGTATGCCCGAGGCCGTGGCGGCGCGTTGCGGTGATACGAACGACCGGATTGATTTTGTATTAAACACCTTTGGAATGCCGGCGCCCAAGTTCGTGGCGGATGTCTCGCCTTTGGTTCGCGATGTGATGCAATCGCGCATCACGAGTGTCACCCCGGAAACGACGGCGGCGGATGCGCTGGGCCTGATGGACGAGCGGAGCATTCGTATCCTGCCGGTGCTGGACAACAGCCAGCGTTGTTGTGGGCTGCTGTCGCTGTTCAAGTTGAGCAAGTTTCTGTTTCCGGCGGCGAACCGGATTGTGGATTCGCGCCGCGTGCTGTCTTCGTTGACGACTCTGGCGCGGACGTTGCACGGGGAATTGCTGGTGGCGCACGAGCCGGACGGCGAGGAGGACCTGACGTTGATGATCGGGGCGATGAGCCTCGAATCGTTCGCCGAACGGTTGGATACCTTCCCCCGCGAGAAGCTGGCCGTGGTGGTGGGCGACCGTTGGGATATTCAAAACCTCGCGATTCGCGAGGGCGTGCGCGTGGTGATCGTTACGGGCGGACTGAAAGTGGAAGCCAAGACCATCGAAGCGGCGCAACGCAAGAAGGTCAGCCTGATCACTTCGATCCATGACACGGCCACGACCGCCTCTTTGTGCCGGGCAGCCGTCGCGGTGCGTCACGTGTTGAACGAGGAGTTCCTTTGTTTTCGCGAGCACGCGCCCCTGGCCGCCGTGCGCGATGAGGCGACCAGTTCGGGTTACCAAGTTTTTCCGGTGCTGGATACGCAGGGACAGACCGTCGGGATTCTGTCCAAGACGGATTTTCTCAAGACGGTCACGCGCAAGCTGATTCTGGTGGATCACAATGAACTGTCGCAGGCGGTGCAGGGGGCGGATGAGGTTGAGATCATTGAAATCATTGACCACCATCGCATCGGCGCGCTCACGACGCACCAGCCGATTCTGTTTCGCAATGAACCGGTTGGCTCGACCAGTACCATCGTGGCGGATTGCTTTTTCCGGCACGGGGTCGAGTTGCCGCAGCCGATCGCGGGGTTGCTCCTGGCAGGTCTGGTTTCCGACACGCTCAACCTGACTTCGCCCACCACGACCGCGCGCGACTCGGAAGTGTTGCAAAAGCTGGAGCAGATTTCGGGAGTCAATGCGCGTGAGTTCACCGAAAAACTCTTCGCCTCCGGTTCGCTGCTCACGCTCAATACAGCGCCCAAGGCGATCACGACGGATTGCAAGGAATACAGCGAAGGCGGCGTGACGTTTAGCGTGGCGCAGATCGAGGAGATTGGGTTTGATCAGTTCTGGAAGCGCAAGGCCGAACTCCTGGAAGCGTTGGAGAAATATCGCGCGCGGCGGAAATATCTTTTCGCGGCGTTGCTGGTCACGGACGTCACCACGCAGAGTTCGTTATTGCTGGTGGCGGATGAGGACGGCTTCGGCGCGCAAATTGATTACCCCAAGGTCGAACCGGGCATTTACGAACTGCGTGATGTGGTCTCGCGCAAAAAGCAGTTGCTGCCGTATCTTACCCATTGTCTCCGGCAATTTCGGTCGTAAGCAGCCCGACGAGGCTGCCGACCCGCCCGCGAGGCCACTGGCATGTTTCGTGCAAATCAAGAGGCAGCTCGCTCAGGCTTGGGATTGCCAGAGGATTTCTGCCTGCGAGTCCGCCGCATGTTAAACAAGCAAACAAGGATTGGCCGCCCCGCCCGGGGCAGGTGGCCGGCCATTGCGCTGTTGGTTTGCCTGGCCGCCCTGCGCCTGCCGGCGGCGGATATCCAGCTCCCTTCGCTCAAAATTGGGACAGATGTCTTCACAAATGTGACAGTCTATCAGATGTCGCCGACGGATATCTTCGTGCGGCACGAGCGGGGATTTGGCAATGCCAAGATCAGCAATCTCGACGATGCCACGCTGCGGCTGCTAGGACTCAAATCTGACAAGGCGGCAACGGAGGTGGCTGCCCGCGGGGCCAGCGGCGCGGCGGTGGACAAGGTCAAAGCCACTTTGGCGGCGGTGAATTTGAAGCTGCCAGCCGACTCGGCTTTTCTGGGGGGCATTTCGAAGACCAAACCTCCGATTGAGCTTTTGATTGGGACGCTGTGCGGAATGCTCCTCGGCTACCTCTTTGTTTGCTGGTGCTTCAAGAAAATCTGTGTCAACGCAGGTAGTGAACCGGGCGCCCTGATCTGGTTCCCGATTCTCCAAATGTTTCCGTTGTTGCGAGCAGCCCGGATTCCGGCGTGGTGGTTCGTGATCTTCTGCATCCCCGTGCTAAATCTGCTGGCGCATGTTCTGTGGGCTATCCGCATCTGCCGGGCTTGCGGCAAAGGCTTGTTTGTAGCGCTGCTGCTCATCCTGCCGCTAACCAACATAATCGCGATCCTTTATCTGGCATTTTCCGGTGGCAACGAGCAACCGGCGGAGAAGCCCATGAAACCTGAAGATCTGCCGGGCTTGGCGGGGGCCTAGTTACGGGATGAAGCCGAGCGCCCGAGCTACCCGCACCAATCCGTAGGCGACGATCCCGCTCGCCGGAATTGTCAACACCCACGCCCACAAGATCCGCTCAACGACGTTCAGCTTGAGCGCATTGAATCCTTTCGCGCAGCCGACGCCCATGATCGAAGTGGTGATCGCGTGCGTGGTGGAAACCGGCATCCCGAAATGGGCCGCCGCCACCAGCACTGTTGCGCCGGTGGCTTCCGCTGCGAAACCGTGAACCGGGTGCAATTTCACCATCTTGTGTCCCAGCGTTTTGATGATGCGCCAGCCGCCTGCGGCGGTGCCTGCGGCCATGGTCAGCGCGCAGACCACCTTGATCCACGCGGCGATGTCGAGCGACTTGCCCGCCTCCGGCGGGTGGAGTTTCAAAAACCCCAACCAGCCAGGAATGTGATCGAAGGTCCCGGCGGTGGTGGCCGCGGCCAGCGCGAGCGCGATGATGCCCATGGTTTTCTGCGCGTCGTTGGTTCCATGGCTGAAGCCCATGTAGGCCGCACTGAATAGTTGGAGTTTGCCGAAGACACGGTTGACCGTCACAGGCCGCCAGTTGCGCAGGAGAAAATAGAGCGAGCCCATGACGATGAAACCGACGGTGAACCCGACCACGGGAGAAGTAACCATCGGCACGAGCACTTTCCAGAGAACGCCCTTGCCCTCCCACCAGTGGCTCTTGCCCGGAATGCTCCAGACGATGACGCTCCATTTGTTGTTGGCGGCTGCCAGGCAAGCGCCGCAGAGTCCGCCCACCAACGCGTGCGAGGAACTGGATGGCAGACCCACATACCAGGTTATGAGATTCCACACGATGGCGCCCAGCAACGCGCAGACGATTATCTCGGAAGTGACAATCTGGGTGTCCACCAAGCCGGACGCGATGGTCTTGGCAACCGCCGTTCCCCAAAGGGCTCCCAACAAATTGGTGCAGGCTGCCAGCATGACCGCCTGACGGGGGGACAGCACCTTGGTGGAGACCACGGTGGCGATGGAATTGGCAGTATCGTGGAAGCCGTTGATGTACTCAAACACCAATGCCACGAGAATGACGGTCAGAATGAGAGTCATCGGCGGTGGTCAGGAGTTCTTCAAAACGATTTGCATCACCACGTTGCCGACATCGCGGCAGCGGTCCACCACCTTTTCGATCAACTCGTAAATGTCGCGAATGACCATGGCGCGCAGGGCATCGTAGTTGCCACCGTAAAGATCACGCAGGAGTTCATTCATGAACTTGTCGGCCTCGCCCTCGACGTATTGCAGCTTGTCGTTCAACTCCTTGATCCTTTCCAGATCCTCCATGGCGTGCAGTTGTTTGACCATGGCCAGGACCGCGTCAGTGGCCTTGCTCATCATGTCCGCCTGTTTTGAAAAATCAATTCCGTCAATGTGCTTGCCGGCGAGGAGCAGGCGTTCCGCCAGCTTTTCGGCGCTCTTCGGAATCTTGTACAGCCCGCGGGCGAGCGCCTCGATATCTTCGCGCTCCAGTCCAGTGACGAATGTTTTCACCAGTTCCTCGCTGATCTGCTCGGAAATCTTCTTCTCCTTGCGCCGGGCAAGGACGAGATCGTCGAGATTATTGGTGTCGCGCGGGGATTTAATCAGTTCCACCACGAGCCGGACACTTTCGTGGGATTCTGTTGCCGCGGCTTCGAGTAATTCTTGGAACTTGTCGCCTTTGCCGAAGAGTTGTTGGAGTGAAAACATGCGGCGACATTAGCTCCAATACCGGAGCAAAAGTCACGAACAAATGGCGATCAATTGAATCGCGCAACGCGACCCTACAACCAGCCGCACGCGTAACTCAGCTTCACCAACAGATAGGCGACCACGCCGCTTGCGGGAATCGTCAGCACCCAGGCCCAGATGATGCGCTCGACAACGTGCCACTTGAGCGCATTGAGGCCTTTCGCGCAGCCAACCCCCATGATGGAAGTCGTGATGGCGTGCGTGGTGGAAACTGGCATGCCGAAGAACGCCGCGGTGAGGAGCACGCTGGCACCGGTCGCTTCCGCGGCAAAGCCGTGGACGGGATGCAACTTGACCATCTTGTGGCCGAGCGTCTTGATGATGCGCCAGCCGCCCGCTGCGGTGCCAGCGCACATGGTCAGCGCGCAGACCACTTTGATCCAGATTGCAATGTGTAGTTTTTCGCCGGGCACTGGCGCCGGCGACTTGAGGAATCCCAGCCAGCCGGGAAGGTGGTCGAACCCACCCGTGCTGGTGGCAGCCACCAGTGCGAGGGCAATGATGCCCATCGTCTTCTGCGCATCATTGGTTCCATGGCTGAAACCCATGTACGCAGCGCTGAACAATTGCAGTTTGCCGAAAACCCGGCTCACCGTCACGGGACGCCAATTTCGCAGCAGGAAATAGAGCAGGCCCATGACCAGAAAACCGCCCACAAACCCGACTGCCGGTGACGTGACCATCGGCACGATTACTTTCCAGAGAACTCCCTTGCTCTGCCACCAATGATGCTCGTCCGGCACCGACCAGATGATGACCGACCAGGAATTATTCGCTGCGGCTAGGCACGCGCCGCACAGCCCCCCGACCAATCCATGGGACGAGCTGGACGGCAGACCAAGCCACCAGGTCAACAAGTTCCAAATGACCGCCGAGATAAGCGCGCAGCAGATCACCGGCATAGTGGCCACGTCGGCATTCACCAGACCGGAGGCGATGGTAGTGGCAACCGCTGTTCCGAAGAAGGCGCCCACGAGATTTGTGACAGCCGCCATGCCCACGGCCTGGCGCGGGGAAAGCACTTTGGTCGAAACGACCGTGGCGATCGAGTTGGCGGTGTCGTGGAAACCGTTGATGTAGTTGAACACCAGGGCCACCAGGATGACGGACAGAATGAGGGTCATCGGGGATGGTCAGGAGTTCTTCAGGACAATGTACATCACCACGTTGCCGACATCCCGGCAGCGGTCCACGACTTTTTCAATCAGCTCGTAGATGTCACGCAGGACCATGGCGCGGAGGGCGTCGTGCTTGCCACTGTAGAGATCGCGGAGCAGGTCGTTCATCACCTTGTCGGCTTCGCCTTCCACATACTGGAGCTTGTCGTTCAAATCCTTGATCTTCTCCAAATCTTCCATGGCGTGAAGTTGCTTCACCATCAGGTGGACCGCTTCGGTGGCCTTCGCCATCATCTCGGCCTGCTGGGAGAACTCCACTCCTTCAACGTGCCGACCAGCCAGGAGGAAACGTTCGGCCAGTTTCTCGGCGCTCTTCGGAATCTTGTAGAGTCCGCGCGCCAGCGCCTCGATGTCCTCGCGTTCCAGTCCGGTGACGAACGTCTTCACTAGTTGTTCGCTGATTTGCTCGGAGATTTTCTTCTCCTTGCGCCGGGCGAGGACCAGTTCATCCAGCTTCCGGGTGTCTTGCGGAGACTTCATCACTTCGATGACCAGCCGGACACTTTCGTGGCATTCTTGAGCGGCGGCCTCGAGGAGCTCCTGGAATTTATCGCCTTTGCCGAAGAGTTGTTGCAGTGAAAACATGCTGCGGACAGTAGCCGCCAAAATAGGGGCGAAGTCCATCCCAAACCGGCGACTTTTGCTTAAGCAACAGTGACTTTTGAGAGCAGATGGACTGCTCTTACGCTTGGCAGATGTCGGTCCTCGTACTTGAGCGGCGGCAAGTCGTCGGAGTGTTCCAAATCTCAAGCCGCTGGTTCACGGGCAGTGCCGCCAGCCGGCCAATCCAGCCGGTGAGCAGACCGGGCCGGGCGCGGTGACGTTCGCGATGAGTCAGCAAGTTGAGGAACATCCGGCTGGATTTTGGGTTGGTCTTCATTGCGATCTTGGCGGACGGGAAATTTCGATGGCGAGCAGCAGGGAGGAGAAGGAAAAGCATTTGGGTGAGTCGCGAGGACACACGGCGACAACCTCTGACCCACCCGTGCCTTCGTCACCCGGGCGACGAAGGAAATGAAATCAAAACCGGAAATCGGAATGACCTTGGACATCACGTCTGCATTTCAAATGCAGGGTGCGGCCGGGCAATGTCAGGGTTGTGACAAATTGGTGAACTGGAACAAAAAAACATGGGTGATCCCGGATGCAACCCGGGTTGTCACTGAGTTGTAACAGGTCTGACACGACCGTGTAACCCGTCATTTGGATGCTTGCCCGACATGAGATTGTTTTTCCCGATAGTGATCGTGCTGCTGGTGTTGGGCGGGGATTCGATGGCTGCCGAAACGGCGGCGTTGACGCAGACCCGCTCGACGCTGGAGCAGTGGGTGCAGACGCGTCAGTTGATTTCCAAGACCAAAAACGACTGGCAGGCGGACAAGGAAACGCTGGAGCAAACGGTCAGCCTGTTCGAGCGCGAACTGAAGTCCGTGGACGAACAGATGTCCAAGGTGTCCACCAACAACACCCAGGTCGTGCGGGAAAGGCAGGAGGCGGAGGCGTTGCTTAAATCCTCGAATGAAGCTCTCGACCGCGCGCGTGAATTTGCCACCGCGACCGAAGCGCAGATGCGCAAGCTCGCACCGCAACTTCCCAGCCCGCTCGAGGATATTTTGAAGCCGCTGCTGGGTCGGATGCCGGCCGAACCGACGAATACCAAGATGCTCGCTGCCGAACGCGTGCAGGTGATCGTCGGGGTCATCAACGAACTCGACAAGTTTAACAACGCCGTGAACGTCTTCAGCGAGAAGCTGAAGAACCCGAAGGGCGAGGAAGTGGCGGTCGAGACGGTCTATGTGGGACTTGGTGCGGCGTACTTCGTGAATGAGTCAGGCGATTTCGCCGGTCTGGGCGCTCCAGGGAACAAGGGTTGGGAATGGACCACGCGCTCTGACCTCGCGCCGACGGTGAAAGAGGTGGTCAAAATTTATCGCAACGAACGGCCCGCCCGCTTTGTCACGCTGCCCGCCACCGTGCGCTGAAACTCCCAATGCTTTCTCCGATGATTCGAAATCAAATCAAATTGTTTCTGGCAGTGGCGATGACCATCCCGTCCGTGAGCGGCGCACAGTCGCTGGAAGGTGTGGCCACCGGGGCCGCGGCGGATTTGCAGAAGGCCACGGCGGAATTGACTGCCGCCCGGCAGGAAGTGGAAGCGGCCCGTCTTCCTCTGGCACGTCAGGTTTCCGAAATGGAGCAGCGCGTGATCGAGCGCAAAGCCGAACTCGCCAAGGCGCAACGTTTCCAGGAAAACCAACTCGTCGAACTCAACGCGCTGAAGGCCGAGGCGAAGCGCCAGGCGGACGAGGTTAAATACATTGACTCGCTGCTGTCGGAATACGCGCGGGCGTTTCGTTCGCGGCTCAGTTTCGTTGAGGAGCCGCGCTATCAGGTGTTGCTGGAGAAGGTGGACAAGGCAGCCGCGGATGCCGATCTCACTGCCGCGAGCCGCTTTAGCCAGCGCGCCGTGATTTTACAGACGGCGCTTCAGCGCATCGAAGCCGCGCAAGGTGGTGAAACGTTTGAGGGCAAGGCGCTCGACAAGCAGGGGTTGGTGCAGTCGGGCAAGGTGGCTCTCATCGGTCCCGTGGCGGTGTTCGCCAGTTTGTCTGGTGGGGCGGCGGGTCTGTTGCAACAGGAGTTGAACAAGTCGGACCCGACGATTGCGCAACTGGAGAAACCGCTGAGTGATGCCAGCCGGACGCTCGCTACGACCGGCAATGGTGAACTCGTTTTGGACCCGACGCTCGGCAACGCCTTCAAGTTGTCGGCTATGCAAGAGAGTCTCTATGAGAAGTTCGCCAAAGGTGGCGTCATCATGATTCCGCTGCTGGGACTCGGAGTGGCGGCAGTGCTGCTGGCGGTGTTCAAGTGGTTTCAATTCTCCCGCGTGCGGCTCGCCACCGAGACCGACTTGCAAACCGTGCTGAAACACATTCAGGAGGAGAAGCAGGACCTCGCGCTCAAACACGCCCGCAACATTCCTGGCCTGGCTGGTGATCTTCTTGCCACGGCGGTGCAGCATGTGGACGAGAAGAAGGAATACATCGAGGAAATTCTCTACGAAAAAATGCTCGGCGCCCGCACCAAGCTGGAGCGCGGGCTTCCGTTTCTCGCGCTCACCGCCACGACCGGTCCGCTGCTGGGATTGCTCGGCACGGTCACGGGCATGATCGCGACGTTCAAGTTGATCTCCAGTTTCGGCAGCGGTGATCCGAAGGTGCTGGCGGCGGGCATTTCCGAAGCGCTCATCTGCACCGCGACCGGCATGGGCGTGGCCATTCCCGCGCTACTGTTCCACGCGTTCCTTGGTCGCCGGGCCAAATCCATCATCGGCAGCATGGAGCAAACGGCGGTTGGCTTCGTCAACGGCGTGCCGCAGCAGGAAGACAAACCCTCTTTCGCCTGAAACCTCAACCTCGACAAAACTATGAATGAATTCCTCCAAACGATCTGGCACACGTGGTCCACCGGCGGCTGGGTGATGATCGCGATGGCGTTGCTGGCGGCGATTACCTACGCGACCGCGGCGCATCTCCTCATGGCAGCGTATCACCGTGGCTTGACCAAGGCGACCGACGTGGACCTGCGCAACTGGGTGGCCTTACCGGATCGCGCGCCGAAACATTGCCGCGAACTGATTCGCTACACGCAGGACGAAATCAAATCCATCAAGGACATCGAAGGCCGCTTTCGCGAGGTCGAGGCTTCCAAGGTTTCCGACTTGGACCGACGCATCGCGTTCCTCAACGTGCTGGTAATCTCGGCGCCGTTGTTCGGATTGCTGGGCACGGTGTTGGGAATGTTGCTCACGTTCAAAGCGATTGGCGTCGGTGGCAGTTCCACTTCCGAGATCATCGCCAAGGGCATCAGCGAGGCGCTGGTCTGCACGCAGACTGGCATGATGGTGGCCATTCCCGGGTTGATCATGGCCAACGTGGCCAAGCGCTGGCGCAATGAATACGTCGCGTTCCTCGCCCGCCTCGAAGGCATAACGCTGCGACACTTCCGTCCGGAATTCCGCGGCATGACCCGCATGTTCGTTCGGAAGGGTGGCAAAGTGGTCGAGGCCGCGCCGATCCAAACTGAAGTCGTTCCCGCATGAGATTTCGCCGCACACTCGCCGAGCCGGAGGAGCCGATTGAGCTGAATCTGATTCCGCTCATTGATATCATCATGTTCCTCCTGATCTTCTTCATCTCGACGACGAGCTTCATCGAAGAGCCGGGGATCAAGGTGGACAAACCGCAGGCGGCGAGCGCGCGTCAGACGGAGAAGAACAGCATCATCTTCGCGGTCACGCCCGACGGCAAGGTGGCTTACGGCGGCAAGGAAATCGGCCTGGGCGGCGTGCGTCCGACGGTCAAGCGGTTGTGTGGCAAGGAGGCTTTGCCCGTCGTGATTCAGGCCGACGAAAATGCCCGCTCCGGCGTGGTGGTCCGCGTGATTGATGAAGCCAAACTGGGCGGGGCCAAGGACGTGAGCCTGGCAACGGACAAAGGTTGAGCTTTCCGCACCGACACGCGCGATGCGAAAGGTTTATCAGAACGAAAGCAAATTCGCCCACCTGCCCGTGGCGATCATTTTCTCTGTTGGGTTCACGGCGCTGCTGTTCGGTTTCATCCCCTTTGCGCATCGAGTGGCGAATCCGCAGCGCACGCTGGAGTTGCGCAAAGCCGGCACCGTGGACCTGCCGCCCCCGGTGCAGGATGAACCGCCTCCGCCGCCGCCCGACTCGGAAAAACCTCCCGAGGCACCGGCTGAACCGCAACTCGCCGAGACGCCGCAACAGATTCCCCTGAGCGCGGACCTCGAAGTGGCGATGGGGTCCGGCGGAGCGCTCGCGGGCTTCGGCGAAATTCGTTCGCTGACCGCCGCCGAGGCGGTGAAGGACGAAGCCTTCGACGTGGCGGATTTGCAAAAGCGGCCCGAACCGGTTTCGTAGGTCGCACCGACTTATCCGCCCGAACTGCGCAAGGCAAAGGTGGAGGGTTTGGTCACACTGGTGTTCATCCTGGACGAAGGCGGTCATGTGGAAGATCCGCGGGTGGAGAATTCATCTCGCCCGGAATTTGAAAAGCCCGCGCTCGACGCCATCCGCAAATGGCGGTTCAGCCCCGGGCAGAAAGACGGTCAACCCGTGCGCACCTACATCCGCGTGCCGATGCGGTTCCGGGTCAGCTCGGGCTAAGGCGACGGCACAATTTCAATTTGAAGATTATGAACCTGAACTTAAAGCGAGGCCTGATGGTGTTGGGTTTGGCGCACGGAGTCATCATGACTGCCAGTGCGGCCAAGCTGACGGAATCCTCCGCCGCGACCAATTCTTTCGCGCCGATGCCTGTCGACCATGAACTCGCGAGCATCTGGAACGATCCTGATTTCACGCGGCGACTGATCGGCAGCTACGGGTTTGCCTCCGATGTCGAGCCGCGTCTGACGCCGGAGGAGCAGGCCATCTATCGCGACAAGATTGTTCCCTTGCTGCGCGACGACCAGAAGAAAGCATTGACGGAACTACAGTCGCTTGCAAAACCGAATGCCAGTGCGGTTTTCGATTTCACCCTCGGCAATGTCTATTTCCAAAACGAAGATCTGACGAACGCCGTGAAGCATTTCGAGGCGGCGCTCGCCAAGTTTCCCGATTATCGCCGGGCGCAGAAGAATCTCGCGTTCGCGCTGGTGCGCGATGGCAAGTATGCGGCGGCGATCAAACCTCTGACTCGCACCATCGTGCTGGGTGGTGGCGACGGAAAAGTTTTCGGCCTGCTCGGGTTCGCCTACATGAACCAGGGCCGACCGGTTTCCGCCGAGGGTGCGTATCGCCAGGCGCTGATCTTCGAGCCGGAGAACGTGGACTTCAGACTGGGACTGGTGAAGTGCTCCGTGGCGGCGGCCAATTACGATTACGCGCTGGCCCTGATTGATGAACTGATCACGCAGTTTCCCGAGCGGGACAACTTGTGGTCGTTGCAGGCGAACATTTACATCCAGAAGGAACAGCCGGCCAAGGCGGCCATCTGCTTCGAGACGCTGCGGAGACTGGGCAAAGCGACACCGCAGAACCTTTTCATGCTGGGCGATCTTTATATGGCGCAGGATTCCCGCGACCTCGCTTTGTCCGCCTACCTTGAGGCGGTGGACAAAGATGGTGGGCAGAATATCTCCAAGGCGCTGCGCCCGGCGCAAATTCTCGTCAGCCGCGGTGCGTGGGACGAAGCGCGGACCTTGTTCGCCAAGATTCACACCAGTGGAGGCAATCTCACATCGGCGGAGGAATTGAAACTTCTCAAACTGGAATCAAAGGTCGCGATGTCCACCGGCAATGGGGATAAGGCGATTGAAACCTTGGAGCAGGTGATTCAGAAAGACCCGTTGGATGCCGAGGCGTTGTTGTTGGCGGGAGATTTCTACGCCAAGAGCGGCCAGAAGGAAAAGGCGGAGTTCCGCTACCAGACGGCGTCGGGCATTGAAGGGTTCGAGGCCGATGCGTTTGTGAAGCACGCACAATTGCTCGTGCAATCGCAGAAGTACGCGTCGGCCGCCGAACTGTTGCGCAAGGCGCAGAAGGTCAAGCCGCGCGACAACGTGCAACGCTATCTCGAAAAGGTGGACCAGCTTGCCAAGGCGGGTCGCCCCTGAGCGGCTGAACAGTTCTCAACTTCTCACGCTCCATGGGAGACCATTTCAACTCCACAGCCCAGAGTCCACAGTCGAACCTCATGGTTCGGCAGTTTGAACCGCGCGCCCGGCGGGCTTTGGACTGCAGGAGCAGGGTGCAGCCGCGACATTTCTTTTCGGATGCGAACCCTCGCAGCCAAAGCGGCGTGACGCTTCGCTTCCCGACGCCGTCCAAAATCTTTGCCTCTGTTGCCAGGCGCTGGTTGTGGCAGGGCGGTTTGGGCAGCGTGTTGTTTCTAGCCCTCTGCTTCGGTGCTCTTGCTCAGGACAACGTCGGCACGGTAACCGGTGTGGTGCTGAGTACGTGGGATGGCTCGCCATTGTCCTCGGTGGCGGTGACCTTGCGGGGCACCACCCTCGCGACCCAGACGGATGCCAGCGGCCGATTCGAGTTGAAGAACGTGCCGGCGGGCGATCAGGTATTGCGTTTTTCCAAGTCCGGCTTTGCCTCCGCTGTGGTGACGGATGTGCGCGTGTTGCCCGGACAGAGCACCACGGTGAATGGCAACCTGCGCCCCGAGTTTCACGACATGGAGGAGTACGAGGTTACCGCCGAAGAATTCACGCAGCAAACCGAGCAGATCATCTTTGAACGCCAACAGGCCAGTTCGCTGATGGATGCCATTGGCTCCGAACAATTCTCAAAACTCGGGGCCAGCGACGCGGGAGCAATTATGGCGAAGGTGACGGGAGTCTCCGTGGTCGGCGGGAAATATGTGGTGGTGCGCGGTCTCGCCGATCGTTACACGCGCACGCTGCTCAATGGTTTGGAAGTCCCGAGCGCGGATCCCTACCGGACGTCACCCCAACTGGATTTGTTTCCCGCCGCGATGATTGACCGGATCAATGTTACCAAGACCTTCACGCCCGATCAACCCGGCGGCACCGGAGGCGGCATGATTGATATCGTAACGAAGTCCTTTCCGGAAAAGCCGTTCGTCAAGGCGAGCTTTGGCACGTCTTACAATGAGAATTCCAATTTGAAGAAGAACTTTTTGGCCGCCCCGCAAACCTCAATGGCGATGTTTGCGATTCCCTCGCCTCCGCAACCGTTGAACCCGGACTTGTTTGGTTTGACCGCAGCACCAACGAGACCTGGGCCAGCCGGCACCCGGGAAACAGCGGCCACCGCCACGGCGCGCCGGCAGCAGGCAGACGCCGCCGCGGGTTTGCTCCAGGAATTGGGGACGGCGGATTTTGCCGGCGTGTCCAAGAGTTCGCCTCTGAATTCGAGTTTCGGTGCATCGGCCGGGGGAACGGTGCCATTGTTTGGAAACAACTTTGGAATGTTTGGCGGCCTCAACTACAACCGGGCTTTTCGGATGATCGAAGATGGCACCGTGAACCGTTACAACTACAACGGCAGTCCCAACCGGCTGGGAACTGAAGACCGCGGCAACGTCGTCACGGATTACGGCGCGAACGTCAACCTCGGTTACGACCTCGGCGAATACGCGCAATTCGGTTTTAATTTCATGCTGGCGAACAGCACGGATCAGGAGGCGCGCCACGGAACCTATCCATTCACCGAAGGCTCGGATCAAAGCCTGGAACGCTGGGCCGTCCGTTACACCGGCCGCGAGATCTATAACTACCAACTGCACGGTCATCACGAGTTGCCCTTCCTGGCGGATTCAAAAGTGGATTGGGGGGTGGGGTTGGCGGACACGACCCAGAACGAGCCGGATCAACGGTTCATGAATTATTTTGTGGATCCGAGTAATGGTCAGGCTTCGTTCGGTGACGCTTCGACGCCGTATCCCCAATATCCGGCGCGATACTGGCGTGAAATCGAAGAGAAGAGTTTGAATTACCGACTGGATTGGACGTTGCCGCTCTCCTTTATGAAGGGAGACAGCAAGCTCAAAACGGGTTATTTCAGCAGCAACACCGACCGCGATTTTCAGGAACAGTATTTCGCGTATGATTTATCCAGTGGCTTCGATCCCAACAATCCCAATTCCTACCTGAATAATCCGGCGTATCTTCAATACGTTGCCACCTACGTGGGGAATACTCCGGCTGGCGTCGGGCGTACCAACTACACATTTACCAGATACGTCCGGGACACCTTCGCGCACCCCTACACAGCCTCACTCGATGTTAATGCAGTTTATCTCATGGGAGATTTTGGAGTGCTGCCGTGGTTTCGGTTAATTGGCGGGGTGCGCATGGAGAGCACAGTGGAGAAATTGGACGCCGGCCAGTACGGCTTGGCGAACATTGATCAGACCGACGTTCTTCCTGCCGTCAGCGCCGTCATCACCCTGTGGACCAACCTGAATTTACGCCTGGGTTATGGTCAAACTCTGGCGCGCCCCAGCCTTCGTGAACTGTCCCCTTATGACAGCTATGAATCCGATTGGGGCGTCGTGGTCCGCGGTAATCCCAACCTGACGATGATCTCCATGACCAGTTATGATGCGCGTCTGGAATGGTATCCGAATTCTGGAGATATTCTCAGCACCGGCTTCTTCTACAAAGAAGTCACGGACCCGATCGAGTTCGGGAGTGTGTCCGCAGATGATGAACTGGTCGAACCGTTCAACCGTGTAAACAAACCGGCCACGATCATGGGCGTGGAAGTTGAAGCGCGTAAGTCGCTTGATTTCGTGGCGGAGCAGTTCAAAGGACTTTCCCTGGGGGCTAACATCACTTTGATCAAATCAATCGCCACCCTTAACCGGGTCGAACTTCTTGCCAAACAAAGTGTCGACCCCGACACGCCGGACACCCGTCCGCTCTACGGCCAGTCCCCGTATATCATCAACCTGGACTTGAACTATGATCACCCGACCTCCGGGACGTCCTTTACCATTGGCGCCAATCTCACCGGTGAGCGGCTGGTGTTGGTGACCACGAGGGGCCCCGACATCTACGAACATCCGGCGACCAGTTTGGATGTCGCCATCAGCCAGAAATTCTTGAAGCACTGGACGGCCCGTTTCAGTGTGCGCAATCTTCTGGATCCTGATTATCTCACGACCTACGGCACGAGCTCCGATGGGAACGTCTTTCAGTCTTACAACCGTGGTCGCACATTCGGCCTGAGTTTGAGCGCCGAATTCTAAGACGCGGAAGCATCATCTCGGAATCTGCCCGGGGCAAAGTCACAGTGTTGTTACCTTGCCGAGTTTTTATCGTAACAACCCGCCCCCAAAATCGCGCCGCAATTAAACCTTAAAGAAAACCAAACCAAGAATATGATGAGAGAATTCCTTCGAAAATACTTCTGCCCGGCGCTGACCTGCGCGGGTTTGATGACCGTCGGTGTAGCGGAGGCAGATACCGTCACGCCGAGTCAGGTGTTGACAGGCACGAACACCTGGTATCGGACGAACATCTACGTGTTGAATGGCGGGGTGTTCGTGATGAGCAATGCCGTGTTGAACATTGAGGCCGGTACCGTGATCAAAGGCCACAACCTCGGCGGCCAGGGGACCAACGTCGGCGCGCTCTATATCACCCGTGGCGCCAAGATCTACGCCGAAGGCACGCCGCATCACCCGATTATTTTTACGGCGGACGTGGACGACACTTCCGACCCCGGTGACATGGAGATCTGGGGAGCGAACGCGCGCGGGAAGTGGGGCGGGGTGGTGCTGCTTGGCAACGCGGTGATCAACAGCGCGGTCAACAACGCGGGGGATGTGGCCAACCCGCGGTATGAAGCCTTTGAAGGATTGGACCCGGACTTCACGCTGAACGGTGAATACGTCTTCCGCTATGGCGGCACGGACGACAACGACAATTCCGGCGTGCTGCGGTATGTGTCCATCCGGCACGGCGGGACGGTGCTGGCCCCCAACAAGGAACTCAACGGGCTGTCCTTTGCGGCTGTCGGTCGGGGCACGACCGTCGAGTACATCGAGGCGTACTGCGCGGCCGATGACGGCTTTGAATTCTTCGGTGGGACGGTGAACACGAAGTATCTGGTCAGTGCGTTCAACGACGACGATATGTTCGACACGGACATGGGCTACAGCGGGACCAACCAGTTTTGGTTTGGGATTCAAGCGCCGGACAAGCGGAACTACGGGATGGAGTTGAACAATCAAGTCAACGAGCAGCCGCAAGTGACACAACGGACGCCCGCAGCGGACTTCAAGGTGTATAACCTGACAATGATTGGTGCGGGCGCGTTGGATACGACGGCCCCCAACGGGGGCGAGAATGCGGCGATGGCGTTGCGGCCGTGGGTGGGACCGAAGATTTACAATGCGATCTTCACGGACTTCAATGGCCGCGGCGTGCTGGTGGACACCCAGAATGGCATTACGGCGACGCAGGCGGTGACGGGCGCGTATGCGCAATTGCACCACACGCTGTGGTGGGACTTCACGACGGGCTCGGGGAACGGGATCATCGGCAACACGGCGGTGAACCTGGGCCGGGGCACGGTGGCGACGAACTACTGGACGGACCTGAGCCTGAGCAATCAGATCGTCAATCCGCGGCTGACGAGCATCAGCCGGACGAACTTCGGTGCGTTCCTCGATCCCCGCCCTCAAGCCGGCAGTCCGGCCCTCAGCGACTACGCAACTACCCCGGCTGGCCTGACTCAGGTAAGCCAGCAGGGAGCATTTGGTTCTGGTCGTGGTAACTGGGCCTCTGATTGGACTGCCTTGAGCGAATATGGGATTGTCGGTGGCGCGGGCGGCAGCAATCCAAGATTGCCCAACATGACGCCAACGGTACCGGCTCCGAATCCAGCGACACTCACCATCTCGCTGGTCGGCGCCAATGTGGCTATCAGTTGTAGCTCAGAGGTGGGCTACACCTACACGTTGGAATCTACTGTGGCGCTCAACCCGCTAAGCTGGGGCACAGCGACGGGTGTGACGCCGGCCAATCCGCAAACCGGCACGGGAGGCATTCTGACGTTCACCGTTCCGACCACGGACGCGAATTATTTCCAAGTGAAAGCTAACTGAGTTTCACTGGCCTAACACAGCGGGGGAATCGGCAACGATCCCCCCGTTTTTGCTTCTTACGCCGCCAGCGATAGAGTCGAAGATGTTGGTCAGTTGTAACGAGTTTGTCATGTAACCGCCATTTGTGAGTTGGAGAGTGCTAGAAGCCATCTCATAAATATGTTCTTGTACTTTTATCGATAACGTACAATGTGGGTGGATGGATCTGAGCAACGAGCAATGGCGACTCGTCGATACCATCATACCAGCCGACCCAGTACGTGCCGACGGGCGGGGTCG
>JBGAIM010000010.1:0-252520 GCA_044225555.1 Limisphaerales bacterium | reverse complement strand
AGCTCGCCGGACCATCGCAAGCAATCGTCCTCACCTCCGAGAATCCGAAGGATGAGAATTCCCTTGAGGAACCAACCAAAGTCTCGCCGAAGACGGAGAAAATCAATCTGGGCGGACCAAAGTTCAGGCATACCTTCCCGGGAAATTCGTTGACCGTCTTGCGAATCGGGGCCGCGAAATAGTGCCCGAAGCGGCACGGCAGATGTCCCACTTGGCCACTGCCAGGCAGACTTGGTGGATTGTTGGAAAACGCTGGATGATCCGACCGCGTTCCAACCCAGGCCGTCTTCCCGGGCGGCACGACGGAGAAGGTTTGTTTTCAACCCGTGTTCTTGCTCGAGAACGCGGGCTTTCATTTTGGGTGGCCTGTTTGCTGAGGGTTCGCCTGGCGTGTCGTCAGAATTGACGACCCAAACTCTCCTCGAAACGCCTGCGGTGAATTTGGCAACATTCCTCGATGCAACCAACCTCGTTTCGCCGCAACGGCAGTGTCGTGAGGTAAACCAGGCTTCGCCATGAAAATTCACGCGCTGCACACGTTGGACATTGCCATCATTGCCGGATACTTCGTCACGGTTATTCTGATCGGGCTTTGGGTATCGCGACGGGGAGTAAAGGATTTGGATTCCTATTTCCTCGGCGGAAAATCACTGCCGTGGTACCTGCTCGGTGTTTCGGATGCCTCCGGCATGTTCGACATCAGCGGCACAATGTGGCTCGTCTATGTGCTTTTCCTGTATGGGCTCAAGAGCATCTGGTTGCCCTGGGTGTGGCCGGTGTTCAATCAGATTTTCCTGATGATGTTCTTGAGCGCGTGGTTGCGGCGCTCGAACGTGCTCACCGGCGCGCAATGGATTCAAACGCGCTTCGGCACCGATCGCGGCGGCACGCTGGCGCACCTGAGCGTGGTGTTTTTTGCACTGGTGAACGTCATCGGGCTGCTGGCGTATGCGTTCAAAGGCATTGGCAAGTTCGCCTCCGGCCTGCTGCCGTGGCATTTCACGACGCAAACCACGGGCATTTTCACGGACGAAAACATTTACGCGATGGTGCTGATGGGCGCGACTTCGCTTTACGCGATCAAAGGCGGCATGATCAGCGTCGTCATCACGGAGGTGACGCAGTTCGCCATTCTCACGCTCACAGCGTTGACCATTGGCACCATTGCGCTGGTGAAGGTCACGCCGGAAATGATCGCGCACAACATTCCCGCGGGGTGGATGAATCCCTTCTTCGGTTCGCATCTGAACATTGACTGGACGGGAATTCTGAATTCAGCCAACGCTGTGATAGCCAAAGACGGCAACGAGTTCTTCTCGATCATTTTCGGCCTGATGTTTTTCAAGGGCGTGCTTGCCAGTCTCGCCGGGCCGGCACCGAACTACGACATGCAGCGCATTCTCGCGGCGCGCAATCCGCGGGAAGCCTGCCTGGTCAACGGCATGGTGACTCTGGTCTTGATGTTTCCGCGTTACATGATGATTGCCGGCATCACGGTGCTGGCCCTGGCGTTCTGCATGCCGCAAATCCAGGCGATGGAGAAGCCGGATTTCGAGAAAATTCTCCCCATGGTCCTCGGCGAACAAATTCCCACCGGGGTGCTGGGCTTCCTGTTGGCGGGATTGGCCGCGGCGTTCATGTCGAATTTCGCCGCCACCCTCAATGCCGCGCCGGCCTACGTCGTGAACGACATTTACAAGCGGTTCATCAACGCGAATGCCGGCGGCAAGAAGGAGGTGTTCCTCAGCCGGGTGGTATCGCTGCTGTTTCTCGTTATTGGCATCACGTTCGGATTGGTAACCGACCGGATCACCGATGTGATGATGTGGTTGGTGGGTTCGCTCTACGGCGGCTTTGTGATTGCGAACGTGCTCAAGTGGTATTGGTGGCGGTTCAACGGTTACGGTTATTTCTGGGGAATGGTTGCTGGTGTCGGTGGGGCGATGTTTGTGCCGGAGCTGACGAAGTCCCTCATCGCCCACAGCGAAACCCTGCAACGCCTGGTCGGACCCAATTTCAATCAACTTTACACGATCCCGATCCTGATCGTGATCTCGCTCATCGGCTGCATTGCTGGCACGCTGTTGAGCAAACCCGAGGAGGACGCAGTGCTGACGAAATTCTACAAGACCGTGAACCCTTGGGGCTGTTGGGGGCCGATCCGCGCCAAAGTCATGGCTGAGGACCCGGCATTTGCCTCGAATCACAACTGCGCACGCGACATGACCAACGTGGCTGTTGGCATCGTCTGGCAATTGTGCCTGATGACGCTGCCCATTTACATCGTCCTGCGGCAGTGGTCGGTGGCCGGCGGAATCCTCTTGCTGCTTGTAGCTACGTCGGTGTTCATCAAATTCAACTGGTATGACAAACTGGAGAAAGCCTGAAACAAGTCGCATACTGCCAACAGGACTGCTGCGAGTTGTAGTAATCACGCTGGTCGCATTCGCCGTATCCCGTCCCCTTGTGTCAGTGGCGTTCGAGCAATTCATCACCGCCAAGGACGGCCAGCTCTTCGAAGGCGACAAACCGTATCGCTTCATGTCGTTCAATATTCCGAACCTCACGTACACTGAGGATGACATGCGGTTCGAGCAGTTGAGCAGTTTCCGGTTGCCCACGACTTACGAGATTGATGACGCACTGGCGACGATTCAGCAAATGGGTGGCCGTGTAGCGCGCACGTATGTTTTGTCGGTCGCGAAGACCAACGATCCAGTATGGTCGTGCTCGATGAGGTGCTGGCTTCGGCCAACCGCCACAATGTTCGGCTCATCATTCCGTTTGTCGACTTTGCGAGTTGGTGGGGTGGTATCACCGAACTGGCGGCGTGGCGCGGTAAAACCAAGGATGAGTTCTTCACCGATCCGCAGGTGAAGGAAGATTACAAGAAACTTGTCGCAATGGTCGTAAATCGCGTGAACACCAAGACCGGCGTGCGCTACAAGGACGACAAGGCGGTACTCGCGTGGGAATTGGGCAATGAATTGAAGGCGCCGGTCGAATGGGTTCGCGAAATGTCGCCGGTCGTCAAGCAACTCGCGCCGAAACAACTCGTCGCGGAGAGTTATTTCACCGCCAACGACAATCCCGGCGTGGACATCGTGCAGGACCATCTCTATCAGGGCGACCCGGTGAAAATGATCGCGCAAATTCACGAGAGCGTGAAGCGCGCCGCTGGCCAGAAGGTTTACATGGTCGGAGAGTTCGGCTTCGTCACCAGTGAAGGAATGCGTGCCATCATGGATACAATCATAAAAGAGCCTGGCATCGCCGGCGGATTGATCTGGTCGCTGCGTTTCCACAATAGCGACGGCGGCTACTACTGGCATCACGAACCGTGGGGTGGCGATTTCTTCAAGGCCTACCATTGGCCTGGGGGGCCGGCGGGTGAACCCTTTGAGATTCAAGGCATCCCCGCGCCGAAGCTTCAAGTGCCCGCGGCGCCGGATTTGTTCAATGTCACCGATGGAGGTGTTACGACCTGGCGCGGTTCGGCTGGTGCAGCGAATTATGAATTGCAACGGGCGGAGAAAACTCGCGGCCCGTGGCGCACGGTTGCCTGGCAACTCACCGATGACGCGACGCAATATCGTCCGCTGGCCGTGGATGAATTTGCCGAGACGGGCAAGACTTGCTACTACCGCCTAGTGGCGCGCAACGAAGCTGGCACATCAAAGCCTTCAAAGGTTTTCGGTCCGGTAACCATTCGTTGCCGCACGTTGGTGGATGAAATGCGCAACACGTCGCTCACTTATCGCAGTGGTGGCAAACCGGAACTCCGCAGTAACGATGCACGCAACTACAAGGAGGACTGCCATCGTCTGCGCGGCGTGAAGGGGGATTGGATTGCGTATCAGGTTACGGGGAAGATTGTCGCGATGCGGGTTTATGCCTTTGGCGCGCAGGATGAGCCGGGGCTGGAGTTTCGGATTGGGAATGACAACCAGGGCGAGGTTGTCGCCGCCAAAATGCAGGATTACTATGCGGGCAAAGAGATGTATAATTTCAAGTGGCCGCGGCTCTACACGCTGGGGGCATTGCCCGGTGACGGATCCAGCGTGACCATTCAGTTTCAGAAAGAGACGCAGATCGCCCGAGTGGAAATCGAGTATCAGTGATGTTGCCGGTTGCAAAAGAAAACGTTTCTCCCCATGGAAACACGATTCCGGACTCGCAGACGTTGACGGCCTTCGCCGCGTGCGTTCGCGAACATCTGTTCGGGCACATTCTACCGTTTTGGTGCGGGCCGGCCCTCGATCACGAGCAGGGCGGCTGGATGGGGTGGCTATCCAATGATCTTCGGCCCGACCGCACACAGCCCAAGGGCCTCATTGTCAACGCCCGCATCTTGTGGGCATTCTCGGCGGTTTATCGTGCGAAACCAGATCCGATTTACCGCCAGCTGGCCGAACGCGCTTTCGATTATGTCGTGAATCGGTTTTGGGATGAAAAGCATGGCGGAGCTTTCTGGCGGCTGGATGACAAAGGACAGGTGATTGACGATTCCAAGAAGATTTACGGCCAGGCTTTTTACATTTACGCGCTGACTGAGTTTTACCACACCTTCAACTCCGAGGCAGCCTTGCAACGCGCGATGACGTTGTTTGATTTGGTTGAACGCAATGCCCACGATGGAAAGTTTGGTGGCTACATTGAAGTCTGTCGCCGGGATTGGTCCGAAGCCGGTCCCGAAGCGCGCCTCAGCGACAAAGACATGAACGAGAAGAAGTCCATGAACAATCATCTTCACGTTCTGGAAGCCTATACCAATCTCTATTTGGCGAACCGGCATCCGGTCGTTAAGCAGCGGCTGCAAGAATTGATTCAACTCTTCCTGGGGCGGATTCTTGATTCGAGTACTGCCCACCTGCATCATTTCTTTGATGAAGAATGGCGGGTCCGTTCGGATACCTACACCTTCGGCCATGATATTGAGGCAAGCTGGTTGTTGTGCGAGGCGGCGGAGGCCTTGGGGAAACCGGAGTTGCTGAAGCAGGTGCAGGCGACGGCTCTGGAAATGGCCGGTCCGGTTCTGCGCGAAGGGCTGGATGTGGACGGTGGTTTGTGTTACGAAGGGCGAGGCTGGGAAATCATTGATCGGGGCAAGGAATGCTGGCCGCAGGCGGAGGCACTGGTTGGCTTTATCAATGCGTTTCAACTGAGCGGTGATGTGAAGTATTTCGAGGCCGCACGGCGCGCTTGGCAGTTTGCCGAGAGTCATTTGGTGGATCGGGTCCACGGCGAATGGTTCTGGCGCATCAATCCCGATGGCCGGCCGGATGAAAAACTTCCCAAAGTCAGTGAATGGAAAGGTCCGTATCACGTCTCAAGAGCTTGCCTGGAGACGATGCGAAGGTTGAACAACCTTGCCAGCTTGGCGAAATGAATCAGAATCAAAGATGGCCATGAAGCAACTGTTACAGACAACCGCCCTTGCTATTGGGGTGTGCGGTTGTCTTGCAACAGCCCGGGCCGCAGCTCCCGGTGCGGTCGAGTTCCGCAAGGATATTGAGCCCATCCTCAAGGAGTATTGCTACGATTGTCATGGCGACGGCATGGACAAGGGCGGGGTGGCGTTCGATGAGTTCAATCCCGACAAGGATCTCAACACCAGCCAGGATTTATGGTGGCGGGCGTTAAAAAATTTGCGGGCGGACATGATGCCCCCGCCAAAGAAGCCGCATCCTTCGGCTGAACAGCGCGCCCGGATCGAGCGCTGGATCACGGCGCAAGTCTTCGCTGCGGATGAAAAAAATCCCGATCCCGGGCGTGTGACCATCCGTCGCCTCAATCGTGTGGAGTATCGCAACACCATCCGCGACTTGATGGGCGTGGACTACGACACGAATACCGAGTTTCCCCCAGACGACACTGGGCACGGCTTCGACAACATCGGCGACGTGTTGACCTTGCCACCGATGTTGCTCGAGAAATATCTGGAGGCCGCGCAGAGCATCGTGGGTCGGACGGTTCCCCAAGCGGCCCGGGTGGTGCAGGAACAGGTTGTCCCCGGCAAGAGGTTTCAGACCAACGAGGTTGTCGAG
This sequence comes from Limisphaerales bacterium, assembly GCA_044225555.1. Classification (GTDB taxonomy): domain Bacteria; phylum Verrucomicrobiota; class Verrucomicrobiia; order Limisphaerales; family JADLHS01; genus JADLHS01. Next base: position 246,473 of record JBGAIM010000010.1, on the reverse strand, counting down.
CCGGGCGGCCGCAATCGTGGAGGCGGCACGATGTCTCTCTCGTTCTATTCTCCCGCCGCAGTTTCAAACACTTTCAAGGCCCGCCAGTCGGGCAGGTATCATTTGGGCGTGGACCTGATGGTGAACGAGCGCTACGTGGACAACGTTTTTGACTACAACAAGTGCCGCGTCATTTTCAAGGTGGACGGCAAGGAGATGTTGCAGCGCGAATTCAGTTGGGAAGGCGGTCGCGCATATCACAACGAACTGGAGACCGACTGGTCGGCGGACAATCACGAACTCAAATTCGAATTGCAGCCGCTGACACCGGACGAACAGCAGACCCGCACGTTGTCAGTGCAGATCACGTCCGTGACCGTCCGCGGGCCGCTGGCCAAGGAAGCCTGGGTCAGGCCCAAGAACTACGAACGCTATTTTCCAAAGGCAGTTCCAACGGATGCCGCCGGCCGCCGGGCTTACGCCAATGGAATGCTCGGCAAGTTTGCCACCAAGGCATTTCGCCGCCCGGTGGATGAGAAAACTCTCAAGCGCCTGACCGATCTGGCGGCGAGCATCTATGCCCAGCCGGGCAAGACTTTTGAGCAAGGCGTGTCGCAAGCCATGGTAGCGGTGTTGGCGTCGCCCCGATTTTTGTTCCGCGAGGAAAGCGTAGAGCCGGGCCGAGCCACGCAGGGATACGCCTTGGTGGATGAATATTCGCTGGCCTCGCGGCTCTCCTATTTTTTCTGGTCATCCATGCCGGATGATGAGCTATTCCGCCTGGCCGGAGAAAAGAAGTTGCGGAAAAATCTGCCCGCTCAGGTCAAACGAATGATGGCCGATTCGAAGTCCGAGGCGTTGGTGAAGAACTTCACCGGCCAGTGGTTGCGGACGCGGGATATCGAGTCGGTCACCATAGACTCACGGGTTGTTCTGGGCCGCGAGGAGCGTTTCAATCCGGAACTGGAAAAGGCTCGAAAGCGATTTAACGAGCTCCGTGACAAGCCCGATGACCAGTTGACTCCAGCGGAAAAAGAGGAATTTGAAAAAGTTCGTACCGTCGTGAGGCAACGCTTTCGTCAGCCACTGCGTGCTGAGCTGACGCCCGAACTGCGCCGGGCGATGCGCCAGGAAACCGAAGGTGTGTTTGATTACATCGTGCGGGATGATCGGAATCTGCTCGAACTGGTGGACAGCGACTACACGTTTCTCAATGAACGCCTGGCCACGCACTATGGCATCACCAATGTTACCGGCAACGAAGTACGTCTGGTGAAGTTGCCACCCGGCAGTCCGCGCGGAGGCATTTTGACGCAAGGCACGGTGCTGGCGGTCACCTCCAATCCCACGCGCACTTCACCTGTGAAACGGGGACTGTTCATTCTCGACAACATCATGGGCACGCCGCCGCCGCCGCCGCCGCCAAACATCCCGCCTCTGGAGGACTCGGCCGGCGCGATCAAGGATCGTCCGCCAACCTTGCGTGAGACGCTGGCGAAGCATCGCGAGAATGCGGCGTGTAGTTCCTGTCACAATCGCATGGACCCGCTTGGGCTGGCGTTTGAGAATTTTAACGCCATGGGAATGTGGCGTGATCAGGAGTTGGGCGAGCCGGTGGATGCCGCAGGCCATTTGATCACGGGCGAGGAGTTCAACGGGGTTGCAGAGCTAAAGAAATTGTTGGCGGAGAAGTACGCCACGAGTTTTTATCGCACGGTCACTGAGAAAATGTTGACCTATGCGCTGGGACGTGGACTGGAGTATTACGATGTGCAGACGGTGGATCAAATCTTGAGTCAGCTTGAAAAGAGCGGTGGCAAACCGTCCGCCCTTTTGCTCGGGGTTGTGGAATCCGCGCCATTCCAGAAAACGCGTACTCAAGCGAAGGGAACGACGGGCAAAACCGCAGGGGCAGGGCAACCATCATTTGATCAAAACGCAGGGTTGCAGTCCCGGGACAATGAGTTAACAGTGTTGGCAAACCTTAAGCTGGCTGAATGAGCAACATCATGAAACCAAAATCTGTCTCGGCGGAAACCCGAGCGGCCGAGCGCCACGCGAGTTTCACGCGCCGCCACTTTTTGCGCGGACTGGGCGCATGCATCGCTTTGCCGGCCTTTGCATCACTTTCCCCGGTTCGTTTGCTCGCGGCGGGTACGCCTGCTAAGCTCGCCACGACGGCCACCGGCGCCCCGTTGCGTACAGCGTTTCTGTATTTCCCGAATGGAGCGATCCAATCCACTTGGTGGCCTGAGGGCGACGCGACGGATTTCAAACTCAGCCGCACGTTGCAGCCATTGGAAGCCAGCCGGCAGCACATCCAAATTCTGGGCGGGCTGGACCACGTGAATGCTACCGCTGGTCCGGATGGGGCAGGGGATCACGCCCGGGCGAACGGCACGTTTCTCACCGGCGTGCGCATGAAGAAAAGCGCCACGGACATCCGCGCCGGGATTTCGATTGACCAGGCCATCGCGCGCACGATGGGGCATGTCACGCGCTTCCCGTCGCTGGAACTGACTTGCGATGCCGGACGGAATTCCGGGGCGTGTGATTCCGGTTACTCCTGCGCCTATCAATACAACGTTTCCTGGAGTTCGCCCAACACGCCCATGACGCCGGAGGCCAATCCGCGTCAGGTCTTTGAACGGTTGTTTGGTTCGGGCTCCCCGGGCCAGCGTGCAGAGAGTTTGAAACAACGCCGGCAGGAACAGCGCTCCATTCTGGACTTCATCGTCGAGGACGCGCACGACATGCAACGACGGCTCAACGCGAACGACAAAGACAAGCTCGACCAATACCTCACCGGCGTGCGCGAGCTTGAGACGCGGATTCAACGGACCGAACAATTGGGAGCGGTGCAAGACCCCAGCGCCGAAACGCCCGCGGGTATTCCCGCCAGCTACGCCGAGCATATCCAGTTGATGTTCGATATCATGCTCCTGGCGTTCCAGACGGATTCCACGCGTGTGGTGACGCTGTTGTTGGCGCATGATGGGAGCAATCGTTCGTTTCACGAGATAGGCATTTCCGAAGGGCATCACGAATTGTCCCACCACTTCGAGAATCAGGAAAAGATACAGAAGATTTCAAATATTGACCTGTGGTATGCGCAGCAGCTCGCGAAGTTTCTCCAGAAGTTGGAGGCGACGAAGGACACGGATGGCAAATCGCTTCTGTATAACTCGATGATTCTCTACGGCAGCGGCAATGCGGATGGCAACCGGCATACCCATGTCAATCTTCCGATTCTACTGGCGGGGTCGGGCGGTGGGACGTTGACCCCTGGTCGCTTCGTCAAGCATGGTTCCGCTCCGGCCTCCAATCTCTTTCTCAGCATGGCCGATCGTATGGGCATTCAAGGCTTGGAACGATTCGGCGATTCCACCGGTCGGTTGAAAAACGTCTGATTCCCCGACCAGACAATGAAATCTTCCGTGGTCGGGCTTTTGGCGCTGGTTTGTGCGTTGACTCTGCAAGCAGCCGAGACGAATTCAACAATTGTTTCTCGCCAACCCGGTGAATACAAATTGGGGCCGGATTCGCTGCCACAATCAGGCGTGCCCAAGGGAAAACTGGAAGGCCCACTGCTTTTCAAAAGCCGGATCATCACCAATACCGTCCGGCGGTATTGGGTTTACGTGCCCGCGCAATACACACCGGACAAGCCAGCAAACGTGCTGGTGTTTCAAGACGGACAGCGCGCGACGAATCCCGAAGGGGCGTTGCGCGTGCCACAGGTTTTGGAGAACCTGATTCACAAGGGCGACATTCCAGTGACCATCGGCATCTTCATCACACCGGGTCAACGGGGTGAGGAATATCCCGATGACCTCGCGATGCGCAACCCGAACAATCGCGCCGCGGAGTATGATTCTTTGAGCGACAGCTACGCGCGCTTCATCTGCGAGGAAATGCTGCCTGAGGTGGGGAAGAAGTACAATTTGACCAAGGCCCCGGAACGCCGAGCGATTGGCGGCACCAGCAGCGGCGCCATCTGCGCGTTTACCGTTGCGTGGCAACGGCCCGATGAGTTTCGGAACGTGATCAGCATGATTGGCAGTTACACGTCCATCGGCTACCGCCCGGCACGTGATGGTCAACCGATGATTCCGGGTGGCGATTTGTATCCAACTTTGATTCGCAAGAATCCGATCAAGCCCATCAAGATTTTCCTTCAAGACGGCAGCAATGATCTTAACAACGATCACGGCAACTGGTTTCTCGCCAATCAACAAATGCTATCGGCACTCGAATGGGCCAATGCCAACGCGGATCGTCAGAACAGGCCCGGCCCGCGCTACCAGGTCAAGCACGAGTGGGGCGACGGCAGTCACTCGGATAATCATGGCGGTGCGCTTCTGCCGGATATTTTGCGTTGGATGTGGGGGAAGACTCCTCAATAGCTGCCGGTCACGTGTGCAGGCAAAGCGGAGATTTTCTGTCATCCGTCATGTCATGCTTTTATGGGATTGCGAACTTCCGACGCGGCGGCAAGCTTTCTGGCATCAAGCCTTTGAGATCAAACAATTCAACAAAACCTATGCGAACTTCAACAATCCTTCAGCGATCCCTACCCGCACTCCTCGTGGCCAACCTGACCGTTTTTGCGTTAGCGGGTTGCAAGTCAAACAAGAGCGAATGCTGCACGACCGAGACAGCAAAACCGACTGCCGCCAGCGCGTCAGCAACTGCGGCACCGGTCAAGGCCGCCGAGCCGAAGCCTGTTCGACCCGCCATTCGTATCAAAGCCGGGAGCACTGGGTTTACTGATACCAGCGGCAATGCCTGGCTGCCCGACCAGGGATTTGCTGATGGGGAAGTCATTGAGCGTCCGGACCTGGCCATCGCCAACACCAAGGACCCCGCGATTTATCGTGCGGAGCGCTACAGCATGACGTCATTCTCGCACGCATTGCCGAACGGCAAGTATATCGTGAAGCTGCACTTCGCGGAGACCTATGAGGGAATCACCGCCGCCGGGGAGCGGGTGTTTTCCTTCAATGTGGAGGGCCAGGAGTTCAAGGATTTCGATGTATTCGTCAAAGCTGGCGGTGTGCAAAAGGCGTATGTCGAAACCGTCAAGGTGGATGTAACCGACGGCAAACTCGACATCAAGTTCACGCCCAACATCGAGAATCCGGAAATCAACGGCATCGAAATCATTCCCGGGTCGTGAATCATTCCGACTGGAAATCTCCGCATGAAACTACCCTGGCTTCCTCTCGTGCTGTTGTTGGCGGTGGATTGTTGTGTTCGGGCGGATGAGCCGCAGGTGATCCCGCTCTGGCCAAATGGTGCACCGGGATTCGAGGATCGGCGCAACGAGCCGGAGCAGGCCAAGGACTATTGGGTTCGTAACATACATAACCCATCCATCACGGTTTTTCCCGCGCCCAAGGAGAAAGCTAACGGTGCGGCGATGTTGATCGTGCCGGGCGGCGGCCATCGCGAACTGGTATTCAACGCTGAAGGAGTCGAGCCGGCAATGTATCTGAATGACTTTGGGGTGACTTGTTTTGTGCTCAAGCATCGGCTCGCTCGGGAAACCAACTCACCTTACTCCTTGAAAATTCATCCGCGTCAGGACGCCCAGCGCGCGATGCGTACAATCCGTAGCCGCGCGACCGAATGGAACCTCGATACGAATCGTATTGGCGTGCTGGGTTTTTCCGCTGGGGGCGAAGTAGTGGCCATGCTGGTTTACAGCCCCACCGCGGGCGACCCGAATGCGGCGGATGTGATTGACCGCATGAATTGCCGTTCGGATTTCCAGATCTCAATTTATCCCGGCCCGTTGGGAGTGCCGACGGGTGAAATCCCTGCCGATGCGCCACCGGCATTTTTCCTGGTGGCGAACGATGATAACAGCCATGTCGGACCCGTGATCGCGCAACTTGAAAAATATCGGCAGGCCAAGCGACCGGTGGAAGTTCACCTTTATGCGCGCGGCGGCCACGGATTTAATCTGGGCAACCGGTCGAAGCTCACCAGCATCAAGACCTGGCCGCAGCGAATGACGGATTGGTTGACGGACAACGGGTTTTTGAGCGCAACTTCCATGACGTCGGGCAAGTGAACGGCCGCTGTTCTGTCCGGACTATGGCCTAGCCTTTCTTCCCGTGGGAAATCAGACCCGGATGATTTCGCCAAACACGACTGGGCAAGCGATTGCCATCACATTTATGGTCGCCACAGGTGATATAGATAAACACTATTCCGTCGCTCACTGATATCGCTAGGTGTCAATCTCACGCGCACTATGAAGATGCTCTACAGCTCATCGGACCGGACAACGGTTGGAGCGCTTCTGAGTGCTCTAGAAGCGGCGGGTATTGAGTGCGAGCTAAGGAACGACGCGATGCAGGCGAATTTTCCGGGAGCTGCGTTCTATCCGGAGATATGACTGCTTAAGGACGAAGATGTTTCCAGAGCCGCCGAGTTACGCGACGCCCAGCTTGCGCGTGCTCCACTCGCGCAGACACCTTGGGCCTGTCGAGCTTGCGGCGAGCAGTTGGAGGCACAGTTTCTGTCATGCTGGAAGTGTGGAGCGAATCGAAATATTGACGCCTAACGACTGCATCGCAGCAGCCTCTTCCGGCGCCGCCACTTCAGGCGCTAACGCTTGGCTAACTTCTCATTCGCCAGCGCTATTACGGTCAGCGTGCTTTGGTCAGTGTCGAACACAGAATTAAGTCCCTGCGGTTCGCAGAAGGGATCACCCATGAACGACGCGGCAGTGCTACCGGGTGTTGTGCTCGCCCGGCCTTCGCCCGCCCAGGCCCAGAAATTGGCTCCCTGCAACGCCCGGCCTGCGTGGCACGACTCGGCTACTTGATCGAACATGCGCCGGTAGTAATCATCACGAGCGGTCGTTGGCGAACGGGGATCGTAGCTTTCGTGGTCGCGTGGCAGGCCGAATTCTTCGAGCACGAGCGGCTTTTGAAGCGTTTCGGTCGCGATGACATTGTGCGTCTCAACATGTTCACGGGCTTTGGCGGCAGCCACTTCAAAATCCGCGCCCAAGGCTGGGTCTTTCAGCCAGCCCCAGTTCTTCAACCACATGTGAACGGTCACATAATCAATCGCCGGCGTCTTGTGAGCGGCGATGAAGACTTCGGGTTTCTTGAGTGAACCTTGGATGCCTTCCGAACCGGTGCAAACGAGTTGGCGCGGCGCGCGCTCGTGGATGAATCGCGCAGTTGCGTCCACCCACTCGCAAAAGGCTGGGACCTCTTTCATGGTGGCTGCGTCGTCGGTGCCGGGGCGCGGTTCGTTGGCGAGTTCCCAAGTCATGATGGTGGGATCCTCGCAATAGAGCCGGCCGTTGATGGTGTTGCGACGCTGAATCAGGTTGGCGACATAAGCGAGGTAAAGTTCATTGGCAGCGGGCGTTTGGTAAATTCGCGCCGAGAACTTCATGAATCCTGACCAATCGCCCGCCGCCAGCTTCGGAAGATCGGGATCCGGGATCGTTTCGCCGGTGACCCAGCGCACGTATTGGGCGAAACTGCCGGACCATTGCCAGTAATTGGAAAGGAACAGAACGCCGCGCATGTTGCGTTTGGCCATCTCTGCGAGGCAGAAGTCCAGGCCTTGAAGGAGGTCTTCATCCCAATCGCGAGGCGATTTGGTAATGCCACGTGAGATGGCTCCTACGAGCGGAGACGTTTCCGATCCGGCCAGCAGGCGGATGTTGGTCGCGCCGATGCTTTGCAGCCGATTCAGTTCACGGACAAGTCGGGCGCGCCCGCGGGGCAATGCGGCCTCGCTGAGGTAGCAACCAAACCACATGTTGGTACCGACATAAGAGTAGGGCCGGCCACGTAACATGAACCGGCCATCGCGAACGGAAACAAATTCACTTGCTTCGGGAGCCTTGCGTCCCGAAGCATGGTGAGCACTGTGACAACCGGCAGCGACCAGTGGCAACGTCAACGCAGTGGTCTTGATAAAGTCTCTTCGGTTGAACATTTTGCTCGTCATGGCCGTGGTTGGTTTGATTCCTTGCAGCATGGGCGAGGTAGCAGGACGTCGGAAGGCTTTCGTTGTAGCTAGTTTTGATGACATGCCCGCCATTATTGAAGAAAGCCAGAATTGCTTGCTCCTTTCCCATTTTGTCAGGGAAAGCACACCGAAAAAATGATCATCCAGCCACGCAGCCTACGGCGCGCCAGTTACGTGACTTGGTTGCTGATGATCGTCGGCTTTGGAACCATCCAGGTGGGGCGATCAGCCGACACATTGGTAACTCCCGGCGCAACACCCGAAGCCCAGTCCATGCTGGCCTATTTCTCGAGCATTTACGGAAAAAAGATCCTCTCTGGCCAGCATGAGGGCTGGCGGAGCCCGAATAAACTTGGCTTTGATTTGAACCACATCAAGACGCACGCGGGGAAGTTGCCGGCAGTGCTCTCGATTGATGTGGCGGCTTACAGCCGTCCTCGGCAGATCACCCGGCATGAAATGGTCAGTCAGGTCGTGGATTGGTATTCGAATCGAAATGGCATCGTCTCGATTTGCTGGCATTGGAATGCGCCGATGAAGGAGCGGGCCTTTTACACCAAGGAGACCAGTTTCAGTGCAACGCGCGGCACGACAAAAGGAACTCCCGAGTACGAAGCGTTGCTGAAGGACGTGGATACGGTGGCAGCCGAATTGAAATTGTTGCGGGATGCGCGCGTACCGGTGATGTGGCGACCGTTGCACGAGGCCAACGGGCGCTGGTTTTGGTGGGGGGCGGAGGGACCAGAGCCCTTCAAAGAGCTTTGGCGAATCATGTTTGATCGCTTGGTGAATCAGCACAAATTGAACAACCTGATCTGGGTTTTCTCGCCCGGAGCCTCGATTGATCTCGCCGACTGGTACCCCGGCGACGAATACGTGGATCTCATCGGTCAGGATCATTATCCGATGGACAATAACAATGGGCCGGCCAGAGATATTTTTGACGAATTGGTTGCTTTGACGGCTGGAAACAAACTTGTCGCCCTCTCGGAGAATGGACCGATTCCCGATCCTGACCGGCTGGTGAGCGAGCGAGCAGGCTGGCTGTTCTTCACCACTTGGTCGGGCCAGACTCTGTTGGAAAAGAATACGCCGCAGCAAATCAAGGCGGCATACAACCATCCCTATGTAATCAACCTTGGCGACTTGGGGGACTTCAAGCATCAACCATTCAAGCCGGCGGGAGTGGCAGCAAGACTGGGTTTTCCCGCGACCCCAGGTGACGTGGCGGTGGGCGGGTTGCGGCGAAGGCCCGTCACCGTGGCGGTACGGGATGCCGAAGGTGGCACGGTGCGTAGCAACAACATCATGGTCACTCTGACGCTGGCGGACAACCCCGCTGGGGGTAGACTATCGGGCACTCTGATCGCAAGCACAGTCAATGGTATCGCCACGTTTCGCGACGCGCGGATAGACAAGTCGGGGCGGTACACCTTCAAAGCCACAGCCGGCGGTTTGGGCAGCGCGTCCAGCCCGGCGTTTGAAGTTGGACCCGGCGCGGGGATCGTGCGGGAGTCAAGCAGCAGTGTTGGCGGAACGAATCAGTCGGTCAGATTGCAGATTACGAAGGCGTTTGAAACCCCAGTGGTGATGGCCACCAACTTTAACGGGTCGTTTCGCGGCTACCTGCTGCCACCGACTACCGGCGCCTATCGTTTTTGGATGGCAAATGATGGCGTGTCGGAATTGTGGTTGAGTACCGACGGCGCTCCGGCCAACAAGGTTAAGATTGTTGAAGTGCTGGCCACCACTCCATACTGCAAATGGCCGCACACCCATGAGACCGCCTCGGCAACAGTGAAGTTGGTGGCTGGCAACCGCTATTATCTGGAAGTGAATCAAAAGCAGGCCGCCGGCTCGGCGCATCTTTCCGTGCGCTGGCAACTGCCAAACGGTCTTGAACAGCGGCCCATTCCGGGCGCACGACTGGCTCCGTTTGAAACTGAAGACGCAACTGAAAGAATGAACCAAAGCGAAAAGAACTCCCCATGATCAAAAAGGAATTTCAAAAGAAGCTTAACCGAATGCAGCAACACCATCGAAAGCTGATCGCGCGAAAGAACCGCGCGCAACCAACGGGTAACGGGATTTTTGACCGGTATCAGTTTCCGGTGCTGACGGCCGACCACACGCCATTGTCCTGGCGATACGATTTTGATCACACGACCAACCGGCATTTGCTGACGCGCCTGGGGATCAATGCAGTGTTCAACGTCGGAGCAATGGAGTGGAACAAGAACATCGTGCTGATGGCACGGGTGGAGGGGTGGGATCGAAAATCATTTTTCGCCGTGGCCGAGAGCAAGAATGGCGTGGATGGCTTTCAGTTTTGGGATTACCCGGTGCGGATGCCGGAATTGGAGGACAAGGAAACCAACTTATACGACATGCGCCTGGTGCGCCACGAGGACGGCTGGGTTTACGGCTTGTTCTGTGCCGAACGTCACGATGACGCGAAACCCAATGACCTTTCCGCCGCCATCGCGCGCTGCGGCATCGCGCGCACGAAGGATCTGGTGCAGTGGGAGCGGTTGCCAGATCTGAAGACCAACTCGCTGCACCAGCGCAATTGCGTGCTGCATCCGGAGTTCGTGAAGGGCAAATACGCCTTCTACACGCGTCCAATGACCGACTTTGCCGCTACCGGCACCGGGGACGGCATTGGCTGGGGACTTTGTGACGATATCACCAACGCCGTCATCGGAACGGAGCAAATCCTCGACCCGCGGTTTTATCATACGATCAAGGAAGGTAAGAACGGTCTCGGGCCCGCGCCCATCAAGACGACGCAGGGCTGGCTGCATCTGGCTCACGGGGTCCGCAATACGGCGGCGGGAATGCGTTACGTGCTTTACCTGTTTCTGTGCGATCTGAACGATCCGACCAAGGTCATTCACGCACCAGGTGGTTACTTCCTGGCGCCGGAAGGCGAAGAGCGCATCGGCGACGTCTCAAATGTCACGTTTGCCAACGGATGGGTCGCGCGCAAGAATGGAGAAGTGTTCATTTACTACGGTTCGTCGGATACGCGCACGCATGTTGCCACGAGCACGGTGGAGAAATTGTTGGATTATGTCATCAACACGCCGGAGGATGGGCTGCGCTCATCTGTTTGCGTTGAGCAACGGTGCCGGCTGATTGCGCGCAACCTTGGGGGTAAACGGCGTTGAGATCCGGTAACTAGGAGCGCGGGGCATTCGTCACGCGATCGCCGGCCATGGGAATGTAGGCGAACTTGGCGATGGCTTGGGCGCGGGAGCGGACATGCAACTTCTCGTAGATGCGACGGATGTAAGTATTCACCGTCGGCAGGCTGATGCCGAGGGTGTCGGCGATTTCCTTGTAGAGATAACCTTGAGCCAGCAGTTGCAGAACCTCGCTCTCCCGCGTGGATAATTCCGCGGTTGTCTGCTGTGGTGCCGAAACCTGGTGAAAAGCCTTTACCACTTTGCGGGCGATATTCGCCGTCATGGGTGAGCCGCCAACCTTGACTTCCCGAAGCGCACTGATCAAAGCCGCCCGGGGAGTTTGTTTGAGCAGGTAGCCCGTTGCGCCCGATTGCAGGGCTTGGAAGATGTGATCGGAGTCCTCGTAAACGGTCAGCATCATGAACTGCGTATCTGGCAGCAACGGTTTCAGCCGCCGCACACACTCGGGGCCGTTCATGCCGGGCAGGTTGATGTCCATGAGGACAATTTCCGGTTTTTGAGCGGGCATGAATTCCACCGCATCTTCGCCCGAACCGTGATTGCTGACGCACCGCAGCCCTTCGGCGCGGTTGATCCAGTCCACAAGAATCTCGCGGGCTTTGGGATCATCCTCGACGATGGAAACTTTGATTGCCACTGCCTTAGTCATAACACATTCCTTTTCCGCCTGGGTGTAGTGATTTCTGACGACATGTTGTCCTTAAACACCGGGCTGACTGCGGGCGATTTCGGGCAGCGGCACGAATAATTCAACCCTCGTCCCCTCGGCTGGCTGGCTGACGATGTTCATCCGGCCGCCGATCTGTTCCAATCGCGTCCGAATCCCGGCAATACCATAACCGGTGACCACCCGTCCGTTACCGCGATAGACCGGCGACTTCGCCGGGTCAAATCCGGTGCCGTTGTCGGCCACCACCAGGTTGAAACCGCGAGGAGCCAGTTCCAGAGCGACGCGGACCTCGCTCGCGCCGGAATGTTTCACGACATTGTTCAAGGTCTCCTTGAACGCGAGGAACAGATTATGGCGAACTTCCGAACGCACCGTTAGATCCGGCACCGACATCGGGGCATCAAGCCGGCAGCGGATGTGAGCGGCGCTCAGAAAATCATGGGCGAACCGGGCAATGTAGTTGGTGAGACTGTCGAGCGTGTCGTGCCGCGGATTCACGGCCCAGACAATTTCGTCCATGGCGCGCGTCAGATCGCGGGCCGTCGAGTAAATCTGTTCCAGGCTCGCGGCGGCCCGGGGCGGGTCTTTCAAGTCTTCGGTGGCCGACTCGCTCAACATCCCGATGCGGGTGAGGCTCGCGCCGAGATCATCATGAATGTCCTGCGCGATCCGCGCGCGTTCCCGTTCCAGTTCCCGCTCCCGCGCGATGCGCTCGAGTTTGCGCTTCAATCGGCGACGGGATTCCAGATAGAACAGGCCGCCAACGGCGGCAATCCCCGCGACCACCAGCCCGGTTTTGAACCACCAAGTTTCCCACATGTGAGGCAACACGCTGACCGCCACGGTATCGCCCGTCTGGTTCCATAGCCCGCCGCTGTTACAGGCAATGACGCGAAAGACATATTCTCCCGGCGGCAGAAAGCTGTAGTTGGCGAAGCGACGCGTGCCGACATCCGCCCAGGCCGTATCCAAGCCCTCCAAACGGTATCTGAAACGAACGCGCTCCGGTGACGAGAAGCTGATACCCGTAAACAGCACGTCCAGTTGGCGCTGCCCCGGATTCAGAATCACTTTCCGCTCCGGGAGATCTTCATTATGCCCGGGAGCTGACTTGGCGGGCGTCACAATCTCCACATGTTCGCGGTTCACGAGGACCTCCTCGATCCAGACAAACGGTGGCACGTCGTTCGTCTGGATGGATTTGGGATTGATGACGGCGATGCCCCGGGCGGTGGGAAACCAGAGGGCGCCGTCGGGGGCGCGAAATCCGGATGGCGTGAACCCGCTGGACCCCGCCAACGTCGCAAGCCCATCGCCCTTTCCCAAGACCAGCGAGGGTAGCATATTTGTCTGTGCGTCGGCGCACGCGTTCAAGTTGCTCCGGCTGGCGCGCACCAAACCTTGCTGCGTGCTAAACCACAAGTGACCCAGCCCATCATCTTCGATGTGCCCGATCACGTTGTTTGGCAAACCTTGCTTGGTGGTGATGCTGTCGAATCGTTTGTTGCGGTAACGGCAAATGCCCCGATCCACCGTTCCAATCCATAAAGTGCGCTCCGAGTCCTCGTAGAGCGAGAGGATGTAGTTGCGCGGGAGACCATCCGCCTGGTTGATGGTTTGGAACTGCCCGTTCTGGTATCGTCCAATCCCGTTCCCTTGCGTGCCAATCCAGAGTTCTCCGTCCCTCCCGGCGACCAGCGTTCGGATATCACCGGCAGTTGCACCGCCCAAGGAAGCAAACCGTTCCAGCTTGTTGCTCGACCAGCGGATCAAACCCACCGCCGTGCCAATCCACAACGTGCCGGCCGGAGATTCCAGAAGCGCCGTGACCGGTTCTCCGCGTTGGTCGAGGTCAAACTGCCGGACGAATCGTCCGGCCTCCATCCGAAACAACCCGCCACCCCACGTGCCCGCCCAGATGGTGTGGCTCGCATCTTCAATTACGGACCAGACAAACAGATTGGAGAGGCCGGAACTGACTCCGAAGTTTGTCCATTGATTCGCATGCATCCGGTAGAGTCCCGCACCTTCGGTCGCCGCCCAGACCGCGCCGTCGTGTGCTCGGGTGATGGCGAGCACCGGCCGTCCTTGCCAGTGATCCGGCGGGCTGTGCATTACGACGTTGCGTGGTCGCAGCACCACCAGGCCGCCGCTGTTGCCAATCCAAAGATTGTGTTCGCGATCCTCCGCCAGACAACGAATCCAATCCTGCGGCAGACCGTTGGTCTGATTGAGATTCATCCAGCCCAGGGCGGGCGAGTGTATGAACAGACCCCGCTCAAGCGTGCCAACCAACAGGTGACCTCCAGACGACTCCATCATCGTCATCACAAAAGCGTCGCCCCAAGGATACGGTCCTAGGTCTTCTTTCCACGATTCGCCCGCCCAGCGGCGGACGCGACCATCCCCGGGCACCCACAAACCGCCTTGCCGCGCCGGCGTCACACAGGCGTAATAGGGGCGGGCTTCGGGACTGTTGAATTCCATTCGCCGGATGCCCTCGGCAGTGACTTCGGCGACGTAGCCGTTGCGGACCATCAACAGCCGTTGCTGTCCGTCCAACAACAGTTGCGGTATCAGCGAGGGAAATTCAGCCATCTCGGCTGGTGGTTGCAGGACCAATCCATCGCGGAGACGCTGGGCCTCGCCGCGGATGTTCAACACCCAGAGGTCGCCGCTGGCGTCGGCGCAGATGCCGGAAATCGTACCGACAAACCATTTGCCCCGCGTCGGCTCGGAACGAAACTTGCCACCGGAAAAGCAGGTTAGATCGCCGGTGTCATGGCCGATCCAAATCGCACCAGCTGCGTCCTCGAACAGGCTCGTGATCCGGCTGTTCGGTAATCCTTCCGTGTTGGATGAGTCAAAAACCTTGAACCGCTCGCCGTCGAATTGGGCGATGCCGTTGTAAGTCGCGGCCCAGATGTAACCCGCGCGTGTTTGCAGCAGGGCGGTGACGCTGTTCTGCGGCATGCCATGCTCGGTCATCCAGGTTTGAATGGCGAATTCAGTTGTCGGGTCGTTCGCGGCCCGGCCGTTCCTCACGCCGCAAAGCAGTGCGGCGAGGAAGACAATCATCCCAAAGGAACATCGAGGCGGGCTGCGGTGGAAAAGCGTCATGCGGACCTGCCTTTTCCTAGCTCAATCCACTCCGCATATCAAGTCGGCAAGACTTTCGGTTGGCGGAATGTGCCGGGGTTGCCGCGCTGAATTCCTGCTGCCAACAGAAGAGACAACTGATTCGACAGGACCGGGGACGGTGGAGGATTCAGATTACGGTTCGTACCGAAACTTCATCCGCAAGTTGCCAACGATGACCTCGAATTCCCCCGGCTCGGTGACCAGTTTGCTCTGCAAATTAACGAACGCAAGATCGGCGGCGGTCAGCTCGAACTTTACGGTTCTGGTTTCTCCCGGCGGAAGTTCAATCTTGGTGAACGCGCGCAATCTTCGCAGCGGCGGGGTAAGGGAAGCGTACAGATCCGAGGTGTAAAGTTCCAAGACCTCTTTACCAGTTCGCTGGCCGGTGTTGGTCACATCCACACTGACCCCAAGGGGGTGCTCGCCTTTCATCACCGCAGAACTGAGCTGGAGGTTTTTCAGGGCGAAAGTCGTATAGCTCAAGCCGTGGCCAAACTCCCATTGCGGTTTGGCGGGATTGATCCGGGTATCGCCCGGCGCAGATATTTCGGCGACGGCGCTGGTGTATTTGCGGTCATAGGTGAGCAGGTTGTTGGCGTGCCGCGGATAGGTGAAAGGTAGTTTGCCGGAGGGATTGATGTCGCCGAACAACACATTGGCAATGGCACGAGCGCCCGCTGAGCCAGGCCAATAGGCGAGGACGATGGCTTTTGCGCCGGCCTCGATTTCGCGAATCACGCGGGGACGGCCTTCCACCAGCAGCAGCACCACGGGTTTGCCCGTGGCGAAAAGTCGTTTGGCCAGATCAAGCTGGCCGGCGGGCAAATCCAGATCATTGATGTCTCCAGGAGTTTCAGCATAGGCATCTTCTCCCAGGCAAAGCACAACCGCATCGGCGCGCGCTGCCTCAGCCATCGCCACATCCGCGTCAATATTTTTGCCGTCAAAATCCACGCCGGGGCGGTAGAGGACGTTCGTCGCACCAAGCTTCTCCTTGATCGCATCGAGAATTGTCAACGTACCCTTGGGATACCATTGTTCATCCTTGCCTTGCCAGGTGTACGACCAGCAGCCGTGCAGGGCACTGATGCTTTTGGCTGCGGGACCGGTTACGAGGACGCTGCCAGACCTGGCGAGGGGCAGCGCGGAGCCGTCATTCTTGAGCAAGGTGACCGCTTCCTCCGCGGCGGCGAGAGCCGTTTGACGGTGTTCGGGTCTGCCGAACTGCCCAGCCGTTTCGGCATCAACGTATGGATTCTTTAACAGGCCCAGGCTCGCCTTGAGTTCAAGGATGCGACGGACCGATTCATCAATCCTGGGTTCAGAGATTTTTCCTTCCTGGACGAGTTGCATGAGCAGTGTGCCGAACGAGTAGTCCAACGGCACCATGCTGATATCCAGCCCGGCTTGAACTGCCTGGCGCACGGCCTCTGCGGGAGAATCAGCCGTCTTGTGCCAGGTATGCAACCGGATGACATCCTCCCAATCGGAAACAATCACGCCTGAGAAGCCGAGTTCCCCGTGCAACAGGTCGGTGAGGAGATATTTACTGCCGTGTACCGGAATGCCGTTGACCTCGCCGGAGTTGACCATGACCGTCTTTGCCCCGGCCTTGATGGCTTCACGAAACGGCGGGAGAAAATACTCTCTTAAATACCAATCGGGCATGAGCGCGGGCGAACGATCCTTGCCCGTCAGCGGAAACGAATAACCGACGTAGTGTTTCAGACAGGCGGCGACACTGGCGGTTGAATCGAGATTCTGCCCCTGAAATCCTCGCACCGACGCCACGCCCAGGACTGACGCCAGGAACGGGTCCTCACCGTAAGTTTCGGGCAGGCGTGCCCACAATGCCTGGCGTCCCACGTCCAACACCGGCGCAAAGACCCAGCGCAAACCCGCGGCGCGCGTTTCCGCAGCGGAGATTTCCGAGGTGCGCCGCACCAACTCGGGATTGCGCGTCGCAGCCATCGCGATCTGTTGCGGAAACAAGGTCGAGTCCAGCACGTAGGTCGCGCCGTGCATGGAATCAATCCCGTAGAGCAGGGGAATCTTATTCGGCGTCTCCGCGCGGATCATGTCCTGGATCGTCTTGTTGACATAACGCCACTCCTCCACCGATAGCGCTCGTCCCAGCCCATTGTTGATGAACGAACCGACGCCGTGCGTCACCACCGCTTCGCGCAGTTTCTTTTCATCGAGTTTGATGGGGGAAGAATTCGGGACGGTGACGGTCATCAAATCCAGTTGCACCATCTGCCCGATCTTCTCCTTGAGTGACATGCGGGAGACGAGCGTATTCAGGTCTGTGGTCTGAGCGGAAAGGTTGGTTGCGGCGATCGTGGCGAGCCCCATGGTCATCAAGAGTTGTTTCATTTGAACGGTTGATTATGGATTAGCAGGACCATCGCCGGTTGGACAGTCATCTAAACCCATGACCCGGCTCACGAAGAAAACCGGCTCGCCACCCAGGAGTTGCAATGTTAAGACAACCCGGTCCGCCATGGCAAAACATCGCTCGAAAAGGCACGATTCGTCGGACCCGACAAAGGATGCCCGCTCACAACCTTCTGGTTCAGCACCTGGCCTCTCCAAGAGGAAAGTGTGGCTGTTTCGCGTGGTTGCACTCGTGGGCGCTCCGCTAATTTTCGTCGGGCTGATGGAACTGGTCTTGCGATTGGCAGGTTACGGTTACCCGACCACGTTTCTCCTGAAAAGATCGCAGGGCGGGCGTGATGTATTTGTGCAAAACAACCAATTTGGCTGGCGTTTCTTCGGAAAGGAAATGGCGCGCTGGCCCTATCCTTTCTCCATCGAACAATCCAAAGCGACGAACACAATCCGCATTTTTGTTTTCGGTGAGTCGGCGGCGCGCGGTGAGCCGCAGCCCGACTTTGGACTGCCCCGCGTGCTGCAAGCGATGTTGAGCGGGAAGTACCCCGGCGTTCGCTTCGAGGTGGTAAATGCGGCGATGACCGCCATCAACTCACACGTCATTCGCTCCATCGCGCGTGACTGCGCGGCGGCCCACGGTGACATCTGGGTGATTTACATGGGCAACAACGAAGTCGTTGGGCCGTTCGGTGCGGGCACCGTTTTCGGGCCACAAACACCCCCACTTTCACTCATTCGCGCTTCGCTCGCAGTGAAGGCCACCCGGACTGGACAATTGCTGGATGCGGCCCGGCAAGGGATACAGAAGGCGCCGAGTGACGATGGGGTTTGGGGCGGGATGACTTTGTTCCTTGATCAGCAGGTTCGGGCGGATGATCCGCGCATGAGTGGCGTCTATCGTCACTTTCAAAGCAACCTTGAATCGATCATCCGGACCGGACAAAAGAGCGGGGTCGGAATTGTTGTGAGCACTGTCGCCGTGAATTTGCGAGACTGCCCACCCTTCGCCTCAACCCATTCCCGACAGCTAACTGAGACCAACAAAGCCGCTTGGGAGAAGTTTTATCAACTTGGGGTTGCCGCCCAGGAGGCAGCGAAGAATGACGAGGCATCCGCACACTTTCAGGCCGCAGCCCAACTGGACGATACCTTTGCGGAACTCCAATTTCGCCAGGGTGAGTGTGCGCTTGCACAAGGTCACACGCAGGAAGCCGGCAAGCACTTACGTGCGGCTCGGGACGGGGACACGTTACGCTTTCGATGCGACAGCCGGATTAATGAACTGATCCGGCAGTCGGTGACGAATGCCCCCCGGGGACGAATCCTCCTCGCGGATGCCGAACAAAGTTTTGCCGGCCAGAGTCCTGCAAACCTGCCCGGCGAGGGATTTTTTTATGAGCACGTTCATCTCACGTTCGATGGGAATGTTTTGCTGGCAAAAACGATCGCGGAACAGGTTGTGCAACTGCTTCCCGCCTGGGTTACGGCTGACCGAGCGGCTGAAGTGCCGTGGCCGTCGGCTGATGCCTGCGCACGACGACTGGCTCGCACCGGATGGAATGAGGTGGCGGCCCTCAACTCGATCATGGCGACGCTCAACGATCCGCCGTTCACGGGGCAATTACATCACCAGGCGCAGATGCGTCGAAAGGAGGCCTGGCTAACCAGCTTGTCGCCAGCGCTCCAGCCATCCGGTGTGCTTACGGCGCTGAGCAGATGTGAGGAGGCGTTGGGGAGCGCACCTGAAGACGCCGTACTCAGCAAACAACTGGCATCACTGAAGAAGGCATCGGGTGATCTTACCGGAGCCGCCGCCGCTGCCCGGAGGGAATTGGAGTTGCTCCCCAGTGACTCGGAAGGTTGGGCCTTGCTTGGTTCAATACTGGCGCAGCAACATTTGCTTGATGAGGCGGCGGTGGCTTTCCGCCGGGCGTTTCAACTCGGCCCCCAGGGCATTAAATCAAGCCTTGATCTGGCGAGCGCCATGGTTGCGCTCGGGAGATACCAAGAGGCCGAGGCCGAATATCATCGCATCTTGAAACTGAAACCGCAGTGTGTCCCCGCGCTGTTACAGCTCGGCCAACTCTTCGAAAAAATGGGACGCAAGACCGAGGCGGAAGACCATTTCAAACGGGGCTTTGCCAGTCGTAGTCAACGCCTGCCGGAGTTGATGGAACTCGGGAGTTTCTTTCAAAATCGCGGCAACTTCGACTCCGCCATCGCGATTTACACGGACGCCATCAAATTGAATCCAGCGGACCCAATGCTTCGCCTCGCCGCCGCACGGAATCTGGCATCACTAGGTCGCTTTGGAGAGGCGGCGGCCCATTCCATCGAGGCTGTCCGACTGGCCCCGGACTTTGCCGACGCACGACTGATGCACGGGGTCGTGCTTTGGAAAATAGGCATGGCGGCGCAAGCCATGGAGCAATTCCAAGAAGCCTTGCGGCTCAACCCGGAGTCCTTGGACGCGCGATTGAATCTCGGCATCGTGCTGGCCCAAGCTGGCCGGGGCACCGAGGCTTTGGTGTTCTTTGAGCAGGTGCTACAACGCAGCCCCACCAACGCCCTGGCGTTCAAATACGCCAAATCGCTGAGGAATCAATAGAGTGCCACTCTTTCACCGTTGACGATTTCCAAGCTGGTTGGCCAATCAAGATTTGAACCGCATTGGTTGCGCAAGGCAGGCTATGAAAAGAAAGCGCCGACCATGAAGGTCGGCGCTTTTGAGTTTTAAGCTAGTTAGTTATGGAATGGTGATCGGCGTGCTGGAATTTGCCGTCTTGGTACCGTCGGTCACGTCGGTGGCGGTAACGGTCCAAGTGCCGGTGGTATTCAAGGTGACTGCGAATGTCTTAGTACCCAGCGACAGGGCCGCATCCGCGGGCAGAGTAGCACCACTGTCACTACTGGTGATGTTAATCGTGTCGGTGGAATTGACGACATTCCATACCGCGTCCACCGCATTGACGGTTACATTGAACGGCACACCCGCAGCTTGCGCGTCCGGGGTCCCGGTCTTGCCAGAAACAGTGTTTGGTGCGTTCGACTCGCCGGGAAGCAGAACCTGCAGTTTCGTGAACGGGCGTTTGATCACCCGGAAGAAACTGGAAGTCGCGCTGGGCAGCGCAGACTGGGCAACAATGGCGTGCACCTTGCCTGCACCCTGGTAGGTACTCGTAGCAGTGGTTGCCGTCCAAGGGCCGCTGACAGAGGCCGCGCCTTCAAGGTTGAATCCAACCGCCGGCAAGGTCCAATCAACCACCCAGGCGGTCCCGGGTGGAATATGCTGCACGGCACTGGCGGAGGTTTTGCGCCAGGCGTAGGTGTTGGTGAGGGTCGCGGCGGCAAAGTTATCGTCAAACGGTGCCGCTGCCCCGGTAAACTGAACGCGGCTAAAGGTGCCGCTGGAGCCATTGTTGTGGCCGTCGTTCGCGCCGTCGTTCTTGAATGTGCCAAACTGAATGTAGGAGCTAGACGGACTGAAGTTATTCAGGACGGCGTCTTCCGGTAGCGTGAAGTTGGTCGTGGTAATTCCTGGACCGGATAGAGAGCCGTGGGTGCTGTCCGTGAAGGTCACGGTCCAAGTTCCAAGCACGCTAGCCGCATCCACGATTACGGGGATGTTCGTCGCATTGGCGCTTGGGAAATTGGTCTTCCACTGAATCTGCGCGCGCGCGCCAGTGGCGGTGTTCTCGACGCGGAAAATGAAGATATCAGGTGAATTCCAATCGGTGGCGCCGTTAACGTCGTTGCCGGTGCCCGAGGTGTCACCGTTGACGAGGTACATGTGAGCTTCAAACCCCTGATGACTGGTAATGCTGGGGAAGTCCGCAATGGTGCAAGAGTAGGTAACAGGATAGCTGCCTTGAGACGCCCAGAGGTAAGGTCCGGTGCCAGCGGGCGTGGTGATGGCGTTGCGCTGCCATTGGTCGCTGTTATTGTCCGCAATGATTTGGACGCCAACCGGACCGGCTTTCGACATGCTCATGGTCGGCGGGGGTACCGGGGCGGTGTTGGTGTTGTATTCAAACCAGATGTTGTCCATCCAGAAAACAACTGTGTTTGTATGACCGATGGGCGCCGCACAGTTGCCCCATCCCGACCAGATGTCGATGCCCAGAATCCCGGTGGCGACTTTAGTGGTGAGGTTGTCGGTCTGATTGATGTCCATGGCGTAATCCACCCAATTGCCATAGGCGTCGGTGCCGATCCATTGGGAGTCGGGCGCGCTCATGTTGACGTCACCGCCCCAACTCGACAGGCGGATATGAGGCCGCATGTTGCCAAACGCACCACCACCCCAGTCGGACAAGCGAGATGAACTCGGATCAACTTTTACACTGAAGTGAAGTTTTGTGTATTTGGTCAGATCCAACACTTGTCCCAGCACAAGCTCGAAATCGCGTTGGTTGCCGCCACCGAGTGTGCAAAGGTCAAAATTAATGGTGCATTTCATGGCGCCGGGATTGGCGCCCGGACCACGGTTCTCAGCGGCGTCGTACTCAATGGTCATGGGCGCATTGCCATAGTTGACACCCCAAAGGCCACCGCCAATACCGTCATCGAACTGACTGATAATGGTGTCCTGTGCGGTTTGAGCCTGAATCAAGGTCGTTGTGCAGGCCAGCGCCAAGCCGAGCAAGGCCGGCCGCAGCCACTGATGGTTTCTGTTGTGATGCTTCATACTCTGTTGGGTTGTTACTTGGTTCGGTGTGTTACTTTGGTTGCTGGAATTGATTCTGCCGTTTCTACTTTTTTCTACCGACATCCGTCTCGCACCAGCCAATCCGTGATACGAATCCTTTGCCGTATTTCAGCACAAGGGCGCGTCGTATAGCGCTGCGAATATTTTTGCCGGTCGTGCCACGGGGTTTCTTTGATGGCCCAACTTAGCATTGTCGCGAATGGCGGCACGTCGTCAAAAGTCATTACACCACGCCAGCTTGAAGATATCCGCTCATTAATAATGATCCCGCCCGCATTCCGCGATGAGGCACGGAAAGGCGCTCAAGGTTCCTAAACAACTGACAATCAGTTACGTAACTACGGGCAAATCAGGATCAATTTGGGTTTCATTGCCGGCGCAGGAATGGTTGAAAGCTGGAGGTCAGGCTTCCACTCCAGAAGCCACGGGTTGGGCGTTCTCGCCTTCGTCCTCCGCGATTGAACTCCGCGCGAGCCTTATGCAAGCTCTCGCAACAAAGGTAAAACTGAATGGCGCGCCAACATCGTACCAATCACCAGCCAAGCTCGAAACCAACGGATCGGCTCTCGCCGGGAAAGCGGCTTCTATTTCGCGTTGTAGCGTTGTTGTTGCCAGTTGTTGCGTTGGTCGGAATCGAAGTCGGCCTGCGGTGGTACGGGTTGGGAGGCTATCCTTCCATGCTGCAGCGGGTCGGAGAAGTGCCGGGCGGCGGCTTGGTTGTGGCTGACCAGGGCGGGGCTGCTTCCTGGTTCTTTGCCAGTCCTGGCCGAGCCGGACGGAACGAGTTCTACGCGTTTGTGGACCCCAAGCCGACCAATTGTACCCGCATCTTCTGCGTCGGAGAATCTGCCATGCAAGGATTCCCGCAGCCTCGTCAGCTGGCGTCCTCGGCCTTCCTCCAGGCAATGCTTCAAGATTCCTGGCCATCACGAAAGGTGGAAGTCATCAATCTCGGAACAACAGCCATAGCCAGTTTTCCCGTGCTGGGCATTCTGACCGAAGCACTGGAGTTTCAGCCAGACTTGGTGGTGATTTACACCGGTAACAACGAATTCTTTGGCACTTACGGCGTGGCATCATCCGGCCGGGCGGGCAGCAGGCCCTGGATGTTGCGCGCGAATCGGCTGCTGAACTCGCTGGCAATCGTGCAAGGATTGCGACGGCTGCGTGATGGTGATGCCGATATGGAGCGCCCGCTGATGGAAGCGATGATGGCCCAGGCCTACATCGGTCCGGTTGGCTGGCGCCGCCCGGCGGCGGCCAACAATCTGTATTCCAACGTCAGCGAGATGATTCGGAAATGTCGGGCGCGTGGAGTGCCGGTGATGGTTTGCACCCTGCCGGCCAATGAGCGGGATCTCGCGCCCCTGGGTTTGGACAAACTGGATCCTTTGCCTGCGAACGTTCAGCAGGAAATCAAATCCCAATTGGACCTGAGTGAAAACAAATTGCGTCAGAATGATCCGGAGGCGGCCATTCCCGCACTGCAACAGATACTGAAGTTGTACCCGCAACACGCGCGCGCGCATTTTCTCCTTGGCACATGCCTGATCCGGTTGGGTAAGGAGCGCGAAGCGTTTCCCCACTTCGTCGCAGCGCGTGACTTGGACAGCATGCCTTGGCGGCCGCCATCGCAATCCCAAGAGGCCTGCGTTCGAGCGGCTCATGAACAGGTAGTGCCGGTTTGCGACCTGCTGCAAGCCTTTCGCGACGCGAGTCCCGGGGGCGCGATTGGGTGGGAGTTGATGGACGATCACGTGCATCCGAATTTACGAGGACAGGCGTTGATAGCGGAATGTATCGTGAACACGCTCACGAACTATGAGGCCAGATTGCAGGTGTCCGCAACGGTAAGGGCGTCGCTTCCGGGGTGGACCAATTACGCCCGGCGTTTGGGGTCAAATGTGTATGACGATTTTGGTGTCGCCCACAAAATGCGGATGCTCTTTGACGCCCAGTTCATGCGTGCCACCAACCCGGATGCTTTTGAGCGATTCAACCGACTGGCGACCGGGATCGAGAACGGAATGTCTCCCGGGGTTCGCGCCGCCTTGCGGGAATGGCAGGTCACGCAACCCTTTGCGGGCTCGCGCTGTCCCGCTCCAGCCGCCGTGGCGCAATTGTGCTTGAAGCAGGATCAATACAAGGAGGCACTTGAACTCTATGCCATCGCCCAGCGCAGCGTGCCGCAATACACTTCCTGGTATCTCGAATACACTTATTACATCATGCTGTGCAAAGAGAAGTTGGGTCAGACCCTGACGGCTATCGAAAGACAACAAGCGCAGGAAGCGATCGAGCAAGGCCGCTTTCTTTCCAAACATCGCGCGGTTAACGAAGAATTCTCCGAGCGTTATACCGGCCTGTTGTATTTGATCCAACGTCAGTTTACCGATGCCATACCTTTTTTGGAGGCGAGCCGCCAGAAGCTCAACGGACTGGACCTCGCTGCAACGGACCAGGCTTTGATCCTATGCTATCTGCAAACCGGGCAATTTGACAAAGCAACCAGTCTCGCAAGGGCAGGCGCGTCCAAAGCGGGCGAGAATGCGGCCAGGTATCGAGCGATAATGGAAGCCCTGCCAGCCTTGGAGAAAAGTGTCAGGGCAAAAACCAACGCGGCAAATCCGCCCCCGGGCTGAAGTTTCAATCCCCGGGCGACATCGTCCACATGCCGCGCGGATCGATCACCGTTCCCGTCCCGATGGTTTCTTTGGTTTTGTGCAATCCAACGTGCCCATCGAAAAACAGGTAGTTGAAACGTTGGGCATGCAGGCCGTACGAAAGCGAGCCGTAGGTATTGACGGTGGAACTAACGGTGGAATAGGTCGTGGTTTGAATACAATCTTCGGTTGAACCACTCGGCGCCAATGGACCGGGCCCGGCGCAAAAGGACGGCCAGTCATTTCCAGCCATGTTCCGACCATTGGCCAGTTCCGCCAGCAAGATCGTCCCGGCTTGGTCCCGCACTTGGGAAACCTTGTACCCGCGCGGGTCGGAATCTGGCACGGCTCCGCCGGCAGTGCCTCTCAGGTTGTAATAGACCCCAACGCCGCGCACGTTCGCCGTGGGGAGGGGGGAATTTGCCGCGCTGAGGGAGAAGTTGGGACCGGCCCAATTCATCGCGTAGGACCTGCGGGCGGCGAAGTTGTTCAACCAAGCCTCGCTTTTGGGGAATTCGATTTTGTCCGCCGGGCAGCGGAGCACCTTGGGAGTAACCGAAGGATTGCCGGAGAAAAGCCCTAAACATCCTTGTAACAAATCTTGTTCACTGGCCGTGCCACCGATGAACCGGTGGATGTAATCGTCCCAAGACATCTGGTATTGAACGTCGCCGGTCGCCACGGCTGCCGGCGGATACATGTCGTTGTGATCCGACAACCACATGTGGAAACCCAGCGATAACTGCCGCATGTTGGACATGCATTGCGTTCTCTGGGCCTTGCCCTTGGCCTTGGACAAGGCGGGCAGCAGCATCGCCGCCAGAATGGCGATAATGGCAATCACCACCAACAGTTCAATCAACGTAAACCCCCGGCGTGATCTCCGACTCAAACTTGCGGTCAGTTTCATATCGTAGCTTCGTTGAATTTTTCGGCGTCAAATTGGCGAATCATTGATTCACCAGAACGACTTCGGCCCGGCTTGAACCGCCTTGCTTGCCGCACGCGACGGCGAAAGCGCAGAGACACACCGCCAACACGGTCA
Source organism: Limisphaerales bacterium (assembly GCA_044225555.1). Taxonomy (GTDB): domain Bacteria; phylum Verrucomicrobiota; class Verrucomicrobiia; order Limisphaerales; family JADLHS01; genus JADLHS01. The sequence goes on along the minus strand of JBGAIM010000010.1, from coordinate 220,657 downwards.
CTTAAATCCCGCGGCACTTGGTTCTGTGGCAGTATCACTGGCTTTGTTGAAGTTAACGTACCCCCAGACCTTCCCGCCAACACGTCGTTAAAAGTGAGGACAATCCCTAACGGTCTCCATAAGCGGTTTGCTGCCCGCCCGGCCCGACAAACTCGAACTTCGGCTGGCCCTTTGTCGTTAAAACACACGACGATGGGTCCGGCCATTAGAGTATATGCTGTATCGGTTCGCGCTATTCCCGCGAGCCAGAACCACAAATCCGGACTTTGAAGATGAGACTGTTACTGAGTGGAAGTGCTGTTGGTCGTTTGTTGTTGCACCTCGGCTGTTTGTGCCGGGGCGGACGCTTTCAGTTTCACGCGGCGGGAATCCGCCGGGCCGCCCGCGATTGTTGCGGTCGCGAGCGCTAGGTCTGGATAGCCCACTACGACGGGGGAGCAGTTCGGGCCTGCTTCCCTAGCGGGCATTTGGTGAACTACGTCGGAAGAGTCCCTTGATCGCTGATCCTGGCCAGACGTAAACCAACTTTGCTAGCGGCACCCTCTTACTGAAAATCAGTCGCAGTCAAAATCCGGGCGCCGCTGGCCGGTCGCGTGGCGAACGTGGTCGCAATATTCCGGAGCTTGCGCTCGTAATCGTCCATGAAGCATTTGCTGATGCGGTCGGCCTCGCTGGCCTTGACCAAGGCCACTGCGCAGCCGCCAAATCCCCCTCCAGTCATCCGGCAGCCATACACCCCGGCTTTTGTTCCGAGGCTTTGCGCAATCTCAACGACCACATCCAGTTCCTTGCAACTGACTTCGTAGTCGTCCCGCAACGAATCATGGCTGGCATACATCAGTTTGCCGAGCGCGCTCCAATTTCCCGCGCGCAACGATGCTGCCGCTGCCAGCGTTCGTTCGTTTTCGGTGATGACGTGTCGCGCGCGCCGGAACAGCACAGAATCGAGCTTCGCCTTGGCTTGCTCCAAGTTCGCGATGCTGGCATCGCGGAGCGCCGTTACCTTAAGGACGCTGACGGCTTCTTCGCATTGGGTCCGGCGCTGGGCGTATTCGCCGCCGGCGTGTTTGTGACGCAGGTTGGTGTTGATTATCAGCACGGCAACCGAGGGATCGGTCATGGGCACAAGCTCCGTCGCCCGTGACCGGCAATCGAGCAAAAGCAGGTGATCTTCTTGCCCCATCACCGAGATAAACTGGTCCATGATCCCGCACGGCACACCGGCAAATTCGTGTTCGGCCTGCTGGCAGAGCAGGGCTTTCTGCACCGGCTCCAATTTGCGCCCACTCATGGCTTCGAGGAATGTCGCCGCTGCCACCTCCAAGGCGGCGCTGCTGGAGAGTCCGCCACCCAGCGGCACGTCCGAGTCAATCACGGCATTGAAACCCGTCAGCGGGACCTTCAGCCGCTGAAAGCCGGCGATGACCCCACGCACGTAGTTTGACCAGGCCGGTTCGCCGCGTTGAACACCTCCATCCACGTCGAAGATCGCCGTTTCACCGGTAGTTACACTGTGCAGCGTGACTTCCGAATCTTGGGTGGGCTCCCCAAGCAGCAAGGTCTGGCGCCCGATCGCCATCGGGAGCACGAAGCCTTCGTTGTAATCCGTGTGTTCGCCGATCAGGTTGACCCGGCCCGGTGCCGTGGCCGCCAGACTGGGGCCATGTCCATAGATCTTCTCAAACATCCGCGCCGCGCGCCCGGCAAAGTGGGCGTTGGGGACAACGAAAGGTCCGTTCAAAGCATCACGGCGTGATTTCATTGAGTGGTTCCGATTTACCTCCGTGGGCCCAGCCCACGACCGGACGACTGCGTACCAGCAAGGGAAGTTTCGCAAAGCCCGCGGCGACTGCCAAATCAAAATCGGCCCGGGATGATCCAGCCGGCCTGCCGGGCAATCGGGCGATCACCAGAATCGAATGAAGAAAATGATGACCCCGACAATCACCGCGAGTCCGCTCCACTTGACCACCGGATCGGTTCGCATGTCCAGTCCGGCCCGTACCGGCAGTCGCCGCGGTTCTTGCAACGGCCACACGAGCGTGATCAGCGCCATGACGGCCAGCACCAAAGTGAACGCCAGCGTGACTTGAACCAGGAAGTGCAATTCTCCGGCAAAGAGTTGAAACAAATGATAAATCAACGGTCCGGCCAGCAGGCCCGTCACACCCGCTGCTCCGGGGGCAGTCTCGACCAGAATTCCAAACAGAAACACCGCGACGACCCCCGGCCAGATGTAACCCTGGAATTGTTGGATGAAATTGAACACACCGCCAAACTTCGGATCGTCGAGCTGGGGCGCGAGCAGACACCCGGTCAACATGCAAACCACCGTCAGGGCCCGCCCCAGCCAGACCAGGCGCGTTTGCGGCGCCGCCGGGTTTATGAGCCGACGATATACGTCCATCGTTGCGATGGTTGAGGCCGAGTTGAGCAGCGACGCCAGCGTGCTGGTCACCGCGCCGGCGATGGCGGCATAGATCAGGCCGCGCACGCCCGGTTGGATGAGTTGTTTGATCAACGTTGGAAATGCGGCGTCGCTTTTGTCGCCGATCTGATCCCCATAAAGTTGCCGCGCCATCAAGCCGGGCATCACGATCGCAAACGGGACGAGCAACCACAGGGCGCCGGCAAAAATCATCCCCAACTGGCCATCCTTGAGCGAGCGCGCCGCCAGGTTGCGTTGCACGATGAATTGATTCAGCCCGCAGTAGTACACGATGACGATCCACATACCCGACGCGATTCCGGTCCACGGCAGTTCCTTGTTCGATGCGGGGAGAATCATGTGCAGCTTGTCCGCGTTGAACGTCGCGAAGGCGTTCCAGCCGCCGATCGCGCGCAGTCCCAACGCGAAGACCAACATGCCGCCCGCCAGCAGCGCCAGACCTTGGACCAGGTCCGCCCACGCGATGGCCTTGAGTCCGCCGATCGTCGAATAAACCGCGCCGATCAAGCCGATGAGCCAGACCGCGGTGGTCAGATTCAACCCGGCCAACGCGCGCAGGGTCACACCGCCCGAGTAGAGCACCGCCGGGAGCATCACCGCCGCATAAATGATGACCGTGAGGATCGCCATGATCGCCCGGGCGGCGGGGCTGTAACGGTATTCGAGGAACTCCGGCATCGTGTAAATCCCCGCACTCAAGAAACGCGGCAGCAGGGTCATGGCAATGATGACAATGCCAAGCGAGCCGACGAGCTGCCAGCCGCTGACCGCGAGACCAACCGAACCTGCGGCCTGTCCGGCCATGCCCACCATTTGTTCCGTCGAGATGTTCGCGGCAACAATGGAAATGCCGATCAACGGCCAGGCGAGTCCGCGACCAGCCAGAAAAAAGTCCGAGGAGTTTTCGGAATGATCCTTTGCACGTCGGCTCTTCCAGACGCTCAGGCCGATAACCACGGCAAAGAAGCCAACGAACGAGGCGAGATCAATGGGATTGAAGTTCATGGAAGGCGCAGATGATGGGGCAAGCGTTCAAGTGGGAGGAGTGGAACTCAAGTCGGCAGCGGAAGCGTGGTTCGGGTCACGTTTAAGCACCAGCGCGAGCAGCTGCTGCGCTTTCCGCTTTTTACCCAACCCCAGCAACGATTGCGCCCGCAAGAACAGGGCGGTTGTCTCCTGACGAAACCGAAGGTCGTCATCGAACAACAACATCGTCGGCAATGAGGTGGCGAAGTAATCAACCTTGGCTTCGGCCTTTTGAAGTTCCTGCGCGTAGGCTAAAAGGTCGCGTAACAATTTCTTTGCCTGGGCCCGCTGGCCAAGCTTCTCCCAGGCCAGCGCGGAGTAATATGTCAGCTCGCCGAAGGCGCGGACGCTCATTTCCTGGAAGTCGCCCTTGAACGTGGCGGCGGCACGCCAGTGTTGGCGGGCTTGTTTCGTCTCACCGAGTTCGGCCAACCCGCAACCGAGCCAGTAGTGAATGTCGCTCTGGTTGGCAAGCAGGTGTTTGGCTTCGCCGAGATTTACCGGCGCGGTCAGGGCGGACCGGAAGTGGGCGACTGCCAGCGTCGGTAGCGTTGGGCATCCTTGCCTGACGTGGAGGGCGGCATCCTGCCGCCCGGATAGAGTGCCGGATATTTCGGACGCTTCCGGTTCTTTTGAGCGGCCGGCATTGCCACTGGGCTTCGCGGCAGGCAGGATGCCCGCTGCTACCGATCGCAACGCCGCGCGGCCCAGTGCGAGATGGGAACGCACCCACTGGCCAAGCGGGCCGCCTTCGCCGCCTTCCCACGGTTGGAAATTGCGTGAGCTCACGAGGGCAAGCGCCTTTTCGTGCGCGCCGGTCTGGTTGTAAAGCGCGCAAAGTTCCACGCTCAAATCGTCGCGCTGCTGCACCAGGTCGAGATGTCTTTCCAATTCCCGGAGGCGCGTCGTCGGTTTCTCACCGAGGCGTTTCCAAAGCTGGTCGCGCTCGTAGAGCAGGCGCGCGTCGGCGGGATTTGCTTTGAAAGCCTTGTCGTACGCGGCGCGAGCCTTTGCTGGTTGTTGGCGGATGTTGAAATAGCCAATGCCGAGGTTTCGCCAGACAATGGAGGAAGTCGCATCGCGGCGCACCGATTGCTCCCAAAGTTGGATCGCTTCTGCGTGACGTCGCCGATCGTAGAGCAGATTGCCCAGGTAGTAAGGCGCCTTGGCGTCATTCGGATTCGCGCGTATTGCCGCCTCTAAAATGGCAATTTCCTCCAGCCTCGAAGGGAAGCAGTAGTCTTCGGGGAGTAGACTGGCAGCTTTGTAACTGGCTTTCGCCGCCGCCTTGCCATCTTTTTCCAGGAGCCAGCCAATCGTGTATTGGACGAGCGGTTCGCTCCCCAGGCTCTGGGTAGGCAGCGGTTCCGCATCGTCATCCAATCCCGCAATGACAAGTTCGGCTGAACGCGCCACGGTCGCGCAAAGCAGGAGCATTCCTTCCGTATAGAAGCCGCTGCGTGCAAAATTATGCGCGAGGTCAAGGGCTGTCTGCGCGTCGCACCTTGGTTCGTCGCCAAGGAGATGCCGCGCCCACCAATCAAGCGGGTCGAGTGCGAGCGTTTCCTTGAGCAACTCAGACGCTTCGTCGCTGCGTTCGAGCTTTTGCAGGGCCAGCGCCTTGAGATTCCGCGCTTGTATGTTGTCGGCGTCGAAACGCAGCGAGCGGTTCAAATGTTCCAGCGCTGCGGGCCAGTCGTGATGAGTGCAATCAATCTCGGCCAGCGCGTGATAGCCCGCGGCTGCCCAAGCCTGATTCCAGCAGCCTTTGTAATACGCACCGTAGGCTTCATCGTCCCGGCCGAGGTGACGCAGGCACAGGCCAAGGTTGTAATACGGTTCGCCATCGGCGGGGTTTGCGTTACGACGAGTGAGGCGTTCGATGGCGTTGCGGAAATGTCTTTCGGCCAGGGCGAATTCACCGCGCCGGAGATGCCACAGGCCCAACGCGTTATTGCAGCGTGAATCAAGCGGGTCGCGACGCACGGCTTCGCGCCAATAAAGTGTGGGGCAGCGGCTGGCGTGGCGATATTGATCGAGATGCATGCCCGTCGTGAACAATTCGTCGGCACTGGCGATGTCGGCTGGTGCGGGCGGCTCGGTGGCTGGCGGTGGGACTTCGCCTTGGGTGCGGGGCTTGGGCTGGTACGAAATGATTTCGCTGCCAGTGCCATCCGTGACCCGCAAGAGCAAATCGGTTTCGACCACGCCGTTAGGGAATGGAATCGAGGTGACGAATGGGGCCGAGGGCGAAAGCTTACGCGTGGTTTGAAATAGTGTCCTGGTCTCTGCAAGCAATACGATTTTTGCTCGGGCCACCTTTCTCGTCACGGAAACGCCCAGCCGCAGAAGCGCGGATCTCCTGATCGGCTTGATGCCGCGAGTTTTCTGCAACTGGCCGATCTGGGAATCGGCGCTCCGCTGCAAACTGATCGCCGCGTCCAGGTTCGCGTGTTGCGCCGGGCCGATTTTCTGAATCGGGTACCAATACTGACTCCACGATTTCGTTTCGCCGGGTTGCAGAAAGCTGAAGTCGGGTTGGTTGTCCGTGTAAACACCCGCCATGATCTCGATGTAGGGGCTGTATTCGCCCTTCGTGTCTTTCTCAGTCAAATTGCGATCCCAGGCGTAGCCAAACTCGTGGTTGCCCCAGGTCCACTGCTTCTTGCCGGGTGCGATGTGGTGATTGGCAATATGAACGATGCCTGCCTGAGCCTTGTAATCGTACCCGCCAAAGAAATCCTCCTGGCTGCCCATGCACATGTAGGATGTCGGCACCGGGATGTTGGCGTAGAATGAAAGATCATTCGGGGAATAGTTGGGGACATTCAACATTGAACCTTCAATGCCGAACGCGGAACGGCAGTGGGGCGGCAGGAAATGCCCTGGCGCTTCACTCTTCGGCACTCCTTTGCGAGCGCGCTCGCCATAGTTCACGCCGTAGTAATGCCCCTGTGCCAGCGGATAATTACTCATCGAGCGCCGGGCGTGGTCGGCGACGTAATAGACATCCGGTGGAAAAAAGCTCTGATACGCCTCATGCACGCGCGTGGCAACATTGGCCCACCAGAGAAAAGTCTGGCGCAAGGGGGTGCGATTGTACGCGCGCACTTTGAGTTCCACATACGCTTTGCCCGGATGAAGGCAAACGCCGTGCATCCCTTTCATGCGACACATCGGATCATGATCGCTGCACCAGATGGTTGCCGAACCATCGCTGTGTTTCTGAATTTCAAAGTCCACCGGCAGGAATGTCGCGGGGCGATGATGCTGGGGCCAGTTGAATTCGATGCCGCCGGAAGCCCAGGGCCCGGCCAGACCAACGAGCGCCGGCTTGATGACGGGCTGGTTGTAGATGAGATCGTAGCCGTTGGACTTGTCGAGAATCGCGTGGATGCGTCCGCCGAGTTCCGGCAGGACCAGCACACGGAGGAATTCGTTTTCGATCCAGACGGCTTTCCATTTTCGATCCACCGGCTTCTCCGCGATGCGGTCGGTAAAGGGCAGGGGATAGACTTTTCCATTACTGCCTTGATAGACGCGCTTTTCCAAGAACATCGGGTTCTTGTCCGGGGGCGCAGGGAGATAGGTGGGTAGCACCAAGTCTCCCGTCCACGCGCGAACGGCGGTACGTTTGTTCATAGCTAGAAATCCTGTCCAAGTTGTGCGTCACAATCTGCGTTGGCGATCATCGGGGCACAGGAAAACCATACTGATTCTGGGCCGTCATCGAAATGGAAAATCAACCAGCCGACAGGGATTGGATTATTGGCCGGTGAAAAGTCGAGCGTGGTCAGTGGCGGTGCGTTCACCTATTCGTTGTGTGGTATCTGAATGGTGCTGCCACCGACGAACTCGCGGATCACGGCGTCGCCGGGAATAATGTCGTGACCGGTGACCTGGGCTTTGGTGAAGCCCTCTACAGATTCAAGCAATTCCTTCACGCGGAAGTAACGAATCTTCGCGTCCAAAAACCCCGCGTATTCGCGGAAGTCGTCCTCGTGAGGGAGCAGGCTATCAGGTCCTTCAAAGAAAGGTTTGAGGGCGGGAAGATCGAAAGGGAATCCGCCGTTCACGATATGATCCGCCGCCCCCATGAGTGGGATGATGCTGAAAAGTTCTCCCGCGCGGACGTAGTGCCAGTGCAGCACAGTGCGCAAGGCGCTGTGATTTCGATGGCGTGCGTCGCGCAACATCCGCCGCAGCAACCGCACGTCGGCGAACTTGGTCAGCCGTTTGGATTTGCCGTTGCCTTCGAGCAGCGTGTTCTGCGTTTCAATGTAGAGGCGGAATTGCGCGCCGGGCTCGATGCCCTCGGTGAGCGGTGGATAAAATCCGTGCAGACAGTCGAGCAATAGAATCTGGTCAGATTCCAGCGTCACAGGTTTGGTGGCAACCCGGCGGCCTTCCTTGAAGCTGTAAACCGGTTTTTCAATGGTGTGGCCTTCGAGCAACTGGCGAAGATGTTGGTTCAACAACTGGATGTCCAGCGCCTCGGGCGTCTCGTAGTTGCGGTCGTTGATCCAGTCGGTCGGGTGCTCGACCAGCGACCAGAAGTAATCGTCGAGGTTCAGCATCAGGAAACGGAGGCCATGTTTTTCCAGCCGTCGTGTGAGCTTTACCGTGGTGGTGGTCTTGCCGGAGGAACTTGGACCGCTGACCCAGATCATGCGCAGCTTGTCGCCGTTGCGCAGCCGGTTCATGACTTTCTGCGCCGCTTCGTCGAGGGATTGTTCGTAGAGCGCCAGCGACTCGATGATGACCTTCTTGATCCGGCCGGAGCGCACGGTTTCGTTCAGCGCCTCGACGTGGTGGACATGGTGCTTTTTGCACCATTCCAATGTGTGAGTCATCCGTTCCTGGGGAAAGCCATTGCCGACAAAGGTGGCCGGGGTGACCGCCCCTTCGCGCAGCCAGTGGCGGCCCCAGCGATAGCACTCGTAGGCGTCGGCGGTGTTCTGGAAACCATAACTGCGCAGTGCGTGCAATACTCCGTCCTGAATGGTTTCGATGGTCGGTGGAAAATTGGCGATGTGATGATGCGGATCGGCGTTTAGGGAGACGACAACCGCGTCGGCCAGGAAGGCGGCGATAAGCTCGTCATTGCCGCAGGCGTCAAAGATTTTTCCGTTGATGTCCGGCAGCTGGTCCAGTTGAAAACCGCCGATGGAGGTGGCAGCCCGGAGAATCGCCTTGCCGATGCGGCCCTCGTCAAAGCGCACAAGAGCGCGGTTGCGTTTCTGAACCTTGACGATGCGGTTCTGAACGGGCATGGCTTGATCATTACATGATCCGCGCGGCGTGACAATCTCGTAACCATCGGCAGTCTTGTGCAATTCGCCGGGGTAACTGGGCAGATAACTCTTGCTTGCGGCGCGCCCCCATGACTACCGAGCCATGATTTCACGGCACGCTGAAGCAGCCTGTTCTAATTGATTTCGCACTTCCGGCGCCAGGTTCTTCAACAGGCCAAGTTCGGAGTAGGTCTTGAGCAATGATTCCGCGTGCAATCCGGCGTAAATCAGGTTTGGGTCGAGGATCTTCTTGTCCATGATTCCTTCCAGCGTCCCCGGTGTGTAAACCGGTTTGCTGGCGGCGGTGGACTTGGTGCCGTATTGCCCAAGGTTGGAGGCAAAAATTCCCGCGGCGCTGAATGGGAGGAAATCCTCGTAACGCAGGCCTTCGACTTGCGCGAAACCGCACCGGACCAATTCACTCGGGTCGGTGGTTTGAACCAACTCCTTCCGCCCGGCATCCGCGCCGGTCGTAGTGGCAGCATAACGTCCGTAAACCAATCCTCGCTCTAGCAATGCCGTCAGAGTCTTCGGGAACGGCGCGAAACAGTTCGCGTGCACTTTTTGGAAACCTTCGTAGTCCCGCTTGATCAGGTCCGGTTCGGCCTCCCGCAGTTTCTCCGTTTCGGCGAGACACTGGTCATACAAAGCGCGGCCTTTGGGTGTAGTGGCGTAGAAGCGCTGTTCAATTTCTCCGAAGCGGGCTGTGTGCAAGGCATCCACAGTCGTTCCGTCGGCTTCGTGAAACTTCACCGGCTCGGTCAGCGCCTTGTAGGAATCCTGGCGCAGCAGGACGGGCGTATCGGCGGACGGACCTTCCGTGAAATCCTTGAACCCCGAATGGTTCAGCCTGGTCAGTGTGAGGTCGGGTTGTTGCAAACGCCGCTCGAGGGATTTGACAAGGTCAGCGATATCGCCCTCGGAAAGTGATCCCGTCGAGTAACCATCAATCTCTCCGCGGTCGAGGTGTTTGAAGTGCAGCCGCAGATAATCCCGGTCGGCAACGCCAAACAGAAATTCCAGTATGCGGCGCGCGCGTGCCACGAAGACATCCAAGGACAGTTCTCCCAGGCAGTACTTCATGGCCGTGGTGTAGAGGTCCATGCAAAATGTGTTCGGAGTGAGATGATTCAGGTGATGCGATTCAAAGCAGGCGATGTCGGCCGCAATCTTGAAGCCTGACTTCGACAACTCCTGATACAACCGGTAATCACGCGCCTTGCCGGTCCACTTGAAGATGCGTGTGGCTCCTTCGTGAATCAGAGCGCGGGCGTCGGCCCAATTCAACCCGCCTTCACGCTCGTTTTTTAACGTGAGCTCCTTGGCGCGCGTTGAGAAGACTTCGCGCGGTGTCAGCAGGGATTGAATGCGTTGCCGTGTTTGCGAATCAAAATAGTCCGTCATGAGCAGCGAAGTGAAGACGCGATGCTCGGGATTGAGCGGCGAACGGAACGCCGTGGCAATGACCGGCTGGCTCTTGCTGCCCAAGCTGGTCATGTCATAGAAATTGTGCGGCTGAAGTCCAAAGGCGGCAAAGAAGGCCGCGACCCAGCGATATTCCTCGGGCTTGCCGATGCGGATGGCGCCATGGCGTTCGCCACTGGTCTTGGCGAGTTGCGGTTCGGAGAGCTGGAAGCCAGTGTATTTGCGGGCCAGCAACGCGGCGACGGTTTGATTGCACGCTTTGTTGACCAGCAATGACCTGTCATACAGTGGCACCTCCTGACCGAACATTTTGGAGAGTTCGGCGAACAGCAGATTCTGCATCTCAATCTTGTCAGCGAAGGTGGCGCTCATTCAGATTGAAGCGAGGAGGCAGGGTTAGTGGCCAAACTTGATGCCCTGTGCGAGCGGCAGGTCCTGTCCGTAATTGATCGTCGCCGTCTGGCGTCGCATGTAAGCCTTCCACGAATCGCTGCCACTCTCGCGGCCCCCGCCGGTTTCCTTCTCGCCGCCGAACGCGCCGCCGATTTCCGCCCCGCTCGTGCCAATGTTCACATTCGCGATGCCGCAATCGCTGCCTCGCGCCGAAAGGAACAACTCGGCTTCCCGCACGTCGTTGGTGAAAATCGCGGAACTCAATCCTTGCGGGACTTCATTTTGATAGGCGATGGCGTCCGCGAACTTCTCGTAGCTGATGACGTAGAGAATTGGCGCGAAGGTTTCCTCGTGGACAATTTTCATGTCGTGCCGCGCGGCAACAAGGCACGGGCGCGCATAACATCCACCTGGAAATCTGGGGCCGACCAAATTCTCGCCTCCGAACAAAATCCTTCCGCCTTCCGCGCGGACTTTTTCCAGCGCCGATTGCATTTCCGCGACAGCTTGTTGGTTGATCAGTGGGCCGCAGAGGGTTCCCGGTTGAGCCGGATTGCCGATGGGAATCTGTTCGTACGCTTTTACTAGCCGTTTCACGAGAGCGTCACGAATGGATTCGTGAACAATGATGCGCCGCGTGGTGGTGCAACGTTGTCCAGCGGTGCCGACGGCTCCAAAGAGAATTGCCCGAACCGCCAGGTCCATGTCGGCGCTGGGGGCGACGATGAGGGCGTTGTTGCCGCCGAGTTCGAGAATGGTCTTGCCAAAGCGACGACCGACACTTTCTGCCACCCGCACGCCCATCTTGCTCGAGCCCGTGGCCGAGATGAGCGGCACACGCTTGTCGTCGAGCAACCGCTGTCCGACAGTCGCGCCATCACCGATAATGAGCGTGAAGATGGCGGGATCAACATTGTTTGCCCGGCAGACGCGCTCGGCGATCTTGATGGTAGCAATGGCGGTGAGCGGAGTGAGACTTGAGGGCTTCCAGACCGACGAATCGCCGCACACCGCTGCGAGCGCGACATTCCACGCCCACACGGCTACGGGGAAGTTGAACGCGGTGATGACACCGACCACGCCGAGCGGATGCCATTGCTCCATCATGCGATGGTTCGGGCGCTCGCTGGCGATGGTGAGCCCGTAAAGTTGGCGAGAAAGACCGGTCGCGAAGTCGCAGATGTCAATCATCTCCTGCACTTCGCCCTGGCCTTCGGTGATGATCTTGCCGGCTTCAAGCGTGACCAACCTGCCGAGGTCTTCCTTGGCATCGCGTAACGCATTGCCGAGTTGACGAATGACTTCGCCGCGCTTCGGAGCCGGAATGGTTTTCCATTGCTCGAACGCCGCGACTGCACCTTGCATGGCCCGCTCATATTCTTGCGGGGTCGCTGTCCGAACTTCGGCGAGCAAACTGCCGTCGTTGGGCGAATGGCTTGGAAGAGTTTTTCCTGACCCGAACCATTCGCCAGCGAATACGCCAGGATTCGACGATTTGAGGCCAAGGGCTTTCAGAGTCCTGGCAACGGAGACGGAGAGGGCGGGTGCTTGGGACGATGTCTTGGCCATAGGATCAAGTGTGCGTGGAGTTAAGCATTCAACTTCCGGCACTGCTTGTCCATGATTTCCAGTGACTCCTCAACCACCTCATCCGGCACATCGAGAACGGGCCGCAGACGGATGGAACGTTCGCCAGAACGAACCACGAGCAGGCCCAGTTCGTAGCAACCCTTCCAGAAGGCGTCGCGTTTTGTCGTGCCCGGCAAATCGAACGCCAGCATGAGCCCGCGTCCGCGAGGGGCGGTAACAAAGGCGTGGCGCCGGGCGAGGTCATGCAGGCCGGCCCGAAACGTTTCGCCTTGGGCCGCCGCATGGGCGACGAGTTTCTCTTGTTCGATGATGCGCAGATAATGCGTCGAGCGAACGTAATCAGTGAAGTTGCCGCCAAAGGTGGAACTGATGCGACTCGGCAAACGGAAGCAATTATCCTTCACTTCATCCAGCCGCGGGCCGGCCATTACGCCACAAACTTGGGCCTTCTTGCCGAACACCAGCAGGTCGGGGCGCACATCGAAATGTTCGCAGCACCAGTTACGCCCGGTGAGGCCCATGCCGGCCTGGACTTCATCGAAGATCAACAATACCTCGTTCTCATCGCAGATGCGGCGGAGCAGTTGCAGGAACTCGGCGCGGAAATGATTGTCGCCGCCTTCGCCCTGGATCGGTTCAATGATGATGGCGGCGATGTCCACGGCTTTCTGGGCTAGCACGTCACGGATTTCTTTCTCCGTCTGCCGCTCCTTCACAATCACGTCTGCGAGGCGCTCATTGTCCGGCAGGGCAAAATCAATCATCGGCGTGCTGATGCGCGGCCAGGGGAACTTCGCGAAGTAGGCAATCTTCCTCGGGTCGGTGTTGGTCAAACTCATCGTGTAGCCGGAGCGGCCGTGGAAGGCGTGTTTGAAATGGATGATCTCGGTGCCGCGTTCGCCGCGACCGGCAGCAAGATTATTCCGTACCTTCCAATCCATCGCCGCCTTCAAGGCATTTTCAACGGCGAGCGCACCGCCTTCGATGAAGAAGTAGCGTTCCAGTGGCTTGAGCCCCATCACGCGAGCAAAGGTTTGCACGAAAGTCGCGAATTGGGTGGAGTAAACGTCCGCGTTGGCGACTTTGATCTTCGCGGCGAGCAACAAATCGGCCTGCACTTCGGGGCGGTCAAAATGCGGATGGTTGAAGCCGATGGGTTGGGACGCGTAGAAACTGTAGAGGTCCAGCCAGGTCTTGCCCGTGGCAGCGTCCACAAACCGCGAGCCGCGGCTGCGGTCGCAGTCATAGATCAAATTGAAACCATCCACGAGGATGTGCTGTTTCAAGGTGGCAATGACCTCGTCCGGGGCCACGGACCGGATTGGCCGGACGGCTTTGAGGCGAGGTTCTGTGAGTTCCATGGCTGAGGTTGGCATAGTTGCGTGCGTCCTTGAACGGACTCTAAATCCCGGCACTTCATCGTCAAGTGAATGGGCGTTTCATCCTGTCTTAAAAAATGGGGACGCGGATTGTCCCCACCTTCGCAAAGCGTGACGATGACGAACCGCGTTCGTCATGCCGCGGAAGTCAGCGACAATTTTCACCGTGCGAAGTGGCGGCGGGCCTTGTCGAAGGAACGGCATGGGTGTGGACTGGCGAACTCAATTTGAACGTTGCGGAACCGCTTCGGGTCTGGGTTAATGTCGCGCGTTCAACCGCACCGGATTGCCAGGTCGCCAATGCAAATCACTCTCAGAAACATCGTGGAGCGGGGCAGGTTTCTGTTTCTGTCCGGCGCGACTTTGCTGGTGGCCGGGGTGCTGACCTGCCAGGCCGAGTTGCAGTTCGATGTGTTTCTCGGCTACGACGGCACGGTGCGCGAGGCGAGCTGGTTTCCCATCGTTTGTGAAATCCGAAATAGCGACGCACCGTTCACGGGCGTGATCGAGGTTTCACCCGCGGGCTCCAGCAAGGGGCAATCGGAGCGCCTGGTAGTGGAGTTGCCGACGGGCACGCTCAAGCGCGTGGTGATCCCCGCCTTCGCAACGAGCCGGTACCAGACGCTTTGGGACGTGCGGCTGTTGGATGAGCGTGGCCGGGTGCGCCAGGAGCAGGTCGCGGTGCGGCCGCAACGGCAGATCGGCTGGGAGGTGACCCTCGTTGGCTCGTTGCCGCGCACGGCTTCGGGCGGCGCGACTTTGCTGCCGATCAAACGCAATCAACCGGACATGCAGCCGGCGGCGGTACGATTTCAACCCTCCATCTTTCCCGACAATCCGCTCGTTCTCGAGGGCCTTAATTGTTTGTATCTAAACTCCGAGGTTGCCACGAGTCTGCGCGCGAGTCAGGTCAACGCGATTCTGTCCTGGATGAATGCCGGCGGGCATTTGATTGTGGCGATCGAGCAAGTGTCCGACATTACGGCTGCCCCCTGGTTGCGGAACGTGTTGCCCTGCGAGCCGAAAGAAATCGTGCCGGTTTTGCAGCATCCGGAACTGGAGAACTGGTTGCGCACCGGAGTGACCGTGACCAATTATCCTCCCGGCTACAATCCCCGGCCGCGGCCCGGCGGGAAGATCACCGTGCTGCCCCCGACGACGTTGGTCGAAACTCCTTTCAGCGATCTGCCGGCTGACCCGGTTTTTGGTTTGGCGGAAATCCGGGTGGTGACCGGGAACATTCGCGATGGCCGGCCCGTGGTCGTGGCGGGAGAGACGCCGCTCATCGTCGCGGCCAACCGTGGGCTGGGCCGGGTGACAGTGCTGCTGTTCAGCCCCGAGCGGGAGCCGTTCAAGTCCTGGAGAAATCTCGCCACCTTTTGGACGAAACTCGTGGATGTGCCCGGGGCACTTTACGCGAATACCGATTTCAATTCCGGCTACGGCCACAGTGTAGATGGCATCTTCGGCGCGATGATTGACAGCCGGCAGGTGCACAAACTGCCGGTGGGCTGGCTGCTGCTGTTGCTGCTGGTTTACCTGCTGGTGATCGGGCCGTTCGACCGGTTCTGGCTCAAGCGCATCAACCGGCCCATGCTGACGTGGATCACGTTCCCGTGTTACGTGGTGTTTTTTTCGGGCCTGATCTATTTCATCGGTTATCGGTTGCGCGCCGGGGATTCGGAATACAACGAGATCCATCTGGTGGACGTGCTGCGCAACGGCGAGCGCGCGGAACTGCGCGGGCGCACTTACGCCTCCATCTACTCGCCGGCGAACGCGGAATACGCCCTGCGGAGCGAACTCAAGTACTCCACGCTCCGCGGCGAATTTCAGGCGATGGGCGGGGGACAGAGCTTGAGCAAGGCGGACATCCTGCTGACCGGCGACAACTTCAAGGCGGAGGTCTTCGTGCCGGTCTGGACCAGCCAGCTTTACGTGAATGACTGGTGGCATTCGGGTGCGATGCCGTTTGTGATTTCACTCAACCCGGCGCCGGACGGGTGGAACGTTTCGGTGTTGAATCAATCGGGCAGCGCGGTTGGGGAAGCGCGACTCGTGGTAAACGGAGAAGTCTTCACGGTCGGAAGCATCGCGGCCGGGCAGAACAAAACCCTGCAACTGGCAAACACGAATGGGGTGCCCTTGCCGCAATTCGTGCAGGAACACGGGGCCGGTTACGAAGGGGCGGTGCAGGAGCGCCAATACGCTTTCGGCCGGCACGGCGGCGGACGAATTGACGATCTGCCCACGGCCAGCATGGTGGCCTCTTTCACCGGGGAACTTTCCGCGCCGCAACGCGGAGTGAATTTCGTGTCCCCGCCCGGCCTGGACCTCTCCGCGACGGTGACCCGGGGCCACGCGGTATTGCTGGCGTGGTCGCCCGGCACCTCGCCGGTGGCGCCGGTGAATCAATTCAAGAGCAAGCGCTCGGCCGCGAACACACTGTGGCGGATTCCTGTTACCATTACCCAAAACTGAAGAACTTATGCCCAACGAAGTTCCTCCCATCGCCGCGGTGCAAACCCTCGGGCTGACGCGCACCTACGGCACGATGACCGCGCTCTCCAATCTCGACCTCACGGTCAACCAGGGCGATTTGTTCGGCTTCATCGGCTCCAATGGTGCCGGCAAAACCACGACGCTGCGCATCCTCGCCACGTTCCTCGCCCCAAGCGCGGGCCGAGCGGTTGTCCTGGGGCACGATGTTGTCGCCGACGCCGACGCGGTGCGACATGTCATCGGCTACATGCCGGATTTCTTCGGCGTGTACAAGGACATGGAGGTCACCGAGTACCTGGATTTCTTCGGCGCGTGTTATCGCATCCCATCGGCCCAACGCGAGAAAACGGTGAACGACGTGTTGGAACTGGTTGGCCTGAGCGAGAAGAAAGGTTCCCTCATTGGCGCGTTGAGCCGGGGCATGCAACAGCGGCTCGGGCTCGCCCGGGTGTTGATCCATGATCCACAACTCCTCCTCCTCGATGAACCCGCGAGCGGGCTCGATCCGCGCGCGCGTATCGAAATGATGGAGGTGCTGCGTGAACTGCGCCGCATGGGCAAGACCATCATCATCAGCTCGCACATCCTGAGTGAACTGGAAACCATCTGCAATCGCGTGGCCATCATCGAGCGTGGCAAATTGATCTATGCCGGGCCGGTGCAGGGCGTGCGGGATCAGATGTCGTCGGGCCGGGTGGTCTGGGTGCGGGTCGGCAGTGACACCGAGCAAGCCGTGGCCTTGCTCAAGGCGCGACCGGAGGTGACCGAAGTGTCCCCGTTGGATCATAAATTGAAAGTGACCCTGGCGAGTCACGATACCGATCACAGCATTGTGGCGGACGCGCTGGTTCGGGGCGGGGCGAAACTCATTGAACTGCGCGAGGACGAGATCGGCTTGGAGGAGGTTTTCCTGCGCGTGACGCGGGGCGAAACGCAGTAACCCGAGCCCGAGGCCGGAGGTCGGAAGTCAGAGGTCAGAAACTGTAGATGATGTCCAAACCGGAATCGTTCATTCCTAAAACGTGAACTACGCGCCTCAGTTCTCCGCCTGCCGGCCATGACCTTCCTGCCGATAGTCGAGCGTGAGTTGCGCACGGCGGCCCGGCAGCGGGTCACGCATTGGATGCGTTTGATCGCGGCGGGACTGGCGCTCACAATCTGGTTCATCCTGGCAGTCTTTGGGAACAACCTAACCGCGTCCCAGCGCGCCACCGCGATCTTCGGGACCATCAACATTCTCAGTCTCGGTTTCGCGATGTTGGCCGGAGTCTTTCTGACGGCGGATTGTCTGAGTGAGGAAAGACGCGAAGGCACGCTGGGGCTGTTGTTTCTCACGGACTTGAAAGGACACGATGTCGTGTTGGGCAAACTCGCGTCCACGTCCTTGCATTCCTTTTATGGGTTGCTGGCGGTGGTGCCGATGCTGGCGGTGCCGTTGTTGATGGGCGGCGTGACTCCCGGCGAATTCGCCCGCAGCGCGCTGGTGTTGCTGGCGACGTTGTTTCTTTCGCTGGCGGCGGGCATGTTCGTCTCCGCCTTCAGCCACGACTCGCGCGCGGCGATCCTGCGGACGTTGGGCATCATGGTTTTGCTGGCGGGTTGCCTGCCGTTGCTGTGGTGGGGGCTGAAGCTCACATTCCATCGGTCATTTGATTTTCTCTTTTGGCCGAGTCCGGGTTACGCCCTCTACTGCGCCGGCGACAATTTTTATTCGACCCGCATGGGCGCCGGAGAATTCTGGAAGTCGCTGCTGGCAATTGTTGCTTTGAGCCTGACGTTTCTGATTGTGGCAAGTGCGTGGCTGCCGCGCGTGTGGCAACAAGCAAGCGATGAGACTGGCAGTTCAAAACCCGGGCGCGAAAAGCCGCTGCTCGCGAATCGAAACAAGCCATCCCGCGCCGGGCTCGAATCAAAACCCTACCTCTGGCTGGCCACCCGCGATGACCGGGTGGGGCGCTGGGCGTTTGGGATCATCGGGGTCGCGCAGTTCATCTGGTTCGGCTTTCTTTCCGGCATTTGGTCCCCGCGCCGCACTGGCGCGGCTTTTTCCATCGCCATTCTGCTGGCCTTCGCGCTGCATGTGGTTTTCAAGTGCATGGTGGCCATCGAAGCCACCCGCCGGTTGAGCGAAGACCGCCAGAACGGAGCGTTGGAATTGCTGCTCGTCACCCCCCTGCGGCCCGCGGCGATCATCGCTGGCCAGCAGGCGGCGCTGGCGCAATTATTTCGCTGGCCCAAATGGATGTTGGTGGGCATGAACCTGGTGTTTCTGGGCATGATCTTCTGGCCCGACCGGACCAACTGGCTCGGACCGGACCGGACCATCTTCGGGATCATATTTGCGGGCGGGATCGTGTTGCTGTTGGCGGACTGCTTTGTCATCGGACCGGTCAGTGTCTGGTCGGCGCTCACCACCACGCGCCACACGCGGGCCATTCTCAAAACCATTCGCACGGTGCTGCTGCCGTCGTGGGTGGCGATCCTCTGCTTCTGGTTCATCGGCATGACGAGCCGGGGACTCAGTTCCGGCGCGGTCGAGACCATGGTGGTGCTGTGGGTGCTTTTCGGATTGGCGGTGGATGCGGCACTGCTCGCCGTGTCCAGGACGCGTTTGAATTCAAATTTCCGCGCACTGGTGGCCACCGGATCGTCACGGTCGCTGGAGCCCAGGGCGCGCGTGACCCCATGAACGTCTTCCCGGTCATCAGCCGCGAATTGCGCTCCCAGGCCCGGCAGCCGTTTACGTTCTGGCTGCGAATGCTCGGCGTGGCGGCGGTGCTGGCCTGCGGCGTGTTCTTCACCCTCGATCAGCCACTGACACCGAATCAGGGCGCGGCCTTGTTCGGCTTCATGCACCTGACCCTGTTCGGCGCGGTGTGGGTTCTTATCCCGCTCAGTGCGGCGGATTGCCTGAGCCGCGAGCGGCGCGAGGGCACGCTCGGGCTGCTCTTTCTCACGCCGCTCAAACCGCGGGACATCGTCGTGGCCAAGGGCCTGACGCACGGGGTGCGCGGAATGACGTTGCTGGTGGCGGTCCTGCCCGTCTTGACGATTCCGTTTCTGCTCGGCGGTGTGAGCTGGCAACAAGCCACCGCCTCGGCCGTGATCAATTTCAGCGGCGTCTGCTGGGCCCTGGCCGCCGCCCTGGTGGCCTCGGCCACCGCACGGAACAGTTTGCGGGCCATGGCGCTGGCCGCGTTGCTGGCGGTACTGGCGCTGCTGGTCCAAAGCTATCTGGTGGGGCTGCTGCTCGGTTACAAGCTGGGGGGAAACCTGCGCAGCGGCTATTCGAGTATGGATTTTAACTTCCTGGTTGGCTTCGCGGTGAATGGACTGCATCCGCAAGCCTGGAACGTTTGGACGGGCGCCCTGCCCAGGGTCAGCGCCGTTCAAGTGTTGATCAGCATCCTGCAATCCGCCGTGATCGCGCTGCTGGCGTTGGCTGTCGCCGTGCTGTTCGCGGCCAAGCGCGTGCGGGGCTCGTGGCAGGAAGAACCGCCCTCGGTTCGGGCGCAACAAATCGAAAAGGTCTTTTTTCAACCGGTCTTGTGGGTCTCGTTCCTCAAACGCTGGATGCGCTGGAAACTGGAGCGCAATCCCATCGGCTGGCTCGAACAACGGAGTTGGAGCGGGCGGCTGGTGACGTGGACCTGGTTTGCCATCATCGTCTCCGTGCAAACGATGGCGCTTACGGACCGGGGCTTTTTCCGGAGCTATCAGACGTGGGAAAATCTCATGGCGTGGATGCTGACCTTCAGCATGGCGGCGAGTGCGGCGGGCAGCTTCCGGCGCGAACGCGAGACCGGCGTGCTCGAACTGCTGCTCGTGTCGCCGTTGAAGACCGGACAAATCATCGGCGGACGATTGCGCGGGTTGTGGGGGCAATTCCTGCCATCCATCATCACGCTGCTCGGCATCTGGATTTATTTCGCCGGACTGTTTGAACCCCAGGACAGCCTCGAACAAATCTGGTTTTTCACGCTCACCTATGCTGTGCTGCCGGTGATTGGCCTCTACTTTTCCGTAAGCTGCCGGCATTTCATCACCGCGTTTTTGTTTACGCTGCTCTTTGGCTTCCTGCTGCCGTATGTCCTGGCAATGGCGGTGTCGTTGGCTCGGGAACTGTCGTATGGTCCACAATTGCTCGGTGGGAGTGAGCGATTTGGTAAGTCAGCTTGGCTGGTCCAATGCGGGCTCGCGGTTTTCTTTGCCATCCGGTTGCATCAGAGATTGAGAACTCGCTCTTTCCCACTGGAACGCGGCGGGGTTTGAAAAAGACAAGGCTTCCCGGCATGTTTCTGGTTCAACTCGTTGCAATTTATTAACCAGTCGACGTGCCGGCTCGGAGGCCGGCGCTCCTGGGATCAGAAAGAAACTCGACTTGAAATTACTTTGCCATGTTCAAACTCGACCGACAATAGCCAGTGCTCGCAGTTGCAAAATGCCATTGGAAACCAAATAGAACGCGCAGGAAAGTTACGCTGAGGTGCAAGATCATACGACCAATAAGTCAGATTACCCGAGCTATCAAGAATTCGCTTCGGTATTCCATCGTTAGAAATGCCATATGCATTATGCAATGCCCTGATACTGTCTTGCTTCGTAATGCCAGCGTCAGGATCTCCCAAGAGTTCGGTCACGGACGATTCGGTCATGCCCAATAGAGCTCCCGACTCGAGCAATTGATCCACCATTTGATAACGTTGTCCAATTTTTGAAGGCACAACTAAGCCAACCAAATTCGTCGAACCGGATGACTTCCAACCACTCGGATTGAATTTTACGTTGTACCTAGGCCGAAAACGCAGCATAAGTTCGCGGGGGCCGACCAGATTCTGCACTAACAGATAATTCGCTATATAAGCGCAAGCGGATGCACATACCACGGCAATTAGATAGGTCCGCGTAAGTTTCCTATTCATTTGGATTTGGCCGTGTTGGTGATGGTGCCGAGGGCGCGGAAGAGGTTTTCATCCGGGATTGCGTATTGCATTCAGCCACTTAGCCGCCCGCCCATTTCGGTTGTTGTTTCAAGTGATACAGCATCTCACCGGCTTTGGGCACGAAGAGAATTCCTTCGTGCTCACGGTCTTTGAAGTCTTCCTCGCGGATGGTTTTCGGGTCGCGATAGCCGAGGTTGATCTTTCTGCAAACGGCTTCCGGGATGCCAGTGGCGAGCGTGACTTGGATGCGGCATTGCTCGACGCCGTTCGCCATTTTGCCGATGCCGCGCACGTGGGTGCTGTGCGCGAGAATGCCCCAGGGTTTGTCTTTGAACTGGTCCCATTGCGTCAGGAAATAGTCGCGGCAATGGTAGCCGATCTCCTCGATGATGCGTCCGTGCGTGACGGAAATCTCGGTGACGTGCGGCGCGTAGATGATGAGTTCGCCGCCGTCGGCGACGACGGGTTCGAGTTTATACATGCCCTTGCCGGCGACCCAGAGGTCGTCATACATCGGCGGCATTTTGGAGAGCACGGTCTGGAACGGCCGGTCCTTGTAGATGATGTGAACCTGCCGGGAGAGTTCGCTCGCGGCGTCCCACGCGTTCTCAGGCGCGCCGAACGTGAGGCCGACGAGGGATTTGTCCGGCGCGACGACGAGGCAGAAGCAGGCTTTGCTGACTTTCACCAGTGCGCCGGCGCGATCCACGACTTTGCGGACGGGCGTCCATTTGTTGCCGATGATCATCGGGTTGGTCACGACCGCGCCGAGCCAGTGGAAGAAGTTCAGAATCTTCGGTCCGCCCACGCCGGGGAAGAGATACTTGTTACCGCCGGAGAACCCGACGACTTCGTGCGGGAACACCGGCCCGACGATGATGACCTGGTCGTAGTTGAACACGAGCTGGTTGATCTCCACGGGCACGTCCATCGAGAACAGGCCGTCGGTGAGTTCGCTGACGTCCTTGGAAGTGAGCGAGCCGATTTCCTGGAGCGCGGCGGGGTTGTCCCACTCGTGATTGAAGAAGCGGACTTTCTTGAACTCGGTGCGATGTTGTTCAAGGGAGATTTCCAATCGCTGGCAGATGGCTTCCTCGCTCATGGGCGGATGGGTGCCGAGGGCGGTGAGCACGTCGAGTTCTTTGGTCACGATGCCGATCTGGGCGAAGATGGTTTTGAACAACAGACCGATGGGCGCGGTGCGCGTGTGGTCGGGAACGATGAGGAGAATCTTTTTGCCGCGATAGTCGGCGGCAGGCAACGCCTGGGCGACAAGTTGGGCGACCTGCGCGTCGGTTACTTTGCCGCTGGCGGAGCCGATCTGAAGGGCGGTGTTATGCACGGATGCAGGTTAGGGGAAGCGGAGCGCAAATTCCATCCCAGAAGAGTGCAGGGCAGATTGAATGGAGTGTCCTAAGGCGAACATGCAGGGCATGAGAGTCCGCGATGCCAAAACTAATCTCAAAAATGGTAGGGCGGTGCTGCTGCGCCGCCAACATCAAGCAAAGCGGCAGCTTTGCCCTACCATGCGGCAATTAAGAGATGCTTTTACGACACAATAAACCCGAGGCGGGCGGCGACATCGCGGATGCTGACCGGGCGGCGGGCGGCGTCCTTTTCGAGGCAAGCGGCGATGGTTTCTTCCCAGGTCAGGGGAATGACGACGTCGTGGATGCCGAATTGGAACAACCGTTCCGTCAGGCTCGGCGGGACGTCTTCGTGCAGTTGCTTGAACACGTCGCCTTCGTAAAACGGCGGCTTGCCGGTCAGCAATTCGTAGATCGTCACCCCCAGGGAGTAGATGTCGTCGGCGACGGCGGGCGGTTCGCCGGTCCATTGCTGCGGGCTCATGTACCAATCCGTGCCCACGATGTTGGGATGAGAGGCATCGTGCGCCGGCCCGCGGTGAAGTTCGCGCGACAGACCGAAGTCAGTAATCTTAAGCTGGCCACGCGAGTCAACGATGAGGTTGGCGGGCTTGATGTCGCGATGGACGATGCCGGCCTGGTTGTGCGCGTAATCCAGCGCGTCGCACAGGTCGCGAACCCAGGGCATGATTTCGTCCACGGTGAAGATCTGCCGGGGTTTGTCCACGCGCAACGACCAGAGCGACCAGCCGTCTACATATTCCATCGCCACGGCCGCGCCCTGATGGGTCTGGATGAAGTCGTAGATGCGGACGATGTTCGGGTGCGAGAGTTTGAGGCTGCGGCGGGTTTCGCTCTTGAGGCGTTCGATCTCGTGTTTGTCCTGAACGAGGTGTTGCGCGATGAATTTGAGGGCGATGGGTTGTTCGAGTACGCGGTCGTGGGCGAGCCAGACCACACCCATGCCGCCCACGCCCAAGGTGCGCTTGAGGTAGTAACGCTCAAACACCCGTTGCCCCGCTGCGAGTGGATTCACCGGATTATCGGAACGAGCCATCGTCAGCACAGTGTATCAGACGCCGCCACCGGGTGCGTGGTTAATTAAATCGTCTGGCTCAGGAAACCACCATCCACGACGAGGTCGGACCCAGTTACGAAACTGCTGGCCCGGTGGCTGGCCAGAAACACGGCGGCGCCAATCAATTCCTGCGCTTCACCGAATCGTTTCATCGGGGTGTGTCCCCAGATGGACTGCGTCCGGGCGGTCGGGGAGCCATCCTCGTTGAACAGGAGTTTGCGGTTCTGTTCGGCGGGGAAAAAGCCCGGGGTGATGGTGTTAACGCGCACGCCTTTGGCCGCCCATTCGCGGGCGAGGAACTTGGTGAGATTCAGGACCGCTGCCTTGGCGGCGGAGTACGTGACCACGCGGGACAACGGGAGGTGCGCCGAAGCGCTGGCAATGTTGATGATGCTGCCCTTGCCACGGGTGCACATGGCGGGGCCGAATTCCTGGCAGGGTAGCAGCACGCCGCCAGCGAGGTTCAGGTCGAAGTTGGCCTGCCAGTCGGCGAGTTGAATGGACTCGAAGGGATGATCGGCAGTGACGGTGACTTTGGGATCATTCCCGCCCGCGCCGTTGAGCAGAATAGTTGGTGCGCCGAGTGCCGCCTCGATTTTCTCGTGCGCTTCGCCGAGGCTGCAACGCGACACGGCGTCGGCGGCGAAGAAAGCGGCCTGGCCGCCTTTGGCTTGAATGGCTTTGACGCGAGCTTCGCCGCGTTCGACGTTGCGGCCGAGGACGGCGATCTTTGCGCCCGCTTGCGCCAGGCCTTCAGCCAGGGCGCCACCAAGCACGCCCGTGGCACCAATCACCACCGCCACTTCTCCGGAAAGATCGAATAATTTCATAGTCGCCGTGGAGTGTGTCGCAAGACCCGGCTTTGACGAAAGAAGTTATTTTACTGACAGCGCAAATCGCCGCTCGCCAGTCGCGCGCGGCTCACCTAAGCTCCAGGTATGACTGTGCTGCCACATCCCGACGTGATTATTACCCACGAAAGCGACTTGGATGGGTTGGTCGCCGGGGTATTGCTGCGACGGCTGGCAAAGAAGGTCTTCAACTCGGATATCCCGCTGGAGGCTTACCACTACAATTATTGGAAGCAGCGCGAACCGCGCGAGAAATCAGCGTGGGTGACCGACCTGACGTTCGAGCCGCGCCTCGACAAGGCCAACTGGTTGATCGTGGATCATCATGTCACCGAGGCAACGCCGGGCAACGCGCAACTCGTCCATGACATCAACAAGTCCGCCGGATTGCTCTGCTATGAACTATGCCGCGAATACGGACTGGCCACACCCGCGCTCGACCGGCTCGTTCACTTGAACAACGTGGCCGACTTGTTCCTTGAGGACGATCCGGACTTCGCCGTGGCGGGTGATTACGCGAGTCTCGTGAAGATCTACGGCTTTTGGAATCTCCATGCTTTGATCAACGGCGAGATTGAAAAACTGCTTGATCATCCGCTGCTGCAAGTCATGGAGGTCAAACGCCGGATTGAGGACCCGCTGGGTTTCGAGTGGAGCAAAAATAACGTCACGGAACTCAGCTCAACGGTGGGTTACGTGGATACCGTGGTCGGCAACAACAACCAGATTGTGCATCAATTGCTCGAACGGCAGGCCACGCGCTATCCAGTGCTGGTGACGTTGTTTCGACGCACGAACAACATTGTGATCGCCAGCTTCCGCAGCCGCAACGGCGAAGCCATCAAGGTCGCGGAGCGATTCCAGGGCGGGGGGCATGCCAACGCCAGCGGGGCACTTCTCCCCAAGTCCGTCCGCACGGTAACCGAGGGAGTCGAATACATTCGGCGAGTCTTGAATCCCAAGCGGGATGCTCCGTTGAACAGTCTCGAGAGTTTGTTCGCCGCGATCGAGAAGGGGTGAACCCGCGGCGACTGTCCGGCCTGAACTGATGACAGCCGTTCGCAGAGGGGCATGAAACGGCGCTCAACGGGCGTGATTAGATCCAAAGACAATTAGGGTTCAAGGCGACATGCGGCAGTTGGCTTCAATCAAAATCCTGGCCATTGCGACACCATTCCTTCTCATGGGAATAGCGTTGACGATGGCCCTCTTCGTCCGGATGCCGTGGTTCGCATTGGCCGCGTTGGTGGGATTGTATGTGACGGCAACCACGGAAGGCTTGCGGGGCGTGAACTCCAAGTTGGGGATCACTCTTGGCTGGGCCTGCACCTTGGCAGCTTGGGGAGGCTTTTTGCTCGGTGACGGGTGGATACTCACTTTGGATACATACTATATCGTCATCGCGTGGCTCATCACAGCGGCGGTGATCCTGACGGGCCGATGGCACGCTTCCGAATTCCTGAAACCGTACTGGAGCATTCTGGGGCTCACCTGGGCATTCATGGCAGCCTTGATCTGGATTGCCGCAGCCTATTATTTGAACCTGCGTTTCCAGTTTCACCTCGGCCTTTTCACTTGTGGAGGTCTGTTGATTGTCATCAAGTGGCTGTTCCGGCCCCCGTTTCTGGCGGTGCAGGCGATCAACACAGGTTTGTTGCTGTTGATCGGGTTGCCATTCGCCGATCTTGTGGTGCGCCCCGATTACCGGCTGGATGCCAGACCGGAGACCGGCCAGCGATATTACTCTTACGAGTTTGCAAAGCAGAATCCGACGGCCTTTGCCCATTGGTGGAATCACTTCATTGAAGAATGGGCCGTCCTGCGCCGGCAGATCACGCAGCCCGATCCGACCATGGCGGCGCCCTTCATACTCCGCCCGAAAAGCGAAGGCAAAATGTTTGAGAGCCGGGTTCGGATCAACAACCTGGGATTTCGCGGGCCGGACATCGAGATCGAAAAGGGAAACGCCTATCGCATTGTAGCGTTGGGAGAGTCCACGACATTTGGCCACACCATTGCCGCCACCGACATCCCCTGGCCCGAACTCCTCCAGCAGTTAATCCTGCGGCGGCTGCAGCCAGATCGCCCCGTGCAGGTCATCAATGCGGGCGTTCCCAGCTACACCATCCGGTTGAATGCGCAGCGCCTGGCCAGGG
Organism: Limisphaerales bacterium; assembly: GCA_044225555.1. GTDB lineage: Bacteria > Verrucomicrobiota > Verrucomicrobiia > Limisphaerales > JADLHS01 > JADLHS01. The sequence continues at coordinate 194,204 of JBGAIM010000010.1, read as the reverse complement.
AGATTCTCCAACTCAAACCGGACATGGTCATCTCCTATCACGGTTACAATGGTTTTATGTGGCTTAATCCCGCACTACCGCCCGCCCATGGGAAAGGACCTCCCCCTTATGTGGATCGGCCTCTGAAAATGCTGGCGGACGCCGAATATCGCCTGAAGATGATGGCCTACCGCCGCGAACGAACATCGCCGAAGGCATTTGCGAGCTGGGTTCCTGGTGATCCGATGGAAACCGAGTATGCCCGAGCCTACGAGGACTTATTCCAAATCACGCAAACCAACGGCATCCGTCTGGTGCTCGCCAATTACTCGATGGCAGTAAATTCAAAAAGTGAGACCGATGTCGTGACGTTCTATCGGGCAGTTTTTCCGAATGTGCTTTCACAAATCCGAGCCAATGAGGTTCACTCGAAGTTGGTTGAGCAAATAGCCCGTTTGCATCCAGCAATCCAGCTTGTGAACACCCATCCCGGACTGGATGGTGAACACGAAAAGTTCATTGATCTCGTGCATTTCACCGGGGAAGGCGAGCGGCACTTTGCCGAAATGATGTTTCGCGCCCTCGAACCGGCCTTGAGGCAGGATCTGGAAAAGTCAGGAACGACCCCGATGCGGTAAGTGCGAATTCACTGTCACGGGTAGGGGGAGTCAACCGTGGGCGTGGTGACGGACGATGGGCCGTGGCTCGTTCAAGGATTGTTCGCGCACATGCGTCGGGCCAGGCTGATCAAGGCCTCGACTTGAAATGGCTTGCGGATGAACGCGGCAAAACCTTCCTGGGCGTAACGCGGATTCAAACTCTCGACATCGTACCCACTGGTCAGGACCGCTTTGACGTGTGGTTGCAGCCGGCGCAACTCGGCCAGGGCTTTCATCCCGTCCATTTTGGGCATGGTGAGATCCAGAATGACAAACGTGATTTCGTCAGCATGCGCACGGAAACAGGCGACGGCCTCTTCGCCATCCACGGCGGTCAAGACTCGCAGCCCCATTCGTTTCAGAATCTGTTCGACTAACATGCGAAGGGGCGCTTCGTCATCCACGACCAGCACGGTCCCCGTCAGTGTGGGCGCAAGCGGCGTTTGAATCGCCGTGAGTGGACTCAGTGGTTTCGCGGCTGGGGCGGACTTGTATTGCCGGGCCGGGAACAGAACAGAAATGACGGAGCCCCGGCCGGGCTCGCTGAAAACCATGATGCCGCCGTTGTGGCCGCGCACAACCCCCAGCACCGCTGACATGCCCAAACCGCGCCCCGTGAACTTAGTTGTGAAAAATGGGTCGAACAGTTGCCTTTGAACAGGCTCATCCATGCCGCAACCGGTGTCGCGAACTTCGAGCACCACATATCGCCCCGGTGCCAGCGGATGAGGCGTCCGGCTCCCGGCCAGAATTTCCGCGTCACATTCGCGCACACACGTGGTGATGGTGATGACGCCGGGCCGTTCCCCGAGTGCGTCCGAGGCATTGGTGACGAGGTTCATGACCACCTGCTGCAACTGGGGTCCGTCGGCCTCGATAAACGGCAGTTCCGACGCCAGATTCAAGCGGAGACTCGCCTTCTTCGAAATTGACGCATTGAGCAGCTCGGCCATTTCGCCCACCAAATCACTTAAGTCCACGTCACTCACAACGAATCGTCCCCGGCCGGAATAGGCCAGCATCTGGCGCGTGAGGTCCACCGCGCGCTGGGCGGCGGCGGCGGCTTCCTTGAGGCTGCTCTGAATTGGCGAACTTGCGCCAAGGTCCAGCATGGCAAGTTCGATGTTGCCTGTGACGGCGGCGAGGAGGTTATTGAAGTCGTGGGCGATCCCGCCGGCCAAGACTCCGAGGCTCTTGAGTTTGTCCGCGTGCAGGAGTTGCCGTTCCATTTCGAGCTTTTCCTGCTGCACGCGCAAGCGCTCGGTGACGTCATCCGCCAGTGCCAGGATGCCGCGCGAGCCGTCGGGCAGCGTGATGGCGGTTTCGCGCAGTTCGTAGTGCCGCACGCTGCCGTCTTTCTGCACGTTGGTCACCTGATGTTCCAACACCTCCCCGGCCATCAGCCGTGTGATGTTGCGCTCGATGGCTTCGATGGAGTCCTGACTGAAGCGGCTGACGTGCCCGCCCACCAGTTCGGCGCGGCTGAAACCGATCTGCCGACAGAAGGCGGGATTCACATCCAGCACGAAACCCCGCGCGTCCATCAGCAACACGCTGCCCGGCATCAATTCAAACAGCCGACGATATAGCTCCTCGCTTTCCCGCAACCGGTCCGCGGCTACATCCGGGGATGGCTGGTTCGGGTTCATCGGGATTACGATGTAGCCGCCGTCGGCATGGCGCTGTCAGCCCTTTTGCACTTCCTTCGCCCACGTATCTTTCAACGTGATGGTGCGATTGAACACCAGGCGACCGGGCGCGCTATCTTTATCCAGCGCGAAGTAAGCGAGGCGTTCAAATTGATAACGGCGTTCGGCGTCCGCTTCCTTCAACGATGGCTCACACTGGGCCGTGACGATTTCGAGGGAGCGACGATTGAGGTGTTGCTTGAAATCACCGTCGGAGTCCGGCTCGGGCACCGTGAAGAGCCGGTCGTAGAGACGCACTTCAGCCGCCACCGCGTGGGCGGCGCTGACCCAGTGAATCGTGCCTTTGACCTTGCGGCCAGCGGTGGCCCCCCCGGTCTTGCTTTCCAAGTCCGCCGTGCAACGGAGCTCCGTGATTTTGCCCGCGGAGTCTTTGACGACTTCCTCACACTTGATGATGTAAGCGTATTTCAAGCGGACCTCACCGCCGGGCTTGAGCCGGAAAAACTTTGGCGGCGGCACTTCCTTGAAATCGTCCTGCTCAATGTAAAGTTCCCGGGTGAACGGGATCTTTCGTTTGCCGGCGTTTTCATCCTCAGGATTGTTCACGGCCTCGAGTTCCTCGGTTTGACCCTCGGGAACATTTGTGATGACCACCCTGAGGGGCCGCAGCACGGCGAGCCGGCGCAACGCGCGTTGGTTCAAGTCTTCGCGAATGGCGTGTTCGAGAACGGATACATCGGTCAAGCCGTTGTATTTTGTGATGCCGATGTTGTAAGCAAAGGCGCGCAATGCCTCGGCTGTGACGCCCCGCCGCCGAATGCCACTGATCGTCGGCATGCGCGGATCATCCCAGCCACTCACGAGATTCTCGTTCACCAGTTGCATGAGCTTGCGCTTGCTCATCACGGTGTAACCCAGGCTGAGCCGGGCAAACTCGTATTGATGGGGCAGGGGACGGGGCAGTTCGAGACTCTCCAAAATCCAGTCGTACAACGGTCGATGCACCTCGAATTCCAGCGTGCAGATACTGTGGGTGATGCCCTCGATGTAATCGCTGAGGCAATGCGCGAAGTCGTACATCGGGTAGAGGCACCACTTGCCGCCCGTGTGATGGTGCTCCGCATGGCGGATGCGGTACAGGATCGGATCGCGCAACCAGATGTTTGACGACGCCATGTCAATCTTCGCCCGCAAGGTGCGCACGCCGTCGGGGAATTCCCTGTTCTTCATGCGGCTGAACAAATCAAGGTTTTCCTCCACACTGCGATTCCGGAATGGAGAATCCTTGCCGGGTCGATCAGGAGCACCGCGATAAGCTTCGGTATCGGCGGGCGACAAATCGCAAACGAAGGCCTTGCCTTTTTTAATCAGGGCAACGGCGTATTCGTAAATTTGATCGAAATAGTCGCTTGCGTAGAACGGTTCCACGCTGCCGGTTGGTGAAGCGGGCGCCAGCTGGAAATCTGGCTTTCCATTTGTCGTGGTCGTTTCCGGAGTTTTACCTTTAGGCTTCAACCCGAGTTGGTCACTCGCCCAGCCACTGATCAGCCAGTTTACATCCGTCTGAATGGACTCAACGTATTCGATATCCTCTTTGGTCGGATTCGTGTCATCCATGCGCAGGTTGCAAATGCCGCCAAACTCGCGGGCAATGCCGAAGTTCAGGCAAATGCTCTTGGCGTGGCCGATGTGGAGATACCCGTTCGGCTCCGGCGGAAAACGCGTGTGGATGCGAGGATATTTCCCCTCGGCAACATGTTTGGTCACGATGTCGCGGATGAAATCGGACGGCGTGGGCACAGTAATCTCTTTGTTCTCCAAACTCATAAATCCCGCGCAGCCTAGCAAACTGTCTGGCCGATGTCCAAAGCTCTCGCACAGTGCGGTTGTTGCCTGGCTGGAAAAGGAAACCGCCTTCCGGGGGACGAAACCTCTCGAAAGGCGGAAACCTGCTGGGCACTAAGCCCCGGCCATCAACAAACATCAGTGTTTACCCTGGCCACCGCCACTGCTCCTCGGAACGCGAACCGTGACCGAATCAAACGTGCAGTTGCCCGAACTGTCCCGGCAAAGGACCACAATTCGGTAGACCCGACCATCACCCCTGGAGTTGCGGGAGGCCGCGAGGCGCACCGAAAGATCGTCGAGGATCTTAATATCGCCGTTGTCAGTGCGCTCATCGCAGAGCACCTTCACGATTTTGGAAACCGGGGCGGCATCGCAGTTGTCGGTCGCGACAACGGCGACATGGACCCGGACAGGTTTTCCATCCGCTGGGGACAACACGTCCGGCGTAGCTGTCACGGAGTGAATCTTCGGCGCCGTGCGATCCGCGATGCGCAAGTTGACGGACTTCGAGGTGCTGTTGCCGGCGGCATCGGTCACGGTCACTATGACAAGATGCTCGCCCTTCGGCAGCAACGTCCCGGCAGCCGGACTTTGGGTCACAATCAGGGCTTTGGCCGGCGTGCAATTATCCTTGGCCGAAATCTGGCCTTTCAGATTGGGCACTTCACCTTCGCAGTCACGACCGGTTGAAACGGTGACGCATTGCGGGGCGCGGGTGATGACCGGCGGTTTGCTGTCGCCGACGGTGATGGCCGAACTGCAACTTGCGCTGTTGCCGGCGGCGTCAGTGACCGTGACCGTGATGGTGTATTGGCCCGAGCCAAGGACCGTGCCCGGGGCAGGGTTCTGGGTAATGACCAGGGCGCTGGTTGGGGTGCAGTTATCGCTGACCACAACCAATCCTCGCAGATCGGGCACAATGGTTTCGCAATTACCCGAACCGCCACCGGTGACCGTGGTGGGACCGGTAATCGTGGGGGGCGTTGTATCACCAACCACACTTACTACCACGCTGTCCTCGGCGGAGTCGCCGCAAGGATCAGAAACCTTCAGTGTGATCGTGTGCGAACCAGCCCCAAAAGTTGCCGTCAACGTGGCGCTCGAACCCAGCAAAACTCCGCCTTCGCTCCACTCGTAGGTCAGCGCATCGCCATCGGGGTCGCTGGATTGCGTGCCATCAAGCGTCACCTGCCCGCTGCACTGGGCTGACTGGTCATCACCTGCTTTGGCGACCGGCGGGTTATTGGCGCCGCCGAGGTCGAGAATGAACCATTGCGATTCACCATTCAAAGTGCCCTGGCCCACGATGCGACCGGCGTTGTTGATGAACTGCGCATTGTTCAATTCCCAGCCTGAACCCGCCGGCAATAAAGTGTTCAAATCAACCATGCTGCCGCTCTGCCAGAGAAAGGCGCGCGTGACAAATTCGGCCGTCTCGGTCTCGCCCACCACTTGTCCCTGGTTGTTGATCGCGCGCGGCGTGCTGTAGCTACCGCCCAATGTGCCGAGGTCAGTCAGCGCCCCGCTGCTGTAGATGAAACCTTTGACCTGCGCGTCGCCAGTTGTCGCTGACGTGCCGATGACCTGACCGGCGTTGTTGATTCCATAAGCGCTGGAAAAGCTGCCTCCCAACGTGCCGACATCCGTCATGACACCACCCGAGTAAACGAAACCGTGTGTTTCGCCCGTGGCGAGAGTGGAGTCACCAACGACCGCGCCACTGTCATTGAGCGCGTAAGCCGTGCTGTAACCGCCACCCAGTGAACCGAGGTCCGTCAGGGCGCCACTGTTGTACAGATAGCCATGAAACTCGGACGACGCTGTCAGCGAACTTCCGACGACCTGACTGGCCTGATTGATCGCGACTGCGGTGCTGTAGCCGCCGCCGAGATGACCCAGACTGGTCATCGAACCGCTCTGATAAATGAACGCCTCCAACGCGAGGTCGCCGGCAACCTGCGAGTTACCGGCCAGTTGCCCAGCATCATTGATCGCCGTCGCGGTGCTGTAACTGCCACCCAAAGTCCCGAGGTCAAGCATGGCGGCGCCGTTGTGCAGGAAACCTCGCGTGGCCATGTCGCCAGTCAACGTGGAGTCCCCGGCAACCTGCCCGGCACTGTTGATCGCGAAGCCTTGGCTTGATGAGCCCCCGAGCGTTCCCAAATCAACCAGGCCGCCGGAGCCAAACCGGTAGGCGTGAACTTCCAGATTGCCGGGCACATACGAGTAACCTGTCACCTGGCCACCCGCGTTGAGCGCTGTCACCCGGTAGAGGCTGCCGCCCAGGCTTGGCACGCTGGTGATGGTCGGAGTTCCTGGACCGCAGTCGGCCCAATGATTGGTGGCTGTGAACAGCAACAGGCTTGCGCTCAGGCTGACGACAGTTCGGGTGGGGGGGGTGGGGTGTGTCTTCATACGTCTTACGTCATTGTCGCGTGTCCTTGAACGCGCGTTTTTCTGTCCGCCAAAAGGACAAGCAGGCGGCAGGCCAGCTTTGGGACGTTGAAATCATGGAGTTTAGACACGGCTGTGTCCCCGGCAACGACACCACCGCCAATTTGTGGACAGCACTTCGCCGCCAACAACGCGTTGCTTGCCAAACAATCATTCTACTAGATGACAACCGAGCGCCTTCCTATACTCGCCATCAAACGCACATGAAGACCAGCCTCTACTCCTTCCTTGTCACCGTGTTTGTTCTTTTGCCTGCACCATCCCAATCGGCACAACTCACGGTCACCGCCGCCAACAAACTGAACCTGGCGCGGAATAGCCAGACGATTGAACTGACCGCCGAGCAACTCGCTCCACTGGCCGCGAAAGACTTGGCGACCATTCACGTCAAGGACGCCGCGGGGACGGAACTCATCGCACAAGCCGTGGACACTGACTTCGATGCATATCACAAGGCGGACATCATGATCTTCCAGGCGGACTTCGCACCGAACGAAACCAAGACGTTTACCGTCACGACCGGCAAGAAACAGGAGTTTAGCAAGGAACAGTTCAAGGCCTTTGGCCGTTTCGTGCGCGAGCGCTTTGATGATTTTGCCTGGGAGAACGACCGCATCGCGCATCGGACTTATGGTGCTGCGCTGGAGAAGTGGGCGGGCGAACCCCTCACTAGCAGCACGATTGACATCTGGTCCAAGCGCACACCGCGCATGGTCATCAACGACTGGTATCTCGCCGATCATTACCACGAAGACACCGGCGAGGGCGCGGATTTCTATTCCGCCGGCCCGAGTCGCGGCTGCGGCGGCAACGGGCTGTGGGTTGGCGATAAACTCTGGACTTCATACAACTTTGTTGATTCGCGAGTGTTGGCGAACGGACCAATTCGCGTGGTATTTGAGTTGGAATATCCTCCTTTCAAAGTGGCGGACGCGAGCTACGCCGAAGTAAAACGCATCAGTCTTGACGCCGGTTCGCAGTTGGATCGTTTTGAAAGCCGCTATCGGCCCTTTTTCCCGGAGTTCGACAAACCAATCGACAGGGAAAAGTTGTTTGTCGGTATCGGACTGAAGAAGGTGACTGGTGAAAAGGTGGAGTTTAACGCTGCGCATGGTTGGCTTTGCAAGTGGGAGCCGGTAGCCAAAGGAGCGGGTGAACAGGGACTGGCTATTGTTGTCGATCCCAAGCGGGTGGAAAAACAAGCCGAGGACAAATTGAACCAGTTGGTAATTGTCCGTCCACCCGAGAATTTAAGAGTCACCTATTGGGCTGGCTTCTGTTGGGACAAAGCCGGTCAGATCACCAGCGCCGACGCGTGGAAGAAATACGTGGATGAATTCGCGCAAGGGGTGGCTTCACCGATCGAAATCAACATCACGAAGTAGGCCGCTGTGAAAGTCAGCAAGTCGCAACTGGCTCGCTATAATGCTGCAATCGACACCATTGAGCAGTCGATTGTTGAAGAAAAGGCCAGTCGCAGAATGCAGTTGTGGCGAAAGGCACTGATTCAGGCGACGACGTGCTGGAAAAAATCTCCAATAGATGACGACGTAACATTTTTGGTCGCGTACGTTTATTGCTCGTGTCCAAAGAAAAACCCAGAGATTTGGCGACGAGCAAAACATTTTCTCAGGAGCGCGCTTAGACAAAATCCCAAGCACGAGTTGGCACGATATCATCTTGCTTGCGCCTATTTTGACTGCAAGCAATACGCCGAAGCGCTGAAAGAGTTGAAACAATTACCACGAGACGCATTCCAAAAGCTTGGCCAGCCGTGGAGAACACTAAAGATGGCGGAGCTGCGTCTGTGTTGCGAACTCTACCTGAATCCGAACTTCATGCCAAGGTTGTCGCTAGCGCGGTTCAAGAAACTGTATAGTTCGTTTGAAGAGCCTATTCTTGCCCCGACACCTCGTGAGTTTGCCGATTGTTTGCGCTACCTTCTCTCTAAAAAATTGAGCAATCGCAGAGCGCTTGTACGATTTTGCCGAATCGCTCGCGTACTATTTAATCGCTTGGACCTCGACGAGCATTTCAAACAATATTGGCCAGATGTCCAGGCCACCGTATGAGAAGTGATAGGATGCAAATCATGTCAGTCTGGATCTAGTGCGCCACCACTGCACCCTTGGCCGGTTTGCAGAACCAGACGAAGACGATCATGGCGGCGACCACCACGCCGACGATGAAGAAGCAATCGCCGTAGGACATTACGTAGGCTTCGCGGCGCACGGTGCTGGCCACAGCGGTCAAGGCTTGCTGGCTGGCGGTCACCGCGTCTACGCCGAGTCGCAGGAAGTGTTGCGTGTAGCCTTCGAGCCGTTCCTGAGTCGCCGAGCTGAAGGCGCTCACGCTTTCGCTGAGGCGGGCGGAATGGAACTTTTCCCGCCAGTCGAGTTGCGTGGCCAGCAGCGCGATGCCGATGCTCCCGCCGAGATTGCGTAGCATGTTGAACAGGGCCGAGGCCGAGCCCGTTTGCTCAGACTCGATTCCACCCGTAGCGAGCGAAGTCAGCGGGACGATGGTCAGCGGCATGCCGATGGCGCGGATGAGTTGCGCAAGCTTGAGTTGATCGTAGGCCGTCAGGTTCGTCATGCCCGAGTTCATGAAGCAACTGGCGGCAAAGAAGCCGAGGCCGACGGTGAGCAGCAGGCGCGCATCGAACTTGCGCAGCAGTGCGGCGGCGATGGGCATCATCAGGAGTTGCGGCGCGCCGCTCCACATGATCGTCCAGCCGATGTCTTGCGCGTTGTAGCCCTGCACCTGCGCGAGATACATCGGAAGCAGGAACGTGGCGCCATACATCGCGAATCCAAACGCCATGCTGACCACAGCGCCGAAGCCGAAGTTGCGTCGCGCCAGCAGGCGCAAGTTGATGAATGGCTCGCGGCGCTTGAGTTCGATGATGACGCACGCGAACAGAAACACCGCGGCCGTTACCCCGAGCGTGGTGATCAGGTGCGAGTTGAACCAGTCGTTGCGGTTGCCTTCTTCGAGGAAGACGATGAGCGAGCCGAGGCCGATGGCCATCGTGCCGATGCCCCACCAATCGCCGCGGCGGAGCAGGGCGAGCTTTGGCTTCTCGCCGTCCAATCCCCAACCAATGGTCGCGAGCATCAGCGCGCCGGGGATCAGGTTGAGATAAAAAATCGAAGGCCAGCCGTAGTTGTCGGTTAGCCAGCCGCCAATGGTCGGTCCGATGGCCGGCGCGAACGTGGCGGTCATCCCGAACAAACCGAAGCCAATGGGCCGTTGCTCGGGTGGCAGGAGTTTCAGCACGAGCGTAAAGGCCATTGGAATCAAGACGCCACCGGTGAATCCTTGCAGGACGCGGAAGGCGATCATGCTGCCGAGATTCCAGGCAAACGCGCAGGCGACGGAACTCAGCAGAAAGAGCACGGTGTTGGTGAGCAGGTAGCGTCGCGTGCCGAACACGTCGGCCAACCACGCGGTGAGCGGAATCACGATGATCTCGGCGACGAGATAGCTGGTGGAGACCCACGAGCCCTCGTCCAGCGTGGCGCCGATGGTGCCCAGGATGTCCGGCAGCGAGGAGTTCGTGATCTGGATGTCGAGCACGGCCATGAAAGCGCCGAGCATCGCGCCCCACAGCGCAATCCAACGACGGAGCGAACTGGAATTGCTGAAAGCCAGCCCCTCACCCTGACCCTCTCCCGAGGGGAGAGGGAACAGTGTTTGGTCGTTCGTTGTGGCTCGTGTGGTCATACAACTTTGCGCATCCTGTCTCCAAGCAATTGCAGATTTGAAGTGTGTCGCGTCAGCGTCTTGGACTGCGGCAGCCCTCTGCCGCTTTCGATCACCCACGATTTCCCTAGCGGCAGAGGGCTGCCGCACTCCAAGACCTTCCGGTATTTTGAAAGCTTCATTGCTGTAGCCGCTCAGGACCGGATGTTCACCTTCACATTCACCGACATGCCGGGGACGATTCTTCCCGCCAAGTCAGGCGCGGTGGCCCTTTCAAAAACGATCTTCACCGGCACGCGTTGGACGATCTTGGTGAAGTTGCCGGTGGCGTTGTCCGGCGGCAGCAAAGCGAACTGTGCCCCGCTCGCAGGGGAAATGCTCTCGACCCGGGCGCGAAGTTTCTGTCCGGGCAATCCATCCACACTTACCTCCACGGACTGGCCGGCGCGCAAGTGGGTGATCTCGGTCTCTTTGAAGTTCGCGGTGACCCACGCGTCCGGTTGCACGATGGCAAGCAACGATTGGCCTGGTTGCACGCGGTTGCCGACCTCGAGATTCTTGCGTCCCACCCGGCCCGACGCAGGTGCGGTGATCTCGGTGTAACCGAGCTGGAGTTGCACGTCGGCCAGCTGCGCCGTAGCGGCCTTGACCTGCGCTTCAGCGGCGAGAACCGCCGCTTTGGTCGCGTTCAGCGTGGCGCGAGACACATCCAGCGCGGCCTGGGCGTTGTCGAATTCCTGCTTGGAGACCGCCGGATTGGTGTCGTGAAAAAGTTTGTTGGCACGGTCAAAGTCAGCTTCGGCCTTGGCGGCGACTGTTTCGTCGCGAGCGACTTGGGCGCGCACTTGGGCCAGTTGGGCGTTGGCTTGAGCGAGAGTGGCCTGAGCTTTGTCGAGTTGCACTTTGAGATCGCTGGTGTCGAGTTGGGCGAGTAACTGGCCGGCTTCAACAGTCTGATTGTCGCCGACAAAAACCTGGCTGACGTTGCCAGCGATGCGGCTGCTGACGTTGTTAATGTGCCCGGCGATGTAGGCGTTGTTGGTGGAAACCCAGGTGTGCGAGTAGTTCCACCACCAGACGCCAACAGCGCAAAGTGCGGCCGCGATGCAAGCAAAGCCAAATCCGTACGTGGCTTGTCGCTTGCGGTTCGGGGTAAGCACCACCTTGGTATCGGGCGCCGTGGTGCCAGTCGTGGTTCGAGTGGCCGGGGGGGCGATGAAGCCGGCTTCATCGGTGGCGTGTCCGTTCGTTTGAGTTTTGGTCGCATTCATCGCATTCACCGAGGTAGTATTAATCCCACGGCGCGATCGCGACTAATACCTTGTTTCTTGGTTCGGCCATGCCTTCCAGGTATGATGCGCTCATGGAACTGCGGCATCTGCGTTACTTCGTGACAGTGGCAGAGGAACTGAACCTGACTCGAGCGGCGGCGCGACTTCGGGTGGCGCAACCCGCACTGAGCCGGCAAATCCACGACCTGGAGGATGAACTGCAAACGCCACTCTTTGAACGCAGCCGCTCAGGGGTGCAATTGACCCGGGCGGGGCGGGCGTTTTACAAACGGTCGCGGGCGATTCTCACCCAGGCAGCGGAGGCAACGAACGAGGCGCGGTCCGCGGGCGGCGTGATCTCCGGGCGGCTGGCAGTTGGGTTTCCAGCCGGGCTGCCGCTGAATTATCTCGCACCACTCATCGCAGCATTTCGCACCGCGCATCCGCAGGTGGAGTTTGAATTCTTTCATGGCTTGTCACCGGATCAGGTCAAAGCCCTGCGTGATGGCCGGATTGATGTCGGGTTCGTGATGCTGCCGCTTCACGAAGAAGGCGTGGAGCAGCGCGTCATCTGGCGCGTGCCGTTCAAGGTGGTCTTGCCGGCGAAGCATCCGCTGGCCAAACGACGCGAATTCGCATTGGCCGATCTGCGGCATGAGGATTTTGTTTTCTGCACGCGGGAATCGCGCCCCGAGTTCTACGATGAATTTTTCCGGCAGTGTGCGAATGCGGGTTTTCATCCGCGAGTGGTGAGCGAGGTGGGCGGTTATCCGACGAACATGCTCGGTTTGGTGTCGGTGGGTGTCGGGATCAGCGTGTTGCCACATTTCGAGCGGGCCGAACGCATTCGCGGCATTGTGTGGCGACCGCTCATCAAGCCCAAGGGGGCGGTGGAATTCGCGTTGATCTGGCGGCGCGAGAGCAGTTCGCGCGTGCTCGAGGAATTCCTTTCGCTGGCGGCCCGGAAGCATCCCTTGCCGGCCCGAACGGACGACGGCTTCAATTGAGTTTGCCGTGTTGAACGGACCAGAAACAATGGGCCCGGCGTCATCACCCGAAAGGGTGACTTCCAGTCACTTGACCGGGATTATATCCGAAAGCAGACTCCCAGCGTGAACACCCCGAAGCCGCGCTGGAGCAATGTGCCGTCCCCTGGGAGGCCTGAACATGCATTTACGTTGATTGAACTGTTGGTGGTCATTGCGATCATTGCCATTTTGGCGGCCTTGCTGTTGCCGGCCCTCGGATCGGCCAAGGAGCGGGCCAAGCGGACAACGTGCGTCAATCATCTGCGGCAGATTGGAATCGGCCTGGCCATGTATTCGCCCGAATTCAACGACAAGATGCCGCCGTGCCAGTGGGGCGAAGCCGAAACCATCAATTCGGACGCAACCTATGATGCCTACAACGGCAGTCTGAATGCGGCGGATGCAAAGAATCTTGGTTTGCTTTTCGAGGCCAAACTCATTTCCAACGCCAGGGTGTTCTATTGCCTGAGTGGTACCACGGCGAAGGGGATTGGTACGATGGGCTTCTATGCTTCGGAACGGACCTATGAGAATTACACCACCAACGGAAAATGGCCGGGGTTCTACCCCGGCGACAGCACGCCGCGAGTTCGAATCGGCTATACTTACTTTCCACAATCCGGGACGAAGACTCTCGTGAGTCGGACCATTCCTTCCAAACCAGCCTTCACGCCGCCGGGGATGGCAGTTAAGTCAACTGAACTCGCCGCCCGGTATTCAATCACCACCGACCTGGTGTATCGCATGGACATGATCACCCACCGGTCGGGTCTCAAGAAGGGATTGGGTCTGAACGCCCTGTTCGGCGACATGCACGTCAAATTCCAAACCGACAAGGCGTTTTTTGACACGGTCAACGTCTGGAATGGCAGCGAAAACGGACAGACGGGTGGAGGGATCGAAGACGAAGGCAACAATTTCCGCTGGTTGATGATGTCGTTCCGGCCTTGATGAAACTGCGCGCCAACGGCACACGCCAACCTCCCTGCGCGTCAATTCAGCCTGCGGTAGGCAGCATGGCCAGCCGGTGGTTTTGAGCGCCTGAGCGCGCGCCGCGTTCAGTCACCAGCGGCCGCGCTGCGGGACAAACTTTGGTTGTCGAGCCATCCTCGCACCACTGGAACGAGATCGTCGAAATAGTATGGCACCGCTTCATGGGTGGCGCCGGGCACTTCGATGCAGGTACTTCCCGGCGCTGCGGCCAGAAACACTTTTCGCACTTCCTGAACCGGCATGATCTTGTCTTGCATTCCCGCCACGATCAAAGCGGCGACCGGCTGTCGCGCCAGTACGGTCGTGGTATCGAGTTCATCCGGCGCAATCTTCAGTACGGCGGGCAATTCTTTTAGGCCAGCTCTTAGGAATGTCTGCGGCAGCCAGGGAGCGTATTCGTGGCCCAGATTCAAAGTCGCGTTGGAGAGGGAGGCGTAAGGCGCAATCGCAACCACATGGTTGAGTCTCGGCTCGGTGGTTTTCCAACGCAAAGCAAGCGCGGCGCCGTAGGATTCGCCGAGAGCCGATACGGGTTGCGTGAGTTGACCGTCGCGAGTCAGCGCATCCAACAACTGGCTGAGGTCGTGCACTTCCCGCACGCCCATGGAAATCTGGTTTCCCGTGGATCTTCCGTGTCCCCGCAGGTCCAGGAGCACGCAACGCCAGCCATCTTCCGCGAGTCGCAACGCCCACGGGATCATCGCGAATTGAGCCAGGCCGTAGCCATGCAGCAACACCACGGTGCCGCGCGGGGAGCGCGTCCAGGCATTTGTTGCTCCGGGCAAGGTGGTGCGGAAGGCAAACTCGAAATGGGATCGTCCCCGGTTTATCCAATTCGTCGAGGACAGGCGTAGTTGAAAAGTCATCGGATCGATGACGCGATAGCACAACCGGGCCGCAGGGGGACCGACGCTGATGAAGCGGGCGGGGAAATTGGTGAGGATGGCAGAGTCAAAGGCCAGTTGCACGGGCGCCGCGGGCGCGAACCAGGTGGGGTAGGTATTCGGAGCCTGGACCATTCGGTGAGCGATGAAACGGCCACAGCCGGTTGCGCCAAGAGTCAACAACAGGGCGAAGCACACGGCAGATTTCAAATTCATCCGGCGAGTTGTTAACCCGGTTTCGGGGATTTGCCAGTGAAATATTCACGCCCGAACGATCCGGCTGGCGTGCTGACGTGGAGGTGCAGAATAAGACGCTGGGAGCGGGCAACGCGCGGCTCATCAAAAGCTCGGAGAATCGAGAAATACAATCGGGGCCGTGAGTTCGACAGGGTAAGGTTCGCGGACCGGATAGAGCTTTTTCTTTTTCGGTGGAGCAGGCCGTGCCTCAGGGGACACCGGCGCAATGGCTGGGCCAAGTTTCTGCACGGTGACAGTTGATGGTCCCCCGAGTTGCGACTGGGCTGCCGACACGGGGCTTTGGATCGTTGCTTCCGCCAATTCAACCGGCCCTTGTCTGCTGGCATTCGGATTGGCGGCGGCGGCTTCAACAGAAGCAGCGGCCGGTGCAGGATTATTGACCTTGGTCGATTGCCTCTGGGCGGCAACAAGTTCCCGGTCGTGGCGCAGCATGGCGCTGATCACCTTCCTGGAGACGCCAAGCTCGTCCAGTTGAACAATGTGTTCTGCCGCGAGCGCGAATGTGCCAGAGTTCTCGATGAAAGCGAGGATCACGGTTTCGTCAATGCCTGACTGAGCCAACCGAATGACCTCAGTGGTCCAGCGGGAAGGTTTTGGGTCGGAAAGAAGCAAGGGAGTCGGGCGTGAAGTTTCACCGCCAAGAACGGCTGCCGGGCGATTGGTTTCGTTCTGGGCGAAGCAGTCTGACACACAAGCGATGGTCAGCAGCATGCTCGAAAGCCAGACGATGGATGCCGTTGGTTTCATAAAGACTGCACAGCTAATTGCTCGTCTTGATAATCACGGTTGCGCCTAGAGAACCGACTCAGCTTCGGGCGGCGGTATTCAAAGGCGCTGTTCTGGGAGAAACAATAAACATTGCCGAGGCTGGAGGCAAGCCGGTCAGGACCGCCGGCCTCGTTCTCAAGTTAATCGGCTGACCTGCTTACCATGAGATGCTAAGGACTATTGGGTTGAAGAGGCAAAGAGGGTTTTTCTTTATTATGGCGGTGATGGGGGAAAAGGCCACGGTGGTCTTCCCAATGCGAACCGGGGTTGCTTCAAAAACACTGTTTGCGAGACGGACGAACACATTGTCCGATTCGGGTGCAGACCGAGTCAGATAACCGTTCGCTGCGAGCATGCGATAGGTTCTGATATCGGATTCGCCCAAGGGGCTGGTCAGTGTTATTCGCTCGGTCAGGTTGTGTGTGGGAAGCCCGTCGAGGTCGGCGTCTTCCCTTGCCGAATTGCCAAGTGGGTTGGTTGCGGGCAATTGACCGTCGAGACGTGGCCACTGGTCAGCTTTGCAGAATTCGGCGGCACTCTCCAAAGTTGGCTCCGCAATCAGCGGGCGTAACTGAAGCGGAGGAAGGGAGAACCACTCCGATGGGGCAGGGGAGTTCGTTTGGGCTAGGCAGATCAGCTTGCCAAGAGCCACGGCAAATACGATGACGAAGAACCTGTGCATCCAGTCGTTGGAGTCGCTAGTCCGTCATAGTCGTTGGTTTTGACTACGCTGATTAGTTTTCGTTCACGGATGAGACTTGATTCCTGCGTGAGACAGTAATCGCCTTGTCAATGTGCTGGCAGGTGGGTTAAGCAACGCGTGTGAATACTTCACCGACCACACCCGATAATCCTCCACCGCTCCCCGCTGCCGAAATGGAAGGTGTTGCCCCGATCAAAAGGTGGCGGTGGTGGACTCACCTGATGCTCGTCGCGGCCTACCCACTCTTCATTGGGTTGATAGGTTTGGGTAACAACGAGGCAAGTGGTCCGGCCCTTTCGAGCGGCGCGCGCGGCTTGCTCATCGCGTGCATGCTGCAAATGGCGATCTTCGGCTCGGTGATTGGGCTGGCGTGGATTGCCTCGCGGGCTTCACGCGATGATCTCCTCTGGCGTTGGCGTGGTGGACTCTGGCCAGTGCCGCTTGGTATCGGGTACTCGGTGGGTCTTCGACTGCTGGTCGGGATAGTCGCGGTAGGCATCGGCGCGATCCTAATCCTCACTGGGATCGTGTCGATGGCCAGCCTCGAGAAATTCACGTTGGCCAACCGTCCAGACGTGGAAGCCGTCGTGGATGTTTCTGCGATGCGAAACGACCCGCTTTATTTCTGGCTTACGCTTACACTGGTGAGTTTCGTGGTGGCGGGTTTTCGTGAAGAACTCTGGCGAGCCGCCGTGCTGGCTGGCTTGCGCAAGCTTTGGCCGGGATGTTTCGGGACCAAAGCCGGTCAAATTGGAGCAGTTGGCGTGGCGGCCGTGATCTTCGGCATTGGCCACCTTCCTCAAGGTCTGCTGGCTGTGGCAATGACGGGATTGCTCGGCTTTGGTCTGGGCTTGATCATGGTGCTGCATCGTTCGATCTGGCCGGCTGTGATAGCCCACGGGATGTTCGATGCAACGAGTCTTGCGTTGATCCCCTGGGCCTTGGGAAAGCTGCAGGAGATTCAGAAGACGCTAGGCCACTGAGTGTTAAGGGCTGATTACAGGTGCATTTCGAGACATCATCACCAGCATTCCGGACTGAATCCCACGACTTTTCAGCTTGGTGTTTATGGGCGACGGGAACAGCCTGGCAAGCGGAGGTACGTAAAGATACGTAATGCAGAACATTGTAAGAAACGCTTGACGATACGCACATTGCGAGTCCATTATCCTAACCAGTAAGACCCAGTTCGGATGTGCAACAATTTGACGTAAAACCCATATGAGTACCAGTCAATCGCTCCGCCTTTTCTGCGCATGTGTTGGAATCGGTTCGCTCGCCTGCCAGGATTCAAACGCATGGACTTACAATCTCGCAAGCGGCAATTCCACTGTAACAATCAGAGCGGATGGCGACGCTGGGATGAGTGATTGGACTGTTGACTGCGTGCCGCAATTGTATCGCCAATGGTTTTGGTATCGAGTGGGGAGCGTCGGTGGTGAAAAGACCATTAACCAACTCAACTTGGTCAGCGCAGAACAAACGGGTGACAATGCGCTTACCACGCTTTACCGAAAGAACGGCCAGTTCAGCATCGAAGTTTCGTACACCTTGCTCGGTGGGCTGGAAGGAAGCGGCAGTTCTCAGATCGGCGAGCAGATCAAGATCCTGAACCTGTCGGGTGGCGTGTTGGATTTCCATTTTTTCCAATACGTGGATTTCGACCTCGGGGGTTCAAATGCGGGGGACACGGTTCAAATTGGTCAAAACATTTCGGGCTTGTTTGACTCCGCTTATCAAAACAAGGGCTCTTCGTTTTTTGCGGACGAGATCGTCAGTCCTGGTGCACAGCATGGACAGGTGGGTTTGTACCCTTCGATTTATAGCAGCCTCACCAATGGAACGCCCACAACCTTGAGTGATGCCACCGGCCCCTTAACTGGCGATGCCACTTGGGCGTTTCAGTGGGACGCCGCAATCCCAGTAAATGGTTCGCTCAGCATCGCGCTCAACAAGAGTGTTTACGTCACGAACATCCCCGAACCTTCGTCGTTGGCTTTGATTCCCGCAGCGCTGGTTATCGTTGCGGTAGCGCGCCGTCGCTTGTTCTCCGCGAAGTAGTCTCCTGTAACTTGCCGACGTCGCTCGCACCCGCTAATTGACAAGCAACGAAGGTCCGGCGGGGAGTTTGGATGTTTCCTTTCATGGACGGCAGCCATTGAAACGAGTCCGGCATATACTCATGGTGGCCGGAGTGCTTGTGGGGGGCTTTCTGCCAACCGCAAGGGGCGCGGCTGCGGAACTCACCACTTTGGCTTCCTTCTCAGGTTTGAACGGCGCCCTTCCTTACTCGGGTCTGTTGTTGACCGCCGACGGCAGCTTTTTTGGAACGACTTCGCAAGGAGGGACAAACGGCCTGCCATTTGGATACGGTACCATCTTCAGGTTGAATTCGTCGGGTGTGCTCACGACGCTCTTTTCCTTCAATAATACAAATGGCGCGAAGCCATACGGCGCGTTGGCTCTGGGCGGAGACGGGAACTTGTACGGCACAACCTGGGGCGGCGGAATCAGCAATGTAGGAACTGCGTTCCGCGTAACGACTAACGGCCTGCACACCACCTTGCTGTCGTTTTCAAACGTCAACGGCGCGAAGCCATCGGGGCGGTTGATCAAAGGACAGGACGGTCATTTTTATGGCACGACCCAGTTCGGAGGCGCAACCAACCAGGGTACGGTTTTTCGACTGACTACCAATGGAGTGTTAACAACATTGGCCTCCTTCAGTGAAACCAATGGGGCGAATCCCTATGCCGAAGTCGTTCAAGGATTGGATGGTCACTTATACGGCACAACGGTAAACGGCGGTCCAACCGACGTCGGCGCGGTTTTTCGGGTAACCACGAACGGAGTTCTCACGCTGCTGCACATCTTCAGTGGTCCGGATGGCGCCAATCCTTACGGCGGGTTGGTGCAAGATCCCGACGGAATTCTGTATGGGACCACCGCATACGGCGGTGCAAATGGCTACGGGACAATCTACAAAATCACAACCAACAGCAGCCTGACGACACTCTACTCATTTACGGGGGGTGCTGACGGGGCAAATCCCTGGGCCAGTTTGCTACGCGGGAGTGACGGATTCCTTTACGGGACAACGATACTCGGGGGGGGCACGAACGGCGTGCCAAGGGGCGTCGTCTTCCAGATTACAACCAATGGCCTCATGGCATCGTTGGCTTCTTTCGAGTTCGATATCAACGGCATCTCGCCGTACGCATCAGTTGTTCAAGATGCCGCCGGCAATCTCTACGGCACAACTTGGCAAGGCGGGGCCGGGTTGAAAGGCACCGTCTTTCGCCTCACCCCCTCCCCGCAAACTCTCCAGGCGTCGCTGCCATCCGGGAACATCTTTCGGCTCACATGGGATGCCTGGCTTGGTAAACAATACCAACTGCAATACAAAACGAACCCGATCCAACCTTCATGGATAGACTTCGGTCCGACCTTCGTCGCCACAAACAGCCCGGTGACCATTGACACAACTGCCAGCGGGGCATTGCGTTTCTACCGTGCGCGCCTCGTGTTGCCTCCTTAGCGGCTTCCGCCCGAGGTTTCCGATTTACCCGCTCACCGGACGCACATAACCGCTCCGCCCATCAGACGTTAAGCTGGTTAGACGCAAGAACTCTGACTGCTTCGAGGGCGGCTAACCATCGTCACCTTAAGTCTGCGCATTTTTTGGCATCATGTTGCCAAATGGTGAAATGTCAATGTCCACCCGGAATGCGATGTTGATTCTTAGAAAAAGACCGACCGGACAGCTAACCGGCTGGAATTAAACAGAAGTACATTCCGCCGAAAATTGAAAATCGTTGGACCAATAGTCGCCTGCGCGATGGCGAGTTTCACCATGAAATATGCGTAAGAGATTTCCACCCCCGTCGCCCCGGGCCGAAGTGATTTTGGACGGGGTTCCCATTAAACTCCCGCAAGGACGACATTCCGTGGCTGCGGTCAGTGTATATTTGGAAACGCTCGCCATGGAACAGCATCGGATCCTGTGTTCTTTTCTGGTGGATGGAGAGGCTGCTGTCTTGTCGTCCAATTTCCCACCTGCCTCCAGACGCTTCAGTCGAATCGAAGCTACGACGATGGATCTGGAAGATTTGCCGTTACAGATTCTGACCGCTGCCAGGCAACAGATTGATGAAGCGCGCACGCAGGCTGAACAAGCGGCGGTGCTCGTCCTCATCAATGAAGGTTGCGTGGCCCGTGAAGTCTGGTGGAAACTAGCACGCACGCTCAAGGAGCCTTTGCTGACGTTGAGCCTGTTGCCCGACACGATTTGCGGCTCTCAGAATGGGAGCGCCTCGCTCACGCAACTGCGAAAATGGCAGCTCGAACAACTGGCCACGATTCTAAGAGCAGTGGATGAAGCCTGTTGGTCTGATCAGTCGAGCATGCTGTCAAACGCACTGGAAAACCGCGTCTTGCCTTGGTTGCACAAGCTCCAAGAATTGCTGACGCTCTGGTATCAAACAGCATTGGCGGGATGCCGGGCCGGTCGAATTTCCCCAACCACGCCCCAATCCGAGCTAGGCAATTGATGAATTCCTGGTTTTCGCTCGCCCTCCGAAGGCCTTGAATCACGCCTTCCGCTCAACCACCCTTGCAAAGATCCTTACCCCGGCGCATGCCCCCCGGAGCTCAAGACCGGTAGCCACGTTGACTGTCGGAACAGACAACTACTGGCGATTCGCTTTGACCGGCCAGCCGCTTTCCCGTAGCGTTGGCAACGCTATTTTTGGCATAACATGATTGGGTTCATATTCAAGAAGATCATCGGATCGAAAAACGACCGGGAAGTGAAGAAACTGCGACCGCTCGTTGCGAAGATCAATGAGATCGAAGCCGGGTTGCAAAAGCTTTCGGACGATGAATTGCGTAAGAAGACAACCGACTGGAAGGCGCAACTCGCCGGAATTGAGGACAAGGACGAACTCGCAGCCAAGCTAACCGAGATTCTGCCCGAGGCTTTTGCCGTGGTTAAGAACGCCTGTCGCCGGCTTTGCGGACAGGATGTCATTGTGCGCGGCCATCCGCTGAAATGGGAGATGGTGCCGTTTGACGTGCAACTCATCGGCGGCATGGCTTTGCATGGCGGCAAAATCGCTGAAATGGCTACGGGTGAGGGCAAAACCCTTGTAGCCACAGCGCCGGTTTATCTCAACGCGCTGACAGGCCGGGGCGTTCATGTCGTGACGGTGAACGACTATCTGGCCGCGCGTGACTCCGAATGGATGGGTGCGGTTTACAAATTCCTCGGGTTGACGGTTGGATGCATCCTGCATGACCAGCCGCCTTCGGTTCGTCGCGAGCAATACAATTGCGACATTACTTACGGCACCAACGCGGAGTTTGGTTTCGATTACCTGCGCGATAACGGCATGGCCACCCGCAAGGAAGAACAGGTTCAGCGCGGACACTACTACGCGATCGTTGACGAGGTGGACTCAATCTTGATTGATGAGGCGCGGACACCGCTCATTATCAGCGGGCCGGCTGTTCACACGTATGACGAACAATACGGCCAGTGGAAACCAGTTGTTGAATCCATCGTGCGGGCCCAGGAACGGTTGTGCGCGCGGTTCTTGTCCGAGGCCGAAGCGTTGTTGAAGAAGCTGCGGCCGGAGGACAATTCCAATCCAACGAACCCAGATGCTTTGGAGCGGGAGATCGGCCTTTTGCTTTTCCGGGTCAAGACTGGCCAGCCCAAGTCCGAAGGCTTGATGAAGGTGCTCGAGGAGCCGGCGAATTTGAAGCTGATGAACCTGGCGGAACTTTCATTGCACGCGGATCAAAAGAAGGTCGAGTTGTATGCCGAAAAGGAGCAGTTGCTGTTCGCGATTGACGAGAAGAGTCACGAGGCCGACCTAACCGAGAAGGGCCGCAATTTCCTTAGTCCTAAAGACCCGGACGCTTTCGTGCTGCCGGACTTAAGCACGGCGATGCACGACATCGATGTCGGCCCGGAGCCAGACGCGCGCAAGCGGATGGAAGCCAAGACGAAGTTGCAGCAGGAGTTCGAAACCAAGGCGCAAAAAATTCACGCCATCTCGCAGCTGCTAAAGGCCTATTCTCTCTACCAGAAGGACGTGGAATACGTGGTGCAGGAGAACAAGGTCATCATCGTGGACCAACACACAGGCCGCTTGATGTCTGGGCGCCGCTGGAGCGAAGGTTTGCACCAGGCGGTTGAGGCCAAAGAAGGCGTGGAAATCGAGCGGGAGACTCAAACCCTCGCCACCATCACGATCCAGAATTATTTCCGCCTCTATCGCAAGTTGGCGGGCATGACCGGCACGGCGGAAACGGAAGCCTCGGAGTTTTTCGACATCTACAAACTTGGCGTGCTCGTCATTCCGACGAACCGGCCGATTGCGCGCAAGGACGCCAACGATTCGGTTTACAAAACCAAGCGTGAAAAATTCACCGCGGTTCTCAACGAGATTAAAAACACCCACGCGGCCGGCCGGCCGATTCTGGTCGGCACCATTTCCGTCGAAACCAGCGAGCAACTCTCGCGCATGCTGCAACGGGAGAAGCTGATTCACTCGGTTCTCAATGCCAAGTTTCACCAGCAGGAAGCGGAGATCGTTTCGCGGGCTGGCCAGCGTGGCGCCATCACCATCGCCACCAACATGGCGGGTCGCGGCACGGACATCAAACTGGGGCCGGGCGTGGCCGAGGCCGGCGGTTTGCATGTGATGGGTACGGAACGTCACGAATCACGACGGATTGACCGGCAGTTGCGGGGCCGGTGCGCGCGCCAGGGTGATCCCGGGTCCTCGCACTTTTTCATCGGTCTCGAGGACGATTTGATGCGTTTGTTCGGCTCGGACAAGATCGTCAAGTACATGGAGAAGATGGGACTCGAAGAGGGCCAGGAATTGGAACACCCGCTGTTGAACCGTTCCATTGGTCAGGCGCAAAAGCGCGTCGAACAACACAACTTCCAGATTCGTAAACGCACGCTCGAGTACGATGATGTGATGAACAAGCAGCGCGAAGTCATCTACGGCTTCCGCAATGAAATCATCAACTCCGACGACGTGCGCGATCGCCTCATGGACATCATGGAAGAAATCGTCATCTCGAAGGTCGAGGAATGCACGACCGCCGAATTTGACGCGACCGAGTGGAAGGTACGGCAGTTGTCCGATTGGGTGAATTTGAACTTCCCGCTAGGCATGCCGGAAACGGAGATTGCCAAGGCCGCGCAGTCAGGTGCCGAAACACCCGTGGCCGGTTCGGTGTTCGACGGCCTCAGCCCGGCGCAGTTCGCGGTCTGCAATTTCATCAGTGACAGCATTCGCAAAGCCTACGAATTGAAGATCAGTTTTGAGGAACCCGACAAGTTGGCGACGGTGGAGCGGTTCACGATTTTGAACGCGATTGACCGCCTCTGGCAGGAGCATCTTTACGAGATGGACAGCCTGCGCCACAGCATCGGACTGCGCGCCCATGGGCAGCGCGATCCGCTTATTGAATACAAGGCGGAAGCTTTCAAGATTTTCGACGAATTGATGGTCAACATCAAATCCGAGATCTGCCACAACATCTTCCGCAGCGCCTCAAGCCTGATGGCCTTCGAAAACTTTCTCCGCAACGTGCCGCAACAAACCCTGCACCAGGCTGCCAGTGCTTTCGGCGGCGCAACCGCCGGGAGCAGCCCCAGTGCATCCCAACAAAAAGCAAGCGACGTGGTCAGTGAAGCGGCTGCGGCGGTGGAGAAGGCCAAACCAGTGCGCACCGGCCCGAAGGTCGGGCGAAACGACCCTTGCCCTTGTGGCAGCGGCAAGAAATACAAGCAGTGCTGCGGCAAGTAATGCACTCGTAAGCGGCTTGGAAACCGCGCCGAAGGGCAGGGGACGCTTTTAGCCTGCGCAAGCGGTAACGCCCCGAGGAAAAGCTTTACACCCACCCTGTGAATAACTAGGCTATCACGTCAATTTTTTGAAACAAGACCAGTATGGAAGCTAAAACAAAGACGATTGAACAGTTCAAGCTGCACGAGAAGGACACGGGATCGGCGGATGTGCAGATTGCGTTGCTGACGCAGCGCATCAACCATCTGACCGAACATTTGCAGGGCAACAAAAAGGATCACAGTTCGCGTCGCGGCCTGTTGATCATGGTGGGCCAGCGCCGCCGTCTCCTGGATTACCTGCACGACACGGACCTGGCCCGCTATCAGGCGGTCACCAAGAAGCTCAAACTGCGTCATTGATTTCCTGGCGCGTGGCGAAAGCCGCGCGTTTTTCGTTTCACAACCAGTCGGGCCGGAATGCGCGAACGGTCCGCACCTCAAATCAACAAACTCGCGCGTGAAAGTCCGTTACCTCCGGGTGATTTCACTCAGCTCCGAAAAAGCGTTCGGAGTTTACTGAAGTTCCTCGGCGGTAACGGCAGATTCGATTATGCCAGAAAAAATTACCGCCTTACTGGGCGACAAACAAATCACCATCGAAACCGGCAAGTTGGCCAAACAGGCTGACGGCGCCGTGACCGTTCAACTCGGCGAAACGATCGTCATCGTGGCCGCTGTCGCCGCCACCAAGGCCAAAGAGGGCCAGGACTTTTTCCCGCTCACGGTTGATTATCGTGAAAAGGCCGCCGCCGCCGGCAAGTTTCCCGGCGGTTACTTCAAACGCGAGGGACGACCGACCGAAAAAGAAATTCTCACCTGCCGCCTCACGGATCGTCCGATCCGGCCCTTGTTTCCCAAGGGCTGGTACAATGAAGTACAGGTGCAGACTGTCGTACTTAGCGCCGATGGCGAAAACGACCCCGATATTCTCAGCATCATCGGTGCGAGCGCTGCGCTGATGGTCAGCGACATTCCGTGGGCAGGTCCGCTCGGCGCCGTGCGTGTGGGACGCATTAATGGCAAATTCATCGCCAATCCCACTCATGCCGAGATGGCTGACAGTGATCTCGACCTCGTTTACGTCGGCAACGAAACCGATATCGTGATGTATGAGGGCTCGGCGAAGGAAATCACAGAAGCCGACTTCAATGCCGCGCTCAAGTTCGGTCAGGACTGCTGCGCACCGTTGATTGCTGCGCAAAAAGAGCTGGTGGCCCGCGCTGGGAAGAAGAAGCGCGAAATCACGTTGAATATTGTTCCCGACGAAATCCTCGCGGAAGCCAAGGCGCTGGCAGGGGATCGTTTTCTTCCCGCACTGCTTACCCCCGGGAAACTTGCGCGTGAAGCTGCTTGCAAAGCGATTCAAGACGAAGTGGGCGTGAAACTCACCGAAAAATTCGGCGCGGAGAAAGTCACGAAATTTGTTATCAACGACGCGTTCTATTACATCCAAAAGGAAGCGGTTCGCAAACTGATTTTGGAAAGCGGTAAACGTCTCGATGGTCGCACCTTTGATGTTGTGCGCCCGATTTCCAGCGAAGTCGGCGTTCTACCGCGCGCACACGGCTCGGCATTGTTTTGCCGTGGCGAAACCCAGGCGGTCACGCTCGCCACGCTCGGCACCGGCGATGACGTGCAGGAATTCGATTCGTACACCGGCGGTGAGAATGAGAAAAAGTTCCTGTTGCATTACAACTTCCCGAATTTCTCCGTTGGTGAAACGGGCCGTATTAGCGGTCCTGGTCGCCGGGAAATTGGCCACGGCGCTCTCGCCGAGCGTTCGATTGAACCGATGATTCCGCTCGCCACGTATCCCTACGCGGTTCGTATTACTAGTGAGATCATGGAATCCAATGGTTCCACCTCGATGGCCAGCGTTTGCGGCGGCACGCTTGCACTCCTCGATGCGGGCGTTCCGATGATTCGCCCGGTCGCGGGCATCAGCGTCGGTATTTGCACCGAATACGCCGACAAGAAGATTTCCAAATACCAACTCCTCACGGACATCATTGGTTGGGAAGATCATTACTGCGACATGGATTGCAAGATTGCCGGCACGGAAAAAGGCATCACCGGCTTTCAACTCGACCTCAAGCTCAAGGGGCTGCCGCACGGTATCATGGCTGAGACCATCGAAAAGGCCCGCGTTGCGCGCCTGCACATTTTGGCCGAGATGGCCAAGACCATTTCTGAACCGCGCAAGGAAATGAGCAAGTATGCTCCGCGGATCCAGGTCCTGAAGATCAACCCCGAGAAAATCGGCGCGCTCATCGGGCCGGGCGGCAAGAATATCAAACGGCTGGTCGAAGAATCCGGCTGCGAGATTGATATTGAGGATGACGGCACGGTGAACGTTTTCTCCGTTTCCGCGGAGGGAATGAAGATCGCTGTGGATGCCATCAGCGGCATGACTGCCGAAGCCGAGATTGGCAAAATTTATCGCGGCAAAGTGGTCACGATAAAAGAATTCGGAGCGTTCGTTGAATTCCTGCCCGGCAAGGACGGATTGGTTCACATCAGCGAACTGGCCAACTTCCGCGTCAAGAAGACCGAAGATATCGTCAAGATGGGCGATGAAATTTGGGTTAAGTGCCTTGGCGTGGACGAAAAGGGCCGCGTGCGCTTGTCGAGGAAAGCCGCCATGGAAGATCGCGACAAGGAAATGGCTGGTGCACCCGAGCCAGCAGCTACGTAACAACCGCAGAAGCTTTCAGGTGAAAGAGCTCAACTAGGTTGGGCTCTTTCTGTAGAATTGCATTATATATGCACCATGTCAGGAGTCTGCGTGTCAACCCCAGAGTAGCCCCTCGGGGTCGAGGATGCGCCGGAAACGCTCGTTTGCTTCCGTGTCATCCCAAGGACCGGGGGGCGCTTCTAGGGGGGCTTCGCCGTTCTGGTGAACTGTTTTGTGCTCCGCTTCTAACGATGCGCTGGCGCGCAAATCCAAGCCCCCACGAAAAGCAGCCCACCTCTCTAAGACCGTTGGCGCAGTCAACCACGTCTCAGACATGCGACCTCCCGTAGATGCGACCGTTGACGAGCAGGGGGACTCTGTGCAGCCAAGCCTTTTTGATTGCGTCTGCCAGCGTGACCTTGCCCAAGTCCGCCGACTGCAAAACGCCCGTTGCCGTCTGAACATCCAACCGTGAACCGTGTTCGCTGAACCTCAGAACGCCCGTGAATCTTTTGCGTAGTGGGAGTGATGAATTCATGTTAAGTGTGACGGATGGACTAATAAGAGAAACAAGGTTAGGGGCTAGCCGCCCGCTGCGCGGGCGTGCTAGCCCCTCCCACTTGGAGAATCGTAGGCGGTTCGGCAGAGACTTGCGGTAGCAAGTCGCCGAGATGTGCGTTGATTGTGCGGAGTTGTTCGTGGATTGCTTCTAGTTCGCTCTGGGGAATCTGGGGATGCGGCTTGGTGTTGGAACGTTCGTGATGTGCGAACCAGTCGCCGCACTCAGACACCAAACGCTCTACCTTTGCGGCCAGTTCCAAGCCGCGCACAGGCAGAGGGCCTTTGGATTCGGCACGCTGCAACATCCCCAGGACTCCAGAACCGCGAAGCCACCGGGCAAACTCAGACGCCGCCATCACGTCCACGCCCTCCCGGACGCGAGCCCTCAACACGTCCACACGTGTATCAGTCTCACGCCACATGACGTGGAGTTCGACGTTGCCTGATTTTGGGAGTTGCCCGGACATAGCTCGATTCGGGTCTGAATCGAGCCCCATATACCGGGCGCTTGGTGGTGCGGGTTGATTACCGTCTAGCCACCCGCCAGCAGAGCTGGCTTGGTTGTAGTGGGAGACAATACCACACGCCCCGTGCTTTGCAACGGGTTCTGGCGCGGTTATCCCGCGTCGCGGGCGTCCGGGTGACCTAGGCACTTTATCACACAGCTTGCGCCCCTATGGCGTTACACTGTGTAATTTAGTATTTACAATGTCAGTTATGTCTAGTAAGTATTCGGCGAAACTCAGATGCGCCCGTAAGCCCTGACATATTCTCGAACCGCTTTGTCCCAAGCGAAGCTTTCGGTCATTCCATTGCGACGATAACTCTTCAAAAGTTGTTCGTCTTGGAACAACACCAGTGCTTTCCGAATCGCTTTCGACAGGCCGTGCGTCGAGTAGTCGCTAAACTTGATTCCGTCTGCCAGTCGGGCGTTCTCCACAATATCAACAACTGTGTCATCAAGTCCGCCAGTCCGCCGAACGATCGGAATCGTTCCGTATCGAAGGCTATACATTTGATTTAGCCCACACGGTTCGAATCTTGACGGCATCAAAAAGAAGTCAGCACCAGCTTCGATTCGATGTGCCAGTGAGTGGTCATAACCAATGCTGGTGGCAGCCTTGCCCGGAAACCGCGTGGCGAGTTCTCGAAACGCCCGTTCGTAATTGGGCGCACCACTACCGAGCAGAACAAATTGCATCCCGGTGCTGAGCATTTCTTCGAGCGCCCCCAGCAGAATATCAACGCCTTTTTGTTCTGCGAGCCTGGTTACCGTGCCAAACAAAGGTTGCTTCGGGTCCGGGGGCAAGCCGAATTCAGCCTGCAAAGCGGCTTTGCAACCGGCTTTGCCTGCGAGGTCATCGGCCGAATAAGCGAACGGCAACCAAGGATTCCTGGTCGTATTCCACTCATCGTAATCAACACCGTTCAAGATGCCGACCAAAGCGGCTTGCCGCTTGCGCAACAAGCCGTCCAAACCCGCACCAAACTCGCTTGTCGTAATCTCCCGCGCGTAACGCGGGCTCACTGTGGTAATGACATCGGCCGTTGCGATCCCGGCCTTCAGGCAGTTCATCTGCCCGTAGAACTCGGCTCCTTCGGGACCGAACAGACTGGGCGGGAGATTCGTGAGCGCGAATGTGCTTCGTGGGAAAACTCCCTGATATGCCAGGTTGTGGATCGTCAGACAGACTACCGGGGCGTCATCCCATTTCTCGAACTGACGCTGGTGTGCGACCAGCATCGGCACCAACCCCGTATGCCAGTCATGCACATGCAGGACCTCGGGCTTCCAAGGCAGATACCGGGCAAGGTGCGCAACGCATTTGGAAAAAAAGGTGAACCGTTCGCCATTGTCGCAGTAATCCACCCCGTTCTCGCTGTATAAGCCCGTCCGGTCGAAATACTCCGGCTTGTTGACGAAAAATATCCGCAATCGTTCGCTCGGCTCCAGTACTAACAGCTCCGCGTCGGCTCGCTTTGCTCCGAGTGGCAGATCAAACCTCCAGGCTATCGGCTTTATTCCCGGGAAACGCTCGCGAACGCCGCGATGCAGAGGCGTGACGATACCGACTTCATGCCCCGCCTGGGCGAGGGCTTTGCCAAAGGCGCCGACGGAATCAGCGAGCCCGCCGGTTTTTGAGTACGGATGAACTTCGCTGCTGGCCAGGAGAATTCTCATAAGTCAGCAGCCAGTTGGAATTCAGACCACGATTCGATCGCTCTTCAAGTAAGGTTGCAGCGGTGCCGGTATCAGCACGCTGCCGTCGGGCTGTTGATGAGTTTCGACGAGCGCAACAAACAGTCGTGCCAGAGCGGTGCCGCTCCCATTCAGGATGTGAGGGTAACGGTTCTCGCCCGTCTCAGTCTTGTAACGGAGATTCATCCGGCGTGCCTGAAAATCCTCACAGTTCGAGACACTCGAGACCTCGAGATAGCTCCCCTGCCCGGCCGCCCAGACTTCGATGTCGAACGTGCGGGCGCTGGCAAAACCCATGTCGCCCGTGCAAAGTTGGATCACCCGGTAATGCAAGCCTAACGACTGCAGCACGCGTTCCGCATTGAGCAACATCTTCTCCTGTTCCGCATAACCGTCTTCCGGCTTCACCAGCTTGATCAATTCTACTTTATCAAATTGATGCACCCGGATCATCCCGCGCGTGCCGACACCTGCCGCTCCGGCTTCACCGCGAAAACACGGCGTGTAGGCGCAGTAGTAAACCGGCAATTGCTTCTCGGCGAGGATTTCCTCGCGATGGATGTTGGCCACCGGTGTTTCGGCAGTCGGGATCAAATAGAGCTTGCCCAGTTCAGCTGCGTTGTCGCCTTCAGCCACGCCGTAATACTGATCCTTGAATTTCGGAAACTGGCCCACGCCGACCAGGCAATCGCCTCCAACCATGAACGGTGGGGAAACTTCTGTATAGCCGTGCTCGCGGCTGTGCAGGTCGAGCATGAACTGAATCAAGGCGCGCTCCAACTTCGCCCCCCAGTTCGTGTATAGGATAAATCCGCTCCCAGCGAGTTTGGCGCCGCGCGTAAAATCCACGAGTTTGAGGCTCTCACACAACTCGACGTGCGTTTTGGGTTTGAAGCTGAAAGCTGGCTTCTCTCCCTGGACCCGAATCTCAGGATTATCTGCCGCTGTTTTCCCCAAGGGAACACTCTCATGCGGCAAATTCGGCAGCCGCAACATCAGTTCGTCACGCTTGGTTTCGGCTTCCTTGGCTGATTTATCGAGAGCTGAAATCTTGTCGCCGAGGTCCTTTGTCTCGGCTTTCTTGGCTTCGGCCTCAGCCAACTTTTTCTGCCCCATTAATGCGCCGATTTCCTTGGAGACGCGATTGCGGGTGGCTTTGAGAGCTTCTACCTCGGCCAGTTCCTTGCGCCGTAGCTCATCCATCTTCAGGATGCCGTCAATCAGCGCTTCGTCCCCTGCCCCGCGTGTCGCCAGCCGTTGGCGGACGAATTCCGGCTTCTCACGAATCAATTTGATGTCCAGCACGTGCGAATTCTATAGAAGAATGAACAATCCTCGCAAGACGGAAGCCTTGTTGCTTGTCGCAACGTAACTGCAATCGCCAACTCGCGGCGTTTAGGGGTTCGGCTTTTTGGCCGAACGCTTGGCAAAGACGAACATGAGCACCCCAAACACCAGCAGTACGAGCCCCCACCAGAGGTTGATGTTGATGTCGAGCGAACGGTGATACAGTTCCTTGTTCGAGCCGGTGATCAGTCCGTAGATGACCATCACAGCGCCGATCAGGCCGAACATCATGCCGATTGGAAGACGAATATCGAGACCCATAGGTTCTATTAGTTGACAGGTTTACCAGAAAATCAGATTGAGGATGACACAGCAAACGAGCAGCACGATGCCGATGACTGCAGGTCGTTGATACCAGGCTTGGTTCTCTTCCTTGATCTTCGGTGTCAGTGAATAGACCAGACCCTTCAGTTCTTCGTTGGTCTTGGTGCGCTTGGTTGCCAAAGAAATGACCAAAGTCAGCGTAAAGCAGGCTGTGAAAGCGAACGCTGCGAGCCAGAAGTTCTGCGCCATCTCGCTGGGGAACTTCCCGATCACCCCGAGGTAACCGCCTTTCATGCCGTTCACCACCTTGCCGGCGGCGTCAATGTTACTGGTGGTCGTGGTGAGCGCGTGGAAGATCGCCGAACCGCCGATGCCGCCAAAGAGCCCGAGGAACGCGCCCGTGCCGGTCGTGCGGGCCCAGAACATGCCCAGCAGGAACGTGGCGAATAACGGCGCGTTCACAAAGCCGAACACGAGTTGGATGATATCCATCGCGTTATTGTACATCGCCGCGAAGTAGGCGGCAGCAATGCTGAGCAGGATGCCAACCACCGTGATGCAGCGGCCCATCCACATGTAATGATCGTCACTCTTGTTGGGCGCGAAATACGCCTGATACAAGTCGTACGTCCAAACAGTGTTGAACGCGGTCACATTGCCTGCCATGCCGGACATGAACGAAGCCAGCAAGGCGGTCAGCGCAAGTCCCAACAGACCTGGAGGGCAATACTTCTTCACCAACGAGAGGATCACGCCGTCATAATCATACTCTGCGACGGAGTTCCACAGGCGCTCCTTGAACACCGCCGTTTCCAATGGTTTGGCCGAGTTCTCCTTGATCAACTCCGCGACCTTCTCGCGGTTCATCTTCTTGCCCACCGCTTCGCTGACTTTCGCAAAGGCGGCATCGGCATCCAGAGCGGCCGCCGCCGTCACGGCGGTTTGTGCCTGGACATAAACCGAGTCGCTGAGGATCGGGGCTGGAATCCGGTAGCCCTTGCTCGGAATGCTCATCAGCGCCACGGCAATCATACCCGGCAGGATCACCAGGATCGGGAAGATCATCTTCGGCACGGCCGCAACCAGCGGTGTATTGCGAGCGGCGGTCATGTTCTTGGCCGCCATGGCGCGCTGCACGACGAGGAAGTTCGTGCACCAGTAGCCGAAGGAGAGCACGAAGCCGAGGCCGAAGACCATCGCGAACCAGTCCACGCCCATCGGATTCTTGTCCGGGCCACCCAGCAACGGTCCCCACGCACTCGTCCAGGCGTTAGGCTCAAAGGACTTCGTGCCAAGGTCCAGCGCGGCCGGGTTGGTTGCCACGGTTTGCAGCGACTGCTTGACCGAACCCCAGCCACCCGCGTCCTTCAGTCCGAGATACACCACTGGCGCAAAACCAAGCACGATCATGAAGAACTGCAGCACTTCAGTATAGATCGCTGAGGTCAAACCGCCCTTGAGCACGTAGATCAGCACGACTCCGGAACAAATCCACAGCGCCATGTGATAATTCCAGCCGAGCAACTGGTTGAGCAGCTTGGCCAGGGCGTTCATCGAGATGCCGGATGCGAAAATGGTCATGACGGCGAACGCAATCGAGTTCAACGCCCGCACCCGTTCGTCGAACCGCATCTTCAAGTATTCCGGCACCGAGCGCGCTTTCGAGCCGTAGTAGAACGGCATCATGAACACCGCCAGAAAGATCATCGCTGGAATTGCGCCGACCCAATAGAAATGCGCTGTGGCAATGCCGTACTTCGCGCCGCTGGCCGCCATGCCGACCAGTTCCAGTGCCCCAAGGTTTGCGGAAATGAATGCCAAACCGGTTACCCACGTGGGAATCGAGCGCCCCGAAGTCAGGAAGTCCGACGAACTCTTCATGTACCGCTTCAGCGCAAAGCCGATTCCCACAACAAAGGCGGTATAGGCGATGAGAATGAAGTAATCAATTAAGCCGAGATCTATGTGCATACCCTGTTTGGTTATTGTTTGTTGGGCAAAAGGCAGTGGGGTTTTATCGGCTTTGCGTCATCATGTCAAATAAACTGTCCGCGGCGGTGCATCGGACCGACTAACGTTCAATGTAAGCCGGTTTTGCCACGGGAAGGCGACGCCCCACCGCAAGTTGCATGATGTTCTCCTCGCTGCAATCCGCACGGTCGAGCACGCCGGTGATCTGGCCTTCGTGCATCACAGCCACCCGGTCGCTAACATGCAGAACCTCTTCCATATCGCTGCTGATCATCAAGATCACCGTCCCTTGCTCCGCCAGCGATCGCATCAGCCGGTAAATCTCCGCCTTCGCACCCACGTCAATCCCGCGGGTCGGCTCGTCGAGAATCATCACCTTGGGATTCATCGACAGCCATTTGCCCAACACCACCTTCTGCTGATTACCGCCGCTGAGATTCACGACCTTCGCCTCCGTTCCCGGCGTCTTGATCTTCAACGAATGGATCTGTTCCTCAGCCACCTTCCGTTCCCGACCGCGATGGATGAAGAACAGCGAAGCAAACCGCTTCAACGACGGCAACGTTACGTTCTCGCGCACACTCATGCCGGTTACCAATCCTTCGCCGCGCCGATCTTCGGGCACGAGATAAATACCCCGGTCAATGGCCGCGCGCGGATTACCGATGGGCAGCTTCTCGTCGGCAAGCAGCACTTCGCCGGTGGCCAGACTGTCCAGACCGACGATGGCCTTGGCTAGTTCTGACCGACCCGCGCCCACCAGACCGGCAAAACCGAGAATCTCGCCACGACCGGCGTCGAACGAGACGGCCTGGTTCGGATACCGGCGGGAGCGGAGATTTCGCACCTTCAGAAATCCCGCCGTGCGTTGGGCGCTTGATTCAACGTAGAAACTCTTGATCTCGCGGCCCACCATCAGGCTGACGATGCGATCATGGCTGATTTCCTGGCGGCTCAATTCCCCGGCATTCTTGCCGTCGCGCAACACCACCACGCGATCAGCGCAGTGATCCACCTCACCCAATCGGTGGGAAATGTAGATGACACTAACCCCGGATTGCCGCAGTTCCTTCACGAGTGCGAGCAGCCGCTCGGTTTCCTGCAAGGTCAGTGACGAGGTTGGTTCGTCCATGATGATGACCCGGGCGTTCAAGGACAGCGCCTTGGCAATCTCCACCATCTGCTGTTGCGCAATCGAAAGCCGGTCGAGCCGCTCGTAGGTCGAGATGTTCAGCCCCAGCCGCTTGAGAAAAGGTTCGGTGTCCGCGTGAATTTTCTTACGGTCAATGAGTTTGAGCGGCGTGTGCAGCGGTTCCCGACCGAGAAACACATTCGCGGCGACATCCAGATTGGTGAGGACGTTGAGTTCCTGATGAATGAACGCGATGCCGAGTTTCATGGCGTCGGTAACCTGGCTGATCTGCACCGGCTGACCGTTCATCAGAATCTCGCCCTCGTCCGGCTGGTAAACACCGCCGAGAATTTTCATCAGGGTGGACTTGCCGGCGCCGTTCTCTCCGCAAAGTGCGACCACTTCGCCGGGCCCGACTTCGAGGTTGACTCGCTCCAACGCAACCACGCCGGGAAATCCTTTGGAGATTCCCTGCATCTTCAAGAGGGGCGGATGGTTCATGGCCGAAGGCTAACGTGGTAGGCTGCCGGATGAAAGCCTGTTGATTTCGAAAAACAAAAAAGGCGTGCCGCTTTCCAGCGACACGCCCTGAAAGCTTCCCCCGATTTCAGCCGCGGAAATACAGGTAGGCAAACATGATGCACGCCATGATGATCGCTGAGAAGATCACCTCTTGGGCGCCCCAACTGGCGCGGGTCTTGGCTTTGTCCTCCGCTGTCGCGGTGGCAAAGGTCAATCCTTTGATCTGTGCTTCGTCCGGGGGCGCAGTCATGTAGCTGATTACGACCATGACGATCGCTGAGATGATGGTGATGAGAATGCTGAAGTACTGGAAGTTGATATTGTTGACGATCCAGAAGAACGAACCTTCAGTGTAATTGAACTTGCCCTGGCTAAGTGTGACCGGTGTATCCACGAGCATCCGGAAGAAGCCCACGATGAAGCCGATAACCATGGCCCACAAACAACCCTTTGCATTGAGTCGCTTCCAAAACACACCGAAAAAGAACACGACAAAAATCGGCGGGGCCAGGTAGCCTTGGATGGACTGCAGATAGTCGTACAGGCCGTGTGCCCCCTTCACCACGGGAATCCACAGCAAGGCAATGCCCACCATGATCGCGGTCGCAATGCGGCCCATCTTGACAATCTCCGACTGGGTCGCCTTCGGGCGCAGTTTCTCGTAAATGTCCACCGTGAACAGGGTCGAGCAGGCGTTAAAAACGCCGGCCAATGAACCCATCAGTGCGGAGAGCAAACCGGCGACTACAATGCCACGCAGGCCGGGAGGCAGGAGGTGTTGCACCATCAAGGGGAAAGCACCTTGAGCAGCACCCGTGGCATGGCCGGTAGCCGGGTCGTAAACCTCGGCCAAGCCAGGGACCTTGCCGCTCTTCGCAAGGGCGAAGCAAATGAGCCCGGGAATGATGAACAGATAGACCGGGAAAAGTTTAAGAAACGCCGAGAAGATGCTCCCCTGCCGGGCGACTCGTTCATTGGGCGCGCCCAAGGCTCGTTGCACGATGTACTGATCCGTGCACCAGTACCAGAGGCCGATGACCGGCGCACAGATGGCCATGCCGAGCCACGGGAAGTTGCCGTTGAAATACCACGCCTGCTTCACGATGGCTCCGCTGGCGTCCAACTCCTTCACCGGAGCCCAGGTGGCAATTTGTCCCGCTGGCACCAGCGGCTTCCAGAGATTGAACATCTCCGACCCGCAATACTCGCGGAGTTTGGTCCAGCCCCCGCCAATCGTTCCGTCACCGAGGGTGTGCAAGCCGTAGAAGGTGAGCAGCGCCGAGCCGCCGATGAGGACGACAACCTGAACCGCGTCCGTGTACGCCACCGCCCGCATGCCGCCAATCATCGTGTAAACACCGGTCAACACGATGACCAGCACCGAGCCGACCCAGAAGCTGTCAATCCCGCCAATCCGCAACTCCGGCAACAACGTCGCAAACACCACGCCGCCGGCAAAAATCCCTACGGCGATCTTTGATACGATGAACGTGACGATGGAGACGATGGACAACACGTAGCGGGACTGCGTGCAAAAGCGACGCTCGAGAAATTCCGGCATCGTGAACACCAGCGAACGCGCATAGAACGGAACGAACACCCACGCCAGCACCAGCAAACACCAGGCGTGCAATTCATAGTGGGCCAGCGCCACGCCGTCCTTGGCGCCCGAGCCGGCCAGGCCAACGATGTGCTCGGAGCCGATGTTGGACGCGAAGATGGACGCGCCAATCACCCACCAGCCAAGATTGCGCCCGGCCAGGAAGTAATCAGCCGCCGTATCCTTGTTTTTGCTGACGACCCACCAGGCGACACCCAGCAGGACCCCGAAGTATGCGGCAATGGCCACCCAGTCAATGCCAGTTAATGTCGAGCCGCCCGCTGCGGCAAAGATCGGAACGATGTTCATGATTGGTTGTGTTTTGGGTTGGAAAAGCCCACGCCCGTGGTGATCGGCCGTGGGCCAGTGCAAACTTACTTGACCGAGAACTTGTAAATGATCGTGTTTTTGAACGTCTGGCCTGGACGCAACACGACCGACGGGAAGCCGGGCTTGTTCGGTGAATCCGGATAATGCTGGGGCTCCATGCAGAAGCCGGTGCGCCGCTGGTATACCGCGCCGCCTTTGCCAGTGATCGTGCCATCGAGGAAGTTGCCGGCGTAGAATTGAAGGCCCAGCTCATCGCTCCACACTTCCAACACGCGACCGGTCTTGGGGTCATGCACGCGCGCCATCAATTCCAGTTTGCCCGCGGGCTTGTTGATAACCCAGTTGTGGTCGTAGCCCGGGCCGTATTGCAATTGCGTGTCCGGATCATTGATGCGCGCACCAATCGCCGTCGGCTTGCGAAAGTCGAATGGTGTTCCCTCGACCGAGGCGAAGGCTCCCGTGGTAATCAAATCTTTGTCCACGGGCGTGGTCTTGTCCGAGTTGATGTAAACCTCATGACCAAGAATGTCGCCTTTCCCCTGCCCGGCGAGATTGAAGTACGAGTGCTGGGTCAGATTCACCACCGTCGGCTTGTCCGTGGTGGCCTTGTAATCAAGTCGCAGCGCGTTGTCCTCGGTCAAGGTGTAGAGCGCCGTCACGTTCAAGTTGCCGGGGAAACCTTCCTCGCCATCCTTGCTGGTGTACTGGAGCTCGAGGGTGTTGCCGGTGGCCTTGACGACATTCCAGACGACTTTGTCAAAACCCTTGAGCCCGCCGTGCAGCGAATTGCCATTGTTATTCTTGGCCAGCTCGTAAGTCTTGCCATCCAGCGTGAACTTGGCTTTGCCAATGCGATTGCCATAGCGGCCAATCAACGCGCCGAAATACGGCGTTTCCTTCACATACCCTGCCAGATCATCGTAACCCAGCACGACATCCTCCATCTTGCCCGTGCGGTCAGGCATCACGAGTGATTGCACGATGCCGCCGTAATTCATGATCTTGGCCTCGGCACCCTTGGAGTTTTTCAACGTGTAAAGTGTCACCGGCTTGCCGTCAGCCGTGCCGAACGGAACAGAAGTGGAGGATGCGTTCATTTTGCAGCAGTTCGAGGAGGCGCAGCCGGCAATCAGAAGCGCGCCAACACCAGCGCTTAGGATCGCGGCCCATTTGGTTGATGTGTTTGTCATGTTTATGTGCGTGTTAGGTCAATGTTTCCCGGTTTGTCCGTAATAGGCGTTGGCGCCATGTTTACGAAGAAAGTGCTTGTCGAGCAAGACGGATTGCATGGGCTTCAGTTTCGGATTGATGCGCAAGGTCTCGCTGTTCAGACGGGCAATGAACTCCAGCACACTTGCGTTGTGAACCGCGTCATGCACGTCCTTGCCCCACGTGAACGGCCCATGACTCGCCACCAGCACCGCCGGATGCTGCATCGGATCGAGCTTCTGCTTGCGGAAAGTCTCCACAATCACCTCGCCCGTGTTCGCCTCGTAATCTTTTTTGATCTCCGCCGGTTTCATCAACCGCGTGCAAGGCACATCGCCGTACCAGTAATCCGCCTGCGTCGTGCCGTAGGCCAGCAACGGCTTGCCCGCCTGCGCCCACGACGTGGCAAACAGGCTGTGCGTATGCACCACGCCACCGATGCCCTCAAATTTCCGATACAACACCAGATGCGTCGGCGTGTCCGAACTGGGCTTGAGATTCCCTTCAACGACCTTGCCGTCTTCCAGCGAAATTACGACCATGTGCTCCGGCTTCATCCCGTCGTACGGCACGCCGCTCGGTTTGATGACCATCACGCCGCTCGCGCGATCCACACCGCTGGCATTGCCCCAAGTCTGGATAACCAGCCCTTCGGTCACCAGATCCAGATTCGCCTTGCAGACTTCGGCTTTTAGTTTTTCCAACATGAATTCAAAGAGTTCTTAACCACGAAATACACTAAATACACGAAAGAAACTCATTTCCAACCTCCGGCATACCTGCTCCACGGGATATTCAATTTTCGGGCCTTTCGTTCGGCGAGATTGATCGCATCATCTTTGGTCATACCCAGGCAGAATCTCTTTCGTGTGTTTCGTGGTTAAACAATCAAACCGCAATGCGCTCGTATTCGACCTTTGGATAATGACCGAAGTTCACGAGCAAACCCAATTTCATTTTGGTTGCGCGCAAATAATTCTGAACCTGTGCACGATGTTCATCGGTCAGACCGGTAACCGCCTTTAACTCGACCACAATCTTGTCATTGCAGATGAAGTCCGGCTTGAATTTGCTTTTGAGGGGTCTGCCTTTGTAGCTCAGCGCTAGCTCAACCTGCGCCTTGAAAGGAATTTTCCGGTCGCCAAATTCCATCTCCAAACATTCTTGATAAACCGATTCCACGAACCCGCTGCCCTTTTCCTTATAGACTTCAAAGCAAGCACCCATGATTTCAAAACTTTCCACTTTGTAGATGATGCTGCTCATACTTTTCCCCTTTCGTGTGCTTCGTGTATTTCGTGGTCAAAATCTTTATTTCCTCACGCGCCCGCGAATCTCAATCAGCTTCTTCATCACGCCATACAAGTTGCCAATCCAAGCCTTCGTTCCCAGTGCGT
The DNA here is from genome assembly GCA_044225555.1 of Limisphaerales bacterium. Taxonomy (GTDB): domain Bacteria; phylum Verrucomicrobiota; class Verrucomicrobiia; order Limisphaerales; family JADLHS01; genus JADLHS01. The sequence goes on along the minus strand of JBGAIM010000010.1, from coordinate 154,925 downwards.
CGTGCAGTTGCTTGTAGAGTGCGTAAAGCTCCTTGTAAGTCGCGTGGGCCTTCGCGTTTGGTTTGAAAACCTTCGGCTTGAGCCCGGTCATCTTCTTCTGCGCCGTGGCGTAATCCTTGTGCGCGCCCGCCACCACCGCCGCCGCGATCGCCGAACCCAGCGCGCAGGTTTGCGCCGAGCGACTGATCTTCATCGGCCGACCGGTGACGTCAGCATAAATCTGCATCACCACCGGATTCTTCTCGGCAATACCGCCGCAGTTCACCACCGACGAAATCTTCACCCCGTATTCCTCGAACCGGTTGATGATCGTCAGCGCGCCATAAGCCGTCGCCTCCACCAGTGCGCGGTAAATCTCCGCCGGCGTCGTGTAAAGCGTCTGGCCGATGAGGGCGCCCGTGAGTCGCTGGTCCACCAAGATGGTGCGATTCCCATTATTCCAATCCAGCGCGAGCAGGCCACTTTCGCCCGGCTGCAGTTTGGCTGCGTCCGCCGTCAATGCTTCGTGCGTGCCGGCCTTGCCCAGCGGCTGGATGTAATTGACGAACCAATTGAAAATGTCGCCTACGGCGGACTGGCCGGCCTCCAGCCCGAAGTAGCCCGGCAACACACTGCCATCCACGATGCCGCACAGGCCCGGCACATCGGCAAGCTTCTGGTTGTTCGCCCGCACGGCAATATCGCACGTGCTTGTGCCGATGATTTTCACCAGTGTTCCCGGCGCCACGCCTGAACCTACCGCGCCGAGATGCGCGTCAAACGCACCCACGGCCACCGGAATTCCCGCCGTCAGCCCGGTCTTCTTCGCCCACGTTGGAGTCAAACCACCAACCGCACGATCAATCGAATGGACACGGGTCGTAAGCCGCTTGCGCAATTGGGCCAGCTTGGGATGCAGCTTGGAAAGGAATTGTTCGTCGGGATAGCCATTCCATTTGGCATTCCACATCGCCTTGTGACCCGCCGCACAAACGCCCGCGATGAATTTGCTCGGATGTTCGGTGCCTGTGAGCGCCGCCGGAACGTAATCCGCCAGTTCCACCCACGAATGCGCGGCATTGAAAACCTCCGGCGCGACCCGCAGACACTTCAGCACCTTGCTCCAGAACCATTCGCTCGAATACGTACCGCCGCACTTGGCGAGATACTGCGGACGCAGCTTCTTCGCGAGCGCGGTGATCTCGGCGGCTTCATTGACGCCAGTGTGATCTTTCCACAACCACGCCATCGCCGCCGGGTTGTTCGCAAACTTTTTGCTGAACGCAAGTGGCTGACCTTCTTTGTCCACCGGCAGCGGAGTGCTGCCCGTGGTATCCACACCGATGCCGATGACTTGTCCGGGATTGAATCCCTTTACAGATTTCTTCGCCGTGGCGAGCGCCTGCTTGATGGTAATGGCCGCGCCGTTGACATAATCCGCCGGATGCTGCCGCGCGAGATTCGGGTCGCGCGACAAGATCACTCCCTGCGTGCCGTGCGAATAAGTCCACACCGCCGCGGCGACTTCCGCGCCGTTGGCCACGTTGACAATGAGCGCGCGAACTGAGTTCGTGCCGTAGTCCAAACCAATCGTGTATTGAGCCGACATAGTATTATTTCATCGGAGCGCGGCTGTGGTTGGAAACCCAGCCGCAGCAATTTGATTCTTTTATCGCGCGCCGAAATTTCGAGGCGCTGCGGCTGGTGCTGTGCACACAGCCGCGCCCCGCTTAGATCGCCCACCCTTTGCTCAACGCGTGATAGACTTCGTTGTTGCGCAAGGTCTGCTGGAAATCGCGCACGTTCGTCTTCGCATCAATGAGGGCGAGTTCGATGCCCGCGATGGTCGCAAAGTCCTCGATCATCTCGGTCGTCACCGCCTGACTGAAACCAGTGTGATGCGCACCGCCAGCGTGAATCCAGCACGCGCACGCATCCTCAAAGCTCGGCCGGCATTGCCAGACCGCTTGAGCGACCGGGAGCTTGGGCATCGCGTGTTCAGGTGCAACCACGTCCACTTCGTTCAAGAGCAGTCGGAAACGGTTCCCCATGTCCATCAGCGCGACATTGATTGCCGGACCAGACGGGGTGTTAAAAACCAGTCGCGCCGGATCCGCCTTGCCGCCGATGCCGAGCGGATGCACTTGCAACGAAGCTTTGCCATCGGCGATGGTCGGGCAAATCTCCAGCATGTGTGACCCCAGCACCAGCTTCCCATCCGGACTCATGTGATATGTGTAATCCTCCATGAACGACGTGCCGCCTTCGAGGCCGCTGGCCATGACCTTCATCGCACGAACGAGCGCGGACGTCTTCCAGTCGCCTTCACCGGCGAAACCGTAGTTGTCCGCCATCAAGCGCTGTGGCGCGAGGCCAGGCAATTGCACCAACCCGTGCAAATCCTCAAACGTCGTGGTGAACCCTTTGAATCCGCCCTCGCTCAGGAACGCCCGCAAGCCGAGTTCGATGCGCGCCGCTTCGCGAACGGACTTGTGCCGCTTGCCGCCCTTCTTGAGATCGGCGGACATCTGATACTTCGACTCGTATGATTTGCAGAGCGCGTCAATCTCCTTGTCGCCTGCCGCATTGACCTTGGCGACAAGATCGCCAACACCGTGCGTGTTCACGGAGAAGCCAAACTTGAGTTGCGCGGCCACCTTGTCGCCCTCGGTCACGGCCACCTCGCGCATGTTGTCGCCGAACCGGACGAACTTCGCGCCCTGCCAATCGTGCCAAGCCGCCGCCGCGCGCGTCCACGCACCGATCTTTTCCTGCGTCTCTTCCTCCTGCCAGAAACCAACGACCACTTTCCGCGCGATGCGCAGTCGCGTCATGATGAACCCATGCTCGCGGTCGCCATGCGCGGCCTGGTTCATGTTCATGAAGTCCATGTCAATCGTGCTCCACGGCAGGTCCCGATTGTATTGCGTGTGGAGGTGGCAGATCGGCTTGCGCAATTGCTTGAGCCCGTTGATCCACATCTTCGACGGCGAGAACGTATGGCACCACGTGATCAGTCCGATGCAGTTCTTTGCGTTGTTCGCCTGCTGGCAAAGTTCCGTGATGGCATCGGGAGATACCATCACGGGTTTGAAGACAATCTTGACCGGAATGGCAGCGGCGCTGTTAAGCGTTTTCGCAATTTCTTGCGAATGCTTGGCGACCGCCTTCAGTGTTTCCGGTCCATACAAATGCTGGCTGCCGGTGACAAACCAGACTTCAAACTGTTTTAGATTGATCTTCATGTAACTTGCAGTGGTTGAATCCAACTAAATGAACTCGTTGATGAGGTTTTCCAAAAATTCCTGACGACCGCTGACATTGGCGGAAGCATCGCCCTGCTTGAGCATATAGGTTTCCAGCTCTTTGAATCCGGCCTTGCCCGATTCGATCTTCGCGCCGATGCCGGAATCCCAAGAGCTGTAACGGTTCTTCACAAAAGCAGCCAAGCGACCGTCCTTACGAATGGCGGCGGCGATCTTGAGTCCGCGAGCAAAGGCATCCATGCCGCCGATGTGCGCGTGGAACAGGTCCACCGGCTCAAAGCTCTCGCGCCGGACCTTCGCATCGAAGTTCACGCCACCGGTCTTGAACCCCCCGTATTTCAAAACGGACAACATCGTGTAGGCCGTCAGGTAAATATTTGTGGGGAACTGGTCGGTATCCCAACCGAGCAACTCGTCACCCGTATTGGCGTCAATCGAACCCAGCGCGCCGGCGGCACCGGCCACTTCCAATTCGTGCTGCATGGTGTGGCCCGCGAGCGTCGCGTGATTGGTCTCCAGGTTCAGCTTGAAGTGCGACAACAGGTCGTGCTCGCGCAGGAAATTCAGGCACGCGGCGGCATCCGAGTCGTATTGATGCTTGGTCGGCTCCTTCGGCTTGGGCTCGATGTAGAACTGGCCCTTGAACCCAATCTTCTTCTTGTAGTCCACGGCCATGTGGAGGAAGCGACCCAGGTGCTCCTGTTCGCGCTTCAGATCGGTGTTGAGCAACGTCATGTAGCCTTCGCGTCCGCCCCAGAAAGTGTAACCGCCACCGCCGAGTTCGTGCGTGACCTCCATCGCCTTCTTCACTTGCGCAGCCGCATAGGCGAAGACATCGGCGTTGCAGCTCGTGCTGGCCCCGTGGACGAAGCGCGGGTTGGAAAACAGATTCGCCGTGCCCCAAAGCAACTTGATGCCCGTGCGTTTCTGTTCTTCCTTCAGAACTTTGGCGACCGCGTCAAAATTCTTGTTCGTCTCCCGAAGGCTATCGCCCTCGGGCGCTACGTCACGGTCATGCCAGCAATAGAACGGCGCACCGAGCTTCTCGATGAACTCGAACGCCGCCCGCACGCGCTTCTGCGCATTGGCCACGGAGTTTGAACCATCGTCCCAAGGACGTTGCATCGTCCCCGCACCAAATGGATCGCTGCCGGTGCCACGGAAGGTGTGCCAATAAACCACGGCGAAACGCAGATGGTCGCGCATGGTTTTGCCGGCGACAACTTCGTCGGGGTTGTAATGTTTGAAGGCGAGCGGATTCTTGGACTTCGGTCCTTCGTATTGGATTTTGCCGATGTTGGGAAAAGCCTTTTGCATGGTGGATGATCTGTAGTTTGGTCAAATCCGCGAACTGCATGGACTCGTCGCCGGCAATCGTTGCCGGAGTCGCGGCGAGTTGGAGAGCGCGGGGTTCATTGGTTCATGCAATCGGCTGATAGGATTACTCTGGTGGAGAAGATATTCGCAACGCCCGAAGTCGGACAACGCCACTTTGCGTATTCCACCAACCAGATTGCGACGGCATTTTGGCGGGGAAGAACAGGAATGGCAATCATCCTCTGTGCGCAATTGGATGCATCATTGTCCAATTGCCAGGTGAGCGCGCAATCTTGTATTGCGCCCACCGACACTTTCTGCCAAGACTATCCGCGCCTGATGGCTGGGGTCGTAGCTCAGTTGGTAGAGCGTCTCGTTCGCAATGAGAAGGTCGCAGGTTCGAATCCTGTCGGCTCCACCAGTCTTCGCTCGGAGCGGAGCGGAGAGCGAAGACTGCCGCGCCGTAGCACAGCGAAGGCGGGCCGACACCTTACCACAATGAACAACCGCTCCGAGCTTCGACTCGGCAAGCCAGATGTGTTTCACCTACGTTTACATTCTCCAGAGCGAATCTGATCCAGGGCGTTTCTATGTTGGCATGACCGAAGAGTTGAAGGCTCGGTTGGTAAAGCACAATTCAGGCGGCGTTCCTCACACGGCCAAGAACCGTCCTTGGCGAATCAAAACCGCAATCGCCTTTACCGACGAAACCCGGGCCTCAGCGTTTGAGCGCTATCTCAAAACTGCCTCCGGCCGCGCCTTTGCCGGGAAGCGACTCTGAACATGAAGCCCGCCCCCGTCTGGAAACAAATCATCGCCGTCTTCATCTGCGCTCTGCTCGGTTATCTGCTGGTGTTCTATTGGATCGAACATCAGCGCCGCAAAGACGGCCCGTGGCAGGCAACGTTCACCAGCGTTGACGGACTGCCGGCGATTATTGTCCATCATTCCAAGCTGCAATTGACGAACATCACCATCGCGTTCGTGGAGGCGACAGCACCAACCAATCTGCCGCAGACCGTGGCCTTTGAGCATGGCCGCCCTGCCCCGTTCGATCTGCCGTTCGGTAAATGTGTTTTCGTTGATGCGTTGTATCTGCCCGGCACGGCAGCCTGCGAAGTGTTCGGCCACGAAATCCAGTTGATGCCGCGCGTGCTGACCATTGACCGCGTCGAGCGTCCGTGGCGGTCCGGCGAAAAAATCCTTTTGACCAACCAGCCGTCCGCTACACTCCCGCCGCGTTGATATGTTGCTGGTTTTGGACAACTACGATTCGTTCACCTACAACCTCGTCCAGTATCTGGGCGAGATGAATGTGGAGTTGCAGGTCCACCGCAACGACCAGATCACCGTGGACCAAGTGCGCGCGCTCAAGCCGGATCGCCTGCTCATTTCACCTGGACCGTGTTCGCCCAACGAATCCGGCCTCTCGAACGAAATCATCCGCACTTTCAGCACGCACATCCCGACCCTCGGTGTCTGCCTCGGCCACCAATGCATCGGCCATGTCTTTGGCGCGAATGTCGTGGTCAACTACCGCATGATGCATGGCAAGACCTCGCCCATTAAACACAACGGAAAGGATTTGTTCGAGGGCATGCCCAATCCCTTTCCCGCCACGCGCTATCACTCGCTCGTCATCCAACGCGATTCAATGCCCGACTGCTTGGAAGTCACGGCCGAAACCGACGAAGGCGAAATCATGGGCGTGAAGCACAAGCAGTTTCCCATCTGGGGCGTGCAGTTTCATCCCGAGAGCATCCTCACCGAAAGCGGACGGATAATTCTGAAGAATTTTCTGAAGCTAAAGTAAGGTCACGCCGCTCTGCCCCGCTTATATTGCTAGTTGGCCTTTAGGCGGAAAAACTGTTGTTGGCCTGTAATCGGGCTTACGAATGGGCTGATTGCGATCGGTATGTTGGTGAACACGCCGGTAGCTGTTGGAGCGGATTGCAGTCTGAGCGCTTCGTTGGCCCAAGTCAGCTCAACCTCGTTTGCCATTCGCCGAATCTGGAGGGGTGAAATCGCTTCCGTGTTCACGTACTTGATTGTGACGTCGTCGTTCACGGTATTGGTTGAATAATCTCCGTCGGACGCTCCTATGACATAGACTGCATCGTCTGGACCAATCGTTAAACTTGACGTACTCAGTGGTGTATCATCGCCATTCGCCGGACCATTGTAGCGCCCGATCCATACCAACTCTCCTGTTTGTGAGTATTTGAATGTGACAATGTCCTGCTTGCGGTTGATACCGGTTGAACTTCCGGTGACATAAATATTCCCGCGGTTATCAACAGCAATTGCGGAAGGTTGAAGACTGCCATTGGCAGTTTGGCTGTAATTTGTCCACAAAGCCACCCCGACGCTTGAATACGCAATAGTAGAATAGCTGCCGCCTCCGGGCGGGGAGCCTGCCACATAGATGTTGCCACTCGGTGCGATTGCCACAGCTGCGCCCCAAGTGCGGTTCGTCCACAATGGCACTCCCGATCCTGAATATGCGAGAGTCCCTTGGTAACCGGTTACAATTACATTTCCATTGCTGCTTACGGCCACTGCACTCACGGCAAATGTTGAGCCGTAGTTATTCGTCCACAGTGACAACCCTGATGCGGTAAAGGCGATGGTCACGTATCTGCCCGGCCCCCCTACAGCTAAGTCTTCGTTGCCGGTAATGAAAACACTTCCCCCGTTGCCAATGGCCGCCGCCTTTGCGCGAGCCAGCCCAAATATGTTTGTCCACAGCGGCGTACCCGTTGGCGAATATGTGATGGTCAAATAACCCCTCCAAATATTGTACGAGGTTCCTGTTACAAAGACATTACCGTTTTCACCAATCACAACGTGGGGATAACCGTTGCCCGCCGCACTAGCCACAAAAAAGTTGGTCCACGCGGGCACGCCGTCTGTTTGGTACTTAATCGTAGTATAACCAACGGGCATTCCACTCCGACGCGAGTCCCCAGTGACAATAACGTTGCCATCTGAATCTATTGCCATGTCGAACGCCTGATCATCACCACCATTACCGTCAAAACGATTTGTCCACAAAGCAACGCCAGCAGGTGAATACTTGATCGTCGCGAAATCGTAGCCGATACCTTTCGAATATCCTGTTACAAACACATTCCCGTCGCCATCCGCAGCTATCGCAGTCGGTCGATCATCACCACCGGGCAGGTTGCCGTAGCGGCGCACCCACGCTTCCGCGACCTGACCGTGGGCAAGCTTGGGTAAACCAACTTCAATGCCGACAAGCAGGAGCAGCGATACTCGAATCAGCATAAGTCGAGAAACATTTGTATTCATGTCATTCCAAACTTGTTTCAATTAGCCGGGAATCTGCGTCGCATTCACGACTCTGACGTTGTCTGATTTCATTGCGGTTGGCTGAGATTCTTAAGCACTGCCAGTGCCAGCACAGTTTGCGTGAAATTGAGCACAAAGCCCAACCAGCCTCTGACCGCGTTGCGTGATTCTCACGAGATCTGCGTGTAAATAACACAACTCACTCCTCCGGGCGCCTCGCTACCACTCGCGCTTCATTCGCCCGACACCATCCCCGATTGTCTGGAAATCACCGCCGAAACGGACGAGGGCGAAATCATGGGCGTGAAGCACAAACAGTATCCCATCTGGGGCGTGCAATTTCATCCCGAGAGCATCCTCACCGAGAGCGGGCGGACAATTCTCAAGAATTTCCTGAAACTGAAGTAACGCTGCGCTTCGGGAATCTCAATTTGACAAAATCGTAAGGCGTGAGATTGTCTCCGCGCCATTGTGGGGCCGTAGTTCAGTGGCAGAACCGGGGGGCTCTTTGAGGTCATCGTGACCTGTGATTTCAGATGAGCCCTTCGACGGAGGTTCGATCCCTTCCGGCTCCACCATCCCACCTTGCTCCCCTGCCACTTTTTGGGCAAACTCCCCGTCCGATGAAAAAGAAATCTGCCGCAGCCAAAGAAATCAATCTCCGCCCGTTCTCCGGCCCATTGCTCGACGGCCCGCACCGCGCGGCCGCCCGCTCCATGCTTTATCCCGTCGGCTTCACGGACGAAGATTTCAAAAAGCCCCTCATCGGCATCGCCTCCACCTGGAGCAACGTCACGCCGTGCAACATGCACATTGATAAACTCGCGCTCGAAGCTGAGAAAGGCGCGAACGCCGGCGGCGGCAAGGCCATCGTCTTCAACACCATCACCGTCTCCGACGGCATCTCGAACGGCAATGAAGCGATGAAGTATTCGCTCGTCTCGCGCGAAGTCATCGCCGACTCCATCGAAACCGTCGTCGGCTGCGGCGGCATGGACGGCTACGTTGCCGTCGGTGGTTGTGACAAGAACATGCCCGGCGCGTTGATCTGTATGGCGCGCATGAATCGCCCCGCCGTGTTTGTTTATGGCGGAACGATTTTGCCCGGCTGCCTCACTGCGGCCACTGCGCCCGCCAACTCGCCGAATATCGGGAAGGACCTCGACATCGTTTCCGTCTTCGAAGCCATCGGGCAACACGCATCGGGCAAAGTCAGCGACGAAGAATTGCACGCCGTGGAATCCTGCGCGATTCCCGGACCGGGCTCGTGCGGCGGGATGTATACCGCCAACACCATGGCCAGCGCCATCGAAGCGCTCGGCATGAGCTTGCCCAACAGCTCCGCACAAAACGCCATTTCGCCCGCCAAGATGGACGGTTGCCGCCGCGCCGGCGCCGCCGTCGTGAACATGTTGCGCATCGGCCTCAAACCCCGCGACATCCTCACGAAGAAAGCCTTTGAGAACGCTATCACCGTCGTCATCGCGCTCGGTGGTTCGACCAATGCCGTGTTGCATCTGCTTGCCATCGCGCACGCCGCGAACGTGAAGCTCACCATTGACGACTTCACGCGCATCGGCAAACGCGTGCCGGTGCTCGCCGACCTCAAGCCCAGCGGCAAATACAGCATGAGCGCGCTCGTCGCCATCGGCGGCATCCGTCCGCTCATGAAGACGCTGCTCGACGCCGGCCTGCTCCACGGAGATTGCCTCACCGTCACCGGCGAAACCATGGCCGAGACCCTCGCCGACGTGAAACCGTATCCGAACGGCCAGCAGATCATCCGCCCGCTCGACAACCCGATCAAAAAGGACAGCCACCTCGTCGTCTTCTACGGCAACCTCGCGCCCACCGGTGCAGTCGGCAAGATCACCGGCAAGGAAGGCACGAGCTTCACCGGCAAAGCCATCGTGTTCGAAGGCGAAGAACGCGCGCTGAAAGCCATTCTCGACGGCACGGTCAAAGCCGGCCACGTCATCGTCATCCGCGGCGAAGGCCCGAAAGGCGGGCCGGGCATGCGCGAAATGCTTGCGCCCACCAGCGCCATCATGGGCAAAGGCCTCGGCAAAGACGTTGCGCTCATCACCGACGGCCGGTTCAGCGGCGGCAGCCACGGCTTCGTCGTTGGTCACGTCACGCCCGAATCCTACGTCGGCGGCCCGATCGCTCTCGTGAAGAACGGCGACACCATCATCTTCGACGCCGTGAAACGCACGCTCACCCTCGACGTGCCCGCGAAGGAACTCGCGAAGCGCAAGAAGGCGTGGAAGAAACCCGCGCCGAAATATCCGCGCGGCGTGCTCGCCAAATTCGCCGCCCACGTCACCAGCGCCAGCGAAGGCGCGGTCACGGATAAGGATTTGAAACTCTGACCTTCAATGCCCGCGCCGAAACCAGTCCTGTATCTGATTGCCGGCTGCAACGGCGCGGGCAAAACCACGTTCGCCAAAGTCTTCCTCCCCGAGGAAGTGAAATAGCCGGGGCTTGCCCGCCAAACGACTGGCCATTTCTGGGAGAGATGATATTGAATCTGTGCGACGATTGATTGCGCCATGAAAACCAACGGGCATAAAGCCCGCAAGACAACCAAGCTTCCAGCCTTCGTCACCCGTGCCGAACGTGCCATGCGCCGCGCTGCTAAAGGCGTGCAAGTTCAAAGCCGCGCGTTGAATCTTCCCGTGGCGGTCTGGCAAAACGGCAAAGTGGTTGAGAAACCCGCATGAACGGCGTGCTCGCCAAATTCGCCGCCCACGTCACCAGCGCCAGCGAAGGCGCGGTGACGGACAAGGATTTGAAGTTGTAAGCAAGTCGGGTGAGTAATCGCCAATCAAACAAAGAGTTTGAGAGACGTTCTGTCGAAGTCTTCAAATTGATATTCAAAGACTTCCCCGCGGGCGAAATAATCGCCAATGAGGCCCAAGAGCGTCCGGACACCCTCGTTGTTACAGCGCAAGCCCTGTCTACGATGGCAAAACCACAGACAAGCTCCCGTCAGCAGGAGAGCGGTCGCAGCCGGCTCCGGCACCGGGGTGATGCTGGTGATGTTGCCCCGATACCAAACAATCGGAGGATTGTTTCCGTAACCAAACAGGAAGATATCAATGAAGGAATTACCGAAAGCAGCCAGATCCGGCGCAGCCAACGGTAAGGCATCCGAACTCGTGCTGGTCAGGATGCCGGAATTGAAATGAATGCCGAAGTCGGCAAACTGGTGCGGAGAGGTTAATGCCAGATTATCAAATCGGAAATTACTGTACGTTGCATAGTAGATTTCATCGAAGGGCGTGAGGCCCGGAAGCGGCGGATTCAACCCGTAGTTGTCGTAAGTGTTGATAAAAAATTGATTGGCTGAACTGAAGCTATGTCCGTTTACATCCGTCACCAACATCGCGGGTGGATCGGCCAGATTAGGGTGAAATTGATACTGTGCGTAGCTGGAATCAGCAGGATTCGAAACATCCCCAGAAGCGAGGCTGGTGTCATAGTGGATGCGTCCAGTGAATGTCGTATTGCTGGGGAACGCCCCCGAAAACCATCCAGCGTCATCGCGCGAGAAGACGATTTGCCCGGAGAACTGAAAATCAACCGGGACGGCGGCGATGCGACTGAGGGTCATGACAAGGACCAAGGCAAGAAAATGGCGTTTCATAAATGGTAGTGCCAAGTGGTAGCGCCCGTTTATGATCCTTAACAAAATTCAGGTAAAGGAGAAAAACGACGGGCGTGGCTAATTTCAGCTTACCGACTCCGCGGCATCATGGCGCGTAATCAACACCGGCATTCCTCTTCACGATAGGCCAACCAATCTTAAAATAATTCACCCCACTGGCTGCGGTCCTTGAGCATAATTTCCCGCAGCAGACGAATGGGCGGACAGCCGTGGCGCAGGGCTTCGTCGTGGAATTTTTGCAGTGAATAGGCCGCGCCTTCCTGTCGCTGGTAATCCTGCCGGAGTTTCAGCAGTTGCAGTTTACCCAGGGTGTAATAGAGATAACCCGGATCGAATGTGCCGCGGATGGCTTCCTGTCGTGCCGGCTTTTCCTCGTAGTAACAATTCTCCTGGAAAAACTTCGTGGCTTCACCCACTGACATGCCCTGGCAATGCATCTTGATGGACACGCACAGCCGGCAGAGGCGTAGCAGCGCTTCGTCGGATTGCGCGAGCCGATACTTGGCAGCCTTGAGCCGTTCGGCAGGAGTGGGAGCGGCGGCCCGGCTCGCGCCGAAACCTTCATCCAACATCATCTTCTCGGTGTAATGCGCCCAGCCCTCGACGAACGCGTAGCTGGTAAAGATTTTTTCCACCCGGCTCGCCCCCGACGCCTGGAGACACAGGAATTGCACGTAATGGCCGGGATACGCTTCGTGGATGGAGACGACGTCGGTGGTGTAATAATTGAACGCGGTGAGCCACTCGTCTTTTTGCTGCGGTGTCCAATCCGTTTCGGTGGGCGTGACGTAGTAGTAAGCCTCGGTGGCCTTGGTCTCGAACGGCCCGGGGGAATCCATGGAGGCAAAGCTGGTCGCCCGCGCATACTGCGGGGTCTCCTCGACCTTCACGCGCACTTCGGAGGGCAAGGTAAGAATATTACGATCCACGAGAAATTGCCGGATGGCCTCCAGGTTTTTGTGCGTGTCAGGAATCAGATTTTCCTCGGTGGGATGATCCTGTTGAATCGCCTTGAACACCTCGATGGGCGGTTTGTCGGGATCAATCGCTTTGGCCGCTTTGGCAAAAGCCGCTTGTTCGCGGTGCAACTCCAGCAGCCCCAGTTCCAGGATGTACTCGGGCGTCAGGGAAATCAGTTCGCCCCCGCTCAACATGCGCTGATATTTTTCGCGTCCGAGCGCGTAGTGATTGTGCGCCTTGGGAAGTTTCTTCGTTTTGAGCCAGTCGGCGTAACCGCGCAGTTCCGCAATGGCGCTCTGGTTGACCACCTTGAACTCGGCCATCAAAGTTTCGTTTGTCACGTCCTTCAGCGCCGCCAGCAGTTCCTGGCCGAGAAAGTCCGCCGAGCCATTGGCAACTTCGATGGCCGTCTCTACGTAAGGCTTGGCGAGTGAACTTGCGAGATTGGCGCGGGCGGCTGCCATCACCCGCGGCGCTTCTTTTTCGATGGCGATGATCGAGCGCACGCGGTCTTCGAGCGGCGCGAAGTCACGTTTGATGTAAATGTTCACGTCCAGCACGCCCGCGTAGGTCATCGGATTGCGGGTGTAACTCTGCAGGTCCTCGAACGCGAACAACTCGTTGGCGATCCCGGCGCGAAGCACGCGATAATCGTGCAACGATTTCGGCCCCAGCGACGCCACGGGCAGCGATGCAAGCTTCTGATCGAATAGTTTCAAGCGCGTCACCTCGTTCAGGAGCGAAGCATGACTGAGATCGGTGAGCTTGCCATCGTGCTCGTGCAAGCCCAGCGCCGTGCCCGTCGCGGGCCGCCACGCGAGATAGCCGGAGATGAATTCTTCGGAGAGCAGAGCGAACCGGGTTTCCACCGCCGGGTCGGCAGCGAGCAGTTCAGAGCAACCCGCCAGCAACCAAGCCAGCGGCAGGAGTAACGGTAATTTCATTTTGAGATGGCCAGTGGACGGCTGGTTGCGCCGGATGACACCGGAACGGACCCGATTCGTCAAGCCGGCAGGCGTGCGCGAACTTTTGCGTGCGAAACTCACGGCGATCCGGTCAAATCCTTGAGCCCATGATTTCCTTCATTGTTCCCGCGCATAACGAGCAGGCATGCCTTGGCCGCAAGTTGCAGGCGATCCAGGAGTCCGCCCGCGTTGTGGGCCTGCCGTATGAAATCATCGTGGTGGACGATGCCTCCACGGACGCGACGGCGGAAATCGCACGCCAAAACAACGCACGCGTGGTGAGCGTGAATCATCGGCAGATCGCCGCGACGCGAAATTCCGGCGGTCGTGTGGCAAAGGGCGACCGGTTCATTTTCGTGGACGCGGACACGACGGCTAATCCGCGCGCGGTAGCCGCTGCGTTGCAAGCGATGGACAAGGGCGCGGTCGGCGGCGGCGCGCCAACGTGGTTCGAGGAAAAGGACAGGCTGCCGTTTTACACCAAGGCGCTTGGCGCCTTCGTGGCCGTTCTTACGAAGCTGGTCGGATTTACCGGCGGGGCGTTTATGTTTTGCACGCGCGAAGCATTTTATGCAACCGGTGGATTCGACGAACGTCTGTTCTGGGCCGAGGAAGGTTCGTTTGCGTTGCGATTGAAGCGCGAAGGCCGGTTCACCGTGTTGTGGGAAAGTGTGCTCACTTCACCACGGCGGCTCCGAACTTTCTCGGGGCTAAAGTTACTGGGCATCCTCGCGTGCCTGCTTTCGTCTCCGTTCAAAATATTCACCCATCGCGCGTCGGTCGAAAAGATCTGGTACGACTCAGACCGCGAAAGTGACGACCGGCCGAGCGACTCACTAGTCGTAAGAGTGTCCAACTGGATCGTGATGCTGATATTGCTGGTGGTGATCACCGAGCCGATCTGGTGTTACGTTCCCTGGTCGTTGACCCCGTTAACAAGTCCGTTGGGTAAAATCAGGTTTGGCGTTGGAATAGTTCTCTGTCATGTGGGTCTGCTTCTCTGGCCCCTCGGAACGATCCTGTTCGTGAATCTGCTGCGACAAAAGCGGTGGACCGGTTTGATTCAATCGGTGGCCTTGATTGCTTTCCTCTGGTGGCAGGCCTGGGGCGCAACGCACGGTGTCATTCGGACGTGGACGCACGCGTGTCAATGGCTGGCGCGCCTCGGCAATGGCTGACCATCCTGCGAAGCAAGCGCGCTCGAGCAGCCCGATTCGCCGCTTAGCAAGGGACCAGGGCTAACGGTAGTCACTTCACATCCAGGATTTCGCGCGCCGGTAATGCGGGGAATTTCCCATGCGGCTCGGTCTGATACCAAAACGCCACCGAGGAAATGTCGTCCTCCAGCGGGAGATAACGTCCACCGGATTGCCAGCCGAGCGCCTGGATGGTGACCTTCAGGTCTTTCTCGAAGCGCACCGGGTCGGTAAGGTGCCAGCGATACAGACCGAAGCGTTGGCCGACTTCGTAGATCTTGTCCGGCGGCAACGCCTGCGCGAGACCACTGTACGGTGTGGAGAAGACCGTGTAACGATTCTTTCCGTCCGGACCTTTGGTGTCGAAGTTGTAGGAGCCGCAGAAGTAATCTTCGGTGCCGGTGCCGGCGATGGTGGGAAATTCCTTGTCGCCATCGAGGAAGAATTTGATTTCGCCTTCGCCCCACCAGCCTGGGCTATGAACTTCCCAGGCCAGATAGGTGCCCACGTAGTGCCCGCGTCCGGTGACGCCATCGAGAATGGTGTAGAGCCCTTTTTGTTTCAGTGGCGATTCACGGCGGAACTGCGCATGGAGATAGGCGGTGTCGCGCGGGATGGAGGTGAGTTCATAATTGACCTGGTAATAGACCGTCATCTCCTGGTCGTCGAGATTCTCCAACGTGACGCGGGCCCGTTTGCGAAAGGGCATCGGCCAGTAACAGTTGAAGGCGCTGCCGGGATTCACGCAGATGGCAAGGGAATTGATTTGGGCATACTTGCCCCAGCCGCACGCAAAGAAATCGCCGACCGGGCATTCAATGGACGGCTCGGTCTCGCCATCCCAGTAGAAGCGCAGGATCGAGCGACGGAAATTTCCCGTGGGCGTCATCCAGATTTGCTGGATGCGACCCGGGCCTTTGATGTCCGCGAGAGTGAAGTTGGATTTGGCGGCGATGCGCACGTAAGGCGAAACCTTCCAGCCCTGACCGAGTTCGCGTGCGGCGTGCCAAGCCGAACCGTTGGTGCCGGCCATCGCAGCGCGACCTTTTTCGCCGGTGAAATTCTCCGGACTGATCGAGCGGGATTTGGCGTTGGAAAGTTGATCGAGATTGCCGAGGCCGTCGGCCATCGCGGAGGCGATCAGGAAGTTGAGGGCAAATAGAATTGCGAAGCGCGTTTTCATGGTGGAGTTCGGTTGGGAACAAGCTTGTTTCATCATGCACTCACATCCGAAGCGGATGCGACTTCGCCGATCTTGGCAAAGTGTTGGCGGTTCTTGGCTTTTAGCCGTTAATGCGGCCACGCCGTCACCTGACCGCTCAACTGCGTCTTTGCCTGTTGAATACAACCACGAGGGCGGCAATTCCGAATAGCCCGGAAACTGCCGGTTCTGGAACGAGGACGAACTCTGCCCCATGAACCCGGGTCATGCCGGTCAGTGTGCTCAACAATTCGCCGTTCTTCGCGTACTGTTCGAAGCGTTGGGCGCCCCAGTTGAAAATCCAAAGCACTGACAAGCGAGAGAACCTTCGGGAAACACTTAGCAAGGCAACTGAACGCGAGGATTCAATTGCCAAATTCAACGTCACGACGGGCGCAGGGCACTCGTTTGCATCCAACGGCTCTGGGGTGTAATGGTACGCAGGACCAGTCACAGCAACGTAATCATCACAAACTGCTCTCATATTATGAAAATCAAACCGATGGACCGAACCGGAGGCGTCATCGTCGAATTGGGACGGACTGAATCCCAACTGCCCTCCGTGAACCTGAGTCAAACGACTCCGACCTTGCCGGCACTTGAATTGAGGAAAATCCTGGTGCCGGTGGATTTCTCGGAGTGCACCGAAAAGGCCCTGCAATATGCCCTGGCCTTCGCGCGTCAATTCGGCGCCGAGCTGACCTTGTTGCATGTGATGGAACCAGCCTACGTACCCGCCTCCGAAATGGGCATTCTTGCAGACGCCGGCTCCGACGAGGATGCGGAGGGCTGGTTACATTCACTGCGCCGCCGGCTTGGCCCGGAGATCCGGTGTCAGACCCTGCTGCGTAAGGGTGGCGCGCAATCTGAAATCATCGCCGTGGCAAAGGAACTTGGCAGCGATCTGATCATTCTCTCGACGCACGGACGCACCGGTCTGGAACGCCTGCTCCTGGGCAGCACTGCCGAGAAGATCGTGCGGCACGCCGGTTGTCCGTTGCTGGTAGTACGCGAGAACGAACACGAGTTCGTCGCTGGCCAAGAGATCGAGTTTCAACCCGAGACTGCGCTTGAGGCAGAAAGGGTGGAAGCGGCGATGACGACCGGTCTTTGAACCAGGCGGCGCTCGAGGAGCATGTGAGGCGGATGCGCTCCCGCTTGTCATGGACCGCCAATTCAGGCACCATCGATGAGCAAGCTGGTGGATGTTTGTGTGATGATTTGTGATTTCCCCATCCGCCAGATGGTTCGTTACTCAACAACATGAAATATACGATCAAGCCACTCGCTAAACGTCCGACTTGGAAAACTCTCAGGGCTCACCAGAAAAAAATCCGGGCGCTGCATCTCCGACAACTCTTCGCCGCCGACCCCAAACGTGGCGAGCGAATGGCGGTCGAGGCCATCGGGCTCTTCCTCGATTACTCCAAAAATCGCATCACGGGCGAAACCTTGAAACTACTGCTGAAGCTCGCGGTTGAATCAGGTCTGCGTGCGCGCATCAGTTCGATGTTCCGTGGTGACAAGATCAACATCACCGAGAACCGCGCCGTCCTGCACGTCGCTTTGCGCGCACCGGAAAACGCGAAAATCCTGGTAGATGGGAAGAACGTCGTACCCGAAGTCCACGCCGTCCTCAACAAGATGGCGAAGTTTGCCGACCGCGTTCGTAGTGGTGCGTGGAAGGGGCACACCGGCAAACGCATCAAGAACATCGTCAACATCGGCATCGGCGGTTCGGACCTCGGCCCAGTGATGGCTTACGAGGCGCTCAAGCGTTACGCCAAACGCGACCTGACCTTCCGCTTCGTGTCGAATGTGGATGGCGCTGATTTTGTGGAGGCCGCGCACGACCTCAATCCGGCGGAAACCCTTTTCATCGTTTCCTCCAAAACATTCACGACCCAAGAGACGATGACCAACGCCCAAAGCGCGCGCGCCTGGTTGCTCAAAGGCCTCGGCGGAAATACGAAAGCGGTGGCCAAACACTTCGTCGCCGTCTCAACCAATGCCGAGAAAGTTTCGGCCTTTGGCATTGATACAGCGAACATGTTCGGCTTTTGGGACTGGGTCGGCGGACGTTATTCGATGGACTCGGCCATCGGCCTTTCCACCATGCTCGCCATCGGCCCGAAGAATTTTCGCGCGCTGCTCGCTGGTTTTCACGAAATGGACGAACATTTCCGCACCGCCCCGTTCGACAAAAATCTCCCGGTGCTCATGGCGCTGCTGTCCGTGTGGAATACTGATTTTCTCGGTGCGGAAACCGTGGCCGTATTGCCTTACGAGAATTATCTGAAACGATTTCCGGCTTACCTTCAGCAACTGACGATGGAGAGCAACGGCAAATACATCACGCTCGATGGCCGGAAGGTGAACTACCACACGAGCCCGATCTACTGGGGCGAGCCCGGCACGAACGGCCAACACTCGTTCTACCAGTTGATTCACCAAGGCACGCGGCTGATTCCGTGCGACTTCATAGCGTTTGCCAAAGCCCTCACACCGCTGGGGCGGCATCACGATATGTTGATCGCCAATGTCCTCGCACAGAGCGAAGCGCTTGCTTTTGGCAAAACGCCGGCCGAAGTGAAAGCCGAAGGCACGCCGGACTGGCTCGTCCCCCATCGTGTGTTTGAAGGCAATCGCCCGTCCAACACCATCCTCGTCGACCGACTCACGCCCGAAGTGCTCGGCAAACTCGTCGCGCTTTACGAGCACATAGTCTTTGTACAGGGTGCGATCTGGAGCGTGAATCCGTTCGACCAGTGGGGGGTGGAACTCGGCAAGGCACTCGCTCAGCGAATCGTCCCGGAACTTGAAAACCCAAAGCTACCAAAGCTCAACCACGACAGCTCGACGAACAATCTCATTCGCCGTTACCGCAAGCTCAAGAGAGTGGCATGACCATTCAAGTTCTGCTCGATGCCAATGCGGTGGCCAACGAAGCGGCCAGAGTCATCGCCGCTGAAGCCCGTGCTGCGGTGAAAGCCCGTGGTCGTTTTATCATGGCGGTCAGCGGCGGCAAAACGCCTTGGCAAATGTTGCGCGCCCTCGCCAACGAGGAAGTTCCGTGGACCAATCTGCATGTCGTCCAGGTGGACGAACGGCTTGCACCCGCCGGCGATCCGGATCGCAACCTCACCCACTTGCGCGAGAGCTTGCTGTCACACGCGCCACTTCCTCCTGAGCAAATTCATGCCATGCCCGTGGAGGAAGAGGATCCGGATGCCGCTGCCAGGAAGTACGCCCGCACCCTTGAACACATCGCCGGCACGCCTTCCATTTTGGATCTCGCGCATCTTGGCCTCGGCGCTGATGGCCACACCGCCTCGTTGATCCCCAACGATCCTGTCCTCGAAGTCACCGACCGGGATGTTGCACTGACCGGCGTTTATCAAAATCGCCGACGGATGACCTTGACCTATCCCCTGCTCAACCGTTCGCGACGTATCCTCTGGGTGCTCACTGGAGCGGAGAAAGCCGAAATGCTGATGCGCCTCCGTAACGCCGATCCTTCAATTCCCGCGGGACGAATTCGTCAATCGGCCGCACTGGCATTGGCCGATAAGCCTGCCGCTGGAAGACTCCAGATTAGCTAACCAAAAATCTGGTGAGGCGTGGGTTTCCTCCAGGGGTGGTAGCCAGTCACCATATTTTTCTGCAAGGGTTGAACCTTCGCACGTATTCCTGTCAGTAACTGACGAGAACATAGTTAAACCGACTGATAAAATAGCAACCCAGGAAAACCTACTATGAACAAAATTCTAACTGAGAGTGGCTGGAAAACGGTTCTGCAACAAAACAAGGTCAAGGTCAAGGACAACGGCTTTCAACGCGCCCTGGCCACCTATGAAAAGCTTCCCGAGGACAAATACGACGAGCAGTTGAAGGCGTTGAGTCTGGTCTTCAAGCTGGGCCTGGCGTTAAACAACACCAAGGTAAAGATCGGCAACGAGAAAGTGGAAGAATACCTTGGCAACGTACTCGGAGCCGCCGTGAAGGAGCAGGAGGAAATCGAGAAGGCCAAGAAGGCCGCGAAATTCAGCTCCAGCGAAAAGATCATGCTCCAGAACATGGTGATTGATGCCGCCAACAACGTCGCCACCAACGCCAAAGCCAACGCGGCTTTCTTTGGTCGCCAGGTCGTGGCGGCTTGCACGGCCTTTCAGGGGTACGCCAAATCCAAGCTCGATGATCTCGAGGATGAAATTTCCGCGGGGGATCTTCTCGGCCCGCTGGTCGCTGCAGTTACCGGCGGCGTTGGTGAAATCCTGGTGGCCAAGGTGGTTGATCCGATTGGCAAACGCCTGGTTCAGGAGGTCAGCAAGATTGTCGCGGACAAAATCACCAAGCGCGCCGAAGCGATTGGCAAAGGCAGCGACGACCTCGAGAAGGCCGTTCACTCGCTCGTGCTCGGCGCCACCGACATGGCCACCGCCATGGAAGGGGTTGTCACCCGAACCATCATTCCCGAATGCGACAAAGTTGTCGCAGGCGTGAACTCGGGCAAGCGGCTGAGTGACGACCTCACTCAATTCATCACCCCGTTCATCCGTCAGCAGACCGGCAACCTGGACGCGATGTTGGAACAGCGCTTCGGACTGCCCTCGCCGGCCAAGTCCAAGAAGGTGCAGGTCAGGATTTATCAGGACCTCGTCAAGCGCTTTGAGGAGAAAGTCATCATCGCCAACACCGCCAGTGGTGAGAAGATGGAATGGAACATCACCGGACGTCCCGCCAGCGTTGGACAGCGCGCCGATCAACGCGCCAAACAAGCCGCCAACACCCGCGAAAAGGAAATGGACTCAGCGGGCGCCCGTTAAAAAATCACAACGAGTTCCCCGGTTTACACTGGGGAACTCTTCGGTCAAGCGCAGCCAATCTCCGAACGGGAACAATTCGCCACTTGACAAGTTGATTTAGCGGCTTTATGCGATGCATCAGAAAGTCACCACATGAGACTCGCCGGTAACCTCACCACCCCAAACTGGGGCCGTGCGCAGTTGCTGCCGACATCTAGCCACGAGTCTTGTCAAACCTAGGAACTGTTCGCCATGAGTATTGATCCCAAGAAAATTCTTACGGAAGAAGGCTGGGACGCGGTCGCCCCGGATTGCAAAGGCAAGGACAAGGAATTGAAGCGCGCCCTGCTCTTCTACTGGACGTTGGAGGACGACGACTTTGAATTTCGCACCAAGGCATTGACCAAAATCGCCGCCCTGGCGGGAACCCTCAAGTCCGCCAGGGAAGTGACCGCTGATTCCGACGCCGTCAAGTACTTGGCCGCCATGGTCAACGCCGCGAAAGGAAAGCAAGTCGAAGTGGCCAAGGCGAAGGTTGAGGCGGGAAAGCTCGAGGCCATGACGCAGAAGAAGGCCGAGGCGCAAACGAGGAAGTGTGAGGAAGCTGAGAAGGCGCACGAGGAGGCTCATCAAAAAGATGAAGATGAAACCGGTGATTATGGGGAGAAACTCCTCGCGGCGTTCAAGAGGCTCAAGGGATCGTCAGACCTGGAGTACAACTTCCTGGTCTGCGATGCCAAGCCACAATGTGGCGTAGTCATTACCAAACAAAAAATCGGTGCCGCGCACCGGGCTGAATTGACGAAAGTTACGGGCGGCAGCAAGCGATTTCTCAAGGAGGGCACGTGCTGGGTTGAGGGCGGAAAGCTGGTCTTTGACCTGGACAATGCCCCCAGTGGTTTGGCGGCCAAGTTGAAGAAATCATTGAAATACTTTACCAACACCCCCATCAGCGTGATGGTGGGTGACGAATCGGACGAGGACGTCGAAGATGAACGCAGGCCCGGCAGGGATGAGAAGCCGGAGGAGCCGCCGAAATTTGTGCCCGGCGTTCTTGATGAACCGGAAAAGTCAGAGAAGGAGGATGCGACGAGGCCGTACGAGATCGGCGCGACAGTGGGTGCTGGTGGCAGGAACAAACCGGATGATGTGGAAGCAACCCAGATCGCATTGAATCGCCGCTCCGGCGCCGGCTTGACGGTCGATGGCAAATGCGGACCCAAAACCATTCAAGCAATCAAGGCGTACCAAAAGCAGCTGGGCATGCCTTATCCGGACGGATTGATCGAACCGGGCAAGACCACTGAGCAAGCGCTTCGAGGCGGGCGAGTGGATTACGGAAAAGCTGGCGACGGTGGTGGCTATTCAAAAGGCGGCGGCGGGGAGTATGCTAAGGGCGGGTACGGGAAGGGCGGTGGAGAAGGATACTCGAAAGGTGGCGATGCCGGATATGGGAAAGGCGGAGGCTCTGGATATTCCAAGGGTGGCGGCGGTTACTCGAAGGGTGGAGATTCGGGGTACGGCAAAGCTGGTGGTGGTTACTCCAAGGGTGGTGACGCAGGCTACCGTAAAGGTGGCGGTGGCAAGTATGCCGGAACTACCGAAGAGGACGGCGGCCTGTATGAAGACGCGAAAGAGTATGCTGCGAAGGTGGCCAAGGAACTTGCCGCTCGACAGAAACAGATTCGCGACACCTACAACGAATGGAAAGGTAAGTTGGAAAAAACTGCCGACGATGAACTTGGTGAAGAGGGCAGAACCATTCGGGACGAACTGCAGAAAGCCTACCAACAGAATCAACAGCATGTGCAGAAAGTCGTCCAAGCGACCAAGAAGCTGGTTGAGCGCAAGACCGACGAGGCGGTACAAGAGCTGAAGCAAGCCGTCGAGAATACGGTGCCGGGATTCAAAACCGTGGAGAATCTCGTGCAACAGGCGTCCGATTGGTGGGAATCCGATTGACCAACATCTCTTTTCAAGATCACCTGCGGGACGGACCCGGGGAGTGGATTCCCTTGGAGAAGTTCGCTCCCTTGCCTTGTTGCCTTGAATGGCGGCTTTCGCGGCAATATTGGGATCTTCATGGGGCCACGGCCTTTTTCGGCGGTAAAGTTCCCTACGCTGCGGTCAATGATGGTTGTCTCTCCGCGGATACGGCCCGGCTGTTGACGGAAATCAGACCATCCAAAAATCCTGGCCGGGTGCGCCTTTTGGAAGTAGGTGGTGGCAGTGGGTTATTTGCAAAGCTGTTCCTTGACGAATTACGCAGCCTGTCACCGACGTTGTACAACGCAACAACCTATCTCTGGACCGATGCCTCCCCAACGATGATCCAGCAGGCAAAGGCGAACGGAATTTTTGCCGATCATGCCAGACGTGTGCAGACGCACTTGCTGCCAGTGCCCGGCCTGGCCGGCCTGGGCCGCAAACAGCAAGGGGGATTTGATCTGATCATCGCCAACTACGTGCTGGATAGTCTGCCTGCCACCGTCCTGCGCCTTTCCCGTGGCTTCATGGAGGAACTCGAAGTCCGCACCACTCTACCAGCGGACCTGTCCCCTGCCCGTCTGCGCGGACTCACCGCGCGTGAATGGAAGCGCCGGGTGGACGTGAGCGGCGGTGAGGATACGGAGTTGGTCGAGCTGTATCCTTGGTTCTCGCTCGAATGCCGCTACCGTCGGGTGAATCGTCGGCGCTTTGCTTTTGGATCGCTTATCCCGCAACCCTCCGAGAAAGCCCCGGCCCATTGGTCCCATCACGAAGGCATCTGGACGTTCCTGAAGGAAGTCATGCCGCTCTTGCGGCCTGGGGGTGGTTTGCTGATAAATGACTACGGGCACTTTCCCATGCAGCAACGGGGCCGGATCGAGGCTTCCCAGCATTTCGGCGGCTCGCTCGCCAATGGAATCAACTTTGACGAACTGTCCGCCCTGCCGCAAATCGCACGGGGCTGGCAGACAACGGCTCCAGAAACCGACGCGCGGCAACTGATCAGCCGATGGATTGGCCGGCGCTCGGACGAATTTTCCGCCGGCGCTTTCCGTTCGATCTTCGACGGGGCGCGACGCAATCGTGTGTTGAACCTGCTGCACGAAGCTCAGGAGCGGGCGGACGAAGACCGTGCCGAGGATGCGCGCTGGTTGTTCTGGCAAGCCCATCAAATGGCCCCCCGCAGTTGGCACGTGCTGGAGCGTTGGGCGTCCTTCTGCATCGCCCGATTACGCGATTTCCAAAGCGGCCATGATCTGGCCGCTGAAGGGCTGCGATTGCACCCGCGTAATCCGACGCTCTGGAATCTGAAGGGTGATGCGTTGTACGAGCTGAAGCGCTACCCCGAAGCCGAGGTCTGCTATCGGCGCACACTGGAGATCAACCCGCGTGAAATTCGCGGCCGGCTGAACCTCGCTTACGTTCATTTGGAGACAGGACGATGCACCGAAGCTTTGACCGTGCTGGCCGAGGCCCTGGCGTTGGACCACCCGGGCAATTTCCGGGATGCGTTGATGGAAAAGCAACGGCAAGTATTGGCACGCATTTCCCAGGACGCCCGCGACGCGCGAATTCAGCAGCTCAACCGTTTTCGCAATCTCGATGCCCCAAATCGACCAGCGACTGTCACGACGCGTCGCCAGGTTCGCGTCGGCTCATCTGATACTTAGGCAGATACTCATCGATTTGGAGCATGGCAAACGACCGGTCCAACTTTGATGAGCAGGATGGATTTGCCCTGGGCCGGTCAATCCTAGCCCTGCCTGAACTGCTCGCACTGGCAGCACGGGTTGATGGCTGTTACCAAACAGTGGAGGAAGCCCGTCGCCGAGGTGGGCTGGCCGCAGTGGACCCACTCGTGCCTTCTGGACAACGTTTCGCCGCCACTGCATCGTCGCTCACCCTCGGAGCCATTTTGTCCGACGAGGAAATCCATTCGTTGGCCGCCTCGATTTCGACTGGGCTGATCAACAACTGGCTCCATGCTGAACTGGGAGACTCGATTGCCTGCGACCTCGATCAAGCCTGGGTGCGCCGCCAATACGCGCCATCGCACTATCCGGTATTTCACACCCCTCACGGCTGGCATCAGGACGGCGCGTTGAAGTTTGATTTCCAAGCGCACCGGGCAGGAGAATTTCCTCCCGACGCTTTGCTGTCCATGGTCACCTGTTGGATTGCGCTCACGCCGTGCGGCGCGGAGTCTCCAGGCCTCGAACTTGTCACGCAGCGGCTGGAAGGTCTGCTCACACCGGCCAACCTGATCGAGGAGGACGTTCGGAAGCGGTTCACGGCGGAATTGTTCTGGCGTCCGGTCATGGAGCCGGGTGACGCTTTGCTGTTTCGGGGCGACATGCTTCATCGCACACACGTCACGCGGGCGATGACCAAAGACCGCACAAGCCTCGAGTTCCGATTCTTTTCTGCGGACAATATTCCTTCACGGCTGAAGGGCGACCGGTTTGTCCGCTTGGGCTGAATCGGTCGCGCCCTTTTTGGCAATAGCTGTAAAGAGCCTAACTAGACCAGTAAGTCGTCCTTTTGCCCGGCCTTCACCCATACGAACATCTCGTCCAGACTTTTGCGAAGTTCGTTGTAGGTCACCTTGTGAATCCCATGCTTGGAGCCGATCGCATGTTGCAGTTCGTTCATGGTCTTTGCCTCTGCGTCTGTGCATTTCGTGCTGCCATTCTTGGCATTCTGCTGACCTACGGCTTCCTGATGCAGCTTCTTGGCTTTCGTTAGCCATGCGTCCTTTTTCATTTTTGTTCCTTTCGTTTTTCGGGCCCGCCCAATGACCCAACTTGTTCGTGGTTCCCGGCCCTCTTCAATTTTCGCCGCTAGGGATATCTAAATGTGATGAAACAATTACCCCGAAAAATCACCTGAAACTTTCCACCGGCGCAAACCCGGGCTTGGGCGCCGTCCTTGGCCTCCTCGGTCGTTCCATTTCGCAAAGCCCGGGCAAAGTCATTTGGAGTGCGGATGCCAAAGCCTGGACCTTTTTCACTCAGGCGCATGAAGATGTGGGCGTTGTGCGCCTCCTTCCAACCGCTCTTCGCCAGTGCGGTCATGAACTCGTTTACAGTGATCTCCTTCCACGGCTTGTCGCCGATGAGACCGGCAAACTTGATGTTCTCAATTGAGGCCACGGCCAAACTTCCACTTTGGATTATCAAATTCGATGTCTCTGTCCGCGCGGATCCCTCACGAGAGGAACTTCACCAACCAAGCCACGCTGATGCCGAGCTTGAGCAACCCCGCCGTCCCGACCACCGCGCCAAAGCCGCCGATCGCCCAGGACGTGACCAGGAGCCACCGTTTACCCGTGAGCGCGGTGACCGCGAGCATGGCCAGCGCGATTGACAACGTGGCGTCCGAAAGATCGAACTGATCGTCACGGAAATTCAGCGCGTCGTATTTCTTCGCCAGTCCTTCGGCTTTGGTTTTGATCTCGGCCTTCTCGGTTTCGTAGCGCGCAATTTCGCCGTCGTACTTGGTAACTTGGGCCTCAATCTGAACCCGCGCATCTCCCGTGGCTGTGCGCGCCAGGCTCGTGAGTTGTGCCCGCCCCAATTCCGCGAGGTTTTGTTTGATGCTCTTCGATTGGTAATAGGACCAAGTGTTCACCTCGTCCGCTTTTGTCCGCTCCATGGCCTGGCAGACGTTGTCGTCCGTTACTTTCGTGATGGCCATGAACGCCGCCAAAATGGCCACGGTAACGGCCACGAGATTATTGATGCGCTCCTTCGCCGCACTGGCATCGGCAGCCTCATTGGCGGTGCTGGAGTTGTCTTCGTTTGTTGCCATCTCGTAATCCAACCAATGCCGGGACTTTTTCGCAACTCGAAATAAGCCAAAAGCCAACCGACCATGCGGACGTCTGATGCAACATGGCAAACCGCCAACCTGTGCGCCCGGCATTATGAATCACACCGGAAAGCATTTCGGGATTTGATTTTTGTTTTGCAAATCACTGGCAAAACGTGGAGAAAGACGGCATGCCGAATACGACGCCAGCCGGGAATCAAACAGGTATCCCCGAGGGTTACTCTGCCATTCCCATCCAGGAGTCCGACGTCAACGCCACCCTGCGCCTGTGCGTGCTCGCCCGGCAAACCCCGGACCCAGCAGCCGGCCACCTCGTCCTGCTGCGCGACCTCCCGGATGCGATGGTGTATCTGGGATGTTTGACCGATGCCGGTGGGCGTCTGCGGGGTTGGGCGGAACTGTGGGTCCAAAACGTGGATGGCCTCGACTCCAGCCTGCCCGCCCTCCGGGAAGCGTTTTCCAATCACAGCATGGATCAGCGATGGGCCAGCATGGTGAAAAGTTTGTGTGCGCTCAATCCGGACGGATTCATCCAGACCGACTGGGAAACCAAGCACCCGCTGCCGACCTTCCTTGATCTGAGTCGCAAACAACCCGTGCATCCGGGTGCGCCGGACAATCGTTGGCAACTTTGCCTCGACAACGCCGCGTTGCAGGCCGCCGGCCTGCCGGATTTCGGCACGTCTCTCTTTCGCTATCTTTATCAACCGACTTCCCAGGATGCTGGCTTCGTCCCGGTGGTCGCCGGTGCTCCGACCAATGCCGCCACCCATCCGCTGGCCGAGGCGGTGAAAGACGTTCAGGCTCATGTCCCGCTCAACCCGCAAGGGGGCTTGATGCTGGCGCAGAACTTTTCCCCGCTAGGCTACGAGGATTACGTGGACCTCCTCGGCGGCAAAGCGTGGAAAGGAATCGAGCATGGCAAACGCCTGCTCACCTTCAATGGTGTCTATAGCGGTCTCAACGACTGCAATCAGATGCAACAAGGCGGCGCGCATCTGTTCCTCGGTGGCGGCGGTCGGGCCGGCCGCTTCGTCGAGGCGTTCCATCTCAAACTGCAACTTTTCGTCGAGGCGGTTTCCATGGTTCGCTCGTTCGTGGAGGCGCAACAACTGCCCTTTCTCAATCTGACCACCGACAGCTTCCGCGTCAGCCTTGGCGAAGTCGGCAGCAAACTGCCCTTCCTCTGGACCGCCAAAGGCGTGTTGGTCAAGCCCGGCCATGCCTACGCGCTGCCAGTTGAGTCGAGCGACTTCCGTTACTTCATCCGCGCCCGTTCCGGCGGTACTTCAATTTACCATCCGGAAGGCTTGAACGTTTCCTTGCAAAGCAGCGGCGCCGTTCGAATCCGCAAAGTGTTGCCGCCGGATCAAGGGCGGACGCTGCTCGAAGGTACGCTCGTGATGCAGGAACGCGTCAATGTCTCGCCGCATGATCTGTTGTGGATTCGCCTGCCTCTGCCCAGCGGACGCGTGGACCTTTACGGCCATCTCTATACCACCGATGGCTTGGCCCAAGGTGAAGCACGCTTCCGAACCGTCGCTCAGGTGCTGCCTCCGGACGTGGTCAACGCCCTTCGCGCCGCCGAAGGTGTGTCTTTTGCCCGTTCGCCGTTCGAGGTCGTTCCGCTGTTGAGCACGCCTTGCGATTTGTATTCGCTCGGCGTCCTGGCGGTGCGCACGTTCCTGGTCAATCCGCAAAACACACTCGCTGTGGCCTTGGATGAAGTATTGAGCCTCGCCCGCCAGGTGGCGACGGAGCACAACGCTGAAACTCCCCTGCCCGCCCGGATCGGTGCGATTCTAAACGCCGATCAGCGTTTCACGAAATCGCTCGCGCCGCATCGGTTGATGCAGGAACCAATGGAGCCGATGGCGGCGTTGGAGTTGTTGCCAGCCGAGCTGTGGCATCACACCCTCGCGGCGATTGTGCGATTGTTCCCCGGCATCGGTCCCGACAGCCACTGTAAAGATTACGGGGATGCGCCCTCGCTTGCGCTCGAAACCGTGTTCAACCAGCCGCTCGAAGATCTGGAAAAACTCCTGGTCCGCTCACGGAGTTTGATCGTGATTGACTGGAATGCAAACCGCGAAGTCCATTCCGCCATCCAGGACATCCGCGACCGGCAGCACGCCTAGCCATTCACGGAATTTGCGTTTGCACCTGCGCCGGGGTCGTGATGGAAATGACTCCGCCCCACATGCAGGTACACGTGGAAGAGTTGTTCAGCGCGGGCATGCCACCTAACATGACGGTCGCCGCACCGGGTGCCCAAGGCGCCACTGTGTTGGGCACACAAGGCATCGGCGTCAACACGCCCAGCGCCGCCGCGGTCGCTGAAGCCACGGTCGGATTGGCAAGTGACATGCACATGCCGAATGGCGGGATGTTGGCGACAGGTTTGTTATCCATGATATTGGCCGCCGGCGCGCCGATATTAGTCTTGTTGGTCGGCAGGACATTGAGGGCACTGGGCGCGACGCCGAAAGTGCACATCATCATGCAGCCCGAGGTGACAAAAAGTGGCATAGAGAAACCTTTCTCGTTTGACGGCAGGATTAGACCGCGTGGGACCTGCAAAAGCCAGAATAATTAACCAGCTTTCTCCCAACCTCACTCTGGCTTGGAATCGGTTAGGACTTGTCTTTTCACCGCCGAAAACGAAGGATGCCCGTGAACTGCCGACGGACGCATCCCGAGTCTTGTCCTGGCAGCGTCAAACATGAGTTGCGCCTGTTTGCAGAATATGGTCACGAAGGTCAGCGGAATGCCACCGGTGACACTTCCGCAGGTTTCTGTCCCCCCATGCATCGAGCAACTGGGCGCGGCCATGGCGGGGACCGCAATGCCCGGCGCCGTTGCCCCGGGCGGGATTGCCGCCGCCGCCACCAGTGCGGCCGCCAATGCCGGCGTCAGCGCCGCTGCCAGCGCGACGGCGAACACCGCCCTGGCTGCCAGCGGCGCCGCAGCAGTGGCGGCCCCGGGTGCAGCGGTAGCACCCCTGCCGCCAGCGACGCTGGCACAGTTATCGGCCGTTGCCCCGGCCATGGCGCAAATTCAATCGAGCCTGGGCATCAACCTCGCCTCGCCCGCCGCGCCGGCCCAACTTTCGACAATGGCGAGCCTGATGAATTCGCTCCCGCTCGCGAGCTTGAAAGTGCCCAGTATTCCGAGCTTGTCGCCCGTGTCCGCGCTCCTCGCCGTAATTTCCATCGTCAAGGCGAAGCTCGGCGTGAACCTGCTCGCGCCCAACGCCGCCGCCAAACTCAACGCCGCCCTCGCCAACCCCGCTGCCGCCGCAACGTCGGCGAAGGTGGCGGCAAGTGCCGCCGTGGACGGCTCAGCCCAGCTCACAAGTTTGACCAATGCCGCCTCCGCGCTCGGCGTGGATTTATCAGCGCCGGGCGGTGGCGCAGCGCTCGCCGCCCAGTTAAACAAACTGGCCAGCTTGCAAATGTCGCTGAACGTCCCGCCGGCATCACTGGCCTCGCTCGCGGGATTCCTCGCGTCACTCACCACGCTCCAAGGTGCCGGCATCAATTTGCTTGCGGGAGGAAATCCCGCCGCTCAACTCCAATCCGTGTTGGCACCGCTCAATGCCTTGAACTCGGTCAGCTTGTCGCCCAGTGCGCTCCAAGCGGCCGCTGCCCAGTTGGCCGCACCGGTCGCAAGCCAAATGGCAACCAAGGCCGCCGGTCAGATGGCGGCCGGAGCCTCGGGCCAGTTGGCAGCCAAGGCGGGTCAAAGCGCCGCCGCCGGTGGACAAATCATCCCGGGAGCGGCTGGCGTGGGAAGTATTGCCGGTCTGACAGCAAAGGACCTCTCGGCCCTGGCCTCCATTCAGGTTCCAAACCTGGCTCCAATGTTGAATGTCTCGACCGTGATGAAATTCGCCACCGCCAACTCCGCCTGTGGTTCAGCGTGTCCGCTGTCGTTTGTCCCGTGATAGATCCGCGCCGGCAGGCGGTTCAGTTCAGCCCGCGGGTTTGGGCTGCACGGTGCAATTGTAGGTCTTGGTCTTGCTGAAATTCTTCGCGGCGTGCTCCAGGGCCTTCTTCGTGTCGGCGCGCACCTTGGCAACGTCCGCGGTGCCCTTGCCATAAAGCCCGATCTTGTCGTTCGTAGTCATGTCTTCGCCGTCAGTCGTTTCTCAATCGAAGCGAACTCCTCTTCCATGCGCTGATAGAGCCGGTCCATCCTGGCGCTGGGCGCGAGCGTCCGGTCAGCCAGAATCGGCCTCGTCCACATGGCCAGAGGATTCGTGTCGAAGTCGCCCGCCAGAATAAATGTCAAATCCACGAAGCGAACCACGTCATACTCGCTGGTCAATCCACAGGCCACGGCTCGCTTGATGGCGCCTTGCACCGCGCTGCCCACGGCGGCCTCGCCCAATTCCGCGCACTCCGCCGGCCACACGGCCTTGACGTGCGCCGCCACGCGCGTGGTGAACTGCGCGACCTTCTGCGCCTCGAACGCGTCCAGATGTTGCTTGCGGAGTTTTAGCATGTCAGTCCCATCAACGGTTCACTTGGGCGTCGCTTTCTTGACTGGAAGCGGCTCGGGTTTCAAAGCATTGCCGGCAAACGAGTATTTGATGGCGGCTTCCGGCGATTCGCTCTCCACGACAAAACTCTGGACTGGCCCGAAGAATTTGCCCAACTCGGCTGCGTTGCACGCCGGGAGGAAACTGCGAAACACGCGCGGGTCGTAATAGCGGAAGAGCACGGTGCGCCGGTCAGGAAGTTCCACCTTGATGAATTCCCGGAAGTGATTGCGCAACTTGCGCAGATTGGCGCTGCTCTGGATGAAGATCCCCCAATGCACGCCCCAGCCTTCGCTCAAAATCCATTCCGTGAACTCGGTCCCGGCTTCGAGCTGCACGAGATAAGGCGCCACCGCCGCCGTATCCGGCTGCAATTCACCGCGATAAAGACAGCAGTAATCGGGTTCAAACTCGTACAGTTTTTTGACCAGACCCGGAACCGACGCGCCACCCAGCACGGCGTAAACCGGCACATCGTCCTTGAACAAGATCCCGGCCAGACCCGACCGGGCGGCTTCATTTGGTGCAGGTGTGCTCATCTCACGTTGGGTCATCCGCCACCAAGGCCGTGCCATCGTCCGCCGCCTCCTGCATGGCGATGGCCGACGTGGAAAATTGGGTGGCCGTCGGCGCCGTCGGCGCCGTCTTGGCCGTGTTGCTAGACCCGGGTTCCGCGGTGGCAGCTTCCGTAGCATCCGCCGGGGCGTCGGGAGTGTCGGGCGACGCCGCCTGCGCTCCATTGCCCGAGCCCGCGGCGCCGCCGGTGTTGATGTTGACCATCGCCCCCTGGATCGAAACCCCGGAGGCGCCGATGTCAATGAAACTGCCACCTGCCTTGAGGGAAAGTTGCGCCCCGCCTTCGATGACGACCACCGCTCCGCCTTTGATGTGAACGTTGGTGCTGGCTTCCACCGCGGCATTGCTGGTGGCCTTGATGTCGGCGTTGCCGGTGGCGGAAATACGCACCTCACCAGTGACTTTCAGGTGATGATTGCCGGTCACCGCCGCGTGTTGATTCCCGGTGATCTTGGTGATCTCGTTGCCGGTGACGGTCGTGCCGATGTCACCTTCCACCTTGATCAGCTCGTCACCTTTCACGTGGACGTGTTTGTCACCTTCCACCAGTTCCTTCTGATTGGTTTTGACGATGAGATGGCTGTCATTGCCAATCCACTCCTTCTTGTCATGCTTCACGCGCAGGTCCTGATCTTTCTGCGCGTGCATGAAAATCTGTTCGTTGTCCTTCTTGTCCTCGAAGCGAATTTCGTTGAAGCCCTGGCCGCCTTTGCTGCTGTTGGACTTGATGGTGGACATCGTGGCGTTATCGGGCAACGGATAAGGCGGTTTCGATTCGCCGTTGTAAACCGCGCCGGTGACAATCGGGCGGTCAGGATTGCCATCAAGAAATTCAACGATGACTTCCTGCCCGATGCGCGGCAGGAAAACCGCGCCCCAGTTTTTCCCCGCCCACAACTGCGACACGCGCACCCAGCACGGCGAATTTTCGTTCGCCGGACTGTAGCGATCCCAGTGGAACTGCACCTTGATGCGGCCAAACTCGTCCGTCAGGATTTCCTCGCCCGCCTTGCCGACAACGATGGCGGTTTGCGGTCCCTGGATGCGCGGCTTTTGCGTGATGCGCGCCGGCCGGAAAACACTCGCCGCCGGGATCGCTGTAAAATCGCAGAGGAAGGGCTTGGGCGGCGGACCACCCGCAGCCGGCGTTCCGGCAGTCTTGTACGTTTCAGCCGTGCAGCGATAGGTTACGCCCACGACCAGATACTCGTCGTTTTCATCGGAACGCGGATGCTCCGACAGCGTGAATTTTGAACCGCACACAACTCCCGGACAATCCGACTGGCCAAGGACAAGGTCGTATTGGGCCTGCAGTTCCTCGATGCGCAACTTGCCATAGCTGTCGCCGTGATCGCCCGCCTCCTCGTCGGCATAGTTTGCGGAAAAATCGTAAATTTCAAAGGCGGAGTTGGAGTACTGCCGGTCCTGCGTCCCGCTGCCTAGCAGACTGGTTTGCGGACGCTTGAAGTCGAAATCGTTCACCTTGTAGGTGCCCGGTTGGACCTGCTTGATGCGCGTCCAGGACAGAATGTTGCCCTTGTCATCGTCCGCGTCCGCCGTTCCGAGGTATTTGATGGTGCCGTAATCGGGATATTCCGAGTGTGCGCTCATCGCATCCACCAACTTCAGCTTGTGCTTTATCACGCCACCATCATCCACGTGTTCGAAGTAATAATAGATGCCTTCCTGCTCCATGAGCCGGCTGACGAAGTTGAAATCCGTCTCCCGGTACTGCGTGCAGTGATCCATCGTCCGGTACGTTGCCGTCAACGCCGGAGTGAAGTCGTCAAAGCCATGGTCCTTGAACACTTTCTTGATGATGCCCGGGACGGTCATTTCCTCGGGCGCCTGGGTCATCGCCGAGTGAAAAATCCGGCAGTCCGCCGTGCGGGTCAGAAACCAGAGCCAAGGAACAATCGTGGCTTCGTAGGCGAAGAACCCCTCCGCCCGCGGGCGCTGGACAAAGGAACTGACATAGCCGCTGAAAAACCGTTGCTTGTCTCCGCCGGAAGTGTCCGGCATGCGCAGACGAACCGTCACGCCTTTGCCGATCATCTCCAGAAAATCCACTGCCGGCTCTTCGCTCAACAGATCCGCCTTCATCACAAACGGACGACCCAACTGCTCGGTAATGACAATGCTCTTGAGCAGCAACTTGTCCTTGCCCAGCGGCGTTGCAATGGCAATCGAACGATCGTCCTGAGTGTATGGCATAGTTTCGAAGCCCGCCCGGCGGGCGTCTCTCAGTCAAATGCGAACGTGAAATCCTTGTCGGTGGCCCCCACATGCACGCGCCGGATATTCGATCCGGCCACCAGTCGGTTGAGAAACTCGCGGCCGATCTCCGGCAACAGCGTGTTGGTGATCAGCGCGTCCACCATGCGCGCCCCACGTTCCAGTTCCGTGCAACGCTTGGCGATCAGTTCCGGCACGCTGTCGTCATAGGTAAACGGCACTTTGTGGTTGGCTTGCACGCGTTTCTCCACCTTGGAAAGGTTGAGCTTGATGATCGTGCGCAACATTTCCTTGCTGATCGGATAAAACGGCACGACAACGAGGCGGTTGAGCAACGCATCCGGGAACACCTTCACGAGCGGACCGCGCAACGCTTTCTCGAGACCCTCGGGGTGCGGCATGAGATCCGGATCCTTGCACATGTTCACAATCACATCCTGCGCGGCGTTGGTGGTCAGGATGATGATGGTGTTCTTGAAGTCAATTGAGCGCCCTTCGCCGTCTTCCATCCAGCCTTTGTCAAAGACCTGGAAAAAGATTTCATGCACATCGTGATGCGCCTTTTCGACTTCATCCAGCAAAACGACACTGTAAGGGCGGCGTCGCACGGCCTCGGTCAAAACGCCACCTTCGCCATAACCCACGTAACCCGGAGGCGAACCCTTCAGCGTGCTGACGGTGTGCGCCTCCTGGAACTCGGACATGTTGATGGTAATTAGATTGTGCTCACCACCATAGAGGGTCTCGGCCAGCGTGAGGGCTGTCTCGGTCTTGCCCGTGCCGCTGGGGCCGGCAAGCATGAACACGCCGACCGGCCGGTTGGGGTTGTCGAGTTGCGCCCGGCTGGTCTGAACCCGGCGGGCGATTGTTTCCAGTGCGTGGCGCTGGCCAATGACGCGACGTTCCAAATGGTCGGCCAGTTTCAACACCTGCTCGATTTCATTCTTCACCATGCGGCCCACCGGAATGCCGGTCCAATCGGCCACCACACTGGCGATGGCGTTCTGGTCCACGCTGGGAAATATCAACGGCGATTCCCCCTGAAACTCGGCCAGTTTGTGTTGCGCGGTTTTCAATTCGGCCAGCAGCGCGTCGCGTTGTTCGGTGGTCAGTTCATGCTTGGGATCGGCGGCCATGCCGGGTTTCATCTCGACCGGCTTGGCTTCGATGGTTGAACCCCCGGCCCGGAGTCGCGCTCGCGAATCGAGAATCTTCCCGACCAGCGCCTTCTCCTCTGCCCAGTGCTTTTCAAGTTCACTGCGCTCGCCGCGCTCTTTTGCCAGCCTCTGTTCGATCTCGGCAAGACGGGTGACATGGTCGAGGCCAACGCTGGCTTCACGTTTCAATATCTCCAGCTCAGTTTCAAGCGCCTGAATGCGGCGGCGGCAGTCATCCACCTCGGCCGGCACCGCGTGCTGGCTGACCGCCACCCGGGCGCAGGCGGTGTCAATCAAACTCACCGACTTGTCCGGCAACTGCCGGGCCGGAATGTAGCGATGCGACAACCGAACGGCGGCCTCGATGGCCTCATCGAGAATGAGGACTTTGTGATGCTTTTCCAGCGGCGCCACGATCCCGCGCATCATCAAGATGGCCTTGGTCTCGGACGGCTCTTCCACCTTCACCACCTGGAAGCGTCGCGTCAGCGCCGGGTCCTTCTCGAAGTGCTTCTTGTACTCGTCCCAGGTCGTAGCCGCCACCGTGCGGAGAGTGCCGCGCGCGAGCGCCGGCTTTAGCAGATTCGCGGCGTCGCCGGTTCCCGCCGCTCCGCCGGCACCAATCAGCGTGTGCGCCTCATCTATGAACAAGATGATTGGTTTGGGCGATTGCTGGACTTCTTCGATGACTTGTCGAAGACGTTGCTCAAACTCCCCTTTCATGCTCGCGCCGGCTTGCAGCAGGCCGATGTCGAGGGTGCGCAACGTCACGTCCTTCAAGGCGGGCGGCACATCGCCCGCAACAATCCGCAATGCGAAGCCTTCGACAACCGCAGTTTTGCCAACGCCGGCTTCGCCCGTGAGGATCGGGTTGTTCTGGCGGCGACGCATCAGAATGTCCACCACCTGGCGGATTTCTTCGTCGCGACCGACAATCGGATCCAATTCACCCTTGCGCGCCTTTTCCGTGAGATCCACGGAGAACTTGGCCAGCGCCTCCTGTTTGCCCATGGCTGCAGGGGCCATGGCGCCACTGGCTTCACCCGGCGCGGCACCGGCGCTCAGGCCCGAGCCATCGCTGGCGCGCAGTCCCTCTTCGGGTGATCCCGCCGTGATCTTGGCAAAATTGTCGGTGAGTTCCTCGAGTTTGATTTTCGTGAACTCACGCGAGATGGACAGGAATTTGTGTTTTAATTCGCTGTTAAGATAACCGACGACGAGGTGGCCGGTGCGAACCTGGAGTTCGCCGAACATCAACGACCCATAAACCCAGCCGCGCTCGACGGCGTTGGAAATGTCGGGCGAAAAGTCCGAAATGGCCGTGGCCCCGCGCGGCAATTTGTCGAGCGCACCAATCAGGTCAGTCGCCAACCGGGAGGCGTCGAGCTGGAAATGCTTGATGATGCGATGGACGTCGGTGTCCTGCGACTGCAGCAACTGGTGCAACCAATGCACGGTTTCGACGTAGGGATTGCCGCGCATCTTGCAGAAGACAGTAGCGCTTTCGATGGCTTTGTAGGCAAGGCTGTTCAGCTTGCCGAAGAGGGTGGCGCGTCGGATTTCAGCCATAAGGTTACAGGTTTCGGAAATTCACGCTCGATTATGCTGGCGGGTTGAGTATGAGTTCATCGGCATCGCAAGCAAAGGCTTTTGTTTTCATCCACGTCGTCCAGCCCAGCCGGCCCGAACGACCCAGGCACACATCCGGCACTTCATTCGCGCGCAGTACGAGTTGAACATCCCAGAAGAAATGTTCGCCGCAATAATTGAGCACCCAGTATTTGAGGCGCTCGAAGGCCTCGCCCTGGGGCAACATCCGTTCGTAATCGGCGAGTCCCATCGGCCCAAAGCGCATCCGGAAACTCAACTGGCAGTCCCAAAACCGCGAGCCAATAATCGTGTTGAGCCCCAGACTGCCGCTGTCCGGCGACTGGCCGAGTTGACAGACGCTGTCGGCCGGCAGATCGAGCCAGCGACCGGTGAAGGGATGCACCTCCGCCGGAATGTCAAAATACTGACGGAGAATCGCCTCCAGCCCCTCGGCATTGCGGGTTTGCGACGCCAGCCGGCCGGCAAAGAAAAGTTTCGAGGTGTCGGGCACCGCATCGCGCTGTTGCAACGCTTCCATGCCGATGCCAAAAAGAGCGCCGATGTAAACGGAGTAGCGTTGGTCCACGGGGCGGTCCAGGTCCGCCGCCTTCTGATTTGCCGCCCAGGCCCGATAAAAGAGCGAGATGAGCCGGTGATGAAAGAGGTTGAAGAACGCCGTAATCGTCGGGTCGTGATGATGCAACTCGCGTTCCATCACGTATTCGGTGATATGCGGAGGCAGCGGTGCGTTGGGCCCGAAAAGGCCCATGAAGTTCACGGTCAGCCGCGGGACGGTGCCCGGTTCGCCCGATTCGAACGAGTCCAAGCTTGCGGGGGCAAAACGCATCGACGGCTTCTGCCAGAAGCGCACGGGATCTTCCGCCGGCGAAACCGAGAAGCCGACGCGCGGCAGGTCCGGCCGCCGGCATTCCAGAAGCCGGACGAGTCGAAAGAAGTCAAACGCGTAGGGGCGTTTGGCCAACTCATCCATCAAAGGATCTGGCGGATGCCCATGCGTGTCGGCCATCGAATGATCTCCCCGCGTTGTTTGGTGCGGACCACGGTTTCCGTGAAGGAGTTCAAGGAAACGTATTTGGCAAAAAATTGTTCCAGCACAGCGCCCAGGATAAATACTCCCGTCCCTTCGAACGCCGCCTCGTCAAAGGTGAGCGTGATCTCCAGGCCGCGGGCGAAGGAAATCGGCCCCGGCCCCGTCACCCGCCGGACCACGGGCCGCGATTTCACCGAGAGCAAGCCTTCGATCTGACGGAGGGCGAGCCGGTTGTTTTCCTCGCTGTAAAGTTTAAGTAACTCCCGCAAGCCGGCGGCACCTTCC
The DNA here is from genome assembly GCA_044225555.1 of Limisphaerales bacterium. Classification (GTDB taxonomy): domain Bacteria; phylum Verrucomicrobiota; class Verrucomicrobiia; order Limisphaerales; family JADLHS01; genus JADLHS01. The sequence goes on along the minus strand of JBGAIM010000010.1, from coordinate 116,997 downwards.
TCGCCTTTGGCTGAGTCCACCAACGTCAGGTAGTTGAGGGCCAGGTGGCTGATGAGCCGCCAGAAAAAACGACCTTCGGTGTGCGAGGCCTTCGGCAGCGTTGGTCCGGTGACGCAGCGGATGGCGGTGACGGGGGCGTTGATGCCCATCGAGAAATCCGTGCGGCCTACTCCGACGGCCATCTGGATGGGCAAATGACGATTCGTGCAGAGGGCCTTGATGCCCAGTTCGCGAAGTTCCGACCGATAGGGCGCGCTGTTGGCATCCGCGAGCGACAGGAAAAGTTCCGTGCCGGCATACGATGATTTCTTGCCGAATTGCCGTTCATTCGCCGTCAACATCCGCGGTGTACGGTTGGTGGTGTAATACGCACCCGCACCGGTGTCCGTGTCCTTCGCGAGATAGAAGGGCCGGAATTCCTGTTCCTCGGCGGGCGTGGCACCGTAGCCGGTGACCGATTCCAATTCAAACACCTCGAAGTCGGTGGTGCGGTTGCGATCCGGCACAACGTGAAATTCGTAGAGGGCATCCGAAAGCGAGATGCGATCGAGCACCTTTGAGAACAGGTTGATGGCCGGGGTGCAGAACAACTCGAAGCACGAGCCATCCACCCGGCGTTCCAGTGACGTTTCCTGCTCGCGCAAAGGAATGACCAGGTCAAGCTGGTCGCCTTTGCAGCGCTTGGCGGCATCGGCCAGACCGGCAAGCTTAAAAAACAGGAATCGCTGGGGCAACGCGAAGTACTCGCGCAACAGGCGGTAACCCTCAAATCCCCGCGGGCTTACGGGCAGGAGTGATTCCTCCGCGGAAAAACCCACCCGCTGAATTTGCGTGCCCGGCATCCGCGCCAGCTCCTTGCCGCGTTCGGATGGGGCCTGAACCACCAAAGCGAGTTTGCGGGCAAAAATTTGTTCGCAAATGGCACCCGCCAGATCGTCGGCGCCCCGCGTGTAAAAGGTCAGGCTCTCGAGATTGAGTTTGTCGAACGTCTGCCCGCCGGTGGTTTGCAGGCGAATGCGAAACGCCGCGCGCGCGCCAAGTTCACCCGGCAGGTTTAGCTCCTGCACGTCGCGCGTGAAGTAACGCCCCTCGAGGACCCGCAACGGGAGCAGCTTCACATCGTGCGCGGTTTGAAACACACACGGTGTGCGTTCGCCTTTGCCGAGGTTGCTCTTGAGTGAAGTCCCGCGCGGCACGGGCACCCCGGCGGCCAGCGCCGGTTGTTGGGGGTCAATCTCAAAGCGCACGACGGCCATGGAAGGTACTGGCGAGAGGTAATGCGGATAGACCGTTTCGAGCACCGCCTGGGTGAAGCGCGGGAATTCGGCGTCGAGCTTGAGATGCACCCGGGCGGCGAGCCACGCAAAGCCTTCGAGCAATCGCTCGACGTACGGATCGGGGCACACTTCCTTCGCGTCCCGGTCGAGAGCGAGCCGTCCGGCGATCTTGGGATATTCGCGTGCAAACTCACCCGCCATGTCGCGCAGGTGCCGCAACTCCGTATTGTAGAGACTGAGAAGGCGTTCGTCCATGCGTTCAGTCGGCCGTGGTGCAAAAACCGGTTTCGATATCCAGCTTCGTTTTAATATGCAACTGCTCCGGAATCGGGTTGGCCCAAAGCTCGCCCTCCACGTCAAAGGCGATCAGGTTGCCGACCATTTTCAATCGAACTTTGAGACTGTTACGCAGGATGCGCGGCTCGAAGGTGTACAATGCCTCGGTCAGCTTCCGTTCCAGATCGCGCAGGTTCGGCGCCATCAGGCCGAACAGATGGCGCGTGCCAAAGTTGAGGACCGAACGGTGGGCCTCCGGGTAATCCTCCATGCTGAAGGCAGTCTGACCTTCTTGGGGCAGATGGGCGCTCGCACCGAACAGCCACTGCAAATCCCGCAGCACGCCCTGACGATAGCGCTGGAGGGAAATGACCCGTTGGGCGCGGGTCTCCTGTGTGTTCTTCGGCTCGTCATCCGTCAACCGGTCGAGCAAACAGGGCTGAAGCTTTTCAACGACGGCAAGTTCGGGCATAGGCTAGGTCGTGGTGAAATCAATAAGCCGGCACTGCAGCAACGGATACTCGCCCTCATCCGTCGCAAAGATGCGCTGGCCGCTGCCAATAAAAGTCTCCTCCGCCCGTTCCTGCCACTCGGTTTTTCGGGCGAGGCGCAAAGCTCCATCCGGAGCGGTTTCCGAGCCCGCGTAGCGGGTGGGAATGTGGCCCGAAGCTTCGCCGCCATTCGTCCAGACAAACTGGGCCGGCACCCACACCAGGTCGCGCAAGTCCGAGGCCGCGGCCATGGCAATGCGCCGGATGCGGCAGAACGGCACCCAATAATATTTTCCCTCCAGGATCAGTTCGAGCATCGGACCCAGCCGGGAATCGGAATCCGCCATCCAGGCAAACGGTTTGCCGTCCACGGTGCCGGCAGTCGGCGGGGCCGCCTCGAAAGCCTGGTTGCGCAATTCCGCTGCCGCTGCGAATTCGCCCCGGGCAATATGCTCGGCGGCTTTGACCAGCAAGCCAACCCATTCGAGCGGCTCACCAAAAATGAGTGGTGTGAGCTTGCCCTCAAACACGCCGCGACGCAGGGCTTCACAATTGATCACCGGTTGGAAAATCTGCGCAAGCAACGTGGTGTCCGGGTCAATGCCCGCGATGACCTGCAATTGCGTCAGCGCCTTGGGCCAGTTGCCGAGCACGCAGTGAAGTTGGAATAGAAAAATGCGCAGCTTGGGATCCTCCGGGTGGGCCCGGATTTCATTTTGCAGCTCGATCAACGCTTGATCCGGCTGGCCGGCGGCCAGATGTTCCTTGGCAGTCATCCCTTTTCCTCCACGAAAGGCGCGCTGAAATCCATTGACCCGTTGAACAATTTCCTTCGCGCCCCCGATTGTTTGTTAGTGTTTTAATCGTAGCAAATCCATCCGCTCAAAATGTCGCTGACCTGGATTAGTCAGGCAGAACGCCAAATCCAGTCCCCTGCCAGAGTCCGGGGAAATTTGCACTTACGGCGGCCTCGGTGGAAACTGCGCCGCCCGCCCCCGGAGCGGACGTGTTGCTACCGGTCGCTGCCGCAGCGGTCGAAGTCACCGCCGCCCCAACCGCCACCGGCATTGCCACCGTGGGCGCTGGCGCCGGTCCGGAGCCTCCGCCCCCTCCAGCTACAACGGCCTGCTTGTGTTGCACCATCCCCGTCGCCTTTTTCGTGCCTCCTTTCATCCGTCCCCCAGTATAGGGATCCGTCTGCGTGTATTCGAATTCAGCGCGCTCACATTTCAACTCAATCGTTTCCATGGGATCGGGATCGGAAATATCAACGCTATAGCTAATCACATAGACGTTGAAGTAGCGAACAACCAGAAAGGGGATTCGCCCCTCGCTTTCCACGCCGCTTTGACGGCAAATCTCGATCGTGACTTTGTCAATCCGTCCCCGCCCTTGGGTGTCATCGGACCGTTTGGTTGACGCCTCCGCCGCCTCACAACATTTGCGGAACAAATCGGCGCTGCCCCAATCAACTTTCTTCTGAATTTTGACGTCGCCCAGTTGCGGCCGAGATCGCTCCGGGTCCGGTTGGTCTCCCCCCTCGCGTGGACGCTCCCCGGCCGCCAGGTCAAAATCGTAGCCCCGCAGTTCGGTCCACCAATAATGTTCCGTGTCCGAAGAGTCGCCCTCGATCATGGGCAACGGTTTCCCAAACGGGCTCAACTCGTCCCGCTGGCCGAACATGATGAAAGAGTCTCTTGCCATACTCCAAGACCGCTTACGGGGGTGACGAAATCAAACGTCCTCGCCCGACCAGTCCTTATTCTTCATAAAATCCCAGCCTGCGCGCCGCGGGCGGTCAATGGCGCGGTCACCAGTTTCATTATCGGTCCACAAGGATTCCATTCTCATGCGGTCGTAGGAAAAGTGCATGGTCTCCGTTGGCAACGAATCCTCGGCCAGCGCCATGGAAATGTCAGTGATATAAACCTCTTGAAAAATGAAACGCACGAACGGAATTTTTTCATCACCGCCCGTCCCGCCCTGCCGGCAGGCGACCACCTCTGCTTCTGCGATAACCTTGCCGCTGTGGCAATTGTCCTTCCAGATGCTGGCCGACCCCACGTCCAGATTCTTGGAAAGCGTGACTTCCGAACGGTCCAACGGACCGTCATTGCCCGAACCGTCGGAGGTGCTTCCGCCCCCGCTTGCGCCCGAGCGTGGGGCGCCACCCGCTCCCAAGGCCTCCTTGTCTTTCACCCCAAAGTTGAAGGAAAACGACTTGATCTGAAACCAGCCGAACTTCTGCCCCGCCGGATAGCTCGTTTTTTCCGCCGCCTTGCCGGGATACCGCTGGTCCATGCACTCACCTTCAATGCCTTCAAACCTCACAAAGACATCTGGCAGTTCAGCGGCCATAAGGATTTGCCTGTTTCAAAAAAAGAGCCGCCGCGCAGGTAAGCGCTGGCGGCTCCGATGGACGGAAGTTCAGGACGGCACAAAATCCGTGAACGCCTGGAGCTTGGAAGCTTCCTTGTTGGTAATGGTGGACCAACCCGCATGCAGGGGCGCGCCTTTGGGCTTGCCGTCGTCGTGGTTGGTTTCCTGATACATGTATTCGCAAACACCGTAATTGAATTCGAGCGACTCCTTCGGCAGTTCTTCGCCGCCGCCGGAGATGCCAACCTTGGTGATGACACAATGCTGGAAGGTGACCATGGCGTACTTGACCACGCCGCTTTCGTCGGTCTGTCCCTGGCGATACAGATGCAGGACGATTTTCTTGATGGCCGTTCCCTTGCAGCAATATTCGACGAGCTTGCAGGTCGCCGTATCGAGGTTTTTGTTACAGGTGAACACATCGAAGTTTGCCCGACCGACCGTGGCGCCACCGCCATCGCTGCGCGAAGCCGTCACCGGCATGGATACGCCGAAGCCATAATCGGAGATTTCCAGGGCCCCCTTATTGGCCATTCCCTTCTCTGGCTCGGATGTGGATTCGCCTTTGATTCCCGATTCACTGCTGAATAACAGGTATGCGTTAAACGCCATAGGTTACCTCTTTCTTTTGGATGGTTTATGTTTTACGGAATTTTCGGGTAGGCCGACCGGCAACGTGCCGGCCGGCGGTCCCCACAAATTCATTTCTTGTTGGCCGGCAACGTGGAGACGAGCCGGAGCGAAACGGTCAATCCTTCAAGTTGATAATGCGGTTTCAGGAAGAACTTGGACGAGTAATAACCCGGGTTACCCTCGACCTCTTCCACGACCACTTGGGCTTCCGCGAGCGGGAATTTCGCCTTGGTTTCCTCTGACGAAGTCGGATTGGAATCCACGAAGTTGCCAATCCATTTGTTGAGCCAGGCTTCCATGCTGTCCTTGTTGGCGAAGCCTCCGATCTTGTCGCGCACCATGCATTTCAGGTAGTGCGCGAACCGGCACGTGGCAAAAAGGTAGGGCAGGCGCGCCGCAAGATTCGCATTGGCCGTCGCATCCTTGTCATCGTACTCCGCCGGCTTTTGCAGCGATTGCGCCCCGACAAACACCGCGTAGTCCGTGTTCTTCCAGTGCGAGATGGGCATGAACCCGCAGTCGGCCAGTTCCTTCTCGCGCCGGTCAGTAATGCCGATTTCGGTCGGGCACTTCATGTCCACGCCGCCGTCATCGGTCGGGAACGAATGAACGGGAAGCCCTTCCACCATGCCGCCCGACTCAGCGCCGCGAATCCGCGCGCACCAGCCATAGAGTTTGAACGAGCGGGTGACGTTAGTGGCCATCGAGTAAGCCGCGTTGGTCCAGACGTATTTGCTGTGATCCGCGCCGGAAGCGTCTTCCTCGAAGGCAAACTCATCCACGGGATTGGTCTTGGCCCCGTACGGAAGCCGGGCCAGCACGCGGGGCATGGTCAGCCCCAGATAACGGGAATCTTCCGATTGCCGCAGTGACTTCCAGGCCGCATACGCTGGGGTGCCAAAAATCTTGGCCAGATCACGGGGATTCGCCAGCTCCTGCCAGCTCTCCATGTTCAACAGCGAAGGCGCGGCGGCCGCGAGGAATGGCGCATGGGCGGCGGCGGAAATTTGCGCGATGCCGGCCAGCATTTCCACGTCCGGAGCGGAGTGATCAAAATAATAGTCGCCCATCAGGCAGCCAAACGGCTGTCCGCCCGGCATGCCAAATTCCTCTTCATAGAGTTTCTTGAAGAGCGGGCTTTGATCCCAAGCCGTGCCCTTGAATTTCCTGAGCGTCTTGGAGACATCCTTCTTCGAGATGTTCATGACGCGGATCTTCAGGTTCTCACCCGTCTCGGTGTTGTTGACCAGATAGTGCAAACCCCGCCACGAACCTTCGAGCGATTTGAAATCCTCATGGTGGAGGATGAGGTTGATTTGTTCGGAGAGCTTGCGGTCAATCTCAGCGATGATCGCTTCGATCGTTTTGATGACGTTGTCGGAGATCAGCGTCGAGGCTGAGAGGGCCTGTTCGGCCAGCGTCTGCACCGCCAGCTTCACCGCACTTTTTGCCTCGGCGGTCTTGGGTTTGAATTCCTTGTTGAGCAGCGACTCAAACTCATTGAGTTCGGCGGTTGCTGCGGCTGGCTGCGCCTGTGAAGCGGCTTGTTCAGCGGGATCTGCCATAATTTTGCCGTTGGTTATGAATCGTTGGTTTGATCAAGATGCGGGTTCTTCAGGCTTCGGGGCTGCGGCTAGGGACTTGAGTAACTCCGGATCCTGCAACAGTTTTCCGATCAAGTCCTCCGCCTTGCCTTTGCCATCCATATAAGTCAGCAGGTTTGCCAACTGGGTCCGCGCGCCCAACAGCTTGTTGAGCGAATCCACTTTGCGCGCAACGGCGGCGGGCGAAAAATCGTCCATGGATTCAAACGTCATCTCCACGCTCAGATTGCCTTCACCGGTGAGCGTGTTGGGCACCTGAAACGCCACGCGCGGTTTGCAGGACTTCAGCCGCTCGTCAAAATTATCCACATCAATCTCGAGGAACTTCCGGTCCGCCACGTCCGGAAGCGGTTCGGCTGGCTTTCCCGAGAGGTCCGCCATGACGCCCATGACGAACGGCAACTCCACCTTTTTCTGCGCGCCGTACAATTCGACATCGTACTCAATCTGAACACGCGGGGCACGGTTTCTTGCGATGAACTTCTGACTGCTCGCCTTTGCCATGGTAATCCTTTCTTCGGGTGTGATGTTTTATTAGGTGCTAAGTGAAATCTCTTCGCTTGTCTAATCCTTTTCCCGAGACTTCGTCAACATCTTTTTTCCACTAGTTTCGCGCAAAAGCCTTTCCCGTAGAAGGCACTACCCCGGGTTGCGCCCCGGTCAAAGTCCCAACCGGATAGTGTAAAATACGGCCTCATTGGGCTTGCGAATGCGAGCGTCCGGTCCGGCGCCAACTGGCTTGAGAATCTGGTCATCATCACAAATGAGAAGAAATCGCCGATCACCGAGCGCGACCAGCCCTTCAGCTTTGTGCGGGAGGAACAGCGGCTCGCCTGCGGCGTTGCGAACCAGGCGCGGCGGTTTGTGCTCCACCAGATCCGTCGCCGTAAACACCCAAAGACATGCGCCAATCTTGTCATTCTCCTCGTATGACGTCACCGCCACGAAGACTTGCAGTTCGGGATCAAATTCCAACGACGAAAGTCCCAGTTTTATCTTCGGCTTTCCTGGCATCACCGGATGAAAGTCCAGCAGCTTCCGAAAACTCCGGCCAATCGTCACTCCGTTGGTAGCGGCCTCATTGATGGTCGCCTCCACTAAAATGAAGCAATACTCCTGGTGCTCGTAGTTCGTTCCAATCTCCCGCACCCCAAATATTAACGACCTCGCATTGGGCGAGGCGAGCGCCTCGATTTTGAAGTAGGGCGGTCCGTTCGGATAACGCGGCGACTTCAGCGCCCGGATAAACGAAGCGCGGAGTTCTCGCGAACTAACCACCCCGCCCCGTTCCGACGGGCAAACGATTCGCGCCGCTTCGGGTTGACCGGTCGGCCACGCGATCAAGTTGTTGTAGGTGTCCTCTTCCGGTGAATCCGCCAACATCCGATCAAAGTCGGTGGCGGCGAAACCCCAGCGCGCCGAAGCCGCCAGCGATTCCAATTTCGAGGAATGTTGGAAAACGTCGGCGTGAAGGTACGTCACGTCGGCGCTGCCGATGTAGTCCTTGCTAAACTCCTTGAGCGGCACACTCAACACGGGACTCAGGTCTGCGAGCAGCTTGTCATTCGCGATCAGCACCGCATCGCCGCTTTGAATTAAGGCTGACGGCTCGAAGAATAATTTACGTCCGGGGCTTGCTTCCTTTCCTTCCGGAAAGCCGGCCAGCACGCCAACATGCTCAACGCTCGCAACGGGGCCGGCGTGTTTGCTGGTCTGGCAGCCGGGAAACAGGAACAGACAACAAACAGTCAGGGCGACTGCGAACAATTGATGAAGATTTCTTTTGCCACGTAATCCCTGCCATAGCCTCATGATTGAAAGCGAGGCTATGCGAGGGTCAGTCGGCGTCAAGCGCCCAGTTTGGGTCCCCTACACCATTTGTGCGGCCCCCAAATAACGGCAGTCAGACATCCGCCAGTTTCGGGATCTGCGCTTTGAGCTGCGCGATCACCTTGGGCACAAGTTTCTCCAGAATGGCATCCATCACGCCGTCGAGTTCCCGAATGCTGGACCCGCCGGCGCCTTGTTTGGCGTGACCAAAGATGGCTTTCTTTGGCCGGATGGAAAACGCGATGTTCAATTCCCCTTCAATCTCCGTTCCCTTCATTTTGAGCGTGAAGTCAATGTCCAGGGAGAATCCCTTTTCCTTTTTGTCAGCGGGCGCTTTTTTGGTCAGGGCGCCCGAGGCCTCGATGGCTTTTTCGAAGGCTTCCTTGATTTGCGCCGCCAGCTTGGACTTCAGCGCACTGTCATCGGCCTTCACCGAGATAGGGATGATTTCGACGTAAACTTTATTGGCCATGGGAATTTCCTTTCAATAGCAATGAAACACGGTGGCAGCTTCAATCGCCACGCCGTAAACCGAATCGTCGCCCGTCACTTTTTCCATCAGGATGTCCACCTTGGTCTCCAGCTTGGCCTTGAGCTTCGTCCGGCCGTCCTTGTCGAGATTCTTGACGGAGACATCCTGAGCCTTGCCGCCGACATGGGCGAAGCCATCCGGCTTGCCGGCCTGGGCCAGGATTTCCTTCTTCCACCACGCCAGCTGGTCGCTCTCGAGATCGGCCCGCTTGGCCGGTAGTTCCTCCAGCTCGAACTCCTTGAGAAATCGTTTCTTGATGTTCGGATAATTGTTCTTCCGCTTGGGATCCAAAATGATGTCGAGTTGTTCCTCCCAACTGCGGTCGCCGCTCGTCAGGTAGGCCTTGCCCTTGTAATCCGGGTTCTCTTTTTCAAAGTCCGTCACGAGGGATTTCACGTCCGATGCTATGCTCATAGGTTTGCTTTTGGTTGTTTGGTGATTTGCGGTGATCCGATTTGTTCTGCCGTAAATACGTTGAATGGCTGCTCACTTGCCGGAATTAGTGCCGCCGGAATTCATTTTTCGGCGCCACCATCCGCCTGCGGGTGTTTCTTATCGTAATCATCGAGCCATTTCTGGTTGGCCTTCTCGAAGGCGTCGTTCCGCTTCTTGCCTTCTCCTCGTGTCGCCTCGGCGTAAACCAGCCGGCATTTCTCGATGCGCGGATCATTGTCCGGCAGGCGGGAATCTTTGAGTTCCAGGTGCAGCGGGTCCGCGCTGTCCGGGAGGAATGCCGAGCCGCCCTTGTAGTTCATCAGGCCCTGTTTCTTCATCGCCTTTTCGTAGATCGTGACGAAGCAATCATACTCTTCCGGCGACACGCCCTTTTTGAGGGACTTCATGTCCGAGAGATTTTTCCCGTTGAGTTTGGGACCGACGTGGCGCGCCGCGTCAGCCATGTGGGAGGAATTGCACGTCCAGGACCGGCCGGCCAGCACCTCCGCTGCCTGTTCCTCGCCGGTTCGCGACTTGGATTTCTCATATTGACTGAGGAAAGTCCGCATGGAGGCGGGTTTCTTGCCGGCGGCCTTTTGCTCCTTCTCGTACTTTTCCAACTGCGCGTTCGCATCGGCCACCATCCGTTTGCAGACTGTCTCGATATCATCAGCCATAAGGTGCTCCTTTCTTGTCTTCTTTTTTCGCGGCCGCTTCGCGTTACGCGGTCAGGGCATCGTTCAACTATTGGTTCATTGTTTTGGCAACATCATCTGTGTCGGTTGCGCTCATGGTGACTGATTCGGTTAGTTCAACTGACTTTCATCAACGGTAACGTTTGGTTTTGGTCCCCTTGCAGGAATTCTTTGGCTCAAAGTCAGTTTGTCCGGGGCTACTCGGCGGCGCATTCATCCGTGATGGTCAGCTTCACCCCTTCGGTCTGGCCATGCTTGGTGCTCGCATCGTATTTGTCGTGTCCGGCTTGGATCCCCTTGAGGGCATCCTCGACAATCTTGTCCACGTCGTTGTGCTTCCCCGCCTTGAGATCGGTAAGTTTCTTTAGCAAAGCGGCCACTCCGGTTTCAAACACCGCCCGGTGTCCATCCTCGTGACCGCGCAGGGCCGTGCACATCCGATTCCATTCGTCCTGACATTTCTTCGGCTGCTTCCCCAAGTTACCCCATGCAGGCATGGTGATGGTGTAGCTCGCTTTGAGGGCGACGGAAGAAACATTCCCGCCGGCATCACCTTTGGAATCATATTCCAGGTCGCCTTGGAAGCGTCCCCATTCATCACGATTGCAAAGGTCATCAAGCGCATCCTCCAAGGTGTCGCCTTTGACGGTGAATTTAGCGCCGGTGTTCTTCGTCCCCCAGGTCAGTGAAGTTTTCATGCTCGTTTACCAGAGTTCGGCTTTGACGCTCCGCAGTAGTCGGAGACATGTTATCCGTCAAGGCTGCTACTGCGAGCCTAGCCCGCTACTTGCCTCTGTCAAGCAACGATCCGAAAGGAGGCGAATCACGGTTTTGCTTCAAACCAAACCGGATCGGAACTGGCGGGATCGCCATTGTAATTGGTGGCGATCTCTTCACCGGCGGTGATGTCGCGCAAGGCCACGAACGCGATGGTAAGCCGCCCGGGATGCAACACGAAGCGGGCATTCGGTTGGTAGGAGTGATTGCACAACGAACAGCGTCCAAGCAGGACGGCGACATCCTCGCGATCATCACCCCAGAGAAAGCAATAGTTGTCGAGCACCGTCGCCGCGAGGCTGGCCACCTGTTCACGCGGCACGACAACCACCGGCGCTTCCTCGATGACTTCGCCGCAGGTGATGTTGCGTGTTGCAAAAACGCCCCGCCCCTTACCCTTGGCTTCGCCGACTCGAATCATGCGAGTTCCTTGCTGAAGAACACACAGTCGTCGCCGGGTTGGTAAAAATCGCGAATCAGTCCGACGCGGCGATAACCGGCCCGCCGATAGAAACGCCGGGTGCGGGCGTAGGCACGGCGACCGCTGGTTTCAATGACCAGCCGTTCGCCCCCGCGCGAGCGCACGAACACCTCGGCCTGCGTCTGGAGTGCCTGTCCGATTCCCTTGTGTTGAACTCCGGGGTGAACACAAATCCAATACTCGTGCCAGGTGCCGCGCGTCAACGGCGTCTTGCCCACACAGACGTAACCGCAAACGCGCCCGTCAAGTTCCGCCGCAAACAGTGGATAGTCCCCATCGAGCCCGCCCGCAATTCCATCAGCCAATATCTCCATGGCCACGCGCACTTCCTCCTCGGTGAACGCGGCGCACAGCACGAGCATTTCCCGGATTGCCTCGCGGTCGCCGTCCACCAGTTCGCGTATCTTCACGTCGCCCATGCAATTTGTTGGCGGATAAAGCGCTCCCAAGTCCAGCCCGATTCCGTCACTGCGCGGTGCATCCCGACTTCCGGGCCCATCTCCGGGTTGGCGTTAACATCAATCACCCGCGGCCGGCCGGCGTGATCCAATCGGACGTCAACGCGAAGATAGCCCGTGGCGCCGACCGCCTGCCACGCGCCGCGTGCGGCGGCGAGAACCGACTCACACAACGCTGGATCGATGTCCCTATCGTAGAAGATCGGCGAGTTGGCGTAATCGTCACTTTCGACCTCCCATTTGGCAGCGTAGGTGTTGAGCCGCAAGTCTCCTTTGAATCGTATCTCGCCGATGGAATGGTGTTCCGGTGAAGTTGCTCCCCACAACGCCACGGGAAACTCGCGACCCGGAAGAAACTCTTGCACCAGCACCGGCCCCGACCACTGCGCCTTCGCCCGGGCAACGGCAGTCTCGTCTTCGCAAACCGATCCGTGATGCAGTCCCGCCGAACCGTGCTCCTCGGCCGGCTTCACGATGCAGGGAAACCCTGTCGCCCGCGGCACCGGCACTCCGGCGGCCGCGAGCACGGCAAGCGCGCGGTCTTTGCGCCGGCACAGTGCGAGGGTTTCGCTCCGCGCGCCCGTGTACCGAATGCCGAGCCATTCCAACAGCGCGGCCACATGCACTTCACGATCCGGACGACCAAGCGGTGCTTCACAGAGATTGATGACGACGTCGGGTTGATGCTGGTCGAGGACGGAGAGAACTTCGCGCGCGTCGCCGTGCACCCCGGCGAGTTCCACGTCCGGCAGCGCCTCGCGAATCCCCTCGGCGCCGACGTTCGTGTCGAATTCCCACACATGCCGGCCCGGGGGCGGATTCACAGGCGGGAGCGAATACAAGACCAGCGCTTTCATTCAACTCTCGATTCCCCATTCGCCATCCGTGACCGGCCTACTTCCGGGGAGGCCGTTGGCGCATGAGCATGACCATTTACCTTGACATGGCAGCGGCGCGCGGCATCCAGCAGTATGCCCTGAACGAGTTGCGCATAGGACAGCTTCGGTTTTGAGAGAATCGCGATGTCACCGCTCTCCGGGTTCAACCCCGGCAGTGGATTGCATTCGAGGAAATGTGGCTGGCCGGAGGCATCAAGCCGGAAGTCCAATCGCGCCAGATCGCGGCAGCCCAGCAGCCGGTACGCGGCGAAGGCATAGCTTTCCATGGCTGCGAGGGTGGTCGCCGCCGGGCGCGGCGGAATGTGATAACGGACTTGCCGTTGCCAATCACGCTTCACTTCGAGGGAATAAATCCAAGCCGGCTCGGCCTGCGCCGGCGCGATTTCCATGATGCCCAGAATGCGCGTGTCAGCACCGTTACCCGCAATGCCAATCGTCACCTCCGTCCCCGCCAGGAACTCCTCCACGAGAACCGGGCAGTGGTAATTCTCCCGAAGCCATCGGGCGCGCCACACGGCGGCCACGGAATCCATCACGATCGACTGATGGCAAATCCCCTTGCTGGAACCTTCGTCATTGGGCTTGACGATCACCGGGTAAACAAGCGACGACAGGTCCGACTCCACTACCCCGTTCTCGACGAGCACCGCACGCGCGACCGGGACTTCGGGCGAAACCAACCGGCGCGCCACGGCCTTGTCGAGTGTCGCCGCGAGCGTGAACATATCCGAGCCGGTGAACGGAATACCAAGCAACTCACAGACGGCCGCCGGGATGCCTTCGCGGCAGCGGCGACCGCAACCCTCGGCGATGTTAAAAACAAAATCGAAATTGCCGGAGCGCAGTCGCCAGGGCAATTCGCGATCCGCCTCCACGGGCTCCACTGTGACGTCCAGCGCGCGCAGTGCCTCAGCAATCGCGGCAATTGTTTCGGGTGTGTCGTATTCCTCGAAGGCGTCACTGGCAGATTCCGCGCCGGGCGAAAGGGGCCGGGCATTGTGCAATAGTGCGACCTTCATGAACGAAGATTTGGCCGGAAACTCCGCGGCGGAAACCGTCGCGGCAGTTGAAGTTAATTGAGGTGGTGTAACCGCAAGAACGCCCCGCCCGCCTTACTTGCTCGCCAACCCGGAAACTTTCTTGCCCAGTTCTTCGAGGCGCTTCTCGGCTGCCGCCATGCGCTCCTGTAGTTTGTTCTGGGTATCCAGAATTCCGTCGAGGTATTTCCCTTTGCGTTCCAATTCCTCGATGGTCTTGCTCCGGCCATTCACGATTGTTTCCAGTTTTTGGATGCGGGCGGCAAGGCTTTTGATGTCATCGGCCATAATAATTGTTTCCTTTCGTCGTCAAGGTTTAGGGTTTTTTTCGGTCGCTGCATTTCAATTCGCGCTAATAAATTACTTTCGGCGGCGGCACGGAGCGGAGGCTATTCTGCAACTGGCCACCGTCAAGCCCGGAGTCCGCCGTCGATAACAAATCCGACGGCTCCGTCCACAGGGGACTTACCACTTGATGGTGATGCCGAACGATTTCAACTTCTTCGCCTTGAAATCGAAGTCCACCTTGGGCGCGAGGGAGACGCCTTTGCCCAACGGCAGTCCTTTCGCTTTGATGATTCCTTTCAGCCATTCGGGCACCTTCACCAGTTCCTTCTCGTCCGCTTCCGGCACTTCCAGGTTGATCATCAGGTTGACGCGCAGGTCTTCACTGGCCGCGTCCATTCGTTTGTGAAGCGCGGCGCACTTCGCCTTCAACTCCGCCAGCCGCTTCTTGTCGTCCGGGCCGGGACTTTTGTTGGCCTCCAGCTTGTCAATCCCCGCCAGGATTGGCGCGAGTTCTTTCCCGACCTTGATCGCTTCCGCGCTCCAATCGTCGAGGTAGCGTAAAATTCGTTTCTTGTAGTTTTCGATGGCAATCGTGTCACTCATACTCGCCAGGATTACGTTTGAGATTCTGCGACTTGCAAAAGTACCATCGCCGAAGATCAGGATTATTGCCGAAAATCCGGGAAGCAAATCCCGCCTTCGCCCGAGCGTGACGATGACATCACCGCGTCTTCGCCTTCATCAGCATGGCCATGTCCTTGGGCGAAAACTTGAGTTTGAAATCAAGCTGAAGCGCCTTCAGCGCTCGTTCCCGCTCGCCGCCCTCGGGTTTGAGGGCGCGCTTCAACCGCTCGACCGCCTTGGGATCGGTTATTTTGAGCGCCCGCGCCAGGGCTTTGACATCCACCGTCGAAATGTATGCGTTCTCAACCCGGTTCTGGATCTCGTCCATCTTCTTGTTCAGGACCGCCAGTTCATCCACGATTTTCTTGAACGCCGCGCGGTCGCGGGTGAGTTGATCCACCAAGTCCTGGCTCAACCCGCTCGCTTCGCACTTCACACAGAACTTGGCGAACTTTTCCTGGATCTCCTTTTGCGTGGGTTTCCATTTCGACCGCTCCTCGCTTTTCTTGATCGCGTAATCGAGATCGCCCTGATCGCCGGCGGCAATCGCCTTGTTGGCCAGATCGTCGAGCGTCTCCATCGCCTGCAAATGCAATTTGCCCGCCTCCAACTGCGCCTTGAGCCAGCCTTCCATCTCCGCCCATTCCTCGCGGGCGTCGCCACCCTCGGCCACAAACTTTTCCAGTTCGTCATTCGCGAGGTCTTCGATCTGTTTCAACTTTTCGTAATTCCGATCCAACTTTCCCTGGAGTTCACCCAAGGATTTTGTCAGCGCGGTGATCTTCTTGTAATCGTCGCCGGTTTCATCAGCCGGTTGGAGTTTGGCCAGCAGCCCGGCCAGAGTCTTCGCGTCGGCCTTGAGACTGGCATACGGGCCCATCCGGAACTCTTCCAAGGCGCTCAGGTGACGTTTGATCAGCGGCTGATTTTTCGCCTTGATAGCGCCGACCAGTTTGTTGGCGAGGTCTTCAACTTTGGGTTTCTGATCGGCGCTGGCCTTCTCCAAGGCATCCAGTTTGGGCTGAATGCCGGTTTCAATGACTTGTTGGATTTTGGACTTGGTGCTCATGGGGCCTCAGTGGTTCGAGAACTTGGTTGTTGGCCGCCATTTCGCCGATCGGCATTTGTTGTCGCGGGTGAGTCCGACTGCGCGCCCTTCGCCATGCGACTGGATTTTCGGCAAGGGCCATGCGCGCGAGATTAGCCCGAGGCAAACCACCGTCAAGCGCCGAGTGCACGGCGGTTCAAGTGGCCTCGCCCCGGTTTGATGGACTCGGAGTGAACGCAAGCGGCATGGGTCGGTTTTAGCTCAGTGGGGTTTCAAAGTCCACAGGGATTGGTAGCGGTGCGATTGTTACGGTTAGGATCCCGTGTTCCAAATGGCCGGGGAAATTATAGATGCGCCGCGATCGGCTTCGGCGTTAGATGCCCGTGGAATATGGAAGGTCCTCGGTTCAACCAAAACAACCGCGCCGGGTCGAACGCGGACGCGTGGACGTGGATTGACGCATTGCTCGAGATCGTTTCGAGCTTGCTAGAGTCAGGGTTAGACCTTTTACTTTGAACGGCAACCAACTTCGCAAGGGTTTATGATTAGCTACGCGACCAACCCCATCACTGGCTCACCCTTCCACGGTGCATGTCGACCAGGCGGGCGCAACCGTTCTCAACCGAACCTCAACCCAAGTTAAATTATGTCTGCATTTCTCGTTTATCTGTTCTGCTTGGTGGTGGGTTTTGTTTTCGTACTGGGCTCCGCGGTCATGGGTCACCTCGGGGGTGACCACGGCCATGTTGGCGGCAGCGGCGGACACGCTGAAGCAGGTGCGGACAGCAGTGACGCGCCGGGAGTATCTCTCTTTAGTCCCATTGTCATGGCGGCGTTCGTTGCGGCGTTCGGCGCTTTCGGTCTGATCTTCAGCCAGTTCGAAGCCACTAAATCCCCGGTGATCAGTTCCGCACTCTCGATCGTCTGTGCCGTGGTGGTAGCGGGCTCGCTGGTCGGAGCCTTGCGAAAACTTGTCCGGGCTTCGGATAGCTCCAGCGAGTCGCAGGTGGCGACTCTCGTGGGCCATGTGGCCACGGTCATTACCCCCATTCCTGCCAGTGGCGTCGGTGAAATCGCCTACGTCCAAGGCGGGACACGCTACACTGCTCCCGCCCGGGAGGAATCCGGCACTGCCGTCAGCAATGGCAGCGAAGTGAAAATTACCCGGGTCGTCGGCTCCCAATTCTACGTCGCCTCAAAAACCAGTTCTGCCAAAACATGAACCTAATCTCTATGAACCTAAATCCAGTCTTTGCGAGCATATTCAGTGGACCGATCGTAATCGTTGCCGCCGTCGCCCTCGGTGTCGTCGTCCTTCTCGTGTTGGTGGCGGTCATGAGCCGCTACACCAAGGTGGGCCCGAACGAAGTGCTGGTGGCCTCGGGCATGAAACACAAATACGCCGACCCGGACGGCTCGGTGCGCACGCGGGGCTTTCGCATCAAGAAAGGCGGCGGCACGTTCGTCGTTCCGATCCTCGAAAAGGTGGACATTCTCTCACTGGAGTTGATGACCATTGATGTGCAGACGCCGGAGGTTTACACCAGCAAAGGCGTGCCCGTGAAGGTGGACGGTGTCGCCCAGATCAAAATCAAGGGCGACGATATCTCCATCGCCACAGCGGCGGAACAATTTCTCAGCAAGCCCACTGACGAGATCAAGAATGTGGCGATGCAAACCTTGGAAGGTCACTTGCGCGCCATTCTCGGCACGATGACGGTCGAAGAAATTTACCAGAACCGGGATGCCTTCGCTTCCAAGGTGCAGGAAGTCGCCGCGACGGACATGCAGAACATGGGGCTTGGCATCGTGAGCTTCACCATTCGCGACATTCGCGACAGCCAGGGTTACCTCGAAGCCCTCGGCAAGCCGCGCATTGCCCAAGTGAAACGTGATGCCCAGATCGCCCAAGCCGAAGCCGACCGCGATGCCATGATCAAATCCTCACAGGCCACCCAGGCCGGACAGGAAGCGAAGTTCGCCGCTGACTCCAAGATTGCCGAAGCCCAACGCGACTATCAGTCCAACGTGGCGGGCTATCAGGCCACGGTGAACCAGAAGAAAGCCGAAGCCGACCTCGCCTACGATTTGCAGAAATACAAGACCGGGCAGCTCGTGAAGGCCGAGGAAGTCCAGGTGGAAATCGTCGCCAAGCAGAAGCAGATCGAACTGCAACAACAGGAAATCCTCCGCAAGCAGCGCGAACTCGAAGCGAACGTCCAGAAGCCCGCCGACGCTGAACGCTACAAAGTTGAGACGCTGGCCAACGCCCGCAAGTTCCAGTTGGAAACCGAAGCCGCCGGTTCTGCCGCCGCGCAAAAGCAGACCGGTTTCGCCCAGGCCGACGTGAACAAAGCCACAGGTATTGCCGAAGCCGAAGCCAACAAGGCCAAAGGTCTCGCCCAAGCCGCCATTATCGAAGCCCAAGGCAAAGCCACGGCCGAAGCCACGCGCCTCAAAGCGGAGGCGTTCCAGAAATACAACGAGGCCGCCGTCATCGAACTCCTCGTCAAAGTCATGCCGGAAATCGCCGCCAAGATCAGCGAACCGCTGGCCAAGATGGAGAAGATGGTCATCATCAATTCCGGCAGCGGGCCCGGAGGCGGCGCGAGCAAATTGACCGGCGACGTGACCCAGATCATAGCCCAACTGCCGCCCGTGCTGGAGAGCCTGACCGGCGTGAAGTTCGAGAAGTTGCTCGAACAAGTTCCCGCGCTGAAGAAGGCGATGGGGAAAGATTCTGAGGAGAAAGGCTGACTATGGGCTGGGGTAGAATGATGTTGTTGGGCAATGTCGGGCAGCAGCTCGACATTCGTGATCTGGAAGGTGCCATTACGGAGATGCAGGGCGCGTTCCAGGAGAACCAACAGATTGACCTCACCCAGGCCAAAAGCATCGCCAGCTTGCAGCGCGAGAACCGAGACTTGAAGTTATATCTGGCAACGCTGATCCGGTTACTCGTGGCCAAAGGGGTGATCAAGCCGGAGGAAGTTGAAACCGTCGTGCGGGCCATTGAAACTTGAACCAAAAGGAAACCTATGTTTGCAGCAATGCTGGGTGGCGGGGAAATCATCTTGATACTGGCGGTGCTGGTGATGCTTCCGCTGGCGGTGGCTTCATTTGCGTTTTGGATCTGGATGCTGGTTCATGCGGCGCAAAACAAAGGGTTGAGTGAAGGCGAGAAAATCGCCTGGGTGCTCATCATCGCGCTCGTCCATTTCCTCGGCGCATTGCTTTACTTCTTCATCGGACGCCCGAAAGCCAGACAAATGCCGCTCACCCCATGAAAGCCTGCCGATCCAGCGCGGATTGCATGCTTGCCGGCGTCATTATTTATCCGGCCTTGTGGTATTTGATGCCGAAAGCACCGCCGGCCTTTGAGCCAGCCGTGCTGCAACCTTGGAAGAAGTCTGCGTAAGCTAGTGGCTGAATGACAGGCTCTCAAACGTAAGAATGGAATTGTCGTGAGTGAACTGGCTGAAACCAAAATCTGCCCGTTCTGCGCCGAGACTATCAAGCAGGCGGCAAAGCTTTGTCCGTTTTGTCGGTCGAAACAGGATCGGTATGTGTTACTGCGGCAGGAGTTGACGATCGTGCTATTCGGATTGGCTTTGGTGGCGATGACGTTCGTCCCGATCGTCTGGCTTGCGCCGAAAGAAGCAGGCGTTGGCGGTCGAAGCTTTGCCGGGCATCGAGGTGATCTCGTCGTATTGGGGACCTCGTTGGATCGGGTCAGAGCGAAAAATGATTTCTATCTAACCGGTGTGGTAACGAATAGAAGCAATTACCCTTGGCGTGTTCATGAATTGGAGCTTCGCTTTCTGGACGCGCAAGGCAGGTTGTTGGACGTGCGTCATCCTGATGCAGGTGACGCGTTCGTGGTTCTGCCTCGGCATGAACAAGGATTCCGCGCGCACATTGGCGAGTTGGCATTTACCAATAGCGAGGTTTCGCATCAGGTGCGCGTTCAAGAAGCAACCGACGGCGATCGCCCGGTGAAGCCTCCTGAATAGGACCAGCCCATGACCGAGCCTATGAAAGAAATGGCAAAACGGACCTGCCCGTTTTGCGTCGAGCCCATAAAGGCGGATGCGAAGCTCTGCCCGCATTGCCGCCAGTGGTTGACGATGAAGTCTTATCGTCACCCGCTCATAAACCTGCTCGTTGTCGGCATCCCGATGGCTCTACTTTTCACTATCGGAGGGCTTGCGGTGTTCTCACGCCTAGATCAACTGACGAATCCCAAGCCGTACTACAGTGAGTTACCGGACTCGCTTCAAATTCTGAAATCGCACATGAATTGGACGGCTGTGCATGATGAATTGCGCATTTACATCGCGGGTGTGTTGACCAACACGAGTCCTATCACATGGAGAGATCCCGAGGTTGATTGCCGTTTCTTCGACGCCAAAGGCGACATGATTGACGCGGCAACGGGATTCGGACACGTGAGTGTCAGGCCAAATGACGACTCAGCCTTCCGGGTTTCAATCACGCCGACTGCGCCGACAAATAGTTATGCCTCGTTCAAGGTTTCAATCAGCCATGCGCGAAACGCGCGGGGTTGGTATTAGTTAACAAAACAGCGTTGGCCAAATGGCTGGAATTGTTTGAGGCTGACTACGGAGCAGCGGGGAACAGTCACGGATTCTCGACGCGAGCTACGGCTTGGATCAATCAGATGAACTCCGACGCAATCAAGATTTGGTTGAAACGCAAATGGTTCTCCAGTGCGACCGCCCGGTACCTGCTGGCAATTGGGGCGCTGCTGGCCGGTCTGGTCGTATTGTTTCTCACCTTCTGGTTCACCTACGCCATCATCTGGTTTGGATTTCAGGGCGTGTCGGCTATTTCCTCCCTGATCTTCAGCAAACAGCTTCACCTCACCCACGAGTGGCGGCTCATCGCCAGCGGTGTTTTCATCGTGCTCCTGCTCATCCAACACTTTCGCACCCCTCCCGCGCACTGGGGTGATTATCCGACAAAGGACTACGTCGCCGCACCGGTTTTGCAGTATCAAGCGGGCGTGTTGGGATCGCTCGGCTTCTTGCTGGCCTCGCCGGGTGCGTCCGCGAACATGATTGCTGACATCCTCCTGAGCGGACCGCGCCTCGTGACCGGCACTGGAACTTTGATTCGGGAAGCCAGCCGCCTGAAGCGATTGGACGCGGAAGGTTGCAGCCAGTTGCTGGCCTTCCTCGCGAGCCAGACGACAGCGGTGCCCTATGAGGAACTGCGCGCCACCGGCTGGGAGGATCACATTGGACAGTTGCGCAACGCCGAGGGCATTGTGTTTCTGGAGAAGGGGCTTAATTTAACCACAGAATTGCGGCAGGAACTGGCGAGCCTGTCACCCGTTTAGCCCGGAGTCATGACTCAGAATGCGATAACCACTTGGCTGGAAAGAAAGCGACGGCGTGGCATGCGATCGGCCGCGCTTTATGCGGCGGCCACCCTCACCGGCGGCGCGTTCGTGCTGGCGTTGATGGCTTGTTTCATTTTCGTAGCGGTAAAGGTCCCCCTGCTCTCGGCCTTTCCGATGTCCCCGCTGGTCACGCCCACCTGCGTACTCGGCGCGCTGGCGGTTGCCGGCCTGATTTTCGCGGACGCACTCCGGGCGCGGCGCGACGACATGTCCTTTTTGCCGGCCTGGTTTTTGCGCGAATACATCAGCATCGGTCCGCGCCTGATCCTGGAAGGCTGGCCGCACGTGCTGCGGGTGAGGCGCTTTGCCCGTTTGGATTTGGAGCATTGCGCGGCCGTTCTCGCCTATCTGGCGGGCAAAGCCATTCCCGCCTTCCGCGATGAAGTGTTGCATCGTTTCCCGGCGGTGGAGTGGTCCAAGCTGAGCGACGACCTCCAGTTGCTGCCCGGAGTCATCTTCTTCCGGCCGGACGGACTGCGGGTGATTCTGGTCACCCCGCTGCGCCTGGAGTTGCGCACCTTGCTGGCACAAGCGCAGGCGGCGGACCTGCCTGAACCCGAGCCCCAAGCCATCCCGGTGGAAGAACCGCACACCCTCAGCCCCGCCGAGATTCTCGGCGTTCAGCCCGCCGCCACGCTGGCGCAAATCAAAACCGCCTATCGCGCCCGCGTCAAAGAGTGTCATCCCGACCGTTTTGCCGCCATGGATGAACATTCACGCTCGTTGGCCGAAGAGTGGACCAAATCCCTCAACGCCGCCTACGAGTTACTGATCCGCGAAGCCCGCAGCCAAGGCCAAACCTGAACCCCGAAACGTTATGCGACTTTTTGAAGCGATCACCGAAGCCAACCACCGCGCCGCGGCCGGCGATGCCAACGCCGGGTTGCATCCGGCGGAGTACGCCGAAGCCCTGCCCATCGCCGCGTTGACCTGTATTGATGTGCGGCTCAATCCACTTCTACCCAACGTGCTCGGGATTCCGGAGGAACATTTCATCTGGCTGCGCAATGCCGGAAACATCATCACGGGCCCGACCTCCAGCACCATGCGCTCGCTCTCGCTCGCCTGCGCGGTGAAGGGGGCGGAGGAAATCGCCATCATCGGCCACACGGACTGTCAGGTATGCAAGACCACCACCCTGCAACTGCTGGAGCGGCTCAAGAATCTGGGCATTGAACGTCACGTCCTGCCGGACAACGTCAACGAGTACTTCGGCATGTTTGGCAGCGAGCGACAAAACGTCATCAAGGCCTGCGCGATCGTTCGCTCGAGCCCGCTCATTGGAGCCAAGATCCCCGTGCATGGGCTGTTGCTCGATATTCAGACCGGCCGGCTGGAATGGCTGGTGAACGGCTATCAAGCGTGGGCCCCCATGAGCGACAAGTGGAACGAAGTGGTGCGCTCCGCCGGCGAAACTGTAGACAAACTGAAAACCCTGGCGGACTTCAACATCGGCGAGATGAAGTTTCCCGAAACCAAGATCGGCGAAACCGTGACGAAGGCCACCGACTGGTTGTCTCAGAAGGTTGGGGACCTGGAAATTCACCCGCCAGAAGTGCCGCCGATCGAAGCCGCCCCGCCCCGCGTCGTCAACATCGCCGGCAAGGTCATCGAGCTGGCCGAGAAAAACTGGCCCATGCCTCCCGAGCCCCGACGGCGAGCCCCCATGCCGAAGGCCGCCACGCCACCGCCAATCCGGGTATTTCCGACCGGTGGCAAGAAACGAAAGTAAACAAACCAACCACGCGCCCCAACCTCCATTGACCTATGACCGACCCCATCACCACAACGCCTGCGCCCAAACGTCGCGGTTGCCTGTTTTACGGCTGCCTCACTGCCATCGTCCTCCTGTTGCTCGCCGGGCTGATGGCATTTCTTGCGGTCCGCTTTGTCCGCAACAAACTGGATGCCTACACGGACACGCAACCGATGAAACTGCCGAAAGTGGAAATGACCGATACCGAATTTCAAAACTTGCAGGAACGCGTGAAATCCTTTGGCGTCACGCTGGATCAGGGCAAACCGGGCGAGCCGCTGATGTTGAACGAGCGCGAAATCAACGCGCTGATTGCCCGGAGCGAAAACGCCAAGGCCTTCGCCGATAAAGTCTATGTTTCCGTGAACGGCAACGAAGTCAAAGGCCAGGTCAGTATTCCGCTTTCGGGCCTGGGATGGCTGGGCAACGGGCGCTATCTCAATGGCGAGGCCGTTTTCAAAGTGTCCCTCGAGAACGGGGTGTTGATCGTCACGGCCCAGAGCGTCAAAGTCAAAGGCAGCCCCCTGCCCGAATCATTCATGAGCCAGTTGCGCCAGGAAAATCTCGCCAAGGATGCCTACAAGGACCCCAAGCATGCCGAGGCCATCCGGAAGTTCGACAGCATCCAAGTGGAGGACAATCGCGTGGTCGTCAAGGCCCGCGCCGCGAAGTAGCGCTCACTGCTTGAGCCCAAACAAGCGATTATATTCCCGCATGACGTAGCGGTCGGTCATTCCTGCAAGGTAATCGCAGACCGCGCGGTGCAGGCCCTCCTTCCGGATCCGCTTGCGTGACAGCTCGCCGATTTCGCGCGGGTGCGCCCGATAGAACTTGAACAACTCGGCCAGAATCCGCACCGCCCGCGTGTTGGCCTCGTCCACCTCGTCGCTGAAATAGAGATTCTGGTAAAGATACTTCCGCATCTCCTGGTTCAGCTTGCGCCGCGCCGGACTGTATTGCACCAACGCCTGCGCATGGAGGCGCACATCATCGGCACTTTGCACGCCTGCCCGGACGATCAGTTTCTCCGTGGTTTCCACCACATCCCGCACCTGACCGTCAATCATCGTGCGGATGATGAAATAGCGCCGGCATTCATCTGGAAGTGTGCCATGGGCCCGTTGCACCTGCCGGGCGGCGTCGCGCCAGACCGTCACGCGACGATTCAATTCCTCCTCGCTCAACAAACCAGCGTCGAGTCCGTCATCCAGATCGTGACTGTAATAAGTGATTTCATCCGCGAGATTGGCCACCTGCGCTTCGAGCGACGAGTTCTTTGCCTCGAACCCGGCGCGTTTGCTCGGATGATCGTAGGCTGTGAAATGTTTCACCAATCCCTCGCGCACCTCCCACGTCAGGTTGAGGCCGGAGAAGCCGGGGTATTTTTGCTCGAGTTCCTCGACCACGCGCAGGCTCTGGCGATTGTGCTCGAAACCGCCGTGCCCTTTCATCAACCGATCCAAAACATGCTCGCCGCGATGGCCGAAGGGCGAATGGCCGAGGTCATGGGCCAGGGCGATGGTTTCGGTTAAATCCTCATTGAGCTTGAGGGCGCGCGCGATCCCCCGGGCAATGGCCGCCACTTCCATCGTGTGCGTGAGCCGCGTCCGCAAGTGGTCGCCCGTGCCGTTGAGAAACACCTGCGTCTTGTATTCCAGCCGGCGGAACGCCCGCGAATGAATGACCCGGTCACGGTCGCGCTGATATTCCGTGCGCCAGGCGGGCGAGGCTTCGCGAAATTTTCGGCCGCGCGAATCACCGCTCAGTTGGGCGTAGGGCGCGAGAATGTCGCTTTCGATCTGTTCTAATTCCTGTCGGGTGCGCGGCATGTTGCGTAAGCGTTGCGCGTCAACTTAAGCGAGGGCAATCGATGATGCAATCCGCATGCGCGCTTTCGCAGGACCGCGGCCGCCGATATCACCCTCCCACTGAAAACAGGCAGCCCCCACGCGCCCTCACAAGTTTACAATGGCCGGATCGCCGTACAGAGTAAACGAGCCAACCCGCGTCACACGCACGTCCAGAAGTTGACCGCGATGACGCGCGGCACCATCGAATAGCACGATCCGGTTGCACGGCGTGCGTCCCATCATGCGCGCTTCGTTCTTCCGGCTCGGTCCTTCCACCAGGATTTGCACCTGCCGCGAGACGAAGGCTTCGTATTTCCGTCTGCCAATGGTGTTCACGAGATCAAGCAAACGTGCATGGCGTTCTTCGATGAGTGACTCAGGCAATTGATCCGGCATCGCCGCCGCCGGAGTGTCCTTGCGCGGCGAGTATTTGAAGAGAAACGCATTGTCGAACTCCACCTCGCGGCAAAGCGACAAGGTTTCCTCAAAATCCGCCTCCGTCTCGCCCGGGAAACCAACGATGATGTCGCTGGTGATCCCAATCCCCGGCCGGACGGCGCGTAGCTTGCGGATGATCTCCAAGAAACGCGCACGCGTGTAGCCGCGATGCATGAGTTTCAGCACGCGATCACTGCCGCTTTGCACGGGCAGATGCGCACTCTCGACCAGCTTGGGCAGGCGACCATAGGCTTCCACCAGGTCGTCGCCATAACCTTTGGGATGTGGTGAGGTAAAGCGGATGCGTTCGAGGCCCTCGATTTCATGGATGGCTTCGATGAGTTGGACGAAGGCGGATTTGATCTTGTCGGGAGGGACGCGCTGCTGCGCGTCCTGGTCGAGCGGCAGCTCGAGCCTACCAATCTGGGAGAATCTCTTCCCGTAACTCGTCACAATCTGGCCAAGCAGGGTGATTTCCTTAACGCCTTGCGAGACGAGCTGACGGCACTCGCCAACGATTTCGGGAATGGAACGGCTGCGCTCCTCGCCGCGCGTGTAGGGGACGATGCAAAAGGTGCAGTATTGATTGCAGCCCTGCATGATGCTGACGAACGCGGTGACCGATTTCTCCTTGGCAGTTCCGTTGAGCAGGTGTTCCTTGATCGTGCCTTCGCTCCCCTGCTCTTCCGCTGTGTCCACGATTTTGTCGCGCCGGCCTTGAAGAATCTCGTCGAGGTATTCCGCCGCGCGATGAAATTTCTGCGTGCCGAGGACCAGGTCGACATCCGGCAAGCGATCAATCAATTCCTGGCCGCGACTCTGCGCCATGCAACCGAGAAAACCGAGCACAACCCCGGGGCGATGCTTGCGAATGTCCCCGGCGATGTTCTCCATCTTGTTGATGGCCTTCTGCTCGGCGTTATCGCGCACGCTGCACGTGTTAAGCAACACGACATCCGCGACATGCTCGGACGCCGCGATGGTGTAGCCCTTGGCCACGAGCTGCGCGGCGACAGCCTCGCTGTCGCGCTCGTTCATCTGGCAACCGTACGTCTTGATGTAAACACTAGGCATGATGCTGCGAAGACAGCATCCTAGTAAGGCTCACGCACGCTGAAAAGGACGAAGACGACAGTTGACTAGGCGTTTCAATCCGCTTGCAGGGCGCGCGCGCGCCTGTCATTTTCGGTTCGCGGCGGAAGGAACAAGCCAACTGACTTATGTTTGGTCGCGACACAGAACTCATTTCCCGACGGCAGGCCTTGCGAATCTTGCTCATCGAGCACGATGAAGCCTACGCCCGTGCCATCAGCGGCATGTTGGACCATGCCCGCGAAACCATCGGCGGAGTCGTCGCGGTGGCCTCGCTGGCGGAAGCCATGGGGTGCCTCGCCGAGGAAAACTTCGGTGTAATCCTGCTCGAATTTTTCCTGCCTGATGGCGCCGGGCTGGCCAACATCGCCGTGTTGCAGGATGCGGCGCCGCACATCCCGGTGATTGTGCTGGGTGCGGCCGACGACGAGGCCATCGCCGTCGAGGCGGTTCATGCCGGGGCGCAGGATTATCTGGTCAAGAGTCAGATCAACCCCAACTGGCTGCTGCGTTCGATCCGTTACACCATCGAACGCCATGAAGCCGATCTGGCCTTGGTGCGCGCCGAGGAGCGCTACCACAGCATCTTCGACCACCTGGTGGAAGGTATTTTCCAGACCACCCCGGAAGGCCGGTACCTGATTGCGAACACGGCCTTGGCGCGCATCTATGGTTACGCAACGCCGGACGAGTTGATGGCGAGCGTGACGGATATCGGGGAGCGGCTTTACGTGATGCCCGGGCGGCGCGAGGAGTTCAAGCGCATCATGGACGAGCATGATACGATCACGGATTTCGAGTCGCAGATTTTCCGCAAGGACGGCAGTGTGATCTGGATTTCGGAGAATTGCCGGACCATCCGCGACCAAGGCGGTCGCCTGCTCTACTACGAAGGTACGGTGGAGGACATCACGCACCGGCGGGAGGCGCAACAGCACTTGCGAAATTCCGAGTCGCTCTACCACTCCCTGGTGGAGACCATGCCTCAGAACGTCTTTCGCAAGGACCTGGAGGGGCGATTCACCTTTGCCAATCAACAGTATTGCCGGCATTACAACTGCAAACTGGAGGAGATCCTCGGCAAAACGGATTTCGATTTTTTCCCGCGCGAACTGGCTTCAAAGTACACCGCCGACGATCAACGGGTGATGGCCACCGGCCAGACCTTTGAAATCATCGAGGAACATCAGCCGCTTGGACAAAGCAAAACCGTGGTGCAGGTGGTGAAGACGCCGTTGTATGGTCCGGACGGAACGATCGTGGGCTTGCAAGGTATCTTCTGGGACATCACCGAGCAAAAGCTGGCCGAAGAACGCGTGCGCCAGGCCCAGGAGAGTCTGCGCGAGTCCGAAGCGCTCTATCACTCGCTGGTGGATACGATGCCGCAAAGCATCTTCCGCAAGGACCTGCAGGGCCGGTACACTTTCGCGAACAAACAATTCTGCCGTGTGGTGGGCCGCTCCCTGGAGGAAATCATGGGCCGGACCATCTTTGATATTTTCCCCGAGAAACTCGCCGAAAAGCGCCAGGATGACGATCAGCGCGTGATGCAGACCGGCCAGGTCTTCGAGCAGATCGAAGAGAACAAGTTCAGCAAGGCGGAAAACGAGTACTTACATGTACTGAAGATCCCCATCTTCGATCTCGCCGGACAGATCATCGGCTTGCAAGGGATGTTCTGGGACATCACCGAACAAAAGATGGCCGAACAGCGGATTCGCCAGGCCAACACCGAACTGGCCGAAAGCCGCGAACAACTCCACGTCAAGAACGTCCAGATGGAGGATGACCTGAAGATGGCGCGCGAAATCCAGGTCGCCATGCTGCCCCAACTGTATCCGGTGTTGCCCCGCGGGCAATCATCGGAGGACAGCGCGTTCCAATTCACCCATCGCTACCAGCCCAGCGGGACCGTGGGCGGGGATTTCTTCAGTGTGGCGCCGGTTTCCGACACCGAAGTGGCCGTGTTCATCTGCGACGTGGCGGGACACGGCGTGCGTTCCGCATTGATCACCGCCATGATCCGGGCGCTCGTCGAGGAACTGCGTCCCGTGGCCCACGATCCCGGCCAGTTCATGACCAAACTTAACAACGAGCTTTTCGCCATCCTCAAACACGCCGGGTCCCCCGTCCTGACGACCGCGTTTTATCTCGTGGCCAATTCCACCACCGGTCAGTTGCAGTATTCCAACGCCGGACATCCCAAGCCGTTGCTGCTGCAACGCTCAGTAAATCAGGTCCAACAACTCAAGAGCCAGCACAAGAAAAACCAGCCCGCCCTCGGACTCTTTGAAAAATCCGCCTATCAAACCTCCGAAATCAAGTTGACCACCGGCGACCTGCTCATGCTGTTTACCGACGGAATCTTCGAAGTGCATTCTGCGCAGGACGAGATGTATTCCCAGGACCGGCTCGCGGCCATCGTCACCCAGCATCAGCAACTGCCCGCGCCGCAATTGTTCGACTCCGTCTTGCGCCAAATCCGCGAGTTTGCAGTCAATAACGCCTTCGACGACGACGTCTGCCTCGTCGGAATGGAATATTCAGCCACGTCGCAAAGCAAGGTCGGGTAAAAATCAGGCAAAAAAGGACTGGCGTCTGATCGCAAGTCAGAGTTTATTGGCCGCGACACCGGAGTGACATGACGTCAGTCAAACAAACTTCAACCAGGAGAATGTCCCATGGACCTGCATCATCCCATCCTACATGAGTTCCCCGAGCATCGCGATACCATCAAGCGCCTCCAAGGCGATGCCCACTTCCGCAACCTTTACGACGAGTATCACCGGCTCGACGACGAAATCTATCGCATCGAAGAGGAGATAGACTTCGCCACCGACCAGGAGATCGAGGAGCGCAAGATGCGTCGCGCAAAACTCAAGGATTACATCTATCACCTGATCAAGCACGCGCCCGCGGCGAGCGTCGCGCGCTGATCTGTTTGCTCCTGATTCAGCCTGCCACCCGCGACTCCTGCACCGCGGGTGGAGGCTAGGAGCTACTCCACAAACTTCAGCACGCGGCTCTTCTCCGACCGCTTGCGTTTGTTCTCGTCGAGTTCCTTCTTGCGCAAACGCAGATTCTTCGGCGTGGCTTCCACGTACTCGTCCACGTCAATGTACTCGAGCGCGCGCTCCAGTGAGAGCTTCAGTGGCGGACTGAGCTGAATCCCTTTGCCATCGCCCTGCGAACGCATGTTCGTCAGGCGCTTCTCCTTCACCGGGTTCACCGGGATATCATTCTCGCGTGCGTTCTCGCCCACAATCATGCCGACGTAAATCATGTCGCCCGGCACAATCATCAACCGTCCGCGCTCCTGCACCATGTTCAAAGCGTAGCTCGTCGCCTCGCCGCCTTCCATGCTCACCAACGATCCGTTCTTGCGCGCGGCAATTTCGCCACGATCCGGACCGTATTCATGGAACAAGTGACTCATCACGCCCATGCCCTTGGTCGAGTTCACCAGGTCCGTCTCGAAGCCAATCAGTCCGCGCATCGGAATCAACGCTTCAATCGTCACTTGATTGCCGTGATGATTCATGTTCGTGATCTCGGCCTTGCGGAAGGAAAGATTCTCCATGATCGTCCCCATGTTTTCATTGGGGATTTCGACAAAGAGCCTTTCAATCGGTTCCAGCGGATTGCCGGCCGCGTCCTTTTTCCAAAGCACCTCCGGGCGCGACACCAAAACCTCGTAGCCCTCGCGCCGCATCTGCTCGACCAGAATCGCAATCTGCATCTCCCCACGGCCACTGACCGCGAAAATCTTCGGGTCGCTCGTTTGTGCAATGCGGAGCGCGACGTTCGTGCGGATTTCCTTCACGAGCCGATCCCAGATGTGACGGGCCGTGACGAGTTTGCCGTCCTGACCGGCGAGCGGACCGTCGTTCACCGCGAACTCCATCTGAATCGTCGGCGGATCAATCGGGATGTACGGCAACGCCGGGCGCGCTTCACTGTCACAGATCGTTTCACCGATGAACACATCCTCAAACCCTGTGATGCCGACGATATCTCCTGCATGGGCTTCGTTGATTTCAATCCGCTTCATGCCCTCGAAATGGTAGAGCATGGTAATCTTGCCCTTGCCGATCTTGCCATCGCCGTGGCGGCAGATGGCCGCATCGCCCACCTTGATCTTGCCCTCGTAAATCTTGCCGAAGGCGATACGACCGAGATAGTCCGAGTAATCCAGGTTCGCCACCAACACCTGGAAACCTTCACCCGCCTTGGCGCGCGGAGGCGGAATGTGCTTTACGATCGCGTCGAACAGCGGCTCCATCGTCCCCGTCACGTGGTCCAGTTGTTCCTTGGCATACCCCGCCTTGGCCGAACAGTAGATGAACGGGAAATCCAACTGCTCATCGGTGGCGTTGAGCGACACAAACAACTCGAACACCTGATCCAGCACCTTCTTGGGATCGGCATTGTCGCGGTCAATCTTGTTGATGACCACGATGGGCTTCGCGCCGGCTTCGAGCGCCTTGCGTAGCACGAAACGCGTCTGCGCCTGCGGACCTTCTGCCGCGTCCACCACCAGCAGCACGCCGTCAATCATGTTCATGATGCGCTCGACCTCGCCGCCGAAATCCGCGTGGCCGGGCGTGTCCACGATGTTCACGTGGTAATTCTTGTATTTGAACGCCGCGTTTTTGGCCCGGATGGTGATGCCCTTTTCCTTTTCCAGGTCCATCGAATCCATCAGGCGCTCCTCCTGGGACTCATGTTGGTTGGCGCGGAAGGTGCCGGATTGTTTCAGGAGGCAATCCACGAGCGTGGTCTTGCCATGATCAACGTGCGCGATGATCGCGATGTTTCGAATGTGCTGCATATCGTAAATGACCGGTTCGTCCACGACGCAATAGTAACAGCCGCATCAAGCTGCTGCGACCGGGAAACGCAGTCCGGTGTCATTACCGGGCTGCAACTGCGACGAGGCGAATCTGCCGGGCCGGGTAGAATGGAGAATTGCGCCAAAAGGTCAAGCTCGCGCGCGCGCGAAATTGAGTCCTTCAAGGCTACAACCAAGAAAACCCGCTGGAAATAGCGGGATGCAACTGCCACGCAGCTTCTACCGTCCGCTCTGCGCCTCGGCGTCTCCGGGGTTGAACCAGCTTCTGCATCCTTGAACCAGACGACGTCTGGCCCGCATATTGAATGCAATGTCTGTGGAACTGAACGAAGCCTTGTTGCAAAAAGCCGCCGGTTGGGACGTGGTGAAACACGCCCGCGCCTATCTGCAACTCGGTCAGGTGCTGAGTTCCCATTGGCAACCACCGCTCTTGCGCGGCGTGGTGCAGAACGACGGCGTTTCGTTTCGCGCTTCGCTGGTCATCAAGAACGAGATTGATATCGAGAACCTCTGCACCTGCCGGGAGGCGCGCGAGTGGGGCAAGATCTGCGCGCACGGTGTTGCGGTGGCGCTGCATTGGATTGAAGCGCAAAAGCCAAAAACCACAACACCTTCACCACCGTCGCGGGCGACTGGCAGCATCACACAACCAAAGTCGTTGCCCAATCGAGATTCTTCTCTTCAACGCGCAGCGAGCGGCGAACCCGCGGAATTGTTTCTCATCCTCCCGCCAAACTTCGAGCAAGCCAGCGCGCGCGGCAAAATCATGCTGGTGTTCGAGGCGAAATGGAGTGGCGGACGCTGCCCGCTGAATGCGTTACCCAAGGGCCGCACGTTTGCCTTCTCAGCGCAGGACGACGCAATCATTGAGCGCATTGAAGCGTTGGCCAATGGCGAGACCCCGGCACTCTTACAGTTGGACACCAAGGATTTTGCCGCTTTGCTGCCGCTGCTCGCCGAGCACGAAAACATCACGCTGGGCAAAGCGAACGCGGTGACGGTGACCCGCACGCCGTTTCAATTGCCGTTGCGCGTCACATTGGAGGCGAATGGCGAGATTGTTTTCGCGCTGAAAGAAAAAGCCACCGCGTTTGCGTTCGTCGGCGATTGGGTCTGGCACCAGCAGACGCTGCAACCGCTCGGCTTGCCGCCGGGAACGCAGAGTGTTTTGCAAGCCCCGGTACGCGTGCCACGGTCGCAAGTGCCAATGTTCCTAAGTCAACATTGGCCGCAGTTGCAGGCCAGCGGTGGCGTGGACGCTAATTTCAAGCTGGAAGATTTCACACTCGAACCCCAAGCGCCGCGCTTTGTGTTGTCGTTGCGCGGCGGACTCGCGCAACTCGGCGCGCTGCTCCAATGCGCCTACGGCTCGCGAATCATGACCGTCGGCGTGACCGCGTCCGACGAAAGCGTGTGGCTGCCCGATCCCGACGTGCCCACGCGTTATTCCACGCGCGACTTCAACGCCGAACGCGCGGCCCTGGCGCGCTTGCAACGCAGCGGCTTCATCGGCCCGGACAGCCAAGGCAAGTTGCAACTCGCCGGGCAGAGCGGCGTATTGAATTTCTTTGCGCGCGAATTTCCCAAATTGCAACGCGAGTGGAGCGTGACGTTGGATGAACAGTTGGAGAATCGCACGCTGAAGAACATTGAGCGCGTCGAGCCGCAGTTTCAAATCACCGCGTCAGGCGTGCAGTGGTTTGATTTGGGCGTTGTGTTCACGTCGAGCGGTGGCGACACGTTTTCCGCGGCAGACATTCAGCGATTGTTGTTGTCGGGCCAGAGCCATACCCGGCTCAAGAACGGCAAGATGGCGGTGATTGATACTGGCGCGGTGGAGGAATTGCAGGAAGTGCTGCTTGACTGCGCGCCACAACAGAACGCACAGGGATATCGCATCAACAACCAGCAGGCCGGTTTTCTCGAAGCGACGTTGCGACAGCACTCCGATTGGAAGGTGCAAGCCCCCGCCGGGTGGCGCGATCGGGCCGCCACCCAGAGCGGCGAGGCGAAACTGGAGTGCCCGCCGCTCGGCCACTTGGAAAGCGTGTTGCGTCCGTATCAGAAACAAGGTGTGGCCTGGCTGGGTTTTCTGCGCGAGAACGACTTCGGCGGCATTCTCGCGGATGAAATGGGCTTGGGGAAAACCCTGCAAACACTGGCGTTTCTGAACACACTGCCGAAAGCCAACGTCCGGCCCCATCTCATCGTCTGTCCGACGAGCCTCGTGTTCAACTGGGTGGCCGAGGCGAAGAAGTTTACCCCGGAGTTGAAGGTGCTCGCGCTGAGTGGTCCAGATCGCCACGCACATTTCGATCAGATCGCCACGCACCAAGTCGTGGTGACGAGCTATGCGTTGATCCGGCGCGACGCGGAGAAATATCGCGAAATCGAATTCGATACTGTGGTGCTCGACGAAGCGCAGCACATCAAGAATCGCCAGACGCAGAACGCGCAGGCGGTGAAAGCAGTGCGAGCCCACCATCGCCTGGTGCTCACCGGCACGCCGATGGAAAACTCCGTGCTCGATCTGTGGTCCATCTTCGACTTCCTCATGCCGGGCTATCTCGGCACGGCGAAGGATTTCCGCGAGCGCTACGAGTTGCCCATCGCGAAGGAGAAGAACATCGAAGCCCAGGCACGGCTCGCGCGGCGGTTGCGTCCGTTCCTGTTGCGGCGTTTGAAGAAGGACGTGGCGGCGGATTTGCCCGCGAAGCTGGAACAGGTTTCATTCTGTGAACTCACACCTGATCAGCGCGGCGTTTATCAACAGGTCATTGAAGCGACCCGGAAAGAAGTGCTCGAAGCGGTGGGCGCGCAAGGCATCGCTAAGAGCCGCATGGTCGTGCTGACGGCGTTGCTGCGATTGCGGCAGGTGTGTTGCGATCTGCGGCTGCTGAAGCTGGAGGAGCACCCAGCGCCGGCTCGGCCAGTTTCCGAATTGCAGCGAGCCGAGCCGGCGCTCGGCGCTCCGACCACCGCTGCGTCCGGCAAGCTCGAGCTGTTCAGCGAACTGCTGGAGGAAGTCATCGATGGCGGACATCGCGTGCTCGTGTTCAGCCAGTTCGTCGGGATGCTAACCTTGCTGAAAGAGCGGCTGGCGGAAGAAGGCATTGAGTATTGTTACCTCGACGGCTCAACCACTGATCGCGCCAAAGTCGTGGAGAGATTCCAATCAACCGCGACGATTCCGGTGTTCCTCATCAGCCTGAAAGCCGGTGGCGTCGGGCTCAACCTCACTGGCGCGGACACCGTAGTGCATTTTGATCCGTGGTGGAATCCAGCAGTGGAAGATCAGGCGACGGATCGCGCCCATCGTATCGGGCAGACGCGAGTCGTGACGAGCTACAAACTCATCACGCGCGACACGGTTGAGGAAAAAATACTCACTCTGCAAAACCGCAAGCGCGAGATCATCCAAGCAACCATCGGCGACGAAGAGGAGTTTGCCGCGTCGTTGAACTGGGAGGAAATTCAGGAATTGCTGGCGTGAGCCAGCGCGAACTTTCGCCAAACCTTACAAGCCGGCACTGGCTCTCAAGCGCGTCGCTGATTGTTTGCGGGCGGCAACCTGAACCTGACGCAGGCCCCGATCAGCCAGCAGCCCGGCGCGGTGGAATTCCTCCGCTTTCTGGATCTGACGTTCGCCGACCCGGTCGCCTTTCGCCGAGTTCATCCGTTGGGGCATCAACTCAAGGTTGGCGATTACGTTGTCCAGTTCCACACACACCGCCCGCGGGACGACATGGTCAACGCTCAACTGATCGCCGGCGTAGGGGCCGGTGCGGACGGTGGCGGCTTTGCCATGGCGCATTTCGGAGAGACCCTCCGCGTCGAGGCAGCCCAGCTTGTCGGCGATGTCGAGGTTGCGCAATAAAGCCTCGCGCGTGAGTTGGGCGGCGAGGGCGTTGGTGTAGCCGGCTTGAGCCAGGGCTGCATCGAGGAGTGCCGTGAGGTTGCGATGTTCCTGCCGCGCGGTCGCCAGCCAGTAAACGCACTTTTGAACGCGGGCGTTGGCGCCGCGCGGACCGAGAGTGGCCAGCTTCGCCGGATTGATCTGGTCGCTGATAACGGAAGCGGCATCCGGAGCGGCCGAGGCAAATGCAATTGAGACGACCAACCCACCGAGTGCCAGCAAGATCACACACCAAGACCTGAGCTTGTTTGCGGCAATGCAATTCATCCGAAGCTTAGGCGTAAGATTTCAGGAAACACGAATGCTCGCAGTCAGAGCGAGCACGAGTCCGATCACCACCCCGAAGGCGGCGAGGACGCCGAGCTGTTTCCAAGTGAAACCCGCAATCCCCGGCAGCTTCGTGATTTGAGCGATATTCGGCATGGCCATACCCTCCAAAAGTCAGCAGGCTCAGTGCCACAAGCGATGTCTGAACCAACTCCCCATCCCGGTCCGATCAGCGATCCAAGACAAACAGTTGCTGGTCGAGAATCTACCGAGTGACCTCGGGTCGGCTGCCGTTAAGTGGTTTGCACAGAGGAACTGAACCCGCCGAGGATTGAGCTTTGCAGTCCGTGGTTGCATTCCTACTTTGTGACCAGCGTTCGATGGAGATGGATTGATGAAATGTTCTCTTGCTCAATGTGCAATGCTGATCGGCATGGCGGCCGGTTTGGGACTGGTGCCGCATGTTCACGCTGACACGAATGCGCTGCCGGCATCGGCCCGGTTCGTGATCCGGGGCTGGAAGACGGGCGCGGGGCTGCCGCAAAACACCGTCAACGCCATGCTCCAGACACGCGACGGGTATTTGTGGTTGGGCACGCAAGCGGGGTTGGCACGATTTGACGGTGTGCGTTTCACAGTGCTTGGTCTGTCCGATGGATTGCCAAGCATTCAAGTGCGCGTGCTGCTTCAGGATCAGGCTGGTGATCTTTGGATCGGCACGACGGGCGGCGGATTGAGCCGGTTGCGGAATGGCCGCTTCGAGACATTTTCCGCCGAGCATGGGCTGGCGGATGTGAACGTCACTGCGCTGGCCGAGGATGTTCAGGGGCGTCTTTGGATCGGCACCTCGACCGGACTGAGTCTGTGGGAGGGAGACAAGTTCATCCAACTTGAAGCCCTCGCCGGATTGGGCCGCGCCCCGGTTCGCGCCCTGCTTTGTGAACCTACCGGACCGGTCTGGATCGCGACCAGCCAGGGGTTATTCGTGTTCAACACCAATCAACTGAGGGAAATCACCGGTCCGCCTGGTGATGAAAAAATCACGACTGTCTATAGCCTGCTGAAAGACCGGTCCGGCAACCTATGGGCCAGCATCGGCAACGGGAAGGTGCTGTGCCGCCGTCAGGAAACGTGGACCACTTACAATGAAGCCTCCGGCCTGCCCTTCGCCTATATCGCGAGTCTGGCCGAAAGCGGTGATGGAACGATTTGGGCCGGGTCGTTGGACGATGGCTTGTATTATTTCAGCGGGGAGCGATTTCTCGCGGTGCGCGAAAAGGACGGGCTCTCGGGCAACGCGATTCGTTCGCTGCTCGCCGATCGCGAAGGGAATCTCTGGGTGGGCATGCGCACCTCGGGCTTGAACCGTGTCGCGCGGGCAAAGCTGATGGCGTACGGGGTGAACGAGGGGCTAACGAATGACTTCGTGCGTGGCGTGGCGGAGGCGGCGGATGGCGCGCTGTGGGTCGCGACCATCGGGGGCGGGATGTATCGCGGCGGGCCCGGGCGGTTTGAACCAGTGCCGAGCACCATCGGCACCGTGACTTATCCCTTTTTTGAAACGGTGGTAGCCACACGGGATGGCAGTCTCTGGTGGGGAGGAGCGGGTGCGTTGTTTCACTGGCGCGATGGACGGGAAGTCACTCATTACACCCGGGACAATGCGGAATGGCTGGCGAACACGGGCGTCACCGCGCTCCATGAAGATATTCGCGCGGGTTTATGGATCGGTACAACCCGGGGCGAATTGCTCCTGCTTCGAGACGGAAAGTTCCAACTGCGCCCCCAACGCGTGACCCGCGGCGCGGTAACGGCGTTGGCTCAGGAAAAGGATGGAACGTTGTGGGTCGGCTCTGTGGCGGGTGGACTGGCCCGGCTGCGACCGGACGAGGTCGCAACGTTCTCAATTACCAATGGCCTGTTGAGCAATGAGATTCGGACCCTGCACCTGGACGAGGACGGCACGCTCTGGATCGGCACGGGCGGCGGCGGGTTGAGCTGTTGGAAGAATGGCCGCATCGTCAGTTTCACCACGCGGCAGGGATTGGGCGACGATACGGTTTCGCAAATCCTGGAAGACGACGAAGGCCATCTCTGGCTCGGCTGCAATCGCGGCATCTTTCTGGTGCAAAAGACGGAATTGAGCGCGCTGGCGGCGGGAAACATTACCGCGATCCAGTCCCGCGCCTTTGGCACCGGCGAAGGCATGCCGGTCGAAGAATGTTCCGGTGGATTCAGCCCGGCGGGATTGAAGACCAAGGCCGGCACGCTGTGTTTCTCCACCGTGAAGGGACTCGTGCAAATTGACTCGCGCCAACCGGAGATGGAAGCCCAGCCGCCCAGCGTGTTGCTGGAGGAGGTCCTGGTGGATGGACAGGTTCAGGCGCTCCGCCGGCAAAGCAACACTGCCGGCGCTGGCGACCCTGCCTGGGCAATTACCCTGTCGCCGGGCCGGCGCGAGATTGAATTCCATTACACCGGACTGAGCTTCGAATCGCCGGAAAAAATTCAATTCCGGTTTCAACTAAAAGGCTACGACAAGGAATGGATCGAAGCCCGCACGCGGCGCGTCGCGTATTATCAACGCATCCCGCCCGGCGATTATGTTTTTCAGGTGGTCGCCTGTAACGCGAACAACGTCTGGACCGAACCCGCGACTTCGCTGGCGATCACCGTGGAACCTTATTTTTGGGAAACCCGTTGGTTCCCGGCCGTGGCCGGGGTACTGATCCTCGGTGGATTGGCGGGGGCCGTGAATTTGGCAGCACGCCGAAGATATAAGCGACGTCTCGCGCTACTGGAAATGCGGCACGCCATCGAACGCGAACGTCTGCGCATCTCGCAGGACATGCACGACGACATCGGCAGCATTCTCACTCGCGTCTCGATCCTGAGCGATGTCGGCCAGAGTGAGGCCAAAGCCGAGAACACCGCGCAACAGTTCGAACGCATCGGCAGCCAAGTGCGCACCGCCGTGGTGGCGCTGGATGAAATCGTCTGGGCGACCAATCCCGGCGACGACAACCTCCCACGCTTTGCCGAGTATGTGGGCCGGTTTGCCGATGAGTGTTTCGAGAACACCACCGTGCGCTGCTGGCAGGAGATTCCGACGGATCTGCCCAAGCTGCCACTCCGCGCCGATGTGCGGCACAATGTTTTCCTCGCCGTCAAAGAAGCCTTGAACAATGTGCTGAAACATTCCAGGGCCACCGAGGTCTGGTTGCGACTGCGCCTGGCGAATTCCGAGGTCTGCCTTGAGGTTGAGGACAATGGCCGCGGGTTCAAACCCGAGGCGACCGCGCCCGGCGGGAATGGCTTGGGCAACATGAAATCGCGCCTGGCCGAATGCGGCGGCGATCTGCAACTCGCCAGCGCCCCCGGACAAGGCACACGGATTCGATTTGTGTTTCCCCTGCCGAAGAGTGTTTGAATTTTGAGCCGCCTAACATCAATGTGGGATGGCGGGTTGCGAGTGAGTGGATTATGAAAAAGCCCAAAGTGGCGAGAAAGATTACAGTGTCGCTGGTGGAGGACGATCCCGGCGTGCGGGCCAACCTGGCTAAAATGATTGACGGCACCCCCGGCTTTCAATGCCAGGCCACGTACGCCGACGGCCCGAGCGCGCTCAAAAACATTCCCGGCAATCGGCCGGATGTGGTGCTGATGGACATCAATCTTCCCGGCATGCTCGGCACCGAGTGCGTGCAGCGACTCAAATCCATGGCGCCGGACGTGCCGGTGCTGATGCTCACCGTTTACGATGACAGCGAACAGATTTTCAAATCACTGATGGCCGGCGCCACGGGCTATCTGCTCAAACGCACACCCAAGGACAAATTGCTGGAAGCCATCCGGGAAATCACCAGGAAGTCAGCCAGATGGCTGCGACTCCGCAACGGGCGCCCGAGGTCAAGACGCTGACCGAACGCGAGGAACAGGTGCTGTCATTGCTGGCCAAGGGTCATGCTTACAAGGAAATCGCCGACCTCCTGAACATCAGCTTTGAAACCGTGCGCAGCTACGTGCGGACCATCTACGACAAACTGCACGTTCACAGCCGCACCGAGGCCACGCTCAAATATCTTGGTCGTTGAGATGCCCCTCTGCTCTCTCATGTAATCAGGTTGGGCGCTGTTGACGCCAGTGCCAGTGGCGGCAGCGGTGGAGATCACCTCACGGCGGAACTGACAGGAAGCAGCGCTGAAAGGAAAAGACCAGGAGCGTGAGCCGCGTGACCGCAAGGGGCTCGTTCAATCAAGGATAGCTTCGGCGCTCCGTTCGCGCGCGCCACCGCCCACTTCCACTTCACGCCTCACCCACGCTCGCTCCGGCCGAAGCTATCTTGTGTTTCGTTAGGTGTCATTGTAACGAATGTGATGTGCCTCCA
This sequence comes from Limisphaerales bacterium, assembly GCA_044225555.1. GTDB lineage: Bacteria > Verrucomicrobiota > Verrucomicrobiia > Limisphaerales > JADLHS01 > JADLHS01. Next base: position 77,250 of record JBGAIM010000010.1, on the reverse strand, counting down.
AGCGAACATGTCGGCCAGTCTCCAACGCGACCGAGTGTATATGTGCCACCGTTCGGACATCGTCGCACACCATCTCCCAAACCGCGCGGCAGGTAAAAGCTGATGTCTTCCCAAGTCGGTACTGCGTTGGTCGCGAGATGCTTCTCGATGGCCCACTGATCCTTTGCGCTCTGAATGACCTGCAACTGAAATCTACATGACACTGGCGGGGCATACGACCGAGCACGAATGAACCACCTGACACCGAATGCAAGAGCGACGCAACCCAGCACTCCGGCGACAACCCAAGCTCTGGTTTTGATGGACACGCGGATGACACCTAACTTGTATGTAATCGGAAAGATTTCCCTGATACTGGATGATAGGCGGGTAACAAGGAAATCGGTTTCCCTGACTTTTTGCCAGTCATAGGGTGACGTTAGGATTCCGTTGCCAGTCAGTCAATCGCCAATGACGGCAAAGGTTAACCCGGTAGTCGCGGCAACATTCGACTCAGCAGGACCGGCAACTCCGGGCATTGGCCGAATTGCAGCATCAGTCACCCTGCCTGACGTGGAGGGCGGCTTCCAATCCGGAAGTTACATCTGAAATTGCCGGGACCGTCAGCTCACAATGCCGAGTGGTTTCGTGGTCTTCCAGTGGCCGCGGGTGAAGTCCGGGAATTTCTGCGGCTCGCCGCCTTCGCGTTCGGAGGTTGAGCTCAACGGTCGCACCGCGCTCCAAAGGGCGCTCTCGTAAACATTCTGGTCCAGCGGTTCTCCGTTACGGAGACATTCCACCATGCGGGCGAGCATGATGAAATCCATGCCGCCGTGTCCGCCCATCTTCACCGCGAGTTCGCCCATGCGTTTGTAGAGCGGATGTTCGAATTCCGCGTACAGCTTCTCGAACGCGTCGCCCTCGATCCATTCGTGATAGCTCCCCCGCCCTTCAATCGCCGCGCGCTCAGGATAACCCGCCAGCGTACCTTTCGTCCCCATGATCAAGTCGTGGCGCGAATACGGGCGCGGATTGGTTTCGTCCCACTGCACCATGATGGTGCGACCCAGCTTCGTCTTGATGAGCTGGGTGCTGATGTCGCCGCACTCGAACTTCATCTGATTCCACTTGTGGTCCGCCGGGAACTTGGCCTTGGCGTAAAGTCCGCGCCCGCGGCCAGGGCTGGAATAGGAAACCAATCGATCGAACATGTCTTCCGTACGGGCGATGCTCATGTACTGGGCCACCGGCCCGAGACCGTGCGTGGGATAAAGATTGCCGCCGTGCGCCGGCCCGTAAAACGGAGTGCGCCAGCTTCCGGTGCCACGCTCCACTTCCATCATCTGATCGCGCAACTCGTGCAGGTAGGCCGCCTCACCGTGGAGCAATTCTCCAATGACGCCAAGTCGGCACATGTTGAGGAACAACAACTCTTCGCGACCGTAGTTGCAGTTCTCCATCATCATGCAGTGTTTACCCGTGCGCTCCGAGGTATCCACGACCTCCCACAGTTCCTTGAGCGTGAGGCCGAGCGGCACTTCCGAGAACGCGTGCTTGCCGGCTTTCATGGCGGCGATGGCCATGGGGGCGTGCTCCTGCCACGGCGTGGCGATGACCACCGCATCAATGTCCGGGCGCGCGAGCATTTCGTGATATTTCGTCGGCGATCCGAAATAAAGCGCCGGGGCCGGCTTGCCCAGTTTCACCAGCGACTTGGAACTGCGGTTGGCCCAATCCTCGTAGAGATCGCAGATGGCGACGATTTCGCTGCCGGGGATTTGCGCCAGTTGCATGGTGTGTCCGCTACCGCGGGCGCCCACGCCGATCATGCCCCAACGAACTTTTTCCAGTTTCGGCGCGGCAAAGTCGCCCATGTATTGCGCCCCGCTGCGGCGGCGGCTCTCGGCGGCCTCGCTGGACGAGGCGGCGGCGGCCAGACCGACGCCGGCCACGCTGAGGGTCTTCAGAAAGTCACGACGATTGGAGGCGGAGTTCATAATTGATAAATCTGGTTGTCGGCGTCGCGGTCAAACCGCGCGCTGTCGGTTGTTGTTGCTTGTTTCTTAACAGGCTGGAGGCTATCCAACTACTCCCACATTCGGGGGGCATCCGCCGCCTGGGCGGTCGTCCCCCCAAACGTGGGAGTGCAGCGCAACGGAAACGATTGGTATAAGAACCGCGCGCAACCTCCACGCCGGGCCGGGATCGCCGGGGAGAAGCGCACGGGCGTCAAACCTCTTTATGCATCTAAAACTGGTTGATTGGGTGATTGTCGTGGTCAGCGTGCTGATCTGTTTTGTGCCGGCGCTGTTCTTTGGCAAACGCGCGGGCAAGAACACTTCGGAATTCTTTGCGTCGGGCCGCTCGGTGCCGTGGTGGCTGGCGGGACTCTCCATGGTCGCCACCACCTTCAGCAGCGACACGCCGAACTGGGTGACGGAGCAGGTCCGTAAATTCGGCGTGGCGGGCAACTGGCAATGGTGGGCGTTCGTGCTCACCGGCGTGGCCACCGTGTTTTTCTTCGCGCGCCTCTGGCGACGTTCCGGCGTGATGACGGACCTGGAATTTTACGAACTGCGTTACTCGGGCAAGGCGGCGTCAGTGGTGCGCGGCTTCCGGGCCATCTACTTGGGGTTGTTTTACAACTGCTTCATCATGGGGATGGTCACGCTGGCGGGCTGCAAGATTGCCAACATTCTCTTTGGTATGCCGCCGTGGCAGACGATTTTGATTTGCGGCCTCTTCAACGTTGTCTTTGCTGCGCATTCCGGTTTGTGGGGCGTGCTGGTGATCGACATGGTGCAATTCTTCATCAAGATGACGGCGGTGGTGGCGGCGGCGTATTTCGGTCTGGTAGCCGTCGCAAAAAAAACTGGAGTCGGTGAAAGCGCCTGGGCTGGCCTGCAAAAGCTGGTGGCCACCCTCGGCACCCAGCAGGTGAACTTGAAGGATGGCACGCCGGTGTTGTCCACGATCAACGGCTCCGGGCAGCCTGTGCTCGACATCCTGCCCAACTTTTCACTCGAACTCGCGCTGATGATTTTCATCGTGCCGATTGCGATTGGTTGGTGGGCCAATTGGTATCCGGGTTCAGAGCCGGGCGGCGGCAGTTACATCGCTCAACGCATGCTGGCTTCCAAATCCGAGAAGGATTCCCTGGGCGGCACATTGTTCTTCAATCTTGCCCACTACGTGCTGCGGCCCTGGCCGTGGATTCTTACCGCGCTTTGCTCCATCATCATCTTCCCGGAGTTGAAGGATATTCAGGCGGCGTTTCCCAACGCGGACCCAACCTTAATCGGGCACGACAGCGCGTTTCCCGCGATGTTGAAATTTCTGCCGGTGGGCTTTGTGGGACTGATGGTGGGCGGATTGATCGCCGCCAATTCATCCACCATTCTCACCCATCTCAACTGGGGCGCGTCGTATCTCGTGCATGATTTCTATCGCCGCTTCATCCGATCGTCGGCCGAGGAGAAACACTACGTCCTGGTCGGACGCATCTGCACGGTGGCGCTGTATGTTGTGGCGGCACTTCTGAGCCGGGTGCTAACTTCGGCGCAGGAAGCGTTCGAGATTTTGATTTCGATCGGCGCGGGCACGGGGCTGTTGTACCTGCTGCGTTGGTTCTGGTGGCGCATCAATGCCCAGTGTGAGGTGGTGGCCATGATCAGCTCCTTCGTGATCTCGGTGGTCTTTATCGTCATGAAGAAAACCGGTCATCCGCTGCCCTTCGCCCAGACCGTCATCGGCTCGGTGGCTTTCACCACGCTGTGCTGGATGATCACGGCCTTCGTATCACAGCCCACCAGTCGCGAGAAGCTGGTGGCGTTCTACAAAAAAGTGCATCCCGCTGGTCCCGGTTGGACGAAGATCCGCGAAGCGGCCGGTGTTTCGGAGGCCGAGGCGGCACAGCACGGCGATCACATGGGCATGGCGACGCTGGGGTGGGTTTCCGGTTGCGCCGTGATCTGGTCATCCCTGTTCGCCATCGGCAATTTCCTTTATGGCCGCATGACGCTGGCCTTCATCCTGACCGCGGTCTTTGTGGTAAGCGGACTGGTCCTGCTCTACGTCATCAATCATCTCTGGGACAAACAAACGAACGGGAAGTCGTAAGACCGTTTGGACTGCACAGCCTCGACTGCAAATAGGAATCGTGAAACCAACTCTCCTCGTTCTCGCCGCCGGCATGGGCAGCCGTTATGGCGGTTTGAAGCAAATTGACCCGGTCGGGCCCGCCGGTGAAACCATCATTGATTACTCGGTCTTCGACGCACTGCGCGCCGGTTTCGGCAAACTCGTGTTCGTCATTCGGCGCGACATCGAGACGCAGTTCAAGGAAATCGTCGGGGCGCGTTTCGAGTCGCGCATTCCGGTGGAATACGTCTTTCAGGAACTGGACAAACTGCCGGCTGAGTTCTCCGTGCCCGCTGGTCGCACCAAGCCCTGGGGCACCGCGCACGCCATCCTGATGGGCACTGGCACCGTGCGCGAACCCTTCGCCGCCATTAACGCCGACGACTTTTACGGCGCGGAATCCTATCGCCTGCTGGCGCAACATCTGCAAGCAGGCACGCCGGATTACGCGATGGTTGGATTCATATTGCGCAACACCCTGTCGGATTTTGGCAGCGTGGCACGGGGCGTGTGCCAGGTGGACCCGGAGAACTACCTCCAGGGGGTCGTTGAGCTGACGAAGATTGAGCGCGACGGCGCGGGCGCGCGCGACACCAACCCGGCGGGAAACGTCATCAACCTCAGCGGCGACGAAGCGGTCTCGATGAACATGTGGGGTTTTACGCCAACGATCTTTCCCCAGTTGCAGAAGGGCTTTCAGGAATTCCTTGAGCGCCACGGCTGGGACATGAAGTCCGAGTTTTACATCCCCAGCGCGGTGAACAGTCTGGTGGTCGCCCGTCAGGCACGGGTCAAAGTTCTGCGGACCCAAGCCTCGTGGTTTGGCGTCACTTATCGCGAAGACCGTCCGCGAGTCGTGGAAAGCGTTCGCCAGCTCATCGCGCGCGGCGATTATCCGGAAAAGCTCTGGACATGAAACCCAAGCACGACGTCCGCGCCGTCGCGCGCCACTTCTACATTGCCGGGGAATTCCTGAGCGCCGAGCCCTACGGCAGTGGGCACATCAACGACACCTATTGCGTCGTTTACAACCAGGGTGGCACGCGCGTCCGCTATTTGTTCCAGCGCATAAACCATAACGTGTTCAAACAGCCGGTCGCCTTGATGGAAAATGTCCGGCGCGTCACCGAACATCTCGCCCGGAAAATCACAGGCGAAGCCGAAGCCAGCCGGCGTGTGCTGACGCTCATCTCCACGCGAACCGGCGAAGCCTATCATCGCGATGCGGAGGGAAATCACTGGCGCGCCTACATTTTTATCGAGCAAGCCCGTGGCTACGATGCGGTGGAGAACGTTGCGCAGGCGCGCTCGGCCGCCAAGGCGTTTGGTCGCTTTCAAAAGCTGCTGGCGGATCTGCCCGCCCCGCGCCTGAACGACACCATCCCGGATTTTCATCACACTCCGAAAAGGTTCGCGGCGTTGGAAAAGGCGATTGAGACCGATCCCGCCAATCGAGCCCAGCTCGCCCGGGCGGAGATTGATTTTGCGCTACGCCACAAACCCATTTGCGGCGGATTGCTAGACGCGAATCTCCCTGAGCGCGTGACGCACAACGACACCAAGTTCAACAACGTGCTGCTCGACGATGCCACCGGTGAAGGCGTGTGCGTGATTGACCTGGATACCGTCATGCCCGGGCTCGCGCTGTACGATTTCGGCGACATGGTGCGAACCACCACGAGTCCCGCGCGCGAGGACGAACGTGATCTCTCCAAGGTCCAGATGCAGTTTCCGATGTTCGAGGCACTGGCACGCGGCTACCTGGAATCCGCGTCGGATTTTCTCACGCCGGCGGAGAAGCGGGTGCTGCCGTTCTCGGGAAAGCTCATCACGTTCGAGATCGGGATTCGTTTCCTGACGGACTACCTCGCAGGAGATGTTTACTTCAAGGTGAGTCGGGATGGCCACAACCTCGATCGCTGCCGCACGCAGTTCAAACTGGTCGAATCCATCGCAAAACAGGAAGCGGCGATGAACAAACTCGTGGAGGCGCTCTGACATGAAAGTTCTAGTCACCGGCGGCGCCGGCTTCATCGGCAGCCATATTGTCGAACATTTCCAAGGCCGGGCGGAGGTCCGCGTGCTGGACAATCTGCGTTCTGGTTACAAACACAACCTCGCAGCGTTCCAGCACGAGTTTATCGAAGCATCCATCCTCGATCGCGAGGATGTCCGCCGCGCGGTACAGGGCATAGATTACGTTTTTCATCTGGCAGCAATGATCAGCGTGCCCGAGTCCATGGCCAAGCCCATCGAGTGCAATGAACTCAACACGACGGGCACGCTCATCGTGCTGGAGGAAGCGGCCAAGGCCGGCGTGAAGAAGCTGGTGTTGAGCAGCTCGGCCGCGATCTACGGTGACAACCCAGTCACGCCCAAAGTGGAGACGATGCTTGCTGAGCCCAAGAGTCCGTACGCGATCACCAAGTTGGACGGCGAGTTCTACTGCAAGATGTTCGCCGACGAGGGGCGACTCCAGACGACCTGTCTCCGCTACTTCAATGTCTTTGGACCGCGCCAAGATCCGAAGAGTCAATACGCCGCCGCCGTGCCGATCTTCATTGATCGCGCCGTAAAGAATCAGCCGATCACCGTCCACGGTGACGGCGAGCAGACGCGGGATTTCATTTATGTAAAAGACATCGTGGCGGCGAATGTGTTCTTTGCCACGCAGTCGCCGACCACCGGCGTGTTCAATGTGGCCTATGGCCAGAAGATCACGATCAAGGAGCTGGCTCAGAAGATTTGCGAGCTCACCGGCTCGCGATCGGTCATCACTCATGGGCCGGAGCGTGCCGGCGATGTGAAGCATTCGCGGGCGGCCATTGACAAGTTGCTCGCGGCGGGATTCGTCCCCACCAGCAATTTTACCGACGGTCTGGCCGCCACAATTGAGTTCTTCCAGAGTCGTGCGCGGGATTGACGCCGGAGAGGGACACGTCCGGGCGGATGAGGTGGATCGGAAGCATTGGCATTCTATGAAGACACTTGTAGGTTTGGCTGCGTGGCTGGCATTGGCCGGTTGGTTGATCAATCCAACGTCAACAGCCTGGGCGCAGGCGACCACCGCCCCCACCGGGCACGAATGGGAACAGGAACAGAACCTCTCGCTCAACAAGGAAACCGCGCGAGCGACGTTCGCGTCGTTTGGCGACGCGGCCTCGGCGCAAAAGATCTTGCCGGAGTATTCCAAGTATTGGCGGTCGCTGGATGGCCAATGGGAGTTTCACTGGGTCAAACAACCGGACGAACGACCCAAGGATTTCTTCCAGCCGACCTTCGATGTTTCGGGCTGGGCCGAAATTCCCGTTCCCTCGTCATGGCAAAGTCAGGGCTACGATGTGCCGGTCTATTCCAACCAACGCTATCTCTTCAAGCCCGACTGGCCGCGCGTGATGGGTGAACCGCCGCCGAATTACACGGCGTTCACGAATCGCAATCCGGTCGGCTCCTACCGTCGCGATTTTGAACTGCCGGCGGACTGGACCGGGCGCGAGGTGTTCCTCAACTTCGATGGCGTGGATTCGTTCTTTTATCTCTGGATCAACGGACACTACGTCGGTTTCTCCAAGGACTCGCGCACTCCCGCCGCCTTCAACATCACGCGCTATCTGCAACCGGGCAAAAACATGGTCGCCGTGGAGGTTTATCGCTTCTCGGATGGATCGTATCTCGAATGCCAGGACATGTGGCGGCTCTCGGGCATTTTCCGCAGCGTGTCGCTTCAGGCGCGACCTAAGACTTACATCCGCGACTTCTTTGCGTTGCCTGATCTCGACGCGGCGTATCGCGACGGCACGTTGAAAATCACCGGCGCCGTCGCCGGTCCGGAAGCTGGAGCAGTCCGGATGAAAGCGACACTCTTTGACGCCACCGGACGGACGATCATTTCCCAGGAGACACCAGTGAGCGGCGGCTTCTTCACCAATCTGTTGGCCGTGCGATCTCCCGCGAAATGGAGCGCCGAGACACCCAACCTCTACACGCTGGTGCTCGAGTTGCAGTCGGCAGACCGCCAGTCTCGGGAATTTGTTTCCGCGCAAGTCGGTTTCCGCAAGGTGGAGATCAAGGACGGAGTTTATCTCGTCAACGGCCGGCCGGTGAAATTCAAAGGCGTCAATCGGCATGAGAACTTTCCCGACGTGGGCCATGCCGTGAGCCGCGCCCAGATGGACCTCGATCTGTTGCGGCTCAAGCAGGCGAACGTGAATCACGTCCGCACCTCGCATTATCCCAACGACCCCTATTGGTATTACCTCTGCAACAAACAAGGCATCTACATCCTGGACGAGGCGAACATCGAGTCCCACGGCTACTACTACGGGAAGGACTCGTTGTCGCACCCGAAGGAATGGGAAGCGGCGCACGTGGACCGCGTGATGTCCATGGTTGAGCGCGACAAGAATCATCCGTGCGTCGTGGTGTGGTCGTTGGGCAACGAGGCCGGTCCGGGACAAAACTTCGTCGCTGCTGAAAAAGCGCTGAAAGCTCGGGACACTTCGCGCCCGACGCAGTATGAGCGCAACAACGACATCGTGGACCTGGGCAGCAACCAATACCCCGATGTCGGCTGGGTCTGGCGCGCCGCCCGCGGCTCCCGTGGCATCAAGTATCCGTTCTACATTTCGGAGTATGCGCACATCATGAACAATGCGCTGGGGAATCTCGCCGATTATTGGGAGGCGATTGAATCCTCGGATCGCATCCTCGGCGCGGCCATCTGGGAGTGGTGCGACCAGGGACTTTATCGCACCAACTCTCAAGGAGTGCGCTACGTCGCGTATGGCGGTGACTTCGGCGACGCGCCCAACGATGGGCAGTTCATCGTCAAAGGCGTTGTGTTCGCGGATCGCACTCCCAAGCCCTGTTACTATGAAGTGAAGCACGTTTATCAGGACATCACGGTCAAGGCCGCCGACATCGCCAACGGCAAGGTGGAAATCTTCAACAAGCATTTCTTCAAGGACCTGTCCGAGTTTGATGTCACCTGGGAACTCTCGGAGGACGGGCGCGCAATCCAATCCGGTCCGCTAACAGTGCCCACCGTTGGTCCGCGCCAGCACGCGATCGTGACCGTGCCGTTCGTAAAACCGGATTTCAAACCGGGAGCGGAATATTTCCTAAAGATTGGCTTCCGGTTGCGAAACAAGCAGGACTGGGCGGAACAAGGCTACGAACTGGCGGCGGATCAAGTCGCCATTCCCAATCCGCAACCGAACAAGCCAGCAGTGGCGAACTCCGGCGGTCCGTTGCAAGTCAACAAGTCTGCCAATGGCCTCACCGTGACCGGGGATAATTTCGCGGTCGAATTCGATTCACAGTCCGGGGCGCTGACGCAGTTGCGTTACCACGGCCAGCCGATGCTCGAACGCGCTCTGGAGTTCAATGCCTTCCGGTGTCCGGTGAACAACGATGTCTGGACGATGGGCAAGTGGTTTGAGCAAGGCTTGCGCGAATTGCGGCAGCGCGCCACGGACTTCAAGTTTGAAATGTTGGGCGACAGCGTTCGCGTCTCGGCCACCGTGATGGCGCGCGGTACCGAAGCCGAGCGCTGTGTGGATTTTGGTGGCAACCACACCCGCGTGGAAACACAAGGGCCGCTCGATGACCGCGCGCTTGAAATCCAGTCGCAGGTGGCGTGGACGGTTTTCGCCGATGGTTCAGTGGCGATGCAGGCGGCTTTGGTGCCGAGCAAGCCCGTGATTGCGCTGCCCAAGATTGGCGTGCGCACAGAACTTCCGGAGCGATTTGCGAATGTCACCTATTTCGGGCGCGGACCGGAGGAGAATTATCCAGACCGGAAGTCGGGTTCGTTTGTGGGGCTCTACTCGCGGACGGTGCGTGAAATGTTCGTGCCCTATGCACGCCCCAACGACATGGCCAATCGCGAAGACGTGCGCTGGTTCGCAGTTACAGATGCAACCGGCGAAGGATTGTTGTTCGCCAGTCTGGAAAAACCCTTGAGCGCGGCGGCACTGGCATATTCTGCGGATGAACTGCTGCTGGCAAACCATCCACCTGAACTGCCTGTATCCCATCGAACGGTGGTGACCCTCGATGCCGCTGTTCTCGGCCTCGGCGGTGCGTCATGTGGTCCAGGGCCGCTGGAGCGAGACATTCCCCGGTCCAATCGCGCCTACCATCTGGGCTTCCTCATCCGACCGATCAACGGTAAGTCGGACCTCGCCGAGCAAGCGCGGACGACGGTGGCGCAAGTGGCGCCGGTCGCCATCATACCGCAAAAGCAACAACTCGCACTCTCCACCGCCACGCCTGATGCAACGATCAAATATCAGACCAACGACGGTCCGACCGAGGTTTTCGCGAGTCCGTTCAAGGCGACCGCTGGTCAGAAGATTGTCGCGTGGGCCGAGCGCGCGGGATTCATAGCTTCCATCCCGACGCGCTTCGAAGTCCCGGCGGAGACGGAACAATTGCGTTGCACCATCAAGTATGTGAGCAGCCAGCAACGCGACGAAGGCGAAGCGGAGCATTTGATTGACGGCGACCCGGACACCTATTGGCACACCGAATACGGCCTGACGTTGACCAAACATCCGCACACGGTTGACCTCGATTTGGGTGACGTGAAATCCTTCAAGGCGCTAGCTTACCTCCCCCGCCAGGACGGCGCGAATGGCAGAGTGGCGCAATATCGTTTCGCCGTCAGCAACGACGGCGAACAGTGGACCACGGTGGCGGAAGGACGCTTTCCCAACACGTCGACGCGCCAAGTGATCAAACTGGAGCATCCGGCTTCGGCGCGTTTCGTCCGGTTTGTTGCGCTGAGCGAAGTGAACGGCCAGGACTTTGCGTCTGCGGCAGAACTGGAGATCATTCCATGATTTGTGTTGGCCATCTGAAACTATGGCAACGGCGATTCGGGGCGGCGCTTGGTTGCTCGATTCTGATGGCGGCCTGTAACTTCGTCAGGGCGCGCGAGTCATTGAATCTCGCCGGCGAGTGGCGATTGCGACTTGATGCCGACGATGTGGGGTTGCAGGCCGACTGGCCGCGCACGACGCTGAACACGCCCGACCGGATTGATTTGCCGAACACCACCGATCGCGCCGGATTTGGATTCGCGTTGGACACAAACACCATGCGGCATGCCGCGCCATTCCCCGTGACCACCCGTTTTCCGGGAATCGCCGAACCGGCGCGCGCGGATGAACATGGTTATCTCGTGCGGCGACATCTTTTCGTTGGACCGGCATGGTACGAACGCGAGGTGGTCGTTCCGGAAGCGTGGCGAGGAATGCAGGTGATGTTGACTTTGGAGCGCGCGATCTGGAAGACCGAGGTGTGGGTGGACGGTAAATTTGCCTCGGCCTGTGACAGCTTGGTAGCTGTGCATCGGCATGAGCTCGGCGCTCTGGCACCCGGAAGGCATCGGCTCACCATCCGTGTGGACAACCGGATGATCTACAATCTCTCCACCGTCACGCATGCTTACGGGCCGGAAACCCAAACGCGTTGGAACGGATTGATCGGCAACCTTACATTGACTGCGGTGCCGACAACATCCATCCGCTCGCTGGCTGCCTACCCCGCAGGAGACCGCCGTTCGGTGCGGATCGTGATGGTCACCACCAATGCGGGCGCAACGACGGCTTCGGTCGGCGTGCAATATCGTTTGTTGCCAGAGTCGGGTGACTCAACGCTAAGCGAGGCGCAACTGAACTTTTCGTGTCCGCCCGGAATAACCACCAATGAGACAACACTGGCGTTTACGACTCCCGCACAATCTTGGGATGAATTCCATACGGCGCGTTATCGGCTGCACGCTGCGTTGACGAATTCGGACGGCAAGCGCGACGAAGCTGACATCAAGTTCGGCTTTCGCCAGGTGGAGCGGGTGGGGAAAGAAATCCACGTAAACGGGCGACGGATTTTTTTGCGAGGCACGCTGGATTGCGCGGTCTATCCCCGCACGGGTCATCCGCCGATGACGGTCGCGGAATGGGAACGCGTGCTCGGCATCGTCAAAGACTACGGTTTTAACCACGTGCGCTTCCACACCTGGTGTCCGCCGGAGGCGGCGTTCGAAGCGGCGGATCGGCTCGGGCTGTATCTTCAGCCCGAAGCACCGGCCTGGGTGGATGACTGGGGCACGAGCACCATCACCAAGCCGAAGGGCATCGGGCGCGATCCGCAAGTCACGGAATTCCTGCGCACCGAATTGCGGCGCATGTCCGAGGCGTATGGGAATCATCCATCATTCCTCCTGTGCGCGATCGGCAACGAGTTTGGCGAGCAGAGCAGTGACTGGGATCGGGTCAACGCGATGGTGGACGAGATCAAAAGCTTTGACCCGCGGCGGCTTTACACCGGATGCGGCGCGCGACGTCACGTGCCGGCGGATGATTATTGGTTCACGCACAGCACGGGAGTCAGCACGCGGGGAATCGGTCCGGCGAACACGGATTGGGATTTTACCAAGGCCGTCGAGAAATCCCCAGTGCCGGTCATCGCGCATGAAACTGGCCAGCGTCCGGTGTTTCCAGATTATGAAACACTGCTGCCGAAGTTCACCGGCCCGCTGCTGCCGCTGAACCTGGAACGCTACCGCCGCGCCCTGGTCACGAATGGGCTGGCGGGCCAGCTTCACGATTTCGTTCGTGCGTCGGCTCGCTTTCAACTCACGCAATATAAAGCCGAGCATGAAGCCATGCTGCGCACACCGGATTACGCCGGTTACCAATTGCTGATGCTCAATGACTTTACCGGTCAGAGCGAGGCACTCGTAGGCATTCTTGATCCGTTCCACGAATCGAAACGTGTCGTGACCGCGGCGGAAGTGCGCGAGTGGAACGCACCCACGGTGATCCTGGCGCGCTTCGCTAAATTCGTGTGGACGAGCGCGGAAACCTTCACGGCAAAGGTGCAGGTGGCTCACTTCGGACCGACCAACCTGTCGGCGGGGCTCGTGCGATGGGCGTTGCTGACGCCAGATGGAAAGCGCATGGGTGGCGGTGAGATTGAATCGAGTGGGATTGCGGCGGGCGGATTGACCGAGTTGGGAGCGATCAACTGTTCGCTGAAGCAATTCCAAACTCCGACGGCGTTGGTCCTGCGAGTTCAGTTCGCGAACGCGCAAAATCAATGGAACATCTGGGTTTATCCGGACGAAGTGGCCGAACCCGAGCCAACCGGCGTTTACGTGACCCGCTCGCTGAATGATGAGGCACTCCAGCGGCTGGAGAGCGGCGGGAAAGTTCTGCTGTTGGCGCATGGGTTGAAGAACAAGCACACCGCACGGACCGGTTGGGAGTCGGTCTATTGGTCAGCTGGCTGGTGGGGCAACAAGTTTTCTTCGCTGGGAGTGTTGTGTGATCCGAAGCATCCCGCATTCAAGCTCTTTCCGAACGAAGGCGCCAGCGACTGGCAGTGGCGCGATCTCTGTGCCGGAGCCACCACGTTCGAACTCGAAGGCGCGCCGGCAGGATTTCGCCCGATCGTGCAGCCCGTGCCGGATTTCCACTACAACACTTTGCTCGGGCAGGTCTTTGAAGCACGGGTTGGTGGAGGTTCGTTGCTGGTTTGCGGTTACGACCTAACCAGCGATCTGGGCCGGCGACCCGCCGCACACCAATTTCGCCGCAGCCTCTTTCGCTATCTAGCAAGCGCGGCGTTTCAACCGCGAGTTGGATTGCCGCTCGCTTGGATTCAAAGTCGGTGCAGTCCCACCGGCCTGGGACGCTTGGGAGCCAAGGTCATCCAGGTGGACAGCGAGGATGTGATGAATGGGAATCCGGCGGAGAACGCATTGGATGGTGATCCCGCCACTTTCTGGCACACGCGCTGGCAACCGGAAACCGACCCGTTACCGCACCAGTTGGTTATCGACTTGGGGAAGGAGACGACCGTGCGTGGCATTTCCTATTTGCCGCGGCAGGACAATCCCAATGGTCGCGTGGCGCAATACGTGATCGCCATCAGCAACGACCGGACGAATTGGGTTAGCGCAGCGGAAGGACGCTTCCCGACCGGCGCGGCGCGTCAGCTGGTTACCCTCAAAGAACCGGGCAAACCACGCTATCTGCGTTTCACTGCGTTGAGCGAGCTCACCGACCAACCCTTCACTGCGATTGCGGAAATTGACATCATCCCGTGAAAAACAATCTCATTTCAAGAAGGTTTAGACGAACGACACTCCTCTTCGCCGTCGTTTTAATACCGCTGTTTCTCCCTGCGGCACCGCAGCCAGCCAGCGACTGGTTGATTGATCCGCGCCCTTTTCTGGCGAAGGCCACTACGGGCCGAGACGTGAAGGAGATTGTATTGGAGAACGGATTGGTGCGTCGGGTCATTCGCCTGGAACCGGATGCCGCGACGGTGGCTTTTGACAATCTCATGACTGGCGAATCGCTTCTCCGGTCGGCACGCCCTGAAGCCAGTGTGACTTTGGATGGTGTGAAGTACGAGGTCGGCGGATTGCGCGGCCAACCGGTTCACAACTATCTCGCCGCCGACTGGACTGCCAACCTCAAGGCCAATCCGCGCGCGTTTCGATTTACGGGATTCCAGACCGGCCGGACGCAGGCGCGGTTTCCGTGGAAGCGGCATCCGGAGTGGATGCCACAGGATTTGCCATGGCCGCCACCGGGCGTTTCGCTGACCCTGGAGTTTTCCCCGCCGGCTGAAGCCTCAACGAACGGACCCGCACCGAACAAAGCCATCGCAGTGGAGGTTCATTACGAGCTCTACGACGGAATTCCTTTGCTCAGCAAATGGATCGTCGTGCGCAACGGTTCGGACCAGCCGGTTCGTCTGAACTCGTTCATCAGCGAAATCCTTGCGGCGGTGGAGTACGAGTCGTACGTGGACAACAATCCACGCTGGGAATGGCCCAACCTCTACGTCGAGACCGACTACGCGTTTGGCGGCATGGGCAGCAAAGGCGGCAACAAAGGCGTTCACTGGGTCACCGATCCGGAATACAAGTCGCAGGTGAATTACGAGCGCAACACGCCCTGCCTGTTGGAGTGTCGTCCGCCGCTCGGACCGGATCAGGTGATCGCGCCCGGGGAAAGTTTCGAGAGCTTCCGGGCGTTCGAGTTGGTGCAGGACTCGACGGAACGCGAGCGCAAGGGGCTCGCCCAGCGGCGCATGTATCGAACGATTGCACCGTGGGTGACGGAAAACCCCGTGCTCATGCATGTCCGCAGCGCGAAGCCGGACGCCGTAAGACTGGCGATCGATCAATGCGCCGACGTCGGCTTCGAGATGGTCATCATGACGTTCGGCAGTGGGTTCGACTTTGAAAGCCGCGACAAAGCCTACCAAGCGAGCATCAAGGAACTCGCCGACTATGCGCGTTCCAAGAAAATCGCGCTCGGCAGTTATTCCCTGTTGGCCAGCCGGGGCGCTGCCACGACCAACGACAACACCGTCGGCCCGACCGCGTTTGGCGTGATGCCGTGTCTGGGCGCGCAGTGGGGAGTGGATTACCTCGCTCAACTCAAGGATTTCATCAACACAGCAGGACTGGGAGTGCTGGAACACGACGGCTCGTATCCCGGCGACACCTGCGCCAGCACGAATCACCCGTTCCATCGTGGGCTGGACGATTCGCAGTGGGTGCAATGGCGGGCCATCACCGACTTCTACAAATGGTGTCGTAGCGAGGGCGTGTACTTGAACATACCCGACTGGTATTTCCTTTCCGGCGGCACCAAGACGGGTATGGGTTATCGGGAGGTCAATTGGTCCTTGCCGCGTGAGTATCAGGAAATCATCGAGCGCCAGAATATTTTTGACGGCACGTGGGAAAAGACGCCGAGCATGGGTTGGATGTTCGTGCCGTTAACTGAGTATCAAGGCGGCGGCGCCGCGGCCACCATTGAACCGCTCGCGGAACATCTGCCGCATTACGAGACGCGTCTCGCGAATCTCTTTGGTGCGGGTGTCATTGCCTGCTATCGCGGCCCGCGCCTGTACGACAGCGATGCAACCAAGGCCGTGGTCAAGCGCTGGGTGGATTTCTACAAGCAGCACCGCGCCATTCTCAACTCGGACTTGATTCACCTGCGTCGCGCGGACGGGCGCGATTGGGACGGCTGGCTGCACGTCAATCCCGCATTGAAGGAACGCGGCCTGGCCGTCTTCTACAATCCATTGCCTCAGGCCGTGGAGCGCCGCATCCGGTTGCCGCTGTATTACACCGGGCTCACCGGCGAAGCGATTCTGCGACGCGACGATGGTTCGGCGCAACGCCTGAAGCTCGAGCGTGATTATTCAATTGAAACCACCGTTGCATTGCCCGCCAAGGGTCGCGTCTGGATCGCGATCGAAGCTCCGTGATCAACCGCGCGCCATCGTGTTTATGAAACTCCACGTCTGGAGATTGTTGTTCGCATTGGGACTCTGCGTGAACTCGTCGTTTGCGGCTGATCGGCTGCCCGATGCCTCGCTCAATCTGAAACTCGCAGCACCGATCAAGACCTGGGATGAAGCCATCCCGCTCGGCAACGGAGCGATGGGTGTGTTGCTGTGGGGCGGGAGCAACACGTTGCGCCTTTCGCTGGATCGCGGCGATCTGTGGGACGAGCGACCGTCAAAACGGTTCACCGAGGTGCGGGACAAGTTCAACTGGCGCACCATGCAACAGCTCGTGGCCAGCAACCGCATGGACGAGTTCAACGACATCTTCGACTCGAACTACGACTACGGCGGGCCGCCCACCAAACTTCCTGCCGTCCGCGTCGAAATCACCCTCGACGAATCACAAACGGTTGAGGCGTTTGAGTTGAACCTCGCTACGGCGGAAGGCATCGCAAAGCTGGGCGGCGGATCGGACGCCCGGATTTTTGTTAATGCCGGCGATGTGAAAGCGCCGGTTGCCTTGCTGCGTCTGTCCGGTCCGCCGTTGAAAGCTGTCCGGCTCAAGTCGCCCGAGTCCGTGAAGCAACTCGGCTATCCCCCGCCCCGCACGGGCGAGAGCGATGGTTGGTGTTGGTTTGAACAACCGGGGGCCGATGGTTTCGCCTACGCCGTGCACGCCGGTTGGAAGCGCGTGGGCCAGACGACCTTGCTGGCGGTGACGGTCGCCACCCGTAACGAGGGCAAGAGTCCGCAAGCTGTGGCGCAACGCCGGGTCGAGTCGGCCCTGAAGGCTGGCTATGAAAAACTCTTTCGCGAACACGCCAGTTGGTGGGCGCAGTTCTGGGATCGCTCCAGTGTCTTCGTGCCGGAGCCGCACATTCTCCAGCACTACTACCTGGTGCGTTACTTCTATGGCGCGGCCTCACGTCGAGGCGCGCCGCCCATGCCGTTGCAGGGTGTGTGGACCGCGGATACGGGAGGTTTGCCGCCGTGGAAGGGTGATTATCACAACGACCTCAACACGCAGATGACCTACATGGGTTACCAGGCGGCAGGTCAATTTGATGAAGGCGCGACCTTCCTCGACATGCTCTGGGATTTGCTGCCCACGTTTCGCAAGTTCGCGAAAGAATTCTACGATGCTCCCGGCGCCGCCGTGCCCGGCGTGATGAGCCGAAAAGGCCAGGCGCTCGGTGGCTGGGGGCAATACAGCCTCTCGCCGACCATGGGTGCTTGGAATGCCCACCTGTTCTATTTGCACTGGCGCTACGCCGGCGACGAACGTTTCCTGCACACCCGCGCCTATCCCTGGTGCCGTGAGATCGGCGATTGCCTGCTGAGTCTCCTCAAGCCGGATACGAATGGCGTGCTGAAGCTGCCGCTCTCCAGCTCGCCGGAAGTCTTCGACAATTCCCGCCGCGCCTTCCTCATTCCAAACAGCAACTACGATCTCATGTCGCTGAAGATGCTGTTCTTGTCGCTGAGCGAAATGGCGTCGGCTTGCGGCCAGCCCAAAGACGCCGCGAAATGGACCGCCGCGGCGCAGCAGCTCGGGGACTGGCATGTGGCGGGAGACAATACCTTGTTGCTCGATGAGAAGACTCCCCTGCCCGGCAGTCATCGGCATCTCTCGAACCTGATGGGTTTGTATCCGTTCAATCTCATCACGACCGAAGGCAGTCCGCGCGACCGGCAGATCATTGAAGCTTCATTGAAACAGTGGCGGGATTTCGGCACCGGTGCTTGGTGCGGCTACAGCTTCGGCTGGATGGCAGCGCTCAGTGCCCGCATCGGCGATGGTGAAGCTGCTTTGCGCGACCTGGATATTTACACGCGCGCGTTCATCCTGCGGAACGGCTTTCACGCGAATGGCGATCAAACCGCCTCCGGTTTCAGCGGCTTTACCTATAGACCCTTCACGCTCGAAGGAAACTTTCTCGCCATGGCGGCGCTTCACGAAATGCTATTGCAAAGCTGGAGTGCCGCGCCCGGCAGCGGCGATTGGGGCGTCATCCGGATTTTCCCGGCAATGCCCTGGCGCTGGCATGATGCGTCCTTTGAGGATTTGCGTGCCGAAGGCGGCCACCGCGTTTCGGCAAAACGCGAGAACAACGCCACCACCTGGCTGCGGGTCGTCGCGAGCCGCGACGGCGTGGTCCGCATCCGCGACAACTTCGGTGACCGCAGTCCGAGTTGGAATCGTGAAGGCGTGACGAGAATCGGCGACAACTACGAAATCAAATTGAAGCTCGGCCAAGCGATCGAAGCGACGCTGCCCAAACCCGACGACATTCCTGCCGCGCCAAGCGATGCAACGGAACCAGTTGTTCTTCGTAAGCGATGAATGGGAGCCTTAACCGAACCCTACGTAACGGGTTCTGCCCTTTCATCTATCTACTGGGTTCAATCGAACATCACGCATCACAAACGGGCCATCATGGTTCGCGGTAGTCTCGGCCAAGTGTTCCCTAATCCACAAGTGCAAGTCTTGGTAGCCTGGGTGAGCAACGTCGAGCCGGAAAATGATCTCACCTAGTGGCGGGCAATATCCCATCACACCACCGGGGTCAATGAACTCGATGGCATACTTCTTATACAACTGCTCAACGTGGAACTGTCCGTCGTCTCCGCTGACGGACATCGTTTCTGGTCGGCTGGCGACCGTCACCTGCGCCCCGGCTACAGGATTGCCAGTCACAGAATCCACGACACGTCCGCGAACATCCGGGGCAACCATGACTTTACCCGGCTTCGGCTTGGGAATGATGCATCCAGTGAAAACGAGAGCAAAGCTCGCTACGACCGCGATGCCGCCGTGGCTGCTCATGGTAGACCATTTCTTCATATCAGCTCGGCCATAAAATTCCCGCCAGCCCTGCTCCGGCACCCGCAGTCATTAGCCCAAGCACACTTATTCCAAACGGCTTGGCGGTAGCCTTCCAATTCAAAAGCAAAAAAGGCGATGTCCACAAACGGGATGAACAAGCAACCAAAGAACCACCAAAGACTGCGCCTGTAAGCGACTGACAGAAACTTGACATATCCGATCAGGGCGACGACCAACCCCAGTGCCAGCAAAATGTGTCCAATGACAATCATCAGATTCGTGCTGCGTTGTGCTTACCGTCCAAAATGCTCAGCGGCCGCCGCCGGAAACGCCCGGTCGGCTGCAAATAGTCGCGAGCAACTTCTCCCAGACCGTCCGCCTGCCCAGCGGGGCGGCACTGCAGCGCTTTATTTGACCACGAATTCATGGCTTCCACGCTAATAGCTTCTCCAACTTCTGTTCCATCAGTGTCCACTCAATCTGATTGGTCCGATAGCTCTGCCGATATGCAATCAATCCTGGAACACATATCTTCCTAAATGCCTCTACGCGCCACCCAGTATCTGATAGCACGCCTGCCGCATCTGCGAAACACCGGCGTTCCAAAGTGTCAGTAGCTTCATCCACCTCGCCACTCTTCAGCTTATTCAGAGCATCCAAAACCATCACGGCATTGGCCGCCCGCACCGAGGTAGCACGATTGTCACCCACACGCTCGCCCACGCGATAGCAGACATAACCTGACCCTGCGCAACATGTGACCAGAACCAGCACTGGCAAGATGTATCGTTTCATAGGTAGAGGTACGAATGTGGCCTAGACCACGACCAAGAGCTCAACGACCGCCTCCGGAAATGCCCGGTTGGCTGCAAATAGTCGCGCGCAAATTCTTCGGAACCGTCCGAATGCGCAGCAGGGTATCGGTTAGGCGCTTTCGATTCCTGCTTCATAGTATTGAATCGCCCAAACGGCAGCATTCGCGTGATGACCCCATTGGAGAAAGTACGAATCACACCAGTATTTAGTCGCACCCTCCATGTCACCTCTCTCCAGCGCGTCCAAACCGTGGCGAAGCTCCGCGTAGATGTGGGCAAAATCTTTGTGGATATTATCGGTGATGTTGCCTTCCGGATGTACCTCCTGCCAATAGGAGGGGTAGTAGACTTGAAACGGGAAATCAGCGTATCGCTTGGTATCAGCCCATACTACTTCACGGGGATATCCTAAAGCAGTGCGTTCGCGCTCCTGTCCAATTGAGCTTCTCAGACCCGGCGCGCCCGCAATGAGCGCGACCAGCAGCTCGCGGGCAGTTTCAAGGTCATGCGTGTCGGATTCTGCCCACTCGCAGTAGCGTCTGACATACCCGGCAAAAGTCTCGGAAGACATAAACCTTAGGGATTGCGTTCGGCGCTGCGGGAGGTTGGCAGAAACCCCGTGATCTGGGCGCGACTGAAGTTGGAGCGTTCTTCAATCATCTTGCTAAGGCTGAATGTGTCGCCACAGCGGGCAACTTTCAAGCGGCCAAGTCAGGTCGGCAGGATGTATTCGGCAGCATTACAAATAGAGTTAGCGCAATTCCCAAGTCAGCATCAGCCTTGGTCAGGACCGCTGTTTGGGGATGCGCAGGCCTTGTAGCAGCGTGCCTCTTTGCCTGTCGTAGAGCCGGGGTTCCAGCCCGGTGGAAGCCCCCTACGTTTTGGCTAAACATTCGTATGGCTGACCATCTCGGGTGTTACGAGGGTCTGTGCTGCGCGGCAGGATGCCGCACTCTACGTCAGGCAGGATGACTGACGCTACGATTCGGTGCAGTGTGAATTTGCGCCCCTCCCGCTCCAAATTGTGATTGCGCTGAGAACCGAGCCATTATCCCATGTCGCCCGTTGCAGTTATTTCTCTAAAATGAATACCGTGCGCTGTGTTTCCACAACTGCGTGCGCCTTGGCGCATTTGATTCTGCTTCCGTTCACCGGCCATAGCCAACCGGCGGCAGTGAGACCCTGGAACGACGCTATCGAGGCCCGGCTCGAACTGGCGGAGACCAATCGTTCGGAGATTGCGCTGGCGTTTCGCGATGCGCCGGCGGACCGGCGCGAGGGTTTGAGCTTTCTCGTCGAGAACATGCCGGAGTCGGACCTGAAATCGCTGTCGAAGAAATTTCTTTTGGATGACCTCAATCTCGCTTACGACGGCTGGGAACAATCACCATGGCGCGACAGCGTGACGAAGGAGCTGTTCTTCAACGATGTCCTGGCCTACGCCTGCTTGAACGAAACGCGGGAGGCATGGCGAGCAAGGCTGCGCGAGGTGTGTCTGCCGATGGTGGCTTCCTGCAAAACACCGGGCGAGGCCGCGCACGTGCTGAACCAGAAAGTTTTCCCGCACTTCAAGGTCCGCTACAACACGACTCGCAAACGTCCGGACCAGAGCCCCGGCGAGTCTATCCAGAGCGGGATCGCCACCTGCACCGGACTTTCAATTCTTCTCGTAGACGCGTGCCGCTCGGTGGGTATCCCGGCGCGCGTCGCCGGCACGCCGATGTGGTCCAACATGCGCGGCAATCATACCTGGGTCGAGGTTTGGGACGGCGACTGGCATTTCGTCGGTGCGGCCGAACCCGACCCCGCCGGACTGGACCACGGTTGGTTTGTGGAGGATGCGTCGAAAGCCCAACGCGATGTGCCGCAGCATGCGATCTACGCGACAAGTTTTCGCCGGACGGATGTCTATTTTCCGCTGGTATGGTTGCCGGGCGACAAATCAGTGAGCGCAGTCAACGTGACGGATCGATACCGGATCAAAGCCACCAGTGTCGCCGCGACGGAAGGCAAGTTACGGCTCGCGGTGAAGGTGTTGGATGCGCAGGGCAAGCGAGTGGCCGCGGACGTGGTCGTCAACGATCTGGCAAATCCCACCACTGCCTGCCGCGACCAAAGCCGCAGTGAAACGGCTGACCTGAACGATTTTGCCACATTCAAACTCGCGCCGGGCAACAAGTATCAGGTCGTCGCGCGCCTCGGCAGTCGCGCCGCCGAAACACAGGTGACCACGCCGGAGTCCGGCGAGCAACTCGTGACCTTGACGCTCACGGAACAATCAACCGCCGACTCCGCTTCCTGCGGCATCACTCCGGAAACCATCAAACCATTGCCACCCAAGGACGCGGCAAGCCTGACGAAGGAACTCGGTCGATACTTTGTGGCCGATCCAAACAAACAGACGAAGTGGAAGTTCTCATCGCGGTTCGAAAAGCTGCTTCAGGAAAACGAGCCCGCCGTGAGGCAGATCGCCTGGGAGACGTACCGCAGCGCACCCATACACGCGAATCTCAAATCCAACTTCGATGCGAGCGTGGTGAAGTTCGAACAATACACCAGCCCTTACACCGTAAAACAGGTCGGCACCCGGCCAGCGGGCGGTTGGCCGTTATTCATCGCCATGCACGGCGGCGGCGGCGCGCCCAAGGAAGTAAACGACAGTCAGTGGAAGCACATGCAGATCTACTACAAGGATCATCCGGAAGCGGGCGGCTACCTTTATCTCGCCCTCCGCGCGCCGAACGATACGTGGAACGGTTTCTACGACAATTACGTCTATCCGCTGATTGATAATCTGATTCGCCAGTTCCGCCTCTTTGGTGACATTGATCCCGACAAGGTTTTTGTCATGGGCTATTCCCATGGCGGCTATGGCGCTTATGCCATCGGGCCGAAAATGCCCGACCGTTTCGCGGCCATTCACGCCAGCGCCGCCGCGGCCACCGACGGTGAAACAACGGCGAAAACACTGCGCACCACACCGTTCACGGTGATGGTTGGCGAAAAGGACACGATGTATGGCCGCTACGAACGCAACCTGAAGTTCAAGGAGCAGGTTGAACAACTGCGCGGTGGGCGTCTGGATATCTATCCGGTCACGGTGACGATCGTGAAAGGCAACGGCCACACCGGCCTGCCGGATCGCGACAAGATTGCCGACATGTATCCGGCAGTGCGGAATCCCGTGCCACGCGAGTTGACCTGGCTGATGACCGACGCAGTGGTGCAGGATTTTTTCTGGTTGCGTGTGCCGCAGCCGGGCAAACAGCAGGAGATCCTCGCGAGTTGTCAGAACAACCGGTTCGTGATCACCGCCAATGAAGGCGTCACGGCGGTCACCGTCTTGATGAACTCGCGCCTGGTGGATTTCAGCAAACCGGTGGACATCGAACTGAACGGCTCGACTGTGACGCGCCACTTGAAGCCAAGCCTCACGATCTTCTGCGAAACCCTCGCGCGCCGGGGTGACCCGGCTTACGCCTTCAGCGCCGAACTCGAGGTGGCAAAAGCTGCGAACGGTCTCCTGGCGGTAACATCGCCGGCGAAATAGCGATCCAACGTGAAAGCACTCTTATTTCTTTTACTCGTGGCATGCGGCGGCCGGGCCGCTTTGGCTGGATCGGTCGGCTGGAAGTTTCCTTGCCCCCAAAGCGAGATCGCCCGCTACACGGCACAACGCACGTCCGGCCCGATCACGATTGACGGCAAGCTGGATGAACCGAGTTGGCGGTCCGCCACCTTGTCTCCCCGGTTCGTGGACATCCTCACTGGCGGGCCGGTGATTCATGACACGCGCGCGGCGGTGTTGTGGGATGACCAATACCTCTACGTGTCCTACCGCGTGGAAGAACCCATGGTCCACGCGAAGTTCACCAACCACAATGATTTCATTTACCAGGACAACGATGTGGAATTCTTCATCGCCGGACCTGACGCCTACTACGAATTCGAGATCAATGCCTTCAACACCTGCTACGAAGTATTCTTCGCGTGGAACGACGCGTTCGAGAAAAGCGGCCTGGCCAGTCAACCGGAATTCTCCGGAGCCAAACTTGTTCCCTTCAACGGCGTCGGGTTCACCAATCATCCGCGCGGCGGACGCGTAGGGAATTTCGACCATTCGTTTCCCGGCCTGAAAACGGCGGTCCAAATCGACGGCACGGTGAATGACGACACCGACCGCGACCGCGGCTGGACGGTGGAACTGGCATTGCCGTGGCGAAACATGAAATGGCTCGCCACGGACGGTCGCGCCCTGCCCCCCAAGGAGGGCGACGTATGGCGGATGGATTTCTCGCGCTTCAACACCTACAAAGCAGCGCCGCCGGCCAAGGATTCGGGCGGCTGGTTCTGGACGCGCCACGGCGTCTGGGATTCGCACATCCCCGAGTGTTTTGCTTACATCACGTTCTCGACCAACGCAGTTCAGGTCAGCAACCCACCAAAGTCAAAACCGTAAGATGCAAGGCACGCAGAGCATGCTGCAGCGCAATCCGCGCGATCTCGCCCGCTGGCAGAAGGCCCAAGAGCAGCTTCTCGGCGGACGACCCGGTCCGGCGCTGGCGGGTTATCGGCAGTTGGCTGCCAAGTATCCAGCGATCCCCCAATTGTGGTTTGAGTTGGGCAACGCGGCGGCGGGCGAACTGGATTTCAAGCAGGCCAATCAGGCCTATCAGCGAGCGATGGCTCTCGCGCCGGCAAACGCCTCCTTGCTCGGGATGATTGGCAATCAGTATCTCGGTCTGCGGCAACTGGACGAGGCCCGCACCTGTTTCGAGCGCGCCGTCACCGCGGCGCCGGATATGGTGGACGCGCGCATCAATCTCGCCGTGTGGTTCGAGAAGGAGCGGCGACTGGATGAAGCGTGGGAATGTGTCGAAGCGTGTCGGGCGAAACATCCGCGCGACGATCAAGTCCGGTACTTCCGGGCCTTTCTCCTGCATCGCAAGAAGCGGCACACTGAGGCCGAGACGGAATTGCGGGATTTGATCAAGGACGGGCCGCAGTATCCGTACGTGAAGTATGCCAGCCGACATCTGCTGGGCGTGGTGCTGGACCAGCTCGGTCACTACGACGAAGCCATGCGCTGGCTGTGCGAGGCCAAGGCGCAGGTCCGAACCATCACGGACACTTCGTTGTTGGAGCGTGGCTACGACGAAGGCGATCGGCAGCGGCGCGCATTGCTCGCAGAGATGACTCCCGAAGTGATCCGCCGCTGGCGCGCGGAAGCCCACGCCTCGAAGGAGCGCTACCAGATTGCCTTCCTGGGCGGACATCCACGCAGCGGCACGACCTTGCTGGAACAGATTCTGGACGCCCACCCGGACGCACTAGCCTTCGACGAACCGATGGCGTTCACCCAGGAGATTTGCAACCATCTGGCCCCACTGCAAGGTCCGGGCGCCGCGTTGCGCAGTCTGGATTCGCTTCCGGCGGCCCGGCGAGCTGACATGCGCCGACGCTATGTGAAAAGCCTCCTGCGTGAAATCCCCAGTGAACCCACGGCGCGTGTGTTGCTGGACAAAAATCCCTCCCTCACGATGTCGCTCAACATCTGGCTAAGGGTGTTTCCGGAATTGAAGGTCATCATTGCTTTGCGTGATCCGCGTGATGTGATCATCAGTTGCTTCTTTCTGAACATCATGCTCAACGCCACCAACGTGAACTTTCTCAGCCTGGAGCGCACGGCCAAGCACTACGCGGATTTGATGGACGTGTGGCTGCGCATGCGGGAGCTGGGTGGGTTCGATTGGATCGAGACGCGCTATGAAGATGTAGTCGCGGACGTGGAGGGAGAAGGACGGCGCGCCACCGAATTTCTCGGGCTGACCTGGCACGCGGATCAAGCGCGCTATCACGAAACCGCCCGGCGCAAGGTGCTCTACGCGCCGACCTACCACGATGTGACGCAGCCGGTTTATCAACGTGCGGTGGGACGGTGGCAGCGTTATGCCGCAGCACTGGCGCCGATTCAGGCAAAGCTGTCCCCTTACTGCCGGGCTTTTGGCTACGTCGCCTGAACCAGCTCGGCACGGTTGCTCATTCTCGCGGCGCCTGCTTTGTGCTCCGCAGCATTCCCCCCCCGTTTGTGGGATGGTGCTGAATCATACGAAGGCTAGAGTAGGCAGGTCGCCAATGACGCAAAACTTCCGCGCGGTCGTTCGAGTCAAGCTGGCGACTTTGACCAGTGGAATCCGGATCAAGAGACATAAAATCAAACTGGTGGTTACTTCGTGTTGATAGTGAAGGTCAGGGATGCCTTCCGGTCAATGGCGAGCGAACTACCGATTCCAATCCCATGAATCGAAGCGAGTGTATGGTTGCCCCCGTTACCTGAGTCTCGCCTCAAACCCAAAGCAAAACCCAAAATGAAAAGAAGACTATTACCCATTCAGTTGAAGAAAGGGCTCCTCGTAATACCGGCCGCCGCCATGATGCTTGGTGCGGCCAGTCACGGCGCCCAGATCGGGATCAACTTCGCGGATAACTGGGGCGGCACGCCTTACGGCACGCTCACGGATTCGGCGGGCGCCTTCGGCATACCGCTGGCCAATTGGTACAACGCGCCCATGGTGTCCAACTCGGGCGCCGGTGGTGGCGTGGGAACCAACGGAACCTTCGCGGTGCCGGGCGGCGGTGACCTCCAAGTGACTTGGTCCTGCAAGAATACCTACAGCCTCTACGCCGCGGTCCCGACGGCGGGTGACAACCAGATCATCTATGGTTACCTCGACGACACGGACTATGGATACAAGGTCAAATTGACCGGCCTGCGCGCTTTTGCATCCAGCTTTACCATCAAGACCATCGCGGCAACTGACAGCGGGGCTGACTTCATGCCCGTCAGCGTTTACTCGGCCACGGACACGAACACGCTCGAATATCTGGCCAACTATACTCCGAGTTTCGCCGGTGGTCTGGCCGGCGACAGCACCGTCAGCCCTGCCTTTGCCACATTGA
Organism: Limisphaerales bacterium; assembly: GCA_044225555.1. Lineage (GTDB taxonomy): Bacteria > Verrucomicrobiota > Verrucomicrobiia > Limisphaerales > JADLHS01 > JADLHS01. The sequence goes on along the minus strand of JBGAIM010000010.1, from coordinate 50,202 downwards.
GCGCCAACGACTCGGTGACGATTCAAGGCTTCGCCAAGACGAATTCTTCCATCCGCTCCTGCCTGGCCGGGATCGTCATCACCTATACACCCGCCGCCAACAACCCGCCGTTGATTGAAGTGGACCCGCAGCCACCGGTGGGCCTGATCTTCCCGGGCGGGTCTTTCTCATTGGCCTCCCAAGCTTCCGGAGCTCCAACGCTTCACTATCAATGGCGCAAAGGCGGGACAGAAATTCCGGGCGCCAATTTCGCCAATTACACCAATTCCAGTGTCGCTATCGGCGATACCGGCGCTTACGACGTCGTCGTCACGAATGCCTTCGGCGCCGTAACCAGCGCGGTGGCGCAGGTAACAATCCAAAACGTCGTGGCGCCGGTGATTACACAAGCGCCCGTCTCCCAGAACCTCTATCAAGGCTATCCAGCTACCTTTACCGTCGCCGCTACCGGCGGACAACTCACCTATCAATGGAAGTCGAACAATGTGGCAGTCCCCGGCGCCACCAGTGCTACCTTCTCCATCGCCAGTGTCACCAGCAGCTCGGCCGGCACCTACACGGTCGAAGTCAACAACCCGGTCGGCCCGATGGTGTCCGCTTCGGCAACGCTCGCCGTGAAAGTCCCGGTCTAATAGCGGCAGCACTGGATCGGCGGACAATGGCGTCGCGAAACGTTACGTCACGTTCCAACAGCCGGGTGCGATTGTCGGCGATGCCAACAAATCGGCGGAGTTGAGTTCAGGCAGAACGGGCAACGACGGCAAGGTTATTGACATCCCGTTTGATGCGGCATTGAACCCGGCCACCTTCACCGCCGAATTGTGGGTCAAGCCAGCAGAGGTAATTGGCACCTCGGCCCGGTCGCCCCTCTACAACCGCGGCGCCAGCACTTCGGACGGTTTCCTGTTCTTCGCCCATAACGCCACCACCAAGTGGTCGTTCCGCACCTACTCCGGCGCGAGCGGGCGAACCATCAGTTCAACCGTGGATGTGGTGCCGGGAGTCTGGACCCATCTGGTGGGTGTTTATGACGGGAATACCGGAATCCAAAGGTTCTATGTCAACGGCGTTCAACAAGGCGCCGATTTGAGCGCCCCGGGCTTCACCCCCAACACCTCCGTCCAGATGCGGCTCGGTGGACGTAATGATATTGATACCGGCGCCAACCTGCTGCTCTTCAAGGGGGGCATTGATGAAGTGGCCATCTACAATACCGCCCTCAGCGCGGAAGACATTCTCGCGCACTACCAGAACGGCACCAACGCCGCCCGCAGCATCGATTATGGGACATTGGTGCAAGCCAGTTCACCCGTTGGTTATTGGCGACTGAACGATCCGGCCGGTCCGACGGCGCCATTCCCCGTGAACAGCGGCACGCTCGGAACTGCCTGGAACGGGGCATACGGGTTTGACGTGGTGCCGGGCACGGTTGGACCTCGTCCGCCGACTCAACCGGGCTTGGAATCCACCAACGTTGCCATCACCAGTGGCGCTACTTACGGGCACATCGGCGCCCCAATTTGCCCGGACCTGAACGTCAACACCATCACGGTCGCCGGCTGGCTCAAGCGTGATGGTACTCCGTCAACGGCCGATCTCGGCTGGCCCTGCTGGCTTGGCGACGGCGGCATGCACATTGAGAACACCAGCGGTCGTCCCCAAGGCGAGTTGCGCTACCACTGGAAAGGCAACTACTGGGGTTGGGGTTCCGGCCTCGTTGTTCCCGCAGACACTTGGACGTTTGTCGCCATGGTGGTTGAACCCACCAAGGCCACGTTCTACATGTCCGATGGACTGACCTTGAAGTCGTCGGTAAACACCGTGGCCCACGCCCCTCTGGCGGTTTACTCGCCGCTGGGCTTCGCCGGCAACCAACCCGACCGCGCCGATCGCAATTATCTCGGCCAGGAGGATGAGTTCGCCGTTTACAATCGCGCTCTCACCCAGAGCGAGATCAACGCGCTTTTCATGGTTGGCACCGGTGCGCCGTTGGTCGTCGGTATTGTGCCCGGCGGAATGATCGAGGATTCCAAGCCCGTGGGAACACCCCATCAAGGCGCGAACTACCTCACCACCTGGCTCGCCTCCAGCACGGATGTTGCGGCCATCCCCGTGACCCGCACGGGCGTGGAAGTATTCTCCACGGCCAACAACAGTCAGATCAAGGTTGACGCCAGTCCGGACTTTGATTCCACCACCGGCACCTTCACGTTCTGGATGAAGGCGGATGCCCCGGTTCCCGGTCCGGGCAATGAAGGCGCCATCATCTTTGACCGCCGCACCACTTCCGGCGCAGTGATCGTGCTTAACGACGCCGGCAACATCTTCGTCCAGTGCTCCGGCGGGGCGAACAGTTTTGCCGGCGGCTATCTGCCCGACGGCAACTGGCACCACGTCGCCGTCACCTACGATCAATCGGCTTCCGGCAGCATCGAAATCTTCGTGGACGGCGCCTCTCAGGGCACGCAGGCCAACACGGCCGCCTGGGCTTGGCCGACCGCGCAAGCGATCGAGTTGGGCCGCTCGCACGACAGTTACTGGAAGCGTTATGACGGCCAGATGGACGACTTCCGCATTTACAACCGCGTTCTCACTGCGGGCGAAATTACCTCCGTCTTCACCAGCGACGCGCTGGTGGACACCGCGGCGCTCAAACTGCGCTACAACTTCGGTACGGCGGGCATCGGCAACTCCGTGACGTGGCCATTTGGCACGCTCCTCAGTTCGCCGACGCTTGGTCCGACGGCCACCTGGACTCCGGTCCCCGGCGCAGCGCTCCCCGCCTATCCGTTCCTGCCGACGGAGCCTGCCCGATTCTTCCGGGCGGCACCTTGAGCCGATAATCCGGACGGAAGTTAAAAATCACCCAGCGGCCAGGAAGCAATTCCTGGCCGCTGTTTTGTACAATCCAAGCCCCCCGAATGTGGGATGGTTTCCGGAGAAATGAGCAGGCATAGTTTTTTCGATTCTTGAACCTGAAGAATTCCGACCAACAGCCCATGAACATATCTTTGAATGGTCGCCAACGTGGCGCCGGTTTCACCCTCATCGAACTGCTCGTCGTGATTGCGATCATCGCCATCCTGGCGGCCATGTTGCTGCCCGCCCTGGCCAAGGCCAAGGACAAGGCGCATCGCACCCGGTGCGTGAGCAACTGCAAACAGTTGGGCCTCGCGGCTCACATGTATAGCAACGATTTCGCCGACAAGCTGCCGCACCCCAACTGGAATCCGCCATGGACGGGCGCGAATGGCCAACCCCTGCCGGGCTGGCTCTATACCCCGGTGGGCAGCGCTCCCCCCAATCTCGCCGCCGCACCTTTCAACATGAACCCGCGCCTGGCCTACGAAGGCGGATTGCTCTGGCCCTACATCAAAAACAAGGACCTATATTTCTGCCCGACCGATCTGGCCACCAACACGCCGGGCTACACGGTTCGCGCCAACAAGTTGGGCACTTACATCATGAGCGGAGCGGTCTGCGGCTTCGGCGCGATCAACGAAGGTCACAAGATCTCCAGCTTCCGGCAGGACGCCTACATTTCCTGGGAGCCAAATGAGTACGCCCCGAGTGGTGGGACGGCTTACAACGACGGTTCAAGCTTCCCGGATCCGACCGTGGACGGCGCCTTGGGCCGCCGGCACGGCAAGAATGGCGGCGTCGTGATCGTCGTCAGTGGCGCCGTTGAATATGTGAAGTATCAGGAGTGGGCAAGACTCGCGCTGTCCACAGCCAAGAACAGCGTCTGGTGCAATCCGGGCAGCGCGAACGGACGTTGAAGGGACTGCCGGTTATGAAAAAATCACTGACCCTCGCCTGCCTGCTGGCTTCCGCCTGCCTGTTCCTCCAAGGCTGCGGCGACAACGGCTACAGTCTGAGTAAACAAGACCTGGCCGCCTTCAAAGACGCCACTCCCGAAATGAAGCAGGCTTGGGAACAAGGACTGAAAGCCGACAAAGCCAATGATTACCTGACCGCCGGCACGAACTATCGTTCGTTGTTGACCAAGAGCATCACCCCCGACCAGTTGGTCGCCGTCCAAACCGCCTTGGGCGGTCTCAATTATCGCATGAACGATGCGGCGGCCAAAGGCGATGCCTCGGCCAAAAAGGCGATTGAGGCCTTGAAAGAAGGCGCGCCAAAGCGATGAACTAGTCCGCGATCGGTCACGAATCCCTGGCCGCCGGCTTCACCCTCATGAAACTTTATCTCACCCAGATGGCTTTGGGTCGCGTGGTGCTGCACTTGGGGTGCATTTGTCGCGGCGGGCAACTGGATTTTCACTGGGCTGGCATCCGCCGTGAACTCCATGGGCTGCTCACAAACTCGGACATTTCCCCGCGCAACCGTTCCAGCCGATAGCCGGTCACCAGACCGCTGGTTGCGGCGTTATCTCCAATCAAGGCGCGCTGGGCTGGACAACTCTGAATCGCTCCGCGATCGGGCGACTGACAGGTCTTGCGGGCTGTGGTGAAAGTACGTTCCATGAAAAAACAAGCTGACCCGGTTGTCACCCGTCGTGACTTTCTCAAAACCTCCACCACCGCGGTCGCCGCCGCCACGAAGTGATGGGAAGAAATGACCGGAACACAAAACTTCTGCTCCTTGACTCTGATCTCACCAATGAAATTGCTCAGCTACAAAACTCACCTAGCCGCCGGCCTTCTATTGGCCTCTCTTTGGCTCGTTCCGTCGCGCGCCCGCGCTGAGTATCACAACTTCAATACTGCTTCCGGCGCCGACGGCATCATCCAGGAAGTGCGCTGGCCGTATTGGGCCGAGTCCACTTACAACGCCATCTACAGCCAGACGATCTCCGGGTCGGATGGTGGGTCGTGCTATTTCTACGGCGGCATGCCGTCCGGGCCCACCGACAATCCCCCGTGCAGCATCATCTGGAGTTTCTGGCCCCCGAGCGGCACGGCAGTGCCAGGCGCCGCAGTGACTGCGTATTGGAGCGCCTCCAACATGTATGCGCCGCCACACGTGGGCGAAGGCGCGTCGGGCAAGGTCGCCGGTGACTGGCCGCTCATCACCACCAATCGTTGGTATCGCGAAGTGTTCCGCATCTGGCAACCCACCGACGGCACGCCGCATCTGGCGTTTTCCGGACGCTGGTTGCGCGATCCGGCGACGAGCAACTGGTTTCATATCGCGACCATGCAGATTCCGTTCAGTGCCACCGGCATCAACGGCCTGAGCGGTTTTCAGGAGGACTTCGGCCACGGTAACAGCAATCCGCGCCGCACCGATTATCGCAATGTCTATTCGCACAAGAACGGAGCGTGGACCGCGGCGAAACTTTTCACGCCGTCGGTTCGGCAACTCGGCGAGAACGGCACGTGCGGTTTGATTGAGAATTCCACCGCCGCGTTTTTCGAGACGTGCAGTGGCAGTTCCTACCTGTTTAACGTGACCAACAACCTTCCGCCGACGTCTGGCAATCTCTACATGCTGGTCGCAACGAACCAACCGACCGTCAGCCTGCTCACCAACAAGCCGCCGGGCATTACGACCATCGCCGCCGTAAACAACTACGCTTCCTTCGGTTTGATTCTGGCGAGCCAACCAACCACTGCTGACTTGGACCCGATTCTGGTCACGAACGCCAGCGCCTCAACCTACGGCAATCAGGTCATCGTCGCGTGGCAAATGCCGCTCACCAGTTCGCCGCAGCTTGGTTACGTTCTCGAAGTGTTCGATAACCCGGCGTATTCCGGCTCCCCTGCTCTGGCCGTGTTTCAACGCGACCCCGAGGTGCGCCAGCAGTTGCTCAACGTCGGCTCGGTGGCGACACCGTATGTCCGGCTGAGCATCGTGGATATTTTTGACCGCACCAACACGCCGGTGCTAATCACCCCTGCAGCCGTCGCATTGAACGTTGCCACCAATCCGCCGGTCACGGTTTCCGGTCTGGGTCACAAATACTACGAATCCGCAACCAGCTACTATTGGCAGTACAACGGCGTCAACTGGTCCAGCATGCCCAACTTCGCTGCGCTCACCCCGGTTTATCAGGGGGCGGTTTCCTATCCCGACCTCACGCCGCGACGACGTCGCAACGGTTATGCGTTCAACTACACGGGCTTTATCACCGTGCCCGCGGACGGCATCTATAGCTTCACGCTCAAATCCTGTGCCGGCAGCAAGCTCTATGTGGATGGCGCACTGACCATCAACCACGACGGCAATCACAGTCCGTCCCCGCTCAGCGGCTGGGCCGCCCTCGCCGCCGGAAAACACGCCGTGAACGTGCAGTATTTCTTCGACACGCAAAACAGCGATGCGGGCGATCTCACCGATCAGCTTACGTTGGAATACGAAGGCCCGGGTCAGGCGAAGATCGAAGTGCCCTCGAGCGCCTGGTCGCGCGTTCCCGCCGCTGGCGAACCAGCCCTGACGCTGACCTCACCCAGCAACGGCTCGACCATTGTCAGTTCCAACGTGGCGCTCACGGCCAGCGTGGTGACAAATGCGAACACGATCAACAAGGTCCAGTTTTACGTGGGCGACAGTTTCTGGGGACAAACCAACATCCCGCCGTACGCGTTGAATTCGTTCTTCTGGTCGGCCACGAACAACGCCATTCGCGCCCGGCTGTTCTACAACACCAGCTACACGCTCGATTCGCCGTTGAGTTTCGTCACCACCACCAACCCGCCGCTGAGCCCGTGGCTGCTGGCCGGAGCGAGCGAACATGTGCAGCCGTACGGCGCGAAGATTGACGGCGGCTCTTACACCTTGATTGGCGATGGACTCAACCTTCTCTGCCGCCCGGTGGATGGCAATTGCACGATCATCGCGCGCGTCTCCGGCATCACCAGCCCGGCGGCCGCTCCGGATGGAACGACGCCCAGTTCGAGTTGGGAAGCCGGTTTAATCATGCGCGAGTCCACCAATTCCACCCCGGGCACGCCGCTCGGCAATGGCGGCAGTTCGCAATACAGCGCCGTGTTCGCCACCGTGAACAGCGACACTCATTACCAGGACAACACGATGGAGAACGCCGGTGGGCCTTACTGGTCCAGCGGTCTGGGCGGACAGCGCTGGCTCAAACTCCAACGCGTCGGCTCGGTGTTCACCACCTCGGTGGCCACGGACGGAGTGAATTGGACGCCCGTCTGGACCAACACACTCTCGGGCATTGCCACGCGGCTCTACGTGGGTTTGTTTACCTACGCCGCCCCGTCGCAGAATCCCAATGTCCACTGGGCCAGCTTTGACAGCGTGAGCATTACCGGCAGCATCGTCGGACCACCCGGCGTGAGTGTCAGCCCGCAGAGTGAAACCGCTTACGTGGGTCAAACCGCGACCTTCACGGCATTGCCGAGTGGCAACCCACCGTTCACCTACCAATGGCAGTTGAATGGTGTTCCCCTCGCCGGCACCACCGGGGTTTCGCTCAGCCTTACCAATGTGCAGCCCACCAACTCCGGACTCTTCCGCGTCGTGCTGAGCAACGCCAGTGGCAGCGTCACCAGCGCTGTCGCTACGTTGAATGTCCTGACGCCGCCACCGTATTTCTCGCAAACCCTGGCGACCGGACCGCTCGCGTATTGGCGGTTGAATGACGCCGGGCCGATTGCCGCCGATGCCATCGGCACGCGCGACGGCACCGGGCAAGGCGGGATCATTTTCGGCGCGGCCGGAGTGGGCTCGCCTTTTGCCGGCTTTGAACCGGGAAATCTCTCCGCCCAGTTCAACGGCACCGACAGCAGCGTCGCGATTCCCGCGTTTAACCTGAATACCACCAATTTCACCTTCAGCGGTTGGGTGCGGCGCAACGGCACGCAAGTGTCCTGGTCCGGCATCGTGTTCTGTCGATCCGGCGGCACCACGGCGGGCGTGCATTTCGGCACCGCGCAGGAGTTGCGCTACACATGGAACGACGGCGGCAACACCTACAACTGGAACTCCGGCCTGACCGTGCCCGATAACCAATGGACCTTCTTCGCGCTCACCATCGAGCCCACGCGCGCCATCATGTATCGCGGCACGAACTCGATTCTGCGTTCGGCCACCAACAACGTCACGCATGCGGCGCAGACTTTCCCCGGCACGACCTATTTCGGTTACGACCCCAATTCCTCCACTCGGCGGCTCAACGGATTCCTCGATGAAGTCGCCTTGTTCAATCGCACGCTGACGCCGACGGAGGTCACGGCCTTGTTCTCCGCCTCGCAAACCGCCTTGCCCGCGGTGCAACTCACCAGCCCGGTCACGGGCGCCGTTTTCCCCGGCAACACCGACATCCCGCTCGCCGCCACTGTCACCGCCAATGGTCACGCCATCAGCAAAGTGCAATTCTTCAACGGCCCGATCCTATTGGGCGAAACCGCCACTGCTCCTTTCAGTTTGGTTTGGAGCAATGTCCCCATGGGTCAATACACCTTGCTGGCGCAGGTCATTTACGATGGCAGCTCTGTAATGAGTTCAACTCCCTTCAACCTCACCGTAACTCAACCGTTGCTCGCCACGCCGGCGCTGACGGCGGCTGCCACCGGCACCAATCTCGATCTAACACTGACGGGCACCGTCGGCGGGCACTATCGGGTGGACTCGCGAACCGACCTGGTAAGTTCCTGGCAGGTTTTCGCTGACCTGGCTTCGTTGGCAACGTCACCTTTCACATTGTCCGCGCCAATGACGAACGCCCAGCAGTTCTTCCGTGCCGTCGGTTTGCCGTGAGGTGACTGCCAGCCGTAAGTCTCCTCGCGAGAGTCCATCATTGCTCCGCTTGCTCTCTAAACCGCCTGCCTCCAGAATCCCACAAACTGCGGACAACGTGTCGAGGTACAACAGTTAGGGCTCATGAAATCCAATGCAACTTATCTCTGATGACTCGCCACTTGCCGTCTTCCTTCTTCACAGTGTAGGTGTTGCCGGACGCACTCAAGCCGTTCTCGTAATAACCGCCGTCCACCTCGACAGTTGAATCGTCTACCCACTTGATGGCTGTAACTCTAAAAACTCGTCCAGGCTCCTCCGTCTGAGAGTCAATGACTCCCTCTCGTAAGTTCCGCACCTTGCATTGCGACACCTTCTTGACCGGTGGCGTATGCCCAACGAAACGCAGCATGAAGTAATCGGGAGGGTCAACGCCCTCCTCACCAAAATCCAAATAATATGCCTTTGCACCCTCACCGTTCCAGTTTTCGAACTGATACCGGAAGACTGCCTCCCGAATGTCATCAGATGTACGGTCTGCCACGGGAGAAGTTGCACAGGCCCCAAGCAACAGAACAAATACAATTGAAGCGATCCGATACATGAAGTGTGATGAGCCCTGACAGAGAGTAGGCCAAACGTGGGTTTGACCTACCAAGGATCGGTTTGGCTTGGCTCGATGCTGCATGGGGCGATTCTCGTTGGGAGTGGGGGTTTTGCAAGTTGCTTGTTTGGCTCTCCCTTCCGCAGGCCCCCCGAATGTGTGATGGCTTGCGCTAACGGGTTTGCCTAGGCTAACAACCAACGCTTTATGAAAGCCCTCGTCAAAAAGGAAAGTAAACCCGGTCTCTGGCTCGAAAATGTTCCTGAACCCAGCATCGGCATCAACGATGTGTTGATTCGCGTGATGCGCACCGGCATTTGCGGCACGGACCTGCACATCTACAAGTGGGACGCCTGGGCCCAAAAAACCATCCCCGTGCCAATGGTGGTGGGACACGAGTTCGTCGGTGAAATCGTCAAGATCGGCGCCAACGTGAATGATTTCCGCGTCGGCGACATCGTGAGCGGTGAAGGCCACGTGGTCTGCGGTCGCTGCCGCAATTGCATGGCGGGCCGCCGACACTTGTGCGCGGACACCAAGGGCGTGGGCGTGAATCGCCCCGGCGCATTCGCGGAATATCTTTCCCTGCCGATGACCAACGTGTGGCATCAATCGCCCGGCGTGGACCTGGACGTGGCTTCGATCTTCGACCCGTTCGGCAACGCGGTGCATACGGCGCTCTCTTTTGATTTGCTGGGTGAGGACGTGCTCATCACGGGCGCGGGCCCGATTGGCATCATGGCCGTTGCCATTGCGAAGCACGCCGGAGCGCGACACGTCGTGATTACGGATGTGAACGATTATCGTCTCGACCTGGCGAAGAAGCTGGGCGCCACCGTGGCGTTGAACGTGAAGAACGGCAAGCTGGCGGATGTGCAAAAGCAACTGGGCATGAAGGAAGGTTTCGACGTCGGTTTGGAAATGTCCGGCAATCCGACGGCGTTTCGCGACATGATCGACAACATGTGTCACGGCGGAAAGATCGCCATGTTGGGCATTCCTTCGGAGCAGATGGCGATTGATTGGAACAAGGTCGTTTTCAACATGCTCACGATCAAAGGCATTTACGGCCGGGAAATGTATGAGACGTGGTATCAAATGACCGTGATGCTGGAGAGCGGCTTGAACATCACCCCGGTGATCACGCATCGGCTGCCCTACACGGAATTCGAGCAAGGCTTCGCCGCGATGAGCAAAGGCGAGTGTGGCAAGGTGGTTTTGAATTGGAGCTAAAGCGCAACCGCTCTTCATGAGTCAGCCATCTCCAGTTCGCGGTCTGCAAGCACCGGTGTTGTCGCTCATCGGCAATACCCCGCTGGTGCCGTTGCGATTCGAGCCGGAGGGCATCACGCTGCTCGCCAAGTGCGAGTTCCTCAATCCGAGTGGCAGCATCAAGGATCGCCTGGCCAAGACCGTGTTGGTTGAGGCGTTGGAACACGGGCGGTTGCAACCCGACTCCATCATCCTCGAATGCACCAGCGGGAATACCGGCATTGCGCTCTCCATGGTCGGCGCGGCGTTGGGTTATCGCGTCGCCATCTTGATGTCATCGTCCGCCAGCGAAGAGCGACGCAGTTTAATCCGGCAGCTCGGCGCGGAATTGATCCTGTTCGACAGTGGCGGCATGTATCAAACCGGGATTGAAATGTCGCGCCAGATGGCGGCCAAGGATTCCCGCTACTTTTTGCCCAAGCAGTTCGAGAATCCGCTGAACGTCGAGGATCACGAACACGGGACCGGCCAGGAAATTCTCCAGCAAGTCAACGGACCGATTCACGCGTTTGTGACGGGCTTTGGCACGGGCGGCACGCTGGCGGGTTGCGGCAAGGCGATCAAGCGGCGCTGGCCGCAGTCCCGAATCATTGCCATGGAGCCCGCTGAACAAGCGCTGCTCGCGGGCGAATTGCCATGTTGCCATTTCATCGAAGGCGTCGCTGACGGTTTCATTCCACCGTTGCTGCGCGATGCGCCGCTCGATGGCGAGGTCAAGGTCCGTAGCGCCGATGCGATGGCGATGACCCGCCGCCTGCACCGCGAGTTCGGCATGCTGGTCGGGACCAGTTCCGGCGCCAACGTCGTTGCCGCTCTAACAACCGCCCGTGAACTCGGGCCGCAAGCGACCGTGGTCACCATGTTGTGTGATCGCGCCGAGCGTTATTTCAGCACCAAATTATTTGCACCGGAGACGAAGCCCGGCGCCGCCACCACCACCTTATGAAGAAGACTTGGCTTTTCACCATTGTCGCTTGTGCCTGCCTGAGTGCCCGCGCGGAATTGGAGATTCCCGCGTTCACCGCGTATTTGAGTCCCGATGCCGACGGCGCCCGCGTCTCTGAACGCTCCGGCATCACGCGCTGGCAAGACCCGAACTTGAAAGTGGAGTGGTTCGGGGAGATCAAAACCCCGGGCAAACTGGACGCAAAAGTCACGTTGCGCCTGGCAGCGGCTGAAACTTCCAAGCTCCGCCTCACGGTCGCTGGACAATCGCGCGAGGCCACGGCCACTGGCGCGGGAACGAATCTGGTGACGCTGGACTTTGGCTCGTTTGAAATCAAGTCGCCGGGTTATCAGCGTTTCGCCCTGGAATCCCTCAATCCTTCCGGCAAATCGGCGGGCGATCTGAGCGCGTTGATTTTGGACGGGCCGGCGACGAAGGACGCGCATTTCAATTTGAAAGAGCGGCGCAATGCGGCCTCCGTGCACTTGGCTTATCCGGTGCAACGCGGCACGAATGTGCAGGCGTTGTATTGTGAAGTCACGGCGGTGGAGGATCCGCTGTGGACGTTTTACATGGCCACCGGCTGGCATCGCGGCTATTTCGGAATGCAAGTGAACAGCCCCACGGAACGGCGCATCATCTTCAGCGTGTGGGACAGCGGCAATGAAGCGGTGAGTCGCGATAAAGTTGGAGCTGCCGACCGCGTCACGCTCGTCGCCAAAGGCGAAGGCGTTTACTCCGGCGATTTCGGCAACGAAGGCACGGGCGGCCACAGCCATTTGAAATTCCAATGGAAGACGGGCGAGAAGCAGCGCTTCCTCGTCACGGCGAAACCAGTTGATGAAACCCACACGGTTTTTTCGGGCTACTATTTTCGGCCGGACAAGCAGGAGTGGATGTTGATCTCCAGTTGGAAAGCGCCCAAGGACGGCGGCTGGCTGCGCGGCTTGCACAGCTTCAGCGAGAATTTTGGCGGCGCGAATGGCCACATGCAGCGCAAGGCGCTTTACGGCAATCAATGGCTGCAGACGGACACCGGCGAATGGATTGAAATCACCACCGCCAGTTTCAGTCACGATCCCACGGGCAAGGCGGACCGCCTGGATCGCTTCATGGGCGTGGAGAACGGGCAGTTCTTTCTGAGCCATGGTGGTTTTGTCGAGGGCTTCACGAAATTCGGCGAGAAGTTCAATCGCCCGGCCACGAGCCAGCCACCGAGCGATTTGAAGTTGCCGCCCTTGCCTGCAATCAAAACTGCTGCGAACCAGTCTCCGTCTGCCCCATAATGCTCGCATGAGCGAACTCAGCACCAAGCAAATTGCCTACTTGCGCGGACTTGGCCAGCGACTTGAACCCACCGTTCACTTCGGGCAAGCGGGTTTGACGGACGCGTTGCTCGCGAGCTTGAATCAGGCTCTCGACAATCAGGAGCTGGTCAAAGTGAAACTCCACGCGCACAAAGAGGAGAAGAAGCAACTCGCACCACAACTGGCTGAACGCTCCAGCAGCGTCCTCGTGCAACGCGTGGGTCACGTGGTGCTGCTCTATCGCCAGCAGGCTGATCCAGCGAAACGCAAGATTCAAGTGCCCACGCACGACCAACCGACCGGTATTTGACCTACAAACCTAGAAATGAATTCCCTCGCTCGATTCATAATCGGTCTCGCTGTGAGCGTGGCCGCAACGGCGCAGTCGGCTGAGTCCAAATCCGATTCGCTTCCACCGCAACCCTGGCATCTGGCGGATGTGTGGTGGACGTTTGAAGAGCCCACGACAAATTTCCAATCGCTCGAGGTGGACGTGACGATTGATCGCGATGTGCCGGACACCGTCAACCTCTACGTATCGCCCTGTGGCATCGCCAAGATCAACGGCCTCGATTTCTACGGCGGTCTGCAATCGAACATCAATGGCTGGGCCAACGCCACCAATCAGACGCGCGTTCATCCCGGAAAGGGCGCGATTTTCTCCCGCTGGTCAAGTGACAAGAAAACTCCCGTCGGTCTGGAGAACGTGCGCGTGGCGGGAACGAATTGCCTCGTGGAAAGCGCCGGATATGAAGGCGAGTTTGCGAGCGTGCGCCGGCCGTTGGCTTGGACAAAGGGCACTTACACTTACCAAATCGTCAAAGCGCAAACGGAGATCACGGAGGACAAGACGAACACCTGGTTCACCTGTCGCGTGAAAGATCCCGCTGGTGATGTGCATGACATCGGCAGTCTGCGCTTTGAAGGCGCGGATTTCACGTTCTGGGCGCGTCACGCGGCGTTCGTGGAGGTCTATTCCACCGCCAAAATCCCGCGCAGTGAAATTCCCGAGGTCAAAGTGACTTTCAGTTATCCGCGGCTGAATGGCGGCTGCCCGAAACTGAAGTCCGCCTCCGTGGTCCATCCCGGTCCGGGTGAACGCTCCGGCGCTCCCGATGCCGCCAGCGCCACGACCGACGGTTCGTCCGTGGTCGTGAGCGTTGGGCCGATCTTCGCCCGCGACGCAAAGGAGCGGCGACATCCGCTTGATTTGAAAATGCCCGGCGTGTAAGCCTCCCGTCTGTGAGACCACTCCTTGCGATCTTCTGTTGCGTCAGCACGATACTGGGCGCAGCCATTGCCGTTGCTGACAATTCAGTTGTGCAGCCGCCCAAACCGTTCGGCCCGGTGCCGACCGAGCGGCAGTTGCGCTGGCACGAAATGGAATTCTACGGCTTCCTCCATTTCACGGTGAATACTTTCACCGATAAGGAATGGGGTTACGGCGACGAGAGCGAGACGGTCTTCAACCCGACTGATTTCGACGCCGACCAGATTGTCCGGGTGGCCAAGGACGCGGGCATGAAGGACCTCATCCTGACGGCAAAACATCACGACGGCTTTTGTCTGTGGCCCAGCCAATACACCGAGCACTCGGTCAAGAACAGCCCGTGGCGCAATGGCAAAGGCGATGTGGTGAAGGAAATTTCTGAAGCGTGCCGCAAGCAAGGACTCAAGTTCGGCGTTTATCTGTCGCCGTGGGATCGAAATCATCCGCAGTATGGTCGGCCCGAATATGTCACCTACTATCGCCATCAACTCCGCGAACTGCTCACCCACTACGGCGATATCTTCACGGTGTGGTTTGACGGGGCCAACGGCGGCGACGGTTTCTATGGCGGCGCGCGGGAGAAGCGCACCATCGACAATCGCACCTATTACGATTGGCCGAACACATGGAAGATCGTCCGCGAACTGATGCCCATGGCGGTGATGTTCAGCGACGCCGGGCCGGACATGCGCTGGGTTGGGAATGAACGCGGCATCGCGGGCGATCCATGCTGGGCCACGGTGAACGCTGCCGGACGCTACCCCGGCGGCAGCAGTGACGGACTAAATTCGGGCGAGCGTCCGGGCACGGACTGGATTCCCGCCGAATGCGATGTCTCCATCCGCCCCGGCTGGTTCTATCACGCCAGCGAAGACAGCAAGGTGAAATCGCCCGCGCAACTGCTCGACATCTACTATAAGTCCGTGGGTCGAGGCGCCTGCTTGAATTTGAATCTTCCGCCCGACCGCCGCGGGCGGATCTCGGACAACGACGTGAAATCGCTGCGCGAGTTCCGAAAAGTTCTCGATGCAACCTTTGCCCAGAACCTGACTGCCGCGGCCAAGGCTGAAGCCAGCAATGTGCGCGGCAGCTCACCCGATTTTGCCGCCGCCAAGGTGCTCGACTCGAACCGGAACACGTACTGGTCAACGGATGACAATGCCACCAATGCCGAGCTGATCATCACACTGCCTACGCCCAAGACTTTCAGTGTCGTCGAACTGCGCGAGTATCTGCCGCTCGGCCAGCGCGTGGATGCGTTCGCACTGGATCGCTGGCAGGAGGGAAAGTGGGTCGAGTTCGCCAAAGGCACGAGCATTGGCAATCGCCGGTTGCTGCGTGTTGATGCCGTTACGACCGACAAGGTGCGACTGCGCATCACCCAAGCCGCTGCCGGCCCCGCCCTGTCCGAATTTGGGTTGTATGACGAACCCGCCTCCGGCCGCGTACAATCGAAATGAATTTATGACGCCACAATTCCAGGACCATTTGAAATCTCAACTGGCTGCCGTGCGGGCCGCGGGCACTTACAAGAATGAACGCGTGATCGTCACGCCGCAAGGCACGAGCATACGCGTGGCCGACGGCAAACCGGTGCTCAACCTGTGCGCCAACAATTACCTCGGGCTCGCGCAACACCCGGCGGTGGCTGAAGCGGCTCACGCTGCGCTCAAGCAATGGGGTTACGGCTGTGCGAGCGTGCGGTTCATCTGCGGCACGCAAGGAGTTCACAAGCAACTGGAGCAGAAGCTCAGCGAGTTTCTCGGCACGGAAGACACGATCCTCTACTCCTCTTGCTTCGATGCGAATGGGGGTTTGTTTGAAACCTTGCTGGGCGAACAAGACGCCATCATCTCGGACGAACTCAACCACGCTAGCATTATTGATGGCATCCGGCTCTGCAAAGCGCAGCGGTATCGCTACAAGAACAACGACATGGCCGACCTGGAGGCGAAGTTGCAAGAGGCCGACGCAAAACAGGTGCGCTTCAAAATGATCGCCACCGACGGCGTGTTCTCGATGGACGGTTACATCGCCAACCTGAAAGCGGTCTGCGATGTGGCCGACAAATACAACGCGCTCGTGATGGTGGACGACTCGCACGCCGTCGGCTTCATCGGCAAGACGGGGCGCGGCACGCATGAACACTGCGGCGTGATGGGTCGCGTGGATATCATCACCGGCACGCTCGGCAAGGCGCTTGGTGGCGCGAGCGGCGGTTACACCAGTGGGCGCAAGGAGATCGTCGAATACCTGCGCCAACGCTCGCGACCGTATCTGTTTTCCAACACGCTTGCGCCCAGCATTGCCGGTGCGTCGTTGAAAGTGCTGGAGCTCTTGAGCGAATCACCGGCCCTGCGTGACAAGCTGGAGGCGAACACGAAATTCTTCCGTGAGGGCATGGGCAAGCTCGGTTTCACCATTCTCCCTGGCACGCATCCGATTTGTCCGGTGATGCTGGGTGACGCTGCTTTGGCGGCGAAGTTCGCCGACGCCATGTTGCAACAAGGCGTTTATGTCATTGGCTTTTCCTATCCCGTCGTGCCCCAAGGCAAAGCGCGGATTCGCACCCAGATTTCCGCGGCCCATTCGCGGGAAGATTTGGAACTCGCCTTGAGCGCCTTCGCCGCCGTCAAGAAAGACCTCGGCGTGTGACCTCAACCTCCCGCTTGTGACCATGAAACGATTGGTTTTGCTGCTGGCGGCGACCTCGTTCATGGCCGCACCCTGCTTTGGTGAAGCGGGGCGGAAGCCCAACATCGTTTTCATCCTGGCCGACGATCTGGGCTACGGCGACATCGGTCCCTTTGGCCAGAAGATCATTCGCACGCCGACGCTCGACCGGCTGGCCGCCGAGGGAATGAAGTTCACGCAGCACTACGCCGGCAACGCGGTTTGCGCGCCGTCACGTTGCGTGTTACTGACGGGCAGACATCCGGGCCACGCCTTCATTCGCGACAACAAGGAAGTGGGCGACTGGTATTCCGGCCAGGGTCAGTTTCCGATTCCAAAGACTGAAACCACCCTCGCCACGCTGCTCAGGGCGGAGGGTTACGCCACCGGCGCGTTCGGCAAATGGGGATTGGGGGGCGTCGGCACTTCGGGGGATCCGTTGCAGCACGGTTTCGATCACTTCTTCGGGTTCAACGACCAGCGCCCGGCGCACAATTATTACCCGCAGTATTTGATTGATGATGCAGCCCGCTATCCGTTGACCGGCAACACAAACGTGTCGGAGAAGGAAGGTTTGTCTCTGCCCGCCGGCGCGAATCCGAATGACGCCGCGAGTTACGCCAGCTTCAAAGGCCAACAGTATGCGCCTGATCTGTGCCGGGAACATGCACTGCAGTTCATTCGCGACAACCGGTCCAAGCCATTCCTTCTGTTTTACCCGACGACCGTGCCGCACCTGGCCTTGCAAGTGCCCGAGGACTCGCTCGCCGAATACCGTGGAAAACTGGATGACCAACCCTACGTCGGCGGCAACGGCTACCTGCCGCAACAATTCCCTCGCGCCGCTTATGCCGCAATGGTGACCCGCATGGACCGCGACATCGGCGACCTGGTACAATTGGTGAAGCAACTTGGTCTTGAGGAGGAGACCCTTTTCATTTTCACCTCGGACAATGGTGCGGTGTACGAACTTGCAGGTTTCGATCCGGATTATTTACAATCGAATGGAGACCTGAATGGCTACAAGGGCGCGCTGTCTGAGGGCGGGGTCCGGGTTCCGCTCATTGTCCGTTGGAAAGGCCACGTGCCGGTCGGCGCGACCTCGACTTTGGTCACGGGCTTCGAAGACTGGCTGCCAACGTTGCTCGCACTCGCCGGCGCGACCAACGCGACGCCCAAGAATCTCGACGGGATCAACTTTGCGCCCACCTTGCTCGGCGGCAAACAACCGGAACGATCGTTTCTGTATCGGGAATTCTTCGGCTACGGCGGCCAGCAAATGGTGCGCGTCGGCGATTGGAAGCTGCTCAAGCGAAATTTGCGCGGGACGGCAAAGCAACCCGCCGCCCCCACGACCGAGCTTTACAACCTCGCGAACGATCCGACGGAAAAGGAGAATGTCGCCGGAGCAAATCCGGAAGTCGTCACCAAGCTCGAAGCAATCATGAAGGAACAACACACGCCTTCGGAGGCTTTCCCGTTTCCTTCCCTCGATCAAAAGGCCAAGCCGTGAAGCAAAAGATTGTTTCAATTCTGCTCGTCCTGCTCAGCTGTGTTTCGCTCGCTTTAACCACTGCTTCGGCGGCAGAGGCAAAACCGAATTTCGTCTTCATCCTGATTGACGACATGGGAGCGGCGGATGGCGGATGTTTCGGGAGCAAATTTTATCGCACCCCGAACCTGGAAGCCCTGGCGGCTTCAAGTATGCGATTCACCCGCGCCTACGCTGCCTGCGCGGTGTGTTCACCCACCCGGGCGGCCATCCAGACCGGCAAAAGCCCGGCAAGGCTGCATTTGACGGACTGGATCGCCGGCGAAGGCGTGCCGAAGAACAGTCGATTCAAACTACCAGACTGGCAGCAGCAACTGCCGCTGGAAGAAACCACCCTGGCCGAAGCGCTGAAGAAGCTCGGTTACCAAACCGCCCACATCGGGAAGTGGCATCTGGGCGGGCCGGCATTTTTTCCTGAGCATCAGGGTTTCGACCTCAACGTTGCTGGCGGTGACATTGGTCACCCGGCCTCTTATTTCTGGCCGTATGGAGCGGAGGGTAAATCGCATCGCGTGCCGGGTCTGGCCGAGCGCGGCGGCCACACCAAGGACTATCTGGCCGACCAACTCACCGAGGAAGCGCTCCAGTTTATCGAGGCGAGCAAGGACCGCCCGTTTTATCTAAGTCTCTGCCATTATTCCGTTCACAGTCCCTTGATGGCGAAATCGAACCTGATTGCGGAAGCCGCCGAACGCCCGGGATCATTGGGACAGAGCAACCAGGTTTACGCAGCCATGCTCACCAGCGTGGACGAAAGCGTGGGCAGAATTCTCCGAAAACTGGACGAACTCAAACTGAACGATCGCACGGTGATCGTTTTCACATCGGACAACGGAGGCGCGGTCCACCTCGGGAAACCGCCGGCCACCGCCAACTGGCCATTGCGCGACGGCAAAGGCAGCGCCTACGAAGGCGGCCTGCGCGTTCCGCTGATCATTAGAGCGCCGGGACTCACCCGCGCCGGGAGCCTTTGCGACGTGCCGGTCATCAGCATGGACTTCTTTCCGACGCTGCTCGAGCTGGCCGGTGCCAATGCCGCCACTCGTAGCGTGCCCGACGGCGTGAGCATCGTGCCGTTGCTGAAGGGCGACAAGGCACTGGCGCGCGACGCCCTGTTCTGGCACTACCCGCACTACTGGAATGGTGGGAAGGTGTCGCCCTACAGCGTAGCTCTCGTGGGTGATTGGAAATTGATCCGGTTCTATGAAACTGACCGGCAAGAGTTGTATCACTTGAGCATGGATCCCTCCGAAGAGAACGACCAGGCCTCCACGCAGCCCGAGAAGTTGAAGGAACTAAGCCGCCGCTTAGATGCGTGGTTGAAACAAAGCGGAGCCCAAATGCCGGTCGCGCGAAACGATAACTAGAGTTGAGTCACATGAACACGCTATCAAGATTGGTGGTTTTTGTTGTGCTCGGAATCGTTGGTGTCCCGTCAAGTAACGCAGCCACCAGACCGTCGTCGCCGAATATCGTTTTGATCCTTGCCGACGACCTCGGCTATGGCGATGTCGGCTGCTACGGCGCGACGAAGATTGCGACTCCCAATATAGACCGCCTGGCTCGTGAAGGGCTGCGCTTCACCGACGCGCATGCCACGTCGGCGACTTGCACCCCATCGCGTTATGCCTTGCTTACCGGGGAATATCCGTGGCGCAAAAAGGGGACCGGTATTCTGCCTGGCAACGCTTCCCTCATCATCCCCACCAATCACATCACCCTGCCCGGAATCCTGCAAAAGGCGCGGTACCGCACTGGCGTGGTCGGCAAGTGGCATTTGGGTTTGGGCGGACCCAGCGGCGCGGACTGGAATGGAGTCGTCGCGCCCGGTCCGCTGGAGATTGGATTTGATTACTGCTTCATCATGGCAGCGACGGGCGACCGCGTGCCGTGTGTTTACATCGAGGATCATCGGGTGGTGGGGTTAGATCCGGCGGATCCCATCCAAGTGAGCTACGGCAAACCCATCGGCGACGAACCTACCGGCAAGCAACACCCGGAATTGCTGAGAATGGGCCTGACCGCCGGTCACGACGGCACGATCATCAACGGCATCAGCCGCATTGGTTTCATGACTGGAGGCAAAGCAGCGCGCTGGAAGGACGAGGACATGGCGGACACGTTCACCAAACAGGCGGTACGCTTCATCGAACGCAACACCAACCAACCTTTCTTCCTCTACTTTGCCACGCACGACCCGCACGTGCCGCGCGTGCCGCATCCGCGCTTCGTCGGCAAGAGTGGTTGCGGTGTGCGCGGCGACGTGATCGTGCAGCTCGACTGGTGCGTGGGCGAAGTTCTAGCGGCACTTGATCGGTTGCATCTGGCGACCAATACACTGGTCATTCTGTCCAGCGACAATGGACCGGTCCTAGATGACGGTTACGCCGACGGCGCGGTCCGCGATTTGAACGGGCACAAACCGGCCGGCCCGCTGCGGGGCGGCAAATACAGCATCTACGAGGGCGGCACGCGCGTTCCATTTCTGGTTCGCTGGCCAGGACGGGTCAAACCTGGACTCTCGGACGCCCTCATTTGTCAGGTGGATTTGTTGAAATCCTTTGCCACCCTAAACCATGAGACCTTTCCATCGGGTGAAGCGCCTGATAGCCAGAATGTCCTGCCGGCGCTACTTGGTGAAACCCAAACTGGCCGGACACTGCTTGTGGAACATGATGGTTTCAACCGGCTGGGAGTTCGCAGCAATTCTTGGAAGCTCGCCACCCCGCCGCGAAACGCGAAGCCGCCAGGCGCAAAGCCGGAGCTTTACCGGGTAGATGCCGACAGAGGCGAAACCAACAATCTCGCCACACCACAACCGGCGCGAACCGGGGCGCTCTCCGAGCAGCTCGACAAGATTCGTCAGGCTTCGCCTGGGGTCGAGGAGTGAGTAGGCTCGTCCGCAGGATCGCCATGTCTCCGCAAAAGTTCAAAACCAGTGGGAATCCGGCGGGGCCGGAATTCTCGCTCGCCGGCGTCAAACTAGCCGGGCACAGCGGCATGCTGGAGTTGATGGACAATCTCGGTCGGCGAGAGGGCCTGCAGATCATCGCGGAGGAGGTCACGCGAGCGGGCCGCTGAGGTATCCGACGTCCTTGATCAAACGTGCAATACTTCCTTGAACATTGTGCCGTGGCGGTTTGTGCCATCACCGGCGTACTCGCCGGCAAAGGCAAGCAGCTCGACCTCTTTGGGGTCGTTGTGCTGGCCCTGGTCACCGCCCTGGGCGGCGGCACGGTTCGCGATCTGATGCTGGGCGTGTCGCCCAATTTCTGGATCGCGGACCCCCACTACGTTCACACCGCGGTGGCCGCAGCGCTGGTCACGTTTGTCGTCGCCCGGTTCTGGGAATTGCCGCAGGCGGTACTGCTCGTCGCCGATGCGTTCGGCTTGGCGTTGTTCACCATGATCGGCGTGGAGAAGTCTCTCGCGTGCTGGGTATCGCCCACCATCGCGATTTTTCTCGGCGTGGTGACGGGTGTGGGCGGTGGATTGATGCGCGACGTATTGACGGGTGAAATTCCGCTGGTGTTCCGCAAGGCGATTTATCTCTACGCGACCGCCGCGTTTTGCGGGGCGGGATTGTTCGTGCTGCTGGAACGCTTCCTCCCAGGCAGGCCCTCCCACCGCTTGGTGGCAATTGCCACCATCCTGCTGCTTCGGCTGGCCGCCATCCGTTGGAAACTAGGACTGCCCATGTTCAAACCGCGCAGCGCCGATTCGGCTGGCCGGAATGAAACCAATGTTCAAGCTCCACCCGATTCTTGAACTCGAGCAGCCGCGGCCGAACGCGCAGACCTGTTGGCGTCCGGCAGCGGTGGAAGCGGGTCAACATGTTCATGTAATGGTGCCGAGCTGTCCTTCCCCTTGTCGCAACGCGCAGGGCGCGTTAGTTTAGCGCCATTTCGCATGAGCCAACTTTTCATCAGCCGGAACAATTGGGGCCGCCGCATCGGTCGGGTGTGGGATTTGTCCCGCAGTGCGATAATGAAACTGGTAATGCTAGCGGCCCTGCTGGTGGCAAACCACCCCGCCCCGGCGCAACCGCGGGCTCTGGGTCTCGACATTTCCGCGTGGCAAGGCAACATCTCGCAAACGACCTGGAACAATATTTACAGTGTCGAGAACCGGCAATTCGTCATCCTGCGCTCCAGTCGCGGCGGCACGACCGGCTACTACAATCAGAATGATGCGAGCAACTCGCAGGGACTGAACACGCTCTCGCAGCGCTACGATGATCCCTATTTCATTCAGAACATCAATCGCGCCACCGCCGCCGGCATGTTCGCCGGTTCGTATCATTTCTCGCGACCGGAGATTATCGAGACCACTCTTAACTCCGGCGGCATCCGGAACAGCGGCACGGACGAGGCGGACCATTTCATGCAGATGGCCGGCCCGTGGATGCGGCCCGGTTATCTGCTGCCGGTGCATGATCTCGAATCTGGCGACGGCATTCGTACCGATGACGAGATGGCGCAATTCTGCCTCGACTTTTCCAGCCGCATCTACGCCGTGATGGGTATCCGCCCGGCCATTTACATCAACGGCAATTACGCCGCCTTTGTGGTCGGCGGCGCCTCGGCCTCGCTGCGAAATCAGATCGCTCAACCTTCGGGCAGCCCGCCCAATCTGGCAGCGCCCGCGTATCCAACGCTGTGGAGCGCGCGCTGGCCGAATCAAGCGGACCCGAATTCCATTGATGTGCAGAACGGCGAACCGAAGGACTCCTACGCTGCCATCTACGGACCGTGGGATGATTACGGCGTCACGCATCCTTGGACGTTCTGGCAATACGCCAGCACCGGCCGCTTGCCGAGTTACAACAACGGCGGCAGCAATCTCGACCTGGATGTCGCGCGCGGTGGCCTCGAGTTTCTAAAGGACCAACTCGTTCCCGCCATCTGGCTGAACGACAGCGACGGTCAATGGACGACGCTGGCCAACTGGAACAGCGGGCAGCCGCCGATGGCACCGGTGACTGGCCCCGGACAAGTCCCGCCCGTCGGCACGCTGACGCTACCCACGCCGCGCCTACCGGGAGCGGCTGGCTCTGGCGTGACGTCTGGCCAAAACGACACGGTCATTCTGGATCGCCCCAACACGAACATCACCGTGACTCTGGCATCCGGAACGCACAACATCCGCAAGCTTTATGTTCGCGAGGCGTTGAACATCACTGGCGGCTCCCTGACCGTTAATTACGTCCCGTCTCCGGATTCCACGACCAACGCCGCGCAGTTTTCGGGCGCGGTCACCCTCAGTGGCGGCAGCCTGAGCCTCCACACGCTGCAAGTGGACGCCACTCGCACCTTCACGCTCAGCGGCGGCGCACTGACTTTCAACACCATCAATCTGATGCCCAATGCCGCCGCACCGGCAAAGCTGCTCGTGAACGGAGATGCCACTTTCAGCTCATTCACCAATACCACGGCCACCATTGGGAAAGGCGCCGGGGCGGGCAGTTCCGGTCTGATTGACCTTGCTGGCGGAAACCGCTCGTGGAATGTCGCCAACGGACCGGCGGAAGTGGATTTGTCAGTGGAGGTGCCCGTCATCAACGGCGCCCTCACCAAGACCGGGCCGGGAACCCTGCGGATAACCGGAGTAAACGCCTATGCCGGCGGCACCGTCATTGGCGCGGGAAGGCTGCTCGTCAACAACAGCACTGGCTCGGGCACTGGCAGTGGCGGAGTCACGGTGGATGGTGGCATCCTCGGCGGGACGGGCACGATTGCGGGCGTTGTCACTGTCAATAGTGGCGGCACGATTTCGCCCGGCACAAGTTCCGCCATCGGCAAGCTGACGCTGAACAGCGCCCCGGCGCTTGCGGGCAACATCTTGTTGCGGATTGATCGAAACAACGGCTCTTCGCTTGCCGATAAAATTGTCCTGTCCGGCGGAACTCTGAATTACGGTGGCACTTTGGTGATTACAAATGTGGGCGCGGCGGTGGTCGGAGGCGAGGTGTTTACCAATTTTGGGGCGGGCGCATTCTCCGGCGCATTCACGGCCATCGACCTTCCGGCGCTTGCGGGCGGCTTGAATTGGCACACTGATTCGCTGACCGCAAATGGCACCATCAAAGTGAATCGTCATCCGGTCGCGAATCCCCTCTCATTCACAAACCATGCTCCCGTTGTATTGGAAATACCGTATGCGAGCCTTACGGCCGCCGTCACTGATGCCGATAGTGACACGATTTCCCTGACCGGGATCAATCTGACGACGACCAATGGAATCACGCTGCTCACAAACAGCACCTTCATTTACTACTCGAACTACCTCAGTGTCGCCGACCAGTTCACTTACACCGCCGACGATGGCCACGGCGGCAGTGTTACGGGAGCGGTACAGATTGCGTCGAGCCCGACGGGGCGTTTCACGAGTTACCCGAGCGGCACCGGCAATCCGATGACCCTGAATTTTGCCGGTCGCCCCGGATGGACATATTATCTGGAGCGCTCGACCGACTTGATGAACTGGACAACGATTTCCACCAATATCGCCCCAGCGAACGGAGTGTTTGAGTATGCGGATGACTTTCACGATTTGAGCGGACCAGCCGCGACGGCGTTTTACCGATTGCGCTGGATGCCGTGAACCGGCCAATCACCGCAATCGATTCCCGCATCGACAGAGAAACACCTTAATCCGGTCTGGCCAAGCCCCAGTGTCTGGGTTAGAAACAAAGGATGAAGGAACGCAACTGGACCCGACGCGAAGCTCTGGCTCAAACCGGCTTGTTGGCCGGTGTCACGCTGGCTTTCGGACAACTCGAAACAAGCAATGCCGCGGGACAAGTTGAAAGCTCGCCGAAGGAGCCTGCCTTCCGGTTTTGCCTGAACACTGCCACCCTCCGCGGGCACAAGTTGGGAATCGTCAAAGAAATCGAGATCGCTTCGCAAGCGGGCTACAGCGGAATCGAGCCCTGGGTGGATTCGATCCAGGATTACGTCAAAGGCGGTGGCACCCTGAAGGACTTGCGGCAGCGCATCGCCGATGGCGGCCTCACGGTCGAAAGCGCGATCGGCTTCCCGGAATGGATCGTCAATGACGACGCCCGGCGCGCGCAAGGATTGGAACGCGCGAAACGGGAGATGGACCTGATCGCGCAACTCGGAGGCCGGCGCTTCGCAGCTCCGCCCGCCGGGGCGACCGACCTGCCTAAGCTGGACTTGTTGCAGGCGGCGGAACGGTATCGCGCTCTGCTCCTGGCCGGAGACGGAATCGGAATTGTGCCGCAACTTGAGTTGTGGGGATTTTCCAAAAATTTGAACCGCCTGGGTGAATGCGCCTGCGTGGCAATGGAGGCCGCCCACCCCAAAGCCTGCGTGCTCGCCGATGTGTTCCATCTTTACAAGGGCGGTTCGGATTTTCGCGGCATGCGCCTGCTGGGTCGCGACGTGATCCAGGTCCTTCACATGAACGATTATCCGAGCGACCCGCCCCCGGACAAGATTGATGACAGTTATCGGGTTTATCCCGGCGATGGGACCGCGCCGCTCCCAGAATTACTGCGCACGCTGCGCCAGACTGGCGGGCAAAAAGTGCTGTCGCTGGAAGTCTTCAATCGTGATTACTGGAAGCAGGAGCCGTTGGCGGTGGCCAAGACCGGCATCGCCAAAATGAAAGCTGTGGCG
The DNA here is from genome assembly GCA_044225555.1 of Limisphaerales bacterium. Lineage (GTDB taxonomy): Bacteria > Verrucomicrobiota > Verrucomicrobiia > Limisphaerales > JADLHS01 > JADLHS01. The sequence continues at coordinate 24,268 of JBGAIM010000010.1, read as the reverse complement.
GAACTGGCCGTCGCTGGCTAGAAATCGCTTCGACAAATCTCCGGCCTCTCGCCGTCGAAGCCGCCGACAGGCAGTCCAGACAAAGGCGACTTCGCCCTTGCAGGGATTTTGTCCCGGCTTACAGTGCGACGGATGAAATCGCTAAAGCGTATCAAACCGTCGGCACGACTCGGCTTGCGGATTGCAACTTTTGGTGCGGCGCTCGTCGCTGTGGCAAATCACGCCACGGCGGATCCGGCCACGAACTGGAACGTGGCGCTGCTCGACAAAATCATCGCCGCAGTCCCGGCTGATCAGAAGCTGGCCCCGGTCGGCGATATGGAGATCCTCGTGACGAACCTGCGCACGTGGCGAAATCAAATCGCGGGCGAGTCGGTACCCGGCTTCGCCTTCGACGGAGTCGCGCCGGCTTGGACGGGTGGCAATCTGTATTACACCTTCGACGCCTCGGTTTCGGCGGCCAAGCAAAAGGCCTTCCTGGATGGCGCCGCCGAGTGGGCCATGTTCGCCAATCTGCATTTCATCCCGCGCACGTCGCAGCCCAATTATTTTACCGTCCTGGAGGATCCCACCCTGGGTGGCGGGCAATCCGCCGTGGGCATGGTTGGTGGGCAACAGTTCTTGAAGATTGGTCCCGGTGCTTGGAATCGCGCCACCATCTGCCACGAACTCGGCCATACCCTGGGCCTCGTCCATGAGCACCAACGCTCGGACCGTGATGCGTTCGTGGTGATTTTGACTAACAATATCCTCCCGGGCAGTGAAGGCAATTTCGTGAAACTCGGCAACACCCTCAACACGGGGACCTATGATTTCTATTCGGTGATGCACTATCGCCGGGATGCCTTCTCGGTGAATCCGCCAACCTTAAACACAATCGAACCCGTGCCCGCTTTTGCGCAATTTCTCAACGTGATGGGCCAGCAATACGAACCCGTATTGAGTGTGAGTGATCGCGCGGGCATGGCGGCAAAGTATGGGGCCGGCCCGGCTTTGAGCAGCGTGGTGATCAACACGCTTGAAAGCGGACCGGGCAGCCTGCGTGCCGCGTTGTATTACGCGCTCGATCATCCGGGCACTACCGTTACCTTCAACATCCCCACCAGCGACCCGGGGTTTGCCGGCGGAGTTTTCACGATCCAACCGACTGACAGCCTGCCCGCGTTGCGAAACGCCACGTTCCTCGACGGCAGCAGCGAACCGACCAACACAAATCCCAGCGGGCCGGAAATTGTTCTGAACGGCGCATTGTGCGATCCGGTCAGCGTCTATGTGGACGGCTTGCGACTGCTCGGCACCAACTGCGTGGTGCAGTCGCTCATTGTGAATGGCTTTCCCGGCTCCGGCATTGTCATTGATGGAACGAACGCCAGCGGCAACGTCGTTCGCGGTTGTTATCTTGGTTTGGATTCCACCGGCACTTCTGCCGTCACCAATAAATACAATCCGCTGATCATTTCCGGCGGGGCGAGCGGCAACACCGTCGGCGGAACGAATGTCGCCGCGCGCAATGTCCTTTCCGGCAGCGCGTATCAAGGATTGGTTATTCGCGACACCGGCACGCGCAGCAATCTGGTTCAGGGAAACTTCATCGGCTTGAACGCCGCAGGCAGTGCTGCGCTCCCCAACGCCTGGGCCGGGCTGGAGATTTACGGTGGGGCGCAAGCCAATACCATTGGCGGCACCACGGACACCGCTCTCAACATCATTTCAGGAAACTTGAAACAGGGTGTTGCCATTTCGGGGACGAATACGACCGGCAATGTGGTCGCTGGAAATTTCATCGGACTGAACCCAGCGGGCAACGCCGCCCTGCCAAATGCCTGGGCCGGCCTTCAGATTTTCGGCGGCGCGAAGTCCAATCTGATCGGTGGCACGAGCGCCGCCGCGCGGAATCTCATTTCCGGGAACACGCTGCAGGGCGCGACCGTGTCCGACCCCGGCACCGTGGGGAATGTCATTGCGGGAAACTACATCGGACTCAATGCCGCGGGGTCGGCGGCTGTGCCTAACGGTTGGTCCGGCATCCAGTTCTTCGGCGGCGCGCAATCAAATACTCTCGGCGGCGCAACCTCCGACGCCCGAAATATCATCTCGGGAAACACGTTTCAGGGCATCGCTCTTTCGGATGCGAACACTTCCGGGAATGTTGTGGCGGGAAATTACATCGGCTTGAATCCCGCCGGGACCGCGGCCATGGGCAATGGCTGGTCCGGCATCGAGATTTTTAGCGGCGCGACTTCCAATCTCATTGGCGGCACAACGACGGGCGCGGCCAATCTCATCTCCGGCAACACCAATTACGGACTGTTCATCGGCTACTCCGGGACGGATGGGAATGTCGTCGCTGGAAATTATGTTGGCGTGGACGTCTCCGGCACCCAGGCTCTTGGCAACGGCTGGTCTGGTGTAGCCCTTTATGGCGGCGCCCAGGGCAACGTGATTGGCGGCAGCGCGGCCAATGCCGGGAATGTGATTTCGGGCAACGCCAACTACGGCGTGACCCTAAGTGGAACGGGCACCTCGGGCAACAATGTCCAAGGCAACTTGGTTGGATTGAGCGCCACCGGCGCGCAACCGCTGGGCAACGGCTGGGACGGCGTTTCACTTTATGGCGGGGCCAGTGGTAACCTCATTGGCCTGGCGTCAAACAACACGGGCGCGGGCAATACCATCGCGTTGAACGCCTTTATGGGCATTGTCCTCTTTGATGCCGCGACCACGAACAACAGCCTGCGCGGAAACAATGTTTACTCCAACGGCTATCTCGGCATCAACCTTGCCGGCGGCGTGGAGGATTTTTCCGGAGTCACGGTCAACGATCCGGGCGATCCTGATACCGGCCCAAACAACCTGCAAAATTATCCGGTCCTCACCCAGGCCGCTGGCAGCGGCGCCAGCACTATCATTTCCGGCACACTGAACGGCGCGCCTGGCCGAACCATGCTCGTGGATGTGTATCGCAGCAGCTTTGCGGATTCATCAGGTTACGGCGAGGGTCAGAACTACATCGGCAGCACAATAACCACCACCAGCGGCGGCGGCAGCGCGGCGTTCACCCTGACCGCCGCTGGTAATTTCGCCGGGCAGTACATCACCGCCACCGCCACGGATCAAACCACCGGCGACACGAGCGAATTCAGCCTCGCGCTATTGGCCACCAATGGCCCGGCGATTCCCACGTTTACCTCGCCGGTCACGCTGACGAGTACGGGTTTCAACGCTCATATCTCCCTGGCCATTGGCCAAAACTATCGCGTGCAAGCCACGACCAACCTCGGAGCGACTCCCATTCTCTGGCTGGACCTGACCAACTTCGTGGCGAGTGTGACAAATTACAGTTTCCTAGACCGCACCGCCACCAACTTCCCGCACCGCTTCTACCGGGTGGTTTCACCGTGATCAAACTCGAAGTTCACGCGTCCGTTTGATTCATTGCGCCCAACTGCGAGTTCGCTAGATTAGACCCATCCGCCCATGCGCAGCGCCCGATCTATTTTGACGATTCTCAGCAAAGGCGAGAACCGTCTCCCGGTGCCGCTGTGGGTCAGCGCCCTCTGCCTCGCCGCGAGTTTGCTCCCATGTTGGTCTGCGGAAACACCCGTCCAATTCAACGAACAAATCCGCCCGCTCCTCAACGCACACTGCGTCAAGTGTCATGGCGGCGTCAAGGAAGCGGGGAATTTAAATCTCCTCTTCCGCGATTCGGCCCTCAAGGGAGGCAAATCCGGCCTGCCGACCATTGTTCCCGGAAAGCCCCGGGAAAGCGAATTGATCGCGCGGTTGACGACGACCAATGAAGACGACCGCATGCCGCAAAAGGCGGCGCCGCTCAAGCCGGGAGAAATCGAACTCCTGAACCGCTGGATCGCCAACGACGCGCCGTGGAACGAACACTGGGCTTACGTGCCGCCCAAGAAGAGCGGGCGAAGTATTGATGCCATCGTGAAGCGTCGTTTGAGCAAGGAGCGCCTTTCCTTTTCGCCGGAGGCCGACCGCTGGACGCTCGCCAGACGCACGGCCCTCGACCTGACCGGTTTGCCGCCATCGCCGGAAGTGGCGCAGGCCTTTGTGAATGATCGCCGGCGCGATGCCTATGAGCGGTGGATTGATCACCTGCTGGCCTCGCCGGCTTATGGCGAGCGCTGGGCCACCGTCTGGCTGGATGCGGCGCGCTACGCAGATAGCAAGGGGTATGAGAAGGACGGTTTCCGTGATGTCTGGCGTTATCGCGACTGGGTGATTGACGCGCTCAACAGCGATATGCCCTACGACCAGTTTCTCGTCGAGCAGCTCGCCGGGGACTTGTTACCCAATTCGACCGAAGAACAGATCATCGCCACCACCTTTCATCGCAACACGCCAGCCAATGACGAGGGCGGCACGGACGACGAAGAATTCCGCACGTACTCCGTCATTGACCGCTTGAACACGACCTTCGACGCGATCCAAGGCACGAGCATCGGCTGCGTGCAATGTCATGGACACCCCTACGATCCATTCGTCCATCGTGAGTACTATCAACTGCTCGCTTTTTTCAACAACACCGCCGACGCCGACCGTGAGGACGAAGCGCCCACGCGACGCTTCTACGCGCGGGCTGATGTCGCGAAAGCCGCCGCCCTCGAACAGAAACTTGCCGCCACCCGGCGGCAACTCGATGTCCAATTGCAGCGAAAGGAAAACCGGGACGCATTTGAAACCTGGTTGCGCGAGCTGCGACCACCGGAGAATTTCGTCCCCTTGGATTCACCCATGGTCACAAGCACAAAAGGCGAATACGAGGTGCTGAACCATGGCCGGATTCGCTTGAAAGGTGAAGCCCCGGCCGAAACCACCATCACCGTTGCGGCGACACCCGCGCCGGGGACCTGGCCGGCGCTCGTGCTCGCGGCCCTGCCGGACGATTCCCTGCCGCAGCGCGGGCCCGGCAGCAGCGGGGGTGGCAACTTCATTCTCACCCGCTTCCGCGCTGCATTAGTTGGGGCCGACGGACACACCGAAACACAATTGGAATTCACCAACGCCCGCGCGACCTTCGAGCAACCCAACTGGCCGGTAACGGAGGCTCTAAAGAATGGTCGCGATGCGAAAGTCGAGAGCGAAGGCGGTTGGGCCATTGCCGGCGGCACAGGCAAATCGCAGACCGCAACCTTCTTCCTGGCAACTCCACTCGTGATCACAGGCGGAACCAAGTTACGAGTGATATTGGAATGCGAAAACGAGAAGTGGCCCAAACAGGTCCTGGGTTCGTTCCAACTGGCGACCAGTCGCGGCCTGCCCTCTGAGCAGCTGGCTGCCTTGCCGAAAGAACTGCAAGATTCCTTGGAACGAGATCCCAAAACCTGGTCAGTCGAGGAGCGGACCAAAGTGGAGCGCCAATTCCTTTCCAGCATCAATCCCGATCTCGCCGCGTTGTATCGGAGCTTGGACGACGACCGCGCGGCGCTGACTGCGCTGCCCATGTGCAAACTGCCAATCATGAAGGAACTCACCGGCAAAGAGGTGCGCACCACGCGGGTGTTTCATCGTGGCAACTGGCTGGACAAGGATGAAGTCGTCAGCCCAGCCACACCCACCATTCTCAACCCCTGGCCCGACGATTACCCGCGCAACCGACTCGGCCTCGCCCGCTGGTTGACCAACGGTGAAAATCCACTGACCGCGCGCGTCCAGGTGAATCGGGTGTGGGAGCAACTGTTCGGCATTGGCCTGGTCGAAACGCTGGAGGATTTCGGATCACAAGGGGACAAGCCCGTTTATCAAGATTTACTCGACGAATTGGCGGCAACTTTCCAGGAGGATTTGAAATGGAGTCAAAAGGCGCTCTTGCGCGAAATCGTTTTAAGCCGGGTCTATCGCCAATCCTCCAAGGCCACGCAGAAACTCGTTGAGCGCGACCCCGCGAACCGTCTGCTGGCACGCGGACCGCGCTTCCGTCTCACGAGCGAGCAACTCCGGGATCAAGCCCTGGCCGTCAGCGGCAGCCTCAGTCCGAAGATGTTTGGCCCGCCCGTGATGCCCTATCAACCGCCCGGCATGTGGCAGACGCCGTACGAGGGCCGCGACTGGGTCACCGCCACCAACGAGGACGCGCAGCGGCGCGCGCTCTACACCTTCATCCGCCGGAGCGCCACGTATCCGAGCTTCGTCACGTTCGACGCGCCCAGCCGCGAGTTCTGCACCGTGCGCCGCATCCGCTCCAACACGCCCCTGCAATCGCTCGATGCGCTCAACAATCCCGTGTTCTTCGCGGCCGCCCGGAGTCTGGCGCAACGCATGGTGGCGGAGGGCGGTCCGGACCTGGACGCGCAACTCAAACGCGGCCTGCTCCTCGCCACTCAACGCCCGCCGCGTCCCGAGGAAATCGCCGTGCTCAAGGAACTTTATCAACGCGTGGATGGCAACCTTGCGTTGGTCGCAAACGCGATCCTGAATCTTGACGAGGTGCTCAACCAGAATTGAGGCCATGAACTCCCACGAACATCTCCGGCGCGCACTGGTCGCACACCAGACCCGCCGTTTCTTCCTCAAGACCAGCATGGCCTGCCTCGGCGGGATAGCTTTCAACGGACTCCTTGGTCGAGCCTTGGGTGAAGATTCGGCAACGGCGCTCCGGCCCCGTCTCCAGCATCCGGCCAAGGTCAAACGCATCATTTACATCCACCTCGCCGGCGCCCCGTCGCAACTCGAAACCTTCGACTACAAACCCGAATTGCTGAAACTCGACGGCAAACCCTGTCCGGATTCATTTCTCAAGGGAAAACGTTTTGCTTTCATCAAGGGCGTTCCGAACATGCTCGGACCGCAGCACAAGTTCGTCCAGCAAGGCCAGTCGGGCACGAGGGTTTCCGAACATCTGCCGAACCTGGGTGCGATGGTGGATGAACTCTGCCTCATCAAGAGCATGTGGACCGAACAATTCAACCACGCCCCCGCGCAATTGATGCTCCAGAGCGGCAGCCAGATCAAAGGCCGCCCGTGCGTCGGGTCATGGGCGTATTATGGGCTGGGCACGGAAAACCAGGATTTGCCCGGATTCATCGTGTTGACTAGCGGTGGCAAAAACCCCGATGCCGGCAAAACCATCTGGGGCAGCGGTTTTCTGCCGGGCATCTATCAAGGCGTCCAATGCCAGGGCCACGGCGAACCGATACTCTTTGCCGCCAATCCGGACGGCGTCACACGCGAGCAACGGCGGGCGACGCTGGACGCAATCAACGAACTCAATGCCCGTACCGCCAAGGAATTCGGCGACCCGGAAACCCTCACGCGCATCAGCCAGTACGAGCTGGCGTTTCGCATGCAAATGAGCGTACCCGAGGCGACTGACCTGTCAAAGGAGCCGGCTCACGTCCAAGCAAGCTACGGTATTGAACCGGGCAAGAACAGTTTCGCCAACAATTGCCTGCTCGCCCGCCGCCTCTCCGAACGCGGCGTGCGCTTCATCCAGCTCTACGACTGGGGTTGGGATGCGCACGGCGATAACGAAGCAAACTCACTCACCGGCGGCATCCAGCGGAAGATGAAAGTAATGGACCAGGCCGTGGCCGCGCTGCTGGCCGATCTCAAGCAACGCGGAATGCTCGAAGACACGCTGCTGATTTGCGGCGCCGAATTTGGGCGGACGCCGATGAAGGAAAACCGCGAGGGCAAGGACAACCCGTTCGCCGGACGCGATCACAGTCCCAGTGGATTTACCATCTGGGTTGCCGGCGCGGGGGTGAAGCGCGGTTTAAGTTACGGCGAGACGGACGATTTCGGTTACGAAGCGATCAAGGACAAGGTCCACGTCCACGACTTCAACGCCACGTTGCTGCACCTGCTCGGTTTCGATCACGAACAACTCACGTACCTTTTCCAAGGCCGACATTACCGCCTGACCGACGTGCGCGGTCAGGTGGTTCAAGGAATTTTGAGTTGAGCGCGGCGACACTTCCGTCGCCGCGCATAATTCGATCAGCGTTTGATGGTTTGCACCAACGTGCCCGGGGGTATTGTGGCGCCGCACCCAGGACTCTCCAATCCCGGCGCCTTTTATGGGAAAGATAGCGAGCACTTACCCGTCCCAACTTTCTAGCACGCGACTTTCCGCAATCATCGAAAATCGCGAAAGGAAACACGGAAGCGCCCCGCCCAGTCTCCGGCAAACCGGAACGACCAGCCGCGCGCGGCTCAGGACCCGGCAAATTTCTGCCGCAGGTAATCGAGGTGATACTTGCTCTGGGTCGGTTCACCAGTCACCTGCTGGATCAACGGTTGGGGACGATGCCGCGAACCGGCCGCATGAACTTTCTCGCGCAGCCACCGAAGCAGATTACCATATTCGCCGCGAGCCAGTTCGTCCGCCAGAGTCCCCTGCTCTGCCAATGCGCGGTGCATGAGTTGCGCGGCGTTGAGATTGCCCAGCGTGTAAGTCGGGAAGTATCCCAGACAGCCGATGGACCAATGAATATCCTGCAAGCATCCGTCCGCGTCCTTGGCAACCTTAAGCCCGAACATCTTTTCGAATTCCTCGTTCCAGCAACCGGGAACGTCGGCAACCTTGAGCTGACCTTCGACCAGTTTCACCTCCAACTCGAAGCGCAGGATGATGTGCAGATCGTACGTGACCTGATCGGCTTCCACGCGAATGAACGATGGCGCGACCCGGTTCACCGCGGCAGAAACCTGGGCCGGGGAAAATCGCTTGAGCCCGGGGAAATGTTCGCACGCAACCGGATGCCAGTGTTCCCAGAACGCGGGACTGCGGCCAACGTGGTTTTCCCAAAGGCGCGATTGGGATTCATGAATCCCGAGCGAAACGGCGGTCCCCAGCGGTGTGCCGTAATGTTCCGCCACCAAGCCCTGTTCATAGAGACCATGCCCGGCCTCGTGCAGGACGCCGTAAAGCGATTGGGCAAAATTCCGCTCGTCATAGCGGGTCGTGAGCCGGCAATCACCCGGCCCCACGGTCTCGCAGAATGGATGGGTGGTCGTGTCCACGCGTCCGGCGGCGAAATCAAAACCAATCGCCTCGGCCACCTTGCGATTGAACGCCTGCTGGGCCGCGACCGGGTAATGGTCGTGCAAATAATCCGCCGGAATCGCCGCCGAACGTTCGCGCGCGCGCTCCAGCACCGAGACAATCGCGGGGCGCAACGTCCCAAACAACGCACGCAACTGGCTGGCCGTACTGCCAGTCTCGAAACCTTCCACCAATGCGTCATACGGCGACTCCTGATACCCCCAGCAATCGGCCATCTGGTGCGAGAGGTTCAATACCTTTTGCAGATGCGGTTGAAAGAGGCGGAACTTGGATTGGTTGCGCGCGTCCTTCCAGGCCTCGCGGGCGTGGGCGCGCGTGCGTTCCATTTTTTCCACCAGTCGCGACGGCACTTTGGTGGCGCGGTCGTAACTCCGCCGCCACTCGCGCACATTCGCGGCTTCGTCAGACTCCGGCGCAAAACCCTTTTGCTCGCACGCGGCGATCAGTTGACCGGCCTTCTTCGACGTGAACTTCCGGTGCGCCGTGCTGCCCAGGTAGGCGAGTTGCTCGGCACGAAAGGTCAATCCCTTCGGCGGCATGCAGGTTTCGAGATCCCAGTTCAGCACGGACGTGGAGCTGGTGAGAAATGAAATTTCCCGGGTGAGCTTGAGGAGCTTCCGATAAGGAGCAAAGTCGGCAGGCATATTAGTCACCAGTGAACAACGAACGGCTTCACTTCACAAGTCCGACGATGGTCCGCCAACTTTGGATCTCCGGTATCCCAGTTTCGCCGGTCGCCGGTTATAGGGTCACCAAGTAATAAATCGTCGCGGGCTGAAGCTTGATCTCCTGCGCCGTGCCGATTGAGCGAGCAGGGTAACCGTTGAAATCGAGCGCGGTGACTTTGAGTTGCTTGGCGTCAGTGCGCTTGAACCGGACGGTGCCGTTCAATTCCCGCACCTGCCAAGGATCGTGGCCGATGCTGATGATCCGCTTCACGGTCGGGATCACCGGCTCGGTCTTGTGGTTGGTTTCCTGCTCTTCCGACATTACCTGAAGCAGGATGCGACTGGATTTCGCCAGCGGTTGCTCGTCGAGCGCCACAGCGATGATATGCCCGAGTTCAAGATCGCTCGTCACACTCAAGTCGTTGAGGTCAACAAGGCCGGCGAGCCTTAGCGCGCCGCTCACGCCTTGCGCGCGAGCGGCATTCACGGCCAGAACGCCTTTGTCGTAATCGAGCTTCAGTTCGCCGGTGCTGCTGGCAACGCTTTTCTTCGCGTGATTCACGAACGACGCGAGGTCGGTTGCTTTTACCGAGCCGGGCTCGTCGACAAAGTTGACCGCCACCCTGCCCGCATAGTGAATCAGCGGATCAATGCGCTGGCCGGGCTTCATCGCCGCGCCTTGGGGCACGTCAGCCAGGCGCAGTTCATCAAGCGCAGCGTCTTGCGGCAACGGAGTGCCTTTGAGGCGGAGCAAATCCGTCTTGTTCAACTTGATCTCGGCGAGCACGCGCCCCGGAGCGATCAAACCGCGCCGGTAAATCAGCGCGGCGGCGGGGAACTGGCCCATCATCGCCGGCGTCATCAACGTCCATTGCTGCATCCAAAAGTTCGGCTTCACTGACCAGTGATCACCATCGAACGCGAAGTGGACGATGCCATCGCTGTCCTGCAACGCGCCGTAGGCTGCAAAGTAGAGCGGTGCTTCGGAGCGATAACGGTTCGGTCGGCAGAACGTCGTCTCGGAAATCATCGAGGGTTTGCCATCGTAGTGCGGGTCCATGATCGGATGCACGAATTGCCGGGGCTTGACCGGGTCATCCGCCTCGAAGCGCAACGCACTGCGGTCCGAGTAGGTGTGGCCGTCGCGAATGGACCAGGCGGCGTTGTCGCCCTTGTGATTGCTCTCGAAGTAACCGTGGCGGTCAATGAAATCGCCGGTCGTGTAACTGAGTTTTTCCAGCGGACCGAAGACTTCCGGGCTGGCGGTGGACCAGTTGGAAGGTGTGATCAACCCTTTGAACCCGAGCTTCCGCAGGAACGCCACCGTGTCCCGGTAGAACTTTGCCTGTGCTCCGAACAGGAACGCAGCGGTGTCCTGATCGCGAGGCGTCTTTTCGTTGGCGATGTTCCAGAGGGGGCGGAAGCCGACGCGACCTTCGACCGGTGCATCGCGATTCACTTTCAGGTTTTTCCACGCGGCGAAGGCGGCGTCGAGCGAGCCGTGTTTCTTCACCAGCCAGTCGCCGAACATCTTTTCCAAAATGCGCAATTGGGCATCAGGAATGTTCTTCGCGTCGAAGGTCCAGAAGAAGAGCGAGTCTTCATTCTGAATCTCGAGGCCGAAGAGCGCCGGTTCTTCGATGAGCGCCTTGCCAGTGATTTCGCTGGGCGTCGTCAGGACTGCTTTCCACCACTCGCGATATTTTTCCTGAAACTGCGAATTGAACATGAGCGCGGCAAACGGGTGCGACTTGCCGTCGTAGCCCTTCAGCCACGGATGGTCCGGGCGCGGCGTGAACCAGAGCGGAAAGTAGATCGAGAGGTGCGTGTAGATGCCTTCGGCTTTCATCTCCTCGACGATGGCGAGGCTGCGTTTGACAGCCGCCGGACTCAGTTCACCGTCCTTGTCGAACACCGCGCCGTGTTTGCGAACGAGGTTCACGCCGTACTTCGCCAGCAAACGCGCCGTCCGGCGCAACTCGGCGCGATCATTGCCCTCCCCGGAGGGCCCGTTCACTGCCCAGAAGCGCACTGACTGGCCGTTGGCGGCGTGGACGAAATGGCCGTCCTTGGTCGCAATGAACCCATGCTCACCGGCGAATTTCTCATTGAGGGCACGCAAGTCCAGCGGGCTCTCGGCAAACGGATCGGGCTTCGGCTCGAAGGAAAACCAGCCCTCGCCCGCCGAGGCGGTCCTGACCGACGTGCCGGGTGCCAGCAAGGTCAGTAGCGCCAGCGCGAGGTAGGGTCGTATGGACATATCTCTGCCAAAGGTTGTCAGAGTTTCACCAAAGATTGGAAACAAACCTGCCCGAGAGCTGGTACGCCGCCTTTGCTGAATGCTGACGCTGGTTCATTTCGACTCCAAATTCCTCTCGACAAAAGATTTTGCCAAGCCGAAAGTCGAACTCACAAGCCGTGCTAGGCTGCAAGGCTCGCGGTTCATTACAATGTTAGGCCTATGAAGCTCTCGTCTGTTAGTCAAAGTGCCGATCAGTTGGAGAGTCTCCGGCGGTGGTTTGACGAGTTGGAGGAAGATACCGACGGCATTCGATCACTCCACCATGAGGTAATCGACGCGATTCTGGTATTATTGCATACGCGGGATCGTGACGGTTGGTGCAACTGGAATGACAGCTATTACGAATATTTGGATACGCTCGGACGTTGGCTGCCTACGCCTTTCTCAGCCGCCAGGATAGCTCAAGATTTGGCAGCCGTTAAGCAAGCCGGCGACGTGGGTGCTAACAGCGGAGACTTTGCTGATGCAGAGTTGGACCGCCTGACGACGGACGTTTTTGTCTGGTGTCTGAAGCGACCTGAAGTGATTTTTCTACCTGAGGGATATGATTTCTGGTCAGATGTCCCAACCGATGCGATCAAATCACCAACACGGGCCTCGTAAGTAACAAGAAATGCACCGTTCATTTCCAACAAGTTGTGCGGGCTTGTTACTTGAGTCATTGCCCCGCCTCAGAGGCGGTTGGTTCGCTAATCTAGCAATAGACTGCGAAGAGCTTTCGGCAAATCCCCCAAATAGCAGCAACAGATGCGGCTCGCACCCATGCATTGCGACTGCGGATGGCAACAAGATTGTCGGGTGTGAACCCAGCACTCAGACTCGTTGAAAAAGATTCCCTCGAAGGCGAAAAGACCTTAGCGTCGCGCCCATGAGCCAAGGCGATCCGCCTTCATCACCCGCACCCACGACCAGCCGCTTGATGTCGCTTGACGTGTTTCGCGGAGCGACCATCGCCGCGATGATGCTCGTCAACAATCCCGGCTCGTGGTCGCACATCTACCCGCCGCTGCGGCACGCGGAATGGAACGGCTGGACCTTCACGGATACGATCTTCCCCTTTTTCCTCTGGATCGTCGGCGTGGCCATCCCGCTCTCGGTCTCGCGCCGCCTCGAACAGGGCCAAAGTCGCCGGGAACTCTGGTGGCACGCACTGCGCCGGGCTGCGATCCTGTTTGGGTTGGGGCTGTTTCTCGCCACGCTCGGGCATCTGGTTGATGGTTCGCTGCGCCAACTGGGTTTGGTCGAATGGTTGCACCATTATCTGACCAACGTCCGGCTGCCCGGTGTGCTGCAGCGCATCGCCGTCTGTTATTTGATCGTCACGGCGATCTTGCTACGGACCAATATTCGCGGACAGATAATCTGGACCGTGGGCTTACTCCTCGCCTACTGGTTGCTCATGACGTTCGCTCCGTTCCCCGTGGATGTGCATGGTGAAACCCGCTTCGTGTCCGGCTTGTTTGAGATGGGTGATAACTTTTCCGCCGCTGTGGACAATTTCGTGCTCAACGGCCCGATCATCGGCACGCACGTGTGGAAGACCGGGCGCACCTGGGATCCGGAAGGAATCCTCAGCACCTTGCCGGCAATCGCGACGTGTCTGTTCGGAATTCTGGCGGGGCACTGGATGCGCACGCCGCGCAGTGAGGCCGAAAAAACCGCGTGGCTGATGGTCGCGGGTGCGTTGTTGCTCTGGCTGGGTGAGTTGATGAACCTCGCGCTGCCCATCAACAAAAGTCTCTGGACGAGTTCTTACACGGTGTTCATGGCGGGACTGGCGATGATTTGCTTCGGCGTCTGTTACTGGCTGGTGGACGTGAAAGGTTATCGCAAGCCGGTCCAGCCGCTCGCCATCTACGGCATGAATGCCATCACGGTGTTTGTGCTCTCGGGCGTGCTGGGGCGGCTGCTTTCGATCAAGATCAACCTGAATTCCGCTCCCGAGCAGACCGTCGCCCTTCAGAGTTTTCTCTTCCAGAAGTCTTTTGCCGCGCTGGCCAGCCCCACCAATGCCTCGCTGCTCTGGGCGATCATGTGGACCACCATGCTCTATCTGGTGGCGCACTTGATGTATCGGAAACAATGGTTCGTGAGATTCTAAACCGGAAACCGGGCTGCGGGCGATGATCGTAGTGAACGCGCCCAAGCAAACTCACGCGCCGAGTTGCTCGTCATCAGCGTCGCCGGGCTGGTCTCCCGTCAGTTCTGGAACACGTCATTGCACACAGGCTGCCAGCGGTGGATGAGGTCCTGTTCCTCCGTGTGGCGCGCCCCCTGCCCCGCCGTACAATAGTGGGCATGGATATGCGTGGCGCCCTGCGCGATCGCGTCCGCCAACGTCACGTGACCTTCGAGTCGTTGGTGCAGATCGCGGGTTTGCGCAATGTAGATCGGGTCCCAATCGCCTTCCGACAACTGCCTGGCGTAAATATAAATGCCGGGCAACGGTTGAAAGGAAGTGTCAAAGGGGTAAACCCCGAAGGCATACTCCCGGCCCGTCTGCCCGGGCCAATTGTAGGAAGCAGGTGATTCCCGATCTGGATGTGCGTGGCGACTGAATAACTGTTTTATCAAGTTCACCTTGATTGAATTGACCACTGGAACAGGCCGTTGTCAAACGGTCCCACCGGTCGCGGCGGAGGCTCGGCCAACGACACCCCGCGGAATCCAGCCTGCCATTCATCTTTGCATTTCTTGGGTTGACGCCTTGGCTAACCGGCGTATAACTCGGTTGGCTGATGTGATTCAGGAACGCGGGCAAACAAGTCCCGGTAAAATTCGCTGAGTACTGTCAGCCACTTCTTTTTTCCCGGTTGCGTTTCAAATGGAGCCGGCGCCTGGCAACTCGCTCAAACTGACACCAGCATTGTTGCCTACACCTTCCAAGGTTCGCGCTTGGGCGGATTCAACCATTTGTTCGCCTCCGCATCGCCGACGAATTGTTCCGCCTTCGGATCCCACTTCAAGCGGCGGTGGTTCCAATAAGCGAGATTTCCCAAGTGACACACCGTCACAGACCGGCAACCGATTTCCACATCGCAGATCGGCAGCTTCCGGCTCCGGGTACAACTCAACCAATCCTTCAGGTGATCCGAACTTGCATAGAGGCGCACCGCCTTGTCGCCCAAAGGTTCTTCGCCCAGTGAATCGGGTTTGGCCTCGAACACGCCGCGGTCCACGTGAATGCTGCCCTCGGTGCCATTGAACGTGACCCCGCCCTTGCTGGTATCGTGGATCATCTCGACGCCGTTGGCGTAAATGAACCGCACGCCGCTGGTGGCGTTGGGGTTCTCCGGCGGAATGATCTCCACCGGTCCGCTGTCGTCCATGCCCAAGCCCCATTGAGCAATATCAAAATGATGCGCGCCCCAGTCCGTCATCGCGCCGCCGGAATATTCCCGATAGCTGCGCCAGTTCGGAAAGAAATCATGCACCCCGCGCGGACTGAGCACCGAGTTGTAAGGCCGCAGCGGCGCCGGGCCGAGCCAGAAATTCCAATCGAGCCCGGGCTCCATCTTTTCCTCCGGCAGATCGCACCACTTGCTGGGCGCACCGACCCCGACCACCACCGTTTTGATTTTGCCCAAGCGCCCGTTGCGGACCAGTTCACAGGCCTTCAGAAATTCGCGCGATGACCGTTGCATGCTACCCGTCTGACAAATGCGGTTGTTCTTGCGAACGGCGTTTACCATGGCGCGGGCTTCGTAAATGGTCAGCGAAAGCGGCTTCTCGCAATAGATGTCCTTGCCCGCATTCGCCGCGGCAACCACGTTGAGCGCGTGCCAGTGATCCGGCGTGGCGACCACCACGGCGTCAATGTCCTTCCGCGCGATCAACTCGCGAAAATCCGTGTACGCATCGCACCCTTTGAACGTACCCTTGTTGGTCTGTTTCGCGTAATAACCCTCGACCGTCTGCTGGGCGTGATTGCGCCGTGTGGTGTCCACATCACACACCGCGACCACCTGGGTTTCCTTGTTATGGATGAAACCGTTGAGCAGGCCGCTGTTCTGCTTGCCCATGCCGATGAACCCGAGCGTGATCTTATCGTTCGGCCCTTTTTCGGCCGCCCAGATAGACGAAGGCAGAATGGTCGGTGCCACCACGGCCAGGGCGGTTGTGGCTTGAAGGAATTTGCGACGCGTGAAGCGATTTGAAGTCGTCATAATTTGTTTTCCCAGGTGAACCCGTCTTTTGTTACTCTCGTAGCCTGATTCTCGCAAGCAAAGTTATCGGGCCTCCACGACCCGCCAAGCCGCGCCCGCCTGGTATTTCTACCAGCCCACCTGACGCCCCTGATTCTGCTCTTTCAGATATTTCATCAGCGGCTCGAAATATTCGAGCATGGGCTTGCCGCTGAATTCCTCGCCGGTCGCTTCGCGGATAACCAAGCGCCAATCCTTCGTCGCGCCTTGCTTCATGATCTTGGAAAGAAACTCGCCCACCTCCTTGCGACCTGCCGCATCGCAATTGCGCGGGTCCTGATGCAAAATCTTTTTCGCGATGTGCATATGCAGTTGATACTTGATCGCGAAGGCGATGGAGTATTTGTAGTACTCCGCCGGGTCGTCGTTAATGTGCGTCTTGGTTGCCGCATCGCAAAACTCCTCGCTACGCGGTTCGGGAGGTGCGATGCCCTGGTACTTGGCCACGTATTCCCACCAACGCTGGTTCAATTGATCCGCCGGCAGATTGCCCTCATAAAAATCGCGCTCCCACGCCGCCATGACTCCCGCGGACCACGGAATGAACACCACCTTGTCGAGCGCATCATTCAGCAACCATTGAACCTCGTCGAACTTCTGGTCCGGCTTGACCAGGCCGAGTTGTCGCAGATAGGGCAATTGCGCCGGCGCCGTGGCCAGCGCTTCGGCCATTGCTTCATGCATGGCCGGACTGGCGCCGTCGCGCAGCACGAACGGCACTTCGGGCCGGCTGTAGGAAAGGTCATAGAAAACATGCCCCAACTCGTGATGCGCCGTGTTGAACCAATAGGCATCCGAACGCACGTTCATCAACGAACGCACATCCGTTTCCAGATTGATATGCCAGGCCGACGCGTGGGTGTTCTTCTTGCGTTTGCCGTCGGCGGGCAGCTCGTAAAGATCGGACTTCGCCCAGAAGCCGGCCGCAGGCACTTTGGGTAGGCCGATGGATTCGCCGTAATTCACCGCCCGCTGGACAATCCACTCGGGCGAGTTGTCCTTGAACAGCGGATCAAGATCAATGCTGTCCACGAGGCCGGGCCATTCCTGGCCCCAACGATTACCGAGCCATTGGGCTGGAATCAGTTTCGGCACGGGCTGGCCGTAGCGTTCGGCAAGTTTGAATTTGGTCCAACAATGCAATTGTTCGTAGAGCGGCTTGGTGTCTTGCACGAGCTTGTCGGTTAATTGCTTCATCTCCGGCACGCTCATGTCCGAGAACGCCGCGCGCAGGCCGAAGTACGAACTGTAGCCCATCTCGGAGGCGACGCGATTGCGCAGCTCGCGCAACTTGAGCAGCCCCGGTTTGAGCGCCACACCCGATTCCTTCGACGCCTTCCAGACCGCGAGTCGCTCCGCGAGGTTCGTCGAGGAATTCAAGATTTCATCAATCTTGTTGGCGGTCAGCACCTCCGCTTTCGGCGCGCCCGGTGGCGTCCATTTGAATTGAAAGCCGTCCAGGGTTGCACCCTGTCGCGCCTCGGCAATAACGCGCTCGTTCACAATCTCCGGAATCGTTCCGGGCGCACCGGCGGCGAGCAGCAGCACATGCTGCAATTGACGCACCGTCAGCGGATCAAGCTTGCCGCTCTGTTTCAACAGCTCGCGCGCTTTCTCGATGATCCACGGGCTGCCGAGGTAGGCCGATTGCGCCTGATCCGCGCCGATGCGCTGGCCGGTGTGTTCGTCGGTCACATCCGTCGCCGCCAGCCACTGCGCTTCGCTGGCCACGGTGTAAAGTCGTTGGTAGGTAAGATTGTAAGTTTCGAGGAATTGCTTCGCGTCGCTCTTGCTGTCGGCCCGCGCCACGCCGGCCCAGAGCGCTGAGGCGACGCAAACGATTCCAAGCAGGAGACGAGAATTGCGCTTCATAAAATGAACTGGCTGGTCCAAAAACCGGGTTAACTCGGCCGCCTGCCGTTCATCAGCAACCCGCGGCCCACAAGATAAAGTAACAGCGAAAACGCCACGAACGGCAACATTGAAAGCAGGTCAGCATTCGGCCCGCCGAAGAACGGATTCACCTTCTCGGCCCACTGCGCGATGGCCGTATCCAGCTTGGGCAACGCGCCCGCGATAAACGCGATGATGATGCCCGCGATCGCACCTCCTGCGATGTAGCCGCTCGCAAGCAGGACGCCGGGGCTTTTGTCCCCTTCGGCAACCAGCTCTTCTTCGGTGAGTTTATGCGCATCGAGCTTCTTGCGAATGTGGCCGTCCACCAGCCAACGCACCAGTCCGCCGACGAAAATGGGCGTTGAGCTGGAGATGGGAATGTAAACACCAACGGCAAATGCCAGCGACGAAATCCCGCACAGTTCCAACGTCACCGAAATCATCACGCCAAACAAAACCAACGCCCACGGCAGTTTGCGGTCCAGGATGCCTTTGATGATATAGCTCATCAATACGGCCTTGGGGGCTTCGAACTTTTTCACCTCCGTCCCATCCTGCCGCTTGGTGTAGTCGCCGTTGATGCCGGGATCCACCAACCACACCGCGGCGCCGGAATCATCCACGAGATATTTTCCCGCCGGACCACCGGCAGCGTCCGTCTTGTGCCACACTTTGAAGCGTGTGTCACTGTCTTTGAATTGGGACCGAGGCAGGGCTTCGCTTTGTTCCAGTTTCACTTCCGCCGGAACGCGTAAGCCGGGCGCGGCTTCAGCTGCCGGAACATAGACCGACTTCACATCATTCAAGCCAAGGAGAATCGGCCCCAGCACCAATGCGCTGACCGTCGCCCCAATCAGAATGGCGATCTGTTGCAGCTTCGGGGTAGCGCCGAGTAGGAAGCCGGTTTTCAAATCCTGCGAAGTCGTGCCGCCATTCGACGCCGCAATACAAACGATGCCGCCGACCGACAATGCCGTGACGTAATACGGTCCGCCTGTCCAGCCCACAACCAGAAAGATCAAACACGTGAGGAGCAAGGTGGCGACCGTCATGCCGGAGATGGGGTTGGAGGACGAACCGATTTCGCCAGTGAGCCGTGATGAAACCGTGACGAAGAGGAAGCCGAACACGACAATCAACAGCGCCCCGAGAATATTCATGTGCAGCGTGCGGGCGGCAAGAATCGCAATCACGAGCGCCACCAACCCAGCCGCCACTACTTTCATGGACATGTCGCGCTCCGTCCGCAGCACGGAAACATGCGCCGTGGCCGCCTTTTTAAAATCCGACAAGCCAGACCGCACCCCATGGAGGATGGTGGGCAGCGAGCGGACGAGACTGATGATGCCGCCAGCGGCCACCGACCCCGCGCCGATGTAAAGCAAGTAGGCACTCCGCATATCGCCGGGGCTCATTTCGGAAATCGGTTTTGTGCCGGGCGCCAGCACGCTGGTCATGCCTTCACCGAAAAACTTGATGAGCGGAATCAAGACGAGATACCCCAGCACGCCGCCCGCCATCATGATCGAGGCGATGCGGGGACCGATGATGTAACCGACGCCGAGTAGTTCAGGGGAAATTTCGCAAGCGATGCTCCCACTCTTCAGCGGCGCGCCCAGAACCTTCTCCGGCGTGTCCTTCCACAGGCGGAAAGCTGACATCGCGGTTTTGTAAACCAGCCCAAGCCCGAAGCCCGCGAAAATTGCCGTGCCGCTGGGAACTACGACTTCCACACCACGTTTGCCGGGCGCTTCATCAGCCAACGAGCGGGATTCTTCATCCGCCCCCGCCTTGAGCACTTCCGCGCAAGCCGTGCCCTCGGGATATTTCAACTTGCCATGCTCGGCGACGATCAGCGCCCGGCGCAGCGGAATCATCATCAGGATGCCCAACAATCCACCCAGCAAGGCCACTAGCGTGACCCGGGCGATTTCCAGATCAAATCCGAGAATCATGATCGCGGGCATCGTCACGCCAATCCCGAAAGCAATGGATTCGCCCGCCGAACCAGCGGTCTGCACGATGTTGTTTTCGAGGATGGTCGCGTCGCGTCCACCGCACTTGGACCACAACCGAAACAAAGCGAGCGAGATCACCGCCACGGGGATGGATGCGCTGACGGTCAGACCAACCTTCAACACAAGATAAAGCGAGGAAGCTCCGAAAACGACGCCCAAGAGAGTGCCCAGAATCACCGCGCGCGCCGTGAGCTCGCGAGGCGCAGCCGATGCGGGTATGTATGGCTTGAACGCTTCCGGGTTAACAGGCGGGTTTGCTTGCGCCATAAAGGCGCCACGCTGCCGGAACTTCTGCCCGGTGAAAAGCCTTTTCCCGCAATTGCAGTTTCCGATTGGTCGGATTACGGCTGGCTCAGTGGCCGGCGGGGTTGAGTTCGCCCGCCTTGACGGCGAGTTTCAGCCAGTTCTGCCGTGGCGGGATCGGACAGGTCGCAAAGGCGGTGAACCCGCAAGGCGGCGTATAGGCACGGTTGAAATCAATGACCACTCGCTGATCGGCATCCGGTTTGGAAACCGACAGGAAGCGCCCGGCCCCATAAGTGGAAACCCCGGAGGTCTCGTCGTGGAACATGAGAAAGAAGTCCGGATCGCCAGGCTCTTGAACGACGGTCAGTCGATACACCGAGCCGTGAACCGTGAACTCGATCGCGCCGGGACCGGTAAATTCCTGGATCGCACCCGTGACATCCGGCACGCGCAACTTTTCAGCCACCGGAAAGGCGACAAACTTCCCTTCCAGTCGCCAAGCCGGGTTGTAAGGAAACCACCGCAGTCCCTTGAACGCGCGACGGGTGGCGGAGTCCGGGTCCCGCACCCGCAACCCCAGCCGGTCGCCGCGCTCGATGGCAACCATGGAAACCGCACCCACCTGCAGCCGGGTCGGGCCGGATGACGCGTCGGTCTTCAGTTCCATCCGGCCCACCTTCTCTCCCCGGACCCGGACGTCTACATTCTCCGCGGCCGTGAAGGTAACTGACTTCCCGGTGCGGGTGAAAACCCCGATGTTGTTTGGGACGCGATCCGATCGCAGCACAACCTGGTTGGTTGGAGCGCTGCCGGCCGAATTATCGCCCTCCTTCAACCAGTGCAATCCGATGAGCGTCGTCCAACCGTTCGTCCCGCCAATGGACTCATTCCGCCGCGTCTGCCAGGCCGTCCAATCCGCCGGTGCGGGTGGCAGCGTTGAACAGCTCGCGGCGACAAATGCCAGCAGGACCAAGGGAAGGTAACGGATCGTGATTGGCGAGGAGTCAAGCGTGTCGGAGCACATGCACGAAACTGGTCAGATCGACCGCAGCTTGGCAAGTGCGATCCGCGCCCGCCGGCGGCTTGCTTGGCAAAACACTCTTACCGCTCACTTTGCCAGCAGCTCGTTCATCCGCTCCGTGGCCAGCAATCCAGCGGCGTGAAACTTTCGC
This sequence comes from Limisphaerales bacterium, assembly GCA_044225555.1. GTDB lineage: Bacteria > Verrucomicrobiota > Verrucomicrobiia > Limisphaerales > JADLHS01 > JADLHS01. The sequence continues at coordinate 2,733 of JBGAIM010000010.1, read as the reverse complement.
GCCAGTTCGTATTGTCGCGGACCAACCTGGTCACCTTTGGCGGATTTCACTTTCGCCGGCAGCAGCTCCAGGTTCGCAATGACATTGTCGAGTTCCGGGGCCACGGCGAAGGGAATGGTATGAGCCACGCTCAAGGCGTCCCCACCGAAGGCGCCATTGGCGATCGTGGGCGGCTGACCGCGCTGCATCTCTACCAGACCCGGCGCGGCCAGGACGCCGAGTTCCTGAGCGGTCTGGTGGTTTCGCACCAACGAATCGCACGTCATGACGGCCCACGCTGCATTCGTATAGCCGGCGAGTTTCACAGCGTTCGTCGCCACCACCGACACGCTCTGACCTTGCAGTCTGGCTTGTTCCAAAAGGGCCGCCACTTGGTAGATTCGGGGATCAGCAGCACGGGCTTGCAACGTGGCCAACTGCGTCGGGTCAATCAGGCGCGCGAGGAGTTGGGTGCAGTCCACCGCCTGATTGGTAACGGCGGTTTGTGAAATGGTTTCCGCGCTGACCACTCGGGCTGGCGGCGCGACCGGTGTGGTGAGTACCGGGGACGGTGGGGATGTTGGCGCGCTCGGGGCCGGAGACGGGCGCGGCCCCTTCGTCGTGGCAGGGGGTGCCGGTGGGTCGGAAGGTTCGGCGCCGCTTCCCTTGGCCTTGTGATAATGATACTCGCCGGTTTTTTTGTCCGTGTGCCCGCCATTTTTATCGAGGCCGCCGGGATGAGCCAGTGCCGGGGTGGCGTAAACGGCAACCGCCGCAGCGATTGCGCAGAAGCAGAAAATGTCACGGCGCATGAAGATCGTCTATGCGATTGAGGCCGCGGCGTCAAGGAGACGTGATTACGCGGCCCCGAAACGAACAACGTTTCGTGGCGTGCTGCGGGTCGTTGCCATAGACTCGCCACGAACATGAGTGACGCCACTCAACTACTGCAAGCCGCCGCTGGGGGTGATCCGCGCGCGGCGGCGGAATTACTGCCATTGGTCTATGACGAACTGCGACAGATTGCGCGGCAGCGAATGGCCCGCGAGAGCGCCAGCCACACCTTGCAACCCACGGCGCTCGTTCATGAGGCGTGGTTGCGGCTCGGCGGAGGCGAGGGGGCGCGTTTCGAGAATCGGGCCCACTTCTTCGGCGCTGCCGCCGAAGCGATGCGTCGCATCTTGATCGAGCGCGCCCGCCGTCGCCAGGCTGCCAAGCGCGGCAGCGGCGTCAGCCCGCTGGATGTGGATGAAATCGAGATTCCTGCTCCCGTGGCAGATGACGACAGTTTGCTCGCCGTTGATGAGGCGTTGGAAAAATTCGCCGCAATTGATCCGCGCAAGGCCGAACTGGTGAAGCTCCGCTATTTTGTGGGGATGACCTTCGAGGAAGCCGCATCCGCCCTTGGCATTACCGTGCCAGTGGCCAAGCAATGGTGGGCCTACGCCCGTGCCTGGCTGACCGTCGAGATGCGCGGCCCCTCACCGCGCTGATCTGCGGCTGAGTCACCGGACCTGCCGCTCAGGCTTTCTTACCCTTGGGCACATGCGTGGCCCAGGTCTGGCCGGATTCCGGTTGCACGTGAGTGAAGCCGGTGCCCGCCGGTGGATTCGGGATGCGGATGAGATGCTGGCAGGACGGGCATTGAATCTGGCGTCCGGCGAATTGCGGTTCGCACTTCAACGGTTGGTCACAGTGGGAACAGTAGAATTTGAATTCAGAGTTGCTCATGGCCTTCACCTATCAATGCGCAAACCTGACTGGAAAAGTATAGGAAAAATTCTTCATACTTTTAGTCGGCCAAATGCGCATGTAGGATCAGATGAGTAATTCCCAATCGCCAATGCCACCGTTCAACCAGCGCGAAGAAGCGCTCTTTGCCGCCGCCCTGGAGCGACCAGCCTCCGAGCGCGCCACTTTCCTCGATGGCGCCTGCCACGGCAACCCTGCCCTGCGCCAACGCCTTGAAGCCTTACTCGCCGCGCAAGACCAGCCAGACAACCTTGTGCCCACACAGGCCGAAGCCGCCCGTCTCACCATCAAGCTTGATCTCGCCGATGCGCCCGATGAAGCCGTGGGCCAGACGCTCGGGCGCTACAAACTTTTGGAGCGCGTCGGTGAAGGTGGGTGCGGCGTGGTGTATGTCGCGGAGCAAACCGAGCCGGTCCGCCGGCGTGTGGCGCTCAAGGTGATCAAGCTGGGCATGGACACCAAGCAGGTGGTCGCGCGCTTCGAAGCCGAGCGCCAGGCGCTGGCGATGATGGACCACCCGAACATCGCCAAGGTGCTGGATGCGGGCACAACGGAACTGGGCCGTCCGTTCTTCGTAATGGAACTGGTGCGGGGCATCAAGATCACCGACTACTGCGACCAGGAGAAACTCAGCACCAAGGAGCGGCTCGATCTGTTCATCAAGGTTTGCCAGGCGATCCAGCACGCGCATCAGAAGGGCATCATCCACCGCGACATCAAGCCCTCGAACATTCTCGTGACGCTGCACGACGGCGTGCCGGTGCCAAAGGTGATTGATTTCGGCATAGCCAAGGCGACGGAGGGACGCCTGACCGACAACACGGTCTATACGCAGTTGCACCAGTTCATCGGCACGCCGGCTTACATGAGTCCGGAGCAGGCGGAGATGAGCGGGCTGGACGTGGACACGCGCAGCGACATCTATTCGCTCGGCGTGTTGCTTTACGAATTGCTCACGGGCAAAACGCCCTTCGACGCGCAGGAGTTGATGTCGCAGGGCAT